>CAVRIG010000007.1:0-714152 GCA_963721175.1 uncultured Alphaproteobacteria bacterium | reverse complement strand
TCCGCGATGGTGTCCACCGGAGCCAGCGCATCGGCGATGGCGGGCCAGTCGACATGATCAGTCTTGCCGGAGATGGACGTCATGTGTCAGCTCCCTTGAGCGCGGCGCGCCCGGCGATCACCTCGGCGAGGGTGTCGGCGGTGTAGGTCAGCAGGTCGCGACGATGCGCGCCGTCGATGAAGACCGGATTGAGACCCAGTGCACGCGCCGCATCCGTGGTGACCATCTGCAACCACCGGCCCAGCGGAGGGTCCAGATGTGCCGTCAACATGCCCAGATGCAGTGCCGCCATCGGGTCGTGATGCCCCACCGGACAGAAGGCATCGGCCACATTGTCCGAGCCGACGACGACCCTGACACCGGCCGCCGCAAGTTCGCGCAGACGGGTGATGCCGCGTCGGTCGGGGTGCAGCCGCCGCGGTTCTGAAGGTAGAGGTTCGTCGTGGGCAGTGCGCAGACGGTGATGTCGGCCTGCGCAAGCTTGTCGGCGATGCGGGCGAGGTCGACCGCGCTGCGGTCCATCAGGCTGACCGCATGACCGCAGAGGATCGGCCGGGAAAAGCGGGTTTGCAGCGCCATGTCGGCGATCGCCTCCAGCCCGTTATGGCCGCCGAGCCCTTCGTCCACATGGAAATCGAGCATCAAGCCGTGCCGATCCGCCTCTTGCGAAGGTGGCTGCCAGCGCCGCCTGGATCATGCGCGTCGGATGGTCGAGCAGGAAAACGCCGAGGACACCGCCCGCGTTTGCCACGTGGCGGGCCACGCTGCGGGCGAAGGCAGGGTTGCCCATCTGCTCGACCGACGTCAACGCGGCCCATTGCACGTGCGTCGCGCCCATGCCGGTCAGGACATGCCAGGCGCCGGGGCGGATCCGCGCTGTCGCCCCAGTCCACATGCGACCGGACCGCGCCGACGCCGGCCTGCACAAGCTCGGCAAGACCGCGTTCGGCGCGGCTGAGGATGTCGGCTTCGGTCCAGTTCTCCTTGTCCTCGATCTGGGCTGCGATTGCCGTCCGCAGGTCGCCGCCGACATCGCCGAGCCGGTGCAGGGTGTGGCACTTGTCGAGGTGGCAATGTGCCTCGACCAGGCGTGGCAGCATGATGGTCGCGCGGCCTTGCTCCTCGGGCGGTTCAAGTCCGACAAGCCGATCAGCGCGCCAGACGGGTCTTCCGCGCAGGCATTCGCCGTCCGGCCTGCCGCCGAAGCTCTCCGGCGCGCGCAGCAGGTCGCGCGGGACCAGCACGTCTGCCACCGCCATCCCGGTCACGTGAGGGCATGCCCAAGGAAGCGGTCCAGAAAACCATAGAGCCAGTCCGCCTGCGCGCGGTCATGCCGCATCATGCTGCCTCCTGCTCCTCCGGCGTCCTCGCCCCGGGTCTGCCATGGCTGTCCGAGATCGTCTGCCAGCGCCGCAACCCGCAAATCGTTTGTTCGGCATGGAATTGGACGGCATCAATCCGTCCGATACGCCTCGTTCGCGGACGGGTGCCGGCCCGCGTCGCAGGCATTGTCCATTCCGTCATAGATCACGACAGCGTCAAGGTCGCCGGTCATCTCGCCGGAAACTTCACCGCGAAAGCGGCGACTGATCTCCGTGCTGACGCCATGCACGCGGCACCAGTTTGTCGCGCGGTCGTCTTCCGAACCATCCCTGTGGCGAATGCAGAGCACGTGCATGTCACATCACTCCCCCTTCAGAGGTTTCAGCGAAACGCGACCCTTGGTTGATCCGTGCCAGAGATCTGGCATGGTTTCTGGCAGGAACTTCGATGGAGGGCAAGAGCCGTGAAATCGCTGCAGCCGAAGCGCATCGCGCCGCCATTTGCACGCTATTCCCACGGGGTGGAGGTGCCGGCCGGAGCGCGCTCGATGCGCACGTCAGGGCAGTTGGGATTTGGGGCCGACGGGACGGTGCCGGAGGCCGCGGAGGCGCAGACGGCGATCTGTTTCGACAACATCGATGCGATCCTGGCGGAGGCGGGAATGACGCGGGTCAATGTGGTGCATGTCCAGGCCTGCGTCACAGGGCGGGCACACATGAAAGGCTACATGGCCGCGCGGGATGCCTGGCTCGCGGATGTGGAGGTGCTGCCAAGCTCCACACTGTTGATCGTGTCGGGCTTCACCCGGCCCGAGTTCGTCGTGGAGATCGGGGTCTGGGCCGCTGCGTGATCTTGTGGGGCGGTTAAATGGCCGCATTCCACCGCCCTGCGTTCGAGCCACGCAGGCCCTGGGGCTGCGCCCCAAACCCCCGGCACCCCGTGTCATGGCGCGTCGCCGTATTCCTTGCGCAGGAGCTTGCGGAGGGTCCACACCAGCGTGCCCGCGAAGAAGACGGTGGCGAGCCCGATCGCCTCCCAACCGCCGGCGGTGGTGGGCAGACCACGAAATACCAGCGCAGCGACCAGCATGATCAGCCCCGCCGCGGAAAAGGCGAGGCGAAAGCGCAGGTCTGATCGGGTGGGGCTGAACTTGGACATGCCGCTGATCTAGCGGCGCTGCTGCGTTCGGCCAGTGCCGTTCCGACGGCTTCAGAAATCGATGGTGACGCCGGGCAACTTCAGCGCCTTCATCAGATCGCGCAACTCCTGCCGCGCGGCGATGTTGGAGATGTTGAGCTGCTTGACCCCAACTTCCTTGAGGTCGAGGAGCGTGAGCCCGCGCGGGAAGAGCTCGCGGAAGATGACCCGTTCGGAGAAGCCCGGCGCGATGCGGAAGCCGATGCGCTTGGAGAGGAGCTTCAGAACGTGCTCCATCTTTTCCTTGTTGACCATGCGCTGGGTCCCGACACGGTTGCGCAGGACGATCCAGTCGATGGAAGCCAGCCCCGCCTGTGCCCTGAGCTGGCGCGCGCTCCAGACCATTTCGGAGTAGACGGAGGGTCCGATCACTTCCATCCCGGTCTGGTCGGTATGGGCCAAGAGGTCGAAATCGACGAAGCTGTCGTTGAGCGGCGTGATCAGCGTGTCGGCCAGCGAATGCGCCACCTGGCTGAGCCTCGTATGCGAGCCGGGGCAGTCGATGACGATGAAGTCGCTATCGGGTTCGAGCGTCGCAACGGCGGCCGACAGGCGATGGTCATAGACGTTCTCGCCGGGCTGAAGTTCTTCCTGCGGGATCTCGGGCAGGGCGTGCATCTCGGGCGTGGCGAGCGTGAAGCCCGCATCCTTGTTGTATTTCAGGCGGTTCTCGAAATACCGGGTGAAGCTCTTTTGCCGCAGGTCCAGATCGAGGCAGCTGACCTTGTGACCCATCCGCGACAGTGCCGTGGAGACGTGCATCGAGACGGTGGATTTACCCGCGCCGCCCTTCTCGTTTCCCACGACAATGATGTGAGCCATTCCCGTTCCTCTTGCCGAAAGGCCAGCGCCGCCTTCACCGGGTAGTACAGCGCTCGGCCCATCGCAAGCCAAGGTCGCTTGATCGCCATCGAAAGCGGATTGGTGTGGTCTGATTTCACTCATCTCAAATCTCCAGGCCGGACGGGCGCAATGCATCGGCGGTCGATGCACCGGACGGGCATCTCGTGTCGTGACACGCCGACACTCAGAGATGAAGGCCGCGCGTCACATGCCGCGTCTAAGGCCAAAAATTTGAGAATTGGTAACTATCTGCACCAAAATCCGAAAAGAGTTACATCCGAAAATCGGTATGCGGAGAGGGTGTGTGAAAACTCCCCCTATTGCCTGAATGATGGTATGATTTCCGTATTCGGTGCGGAGGTTGTTCATGGCGCAATTTATCGAAGGTTTGGATCGCCAGCAGACGATGTTGCTGCCTGAACATCTGGATGATTATGTCGACGAGAACAGCCCCGTCCGTGCCATTGATGCCTTTACCGACATGCTTGATCTTACAGCGCTTGGCTTCAATACGCGGCCTGCTGCCACGGGTCGGCCGGGGTATCATCCAGGGTTGATGCTACGGATTTATCTCTATGGATATCTCAATCAGGTGCAGTCATCGCGACGGTTGGAGCGTGAGTGCGGCCGCAACCTGGAGCTCATTTGGCTGACGGGTCGATTGAAGCCTGACTTCAAGACGATTGCTGACTTTAGGAAAGATAAAGGTCCGGCGATCCGCAAGGTGTGCCAGCAGTTCGTCGCGTTGTGCCGCGACATGGACCTGCTCGATGGAGATGTGGTTGCCATTGATGGCAGCCGGTTCAAAGCTTTGAATGCCAAAGCCAAGAATTACACGCGCAGCGCTGTGGAGTGCGCCCCTCGGGGTGGACAGATTGAGTGAGTTGAATTGACCGGGAGCGGGCTTTCAGAGGAAGAAAGTCCATGCCGAGACGCCATCGCAGCCATAGCACCGAGTTCAAGCGCCAGGTCGTCGCCGAGTATCATGCCGGCGAGACCCTGCATGCTCTCGGCCGTCGCCACGACCTGTCGAGAAACCTGATCCGCATCTGGATCGAGAAGGCGGAGGCCGGTGCGTTGGATGAAGACGCGGCTGCGGCCGAGCTGCTCACGGACTATGAGGCGCGCATCGCCGCCCTCGAGCGCCTCGTGGGACGGCAGGCGCTCGAGATCGAGTTTCTAAAGGGGGCTGCACGCTCCGGACCCTTGCGGAAAAGCGCGCCTACATCCGTGACCGTCGGCCCGCCGGCCTTTCCGTCCAGCGGGGGTGCGAGTTGATGGGTATCGCGCGATCCAGCTACTACGCCGGGCCTGCCGGCAAGGCCGACGACGAGACAATCTTGGCGCAGATCCGTGCCATCACCGACGAGTTCGAGGGCTATGGCTATCGCCGCGTCGATGCCGAGCTCCGTCACCGTGGGGTCATCGTGAATGCGAAGAAGGTGCGGCGGCTGATGAAGGAACACGACCTGACCCCGCGACGACGACGGCGTTTTGTCCGCACGACCGACAGCGATCATGACAGCCCCATCTTCCCGTTCGTTGCAAAAGGGTTCGAGGTTCACGGCCCGGACCAGCTCTGGGTGGCCGACCTGACCTACATCACGATCGCCGGTGGCTTCGCCTATGCCGCGCTAATCCTCGATGCCTGGTCCCGCCGCGTGGTGGGATACGCGATCGGCCGCAGCATCGACGCGCGCCTCGCGGTGAACGCGCTGCGTCAGGCGATTTCCCTGCGCAAGCCGTTGCCCGGATGCGTGTTTCACTCCGACCGCGGATCGCAATACGCCTCGGAGATGCACCGCGACCTCCTCGCCGCACACGGCTTCTTCGGTTCGATGAGCCGGCGCGGCAATCCCTACGACAACCCGCAGGCTGAGAGCTTCATGAAGACACTGAAGGTGGAAGATGCCTATCTGATGGAATACGAGACTTTCGAGGATGTCGCCGACGGTGTGCCCCGCTTCATCGAAGCCTACAACACCCGTCGCCTGCATTCAGCCTTGGGGTATCTCAGCCCCGCCCAGTTCGAGGACCGCAACGCCCGCACACCTGTCAAAACCGCCGCGTGATCCTGTCCACCCCGCGGGGCGCACTCCAATCGACAAGGCAATCGAGCGCTATTTGGGTGAGTTGGATCGTGCCGATGAGGTGTTTGAGCAGACCGGCACGGTGCTGCCAGAAGCGCGCATGGAGCGGACCCTGCGAAAGCTGGAACATCTGCAAAAGGAGGCTGCGCGTTACAGATCGATTGAGCAACGCATGGATGAGACCGGCGAGAGCCAAGTCTCGTTAACTGATCCTGACGCCCGCTCCATGGCAACCACAGCCCGGATGCCGCGCATCGTTGGCTACAATGTGCAAACGGCTGTCGAAGCTGACAATCACCTGATCGTTGCGCATGAAGTAACGATGCTTGGGTTTGACCGGGATGCTTTGTCGATGATGGCTGCGGCTGCGAACGATATCATGACAACAGATCAGCTCACAGCAATCGCGGACAAAGGCTATTACAAGGGCGAGGAGATTGTTGCCAGCGAAGAGGCTGGCACCTCGGTTGTTGTCCCTAAGCCCATGACCTCCAACGCCGCCGCACGTGGTCAGTTTGATAAGGCTGACTTTGCATATGACAGCGGCAAGGATGTCTATTTGTGCCCGGCGGGTGAGACCCTGACCTACAGATTTACCGGCCAGCAAGACGGCAAAGCCATCAGATCGTACTGGTCGGGAGCCTGCGCCGACTGCGTCATCAAAGACAAATGCACGACCAGCAAAGAGCGACGCGTCCGCCGGTGGGAGCACGAGGACGTGCTGGAGCGGGTGCAGGACCGATTGGACGCAGACCCAATGCAACTGGCCGTCCGCAGCATGACGGTTGAGCATCCCTACGGCACGATCAAATCCTGGATGGGGGCCACGCACTTCAAGATGAGACGGCTCAAAAACGTCGCCACCGAGATGGCATTGCACGTGCTCGCCTACAATATGACCCGCGTCATGAACCTGATGGGCATCCCAGCATTGATCGCAGCGATGAAGGCTTAAACGGCCTCGTCTGCCCTGAAATCTGCGGCCCCAAGGTTCAATCCGTCTCTGATTGCCACCACCGCCCCACAATCCATCCTGTCCGCCGAAAGGGCAATCCCAAGCCAAAACGGACACAAACGTCGAAAACGACACCCGGCACCGCGATCAGCCGGCTTTCCACACACCCTCTCCGCCTTGCAGCCGGTCGACCGGGCCAGCATGCTGCACTTGCGGCGAATGTCAGCTCCTGCGCGTGGCACCGCGGCATGAAATCCCGGCTGATCGCGAAAAGAGGCTGAGTTTGCAAATGGCGCTTGCTGCGCATTGCGGACGCCCGCGCAAGTTTCGGCCCAGCGCCCATGGCCAACGCGAGGCGAACCCATTCATGGCGGTGTGCCCGCCGCGCAAGCAGTTTCAGGTCGGGCGGAGAGCGGTAATTCTCCGCAAGTGCGAAACATCAAGGCGCAACCAGGTGAAGCTGACATCCAGATTACGGTCATAGCGCGCTTTCCTCTGCACTGCCGCAACGCTTCCACAAACCCTTGCTGTAGACCCGCCCTCTGTGCTGCAAGTGCACGCAGCGTGAAAATTGTGGTCTAGGCTCGATGCCGTCGCGCAGCGCAAGATCCCGTAAATCATACAGACCGCAGAAGCGAATAGCGGTAGAATTCCCAAGTCTTGGACATAGCGCCAATTTGCTCGGGTGGCGCCAATGTCCGCAGTGGGCTCGCCGCCCATATCGGTCTACGTCCGAAGCCATCTGTCTCCGGCACCTTTACGCAATTCTGTATTTCTCAGTCACCATGAAAAAATGACTTGTCGACAAACTTCAAAACGAGAAGCCAACCTCGATCAGTTTCCTCTCGTTTTAATTTTGATTTGTTTTTCGACAATGCGCAGAACCTCGGGTTCTTTCACAGGCTTCGAAAAGACCGGGACACCGTCGAAGACATCGGGCAACTGATCGCTTGCATAGCCAGAGATGCATACGAACGGCACCTCAAGGCGTCGCAATTCACGGGCGATTTCTTCAGACGTTTCCCGCCCCAGATTGAAGTCCAGTATGGCGAAAGCGGGTCGGGATTTGGCGATCAGGGCAAGCGCGCTTTGTACTTTTCCAGCGGGACCCATGGCAGACAGCCCTGCTTGCTCCAGCATATCCACCAGCGCATGCGCAAGCAGGGGGTCGTCATCGACAACAAGCACAGAGCCCGTGTCCGCATCGCAGGTCACAGGTTTGCCGGCACGCGGCGTTACGGCGTCATGCGCCATGATAGACTTAAGCGGGCAGATCAAGCGCCAAATCAACCCTGAGGTGCGGTAATCTGCCGCGACTGACCCATCCAGCGCGGACTTCGAGCAAGGTTCCCGACACGAGGCTGCCAAAGCCGTTACTTTCAGGCGGTTCAACCTGTGGGCCACCGCTCTCCTTCCACTGAAGGATGAACTCCTGTCCGTCCTCTCGGTTTTCGATCTGCCAGTCGATACAGACCTGACCATTCGCTTGGGACAAAGCGCCATACTTCCCGGCATTGGTCGCCAATTCGTGCAGAGCCATCCCAATTCTCTCGGCGGCGACTGGAATGACGGTCAACGGCACCCCGTCGAAGTGAACCCTCGTTTCGAACAGATCCGAGAAATGGGCCAGTTGAGCGCGAAGCAGGTCCTTGATATTGACCTCCTTCCAATCCGACGTCACGAGAACATCCTGATTGGCAGACAGTGCCCTGAGCCGATCCGAAAAGCGTTCGATAAAGCCTTCTGTACCGTTCGCCGCGGTTCGTTTGGCAATGACTTCGATCAAGGCAAGCATGTTTTTCGCGCGGTGGTTCACTTCCTTCAAAAGAAGGCCGACATGCTCTTCGTGTTGCTTGCGTTCCGATATGTCGTGGAACAGGATCGCGACCCGACCTGCCTCCGGCGCATCTATTCTGAACGCATAAACATCGAACCAGAAACCCAGCGCTTCTGAATGTTCTTCGAAGCGCGCAGGCTCTCCCGTTCTGGCCACGCCGCCATAGATGTCATACCAATGCTCTTCCAGATCGGGGGCGGCTTCGCGCAGCCAATGACCCAAGATTGCCTTTGGAAAACCCGTCCGGTCATAGAACGCCGGGTTCGCTTCGACCACGCGGTAATCCGTTTTGCCATCCGGCCCGTCCAGGCAAACCTCGATCACACAAAAACCGGCATTGATGCTTGTGAACAGCGTGCGGTAGCGCGCTTCGCTCTGGGCGATCTGTAATTCAGTATTTTTGCGCTCCGTGATGTCGAAATTGACTCCGGTGACGCGCGCAGGACGACCGTTTTCCTCTGCGGTGACACGGCCTTGGCCGCTTACATGGCGTATCGCGCCATCCGGTCTAATAATGCGGAACTCGGACTCGAACCACGATCTTTCCTCGATAGCCGCTTCAAACTGCCTGCGCACCCGGGCAGCATCTTCGGGGTGCACCCTTTCAAAGAAGACCTCGGGGGTTGAGGGGGTGGCAGGATCAATCTGGAGAAGCTCATACATCTCATTTGTCCAAACACTCCGCCCAGACAAAAGATCGGCATCCCAGACGCCGATCCCAGTGACCGCCTGGGCCAAAGCCAATCGACGTGCACTCGCTTTGACGCCGATCTCGGCCTGCACGCGGGCCGTGATATCGACCGCCGCCATGATGCCACGGTCAGGTTGGCGCTGACCGTCGACAAGCCGGAAATCAATGCGGCCCTGCATCTGGACCCATCGCACATCGCCGGTCGGCATCAAGATGCGGTGCTCTGTCACCAGACCTCCGCCGGCCTTCGGGTCCAGCGATCGGGCGATCTCGTCGTGCAACGCGTCGCGATCCGCGGGATGAAAGGTTGCATGAAGCGTCTCACGCGGCACCGTCATCGCATTGTACCCGAGACCATAAAGCCGGGCCGCTTCCGCGCTCAGAGCGACGGTCCCGGCGCGGTAGTCGATATCGGCAAGGACAGGCCCACTGGTGCGCTGACCGTTCTCCAGTTGGTCCTGAGCGGAATAGGTGTGCGGTACGCTGGCCTTTTCGGCACTTTCGAACTCCGCATCCATCGTCGAGTGTGTGAGATGAGGGAAGTCGGTCAGGTCGATGTTGAGGCCGTGTATCTCGGTGACGCGGCCTTCAGCGTCGCGCTCGATGCGCGCCCGATCGATCAAGTAACGAACCTCGCCGTTGGGGCGAATGATGCGAAAGTTGTGGGAATAGCTGTTCGCGTGGCTGGTCAGAAAGGCCTCCGTTTCGCCCTCGACCCTGATCCGGTCTTTTGGATGCAGACAGGCCATGAATTCCGCTTCGGAGGCAGGCGCGGCCTCTCGCCCATAGATTTTGACGAGACCGGGGGACCATTCCAGCGTGCCGTCCGTTACACGCCATACATACCTGCCCATTCCGGGGTAATCGTCTGCCGCCAAAGATCTGGAAACGTCTGTGCATGACGGCATCTGGTAGTCCTAAAGCAACAAACTTGCTGGGCTATCGGGAAAGTATAACCCTTGAGGACAAGAGTTTATCTTGCAGGCGCAGAGCTGATAACTGTTGCTCCGTCCCTCGGCCGACGGTCCAGCAACCGAAATGCTACGCCGCGCTTGAGGGTCCGGTTTGGGGAAGCCGGTCGACCGAATTCCTCAAGCTCAGAATGTCGGGTCAGGGCCGGTCGCAAATCCACCACTGAGATCCCGCCCGCTGTGTCGCCGCAGGTCTGCTCCGAGCCCAGCGGCAGGTAGCCAGAAGGGCGTTTCTGTCTGGATCAGATTCTCAACGTAGACCATCATCGACGACCAATGACTTGGTTTGACTGGGCCTCCTGCGTTATGCGATCGCATGACCGAGCAGAAAATCACACAACTCGCAACGGCGATCGTCGTCTTCACCGGTGCGTTGTGGGGGCTCTACTGGCTCCCGGTTCGATCTCTTGGCGATGCAGGCCTTGATGGGGCATGGGGTACCGTCGCGATCACTACCGCTGCGGCGCTGCTGCTTTCGCCCGCTGCAATCCTGAGGAGACATCAGTTCAAGACGACAAACAGATTGGCTCTTGTCTCGATCGCCCTGGGCGGTGCCGCTTTCGCGCTGTACTCGATCGGATTCGTCGACGGCCACGTCGCGATCATCATCCTGCTCTATTTCCTCACGCCGGTCTGGAGCAGCCTGATTGGCCGATACGTAATGGGATGGCATAGCCGCCATCTGTTGGCTCTGAGCAGCCGTTCGGCCGATGTGCGGGACGGCGTCGATCGTGACGGCACCAATCAGCCACAGGCCTGTGTTGGGAAGACCCCAAGTATCAGGCCAGTGCCATTCCGCGCCCCACATCCAGAGGAGCGACGCGCGGATTTCGACGTTCCCTTGCGTGGCAAAGGCTCGACCGGAAAGCACCCTCCGGCTTCGATTTGGGCGGGCAGTCGACCGTCATGTCCCGGAAGTTCTCGATTTGCGCGGTTCCTGCGCCGGCAACTGGAGCGGTGCAGGATTTCGGTGTATGCGTTGCAAATGAAGTCCACCGCAATGACCCAACCAACCTACGGCCGCGGATCCGCAGCATGATCGCTTATGTCACCGTCGGTGCCGACGACATTCCAAACGCGAAACGTTTCTACTCTGCGTTCCTGCCGGCGCTCGGCTATCAATTGGAGGAGGGTCCAGAAGGCCTGAGCTACGCGCTCACCCAGCCTTCAGGCCAGCCAGCCGTTTCGCCTGACTTCTACGTCAAACCGCCCTTCGACGGACGCCCCGCATCGGCCGGAAACGGCGCGATGGTCGCGTTCGAGGCACCAGGGCAGGAGGACGTCCGCAACCTTCATGCAGCCGCGCTCGCGGCCGGTGGCCAGGACGAAGGTCAGCCGGGCTTCCGCGACGCTTACGGGGCCAACTTCTACGTTGGCTATCTTCGCGATCCCCATGGCAACAAGATCGCGCTGTTTTCCAACAATCCAGACGAGCCCGGCCGCGATGAGTAAGCTGGCGTTCACGGTTTTCAGGTTGAGGCCATTGCGCCTGTGCGGATCATTGCAGCGCTTCTGATTGTCACGGGCACCTTCACGGTGATGATGGTCAGCGACCAAAAAGGTGCAACGGAAAGGAACGTTGATGAGCGGCGAAAGGAAGCTGGACAACCTGTTGCACGGCCTGGCGGCAGAGCTGGTGGACGGCGTCTACGTATTTGCGACCGTGGCTTTGGAGGATATGCCATGCGGCTTTCGGCCTCGGATGACTTTCCGAGAGGCAGAAGGGATTAATCTTATTCTGTTAAGGGATGAGGCAGAGCAACACGGCCTTTCCTACGAATTCCCGTGTCGAATGATCACCTTGACCGTGCATTCGTCACTGGAAGCGGTGGGCTTCATCGCGCACATCGCGACACTATTTGCACAGCATGGCATGCCCGTGAATCCGGTTTCCGGGTTCTTTCACGATCATCTCTTCATTTTAGAACGGACGCGAGACCGAAGCGATGGAGATCTTGAAAGCTATTGCCAAAGATCGTCGCTGATCGGCTGCAATGGGAAGGTCCACGAACCTACCGTGCCTGAAAGTGCCGCCGCTTAGCCTTGCACTCGCGGCGAAGGTCCGCTCGTGCGGGCTGCGTCGCGGCGGCGGGGGACAACACTCAAAGGCAGGTCTGGGCCGACTCTTGTCCACGCGGTCATGCTCCGAACAACTCGGTTTTCCGCACCACCGCATGGCGGCTTGAAGCCCCAGAGCGGTCGTCTCAATCTGGGCGAGAAAAGCTCTGACAGCGCCCAAAGCGTCTCGTAACTTTGGGTTCAGTCAGCGGCTCCGCCTTATGCTGAAGCTACAGTTGCAGCGCGGCACAAAAGTTTGGTCTGCGGCTTCCTACGAAAGACGAGCCTGACGTTCCTGCGGTTCACTCGCCGTTCATCACTGTGACCACGTCACTCTTCAAACTTGAAGGATATCTTCAGTTTTGTGCGATATGAACTCACCTTGCCATTCTCGACCACGACATCTTGGTTTGTCACCTCAGCTATGCGTAGATCACGCAGGCTGCTGCCTGCGCGCTCTACAGCATTGGCTGCGGCTTTATCCCGGATTCCGAGCTCGTACCGACGATCTCGATGATCTTGTAAACGCTATCTGACATCACAGTCCTCCCTTTCCATCTGTCCAACGTATCACACTCCGTGCCAAAATTCAGGAATAGAAGGATCCGGGCCCTTCTCGGCAACCTCGGCATTTCTCGAAGATGTCTTCCCTGTCCAAATTGCGTGAATTCGGCAGATGCTCAGCTTCGCAGACGCAGCGAAGGTCCGGACTCGTGGGCCGCACCGCGGCGACGGAGGGCAACGATGAACGGCATCTGTGGGTGGCTCCTGCATTGCAAGAGTTTTCTGGCGATTTTTTGCGGTCATTTTCGTCAGTACCGTCGTCTGTCCGGCCTGTTTGTGTGGCGGCATTGTCGCCACTGGCCCTGATGAATTCCGCGAGCGAGGTTCCAATCGGCTTATCGACCTCAGAGGGCCGCTGCCATTCCCGGAGTGTCCTTGCTCTTGGTTGACTTAATTCCGCATCATCACTTCAACGTCTTGCATCTCGTGGGCAGCTGCTGCGATCAGTACGCGGGCTGCCGGTATTCCTGTTTCTTTGTGAGCATCGCCCAGATGCTCCTTGTGCTTTGTTGGCCATCGCGGTTGTTGCCAAGCGGAACGGTTTGTCTGCGATGATCTTTGCGGTCCACAGATCCACCTTCTCTGGCGAACGCTTCGCCATCACAGCGCGAGATGTCATGCCCACGACCAGTAGCTTGCGAATGTAGCGATCATTGTCGCCACTGGCCCTGATGAATTCCGCGAGCGAGGTTCCAATCGGCTTATCGACCTCAGAGGGCCGCTGCCATTCCCGGAGTGTCCTTGCTCTTGGTTGACTTAATTCCGCATCATCACTTCAACGTCTTGCATCTCGTCGACAGTCAGCGCGGTTAGAACGCGGGCTGCCGGTATTCCTGTTTCTTTGTGAGCATCGCCCAGATGGAACGTGCTGCCTTGTTTGCCATGGCGACTGTTGCCAACCGGAACGGTTTGTCGGCGATGATTTTTGCTGTCCACAGATCGACCTTCTCTGGCGAACGTTTCGCCATCACAGCGCGTGATGTCATGCCCACGACCAGCAACTTTCGAATGTAGCGATCACCCTGCTTCGTGATCTTGCCAAGACGTTCCTTGCCACCGCTGGACTTATTAAGCGGGGTCAGGCCCAACCAGGCCGCCAGATCGCGCCCGGTGCGGAACTGTTTTGCGTCCCCGATCGTGGCGACAATGGCCGATGCCGTGACTGGTCCAATTCCTGGCATGCGCATCAATCGGCGTGCGTCTGCATTTAGCAGAGCATGTTGCTCGATCATCTTGGAGTAGCCGTCGATCCGTTCGTTCAAACCGATAAATTGATAGCACTGGATACCCAGCATCCCGTTAGCGATCTCCGGCATGTCAGGATGATCACCGTCCAGGTGGCGCTTTGCGAAGGCCGTCACTGCTTCGATCCCGATGGGCAGAATGTGTCCGAACTCGCGCAAGAGACTGCGGATCATATTGGCCAACTGGGTGCGCTGTCGGACGGCCAAATCTCGCGTCCGGTGAATGGACAAAATGGCCTGCTGATCTTCCGTTTTGATCTCGACAAACCGCATCGTGGGGCGCCTGACGGCTTCGCAAATTGCCTCCGCGTCCACTGCATCGGTTTTGCCACGCTTTACGTAGGGTTTAACGTAGTTCGCAGGCATCGGCCTGACGTCATGGCCAAGCTTACGCAGCTGACGGCCCCAATGATGGGATGAACCGCACGCTTCCATGCCGACCGTGCACGGTGGTAGTGTCTCAAAGAACGATAGCAGCTTCGCGCGCTTGATCGCCTTGTTGAAAATAATGCGGCCATTCTCCGAAATGCCGTGCACTTGAAATACGTCCTTGGCCAAATCCAGGCCGACTGTCTTAACTGTCATCGGGTGGCTCCTTTCTTAGCAGTTTATGACAACTGCACTTTGGCACATTCGATGCCGGTGGAGCAGGAGCCACCCACCTCATCCGGACAGGGCCGGTCGCGTCGCTTCGGTCGCCGGATCAAAGACTTCCCGGCATGGCTCAGGTTACTTCTGTTTCGCTCGGGATCCAATGTTTCGAAGAAGTGGGTCACACGAGTCTAAGAAAGGCGATGCGTCGCGCTTCGGTCGTGACGATAGACAAGCAGGCGATTGTCTGCCGGCATTTCACGGACCGGTTCGACGACGAAGCCTTGCGCCGAAGCCGCCGCGTCCACTGCCTCGCGGTCTCGCAGGCCCCAATCCGGGTTCCGCATGCGCAGATCGGCGTCGAACGCGGCGTTGCCGGGCCCCGTGAAGCCGCCTTCCTCGTTGAAGGGGCCGTAGATCAACAGGAGCCCGCCGGCGACAAGCCGCGCAGCGGCGCCTTCGAACAAGCCCAAGCGTCGCCGACCACGGGGCGATATGGGTGAGGTTTGCGACGAAGACCGCATCCACCGGGGCGCCGGGCCAGGGCGGCCGGGCGGCGTCGATCAGCACCGGCGGCGGGACGCGATCGGCGAGGTCGGGGCAGAGCGCACGCCAACCTTCGATGGCAGCGAGGCCGTCCGCCGTCGCCTCGCTCGGCGCCCATGTCACCTGCGGCAGGCAACGCGCCATCCACAGGGCATGCTCGCCCGAGCCCGAGGCGATTTCCAGCACCGTGCAGGGCCGGGCAGGAAGCAGTTCGGCCAGTGCCTGACGGATCGGTTCCCGGTTGCGCGCCGTCGCAGGGGCGTGCCTGAGGCCGGAATCCGACGCCGCGGTCGCGGCGGGGTCGGCGAGAGGGTCCGTTGGGACGGACTTGGGCATGATGGCATTCTCCTTGTCGGGTGGATTGCGGTCTCCTGTCGCCGCCGACGCGGCAAACTCCCTCGTAATCAGGTAGTGTCCGTGCACCATGGTACTCATACCAACGGCCTTAGTCTTTGACCGCTTTGGCGTATTCTCGGGTGGTAATCGAGCGCACAGTGGCGATGTCCTTAGCGAAGAAGTTCCAAGCGTCGCAGCATCGTGCCACGATGTCTTCGTAGGTTTCGAACACGGAGATGGCGAGGCGGTTGGCGCGGAGGTAGGCCCAGACGTTCTCGACCGGATTGAGTTCCGGGGCGTATGGCGGGAGCGGCAGCAGGGTGATGTTGTCGGGCACCTTCAGAGCCTTGGCGCCATGCCATCCGGCACCGTCGAGCACGAGAACGGCATGTGCGCCCTCGGCGACGGTGCGGGAGATCTCGGCGAGGTGGGCGTTCATGGCGGCGGTGTCGGCGTTGGGCATGACCAGCGCGGCGGTGGCTCCGCGTTCGGGGCAGACGGCGCCGAAAATGTAGGCCCAGGTGTAGCGGGTATCGCGCGGGGCGCGTGGGCGACTGCCGCGTGGGGCCCAGATGCGGGTGAGCGTGCCCTGCTGGCCGACCCGTGCTTCATCCTGGAACCACACCTCCAAGGATTTGTCCTGGGCGTGATCCGGCAGGGCGCCGGTTACGGTCGCGGCGAAGTTTTTTTGAACGCCTCCTGGGCCTCGGGATCGGATTTCGGGTGCTGCGGGCGCACCGAGAGGCGGCGAAATCCGAGCGCGGCCAACTGCTTGCCCACCGTGCGCTCGTGCATGGTGACGCCGAAGCGCGCCTCGATCCTGCGCTGAAGGTCGACGCGCCGCCAACGCACCACCCCGTCCACGGCGGGGTCGGGACCCTCGCGCACCATCCGTGCCAGCTCGGCCTTCTGCCCAGGGCTCAGCCGCGGCTTCGGCCCGGCCGAGCGGCGGTCGGACAGCCCCTCCAGCCCTTCGGCGTTGTAGCGGTGCCCGTTCGTCGGGAAAACCGTCCACTGGACGGTTTTCCGATCCTCCTCACCCCGTAGCGTCTGCCGGTCCATCCCGCAGCTCTCGGCGGCGGTCTTGCGGTCCACCCCCTCCAGCACCAGTGCGATCGCCAGCATGCGCCGCGCCGCCTTCGCATCCTTCGTCTTCGCCGCCGCAACCCGAAGCTCACGCGCCGACAAATCCGTTCGTGTGATCGCAACCGCCATCGAAACCTCCATGCTTCCATGGAAGGGAATCACAGCGGCGAACCGAAGGGAATCCCGCGCAAAGTCACGGACCGGGGCCGTTGGTATGAGCGGAACCGAGGTCCCGCCACGCGTCCAAACGGCTCTTTCATTCGTCAGTGACCGACTTGGTGGAGCTATTGCGCTGCGCTGGGATGGAGGGTGGACGGCGACCTTGGCCGTTTCCGCCGGAGGTATCATCGTGGCTGATAGCCAAGACTTGGACCGTAGGCTTTACGAGATCTCGCTTGACCCTCAAAACTGCATGTCATACCTGTCTAAACTATCAAGCGGGCGTTGTGTAATGGTAAGACCTCTTGCCTTCCAAGCAAGAGATGCGGGTTCGATTCCCGCCGCCCGCTCCATAGGCTCTTCCTGCTGGTTCGGTAACTACGATCTTTGTTCGCCGAGACTGCTCTGCGTAGCGGCTTGCGACTTGAAACAGCGGCGCGTCACTTCATCAGGATGTCGCCATAGGCCTCTTTCAGCTTCCGTTTCAGGATCTTGCCGGTCGCACCCAGCGGTAATTCGTCCACGAACACGACACGGTCGGGAAGTTGCCATTTGGCGATCTTGCCATCGAAGGCGCTCAGCACTTCGTCCTCGCTCGGGTCCTCGCCTTCGGCCTTCACCACGATGAGCACGGGGCGTTCGTCCCATTTTTCGTGGCGCGCTCCGATCACGGCGGCATTGGCGATCTTCGGATGGCCGACGGCGATGTTCTCGAGATCGACCGAGCTGATCCATTCGCCGCCTGACTTGATGATGTCCTTCGACCGGTCCTTGATGACGAGATAGCCGTCGGGATCGAGGGTCGCCACGTCGCCGGTCGGGAACCATCCGTCCTGCAGGGCGGAGCCTGCCTCCGTCCTGAAGTAGCTGTCGAGGATCCAGGGACCGCGGCACACCAGATCGCCCTGCGCCTTGCCGTCATGGGGCAGGAAGTTGCCCTCCTCGTCCACGATCGCCAGTTCGACGCCGAAGGGCGGACGCCCCTGCCCCACGCGGATGGCGCGCTGTTCTTCCACCGGCAGCTTGGCATGCTTGGCGAGCGGCTGGTTGGTCGAGCCTAGCGGGCTCATCTCCGTCATGCCCCAGGCGTGAATCGTGTCGACATCGTGCTTGTCCCGGAACGTGTCGATCATCGAGGGAGGACAGGCCGATCCGCCGATCACCGTGCGTTCCAGGCTGTCGAGCTTGGAGCCCGATTTCGCCGCAGCACCCAGAAGTCCCAGCCAGATCGTCGGAACGCCGAGCGCGATCGAGACCTCGTAGGTGTCGATCAGACGCACCAGCGACGGCCCGTCGAGCCCCGGCCCCGGCAGCACCATGCGGCTGCCGGACATGGCGCAGGCATAGGGCGTACCCCAGGCGTTGACGTGGAACATCGGCACCACGGGCAGAACCACGTCGCGCGCCGAAAACCCGATGCAGTCCCGCGTGTTCGAAGCGAAGGCATGGATCATCGTCGAGCGGTGCGAGTAGAGCACGCCCTTGGGATTGCCGGTCGTGCCGGACGTGTAGCAGAGCGACGATGCGGTGTTCTCGTCGAAGCTGGGCCACGTGTAGTCGCCCGGCCCCTCGGCGATGAAATCGTCGTAGAGGATGAGGCCCGGCACCTCGTCCGACGCGCCGTCATCGGAGCCTTCCAGCAGGATGATGTGCTCCAGATGCTCCAGCTTGTCGCGCACGGCGACCACGAGGGGCAGGAAGGTGCGTTCCACGAACAGCACCTTGTCCTCGGCGTGATTGAGGATGTAGATCAGTTGCTGCGGCGGCAGGCGCGGGTTCAACGTGTGCATGACGAACCCCGCACCGGACACGCCGAAATAGAGCTCCAGATGCCGCCGGTTGTTCCAGGCGAGCGTGCCGCAGCGCGCCTGCGGCTCCAGCCCCAGTCGACCCAGCGCGGCCGCCAGCGCGCGGGAATTCCGCTCGACGTTGCGCCAGTTCGTGATCTCCTCGCCGCCACCGGTGTTGACCGACACGATTTCCGTCTCGCCGTGGTATTGCGCCGCGTGCGTGATCAGCGCTGAGATCAGCAGTTCTTCCTGCATCATCTGGCCCAGCATGGCCGTTCCTCCCTCATGTTTGCGGGTCAGAGTGCCGTGCGGATCGGCCGACTGCAAGCCCGCAGCGGCCACCTCTTCCGCAACGGAACAAGCCGGCGAAAATCCTGGTCAACTACGGTACGTCAGAACAAAATCGACGAGCGCGCGTGTCGAGCCGTCCTTCTCTTCCGCGCTTTCGTCGCCGGTCACGATGGGGCCGAGCGTCGTGGCGAGTTCCTTGCCCAGTTCCACGCCCCACTGGTCGTACGAATTGATGTTCAGGATCACGCCTTCGACAAACACGCGGTGCTCGTAGAGCGCGACGATCCGGCCCAGCGTCGCGGGATCGAGCAGCGGGTAAATGAGCGTGCGTCGAAGGCCGGTTGCCTGCAAAGACCCGATGCGCCGCCTGACGGTCCAGCTCGGCCCCGTCGAACTTGCCTGCGATCTTCGCCTTGGCCTCCTCGAAGCTGCGGCCCCGCATCAGCGCTTCGGACTGTGCAAGGCAGTTGGCGACGAGCAGGTCGTGATGGTGGCGCAATTCGGGCTCGTGGCCTTGCGCACCGACCATGAATTCGCAAGGGATCACGTCCGTCCCCTGGTGGATAAGCTGGTAGAACGCGTGCTGTCCATTCGTGCCCGGTTCCCCCCACACGATCGGGCCGGAGGGCACGTCCAGCCCCTGCCCGTCCATGGTCACGGACTTGCCGTTGCTCTCCATCTCCAGTTGCTGGAAGTAGGCGGGCAGCCGGCCCAACCGCTCGTCATAAGGCAGCACCGCGCGCGAGGCATGGCCGCAGACCTGCCGGTGCCAGATGCCCACCAAGGCAAGCATCAGCGGCATGTTCTCCGGTCCTTGGGCCGCGCGGAAATGCGTGTCCATCTCCTCTGCACCGCGCAGGAAGGCCCGAAACGCGTCCGGCCCGATCGCCAACATCAGGCTGAGGCCGATCGGCCCCCACATCGAGTATCGCCCGCCGACCCAATCGGCAAAGCCGAAGACACGCTCGGGCGGAATCCCGAAGGCGCCGGTCTTGTCCTGCGCGGTGGACACGGCCGCGAATTGTGCGCCCGGGTCGCCGCCGTGGTCTTCCATCCAGGCCCGCGCGGTGCGGGCATTGGTCATCGTCTCGATCGTGGTGAAGGTCTTCGATGCGACGATCACCAGGGTCGTCTTCGCATCGAGCGTGCGCAGCGTGTCGGCCACATGCGCGCCGTCCACGTTCGAGACGAAATGGCAGCGCGGCCCGTCGTGATAGGGCGCCAGCGCGCGCACGGCCATGGCCGGGCCCAGATCGGAGCCGCCGATGCCGATGTTGACGACGTCCGTGATGCCGCTCTGCCGGATCTCCTCGCGCGAAGGCGTCCATCCGGTCCAGCGTCTTCAGCACGCCAGGCATCACGTCCTCGCCGTCGACCATGACAGGGCCGCAGTCGAGATTGCGCAAGGCCGTGTGCAGGACGGCGCGTCCCTCGGTCTCGTTGATCTTCTCGCCCGCGAACATGGCGTCGCGGCGCGCGTCCCAACCGGATGCGTCGGCCAACTCCAGGAGCGCGGCGCGCGCTTCTTCATCGATGGCGGTCTTCGAGTAGTCGAAGAGCATCTCGCCCGTGGTGCAGGAGAAGTTCGCTGCCCGATCCAGATCAGCATCGAACAGGTCGAGAATCCGCGTGTCACGCGCGGCGAGGGATTTCAGTTTCTCCCACATCCTCTATTCCGCCCAATGCACGGTCAGATCCGACATCACGGCGCGGATCGGAGCGTCCTCGGGCGCGAGATCCGCCGCCTGTTCCAGCGCGGCCCGCTTTTCCGTGCCCGTGATGACCAGGTGCTTGGCCATCGCGTCATCCAGCACATGGGCAGCAACGCTCACCCGAATCTCCGGTTCGCCCTTAGGCTCGAGAATGTTCAGGATCGGCGCATCGACCGCCAGCGCGGCCGAAAGCCCGGGCGCGCCGGGAAAGAGCGAGGCCGTGTGCATGTCCGATCCCATGCCCAGCAGCAGAACCGAGATCGGCAGGTGCGGCTTCACGGCTTCGGAAAGGCGGGGCACCTCCTCCACCGGGTCTCCGTCGGAATGGATTGGCAGGAACCGCGCCGCCTCCGCATGGCCGGTCAGCAGCCGCTGACGGATCAGCGCGGTATTTGACCGCGGATGATCCTCCGACACCCAGCGTTCGTCGGTCAGCATCACGATGACCCGGTCCCAATCCAGCCGAACGCCCGACAGCACGTCGAAGACCGGGCCCGGCGTCGTGCCTCCCGGAACGGCCAGCAGCACCTCGTCGTTGTGGTTGAGGTAGCTTTCCAGCTGGCTCGCCAACTTGTCGGCCAGATTCATCGCCAGCATGTCGCGGTCCGGATAGTCCTCGAAGGTCATGGGGCAATCTCCCGCCACATTCGTCCGTCGCGCAGCATCAACCGGTCGGAGTCGCCGGGGCCCGCACTGCCCGACTCGTAGGGCTTCGGCACGTCGCCGCGCTGCTCCCACCCTTCGATGATCGGGTCGGTCCAGGCCCAGGCCGCCTCGACCTCGTCGCCGCGCATGAACAACGTCTGGTTGCCGCGGATCACGTCCATTATCAACCTCTCATACGCATCGGGCGGATCGATGCCGTCGGCCCCAAGCGCTTCGGCGAATGTCATGTCGAGCGGCACGTCGACAAGACGCATGCCCCCCGGCCCCGGTTCCTTGATCGTCACGTCGAGCGTGATCCCCTCGTTGGGCTGCAGCTGGATCGACAGCACGTTCCGGTTCGTGCCATGCTCCACATCGTCGAATATCGTGTGCGGCAAGGGCTTGAACACGACGGCGATTTCGGAAGACCGCGCGACCATCCGCTTGCCGGTCCGCAGGTAGAACGGCGTGCCGGCCCACCGCCAGTTCGCGATCGTGGCCTTGAGCGCGATGAAACTCTCCGTCTTGGATCGCTGATCGCCGACGGCGGTCCGGTAATCGGGATGATCGCTGTCGTCACCCGCCTGGTACTGCCCACGCACGATCTCGTGCGGTTGAATCGGACCGAGCGCGCGGATCACCTTCAGCTTTTCGTCCCGCACGGCGTCCGGGTCGAATTGCGCGGGCGGCTCCATCGCGATCAGGCACAGCAGCTGCATCAGGTGGTTCTGGACCATGTCGCGCATGGCGCCGGACTTGTCATAATATTCGCCGCGCCCGCCCACGCCGACCGTTTCGGCCACCGTGATCTGGATGTGGTCGACATATTGCGAGTTCCAGAGCGGCTCGAAGAGGACGTTGCCGAAGCGGACGGCCATCAGGTTCTGCACCGTCTCCTTTCCGAGGTAATGGTCGATCCGGTAGATCTGGCCTTCGTCGAAATGCTCCGCCAACGTGGCGTTCAGCTTGCGAGCGGACGCAAGGTCGCGGCCAAACGGTTTTTCGACCACGATGCGGCACTCCGGACTGACCATCCCGTGCGCATGGAGCCGCTCGGCGATGTCGCCGAAGAGGGCGGGCCCCACGGAGAAATAGAACGCCTCCACCCGTCCGTCGCCCGACATGGCGGACCGCAAGTCATCCCAGCCGCCATCGTCCCTGGCATCGACCATGCGGTAGGAGATGCAGTTCAGAAATGCCGGTATCGCCGCGGCGTCGACCTCCTGCTGCGGGCCGAACTGAGAGATCGCTTCGGCCGCGAAGTCGCGATAGCCCGCATCGTCCATCTCCGCCCGGGCGGCGCCGATGATGCGCGCCTCCTCCGGCATCTGGCCGGCACAGAATCGGCGGAAAAGGCCAGGCAGGATCTTGCGCTGCGCCAGATCGCCGGTGCCCCCGAAGATCACGAGATCGAAGGGCGCCACCGGAATGACACGCGAAACCATGACCCAACCTCCTGAACTTGCCTGTTGTGTTAACCCTAACATGCGGGCCTAACATCACAATGGTGTCAAGCCCGCGGCCCGCAGGTTTTAACTCCCGGCTGCCGTGAGTAGCGTCGATGTACCACGAAATCAAGGATACGACTGCGCATGAGAGACAACGCCTCCGGCAACTTCGGAAAGTTCCGAAACCCCGACGAGACCGCCGAGGGAGAGGTTCGGGCGCGAGTGGCGCTCACGAATCCGCAGACCTTGTGGTTCAACACCGGGACGCTTTGCAACATCGAATGCGTCAACTGCTACATCGACAGCTCGCCGACGAACGACGCGCTGGTCTACCTGACGACGGCGGAGGTGGCGCAGTATCTCGACCAGCTCGAAGACCGGCGCTGGGGCGTGCGGGAAATCGCCTTCACCGGTGGCGAACCCTTCATGAACCCGGACATGATCGGCATGGCACGGGCCGCGCTGGCGCGCGGATACGAGGTCCTGATCCTCACCAATGCCATGCGGCCGATGATGCGGCCGGCGATGCAAGAGGGCCTGCTGGCGCTCGAAGCGGAGTTTCGGGGTAAGATGACCCTGCGCATCTCGCTCGACCACTACCGCGCCGACCTGCACGACACCGAGCGGGGCGAGGGCAGCTTTGCCAAGACGCTGCGCGGCATGACCTGGCTGCGGGATGCGGGCATCCGGATGGCCGTGGCCGGGCGGACCTTGTGGGATGAAAGCGACGCGGATGCCCGCGCGGGCTTTGCGGATTTCTTCGAGGCGTACGGGTTCGAGATAGATGCGCAGGATCCGGGCGCGACGGTGCTTTTTCCGGAAATGGACGAAACCGTGGACGTGCCGGAGATCACGAGCGCCTGCTGGGACATCCTCGGCAAGGATCCGGCGGAGGTGATGTGCGCCTCCTCCCGCATGGTGGTGAAGCGCCGGGGTGCGGCGCGTCCCGTCGTCCTCTCGTGCACGCTTCTGCCCTACGATCCCGAGTTCGAGTTGGGCGAGACCCTGGCGGAGGCGGAGCGCGACGTGGCGCTCAACCACCCGCATTGCGCGAAGTTCTGCGTTCTGGGCGGCGCCTCCTGCTCCGCCTGACACCTGCTCCGCACCAGGGCTACAGCGTGACGACATGCCCGTCCCGCGGGTCGGCACGACCGGCGGCGAGTATGCGATAGACGTCTGCCGCGGCGGCAAGTCCGGTGTGCGAACGCACGTCGAGCCAATCTTCGGACGTCTCCGCGATCCGACGCCAGGCCTCCGAGATCCTGCGGTCGATCTCGCCCGGACCCCAATCCGCCCGCCGCTTCTCGATCTGTGCGGGTGCAAAGAAGAATTCGGGCTTTAGACCCGCGAGGTCGAGCTTGTCGCGGAACTGGTCCCAATGACTGATCCCGACTGCGCTCGAATGGCGCAACACGTCCGCAAGATGGGCATGAACGCGCTGCTTGACCTGCGCATTGCCGGCCATGTCGACGAAGACGGACGGCACCCGCTCCAGCGTTTCGATGTCATCATACGCGATGACCTGATCGCACGCGCCCAGACCTTCGACGAACGCTTTGTTGCCCTTCGACGTCAGACCGACGATCCGCACCGGGCGCGGATCGAGCTCGGCCAGGAACTTGCAGAGCCCGAGACCCGTCTTGGATGAAGCGCTGCCGACAACGACCTGTTCCGCGTCGAAGAAACGGTTGTCGACCAGCCAGTCGCACAGCAGGTAGGACGTGGCCAGCAGGGGCTGCAGCAACGCCTGCAGCCCATCGGCATCCGTCGGCGCCGCGGCACGCGTATAGCGGTTGTAGACGGCCGGCAGGTCCTTGCGATGCGGGGCCGCGTCCACGATCACCTTCTCACCTTCGGCAACCGGTGTCATGACGACGGACCCGGCCAGCGGAAAGAAACCGTAGAAGCGGTCGCCGGCCGCCGCGCTTTCGCACCGCGACTCGGTGACTTCTGCATACCCCCAGACCGGCAGCAGTCCCTTTCCCTCCACGCCCGACGGAAAGAAATGCCAGTAGCCGATGACGAACCCGGTCGCGGCATAGGTGACGTTGTTCGCCGTCAACGCACAAAGCCGCAGCGCGAATCGCGCCTCACCCGGCTCCAAGTCCCGGTCCGGAGCATCGTCCAGGACCGTGCGCGTGATATCAGCCTGGTCGATCAACAACCGCTGCATGTCGTACTCCCCCCGTTTTGCGGCAAGCTAGACCCAATCACCCGGCGGCGATAGCCCCCGGCAAAGGGCGGGAATTCCGGCGATTCCTTGCGCGTGTCCGGACGCTAGGCTTACGGCGATGCGCTGCCTGATACTCCTGTTCGCCCTGCTGATCGCCCCGCTTCCTGCCGTGTCGGAACAGCGGCTCGCCCTGGTCATCGGCAACGACGCATACGACGAGGTTCCGGACCTGCAGAAGGTGCGCGCCAACGCCGAAGCGATATCCGCGACGCTTGGGGCGCAGGGGTTCGACGTCACGACAGTGCTGGATGCCTCGCGGCGAGCGATGAACGGAAGCATCGCCAATTTCACCGGGCAACTCGATCCGGGCGATAGGGCGTTGGTCTTCTTCGCCGGGCACGGGGTCGAGATCGACGGCGAGAATTACCTGCTTCCCACCGACATCGTCGCGCCCGAGACCGGCGCCGAAAGGTTCGTGAAATCGGAATCGATCGGACTTGCGAGCCCGCTCGAGCGCATTCGTGCGACCGGGGCGCGGACGACGCTGACCATCATCGATGCCTGTCGCGACAACCCGTTCGCCGCCGGCACCGGCCGGGCGATCGGCGGGACGCGCGGCCTGGGCCGGATCGCCGCGCCCGAAGGTACCTTCGTGATCTTTTCGGCCCGTGCAGGACAGTTGGCGCTCGACCGGCTGTCGGATGAGGATCCCGCCCCAAATTCGGTGTTCACGCGCCTCATGCTGCCGCGGCTGGAGGAACCCGGGCTGGAGTTGCGCGCGATGATGTCGGGCCTGCGGCGGGAGGTGCGCGACCTTGCACGCACGGTGGGACACGAGCAGTTTCCGGCCTATTACGACGAGTTTTTGGGGCGATTTTACTTCGCGCCTGCCGTCGGTGCAGAACCTGTGGATGCGGCCCCGGAGGAGATGGCCGAATCCGATGGCGACGAGTCGATGCGGGCGGATTTCGAGCTGGCGCGCGCGATCGATACGACCGAAGCCTACGACATGTTCCTCGACCGCTACGGCTCCCGCGAAGGTGCTTTCGCCGTGCAGATGGCCCGGCGCCTGCGGGAGGGGCTCGACCCGGACGGCCAGCGGGGGCTGGCGCTGCAACCGGCTGGCAATCCGCCGGCGGCGGACATGACGCCGGAGGAACGGCGCGACATTATCCGCCAGACGCAGGCGCAGCTGAATGATCTGGGATGTGATGCGGGCCCGGCAGACGGCATCGCGGGGCGCCGCACGCTGCAGGGCTTCGTCGCCTTCCTGGACGCGACCGACGGGCCGCTGTCGCCGGACGATCTCGCCAGTCGGCGCGCGCTCGACGCGGTCACCTCGCAATCGGGCACGCTCTGCAAGGTGTTGGCGGCGAAACCGGAACGCCCAGGGAGTCCATCCAGTCCGCAACCGGCCGCAAAGACCGCGCCGCCCAAGGCGCCGACCTACTCCATGGCGGGTAACTGGTCGTGGGTGGCGAACTGCCCGCTGGTGGGCCGGGTCACCGGGTCCGCCAGCTTCCATCCGTCCGGCGGCAACAGCTATTCCGGTTCCCTGTCGAATTCGCTGGGCCAAGGCGCGCGGCTCAACGGGACGCTCGATCGGCGCACATTTACCGGCACGGAGAACTACGGCTTCACGACGATCCGAGTCACGCTGACCCTCTCGGGCGGCGGCAGAAGTTTCTCTGGCCGTGCATCGCAAGGCTGCACGGTCTCCGGGCGCAAGGGCTGATCTGCCCGACCGGTGAGGTCAGTTCAGATAGAATTCGCCCTGCAGGTTCTGCCATTCGCCGGACTTCAGCATCTTGCGATGCGAAAATCGGACGGAATGCAGGGGACCTTCGATCTCGTCCTGCCAGAATTCGATGAACTTGAAGAGCCGCGGATGGTCCGGCGCGATATCGTACTCCTGCCAGACAAACGTGTTCAGCACGTGGGCGTAATCCGGCATGTGGTAGAACACCTCCGCCGTCGTCAGCCCGTAACCCTTCAACATCAATTCCGTCTCGCTCTGACTCATCTTCAACCTCTCACTACTTGTCCTGTAACAGTCATCTTGCCGAGCGATTAATTACATTTCAATTAAAACAGTGTGTTAGCAGGCAAGTTGGGTGGCTGCCAAAGCGTTCGGCCGCGGATCATTGCACTTTATCTGCGCTTTCTGATAAGCTGAAACGCAAGATATAGCGTCGATCAAAAAACAGGCATGCGAACGTGAACGATACGCCCGAACCCCCTGAAAACGGCGACGAAAACCGACCGGAGCGTCCGGCTTACAGCGGCCCCACCATCTCCATCGAACGCGAGATGCGCACGTCCTACCTGGATTATGCGATGTCGGTGATCGTCAGTCGGGCAATTCCGGATCTGCGCGACGGGCTGAAGCCGGTGCACCGGCGAATCCTCTTTGCCATGCACGAAACCGGCAACACGCACGACAAGGCCTACCGCAAGTCGGCGCGCCCCGTCGGCGATGTCATGGGTCAGTACCACCCGCACGGCGACAGCGCGATCTATGATGCCCTCGTGCGGATGGCGCAGGACTTTTCGATGTCGCTGCCGCTGCTCGATGGCCAGGGCAACTTCGGCTCCATGGACGGCGACAACCCGGCCGCCATGCGATATACCGAGGTGCGGATGGACAAGCCGGCCGCGTATCTGCTGGCCGACATCGACAAGGACACGGTCGACTTCCAGGACAACTACGACGGCAAGCAGGAAGAGCCGACGGTCCTGCCCGCCCGCTTTCCCAACATGCTGGTCAACGGCGCGGGCGGCATCGCCGTCGGCATGGCCACCAACATCCCGCCGCACAACCTGGGCGAGGTCTGCGACGCCACGCTGGCGCTGATCGACGATCCGGACCTCAGCTCCGAACAGCTCATCGAATATGTGCCCGGCCCCGATTTCCCGACGGGCGGGATCATGCTGGGCCGGTCCGGCGCGCGAAAGGCCTACCTGATGGGGCGCGGGTCGGTCATCATCCGCGCCAAGACGCGGGTGGAGGAGTTGCGCAAGGACCGCTTTGCCATCGTCATCGACGAGATCCCCTACCAGGTCAACAAGGCCACGATGATCGAGAGGATCGCCGAGGCCGCGCGCGACAAGCGGATCGAGGGGATCGCCCATGTGCAGGACGAATCCGACCGCGACGGCGTCCGCGTGGTGATCGAGCTGAAGCGCGACGCGACGCCGGAGGTGGTGTTGAACCAGCTCTGGCGGTTCACGCCGATGCAGACCTCCTTCGGCTGCAACATGCTGGCGCTGAACGGGGGCCGGCCGGAGCAGTTGACCCTGCGCGGGTTCCTGACCGCTTTCATCGACTTCCGCGAGGAGGTCGTGGCGCGGCGCACGGCCTATCTGCTGCGCAAGGCGCGGGAGCGGAGCCATGTGCTCTGCGGTCTCGCCGTGGCCGTTTCCAATGTGGACGAGGTGGTGGCCACGATCCGTGCCTCCGCCGACGCGGCCGAGGCGCGCGCGAAGCTGATGGAGCGGCGCTGGCCGGCCGCCGATATCGCGCCCTACATCCGCCTGATCGACGATCCCACGCACAAGATCAACGAGGACGGAACCTACTACCTCTCCGAAGTGCAGGCGCGCGCGATCCTCGATCTGCGACTGCAGCGCCTGACCCAACTGGGGGTCAAGGAGGTCACCGACGAACTCGAGGATCTGGCCGGCAAGATAAAGGAATACCTGGAGATCCTCGGTTCGCGCGAGCGGATCATGGGCATCATTTCGGACGAATTGCGCGAGGTCAGGGACCTCTTCGCCGTCCCCCGCCGCACCGAGATCGCCGACTGGGCTGGCGATATGGAGGACGAGGACCTGATCGAGCGCGAGGACATGGTGGTGACCGTGACCTCCGGCGGCTACATCAAGCGCACGCCGCTCGCCGAATACCGAAGCCAGCGGCGCGGCGGCAAGGGCCTCGCGGGCATGCAGACCAAGGAAGAGGACGTGGTGACCACCCTCTTCGTCGCGAACACCCATACGCAATTGCTGTTCTTCACCACTGACGGAATGGTCTACAAGCTCAAGACCTGGCGGCTACCGCTGGGCGGGCGGACGTCGCGCGGCAAGGCCGTCGTCAACATCCTGCCCATCCCGACCGGTGTCAGCATCGCCGCGATCATGCCCATCGACCGGGACGAGGATCACTGGGACGAATTGCAGATCGTGTTCGCCACCTCCGCCGGCGATGTGCGGCGCAACAAGCTCAGCGATTTCACCAACGTCATGCGCAACGGCAAGATCGCGATGAAGCTGCCCGACGACGGCTCCGTGAGCCTGGTGAACGCGCGGATCTGTTCGGAGGACGACGACGTGATGCTGGTGACCGATTCCGGCCGCGCGATCCGCTTCCCGACGACCGACGTGCGCGTCTTTGCCGGCCGCAGTTCGACCGGCGTGCGCGGGATCCGGCTGTCGGGAAAGGACCGCGTCGTGTCGATGTCGGTGATCCGGCATTTCGAGGCCACGGCGGATGAACGCGCCGCCTATCTCAAGATGCGGCGCGCCGTGGCCGGGCTCGCCGACGACGCCGAGATGAGCGACGAGGAGGAGACCGACGCCAACGCCACCATAAGCCAGGAGCGCTATGCCCAGATGTCGGCGGCCGAGAACCTGATCCTGACGATCACGGCTGGTGGCTCGGGCAAGCTCAGCTCCTCGCATGACTACCCGGTGCGCGGACGCGGCGGCATGGGCGTCGCGGCGATCGACAAGGCCATGCGCGGCGGCGCCCTGGTGGCATCGTTTCCGGTCGAGATGGAAGATCAGATCATGCTCGCCACGTCGAAGGGTCAGTCGATCCGCGTTCCGGTCGAGGGGATCTCGTTCCGCTCCCGCTCGGCTGGTGGGGTCAAGGTGTTCAACACCGGCGCCGGAGAAGAGGTCGTCTCGGTCGCGTGGATCGCCGAACAGGGAGGCGAGGAGGAGCCACCGGAAGCCTGAGCCGCTGGTGGCCGTCGACGAAACGTAACTCTTTCAGCCGTAGGCCGCGATCGGCGGCGATCGCAGCGCGGAGCGTGCTACTTTGAAGTCGGGCTCCGAAACCGCCCGAAGTTTGATCCTGGTCAATGCATGAAGCGCGTGCGTCTCCCACACTGCGTGTCAGATCCGCACGTAACAGGACCAGGGAGCCCGGCCATGAAAATCCTCACCATTTACGCCAGCATCGAGGGCCAGACCTCCAAGATCGCCCATTTCATCGCGGAGGAGCTCGGCAAGGCCGGCCATTCCGTCGACATGATCGACGCGCAGGGAACCGGCGCCATTCCGCTCGACGACGCGGACAAGGTAATCCTGGCCGCTTCGGTGCATGAACGGCGTCATCCCAAGCTGTTCGAGGCGCTGCTGATCGCGCAGAAATCCAAACTCGAGACCCTGGATACGCTGCTGATTTCCGTGAGCCTGAGTGCCGCCTTCCCCGAAGGGATGGAAGAAGCCGGTGAGTACGTGACGGAATTGCAGATGCGTACCGGCTTCAAGCCCTCGGCCCGGATGCTGGTGGCCGGGGCGATCCGGGCGCGCGAGTACGATTATTTCGCGACCCAGGTCCTGCGACATGTCGTCCTGCGCAACCGCGGCTATGACCCCACGAAGGACACGCATGAATTCACGGATTGGGACGAGCTGTCGTCGCGGCTTTCGGCCTTCGTGGCAAGCGAGCCGGTGACGACATAACTGGCGACCGAGGCGCCGGAGTGAACATGAGCGAAACTGCGCGCTTGCGTCCATTACGGCATTGCCTGACGGACCGAATACGCCCAAGCTCGCGGGGTGCGAATATTCGGAAGGACCCCATCATGACGCGACATTTCACCTGGCTTTTTCTTGTGGCAGGGATCGTCGCCTTGCAAGCCTGCGCTCCGGCCGCCACGCCGGAGCAACAGGCACAACGGCAGCATAACATCGCCTGCGCCTCGGGCACCATTGCCGGTGCCCTGATCGGCGGCGCCATCGGCAACCAATTCGGAAGCGGCACCGGGCAGGACATATTCCGCGCGGGCGGCGCCGGCGCCGGCGCCTTGGCCGGATCAAATTATGCCTGTTGAGGGGAAATCAGCATGAAACAGATCATTATCTTCGCCGCGGGCCTGTGCCTGTGCAGCAGCTTGTCCATGGCGCAATCGGTCATCCTGAATTCAGGACATCTGGATGCGCTGGACACGGACGACGATGGCGCTGTCTCGAAAGACGAGTTCTTCCAGTTCGCCACCTTCGCCTTCAACGAGATGGATCGCGACAACAGCGCGACATTGTCGGCCGATGAAGTCGATGACCACCTTGCTGCGGAACGGTTTCAGGAGCTGGACACGAACGGCGACGGCTCCGTGTCCACCGATGAATTCGCCCAGCAGATGGACGCCGATTTTCGCGAGGCGGACAAGGACGGCGACGGCTTGCTGAACTGACCCTCCGGAGGCGCCGGATCCTCCAGGTGCCAGACCGGCGCCACCGGCGCTTCAAAGCTGGTAGATCGCGGAAAACTTGGCCTTGAGATAGCCCAGCAGCGGTGCCTCGTCCGGCGCCTGCCCGCTCGCATGCTCGATCACCTCTGCGGGCTCAAAAAGCCCGCCGTGGCGCTGCAGGTTCTCGCGCAGCCACGCCGTGGCACTTTCCGTCTCTCCCCGCGCCAACTCCGCGTCGAGATCGGGAATCGCGGCGCGCAGCGCCTCGTGCAGGCACCCCGCATAGACATTGCCCAACGCGTATGTCGGGAAATAGCCGAAGAGCCCCACGGACCAATGCACGTCCTGCAGAACGCCGTTCGCGGGCATGTCGACCGGATATCCGAAATCCTTCTCGAAGCGCGCATTCCAAGCCTCCTCTAGGTCGGTGACCTGCAGCCTATCCTCCATCAGCGCGCGCTCCAGATCATAGCGCAGCATGATGTGGATGTTGTATTGCACCTCGTCCGCCTCGGTCCGAATATAACCCCGGTGCACGCGGTTGGCGGCGGCGTAGAACGCATCCGCATCGTCGACGCCCAGATCGCCGAAAACATCGCGCATCCGTTCGAAGAGCCAACCGGTGAAGGCGCGGCTGCGGCCAAGCTGGTTCTCGTAGATGCGGCTCTGGCTTTCGTGCACGCCCATCGACACGCCCTGCCCGAGCGGCGTCAGCAGGTAATCGCGGTCGATCCCCTGCTCGTAGCTTGCATGACCGACCTCGTGGATCGTGGAATAGAGGCAGTTGAACGGATCCTCCGGATTGGTGCGCGTCGTGATCCGCACGTCGAGCCCCGAGCCGGAGGAGAACGGGTGCACCGCCTTGTCGATCCGTCCATGCCGCGTGTCGTAGCCGAAGCGCGTCGCGATCTCGCGCGAGAGCCGCATCTGCGCCTCGTCGTCGAACCGGCCGGTCAGTCCCGGAGGCGCCGGCTGGTCCAGGACCGCGGCGCGCAGGTCGACCAGTACGGGACGCATGTCGCCGAAGATCGCATCGAGCCGCTCGGCAGTCATGCCCGGTTCGTAGTCGTCCAGCAGCGCGTCATAGATCTTGCCACCCTGGGCCAGCGCCGCGCCTTCTTCGCGTTTCAGGGCGACGACCTCTTCCAGCACCGGCGCAAAGGCCGCGAAATCGTTCTCCGCCCGCGCCGCCGCCCATTTTCCCTGCGCCTCCGATGTCACCCGCGCGATACGCGCGGCGAGCTTGCCGGGGACCTTGGATGCCCGGTCGAAACCGCGCCGGATCTGGCGCAGCTGCGCCCGCGCGACCGGGTCCGGAGTGCCAGTTTCGGCGGCCTCCAGCCAGTCGCCCACCCGCGGGTCCATGCGGCGGGCGTGGATGACCGACTCCATCGCCGCCATCTCCTCGCCCCGCTGCGGGCGCCGCACCGACGGGCATTACGGTTTCCTGGTCCCAGCCGAGCCGGCCCGCCACCTGGCTCAGGGCCTGCGTCTCGCGCGCGAACTCCATCAATTCGTCGTATGCGCTCATCTCTATCTCTCCCGGACGGATGTTGCGATCGGATAGCCCGACAGGAACCGCGCCCGCAGGATCAGAACCCAGAGCAGGACGGCGAGCAACTGGTGCACGATCGCGATAAACCACGGCGCACCGTAGACCACGGTCACGATCCCGACCACGATCTGCAGGGCCAGCCCGCTCATCATCGCATTGAAGGCGAAGCGCGTGCGCCGGTGCGCACTGCGCCGCCCCACGATCCAGACGCCGATGCCGAAGGCAAGCAATACGTAACCCACGCAGCGGTGCACGAACTGCACCAGCCCCGGGCTTTCGAAGATGTTGCGCCACGCCGGCTCGAGGTTGAACGCGTTGGGCGGGAACACCTGCCCCGCCATCAGCGGCCAGTCGGTATAGCTGCGGCCCGCGTCGATCCCCGCCACCAGCGCGCCGATCAGGATCTGCAGGAAGGCGAGGTGCAGGAGTCCGGTCGACATCCCCCACCGCTGGCGCTCCCTGCCCCGGCGCGCCTGCATCAGTTCGCGCTCCCCGCGACCGAACTGCATGACGTACCACGCGATAAGGCCGAGGATCACGAAGGCCAGCCCCAGATGCACCGCCAGCCGGTAGGAGGCGACATCCACCATGCCCTCGCCACGGGTGACGCCGCTCGACACCATCCACCAGCCGATGGCGCCTTGCATCCCGCCCAGAATACCCAAGAACAGCAGCTTCGGGATCCAGTCATGCGCCGGTCGCAGCAGATACCAGGCGATGCAGCCCGCACCGACCACGAGGGCAGCGATGACGATGGAAGTGCCCCCGGTTTCCGGCAGAAGCCCAAGCGGCTCCGCGACCGCAGCGGCGACGGCCACGCCTGCCGCGCCGAGGCCACAGAGCAACGGGGTCAGCCCGGCACGCCCGCGCGGCAGGCGCCCGGCGACCAGGAACCCGAAGAAGCCCACGGCCCAGACGAGGCCGATCGCGCGGCCCAGCTGCCGATGACCCCATTCCCACCAGTAGATGACCTTGAAATCGTCGAGCTCCATCCAGGCGTTCTGGATGCGGAATTCGTCGATGGCTTGATATTTGTCGAATTCCGCCTGCCAGTCGGCCTCGCTCATCGGCGGCAGCGCACCGGTGAACGGTCGCCATTCGGTGATAGAGAGCCCGCTGTCGGTAAGTCGGGTCAGCCCGCCCACGGCGATCATGACCACCACCAGCGCGAAGAGGATCATCAGCCAGATCTGGATGGCCCGCGGGGCGACACGCCGGCCTCGGTCGATCAGACCCGGCTGTGCGGCGGGTCGCGTCGTCTGCGCCTGGCCGACCTCCTCGAAAATGCTGCGTTTGCCGCTCATGCCCTTCGGCCTCATCCATTGTTCGACCGGAACCTATGTCCCTGCCCTGCCAAGGTCCAGTCAGTCGGACCGCTCTTTCCACCGCACCATTTGACGCAGCACCCCGTGCAGGGTCCGCACGTCCTGCGTGGTCAGCGGGAACCGGCTCCACATGTTGCGCAGGTTGGTCCGCATGGCCTGCGCCTTCGAGCGCGGAAAGAAAAACCCTGCCGCCTGCAACTCATCCTCGTAGTGACGCGCCAGGTGCTCCACATCCGCGCCCGTGGCCCACGTGCCGCCCGCAAGCACCTCCTCCACCGGCGGGGTCCGCTGGGTGGCGCGGCGCCATTCATATCCCACCAGCAACACGCACTGCGCGAGGTTCAGTGACGGATACTCCGGATTCACCGGCACCGTGATGATCGCGTTCGCCTGCGCCACATCCTCGTTCTCCAGCCCCGCCCGCTCCGGCCCGAAGAGCACGCCCACCTTCTCGCCGCGCGCGATCTTCTCCGCGGCCAGCGCCATCGCCGCCTCCGGTGTCACGACCTGCTTCGTCAGGTCCCGCGGCCGCGCCGTCGTGGCAAAGACGAAGTGGAAATCCCCCAGCGCCCCGGCCAGATCGTCATGCAGCTGCGCGGCATCGAGGACCCGCCCCGCCCCGCTGGCCATCGCCCGCGCGTCCGGATTGGGCCAGCCGTCCCGCGGCGCCACGATTCGCAAGTGATCGAGCCCGAAGTTCAGCATCGCGCGCGCCGCAGCCCCAATGTTTTCGCCCAGCTGCGGTCGAACGAGGATGCAGGCCGGTGTCATGTCGGTGTCGGGCTCCATGCCGGCGGCGCATAGCCCGAAGTCCCGCGCGCAACAATCCCCCTTCACTTGGCCCGCCAAACTCCCGCCGGAGGCTCCCGGCATTTCCAAACCGCGCGTTATCCGGTAATCGCGGCTTCAAAGACCACCGGAAAGTCCGCCATGACCGACATCGAGCAGCCGAAGATCTACCTCATTTCTCCAGCGGAAATCGACCTCGAGACATTTCCTGACAGGCTGGCGCGGGTTCTCGACGCGCACGAGATCGCCTGCCTCCGCCTCGCGCTCTCCACACGCGACGAGGATCGGCTCGCACGTGCCGCCGATTCGTGCCGCGACGTCGCGATCGCGCGGGACGTGGCGATCGTGGTTCAGGATCATCGCCTCCTCGCGCAGCGTCTCGGCCTCGATGGCGTGCATCTCTCCGACGGCGCTCGATCCGTGCGCGCCGCGCGCAAGGACCTGGGGGCCGACGCCATCGTCGGCGCCTTTTGCGGGACCTCGCGCCATGACGGCATGACCGCGGCCGAGGGCGGCGCCGACTACGTGAGCTTCGGTCCGGCCGGCCAGACGACATTGGGCAGCGGCGCGCAGGCCGACCGCGACATCTTCGAATGGTGGTCTGAAATGATCGAGATCCCGGTTGTGGCGGAGGGCGCCCTGTCCCCCGACCTCATCGGGGACCTCGCGCCGGTCACGGATTTCTTCGGAATCTCCGAGATCTGGGAGGACGAGGATCCGGCCGCGGCCCTCTCGAACCTGCTTCGTACCATCCGGTAAGAGCGCGCCGTCACAGCAAGGTCCGCTCCCCCCCACCATGCGCCGATCGCGGCCGAAGCGGGGATCGCGACGAAGGGTCTCTACCAGTCCCGCCCGGCGTCGATGCCGGAGAGGTACGCCTCGAGTTTGAGATCGAGCGTCAGTATGACTTTCCCGCCAACAACCTCGCGGTCGACGACGGCCGGCCGCACCTCCTGGCTGGCCGCATCCGTCGCCCAGAAACTCGACATCAGCGCGACCAGGCACAGGCTTGCGGTCAAGCGCGGCATCCGTCTCATCACCATCCTCCTGTGCCTCTTGGCGTCGGCCACCGAACTTGCCGCACATGAATTCCGGATCAATCCGGTTGATGGCACGGGCCGCGATCGGCGCACCGGCATGAAGACGGAGTTCGTAGCGCTGGCGAACCCCTGTGCACCGGACGACACGCAGGAGATGATCGTGGAAATCATTTCTGATGGCGCACCGAGAGCCGACGCGCAGGTCAAGGTGTTCGAGAAGGCCGCCGATAGGTCCGTCGCGATCACCTTCATGCGGACGGATTCGGCAGGGATCGCGCGTTTTCCGACGAAAACGGGCCACAACGAGCCGGTCGATGCGGTACTGCTGCGCGAACCGGACCCGGCGCAAGCGCGCGTTGTCTGGAAGACGCTCTGGGCCGCGCTCACCTTCGCGGTGCCCCCACGCTGAGCACGCGTTTCGCTTGCAGTGGCTCAGGTTCCCGGCCAGAACGCAGATCATGGCGCGCGCACCGGACATCATCTGCATCGGCTCCGTTCTTTGGGACATCATCGGCCGGGCGCCGGTCGCAATGCGCCAGGGCTCGGACGTCGCGGGCCGCATCACGCGCCTGCCGGGCGGTGTCGCCATGAACATCGCCATGACCCTGGCGCAGTTCGGCATGACCCCCGCGCTGCTGACCGCGATCGGACGGGATCCGGAGGGTGAGGAGCTCGTCGCCGCCTGCGACGCGCGGGGCATGATCACCGACATGATCTATCGCTCAGAAGACCTGCCCACCGATCGCTACATGGCGGTGGAGGGGGCCAACGGCCTGATCGCCGCCATCGCCGACGCGCATTCGCTGGAGGCCGCGGGCGCGAAGATCCTGGCGCCGCTCTCGGACGGCCGGCTGGCCACGCCCGACGCGCCTTTTGCCGGTCCGGTCGCTCTGGATGGGAACCTGACCATCGACCTCCTGTCGCAGATCGCCACCAGCTCCGTGTTCGCCGAGGCCGATCTGCGCGTCGCCCCTGCCTCCCCCGGCAAGGCGGAGCGTTTGCAGCCCTTCCTGCGCGCCGGCCGCGGGACGCTGTATGTCAATCTCGAAGAAGCGTCGCTTCTGTGCAATCGCCCTGTCGACAACACGCGGGACGCGGCCGAGGCGCTTCTGGACCGTGGTGCCGCGCGAGTTCTGGTCACCGACGGCGGCAAACCGGCCAGCGAAGGCCATGATGGCGACGTGATCTGTGCCGACCCGCCGCGGGTTCTGGTCACGCGGGTCACCGGCGCCGGCGACACGTTCATGGCCGCCCACATCGCGGCGGAGGCCAAGGGCGCCGATCGCGCGGCCGCCCTGGATCGGGCACTCGACGCCGCCGCAACCTATGTCTCCGGAGGTTCACCTGCATGGAACACTTGAGCATCGCCCCGGAAGTCACTGCCGCGCAGTCGGAAAACCGGCCGGTCGTGGCGCTGGAAAGCACGATCATCACCCATGGCATGCCGCATCCGCAGAACCTGGAGGTCGCGCGCCAGGTCGAGGCCGACATCCGCGCGGAAGGCGCGGTCCCCGCCACGATCGCCGTGCTGGACGGATATCTGCATGTCGGCCTTACCGCGGATCAACTGGACCGCCTGGCGCAATCGCGAGACGTGGCCAAGCTGTCGCGGGCGGACATGGCGATCTGCCTTGCCACCGGCGGCACCGGCGCCACCACGGTCGCGGCCACGATGATCGCCGCGCGGCAGGCCGGGATCGCGGTCTTTGCCACCGGCGGAATCGGCGGCGTGCATCGCGGGGCGGAGACCAGTTTCGACATATCCGCGGACCTGCACGAACTTGCCCAGACCCCGGTCACGGTGGTGGCGGCCGGCGCGAAGGCGATCCTCGACCTGCCCAAGACGCTGGAGACCCTCGAAACCCTGGGGGTGCCCGTCATCGCCTTCGGCCAGGACGAATTGCCGGCGTTCTGGTCGCGGTCGTCCGGCCTGCCCGCGCCAGTCCGCATGGACGATCCAGCGTCGATCGCGCGCGCGCACCTGATGCGCGGGCAGCTTGGTCTGCCGGGCGGGCAACTCGTCGCCAACCCGATCCCACCGGACGACGAGATCCCCCGCGAGACATTGGCGCCGATGATCCGGCAGGCCCAGGAGGACGCCGATGCGCAAGGCGTGGTCGGAAAGGCCGTCACGCCATTCCTGCTGCAACGGATCTTCGAACTGTCCGAGGGGCTGTCGCTCAAGGCCAATATCGCCTTGGTCCGCAACAATGCCCGGCTCGGGGCGCGCATTGCTGCGGAATTGACCAAAATGACGGCTTGAGCCCGCCCGCATGAGACGAACCATTGCTCAACCGCCGCAAACACCTTACCTACCGAGTGCTGTCAGCGGTGGTTGCACCCAGAAATGAACACACCCTTCGATCCCGGTAGACCCAAGCCCCCCGGTCTCTTCTCGCGGCTGCGCGCGGCCTTTCTGACCGGCCTGGTCGTGATCGCGCCGGTCGGACTGACGATCTGGTTGATCTGGACGGTGGTGGGCTGGATCGACGGGTTCGTTCTTCCCTTCATTCCCGGCGCCTGGCAGCCCGACAAGCTGATCCAGAACTGGTTCGGCCTGCCGCCCGAAGTCCAGATCAACGTGCGCGGCATCGGCGCGATCATCTTCTTCCTGTTCACGATCCTGATCGGGTGGATGGCCAAGGGTTTCATCGGCCGGTCATTGATCCGGGTGGCCGAAAGCCTGGTGGAACGCACACCCGTCGTGCGGTCCATCTATTCCGGCATCAAGCAGATTTCCGAGACCGTCTTCGCCCAATCCGACCGCAACTTCGAAAAGGCCTGCCTGATCCAGTATCCCCGCAAGGGCATCTGGGCGATCGGGTTCATCTCGACCACCGCGCGCGGCGAAATCGTGGAAAAGTCGGAAACGAACGGCGCCTTGATGTCGGTTTTCGTGCCGACGACACCGAACCCGACGTCGGGCTTCCTGCTGTACTTCCCGAAAGAGGACGTCGTCGAACTCGACATGACGATCGAGGATGCGGCCAAGCTGGTGATTTCGGCCGGCCTCGTCTATCCGAACCCGCGCGATCCGACCGAACCCCGCGACACCTGGCAAGCGCCCCGCGCCGCGGAGTGATCTCCGGGGAAGAGCCGGTGCAGAGCGCCTCCGCGCCGATCACTGGAACATCTGCCGCAGATCGACCGTGCCGCGTTCGTTCAGGTCATCCCTGTGATCCGCCAGGAACATGTGCGCCGCGGCGCGCCCGGCCTGCTTCAGCTGCCCGATCAGATAGGCGTTCGGAACGAGCTTGGTCGCCACGCTCAGGTGGTTCATCAACTCGTCATCTGAAATCATGTGCACCAGAACCCGCGCCATGCGACCCGCTTCGATGGTGCCGTCATCCAGCAGCCGCTGCACGAAATCGATCGCCCGCAATTCGCGCAGCAGGGATGAGTTGAAACTGATCTCGTTGATCCGGTTCTGGATCTGCTGTGTCGTACGAGGGATCTCCTCGCGCTCCAGCGGGTTGATGTTGACGATGAGGATATCTGCGGGCAGCGTCGACGCGAAGAGCGGATAGAGCGCAGGATTGCCGGTGTAGCCGCCATCCCAGAACGCCTCGCGCCGGCCGGTTTCCGCGTCGTCGATCTCCACCGCCTGAAAGACCGTCGGCAGGCATGCGGACGCCATGATGACGTCCGTGTTGATCTCGTGCCCCTTGAAGACCCTGATCTTGCCGTTCCGCACCCGCGTGGCGCAGACGAAGAATTGCGGCCCCTCGTCGGCGCAGACGCGGTCGAAATCGAACTTGCGCACGATCTTTTCCAGCGGGTTGCGGTAGAGCGGGCCCCACGCATAGGGCGACAGAACCCGGCTCAGCAACTCGCCCACGGCGTAGGGCAGCGAATAATTGATGCTGTGGCTTATGGCCGCGGGGCTCGGCGGCCACATCCAGTGTTCCAACCCGTCCGAGCGATATCCCACGACCTGCGTCCACAGCCAGTCGAGCATCTCGCGTGCGCCCTCGCGCCCCCCGGTGACCCATCCGGATTTCAGCGCAGCGCCATTGAGAGCTCCCGCGGACGTGCCTGAAATGCCGGCGATCTCCAGGTCTTCGTCCTCCAGCAGCCGGTCGAGGACGCCCCAGGTGAAGGCGCCATGTGCGCCGCCACCCTGCAGGGCAATGTTGATCCGCTTGACGTCACCCATGTGCTCGACCTTTCGGAGTTTGGGCGAATGCTAGGCCGGGCCCGCCCCTTAGGCAACATTCTGCATCGCAGAATACGCGCATGAGTTGAAGAATACGCGTCTGGGTTGACAGGACTCGTTAACACATCTTCAACTCCGAAGCGGGAAGTGGGTGTGAATGAGTGCAACACAGTTTGGGCAACAGAGAATGAAAGAATCTATAGACGTTTGTGTCGTCGGCGCTGGTCCCGCGGGCCTTCAGGCCGCGGCCAATTTGGCATCCCTGGGCCTCGAGGTCCGGGTTCTGGAACGCGGTTCGCGTGTCGGCACATTCTTCCGCCGCTACCCGCGGCACCGGCAGCTGATCTCGATCAACAAGCCGCGGACCGGTCTCAGCGATCCCGAGCAGCGCCTCAGGTTCGATTGGAACAGCCTGCTGAGCGATGCGGGCCCGCTCTTCACGGATCAATGCAGACGCTACTTTCCGCCGGCCGACGATTATGTCGACTATCTCGAAAAATTCGCGGCGCCGCTGCAGGACAAGATCATCTGCGATGCCGAGGTGAGCCGCATCTCGCGGGACGGGACGGGGTTCACCATCTCGCTCGCCGACGGCCGCAGCCTGACCGCGGCGCAGGTCATCGTCGCCACCGGGGTCAGCCTGCCCTGGCTGCCGGAGATCGAGGGGCTCGAGCACGCCGAACTCTACACCGAGTTCGACACCGATCCCGGCCGCTTCATCGACAAGCGCGTGCTGATCCTCGGCAAGGGCAACTCCGCGTTCGAGACCGCCGACAGCCTCGTCGAGACGACCCAGGCCATCCACGTCATGAGCCCGAACCCGATCAAACTTGCCTGGAACACGCATTTCGTGGGGCACCTTCGGGCGGTCAACAACAACTTCCTCGACACCTACCAGCTGAAATCCCAGAACGCCGTCATCGACGCCACGCCGGTGCGGATAGAACGGCGGGACGGCGAATTCGTGGTGACCGCGAGGATGAGTGCTGCGGAGGATCACGAGATCGTCCTGGCCTACGACCACGTCATCGCCGCGACCGGGTTCCGGTTCGACGCCGGGATCCTCGACCCGGAGATCAGGCCCGAGATGCAGCGCATGGGCAAGTTTCCGGCCATGCACCCCAATTGGGAATGTGACGGCGTACCGGGTCTGTGGTTCGCGGGCACGATCATGCAGTGCCGTGATTTCAAGAAGACGATGTCGGGCTTCGTGCACGGGTTCCGGCACAATGTCGCGGCACTCTGCCAGTTCGTCGCGGCGCGGGCGCAGGGGACGGAATATCCGACCGACCACGTCGTGCTCTCCGCGCCAGAGATGGCACAGGAGATCCGGGACCGCATCAGCCTCTCGGCCGCGATGTTCCTGCAGCCGGGATTTCTGGGCGACGTCATCCGCCTCGACGGACCGGACGCCGGCACCCGCCTGCGGGACGTGCCTGTCGACTGGGCCAGGGCCGGACGGCTGCAGCACGGCGAACACCTGACGGTGACACTGGAATTCGGCGATTTCGGCGCCAACCCGATGCATGTGAAGCGCAGCCATACCGCGTTCGGCGGCGAACCCGACCCGTTCATCCACCCCGTCCTGCGGCATTGGCGCGACGGCGAGGTCGTGGCGATGACGCATCTGTCGGATCACCTCGATGCCGACTGGCGCGATGCGGCAGACCGCGATCCGGGAACGGTGCAGCGGATGACCTATGCCGATCAGGGCGAGACCCTGGCCCCGTCGGAAGCCGCGCACCGGCAACTCATGGCGTTCCTGGGCAGGATCGGACTTTCCGGCACCGTGTCCATCGCTGCCGCGGAGTAGTTGCTCCGCGGTCAGCAACGCAATTCGATCAGAGGGCGGTCCAGCCCCCGTCAACGCTGATCGTCGTGCCCGTGATCTGCGCGGCGGCGTCCGAACACAGGAACGCCGCCGTCCCGCCCAACTGCTCCACCGTTGCGAATTCGCGGGACGGCTGACGGGCCAGCATCACCTCGCGGATCGCCGTCTCGCGGTCCATGTCGTATTTCTTCATCGTGTCGGGGATCTGCGCCTCCACCAGCGGGGTCAGCACGTATCCCGGACAGATGGCGTTGCAGGTGATCGGATCCTCCGCCGTCTCGAGCGCGGTGACCTTGGTCAGCCCGACGATCCCGTGCTTGGCGGCGACATAGGCCGACTTGAAGGGCGAGGCGGTCAGGCCGTGGGCGGAGGCGACGTTGATGATCCGCCCCCAGCCCCGCGCGCGCATCTCCGCCACAACGGCGGCCGTGGTGTGGAAGGCGGAACTGAGATTGATTGCGATGATCGCATCCCATTTCTCCGTGGGAAACTCCTCGAGTGCCGCGACATACTGAATCCCGGCATTGTTCACCAGGATGTCGCACCCGTCCGCCACCAGCCGCCGGCAGTCGTCGCCCTTGGACATGTCGGCCTGGACATAGCGTGCGGTGACGCCGGTCTTGTCGGCGATTTCCTTGGCCAGCGCATGATCGTCGTCGGTGTCGGTGAAGGAGTTCAGCACGACGTCCGCGCCGGCACGCGCTAGTTCCCACGCCATCCCGAGCCCGATCCCGGAATTCGATCCGGTGATCACCGCTGTCTTGCCTGAAAGCGAAATCTCGAATGCCATGGCCCTGCCTCCTGAATGACCGTTTTGCTTGCGCGGCATGATTTCACGCCGCATGTGCAAAGTACACTGGCCATGGCATGGACCTGCAGCGCCGCCAAAAAAAAACGCCGGCACGAAGCCGGCGTTAAGTTATTGAGGCAGGTTTCATACAGGCAAGAAACCTATCGAGCAGTGCCCTATATATACGCCCTGAACCGCTCAGAGTCCAAGTTAAAAGTTTGAAAAGACAGAAAACCGCCCGTAGCCTCGTGGCCAAGAAAACAAGGGCAGAGCAGGATCGTTACCGAAATGGACGCAGATTTTTTCCGCGCGGGTCGTTACCCACTGGCCATGATCGCCATGGTCTGGACGCTGATTCTGGGCGTACCCGAGGCCGTTGGAGAGCCCTCGCACGGGATATCCATGTATGGCACCCCCGCCCTGCCCCCAGATTTTGTGTCTCTGCCCTACTCCAACCCCGAAGCGCCCAAGGGCGGGCGAATCGTTCTGGGGAACACCGGCGGGTTCGACAGCCTCAACCCGTTCATCCGCCGCGGCACCGTTCCATGGCAACTCAGATTTTTCACGCACGATGCATTGATGGCCCGGTCGTGGGACGAACCCTTCACGCTTTACGGCCTCCTGGCAGAATCAGTCGAGACCGCAGATGACCGATCCTGGGTCGAATTCACCCTCCGCGAGGACGCCCGATTCTCCGATGGAACTCTCGTCACGGTTGAAGACGTGCTCTGGACCTACGAGACATTGGGCACCGAAGGACATCCCCGCTACCTCGGACTGTGGGACCAGATCGAGACGGCGGAACAGACCGGGCCGCGCTCCGTCCGCTTCACTTTTGCGGAGGAGAACCGGGAACTCGCGCTGATCGCCGGGATGCGCCCGATCCTCAAGAAGGCGCAATGGGAGGGACGCGATTTCGCCGATGCCGGGATCGAGGACATCCCCATCGGCGCCGGACCATATGTCGTGGAAAGCTTCGACGCCGGGCGTCGCGTGACGTTGACGCGTGACCCCGACTACTACGGCGCCGACCTGCCGGTCCGCCGCGGGACGCACAATTTCGATGAGATCGTTCTCGATTTTTATGCCGACGGCACGGTGATGCTGGAGGCGTTCAAGGCGGGCGAGATCTCGGCGGTGCGCGAATTCAACGCGGAGGCCTGGGCGTCGCAGTACGATTTTCCGGCGGAGGCGCGCGGCGATGTCGTCAAGACGGTGATCGCGAACCGCAAGCCTTCCGGAATGACGGGCTTCGCGATGAACACGCGGCGCCCACCGCTCGATGACTGGCGCGTGCGCGAGGCGCTGATCCGCGCATTCAACTTCGAATACATCAACGACACGCTGACCGGAGGCGCGCAGCCGCGGATCTCGTCCTATTTCTCAGGCTCCGATCTCGCCTATCGCCCGGGTCCCGCCGAAGGTCGCGTGGCCGACCTGCTGCAACCTTATGCCGAGGATCTGCCCCCGGGCACGCTCGCGGGATATGCGCTGCCGGAATCCGACGGATCGCTGCGCAACCGGGACGGGATCCGGGCGGCGCTGTCGCTTCTGAAGGAGGCTGGGTTTCAGGCGGTCGACGGCGTGATGACCGGGCCTGATGGCGCGCCGCTGGAGTTGACCCTGTTGCTGGACAAGAACGATCGCAATCAGCAGGCGATGGCCGATATCTATGGCCAGAGCCTGGAACGGCTGGGCATCGCGCTGAACATCGACCGGGTGGACAACGCGCAGTTCGTCGCCCGCGAGGCCGCGTTCGATTTCGACCTGATCTCCTTCCGCCGCGCGGTGTCGCTGTCGCCCGGCACCGAACAACGGTTCTATTGGGGTGCCGAGGCCGCCGAGCAGGAGGGCAGCCGCAACCTGCCCGGCATCCGCTCCCCGGCGGTCGATGCCATGATCGACGCGATGCTCTCGGCCGAAGGAGAGGCGGAATTCACCGCGGCCGTACGCGCCTTGGACCGGGTGCTGACTGCCGGCCGATACGTCATTCCCTTCGCGCAATACGACAAGGACCGCATCGCCCACGTGCGCGAGATGAAACATCCCGATGTCACGCCGATCTACGGCGACGGTCCGGAATGGATGCCGCAGCACTGGTGGTGGGAAGCGGAGTAGGCTTGGGGCGGAACCAATGCGGCGTGACAGAGTTTACGAAACCTTAACGTCTTGCCTTTCACACTTTCCCTATCGTCTGAAGCTGGAGCCACCATGGACGTATCGGATCTGGACACCGACTGGAACCATTGGGTCGCAGCGCTGCAGGAGGCGTTTCCGAACGCGCGCATGCCCGACATCTTTCCGCGTGCCGCGCTTGGAGACGCGCTGATCCAGCGGATTGCGGACGCGCACGACCTGACACCGGCGGAGGTGCGCGAAATGATCGAGGATCTGGTGTTGCACGACATCACGCAACCGGCGGCCTGCCGCGCCGCCTGAAACGTCAGGACAGCGTCGTCACCCACAGGATCGTCGCGTCTTCCTGGCTGATCGACACGACGTTGTGGCCCATCGTGGCGTCGTAATAGGCGCTATCGCCACGCCGCATCTCGATCGGTTCGTAATATTCGGTGTAGAACCGGACAACCCCTGTCAGGACATAGAGGAACTCCTCCCCGGCATGGCGGACCCAGCCGTCGAACTCCTCCATCGACCGCGCCCGGACGCGTGCGCGGTACGGCATCATCTGTTTCTTGGTCAGCGTTTCGGCCAGCAGTTCGTGCTCGTAGGTCGCGGTCGGGACGGAATTTCCCTCGTGGTTCTTCGTCACCGCCAACCGCCCGCCGACCTGCCCCGTGATCGGCGGCGTGAAGAGCTGCGGCACCGAAATCTCCAGCCCGATGGCGAGCTTCTTCAGCGCATCGTAGGTGGGCGACATCTGCCCGTTCTCGATCTTCGACAATGTCGACCGCGCGAGCCCGGCCTGTTTCGCCGCCTGTTCCAAAGTCCAGTTGCGCGCCTTGCGCAGATCCCGCACCCGCGCACCCAGGTCCAGCGGCTCGGCCCGCTCGGTCTCGCCGGTGTCGCGCGCGATGCGGATCAGGGAATTGGGGTCGGTGGTCTTCATTGCGCAAGCTTCTGACAGGCAGCCCAGTAACTTGCAAGCTTCACGCACCTGGTCTACGCCCCGTGCCATGCTGTCGATTTTCGATCAAGGTCCGCCCGAGCCCTGCCCTGCGCCGTTCAACATGGCGGCGCATGTTCTGGGCAAGGCGTGGGCGCAGCCGGAGAAGCTGGCGCTGTCCGTGCTGTATCCCGACCACCGGGACGATTGGAGTTTCGCACGGGTGGAACGCGCCGTTCGCGGCCTTGCCGCCGGCTTTCTCGCGCGCGGTCTGAAGCCCGGTGAGAGGGTTCTGCTGCGGCTCGGCAACACGCCCGACTATCCCCTGGCATACCTGGCGGCGATTGCCGTGGATCTGGTGCCGGTGCCAACGTCCGCACAGCTCACGGAAACCGAGACGGCGAAGATGATCGGCGCGCTCGACCCGGCGCTGATCCTGCACGACAGCGATGTGCCCTGCCCCGACGATCCGCGCCGCTGCGAGGTCGCGGAGCTGCGCGGCATGATGGATCTGCCGCCCGCCGATTTCGTCATGGGCGATCCGCAGCGTCCCGCGTACATCGTCTTCACTTCCGGCACTTCCGGTCAGCCGCGCGGGGTGCTGCACGCGCATCGCGCGATCTGGGCCCGGCGGATGATGCTGGAGGGCTGGTACGACCTTGGGCCGGACGACCGGCTGCTCCATGCGGGTGCCTTCAACTGGACCTACACGATGGGCACGGGCCTGATGGATCCTTGGAGCATTGGTGCAACGGCGCTGATCCCCGCACCCGGCACCGATCCTGCGCGCCTGCCCGAACTCCTGCGGCAGAACGGTGCGACGATTTTTGCTGCCGCACCGGGCGTTTACCGCAAGTTCCTCAAGTCCGGTGGCCGGCTGGACCTGCCGGACCTGCGCCACGGCCTCTCCGCGGGAGAGAAGCTCAGCCCGACCGTCCGCGAGATGTGGCGGACCGCGACAGGCTGCGACGTGCACGAAGCCTACGGGATGTCCGAATGCTCGACCTTCCTCTCCGCCAGTCCCGCACATCCGGCCACCGGCGACGCCACGGGACGTCCGCAACGCGGTCGCAAGGTCGCAATTCTGGACGCGGGCAAACCTGCGTCACGCGGCACGCCCGGGACCATTGCCGTCCACCGCTCCGACCCCGGGCTGATGCTGGAATATCTCGATGCGCCGGAGGAAACGGCTGCGCGGTTCACTGGCGACTGGTTCCTGACCGGCGATCAGGGCGTGATGGATACCGATGATCAAGTCACCTACCTGGGCCGCGACGACGACATGATGAACGCGGGCGGCTACCGCGTCTCCCCGCTGGAGGTGGAGGCCGCGCTGGCCGGTGCGCCGGGCATCGACGCCCTCGCCGTGACCGAGATCGAGGTGAAGCCCGACGTGCGGGTCATCATGGCCTTCTATGTCGCGCCACAGGCTCTCGACCGCGAGAGTCTCGACACCTTCGCCCGCACGCGGCTGGCTGGCTACAAGCTGCCGCGCGACTATATACATGTTCCCGAACTGCCTGCCGGCCCGAACGGCAAGCTGGCGCGAAAGGCGCTGCGACATTACTGGAGGCCCGAATGACCAAGCTCGACATCCTTTCCGACCCGATCTGCCCCTGGTGCTATATCGGCAAGGCGCAACTCGACCAGGCTCTGGCCCATCGGCCCGACCATCCCTTCAAGATCGAATGGCACCCGTTTCAGCTAAACCCCGACATGCCGGTAGAGGGGATGGACCGCCGCACCTACCTGGAGGCCAAGTTCGGCGGCAAGGAGGGCGCCGCCAAGGCCTACGCCCCGATCGTGGAACACGCAGAAGCAAGCGGGCCTGACGATCAATCTCGAGGCCATGACGCGCACGCCCAACACGGTCGACGCCCATCGGTCTGATCCATTGGGCCGGCATCGAGGAAAAGCAGGAGGCGGCGGTCGACGCGCTCTTCCAGGCCTATTTCGTGGAGGGGCGCGACATCGGCGACCACGAGGTGCTGGCGGACATCGCCGATGCGATCGGGCTGGACGCGGCCGTGGTCGGGCGCCTGCTGAAGTCGGACGCGGATCGCGACAGCATTGCGCAGCGCGACGCGCATTCGCGGGAGATGGGGGTAAGCTCCGTCCCGACCTTCATCGTGGCCCAGCAGCACGCCGTCCCGGGAGCGCAGGCGCCGGAATTGTGGGAGCGGGTGATCGACGAGTTGGCCGGGCAGACGCGCGCCGCGTCCTCCCAAGGCTGAACAACGGCCTGACAAGCAAATCATGCTTTGAGCTCAGTCAAACTGGGCTGGCGAGACATGATGTGCGGCGCGACATCGCGGTATGACGCTAGGTCGCGCCCATAAGCGCTTTTCGCTCAATGCAACTTGTGATTAGTCTGCCGCGACCATGATGCGGGCAAGGCATGACAGACGAACGTAAACAGCGAATGTCGACCGGCGAGTTCGTCGCGCTGATCGCGATGCTGTTCTCGACCGTGGCCTTCAGCGTCGATGCGCTTCTGCCCACGATGCCCGCGATCGCGACGGAAATGGCCGCGGACGGCCGCACGCATCTGCTGATTACGCTCTTCATCGCCGAACTCGCGGTCGGCACCCTGGTTGCGGGGCCGCTGTCGGACGCGATCGGCCGAAAGCCGGTGATGTATGCCGGAGCGGCGCTCTACACGCTGTCGGGTCTCATCGCCTGGCAAAGCGACAATTTCGACGTGATCATTTTCGCTCGCCTCTTCCAGGGGATCGGGGCCGCGGGTCCGCGTATCGTCTCGATGGCGATCGTCCGCGACCTCTACGAAGGTCGCCAGATGGCGCGGATCGTGTCCTTTGCCATGGTGCTCTTCACGATCGTGCCGACGCTGGCGCCGGCCATGGGCGCGTTGCTGGCGGAAGCCTTCGGCTGGCGGTCGATCCTGCTCTCGTTCATTGTCTTCTCGCTGATCTCCACGCTCTGGCTCTGGCTGCGGCTGGACGAACCGCTGGCGAAAGACGATCGGCGGCCCTTCCATCTTCCTCGGCTCTGGCTGGCGGCGGTGGAGGTGTTTCAACACCGGATCGTGCGCCTCGCGATCCTGGCGCAAGGCGTGGCACTCGGGCTGATCATCAGCCTGCTGGCGCAGGTGCAGCAGATCTATGACCAGGTCTTCGGACTGGCCGACACCTTCCCCTACTGGTTCGGCGGCATCGCGCTCTTTTCGGCGGCCTCGACCAGCCTCGTGAACGCCTCCCTCGTGATGCGTTTCGGCATGCGGCTGATGGTGACGTTGGGCATGGCCGGGCAGGTCTTGTCCGCGCTCACCGCGCTGCTGCTGATCTGGCTGGCGCCGCACCTCGCCTTTCCGGCCTTCGTGGTCTGGCAATTCCTGCTGATCTGGCTGTCCGGTCTCTGCGTCGGCAACCTGAACGCGGTGGCGTTGGAGCCGATGGGCCACATCGCGGGCCTGACCGCGTCGCTGACCGGCGCCGTGTCCACCATGATCGCAGCCATTGCGGCGGGCTTCGTGGGGATGCTTTTCGATGGCACGCCAATCCCGCTGCTTCTGTCGGTGCTCTGTCTGGCGGTGATCGGGTGCGCGATCATGTGGCGGCTCAATGCACATGCGCGCGCGGTTCCGCAAACGGCGTAGCTGCACCATCGTTTCAGGCGGATTTCGCCTTCTTCTCCTCGCTCATCACCTTCTCGGCCAGATCGCGGGCGATGGCGAAGGCGCCCTTGATCTTGTCGGCTCTCCTTCTTCCAGTCGCGCCGCACGACGATCTTGTTGTCCTTGCACCTTGGCCAGCCCGCGCTGGTCCTGGATGAACTCCACCAGCCCCTCGGGCGAGGCGAACTTGTCGTTGTGGAACTGGATCGTCGCGCCCTTCGGCCCGCCATCCAGCTTGGCGATCCCGGCGCGCTTGCACATCGCCTTGATCCGCACGACCAGCAGCAGCGTGTTGACCTCCTTCGGCAGCTTGCCGAAGCGGTCGATCAGCTCGGCGGCGAAGCCTTCCAGCTCGACCTTGGTCGTCAGACCCGACAGCCGGCGGTAGAGCCCCAGCCGCACGTCGAGATCGGGCACGTAATCCTCGGGGATCAGCACCGGCACGCCCAGGTTGATCTGCGGCGCCCATTGCCCGTCATCCTCGGTCAGCCCTTCCAGCTCGCCCGAGCGGATCTTGGCGATCGCCTCCTCCAGCATCGATCTGGTAAAGCTCGTAGCCCACGTCGCGCATCTGGCCCGACTGCTCCTCGCCCAGCAGGTTGCCTGCGCCGCGAATGTCGAGATCCTGGCTGGCCAGCGTGAACCCGGCGCCCAGCGTGTCGAGCGAGCCCAGCACGCGCAGCCGCTTTTCCGCCGTAGTCGGTCAGCTTGCGCGCGCGGCTTCGTCGTGAGATAGGCATAGGCGCGCGTCTTGGACCGCCCCACCCGGCCCCGGATCTGGTAGAGCTGCGCCAGCCCGAACATGTCGGCGCGGTGGATGATCATCGTGTTCGCGGTCGGGATGTCGAGGCCCGATTCCACGATCGTCGTCGCCAGCAGCACGTCGTACTTGCCGTCGTAGAAGGCGTTCATCCGGTCGTCGAGCTCGCCCGCCGCCATCTGGCCGTGGGCGACGACATAGCTGAGCTCCGGCAGCTGCTCTTTCAGGAACTCCTCGATCTCCGGCAGGTCGGTGATGCGCGGCACGACGTAGAAGCTCTGCCCGCCGCGGTAATGTTCGCGCAGCAAGCGCCTCGCGCATCGTCACGGCGTCGAATTCGCTGACATAGGTGCGGATCGCCAGCCGGTCGACCGGCGGCGTGCCGATGATCGACAGGTCCCGCACGCCCGACAGCGACAGCTGCAGCGTGCGCGGGATCGGCGTCGCGGTCAGCGTCAGCACGTGGATGTCCGTGCGCAGCGCCTTCAGCCGTTCCTTGTGGGTCGACGCCGAAATGCTGCTCCTCGTCGATGACCAGCAGGCCGAGGTTCTTGAACTCGCACGCCCTTGGCCAGCAGCGCATGGGTGCCGATGACGATATCGACCGTGCCGTCGGCCATGCCCTCGCGGGTCGCGGCCGCCTCCTTCTGCCGCGACGAAGCGCGACAGCTGGCGCACTTCGATCGGGAAGCCCCGGAACCGGTCGCGGAAAGCTCTTGCAGTGCTGGCGCGCCAGCAGCGTGGTCGGCGCGATCACCGCCACCTGCACGCCCGACATCGCCGCGACGAAGGCCGCGCGCATCGCGACCTCGGTCTTGCCGAAGCCCACATCGCCGCAGATCAGCCGGTCCATCGGCGTGCCGCTGGTCAGGTCCGCCATCACGTCGCTCGATGGCGCGCAGCTGGTCGTCGGTTTCCTCATAGGGGAACCGCGCCGAGAACGCGTCCCACATGCCTGGCGGCGGCTCCAGGATCGGCGCGCGTGCGCAGCGCGCGCTCGGCCGCGATCCGGATCAGCCGGTCGGCCATCTCGCGGATGCGCTCCTTGAGCCTGGCCTTCTTGGCCTGCCACGCGCCGCCGCCCAGCTTGTCGAGCAGCCCTTCCTCGTGGCCGTAGCTGCGACAGCAGCTCGATATTCTCGACCGGCAGGTAGAGCTTTGACGCCCTCCGCATATTCCAGCAGCAGGCATTCATGCGCCGCGCCCGCCGCGGTCACGACCTCCAGCCCCAGGATAGCGGCCCGACGCCGTGATCCACATGCACCACCAGATCGCCGGGCGAGAGCGACTGCGCCTCGGTCAGGAAATTCTCGGCCCGGCGGCGCTTGCGCGGTCGCGCGGATCAGCCGGTCGCCCAGCACGTCCTGTTCGGACGATGCACCGTCAGTCTCCGGCGCCTCGAACCCGTGCTCCAGCGCCCAGACCGCCAGGTGCAGCCCGCGCTTGCCGATGCGCGTGCCGTCCGTGATCGGGATCGCCTCGCCCAGCCCCTCATCCTCGATCAGACCGCGTCAGGCGCTCGCGCGCGCCTTCGGAATAGGAGGCGACCACCACCGGCCCGTCGGTCCATCTTTGCCTTCGACATGCTCCGCCAAGGCACCGAAAAGGCTGATGCTTTCCTGCTGCCGCTCCGGCGCGAAGTTCGCGCCCGATCCGCCCGCCCGCATCCATGACGCCCGGGCCCGTGGCCTGCGGCAGCGGCGTGAACTGCAGCACGCGGCGTGTCAGCGATCGCCGCCTCCCAGGCCGCATCGTCGAGATACAGCACCCTCCGGCGGCGCGGGCTTGTAGACGGTGTCCATGCGCGAGCGTCTGCGGTCATCGCGATGCTGGCGCGCGGCTCGTACTGATCGGCGATCGCTGTCCCACCGCGCCAGCCGCGCCGGCGTCATCTGGTCGTCGAGCATGACCGTGGCGTCGGGCAGATAGTCGAACAGGGTCTCCAGCCGTTCGTGAAAGAACGGCAGCCAGTGTTCCGACGCCCTGATGCTTGCGCCCCGCGCTCACCGCCTCGTAGAGCGGATCGTCGGTGCCGGCGGCGCCGAATTCGATCCGGTAGTTCTGGCGGAACCGCGTGATCGCCGCCTCGTCCAGGATCACCTCGGAGACCGGCGCCAGCTCCACCATGTCCAGCTTTTCCGTCGTGCGCTGGGTCGCGGGATCGAAGCGGCGCGCGCCGTCCAGCACGTCGCCGAAGAGATCGAGCCGCACCGGGCCGAGCTCGCCGGGCGGATAGATGTCGATGATGCCGCCGCGCACCGCATAATCGCCCGGCTCCGTCACCGTCGGCGCTTGCGTGAACCCCATGCGCACGAGGAAGTCGCGCAAGGCGCCGCTTCGTCGATCCGGTCGCCGACCGTTGCGCGAAAAGGCTGCATCGCGCAGCAACGCGCGCGCCGGCACCCGCTGCGTCGCGGCGTTGAGCGTGGTCAGCAGCACGAACCGATCCGGCATCCCGTGGACCAGCGCCGCCAGCGTCGCCATCCGCGGCGCGGAGATGTCGGCATTCGGCGACACGCGGTCATAGGGCAGACAGTCCCAGCCCGGAAAGCACGAAGACCGGCATGTCGGGCGCAAAGAACCGCAAGCCCGCCTGCATCGCCGCCAGCCGCTTGTCGTCGCGCGCCACGTGCATCACCGGCCCGTGCGCGCGCGACTTCGCTGCAGCACCAGGCGGGCATCGAAGCCTTCGGGCGCGCCGGAAACAAGTGATTCGATCAGGTTGAGCATGGGCAGGCGTCTAATTGTGCGTGGCTGACCGCATGTCAACCATCAGAGCGCGCCGATCGCGAGGTTCTGGTACATCCCCCAGAGCGCGGTCACGAAGATCGACACCATGCCGATCATCTGGGTGTAGACGCGGTGCCGCGTCAGACGCGCCGCGCAGAGCCTCGCCCGCAAGATCCCGTTCGAAGATCAGACGCGCGGTCGACAGGCTCATGCAGCGCAAGGATCGACATCGGAAGCACCAGCAGAAAGGCCGCCTGCGCGAATTCGACGCCGTAGGCGAAGCCCAGCACGCCCAGACCCGTCAGAAAGAAGCACCCCAACCCCAGCAGCCACAGCCCCGAAACCCGCCCGATATACAGCAACCGGTTCACGTTCACCCGGACGATATCCTCGAGGTCCGCCTCCGCCTGGCCTCCGTGGCGACGCGCACGCACGACCATGTCGTAGGGCACGCCCATGCACCCAGTGGCTGGCCGTGACCACACGACGGCAAGCGCGATCCAGAACCACAGGTTCGAGAAGGATCGCATGTCGATCATTTCAAAAAGTGTCTGTTGCCAGGTCCAAGGCAGCGGTCCGCGGGTGAAGGCTTTTGTGCCCCTGTATCCGGGCGCACGGGCGATTGGTAGCCCCGAGACTTGAGTGCGTCCGCGAACCGTGGCAGCTAGGAGACTGTGAGGTCAATCCGACAGGTCCCCGATGCAGCCCACGACTGGCCCCCTATCCCGCCACGCGCCTGCGCCGGGTGCGACAATCCCCCGCCCTGCGCGCCCTCGTGCGGCAGAACCACCTCGCCGTCGGCGACCTGATCTGGCCCGTCTTCGTGCGCCAGGGCGAGGGCGTGGAGGAGCCGGTGCCGTCCATGCCCGGCGTGATGCGCCGCTCCGTCGACAAGATGGCCGAAGCCGCGCGCGAGGCGGCCGTTCTCGGCATCCCCGCGATCTGCATCTTTCCCTACACCGAAGCCGCCGACCGGACCGAGGATTGCGCCGAGGCCTGGAGCCCCGACAACCTCTCCAACCGCGCCACCCGCGCGATCAAGTCCGCGGTGCCGGAAATGGCGGTGATGACCGACGTGGCGCTCGATCCCTACAACATCAACGGCCATGACGGCTTCGTCGAGAACGGCGAGATCGTGAACGACCGCACGGTCGAGGCGCTGGTGAAGATGGCCCTGGCCCAGGCCGAGGCCGGCGCCGACATCATCGGGCCGTCGGACATGATGGACGGCCGCATCGGCGCGATCCGCACGGCGCTGGAAGCGGGCGGCCACGACAACGTGCTCGATCCTGAGCTATGCGGCGAAATACGCCTCGGCCTTCTACGGCCCCTTCCGCGACGCGGTCGGCGCGTCCGGCGCGCTCGTCGGCGACAAGAAGACCTACCAGATGGATCCGGCCAATTCCGACGAGGCGCTGCGCCTGATCGCCCGCGACCTGCGCGAAGGCGCGGACATGGTGATGATCAAGCCCGGCATGCCCTATCTCGACATCTGCCGGCGGGCCAAGGACACGTTTGGCGCGCCCACCTTCGCCTACCAGGTCTCCGGCGAATACGCGATGATCGAGGCCGCGGCGCAGAACGGCTGGCTCGACCACGACAAGGTGATGATGGAAAGCCTGATGGCGTTCAAGCGCGCGGGCTGCGACGGTGTGCTGACCTATTTCGCGCCCGCCGCCGCCCGCCTTCTGGCCAGCGCGACCTGGCAGGACGCCTGATCCGCCCTTCACTTGGCGAACAAACTTCGGGGGAGGCCGCGCGTCCCGCGCCGACGGGGGAAGCACCCTTTCGATCGCCTCGAGGGGTCCCGGGCCGACACGGCCAAACCTGCGTGACAGACCGAGCAAATCAACATATAGTTGCCGCAAGACCGGCTATAGCCGGCATCGAGCAACAATTGACAGGCGATCTCATGACCAAGACGGATCTGACCCGGCGGGGTTTCTCACTGACGCTTCTTGCGGGCTGCGGCACCCTCGCGGCCTGCGGCAACGGCATCGGTGGCACCGGCCCGGCCACGATCGATGCCCGCGTGGACGCCACTCTGGCCGAAATGTACCGGCTCTACCCCAACACCCGCGATCTGGCGCAGAAGGCGAACGGCATGCTGGTGATGCCGCTGGTCACCGAGGCCGGGCTCGGTATCGGCGGGGCTTACGGGCGCGGGGCGCTGCGCGTCGGTGGTGTGACGGTGGATTACTACTCCGTCGTGAAGGGTTCGGGCGGGTTTCAGATCGGCGCGCAGCAATATGCGCATGTTCTCTTCTTCATGACCGAAGGGGCGCTCACTGATTTCCGCCGCTCTCCCGGCTGGGCCGCCGGAGCGGATCTCGAATACGTGATTTCCGACCAGGGGGACAGCATCAACGCGGATACGACGACGGTGCTCGCACCGGTGCTCGCCGCGGTCTTCGGACGCGCGGGCTTGCGCGTCGGCGCGACGCTCGAAGGCACGAAATACACCCGCATCATCCCCTGACGCCGGAACACGGCCTCCGATGTCAGGCGCACACAGTCACACGTGTGCCGGGATCCTGCGCCCTTGAGCACCGGCGCTGCGCTGGATGTCGTCGCTGCGCGAGAGGATGTTGCTGACCGAATTCAGGATCTCGTCGAAACTCTGGCCCAGCGTCGTCTGCGCTTCGGCCAGACGGTTCACGATCTCGTCGAGGCCGGCATGTTCGCCGTCGAATTTGGACCGCTCGATCTTGCACATGATCCGGGTCAGTTCGAGTCCGGACATCATGCGGCGCATGTCGCGGCATTGCTGCCCGAACCGCCGGACCCGATCGGCGAGCGTCCGGACCTCGGTCACCGACTGCTCGCGGTAACGGCTGGCGAGGTTCAGCAGTTCGGCCATTTGCGCCGACTTGTCCCAGTGGCCGTGATCGGCCTCCGCGGCGTAATCCTGCGCGACCTCTTCGACCAGCATCGCGACGGACGTCTTGAAGAGCGCGAGCCGGATCGCGTCCGCGCCGACCGACGAATCCGCGCTGAACCGCGCGAGGTTCTCCTCCAGCGACTGTGTCATCTGCCGATGGTTGCTGGAAATCACGCTGATCGGTCCGTCGCTGCCTTCGAGCCGTCCGGCTTGAAGCCGCATGTTGTAGGGGATCTGGTGCGTCTTGTGGAAGGTCTGTTCGACCTTGCCCGCACGGGCCTCCATCTCGCGGATGTCCTTGAACATCTCCGCCAGATTGTCGCGGATCGTGCCCCCGGACCGGCGCAGGATGCCGTCGCGGGACCATGCCTCGTCGCGCAGCGCAAAGCTCATGAATTCGGCATAGTCGGCAAAACCCAGGTTCTGCACGGCGGCCACGATCTTCTCGCCGCTCTGCTGTGGCGTCAGGGTGCCGGCGCGTTCCTCGGCCCGCACCGCCTCGTAGACCGGAATGATCTTCTTGAAGTACTCACCCGACGGCTTCATCCGCAGCGAGATGTAGCCGTCATCCAGCGGCAGGATCGTCGAATAGACCCAGTAGGACGTGCCGTCCTCGGCCATGTTCTGGACATAGGCGCCCATCGGCTCGCCGGTCTTGATCGTCTCCCACAGGAGGTAGAAGACGCCCTTGGGCATGTCGTCGTGGCGGACGATCTTGTGCGGTGCCCCGATCAGCTGTTCCCAGGAAAACACCGACACGTGCTGAAACACATGGTTGCCGGACCTGATGACGCCGCGATCGTCGGTCCGGGAAAAGATCAGGTCCTCGATCCGCAGGCGCGCGTCCGCTGTCGTTGCGATTCCGGTCATGGAGCACCTCCCTCTGAGTCAGGCGGCAAACTCGCGCAAAAGCCTTGTTTAAGTCTTAAGGTGCTCCTGTCCCCCCACAAAGTTTTGAACCCCGTCAGGCGCCGTTCGCAGGCTGATTTCCTGCAACCGCCAGTGGACGGTGTTGCCAAGAGCGGCGCGCCCACCTAACAGTCCACACGAAGCAACGAGGGCAAGGGGAACGGCCATGCCGGTGATCTTCCGCTGGCTGCTCAGGATCGCAGGCGGGCTGATTGTGCTCGTCCTGATTGCAGCGGTCGGTGTCTACTACTTCCTGTCGCGGTCACTTCCGGACTACAACCGGACGGTGACTGTGGCCGGTCTCGAGGCGCCTGTCGAGATCGTGCGCGACCACTCCAACGTGCCGCATATCTTCGGCCAGTCCGATCCGGATGTGTTTTTCGGTCTGGGGTTTGCCCATGCGCAGGATCGTCTGTGGCAGATGACGATGATGCGGCGCACCGCACAAGGGAGGCTGAGCGAGCTTTTCGGGTCGTCGACCGTCGGAATCGATTCCTTCATTCGCCGTCTAGACCTCTACCGCCTCGCGCAGCAGAGCGTGGAGGTGCAGGACGACTACACCAAAGCCGCGCTCGAGGCTTATGCCGCCGGCGTCAACGCTCGAATCGCACAGATCAACAGCGACGCGCTGGGCCGCGGTGCGCCGGAGATGTTCCTGTTCAACGCGCCCGTCGCTCCGTGGGTGCCCGCCGATTCCCTTGCCATCATCAAGGTCATGGGTCTGCAGCTTTCCGGCCATCTCGAGGAGGAGGTCCTGCGGGCGCGCACCTCGCTGAGGCTCGACGATCCGGAACGGCTTTCCGACATCCTGCCGGACGTCCCCGGTCCCGGCATCGCCGTACTTCCGGAGTATTCGCAGCTCTTCCCCGCCCTCTCCGGCACGAAACATGCCACGCTTGATGACGGCCTCGACCATCCGCTGTCGCCCTTTCCGCCGCGCGGGCGGACCGGTGCCTCCAATGCCTGGGCCGCGGCGCCCGGTCGCTCGGCCTCCGGCGGCACGCTTCTGGCAAACGACCCCCACCTGGGCTTTTCTGCACCGGCGATCTGGTATCTCGCCCGGCTGGAGCTGGAAACGGGCGGCGTGATCGGTGGCACGATCCCCGGTCTGCCTACGATCCTCACCGGCCGCTCCGCACGGTTGGGCTGGGGCCTGACGACGACCTACGTGGACGACCAGGATGTCTACATCGAACGGCAGAACCCCGACAACCCGCAGGAATACCTGACGCCGGACGGTTACAGACCCTTCCGCACCCGCGCCTCGATCATCGAGGTCAAGGACGCCGAACCGATCACCGTGCAGCTCCGCTGGACGGAGAACGGACCGGTCCTGCCGCCCTCCAGCTTTGCCCTGGGCGAGGTGACCCCGCCCGGACACGTGGCTGCCGTCAACTGGACACTGCTCGACGGCGCCGACACGTCGATGACCGCCGCGATCGGGCTGATGCGCGCCGGCGACGTGGACGAGGCGATCAGGGCGGGCGAGGCTTTCGTCGCCCCGGCGCAGAACCTCACCATGGTCGACCTCGACACCATCGCGCTCAAGACCATCGGCCATGTGCCGCGCCGCGACGCCCGCCACCAGTCGCAGGGGCGCATTCCGTCGCAGGGCTGGCTGCCGGAGAACCGCTGGGACGGGCGGATGCCGTACCTGTCGAACCCGGAATTCGTCGAACCGGTGTCGGGCATTCTCGGCAACACCAACAACAAGATCGTCGAGCGTCCCTTTCCCAACCACATTTCCTTCGAATGGGGCGATACCCAGCGCGTTCGTCGCTGGCAGAACCTGATGCAATCGCGAGAAGTCCACACCCGCGACAGCTTCATCGAGGCGCAGCTCGACACCGTCAGCTACACCGCCCGCTCGCTCCTGCCGCTCATCGGCGCGGATCTGTGGTTCACCGGGGAGGCTGCCCCCGACGGCACCCCCGAACGCAAGCGCCAGCGCGCGCTGACCCTGCTCGCCAACTGGAACGGCGAGATGAACGAGCACCTGCCCGAACCCCTGCTCTATGCCGCGTGGATCCGCGCCCTGCAGAAGCGGCTGATCCGGGACGATCTCGGCCCGCTCTCCGAAGAGTTCACCCACGTGGAGCCGCTGTTCATCGAGCGCGTCTTCCGCGATATCGACGGCGCCGCCGCCTGGTGCGACGTGAAGCAATCCGCGCCCGAGGAAACCTGTACCGAGATCTCGCAACTCGCGCTCGACGATGCGCTGATCTGGATCGAGGAACATTTCGGCGACAACTTCGAAACCCTGCGCTGGGGCGACGCGCACCAGGCGACCCACGACCACCAGGTTCTGGGGGAGATCCCGGGCGTCTCCTATCTCGTCAACATCCGGCAATCGACCTCCGGCGGGGACAACACGCTGCTGCGCGGTCGCACCAAGGGCACCGATCCGAACCCCTTCTTCAACGTGCACGGTGCGGGCTATCGCGGGGTCTACGATTTCGCCGATCCGGACAGTTCGGTCTTCGTCATATCCACCGGGCAGTCGGGGCATCTGCTCTCCCCGCACTACGACGATCTGGCGCAGCTCTGGCGGCGGGGCGAGTACATCCCGATGTCGCTCGATCCCGACCTGGCGCGGGCCGCTGCCGTGGGCGTGACGACACTCGAGCCTGCACCATGACCTCGTCGCCCGCGACCCCGGTGCTGGAGCATGTCTGCGACCTCTTCGTCGAACTGGCGGAAGTCCGCGAAATGGGTGCCGGCCGCGCTGGTCAGCGACGGATCATCCCGATCATCGGCGGGCGCGTGACCGGGCCGCGGCTGAACGGTCGGATCCTGAATGTCGGCGCGGACTGGCAGACAATCTGGCCCGGTGGCGTCGCCGAACTCGACACCCGCTACGCCATGGAGACCGAGGACGGCGCGACGATCGAGATCGTGAACTACGGCTATCGTCACGGCCCCGAGGACGTGATTGCCTCCATCGCGCGGGGCGAGGACGTGGATCCGAAGAGCTACTACATGCGCACGCAGGCGCGGCTTGAAACTGGGGACGACCGCTATGCCTGGGTCAACCGGACGCTTTTTGTCGGCAGCGGCATGCGCAATGCCTCGGCGGTGGTGATGTCGCTTTACGCCATCGCGTGATGCTGATCCTCTTCAACAAGCCCTATGGCGTGTTGAGCCAGTTCACCGACCGCGGCAATTCCGATACTCCGCGCGCGACTTTGTCCAAGTTTATCGACGCGGCCGGCGTGTATCCGGCCGGGCGTCTCGACCGCGACAGCGAAGGTCTGCTGGTGCTGACCGATGACGGCCGCCGACAGGCACGCATCGCCGATCCGAAGCACAAGCTGGCCAAGTCCTATCTCGCGCAGGTCGAAGGGGTTCCCGACGATGCATCGCTGGCTGCACTGCGCGATGGCGTGACGTTGAAGGACGGACCGACGCTGCCCGCCACGGTGCGCATCGTGTCCGAACCCGACTGGCTCTGGTTCCGCGATCCGCCGATCCGCGTGCGCAAGTCGGTGCCGGAGAGCTGGCTGGAACTCACGATCCGGGAAGGCCGCAATCGCCAGGTCCGTCGCATGACCGCTGCCGTGGGTCATCCAACGCTACGCCTGATCCGCTGGTCGGTCGGCGACTGGACGCTGCAAGGCCTGGCGCCGGGGGAATGGCGGCAGGTCGGGTAGCTGACCGACAAATCCGGTTTTGGCAGCGGTCCGCGCGAAACGCGGACCGCCACGACAGGGTCCTTACCACCAGCCGCTGTCGACTTCCTGGCGCGACTCGAGTTGTTCCTCGGTCAGTGGCGTGACCAGAGCAAGATCGCCCCAGCTGTTCTCGAAGCTTCCGCCGACGGTCTTAAGATCGTTGATGTCGATGACCACATCCGCATCGCCAATATCGAGCCAACCGCCGACTTCGGCGATCACGCCCACGATCCTGCCATCCCTGGAAATCACCAGATCCGAGACTTCGCCGACTTCTTCCCAATCCGTATTCAACTCGGTGTAGTAGTCGGTGTCGTTCCAGACATTCTCGTCGTAATCCATGTACTGGGTGTAGATGTCGGCACCGATGATGTTCTCGGCACGAATGAACTGTTCGCTCAGTTCATTGTCCACGACACCACTGTAGGCACCCCTTTCCTCATTCATTTGCGATAGAGCCATTCCGGCTGTTCCAGTAGTAATGGCGAGTGCCAGAACGGAGGTGATATGATGTTTCATGTCGGTGTCTCCTTTCAATGGATCAGTGAAACACTGAAGCCGGGCCATTGTTCCGCATTTCAGCGGTATTCTCAGGCTTGGCTCGGGCTGCGCCACACGGCAATCGATACTGGACCCCTTCGCGCCGGTCAGGGTTTCTGCGTCGAAAGTGGAGGCGTCCTGGCCCCGCGTCACAACCTCCCGAAAGCGGCCTTCTGCTGCGGAGTCCAGCGGACGCGGAGGGAGATGCCGTCCTCTTCCACCTCCTCGTCCTGAACCAGCTCCCGTTCGTAGAGCCAGGCGCGTTTGCGGCCATCCGCGTGCGAAAGGCGCAGTTCCTCTTCCGCGACCGCGCCCCTGAGCGTGTCGGCCACGGCGGCCAGAACTTCCGGCAGCCCCTCACCGGTCAGCGCGGACGCGACGAAGACATCATCCGACCGGGCCGCCCGGTTGCGCAGCGCCTCGGCCTGCTCGCCGGGCACCAGGTCGATCTTGTTCCAGAGCTCGAACAGCGGACGGTCCGGCTCCACGCCGAGACTGCCGAGGATGTCGCGGACATTGGCGGCCTGCGCTTCGGTCTCGCCGTGAGAGATGTCGCGGACATGCACGATCAGATCGGCCTCCAGCACCTCTTCCAGCGTGGCGCGGAACGCGGCGACCAATTCGGTCGGCAGATCGGAGATGAAGCCGACGGTGTCCGACAGGATCATCTCCGGCCCATCGGGCAACTCGACCTTTCGCATCGTCGGGTCGAGCGTGGCAAAGAGCATGTCCTTCACCATCACCTCCGCACCCGTCAGCCGGTTGAAGAGCGTCGATTTGCCCGCGTTCGTGTAGCCCACGAGTGCAACGATCGGATAGGGCACCTTGGCACGTGCCGCGCGGTGCAGCCCGCGGGTCCGGACGACCTTCTCGAGCTGCCGTTTCAGCCGGACAAGCTGTTCGTCGATGGCCCTACGGTCGGCCTCGATCTGCGTCTCGCCCGGACCGCCCACGAACCCCAATCCGCCACGCTGGCGTTCGAGGTGGGTCCAGGCGCGCACCAGCCGCGTGCGCTGATAGCTCAGATGCGCCATCTCGACCTGCAGCACGCCTTCGCGCGTGGCCGCGCGATCGGAAAAGATCTCCAGGATCAGGCCGGTCCGATCGAGCACCTTGCAGTTCCAGGCCTTCTCCAGGTTGCGCTGCTGGACCGGCGTCACCGGGCCATCGACCACCACGAGTTCGACCTCCTCGGCCTTCAGCTTTTGCGCCAGTTCCTCGACCTTGCCGGATCCGAAAAGTGCCGCGGGTTGCGGGCGTGGCAAGGGCACGACCTGCTGGCCCGCCACATGCAGGCCGGGCAACGCGTGCGCGAGCGACACCGCCTCCGCCAGCGCGGGTCCGGATGCGCGCCGGTCGAAGTTGCTCTTGATGTCGGGATGCAGGACCCAGGTACGGGTCTCCGTCACGAGGGTCGGATCGGCGGGTGTCTCGCTCAACCGTTGTCTTCGCCTTCATAGAGGCTGATCGGTTGCGATGGCATGATCGTGGAAATCGCGTGCTTGTACACAAGTTGGCTTTGACCGTCACGCCGCAGCAAGACGCAGAAATTGTCGAACCAGGTGATGACCCCCTGCAGCTTCACGCCGTTGATCAGAAAGATGGTGACCGGTACCTTCGTCTTGCGGACATGGTTCAAAAATGCGTCTTGCAGATTCTGTTTGTCAGAAGCCATTAGTATTTAGACCTTTGTTCTTGCTGCGCGCAATCGCGCTCAACGTTCCCTCGCGGCAAGTATGTCGGGAAGGTTTCGAAGATTCCACCCCAAAAACGTGCGGTCGCGGCGGGCGAACCCACCGGTTTCAGGACCGCCAGAGGTCCGGTGTCAGAAGCGCGATGATCGCCAGCGTTTCCAGGCGGCCGACCACCATGGCCGCACAGAGCACGGCCTTCGTGCCGGCACTCAGGTCCGCGATACGGATCGCCTCCTCGCCCGCCACCACGATCAGGGGGCCGGTGTTCGACAGCCCGGCGACGCTGAGGATCATGGCATCCTCGAAGTTGAGCCCGAGCGCCGCCAGCGCCAGCGACATGGCGGCGAGCGAGAAGGCGAAGAGCATGAAGAAGATCCACGCGATGAAAGCGCCCTGCCGCTGAAGCCTGCGTCCCATCCCGCGGGCTCCGCTGACGGAGGACGGATGGACCAGCCGCTCCATCTCGCGCACTCCGTGGCGGTAGAGCGCGAAGACGCGGAGCAACTTGACGCCACCGGCCGTCGTGGCCACCCCGCCGCCGATCAGCGCAAGACCCATGAGGATCAGCCCCGGCGTGCGCAGCCCCGACCAGACCTGCGCGGTGACCCAGTCGGCGCTGGTGAAACCGGTGGTGGTGAGAAAGCTCATCACGGTGAAGAGGCTGCCCCAAAGCGCACGGAGGGCCCCGAAGAATTCCTCTTCCCGGTCCACGTCCAGGGCGCCGAACCAGTGCCGCATGAACAGCAGGAGCGGCACCGAGACGAGCACGAAGGCCGCCATCTGGAATTCCGGATCCGATCGCAGGCCGCGGCCGGGCGTGGTCACGGTGTCGGTCGAGAAGGTCAGGCGCGAAATGGCGAACACCATGAAGAGAAAGAGCAGTGCCTCTCCCAGCCATCCGGAGCCGGCCGCCTCCAGCCCGCCGACGGGCGAGATCCCCGACGTCGACATCACGGCCATCGCGTGGCAGAGGGCCACCAGAGGCCTGTCGCCGGCGATCAACAGCAGGACCCACAGCAGGATGGTCAACCCCAGGTAGATCGGGAATAGCTGGCCCACGGACCTGAAAAGCCGCGTGCGCGTGTCGGCACTGTTCATTCGGTTCGCGGCCACATCCTCCTGACCGGGTTCCGCCCGCGCGGTCACCTCGAACCCCCCGAGGTTCAAGGGCGCCAGCACCGCCGCCGCGGCCACCCACATCACGAAGCCGCCCATCCAGGCCACCTGTGACCGCCAGAGGTGCAGCGGGCTCGACAATCGGCCCGGCTCTTCGAAAACGGTGAGACCGGTGGTGGTCACGGCACTGACCATCTCCAGATAAGCGTTCATCCAGGTCGTGGTCCGCAACCCCTCGAAGAACGGGATTGCAAGCGCGAAGGGCAGAACCGTCATGACCGAGAAGAGCGAAAGAAGCGGCCCGAGCGTGCCCTGCCGCGATGGCCGGCCCAGCATGGCGGCGCCAAGCAGCGCGAAGAGGATCAAGCCGAGCGTTCCCGCGTAGGCGAAGGCCTGCGCTTCGCTGTTCTCGTCCACCACGAACGCATGTATCGCGGGAAGGTACATGGAGGCCGACGCAGCGCCGAGGGCCAGGAGAAACAGCGGCAGGTCTGCGACCTGTGTCCAGAAGCCGACTTCGCGAAGGTTTCGGCGCGTGGCCCTGGGCACATTCCGGCGCATCAGAAGAAGTCGATCGAGACCTGCATCAGGCGCTCGACCTCCGGCACGTCACCGGCAAGCGCAAAGATGACGACGATGTCACCTTCGTCGATGCGGGTCTCCGCGGTGGGACGGATCACGTTCTTGCCTTTCCGCACCGCGCCGATCAGAACACCTTCGGGAAAGTCGATATCGCCGATCTTCTTGCCGGCCATGGGCGAGGTGGAGAGCACCTCCGCCTCGATCACCTCGGCCTCGGCATCGCCCACGGAATAGAGCGAGCGCACGCGCCCGTGGCGGATATGGCGCAGGATCGAGCTGACCGTGGTCGCGCGCGGGTTGATGTAGGCATCGATCCCGAGCGGCCCCATCATCGGCACCAGCGTCGGGTCGTTGATGAGCGCGATGGTGAACGGGCACCCTTCGGACTTCGCCCGGACCGCCGCCAGCAGGTTGGTCTTGTCGTCGTCCGTCACCGTCAGCACCGCATCGGCGCGCGACACGCCCGCCTCGTGCAGCAGAGCCACGTCCAGACCGTCGCCGTTGAGCACGATCGTCCGCTCCAGCGCCTCGGCCGCGCGTTCGGCGCTGGCTCTGCTCTTCTCGATCACCTTCGTGCGGATGCGCGCCGCACGCCCCTCCAGTGCCTTGGCCACGGCAAGACCCACGTTCCCGCCGCCGATCAGCACCACGCGCTCCTGCTTGGCTTGCGTCTTGCCAAAGATCTCCAGCGTGCGCGGCATGTCGTCGCGATGCACGAAGACATAGCAGTCGTCGCCGATGAAGAGCTGATCGCCCGCCTCCGGCGCGAACAGCGTGCCTTCGCGGCGGACGCCGACGACGACCGCGCGCAGTGTCGAGAAGAGGTCGGTCAACTGCCGCAGCGGCGTGTTGATGACCGGGCACTCCTCCTCGATCGAGATCCCCAGAAGCTGCGCCTGACCATCGAGGAATGTTTCAATATCGAAGGCGGCCGGCGCCGACAGTCGCTGCAACGCGGCGGCCGCGACTTCGCGTTCCGGGCTGATCACGACGTCGATCGGCATGTGATCGCGACGGTAGAGGTCCGAGTAGATCGCGGTCAGGTAGGATTGGCTGCGCAGACGGGCGATCTTGCGGTCGATGCCGAACACCGAATGCGCCACCTGGCAGGTCACCATGTTGACCTCGTCCGAATGGGTGGCGGCGATGATCATGTCGGCGTCCCGCGCCCCGGCCCGGTCGAGAACGTCGGGATAGCTGGCAAATCCCGCGACGCCCTGCACATCGAGGGTGTCGGTGGCGCGTCGGACCAGATCAGGGTTGCTGTCCACGATCGTGACGTCATTGCGTTCACTCGACAGGTGGCGCGCGATCTGCCAGCCCACCTGCCCCGCGCCGCAAATGATGACCTTCATCGACCAGCCTCGCTGCAGCCGCATGGCGTGCGGCCTCGACTGAATGACAGATGGTCCGGAACCGGTCAATCGCGTCTTGCGGCTGGTTGTTGTCCGGCCTCACCAATTCGGGCATGCTGCCCTCATGAAACCGATTGCGGCATTCCTGACACTTGCGATATGCCTTGGCGCCTGCGCGCCGTTGCAGATCTACTACAAGCCGGGCGTGCCCGTCGCGCGATGGCAGTCGGACACGATCCAGTGCGAGGTCCGCGCAGTCCAGTCGGCGCCTGTGGCCAATCAGACGCGGCAGGATCCGCCATACTACATACCCCCGCGCCAGATCTGCGACAGTCGGGGCCGTTGCCGTCTGACCGGCGGCTACTGGATCCCGGGGGAGATCTACTCGGTGGACGTCAACTCGAGCTTGCGGCAGCGGGTGGAGACGCTGTGCATGGCCGAACGCGGGTACGCGCCGACGGAAATCCCGCGGTGTCGGGACGGGATCAGCGTGCGCGGAAGAACGACCGTACTGCCGGAGCTGACGCCAAGCTCCTGCTTCGTGCGGTTCGAGGATGGCGGCATCGCGATCGTGGACGCCGGATCGTGACCCGAAGTCTGCGCTGACGCTCAGGTCGCCGCGTCGTGCTCCTCCTCGACATGGGCCACGCGTGCGCCGGATTTAGACGATGTCACAACACCCAGCGATTTCAGCTTGCGGTGCAACGCGCTGCGTTCCATGCCGACGAAGCTCGCGGTGCGCGAGATGTTGCCGCCGAAACGGTTGATCTGCGTCAGCAGGTATTCCCGTTCGAACGCCTCGCGCGCCTCGCGCAGCGGCAGCGTGGCCAGCGCGCCCGAGAGGACGACGCGACCGTCCTCGTCAGCCTCCGGCCCCTCGCCCGGCAGTTCGCGCGCCTCGATCGGGCCGGAGCATTCGCCGAGGATCAGCACTCGCTCGATCAGGTTCTTGAGCTGCCGCACGTTGCCCGGCCAGATCATCGTCTGCAGCAAAGCCGCCGCATCCCCGCTCAACTCGCGCTGCGGCAGGCCTTGCGCGCTGTGAAAGCCTTCGATGAAATGTGCGGCCAGCGCGGGAATATCCTCCCGACGATCCTCCAGCGAGGGCACCGCGATCGGCACCACGTTGAGCCGGTGGTAGAGTTCCTGCCGGAAATCACCCGACGCGATGGCCAATTGCAGGTCCCGGCTGGTCGATGACACCACGCGGATGTCGACGCGCACCTTGTCGTTGCCGCCCACCCGCTGGAACTGCTGGTCGACGAGAACGCGCAGGATCTTGGACTGCGTGCCGGGCGGCATGTCCGCGACCTCGTCGAAATAGATGACACCACTGTGCGCCTGTTCGAGCAGGCCGGGTTCCACGCCGCGATCCGGGGACTCGCGCCCGAAGAGCACGGACTCCATCCGCTCCGGCTCGATCGAGGCGCAATTGACGCTGACGAACGGCGCCGAGGCGCGGTTGGAATTGGCGTGGATGTACCGGGCCGCCACTTCCTTGCCGCAGCCGGCCGGGCCGGTCAGCATGACGCGGCCGTTCGATTTCGTCACCTTGTCGAGCTGATTGACCAGCGTCCGGAACGCGGCGCTCGATCCGATCATTTCCGCGGTCGTGACCTCCTTGCGGCGGAGGCTCATGTTCTCCCGGCGCAGGCGCGAGGCCTCCATCGCACGCCGGATCACGACCAGCAGCTGTTCGATGTTGAACGGCTTCTCGATGAAATCGTAGGCCCCCTGCTTGATCGCCGCCACGGCGATTTCGATGTTGCCGTGCCCGGAGATGATCACGACCGGCACGTCGGGGTTGTCGCGCTTGACCGCCGAGAGGATGTCGATCCCGTCCATGCGGCTGTCCTTCAGCCAGATGTCCAGCACCAGCAGCGCGGGAGGTTCGGAATTGATCGCGTTCATGGCGTCGTCGGACGTACCCGCGAGCCTCGTGGTGTAGCCTTCGTCCTCCAGGATGTCCGAGATCAGTTCGCGGATGTCGCGCTCGTCGTCAACGATCAGGATGTCACTCATGCCTTGCCCCTCTTTTGTTTGGCGTCCCCGCTCAGCGGCAGCCGGATCACGGCCATGGCGCCATAATGGTCGTTGGTTCCGGCGAACACCGGCGCGTCTTCCAGCGCCAGCGTTCCGCCATGCTCTTCGATGATCTTCTTCACGATCGGCAGGCCCAGTCCGGTGCCCGCGCTGCGTGTCGTCACGTAGGGTTCGAACAGCCGCGCCCGGTCCTCCGGCAAACCGATCCCGTTATCCGCGATCGTGATTTCCGCCCAATCATCCGCTGTGCGCAGCGCCACCTCGATCCGCGGCGCGTGTCCATCCGGAGCACCCTTTTCCTTCAGCGTTTCAATCGCCTCTCCGGCGTTCTTGATCAGGTTCGTCAGCGCCTGGCCGATCATCGTGCCATCGACTTCGACCGCGATCGGATCATCCGGCAGGTCGGTGGCGATCTCGACACCTGGCTGCCCCTGTCGCTGCAGCAACACGGCACTCTGCACCAGTTCCACAAGGTTCTGGGGCTGGCGATCGGGTTCGGGCATCCGCGCGAACTTGGAGAATTCGTCAACGATGCGCCGCAGATCGCCGGTCTGCCGGATGATGACGTCGGTCATCTGCTCCAGCCGTTCCCGGTCCTCCACCTGCGGCGCGAACTTGCGCTTGATCCGCTCCGCCGAGAGCTGGATCGGCGTGAGCGGGTTCTTGATCTCGTGCGCGATCCGCCGGGCCACGTCGCCCCAGGCCGCCATCCGCTGCGCGCTGACAAGGTCGGTGACGTCATCGAAGGCGACGACATACCCTTCGAGCCGGCCGTTGTCGTTGCGGCGCGTCGCCATGCGCACCAGCAGGTTTTCGAGACGCCCCTGCCGAGAGACCTTCACTTCGCGCTGCGCCACCTGCGCGCGGCTCTTCCTGAGTTCTTGAAAGACCGGGCCGAATTCCGGAACGGCGACCTCGATGCTCATCGCCTGCTGGTGCTCGCGCCAGTCGAGAAGACGTTCCGCCGACCGGTTCACGAAGGTGATCCGGCCCTTTGCATCCAGCCCCACCACCCCGGACGTGACAGAGGTCAGCACGGAATCGAAGAGCCGCCGGCGCCGTTCGATCTGGCGCGTGTTGTCCAGCAGGGTTTCCCGCTGCACCTTGAGCTGCCGGGTCATCTGGTTGAAGTACCGGCCCAGCATGGCGATCTCGTCGTCGCCCTTTTCCTCGCGTCACGCGCACGTCGAGGTCTCCGGAACCCACGCGCTGCGCCGCACCGGTGAGCCGGCCGACCGGCCCGGAGAGACGTTCGGCAAACCACATCCCCGCCCAGATGGAGGCGAGGATCAGGATTACCGCGAACCCGAGGTAAAGCAGCCCGAATTCGAACAGCACCCGGCCCCGCTCGCTTTCGAGTTGCTGGTAGAGCCGCACCGTCTCCTGCGTGTCGTCCAGCAGCGACAGGATCTCGCCATCCACGTCGCGGCTGACATAGAGATATCGGTCGAGAAACGAGTTCAGCCGCACCAGCGCGCGGAATTCGTTGTGCGCCCAATCCTCGATGATGACGACGCCTTCCTCATCGACCTGCGCGATCTGTTCGGGCGACGGTTCCTCGTAGTTGAAGAGGTACGAATTCTGCCCGCGCGCCCGGATCTGCCCCGTGCCATCGATGAGGTAGGCCTCGCGCAGACCTCGCTGGATCGCGGCCTGTCCCTGGACCAGAAGCTCCCCATCGGACACGTAGACATCGAACCGGCGCGCCTCCTCCAGCGCGCGTGCCAGGTCCCGTGCGTCCTCCCTCAGGTCCTCGCGCTGTTCTTCCTCATAAGCTTCGGCGGCCGCGAGCGAACTGCCGACGACCTGACGGACGCGTTCCGAAAACCAGCCTTCCAGACCGATATTGACGGTGAGCCCGGCAAAGACCGCGACGATCACCGTCGGGATCAGCGCCAGCAGCGCGAAGACCGCCGTCAGCCGCAGGTGCAGCCGGGAGCCCGCCGATTTCGCGCGGCGCGCCGCGATGAGCCGCGCGACCGATCCCAGAACCAGGGCGGCCACCAGCAGGATGTAGACGAGATCCGCGAGAAGGATCAGCCGCAGGGCCAGCGCACTCGCCCCCTGATCCAGCGGGCCGAGGACCAGGAATGTCGACAAGCGCCAGCACCGGACCGAGCACCACGAGACCCGAAGGTCGTCGCGTTGCGCATCTTTCGCGCTCGACGCAAACGCCCAAGACGCATCCATCGAGGCTGTCGTGTCTGGGTTGCCACCAGAGACTCACCGTATTTGTGGCGCTGCTCGCGCCTGACCGCCATATCTCGTGGTCTTATTCGGAGTGTCCCCCGATCGCCACAATTCCTGTGGCGGTTTTACATCAACTTACGGCGTCGTGTCACCTGAATATCGAGGTCGGTGATCTTCTTGCGCAGAGTATTTCGGTTGATCCCGAGCAAATCGGCGCATTTCGCCTGATTTCCACCTGTCGCCTCCAGTGCAATCTCGATCAGCGGCAATTCGATCTCGCGCAGGATTCGCGCATAAAGCCCCGCCGGCGGCAGCATGTTTCCGTGAAGGTCGAAATACCTGCGCAAGTGGCGTTCCACCGACGCGCCCAGCTTTTCCGACGCGGCCTCGGCCCCGCGCATCGGTTCGAGTTCGGGCTGGGAGCCCAGGACCTGCTCCACCTCTCCGGCCGTGACTTCGGCCTCGCGGCTGGTCAGCGACAATCGGCGGATGGCGTTCTCCAGCTGCCGCACATTCCCGGGCCAGCTGTAGTTGCGCAGGATCTCGCTGGCGCGCCGCGGACATCTTGCGCAGCGCCCCACCGCTCTTTTCGACCTTCGCGAGAAAGTGATCGGCCAAGCAGTTCGATATCGTCCACCCTCTCGCGCAGGGAGGGCACCGCAAGCGTCGCGCCGACTGAGCCGATAATAAAGATCCTTGCGCAGCCTGTTAGTCCTCCATCGCCTTGCTGAGGTCGGTCTGGCTGGTGGCGAGGAATCGCGGTGCGTATTCGCCCGGCGTGTCCATCATCTGCACGATACGGGCCTGGATTTCCGGCGGAATGTCCCCGATCTCCTCGATCAGCAGCGTGCCGCCCTTCACCCGCGCCAGAACCCGTGCGGGCCCCTCGAGCTCCTGCAGGTCGTTGGCATTGGTCGTCACGAAGGGCAGCGTGCGGCGGTCCGAAAAATCGTGGATCGCCCGCGCGATCAGGCTCTTGCCGGTCCCGCTCTCGCCCCAGATCAGCACGGGCAGATCGGTGTTCATCACCCGCGCCACGACCCGGTAGAGCGACTGCATGACCGTCGTGCGACCGACCAGCGGCAGCTCCTCGGGGCCGGTCGGGTTCGTCATCCGTGGCGCGCGGCACGTTCTTGCGATGCTCCAGCGCGCGGGCGGTGCGTTTCATCAGTTCCGGCAGATCGAAGGGCTTGGGAAGGTAATCGTAAGCCTCGGCCTCCGCCGCCTGGATCGCCGTCATGATCGTGTTCTGCGCGGAAATCACGATGACCGGCAGGCCGGGGCGGTCCTGCGCGATCTTGGGCAACATCTCGAGCCCGTTGCCGTCCGGCATGACGACGTCGGAAATCACAACGTCGCCCTTGCCCTCGCCCACCCACCGCATGAGCGTGGTCAGCGAGGAGGTCGCGTGGACGCGGCAGCCCGCCCGGGTCAGCGCCTGCGTCAGCACCGTGCGAATGGTGCGATCGTCATCTGCGACTAGTACCGTTCCGTCCATGGGGCTACTCCGTGATGTAGGGGGTGCCGGCGGCGCGCGGCAGCGAGATGCGAAAGACCGTGCGGCCGGGAACGGAAGTCACCGAAATCCAGCCGCGGTGGTCAGAGATGATCTTGGAGACGAGCGCGAGCCCCAGCCCCGTGCCGTTTTCGCGGCCCGACACGAAGGGATCGAAGATGTCGTCGCGGATCGCGTCGGGCAGTCCCGGACCATCGTCGATCACCTCGATCTGGAGCGGCAGGGACTGGCCGGTGCCGTCCGAACGCCGGAGCCGGAAGGAATGTTCGAAGAAACTGTGCAGCCAGATTGTGCCGCCCTTGTCGCCCGCGGCTTCGGCGGCGTTCTTCAGAAGGTTCTGGATCACCTGCAGCAACTGGTCGCGATCGGCCAGCGCCAGCGGCAGCGACGGGTCGTAATCCTCCACGATCTTCATGTTGGCCCCGAACCCCAGCAACGCGGACCGCCGCGCGCGGTCGAGCACGTCGTGCAGGTTGATCGGCCGCAGGTCGGGCACCGAGAGGTTGCCGAACTGCTCCACCTGCTCCAGCAGCTTCACGATCCGCCGGCTTTCGGCGACGATCAGATCGGTCAGCTCCAGATCGTCCGACTTCAGGTTCATGCTGAGGAGCTGCGCGGCCCCCGTGATCCCGGCCAGCGGGTTCTTGATCTCGTGCGCCAGCATCTCGGCCATGCCGATCGCGGATTGGGCCGCGGATTTCACGGAATGGTTCAGCGTCATCCGCCCGGCGAGTTCGCGCGGGGAAATCATCATCAGCATCTCGTCCGACGACCCCGACCAGCGGTGCGATCTGCAGCGCACATTGCAGCGGAGCGCGGTGGCCCGAGCCCACGTCGACATCGTTGACGAAGAGCGGCGTGCCGTTCTTGCGCGCGCGCTGGAACGCCTGCTCGAGCGGCGCGTCGACCGCGATCGCGTCCCAGACCGGCGTGCCGCGCAGCGCCCGGGCGGAGCTGTTCAGGAACCCCTCCGCCGCGGGGTTCAGATCCGCGATCCTGTCGTCTGCGTCGATCCGCACTGCAGGGACCGGCAGAGACGCCCAAAGATCGAAGCCCTGCCCTGTCATGCCGCCGCTCGGGCGAACTGCGCCGCGTCCGCCATGGGCGACGACTTGCGGGATCAGGCGCAGAACCTCGGACGGGGATGGCGAAGTCAGCACGGCGCGGCGCAGGTCGGCCGGTGTTCCGGCGTGATCCATGTACCACCCAAGGTGTTTGCGCGCGCATCGGCTGCCGAGATCCGTGCCGTAGAAGCCCAGCATCTCTTCGTAGTGACCCGCCACCATCTCGGCGAAGGCGGCGCCCTGCGGTATGGCGGGCGCCGGCGTGCCCCACAGCTTGTGCGCAATGCTGGCCAGCAGCCACGGACGCCCCTGAATGCCGCGGCCGATCATGACGCCATCTGCGCCCGACAAATCCAGGGCTCGGCGAGCGGACGCGGCATCCGTGATGTCTCCATTGGCGAGAACCGGAATCCCGACCGCCGTCTTGACCCGTGCGATCGCCGCCCAATCCGCGCGTCCCTTGTAGAACTGGCAGCGCGTGCGGCCGTGGATCGTGATCATCCGGATGCCCGACGCCTCGGCCCGCACAGCCAACTCCGGCGCGTTCAGCAGATCCTCGTCCCAGCCCAGCCGAGTCTTCAGCGTCACGGGCACCTTCACCGCGCCTACCACGGCGTCGATCAGGCGCAGCGCATGGTCCAGATCCCGCATCAGCGCGGAGCCCGAACAGCCGTTGGTCACCTTCTTGGCCGGGCAACCCATGTTGATATCGATGATCCGCGCACCCTCGGCCTCCACCATGCGCGCGGCCTCCGCCATGGGCGCTGGTTCCCGCCCTGCGAGCTGCACCGAAGACCCTTCGACACCAAGCGCCAGTTCCGCCCGCTCCCGCGTGCCGGGGCGCGCGTTGAGGATGTCGACGCTGGCGACCATTTCGGACACGACGAGACCCGCGCCGAATGACGCGACAAGCCGCCGAAACGGCAGATCGGTGATCCCTGCCATCGGCGCGAGCGCGACAGGAGGAGACAGGTTTACGTCTTGAAGCGCGATCATGGGAAATCAGTTCGAAAGGCGTGCAGATGCTGGGTAGCCTGCGACCGGGCGCGCTTCAACCGAATGAGCCACCGAAGGGTGGCAATTTTTCGGCATATGTTCAAAAATTAGGCAAAAGTAGGTGTTACCTCAAGTTGTGCGCCGAGGAACGGCGCGGGGATCGTCTTCCGGTTTTGGAGTAATTCCATCCGCAGAAGGGCTTGAGGTTGGCTGTCCGGCGGGCGATGAAGGCGAGCGGTCATGCCGTGCACCCGTCAGCAACATCTGGAGCGACATGAAGATCAGGATCGGCAACGGATTCGACGTGCATGCCTTCGGCCCGGGGGATCATGTGACATTGTGCGGCATCCGCATTCCACATGATGCCGGTTTACTCGGCCACTCCGACGCGGATGTGGCGATGCACACGGTCACGGACGCCATCTTTGGCGCGCTGGCCATGGGCGATATCGGAACGCATTTCCCGCCATCCGACCCCCAATGGCGCGGCGCGGCCAGCGAAATCTTCCTGCGCCACGCCGTGAGCCTCGCGCGTGACAACGGCTTCGCGCCCGGCAACGTGGATTGCACGATCATTTGCGAAACACCCAAGATCGCCCCATATGCCCCGCAGATGCGGGAAAGGATGGCGTCCATCATGGAGATCGGGACCGACCTGGTTTCGGTGAAGGCGACGACCTCCGAACGGCTGGGGTTCACCGGCCGCGGGGAAGGCATCGCCTGCATCGCAACCTGTACGCTGGTCGGCGCATGATGGTGTCGCGGCTGATCGCAACGGTATTCGGGGTGGGCTACCTGCGCCCCGCGCCAGGCACCTGGGCGTCGTTGGTCGCGCTGCCCTGGGGGTGGCTTCTGCACGTGATCGGGGGCTTTCCGCTGCTCGCCATCGGCGTGGTTGCCGGGTTCGCCAAGGGATGGTGGGCGACCACGCAGATGACCCGCGGCTCAGATGACCACGATCCGTCCGAGATCGTGGTGGACGAGGTCGTGGGCCAGTGGATCGCTCTCTTGCCGCTCAGCTGGTCGGCGTGGAGCATGGGCATCGATATCCTGCGCCTCTGGCCCGGCTGGGTCGCGGCGTTCCTCCTCTTCCGGCTCTTCGACGTCTGGAAACCCGGACCGGCGGGTTGGGCAGATCGCCGCGGCGATCCGTTGGGCGTGATGCTCGACGACGTGATCGCGGGCGTGTTCGCGGCGCTGGGTGTGGTGGTGCTGGCCGGTCTCGCGCACGGAGTCTTTGGACGGTGAGCCTCCAATTTCAGATCCTGGAGGCTGCGCGGAAGGCCGGCTGGAGGATCGCCACGGCCGAAAGCTGCACCGGCGGCATGGTCGCGGCGGCGCTGACGGACCTGCCCGGATCGTCGGAGATCTTCGAGCGTGGGTTCGTCACCTATTCGAACGCGGCCAAGGTCGAGATGCTGAATGTCTCGCCCGCCACGCTCGACGCGCACGGGGCTGTCAGCGAGGAGATCGCGGCGGAAATGGCGCGTGGTGCGTACATGAAGTCCGGTGTTCAGCTCTCTGTTTCCATTACCGGAATTGCAGGACCCGGAGGGTCGGAGTTCAAACCTGAAGGTCGCGTCTGCTTCGGGCTTTGCCGCGCGCTGGAGGTCACTACGGAGACCGTCGATTTCGGCGCGCTCGGACGGCTGGCGGTGCGGGAGGCGGCGCGCGATCACGCGCTTTCCCTGCTCCTTGCGGCGATGACGGACAGGGACTGAACCGCGCTGGCCAAGGCCCCCAGATCCGGCTGATCCGATCCGTGGACCGCCTGCCAAAGCTCCGCCTCGCCATTCGCACCCAGTAGAGCGCGCGCCTTGTCGCGCAGACGCTGTGTCCGGCTCTCCAGCGGGATCGGTGCGTCCAGATCGTGCCGAACGGTCATCTCGCGCCCGTCGACCAGCCGGAGCACGACGTCCGACGCGGTCTCGCCGATGGTATCTTCGGTGATGACATCGACCCGCTGGCGCAGCCGCGCGAGATCAGGATCGGCGGCCAACGCGTCGCGTGTAGCTGTCGAGCGCGGAGGTGTCGAGCCCGCTCAGGGCCATCGCGGCGGTGTGTCGATAGCTGAACTTGCTTTCCAGGCCGGTTACGCGGATCGGCGGATGTTGCAGACGCTCAGCCAGCGCGGATGCGTGCGCACCGATATCCGCTCGATCTCCGACGGATCCGGCCGCGCCTGCAGCGTCGCCAACGCCTCCAGCATTGCGTGAAGCCCGTGGCAGCAGGCGTGGAACTTGTGGCTGACCCGCGCCATCCGCCAGTCCTGACCCAGCGCATCGAAGGCAGAGACTTCCCCGGCTCCGTGATGCGTTGGCCCGAACCCTTGCGGACCGTCGAGCCCGGCGCCCCGCGTGTCGAACCCGGCACGGGCCAGCAGCGCAGCCTCGACCCCGGTGCTGGCGGCCATCCCGGCATGGTAGGGTTTGCCCATCGTGCCGAATTGCGATTTCAGCCCGGCCGCGCGGGTGGCGGCCAGCGCCGAGGGCGGCCTGCATCTGTGCCGGATCGAGGCCGAGCAGCCGACCCGCCGCGACCGTGGCCCCGAACGCGCCCGCGGTCGCGGTCTGGTGGAACCCGGTCTGGTAATGGTCGCGGCCGAGCCAGACGCCGATGCGGCACCGACACTTCCGCCCCGATCAGCGCGGCCCAGAGCGCGTCGGCCCCGCGTGCCCCGGCCCGCCACCGCAAGCGCGGCGGGGAGCACGGCAACCGACGGGTGGCCGATATGGGCGAAATGCGTGTCGTCGTAGTCGAGCGCATGGCTCGCCGCGCCATTGACCAGCGCCGCCCCGCGAGGTGGCAGCGTGTCGGCACTGCCGAAGATCCACGCAGGCCCCTGTCCGCCTTCGTCCACGCACAATGTCCCGAACGATGCGCGCCACGGGCTCGTCGGCCCCCGCGATCCCGCACGCCGTCCAGTCGAAGAGCGACAGCCGCATGATGGCGAGCGCCTCGTCCGCCGCCGCATCGGGCGTGGCGTTCAGCACGAAATCCGACAACTCGCGGGACAGGTTCATCCGTAAAGCTCCCGCGCCCGGCGTTCGAAGGCGCGCACGATCCGCTGCATCGCCTCGTTGAAGACCACGCCGATGATGCCCTGCAGCATCGCGGTTCCTGAATTCGAAATCGACGTGAAACGACACCTCGCAGCCGCCCTCGACCTCGGCGAACCCCCAGTTCGGACTTCATGTACTTGAACGGCCCGTCGAGATATTCGGTGTCGATCCGCATGTCCTCCGGCCACAGCATGACGCGGCTGCCGAAGCGTTCGCGGAAGACCTTGAAGGAGATCACCAGATCCGCCTCCATCACCGTGCTCTCGCCCCGCTGCGTCGTCTGGCGGATGCGCGCGGCGGCGCACCACGGCAGGAATTCGGGATATTGCTCGACGTCGGCCACCAGATCGTACATCTGCTGCGGCGGTGTAGGGCAGGATACGGGTTTCGGAATGGGTGGGCATGTGGCGTTCGGACTGGGATCAGCTGTTTGCACGTGACTTGTTCCGATATGATGCCGCGCGGAAATTCAAGGGAAACGCCATGCCGCACACGGCCATATGTCATCGACGAGATGATCTCGGCCAAGGCGATCGCCGCCCGGATCGAGGCGCTATGCGACGAGATCCACGCGCGAATTCGCCGACACCGACAAGCTGGTGGTCGTCGGGCTGCTGCGCGGCTCCTTCGTGTTCATCGCCGATCTCGTGCGGGAACTGGACCTGCCGGTCGAGGTCGATTTCCTCGAAGCCTCCTCCTATGGCAACGGGATGGAAAGCTCGCGCGAGGTGCGCATCCTCAAGGACCTGCGCGGCGGCGATCGAGGGGCGCGACGTGCTGGTGGTCGAAGACATCGTGGACACCGGACACACGATGGCGCATGTCCACGCTCTCCTGTCGTCGCGCAAGCCGCGCCGGCTGAAAACCATCGCGCTGCTCGACAAGCCGTCGCGGCGCGAAGTGGACTTCAAGGCGGACTGGACCGGCTTCGAGATTCCGGACGAATTCGTCGTCGGCTACGGCATCGACTACGCACAACGCGACCGCAACCTGCCGTTCATCGGCAAGGTCCGCTTCACGGAGGCGTGACCGATCTGAGGCAAGTCCAAGTTGACCGATGACGGTCGGGCTTTGCAATGTTTGCGCGATCCGAGGTGGCCGCGACTGCAAGTGCAGCTATCTTGGGTTTTACAAACAAACCACACGCGGAGGGGACTATGATGAATATTGCCAAGAAACTGAGCTTTGCAGCGATTGCAGCCGGACTGACTTTGTCCAGCGGAGCGGCCTGCGCCCAGAACGCCGAGGCCGCGATCAAGGCGCGGCAAGGACAGTTCCGGATCATGGCGCTCAACCTCGGCGTTCTCGGCGGCATCGCCAAGGGCGAGATCGAGTACGATGCGGAAGTTGCGCAAGCTGCGGCCGACAACCTCGTCACGATCTCCGCGATCAATCAGAGCTTCAACTGGCCCGAAGGGTCCGACAACGAGTCCGTCGAAAACACGCGCGCCCTGCCCAAGATCTGGGAAAACCTGCCCGACGTGATCAGCAAGTGGCAGGATTTCGGCACCGCCGCCGCGACAATGCAGACGGCAGCCGCGGAAGGTCCTGAAGCGATTGGAGCGGGCCTGCAAGAGGTCGGCGGCGCCTGCAAGGCGTGCCACGACGAATACCGCGAATCGGACTGATCGCGAGAGATGCGGCGGGTCCTGCCGATCCTCGCACTGGCCGTCCTCGTGGTGGTCGGCGTCGGTCTGTGGCTGACCCGCGCGAAGAGTGAGGATGCGGAGCGATTCGCGGATCTGTCCGGCGACGCGGCGGCAGGCGAACAGGTCTTCATCGCCGCGGGCTGCGCCTCCTGCCACCATGCGCCGGAGTCCGATGAGAAGCTGATCCTCGCCGGCGGGCAGTCCTTTCCGACGACCTTCGGCACATTTGTAGCGCCGAATATCTCGCCCCATCCGGAAGCGGGTATCGGCGGGTGGGATCTGGCGGATCTCGCCAGCGCCGTGCGGCAGGGCACGTCGCCCGAAGGCCGGCATTACTATCCCGCTTTTCCCTATGCCGCCTACACCCGCATGAGCGCCCAGCAGGTCGCCGATCTCTGGGCCTACCTGCAGACGTTGCCACCCTCCGCCACACCGAGCCAGGCACATGATCTCGCCTTCCCGTTCAACATCCGACGCAGCGTCGGGGGCTGGAAGCTCCTGTTCCTGAACGACGATTGGGTAATGACCGATGCCGCCTCGCCGGAGTTGGAACGGGGACGCGAGCTGGTCGAGGTGCTGGCCCATTGCGGCGAATGCCATACGCCGCGCAACGCTCTGGGCGGGCTCGAGACCGACGCGTGGCTTGCAGGCGCACCGAACCCGACCGGCAAGGGCACGATACCCGCGCTGACCCCGGACGAACTGGACTGGAGCGCAGGCGACATCGCATACTATCTCGAAACCGGCTTCACGCCCGATTTCGACTCTGCGGGCGGCCACATGGTGGAAGTGATCGAGAACTTTGCCCAACTGCCTGAAGGGGACAGACAGGCCGTCGCCGCCTATCTCAAGGCGCTTCCCACGCAGAACCAGGCAGAGCTCCCGGTGAGGTAGAAATGCAAAAAAAAGTGGCGTTATAGGGCCAATTTTGACAGTACATTATTGCAAAAGTTGGTGCAGTTGCAGATGTGCTTGATTTGCATGAGCAAGGACTTATGGTAATCAACAACTGCTTGAAACGGTCACACGACGTGTGTCCGAACGAATTTGGGGGTACTTAGTCTTGACGATACGCGCCGCGTTTTCACCTTTTGACCATTGCTGTTTCTGCGATCCTCCTTACAGCAGCGCCAAATATCGGCTCAGCCGCGTCTTGGCCGCCACCGGAAGCGGTCTCGAAATGGATCGAAGAACATGCTCCATTCCTGTCCTGGAGAGACCTCGGCATCACTGACGTGGACGATGGCAATCGTCGTGTTCCTGTGGGTTCACCTATTGATCGAACCGCGTCGAAGGATCTGCCGGGCCGTGTATCGAATTCGTCAGAAGCGCTTGGTGGTGCCTTGGACAATCGGCTGGCGTCTGGCGGTGAGCGGTCAAACGCGCCGTCATCCGGTCAAAGCTCTGGCGGGGGGGGCGGTTCTAGCGCAGCCGGCGCGGCGGGCGGAGCGGCTTCTGGTGGATCTTTCGGTGCCGCGCTCAGTGCAGGCGGCCCGGTTCCGTCGGAGAGTCTATTCGATGTCGGATATCGCGACGGATACGATGACGGACTTGCCTACTTGGCCGGGTACTGGGAAGGATTTGCCGACGCCACATCGTCGCTGCCGGGCAGCCTCGGCACCGCTCCGATCGCGGAACGACCGACAATTTCGGAATATTCGCCCGACGTTGCTGGTATCCACGCTGTACCGCTGCCTGCAGCGGCACTGCTGCTGCTCGCTGGATTGGGTGGATTGATTCCGTTGACGCTCAGCAGGCGCAATCCGGCCAGCTAAATTCGAACCGGTTTTAGAGACTGGCCAGTCGGCGGTTTCGTTCGGCGGCCAGCCGCGCAAAGTCTTCTCCTGCATGATAGGAAGAACGGGTGAGCGGCGTGGCCGACACCATCAGGAATCCCTTGTTGTAAGCCGTTTTCTCGTAAGACGTGAATTCATCCGGGTGCACGAAGCGGTCCACGCGGTGATGCTTCGGTGTCGGCTGAAGATATTGACCGATGGTCAGGAAATCGATGTCGGCGGCGCGCATGTCGTCCATCACCTGCACAACCTGACCGCGCAATTCGCCCAACCCTACCATCATCCCCGACTTGGTGAACATCGACGGATCGAGTTCCTTCACGCGCTGCAGAAGTCGCAGCGAGTGAAAATACCGCGCACCCGGACGAACTTCGGGATATAGACCCGGCACGGTTTCCAGGTTGTGGTTGAAGACATCCGGCCGCGCCTCGACGATGGCTTCGAGCACGCCGGGGTCGCAGCGGAGAAAATCGGGCGTCAGGATCTCGATCGTCGTTCCGGGACTGCGATGCCGGATCGCGCGTATGGTCTGCGCAAAATGCTCAGCACCTCCGTCCGCCACGTCGTCCCGGTCGACGGAGGTGATCACGACGTGGTTCAGCCCCAACTTCTCCACCGCATGCGCCACGCGACCCGGCTCGAACGCGTCGAGCGCTTCGGGGCGCCCGGTCGCCACATTGCAGAAGGTGCAGCCACGCGTGCAGATATCACCCATGATCATCATCGTGGCATGACCCTGTGACCAACATTCACCGACATTGGGGCACCCCGCCTCTTCGCAGACGGTGACGAGGCCGTTGTCGCGCATGATCTTGCGCGTGTCGGCATAGGCTTTACCACCCGGCGCCTTGACCCGGATCCAGTCGGGTTTCTTGGGCTGGGCGTTGTCGGGCCTGTGCGCCTTCTCGGGGTGGCGCTGAGCAGGGATCTTCAGATCGCGCATGCGCGTTTGCTCCATCTTTGCCAGATACATAACCGTCGCGCGGGTGAATGGGAACACCCCGTGGCGCAACGCCGCCCTGCGCCCGTCGGTTGTCGGTCGATCTGGACAGCCCGGTCGCGTTGCGCGACACCGGCCTCGGAACCGCCGCACAGAACAGGAAAACGCCATGGACTGGGACAAACACCGGCGCGAGGCACACGCGCAGACCCGGCTTCAGGAGTTTCTGCGCCAGATCGTTTATGGTGGAAATGACGGGATCGTGACGACATTCGCAATCGTCGCCGGCTTTGCCGGCGCCGCGGCCGAGGGTGTGGCGCAGATCGGAGGGCTCGCCGTGCTGGTCTTCGGACTGGCCAATCTTTTCGCGGACGGCGTCTCGATGGGGCTGGGCGAATTCCTGTCGTCGCGCTCGCAACACGACCTCTACAATCGGCGGCGCAAGCTGGAGCTGGAGGAAATCGCCCGGAACCCCGAGCAGGAGCGCATGGAACTCTTCGAGATCCTGCGCCAGCGCGGCCTGCCAGCCGGACGGGCGGACACCGTGACCTCGCACATCGTCGAGCATCCGGCGATCATGGCCGACCTCATGCTCACCTACGAATTCGGAATGCAAAGCCCCGAGGACGACAATCCCGCGTTGAACGGCCTCTTCACCTTCGGCTCCTTTCTCCTCTTCGGAGCGGTGCCACTCCTGCCCTACTTCCTTCGGGAGCCCGACGCCGTCAGCTTCTGGTTGTCGGTCGCGGCAACCGCAGGCGCGCTGGTGTCTCTGGGTGCGTTGCGCTGGTACGCCACCGGCGAACGCGCCGTGCGTTGCGTGACCGAGACCGTCGCCGTCGGCGCGGTCTGCGCAATCGTGGCCTTTCTCGTCGGTTGGGTGGTGGGCGGGTAGTCAGGCCCGGAGCCGCGCGCCGGTGGGATCGAAGGGCGGCGCGTGCATGATTCGGGCTTTGTGCGGCCGCCCAAGAACCATCACGTCCACCGCGTCGCCTGGGCGCGCGTCCTTCACATACCCCATCGCGAGGCTGATCCCGACGGAATAGCCATAGGCGCCGGATGTCACGCGCCCGATCCCATTGCCGTCCCGGAAGATCGGCTCTCCGCCGGTCGCATCCGCGTTGGAGGCATCCACGTCGTCCCCGTCCAGTGCCATGAGCACCAGGCTCTCGCGCGCCGGCTTCTTCATGGTCTCCTCACAGGCGGCGCGGTTCAGGAAATCCTTGTCCAGCTTGCAGAGCCGGTCTAGGCCAACTTCCTGCGGCCAGTATTCGGGGCTGTATTCACGTCCCCAGGACCCGTACCCCTTCTCCAGCCGCAGCGACATGAGCGCCCGGCTTCCCACTGGACCTGCGCCCATTTCCTTGCCGACCTCGATCAGTGCCGCGTAGAGACGCGCCTGGTCATGGCTCGGACAATGCAGCTCCCAGCCCAGGTCGCCCGTGAAGGAGACGCGCAACGCGAGGCATCTCACCCCCGCGATCTCGATCGTCTTCGACCGCATGAAGGGGAAATCTTCCGTGTCTAGCGACACGTTCGTCAGCCGCTGGAGAAGATCCCGCGATCTTGGCCCGGCCACGTTGAAGCCGCAGGTCGCTTCGGTCATGCTCTCGAAGACCGTGCCTTCCGGCAGAGGAACCATGTCGTAGAATCGCTTCTGGTAGCGCTCGGCCATACCGGACGAAATGACCCAGAATTCGTCCTCGGCCACGCGGGTCACGGTCGCGTCCCCCGCGATGCCGCCGCGCATCCCTATGAGCGGCGTGAGGCAGGAACGGCCGACCTCGCGCGGCATCCGGTTGGCGAAGACCGCGTTCAGCCAATCCTCCGCTCCCGGCCCCTTCACGCGGTACTTGGCGAAATTCGAGATGTCGATGATCCCGGCGTTGTCGCGCAGCATCCGGCATTCCTCGCCGACCGGACCCCACCAGTTCTGGCGGGTGAAGCCGTCAGTATCCGTGACACCCGGCTCGTCCGCGAACCATAGCGGGTGCTCCCAACCGTAGTTGAGACCGAATACCGCACCCATCGCCTTCTGCGTCTCGTAGATGGGCCGGGTCCGCGCCGGCCGGCCCGCCGCGCGCTCCTCGTTCGGGAAGTGGATCTTGAAGCGGTGCGCGTAGACGTCGCGCACCCGCGCCTTGGTGAACGCCTTGTCCGCCCAGGCGCCGAACCGCGCGAGGTCCCAGGCGAACATGTCGTAGCGCATCTCCCCCGTGGTCAGCCAGTCGGCGACCATCAGCCCCATGCCCGCGGATTGCGAGAAGCCCGGGATGATCCCGTTGCAGCAGAAATAGCCAGGCTTTTCCGGCACCGGGCCCAGGATAACGTTCGAATCCGGCGACCAGATCATCGGGCCGTTGATGACCCGCTTGATCCCGGCGGTCGCGGCGAGCGGCACCCGCTCCATGGCGCGCAGCATGTTCTCTTCGATCCGCTCGAGATCGTCGGGGAAGAGGTCATGCGCGAAATCGAGCGGCGTGCCCTCCTCGGCCCAGAACCGCATGTCGCGCTCGTAGGCGCCGATCAGCAGCCCTTTTCCCTCCTGCCGCAGGTAATATTCACCGTCGCGATCCGCGACCGACGGCAGGCGGCGGTCCATTGCGGCGATCTCGGGAATCGTTTCAGTGACGAAATACTGGTGCTCCGTCGGTTGAAGCGGCAGGTAGATCCCGGCAAGTGCGGCGACCTCGCGACCCCAGAGCCCGGCGGCGTTCACCACCCAGGGTGTCCGGATGTCGCCGTTCGACGTGCGCACGGTCCAGCTGCCGTCAGGCTGCTGCTCGGTGGCGGTGACAGGCGTGAAGCGGTGGATCTCCGCCCCGCCTTGGCGCGCGCCGACGGCGTAGGCATTGGTGACGCCCGACGGGTCCACGTTGCCGCCATCGGGTTCCCACATGATGCAGCGGATGCCGTCGAAATTCACCAGCGGGTGCAGTTGTTCCGCCTCGTCCCGCGACACCTCGTGGAAGTTCATGCCGTAGAGCTTGGCCTTCGCGGCCTGCAGGCGGAGCTGATGCTCCCGCGCCTCCGTCTGCGCGAGGTAGAGGGAGCCGGGCTGGAACACCCCGCAGGATTGGCCGGTCTCCGCCTCCAACTGCTTGTAGAGATTCATCGTGTAGTGCTGCAGCCGCGAGATGTTGGCGCTGTCATGCAGCCCGTGGATATTCGCCGCTGCGTGCCAGGTGGAGCCGCTGGTCAATTCGTTGCGCTCCAGCAGCACGACATCCGTCCACCCCGCCTTCGTCAGGTGGTAGAGGATGGAGCAGCCGATGACCCCGCCGCCGATCACCACTGCCTGAGCTTCGCTGCGCATCCGATGTCTCTCCTCTGGCATGCCTGGCGCTCAGCATGCCGTCATCGGAGGGCGGGCAATTGGTCTTTCCCGACATTCCGGGTCGCAGAGATGCAACTTCCGTCTTCGAACAACCTGCGTCTCGCGGTCACTCAATCTCGAGATTTGCGCTTGCTCCGGCGCGCAGCCTCTCCCGGTCGGGCTCCCATTCGATGGCCTCGAGGGCTCGCTCGAGATACTCCTCCGCGCGTTCGCGGACCACATCTCGCAGCGCCTCGTCCGGGTGGCGCATCAACCCGGCCAGAACCCGCTGAAACCGATGCTGGACCTCGCGCATGCCGGCCCCGTCGCGGGCAATCGAATCGAACGCGTCCCTGATCAGGTCACGCGGGTCGAGCGGGCGGACGTGAAGCCGGGGGTGCACCGGCTCCTTCTCCGACGCGGTCTCGTCCCGGTAGTTCCACAGGATTCGGCCGGAGCGGTTGAGGATGTCGATCGCCGTGCCGGGGTCGTTGATCCCCGGCGACAGCGCCTTCGAAGCGATCTGCGACATGGTCTGCAGCCCGAAGCGCGGATCCTGGTCGAAGGTGCGTTCGTCGCCGAGCACGATGTTGTGCCGCACGACCTTCTCCACGGCCTTGCGCGTCTCGTCGTCGGGCGCATCGCCCGCTCCGACCACGCGGACGATCGGACCCTGCACGAAGACGAAGCTGCCGATATCCGCCAGCAGGTAGATCTGCAGGTCCTTTTCCTCGCAAAACTGCTGCAGGGGCTCCGGGTGGATGATCTGCACGTAGCCGGTTTCATGCGCCTCGATCGTGAAACCCTCCTCGGGCGGTGCTTCCGTCAGGGGCGTCGCACCGAGACAGGGTGGGTCGAGACGTTCGTGGAATTGCGCGCGCGTCATCCTCTCGACCTGGCGGGCGGAATCGATGAGGCTGCCCAGCGTCTGGAGATGCTGCATCCAGCGGATCAGCGACCAGACGATCAGCGCCATGACCAGGACGGTCACGGCAAAGGGGACCAGCGCGTTCTGGTCCCCGAAATACCCGAGTTCCCTCAGGACGATCGCGGTCAGCGCATAGACGTAAGTGCCGATGAAGGTCGCCAGCGTGTTCTGTGTGACCGCGTCCTCGCGGATCAACTGGTGGATCCGAGGCGTGAACTGCGCCGAGGTCGCCTGGTAGGTGGACACCATCACGGTCAGAGAGAAAATAGTGACCGCGAGCATCGCGCTGGCAATGATGTTGAGCAGCCGGTCGGCGGCCTCGCCGGACACCAGGCCCTGGTATCTCGCGGGGAGCGCGCCCTCCACCAACTGCGATATGCCGATCGCGAAGATCGCCAGCACGCCCATGCCCACAACCCGGACCCAGAGCCGCCGCAGGTAGTCCTTGAGGATCCGCAGCGCCTTCCCCGGGAGCGTCACAAGATTGTTCATGTGGAGGATCATGACCGCCTTTTCGTCGTTTTCCCAGCCCACCGGGACCGACATCTTTCGTCGCGATCCGACTATGCGATGCGATTCAAGCTGCTAATGTCCCGCAAAAGATCAAGGAGGTCCCATGCAAAGCGCTGCCCGGGTTGTCGTGATCGGCGGAGGCGTCGTCGGTTGTTCCGTTCTCTACCATCTGACCAAGCTCGGCTGGTCGGACGTCATGCTGCTGGAACGCTCCGAACTGACCTCCGGCTCCACCTGGCACGCGGCGGGCGGCTTCCACACGCTCAACGGCGACACCAACATGGCCGCGCTGCAGGGCTACACCATCCGGCTCTACAAGGAGCTGGAGGAGATCACCGGCATGTCCTGCGGGTTGCACCATGTCGGCGGCGTGACGCTGGCCGACAACCAGGACCGCTTCGACATGCTGCTGGCCGAACGGGCGAAGCATCGCTTCATGGGGCTGGAGACCGAGATCGTCGGGCCCGAGGAGATCGCGAAGATCGCCCCGGTGACCAATCTCGACGGCATCATCGGCGCGCTCTACGACCCGCTCGACGGCCATCTCGACCCGTCCGGCACCACCCACGCCTATGCCAAGGCCGCGCGCATGGGCGGGGCCACGATCGAGACGCATTGCATGGTGCGCGAGACCAACCAGCGCCCCGACGGCACCTGGGACGTGGTGACCGACAAGGGCACGATCCATGCCGAGCATGTGGTGAATGCCGGCGGGCTCTGGGCGCGCGAGGTGGGCGCCATGGCGGGCGTCTACTTCCCGCTGCACCCGATGGAGCATCAGTACCTCGTCACCGACGACGTGCCGATGATCGCGGAGATCATCGATGCCGGCGGCGAGCATCCGCATGTCATGGATCCCGCCGGCGAAAGCTACCTCCGGCAGGAAGGGCGCGGGCTCTGCATCGGGTTCTACGAACAGCCCTGCCGGCCCTGGGCCGTCGACGGCACGCCGTGGGAGTTCGGCCAGGAACTGCTGCCGGACGATTTCGACAAGATCGAGGAGAGCATCGAATTTGCCTATCAGCCGCTTCCCGGCGCTGGAACGCGCGGGCGTCAAGAACGTGATCCACGGCCCCTTCACCTTTGCGCCCGACGGCAACCCGCTGGTCGGCCCGGTGCCGGGCCTGCGCAACTACTGGTCGGCCTGCGGCGTGATGGCGGGCTTCAGCCAGGGCGGCGGCGTGGGCCTGACGCTGGCGCAATGGATGATCGAGGGCGAACCCGAGCGCGACGTGATGGCGATGGACGTGGCCCGCTTCGGCGACTGGATCAGCCCCGGGCTACACGCTGCCCAAGGTGATCGAGAACTACCAGAAGCGCTTCTCCGTCTCCTACCCGAACGAGGAACTGCCCGCCGCGCGGCCCCATCGCACGACGCCGATGTACGACATCTTCTGCCGACATGGGCGCGGTCTGGGGCCAGCAATTCGGGCTGGAGGTGGTCAACTACTTCGCCCAAGGCGACGAGCCGACGCTACGAGACGCCGTCCTTCCGCCGCTCCGACGCGTTCGACGCGACCGCGCCGCGAGGTCGCGCGCGGTGCGCGAGGGCGTCGGCATCAACGAGGTGCAGAATTTCGGCAAGTTCCGGATCACCGGACCCGAGGCGCGCGCGTGGCTCGACCGGATCATGGCGGGCCGCGTGCCGCAGCCCGGCCGGCTGTCGCTGACGCCGATGCTGTCGCCACAAGGGCAAGCTGATCGGCGATTTCACCATCTCCTGCCTGTGCGGAGACCGCATTCCAGCTCACCGCGTCCTACGGCGCGCAGGCCTATCACCATGCGCTGGTTCCGAAGCACCATGCCGAGGACGGCATGCGGGTCGAGAACATCTCGCGACCGGCGCACCGGCTTCCAGATCGCGGGGCCGAAGGCGCGCGAGGTTCTGGCGGCCTGCACCCGCACCGATATCACCGACATGCGCTTCATGGACGTGCGTCGGATGACCGTGGGCCAGACCGACTGCATCGTGCAGCGCGTCAGCTATACCGGCGATCTGGGGTTCGAGATCTACTGCGACCCGATGGCGCAGCGGCAGCTGTGGTGGACGCTCTGGGCAGCGGGGCAGCCGCACGGAATGGTGCCCTTCGGGATGCGCGCGATGATGTCGCTGCGGCTCGACAAGTTCTTCGGCTCCTGGATGTCGGAATTCTCGCCCGACTATACCGCGGCGGAAACCGGGCTCGACCGCTTCATCGCGTGGTCCAAGAATACCCCGTTTCATCGGACGTGCCGCCGGCCGAGGCGGAGCGTGCGAATGGCGCCGCGCGCAAGCTCTGCGCCTTCGAGGTCGCGGCCGAAGATGCGGACGTGCAGGGCTACGAGCCGATCTGGCTCGACAATTCGGTGGTTGGCTTCTGCACTTCGGGGGGGTACAGCCATCATGCAGGCAAGTCCATCGCGCAGGGCTTCCTGCCTGCCGAGCGCGTCGCCGAGGCGCCGGCGGTCGAAATCGAAATCCTCGGTCAGATGCGCAAGGCGCGCATGCTGACGGCCCCCCTGTTCGACGCGGATGGTGTTCGAATGCGGGGGTAACCCGAAAGACGCTATTGATCCGGGTGCCGTTTCTTTGACCATACTGCGCCGCGGGTGATAGGGAACCCTAATGACAGTGCCAATCCTGATCCTCGCGGGGGGAAGCTCCTCGCGCATGGGATCGCGTCAGAAGTTGCTCGAACCGGTCCAGGGTCATCCGTTGTTGCGGCTTCAGGCGTGGCGGGCGCTCAAGGCAAGCCGCGACGTGACCGTGCTCGTCCGGCCTGGGCAACCTGCCTTGAAGCGCGCCGTGGCCGGGTTGCCGGTCAAGCTCCTGACCGCTCCGGAGGCTTTCGAAGGCATGGGTGGGTCGATCCGTGCCGCGACGCGATCACAGCTTCGGGCTAAGTGTTTCCTGATGCTGCTCGCCGACCTGGTGGAGATCGAGGCCAGCGACATGCGCAAGGTCATGGCGGCGCGGGCGCGCAAGAACGGGCCCTGGATCTGGCGCGGTGCCACCGAGGACGGCAAGCCCGGTCATCCCATCCTCTTCGAACGCGCGATCTATGGCGAGCTTCTCAATCTTCGGGGTGACAACGGCGGGAAGGCGATCATGGAGGCGCATGCCGACAAGGTGTCTCTGATCTGCCTGCCGGGCCAGCGCGCCCGCGTCGATCTCGACACCGTCGAAGACTGGGAGGCGTGGCGCGCAGCGAACAAGGACCAGAAGCCGCCGGAGGGCTGAGGGGGCCGCGCCTTTCCGATGCATCCGAAATCCGGTGCTTGGCGGCAAGGACCCCGTTCGGAACAGATTTGAAAAAACCGGATGGTACCCAAGGCCGGACTCGAACCGGCACGGTGTCGCCACCGGGGGATTTTGAATCCCCTGCGTCTACCATTCCGCCACTTGGGCACGCGTGCCGCTCATACCGAAACACTGCGACGCGGTCCAGCCCAATTGGAAGGCTGAATCCCGAGAACCGAACGTCCCCACGACGCATCCGGCGGAGCGGATATGCCGAAGCCCGATCCAGCCGGTGGCACCTTTCACCGACGCCGGAGAGTGCAAACCCTGTCGACCGCTTCGGCGAACGCCTGCCCGGTGCCGCGCGCACTTGACCCGGCCAACGGCCCATGCTCAAGCAGCGCGATGATACGGCGGCTTTACGACTGGACCCTGTCCATGGTGGACCATCCCCGCGCATTGTGGGTGCTGGCCTTCATCGCGTTCATCGAAAGCTCCGTCTTCCCGATCCCGCCCGACGTGCTGATGATACCGATGATCCTCGCGGCCCCGCATCGTGCTTGGCTGATCGCGACGGTCGCCCTTGCCTCGTCGGTGCTGGGCGGTCTTCTGGGCTATGCCATCGGCGCGCTCGCGTTCGAGCAAATCGGGCTGCCGATCCTGACCACGCTCGGCAAGGCCGATGCCATCGCCGCCTTCAACACACGCTTCAACGACGTGGGGTTTTGGGCAGTCCTGACCGCGGGCGTGACGCCGTTTCCCTACAAGGTGATCACGATCATGTCGGGCTGGACCGGGATGCCGTTGGCGACCTTTGTCGCCACCTCCATTCTTGCGCGCGGGTTGCGATTCTTTCTCGTGGCCGGTCTGCTCTGGAAGTTCGGCGCACCGATCCGGGACTTCATTGAACGGCGGTTGGGTTTGATGTTCACGCTCTTCGTCCTCATCCTCGTGGGCGGTTTCGCGGCCGTGTCGCTGATATGACGGCGACGCGCCTTGTCATCCTCGCCGCGAGCGGTTCGGCAGCCCTGCTGATTGCGGTTTTCGTCTTCCAGCTTTTCGGATGGGAGCCCTGCGCAATGTGCCTGTGGCAAAGATGGCCGCACGCGGCTGCCGCCGGACTCGGGCTGCTTGCGCTTGCGGTCGGTGGTGCCGCGCTTGGCGTTCTGGCCGGATTGGGCGGGCTTGCCGCTCTGACAACCGCTGGCATCGCCGCCTATCACAGCGGCGTGGAGCGCAAATGGTGGGAGGGGCCGGCGAGTTGTACCGGCACCGGCGGCGGCTTGGGCGATCTTTCCGGAGCGGAACTGGTTCCCGGCGCGTCGGAGTCGCCGGCGCTCGTGCTCTGCGACAGCTTCACGCCGTTCTTCGCCGGGCTCAGCATGGCGAACTGGAACCTGATCCTGTCCCTGGGCCTCGCGGTCCTCTGGGGTGCCGCGGTCATGCGCGCTTTTTCGTCGAAAGAAGCAGCGACGTCTCGCTCGACGTGATCCCGTCGATTCGGCGGATGCGGTTCAGCACGGCGTCGAAATCCTCCAGCGTCTCGACGGCGATCTCCAGGATGGCGTCCCACCGCCCGTTGGTGGAGTGGATGCCGCGGATCTCCGGCAGTCCCTGCAACTGGCGGAAGATCCTGTCGGTGCCCCGCCCCTCGATGCTGACCATCATCAGGCCACGGACCGGGCTGCGCGCGACGTCCTGCTTCAACAGGACCGAGTAGCCGACGATATCGCCGCGGGCCTGCATCCGTTCCATGCGCGCGCGTACGGTCGTGCGCGACATTCCGAGACGCAGTGCGAGGTCCGAGAGCGACGCACGCCCGTCCTCACGCAAGGCGGCAATGATCTGCCTGTCCGAATCGTCCATTCCTGCCGTCGCCTTGACCAGTTCTACATCAATCTGGTCAAAATACTGGGTGAACTCCGAGCCGAAAAGAGCAATGCTGCGCCGAACGCAATTCTGACGAGACAGACATGACCAACAGAACATGCATCCTGATCGGGGCGCCCGTGGATTGCGGCAAGCGCCGGCTGGGCTGCCTCATGGGACCCGATGCCTATCGCGCCGCACGCCTTCCCGAAGTGCTCCGCGATCTGGGCCACGACGTTATCGACCGCGGCAATTTCGCGCCCGACGATCACGAGGCCGACGATCCGGACGGGTTCCTGCACAAGCTCAACGAGACCATCGGCTGGACGAAGACGCTGATGCAGGCCGCCGAAGACGGCATGGCCGATGGCCTGCCGATCTTCATGGGCGGAGATCACGCGTTGGCGCTCGGCACCGTGCCTGGCGTCGCGGCACATGCCGCCGCCATCGGACGGCCGCAATTCGTGCTCTGGCTCGACGCGCATACCGATTTCCACACGCCAAAGACGACTGACAGCGGCAACCTGCACGGGACGCCAGTGGGCTACTTCACCGGACGCGACGGCTTCGACGGGTTCCCGGCGCCAGCCGCTACCGTGCCGCTCGACAACATCTGCATGATCGGCCTGCGCTCGGTCGATCCTTCGGAACGCAGCGCGCTGGATGACACTCCGGTCTCGCGGCACGACATGCGCGAGATCGACGAGCGCGGCATCGCCCGTCCGCTGGCCGAGTTCCTTGACCGGGTCGAGGCGGCGGGGGGCGCGCTGCACGTCTCGCTCGATGTCGATTTCATCGACCCCGCCCACGCGCCCGGTGTCGGGACGACGGTGCCGGGCGGCGCAACCGTCCGCGAGGCACACCTGGTCATGGAGATGATCCATGACAGCGACCTCATGACCTCGCTCGACCTCGTCGAACTGAACCCATTCCTGGACGACCGCGGGCAGACCGCGCATCTCATGGTGGATCTGGTCGCCTCCGCGATGGGGCGAACCGTCTTCGACCGGCCGACGCGGTCGCGCATATAGGGAGCCGAACTATGCCACTCAAACCGTCCGACAAGGCATACGTGCCCTTCGTGTCCGTCGATCACATGATGCAACTTGTCCACCACCTGGGCGTGCCCGCCATGCTGAACGGCCTCGCCGACTATATCGAGGCCGATTTTCACCGCTGGGAACGCTTCGACAAGACGCCCCGAATCGCCTCGCATTCGTCGGTCGGCGTGATCGAACTGATGCCGACCTCGGACGGCGAGGCCTACGGGTTCAAATACGTGAACGGTCACCCCAAGAACACGCGCGAGGGGCTGCAGACCGTGACAGCCTTCGGTTTGCTGGCGGATGTTTCCAACGGATATCCCGTGCTGCTGACCGAAATGACGATGCTGACCGCGCTCCGGACGGCGGCGACCTCAGGCCTCGTGGCGCGCGCGCTGGCGCCGAAGGGGGCAACAACCATGGCGATGATCGGCAACGGCGCGCAATCGGAGTTCCAGACCCTGGCGATGCAGGCCATGTGCGGCATCACCGAAGTCCGGCTTTACGACAATGATCCGGCCGCGACGGCGAAATGTGCAAAAAACCTTGAGGGGTCTGGTCTGCGCGTGGTCTCATGCAAGACGCCGGAGGAGGCGATCGAAGGCGCGCAGATCCTGACGACCTGCACCGCCGACAAGCGCAACGCCACCATCCTGACCGGGAACATGGTGGGCTCCGGCGTGCACATCAACGCGATCGGCGGTGACTGTCCCGGCAAGACCGAGATCGCCGCGGACGTGCTGCAACGCTCTTCGATCTTCGTGGAGTACCCCCCGCAGACGCGCATCGAAGGCGACATCCAGCAGCTCGATCCCGACCATCCGGTGACCGAGTTCTGGGAGGTCCTGACCGGCGCCTCACCGGGCCGGACCTCGGCCTCGCAGATCACGCTCTTCGACAGCGTGGGCTTCGCGATCGAGGATTTCTCGGCCCTGCGCTTCATTCGCGACCACATCAAGGGGACGGAGTTCTTCACGCCGCTCGACATGCTGGCGGACCCCGACGACCCGCGCGACCTCTACGGGATGCTGCAGCGGTCCGTGAACTGACCCTGGCGGGACGGCGGGCGGGGCGATGTGCGAAGCACGAGCGTCCGATCGTCGTCACACCGCCCGCGTTGCGTCATAGCCATAGACCCATTCCAACCGACGCCCCAGCAGACCGGCACCCAAGGCGAGCGTAGCATACGCCCCCCAATTGAACGGCCATCCCATGTGAAACCGCCATGAGTTCCCGCGCGCAAGCGCCACGACGCGTTCCGCCCGAGAACGCGCGCAAGTCCTGGAACCGTGCCAGCCCCATCTGCCAGTTCCGGTGCGGCCGCGAGCGCATCGGCCAAGAACCCAGGCATCTTCCAGCGCCAGGCACGCCCCTTGCGCCATGAACGGCAAGGTCGGATGGGCCGCATCTCCGATCAGCACGACGTTGTCCTTGACCCAAGCCCGGGCGACGGCGCGGCTGTGCAGCGCCCAGGCGTGCACCGTCTCCACCCGCGCGATGGCCTGACCGACCGTGCCGCCGAACTCGGAAAATCGGTCCCGGAATTCCGCTGGATCGCCCTGATGGGACCAGCTTTCGCCCTGCCAGCCGCGCCGCTCCTCGACGGCGACCAGGTTCATCAACTGCCCTTCGCGCAGCGGGTAACCGACCACATGCGCACGATGCCCGAGCGACAACGGATGCGGGCGCCATCGCATTCCCCTGCCACGGCACCAGCGCGCGCCACGCCACCTGGCCGGTGAAATGCGGCGCCACGGGGCCGTCGATCTCACTGCGCCAGAGCGAGCGGACGCCGTCCGCCGCCACAATCAGATCCGCCTGCAGCATACCCGGCCCCATCAGCCGGCCCAGGTCCACAGTGACCCCTGCCTTGCTGGCCGACTGCACGAGCAGGTCCAAGAGATCCGCGCGATGCATGTACCACGTCGCACCTTCGGCTGGCGGCCGTACGTGCGCCACCTGCCGACCCGACCGCCCGTCGCGAAACACCGTTCCCGGCGAAATCGCCGCCCCCGCGGGAGCGTATTTCCCGACCGCGCCCAACGCGCGCAGCACCCGCTGTCCGTTGACGCTGACCTGCAGGCCGGCGCCGACCTCCGCAAGTGCCGGCGCCTGTTCATGTACCGTGACCGACACACCGCGCTGCGCCAGCGCAGCGGCAGCCGCCATGCCGCCGATCCCGCCCCCCACGACGGCCACGCTCAACCTGGTCAGATCCATCGCGCCCGCCCCCAAAACAAAAGCGCCGAAGCAATTGCCCGGCGCTTGTCTCGTTCGGAATTCCGCATTGCGTCGCGGCCGGACTCAGTCGTCCCGGTGCACTTTCTCGCGGCGCTCATGACGTTCCTGCGCCTCGAGACTCATGGTGGCGATCGGCCGCGCATCCAGACGCTTGAGCGAAATCGGTTCACCCGTCACGATGCAGTAGCCGTATTCGCCATCCTCGATACGCCGCAGTGCGGCATCGATCTTCGCCACCAGCTTGCGTTGCCGGTCCCGCGTGCGCAGTTCCAGCGCGCGGTCGGTCTCCTCGCTGGCGCGGTCGGCCACGTCGGGAATGTTGCGCGTGTTGTCCTGAAGCCCCTCGATCGTGTCACGGCTTCCGGCAAGGATCTCCGTCTTCCAGGTCAAAAGTTTCCGCCGGAAATATTCGACTTGCCGATCGTTCATGAACGGCTCGTCTTCGGCCGGATGATAGTCGTCCGAAAGAAGGACTTCCTTGTTCATACGCGTACCCTTTTTCTGGCGGACCTCGGTCACTTGTGAATTGGCTCCCTGGTCTTCGCCCCCACTCCTGCGCGAGCATCTAACAGCGACGGAAAAGTTTGTCACTACACATTCCGGGCTAACTAAGGCAAAAACCGGGCCAAGTTAAGAAACGCCTCTAAAGGGATATGCTTGCATGAAATTTACCGGCACGGACTCCTATGTCGCCACCGATGATCTCAAGATCGCCGTCAATGCCGCGGTCACGCTCGAACGGCCGCTTCTGGTCAAGGGCGAACCCGGCACGGGCAAGACCGAACTGGCCAGGCAAGTGGCGACGGGCCTCGGTCTGCGCATGATCGAATGGAACATCAAATCGACCACTCGGGCGCAGCAGGGCTTGTATGAATACGACGCGGTGAGCCGCCTGCGCGACAGCCAACTGGGCGAGGATCGCGTGCACGACGTGACCAACTACATCAAGCGCGGCAAGCTCTGGGACGCGTTCGCGGCCGACGAGAAGGTCGTGCTGCTGATCGACGAGATCGACAAGGCGGATATCGAGTTTCCGAACGACCTTCTGCAGGAACTCGACAAGATGGAGTTCTTCGTCTACGAGACCGGCGCGACGGTCCGGGCCGTGCACCGCCCGGTCGTGATCATCACCTCCAACAACGAAAAGGAGCTGCCGGACGCGTTCCTGCGCCGCTGCTTCTTCCACTACATCCGGTTCCCGGACATGGAGACGATGAAACGCATCGTCGAGGTGCACCATCCGGGCATCAAGTCGGATCTGCTGACGACCGCGCTCACGCAGTTCTTCGAGATCCGCGAGCAGCAGGGCCTGAAGAAGAAACCCTCGACCTCCGAAGTGCTCGACTGGCTGAAGCTGCTGCTGGCAGAGGACATGGATGCTGCCGACCTGAAACGCGACGGAGCGACGGCGTTGCCGAAGCTGCACGGCGCGCTCCTGAAGAACGAACAGGATGTGCACCTCTTCGAACGCCTGGCCTTCATGGCGCGGGCGCAGCGTTAGGGTCTGCCGCGACACGAAAAACGCCGCCGAAACCCTCGGCGGCGTTCTCCCTGAAAGACCGATCGAAAATCAGCCTTGCGCGGCCTTGGCCACTTCCTCGGCGAAGTTCTCTTCCTTCTTCTCGATCCCCTCGCCCACTTCCATGCGGACAAACCCGGTGATCGTGGCGCCGGCTTCCTTGGCCGCCTGCCCCACGGTCACGTCGGGATTGATGACGAAGGATTGGTTGAGGAGCGTGATCTCGGCCAGGAACTTCTTCATCCGGCCTTCGAATCATCTTCTCGATCACCTGCTCGGGTTTGCCGCTCTCGCGGGCAATGTCCATCTGGACCTGCTTTTCCTTCTCAACGATGGCCGGATCGAGCGCGTCTTCGTTCAGCGCCTGCGGACGCGGGTCGGCGGCGGCGATGTGCATCGCGACCTGCTTGCCGAACGCCTCGTCCCCGCCCTCCATCGCGACGAGAACGCCGATCTTGCCCATGCCGGGCGCGGCGGCGTTGTGGACATAGGAGACGACGGTGCCGCCGGACACCTTGGCCATGCGGCGCAGCGACATGTTCTCGCCCACGGTGGCGATCTTGTCGGTGATCGTCTCCTCGACCGTCTTGCCGTCGATCTCGGCCGACTTCAGCGCGTCCACGTCATCCACGCTCAGTGCGGCGTGGCCGACCGACCCCACCATCTTCTGGAAATCGGCGTTCTTGGCGACGAAATCGGTTTCCGAGTTCACCTCCACCGCGACGCCGGTGCCGCCCTCGACGACGACTGCGACCAGACCTTCGGCGGCCGTGCGGCCAGATTTCTTGGCAGCCTTCGCCAGGCCCTTCGTGCGCAGCCAGTCGACCGCTGCCTGCATGTCGCCGTCGGTTTCGGTCAGGGCCTTCTTGGCGTCCATCATGCCTGCGCCGGTCGAATCGCGCAGTTCCTTCACCTGTGATGCTGTGATTGCCATCTTTGGCTCTCCTCGATTTCAGATATGCACGCGGCCGGACCAGATCCGACCGCTGTGTCAGTTCCGAGACGCCGGGCGCCGCGGATCAGCTGTCGGACTTTTCCTCGGCCTTGGCGACGGTCTCTTCCTTCGACTTCAGCTTGTCGTAGGGCGCGTCCTTGGCGATGGTATCGTCCTTCACCGCCTCGTCGGAAGCGCCTCCCACCTCCACGCCGGTCGACCCAGGGGTGGCTTCGGGCAGCGGATCCTCCTGCGGTGCCTCTTCCATCGCGCCGATGTCGACGCCGGCGGCGCCGAGTTGTGCGCTCATCCCGTCAAGGGCCGCACGGGACGCGAGGTCGCAATAGAGCGAAATCGCGCGAGCCGCATCGTCGTTGCCGGGGATCGGGTAATCGATGCCGTCCGGCGAGCAGTTGGTGTCGACGATCGCGACGATCGGGATGCCCAGCTTCTGCGCTTCCTTGACGGCCAGCAACTCTTTCTTCACGTCGATGATGAACAGCAGATCGGGACGACCGCCCATGTCCGCGATACCGCCCAGCGAGGATTGCAGCTTGGACTGGTCACGCTCCATGCCGAGGCGTTCCTTCTTGGTCAGACCCTCGAAGCCGCCGGCCGACTGCTCGTCGATCGACTTCAGGCGGTTGATCGACTGCGAGACGGTCTGCCAGTTGGTGAGCGTGCCACCCAACCAGCGGTGGTTCATGTAGTATTGCGCGCATTTCTCGGCGGCTTCGGCGATCGGGCCCTGGGCCTGACGCTTGGTACCGACAAAGAGAACGCGGCCGCTCTTGGCCACGGTCTCGCGGATCGCGTTCAGCGCGGCATCGAGCAGCGGGACGGTCTGCGTCAGGTCGAGAATGTGAATGCCGTTGCGGTCGCCATAGATGAATTGTCCCATCTTGGGGTTCCACCGTTGCGTCTGGTGACCGAAGTGAACGCCGGCCTCAAGCAGCTGGCGCATGGTGAACTCGGGAAGAGCCATGTCGATTTCCTTTCCGGTTTTGGCCTTCGGCGGGGTGTTTCAGCCCGTGTTCGGGCCAACCGGCGGACCGTCGGGGATGTCTCCCCCGAAACGGCCCAACCCCGCCAGCGGAGTTGATTGCGCGCGTATAGGGAGGCTCGCCGGCTAATGCAAGCGCGAATCCGTGCCGGCCTGCAAGCGACGGTGGCCATCGCGAACCGCGGCCTCGCAGGCGGCGGCCAGCGCCTTGCGGTGATGGAAATCGGCCACGATCAGGGGCGGATGGTAGAGGAGCTGCACCCGGCCCTGCCGCGGCGCCGCCAGCACACGCAGGGCATGCGCCCCGAAGCCCGTCGACCCCCACCATCCGTAGAACGACGCCACCTCGCCGGGCGGCGCGTGAAAGCTGACGCTGACCGGTTGAAGCGTCAGGCGGGACCGCAGGTGATCCGACAGGAACGCGGCAAAGAGCGTGGTCTTGAACGGCAGAACGCGCAGCCCGTCGGTACTGGTGCCTTCGGGAAAGAACAGGAGCCGATGGCCGGCGAGCAGGCGCGCCTCGAAAAGCTCCGTCTGCGTGCGCGCCTGCTTGCGATCCCGGTCGATGAAGACCGTGCCCGTGATCCGTGCGAGCCAGCCGATCCCCGGCCAGCCGGCCACTTCGGATTTCGAGACGAAACAGACCGGCGCTTGCGCGTTGAGTGCGAATATGTCGAGCCAGCTCGCATGATTTGCCACCAGCGCCACCCGGCCCGACATTGGCCGACCATGCACAGCCGTACGGAGGCCGATGCACCACAGGACGCCCCGGCACACGAAGACGGTGATCCAGGGGCTGGCTGGTCGCCGGAGCCCGGCGAACGGACGCTCGATCAGCCGGACAAGCCAGAGGACGACGAAACCGACCGCGATCAGAGCGATGGCAAGCCCCCCGCGCAGCACCACGCGGAGCCATCCGAGCGCGTCCGGTCGGGCGATGTCCGGCTCCGCGGCACCGGTCCAGACCGGATCCCTCATTCCGCCGCCGACTGATAGAGACGCACCGCCCGTTCGTTCAGCGCGGCCGTATCCATGATCATGCACACGTCCGTGCAGTTGAAGGCATGATCGACGAATGCGCCATCCCCCACCAGTCCTCCCAACCGCAGGTAGGACTTGATCAGCGGCGGCATGGCGACCATCGCGGCGCGCCGGTCCAGTTCCGGCTCCGGGATCAGGTCCATGGGCTGATGGACGCGCGAACGTGTCCGCACCTCCGCCGGCGCAAGGTAGCGATGATGCAGCAGGCTCAGCGGACCCGCCAGCACGCCAGGATCAGCGCCCTTGAAGCTGGCGACGCCGAACAGGATCTCGGATCCGTGCAGGTTCACGTAGCGCGCAAGCCCGGTCCAGAGTTGGAACAGCGCCACGCCCCCGCGATAATCCGGACGGACGCAGGACCGGCCCAGTTCCAGCAGCTTGCGTCCCGACCGTTGCAGCCGGCCAAGATCGTATTCGGCTTCGCAGTAGTAGCCGCCGGCGCGCGCGGCCTGATCGCAGCGCAGCACCCGGTAGACGCCCACCGTGACACCACTGCGAAGGTCACGCAAAATGAGGTGATCGGCAAAGGCGTCGAACGGATCACTCTCCTGCCCGGCCGCATGATCCACCCCTGCCCCGTCGCCGCCCAGTTCCCGCACGAACACGTCGTAACGGAGCGCCTGTGCTGCGCGGACATCTTCCTCGCTCTCGGCCAATGCGAGGCGGAGCCCGTCTTTCTCGAATGCGATCGTCATGCAGACTTCGCCTCAGGGTACGCAAGAGTTGCAGGATGATGGGATGGATACGTATCGAACCGCACGATGGCAACTTTCGCGACCACACGCCAAGGTTGCGTTAACCCTTTGGAAACCATACTCATGGTTCAAATACGGGTATGAGTGCTATGTTCGCGCCATCCACCACAACCTTTCCTTCGTCCGGGAAGTTTACCGTGATCTTTCCACCGATGTTGGATTGGACCTGCCCTGTACCCCAATCCGGTCTGTACGGATGACGTACCAGCATGCCCGGCGCCAAAATTGAATTCAGATCGGTCACTTTGCCTCCAGGATTTACGTTGCCATGTCGAATAACACACCCGACTTCGCCGCCCTGATCGGAAGCCGCATTTGCCATGACCTGATATCGCCGATCGGGGCGATCAACAACGGGCTGGAACTTCTCGGCATGGCGGGCGAAGCGTCGGGGCCGGAACTCAACCTTATCAGCGAAAGCGTCGACAACGCGAGCGCGCGCATCCGCTTCTTTCGACTGGCGTTCGGCGCCGCGAGCGCGCAGGAGATCACGCGCCGCGAGATCACTACCGTCCTGCTCGACATGACGCGCGGATCGAAACTCCACGTCGACTGGCAACCGGACAGCGGCGCGCAACGGTGTGATGTGCGCCTGGTCTTTCTTGCGGAACAATGTCTGGAAACGGCGATGCCGTATGGTGGCGAGATCTCGATCTCGAAGGATGTGAACGGCTGGAGCGTGCGCGGCAACAGCGAAAAGTTCAACGTGAACGCGGACCTTTGGTCGATCCTGGCCGACGGCAAGATACATGCCGAAATCACGCCGGCGCAGGTCCATTTCCCGTTGCTCGCCACGCATTGCCGCGCGGAAGGCCGACGGTTGCGCAGCAACATCGGACGCGAAGACATCCAGATCCGCTTCTGACGCCCGAACGACGGCGCGACGTTCCGGAGGAACGGGCCGATACCACATCGGGTGACCGCGGCGCTAGGCCCGCACCGTTCCGTCACCGCTCACCAGGTACTTGAAGCTCGTCAGTTGCTCCGCGCCGACCGGCCCGCGCGCATGAAGCTTGCCCGTCGCGATGCCGATCTCGGCGCCCATGCCGAATTCACCGCCGTCGGCGAACTGGGTCGAGGCGTTGTGCATCAGGATCGCGCTGTCCAGCTGCGCGAAGAAACGCGCCGCAGCGGCGTCATCCTCCGTCAGGATGCAATCCGTATGACCGGAGCCGTACTTGCGGATATGCGCGATGGCCATGTCGATATCCGGAACGACCCGCGCGGCGATATCCATGTCGAGGTATTCGTGGCCCCAATCGGCAGACGTCGCAGGGATGACCCCGTTGATCTTCTGCACCGCCTCGTCGCCGTGAACGCGAACGCCTGCGTCGATCAGGGCATGGATCACACCCTGCCCGATCGTCTGCATCACGTCCGCGTGGATCAGCAGGCATTCCGCGGCACCGCAGATGCCGGTGCGCCGCGTCTTGGCGTTCAGTACGACCGACAGTGCTTTCACCGGGTCGGCCTCCGCGTCGATGTAGACATGCACGATCCCTTCGAGATGGGCAAAGACCGGCACCCGCGCCTCGCGCTGGACCAGCCCCACAAGCCCCTTGCCGCCGCGGGGCACGATCACGTCGATATGCTCGGTCATGGTCAGCATGGCGCTTACCGCCGCCCGATCGCGGGTGGGAACCAGCTGGATCGCCGCTTCGGGCAGGCCCGCGTCGCGCAGGCCCTGCACCAGGCAGGCATGGATCGCCTGCGAGCTGTGCAGGCTCTCCGATCCGCCGCGCAGGATTACCGCGTTGCCCGCCTTCAGACACAGCGCGCCGGCATCGGCCGTCACGTTGGGGCGGGATTCGTAGATCACCCCCACGACGCCCAGCGGCGTACGCACGCGCTTGATATGCAGGCCCGACGGCCGGTCCCATGCGGCGATGACCTCGCCCACGGGGTCGGCCTGCTCCGCCACCGCGCGCAGGCCGTCGACGATGCCGCGGATCCGCGCCTCGTCGAGCTTCAGGCGATCCATCATCGCCGAGGAGAGGTCCTTGTCGCGGCCGAACTCCAGATCCCGCGCGTTGGCCTCGATGATCTCCGCCCGGTTCTTCCAGACGTGCTCGGCCGCGGCGATCAGCGCGGCATGCTTGCGTTCCGCGCTGGCACAGGCCAGTTCGGCCGCGGCCTCGCGCGCGGCTTCGCCCATGCCGTTCATCATCGCCGGAATGTCCTGCAGGTCTTTCATCGCGCCATTCCTCTCAAGGTGGTGGTTCAGAATGCCATATCATCGCGGTGGATCAAAGCGGCGCGTCCCGGGTAGCCCAGAATGTGCTCGATGTCGCCCGTGCGCCGACCACGAATGGCCGCGGCTTCCGTCGAGGTGTACCGGCTCAGGCCCAACCCGATCCGATGTCCGGCCTCGTTCAGCATCGCGACCGGATCGCCGCGTCCGAAGGACCCCTCCACCGCCTTCACCCCGGCCGGCAGCAGGCTCTTGCCATCCTGCAGCGCGGCGACGGCACCGGCATCGAGACGGACGCTCCCCCGCGGTTTCATCGCCCCGATCCAGCGCTTCCGCGCCGCCTGCGGATCAAGCCCGGCGGTGAACCACGTCGCGTTCGCGCCCTCGTGCAGCGCCTTCAGCGGCCGCATCACCGACCCTTCGGTGATCGCCATCGTGCAGCCGGCGGCCGTGGCGGTCTTGGCCGCCATCAACTTGGTCTTCATGCCGCCCTTCGACAGGCCCGAGCCCGCGTCGCCCGCCATCGCCTCGATCTCCGGCGTGATGCGGTCGATCACGTCGAACCTCTGCGCTGTGGCATCGATGGCCGGATTCGCGGAGTAGAATCCATCCACATCCGACAGCAGCACCAGCACATCGGCCCCGATCGTCGCCGCCACCTGCGCTGCCAGCCGGTCGTTGTCGCCGAACCGGATCTCGTCCGTGGCGACCGTGTCGTTCTCGTTCACGATCGGAACCACGCCGAGATTCAGCAATTGTTCCATCGTGGCCCGCGAATTGAGGTAGCGGCGGCGGTTCGCGGAATCCTCCAGCGTCACCAGCACCTGCGCCGTCGTGATTCCGTGCGGGGCCAGCGCCTCCTCGTAGGCGCGCGCGAGCCGGATCTGCCCCACCGCCGCCGCGGCTTGCGACTGCTCCAGCGCGAGTTCCGTCGGTGGCAGCTTCAGAACGCCCCGCCCCAGGGCGATGGACCCCGAAGAGACCAGCGTCACGTCCTTGCCCAGAGACTTCAGCCACTGCACATCGTCAGCCAGCTGGAACAGCCAGTCCGCGCGCAGGTGCCCGGTCGTCCGATCCACCAGCAGCGCCGACCCGATCTTGACCACGACGCGACGGGCGTCGGTCAGGGTCGCCACGGCTCCGCCTCCTCCGTGCGCTCCACCTCGTCCGCGCGGGCCCGTTCGATGACCGCCCGGAGCGCGCGCAGAACCTCGGTCACGCCCTCCCCCGACACCCCCGACATGCGGAGCACGGGTTCGCCACAGGCCTTCTCCAGGATCTCGGCCTGCATCTCAGTCAGCTCGGGGCCAAGCGCATCGATCTTGTTGAGCACGGTCAGCCGCGGCTTCTCCGCCAGATCGCCGCCATAGGCCTCGAGCTCCGCGATGATCGTTCGGTAATCCTCGCCAGGATCGTCGGCGGTGCCATCGACCAGATGCAGCAGCGCCGCACAGCGCTCCACGTGGCCGAGGAACCGGTCGCCGATGCCCCTACCCTCCGACGCGCCCTCGATCAGGCCGGGAATGTCGGCCACGACGAATTCGCGGCCGTCCACGCCGACGACGCCCAGGTTGGGGTGCAGCGTGGTGAAGGGATAATCCGCTATCTTGGGACGCGCGTTCGACGTGGCCGCCAGAAAGGTCGACTTGCCCGCATTCGGCAGCCCCAGAAGCCCCACATCCGCGATCAGCTTCAGCCGCAGCCAGAGCGTCCGCTCCACGCCCTCCTGCCCCGGATTGGCGCGGCGCGGCGCCTGGTTGGTCGAGGTCTTGAAATGCAGGTTGCCCCAGCCGCCATTGCCGCCGCGCGCCAGCTCCACCCGCTGACCGACTTCGGTCATGTCGGCGATGACCGTCTCCTGATCCTCCTCGAGTATCTCGGTGCCGACGGGCACGCGCAGCAAGACGTCGCCGCCGTCCCTGCCCGTGCGCTGGCGACCCATGCCGTGCTGGCCATTGTCGGCGAAAAAATGCTGCTGGTAGCGGAAGTCGATCAGCGTGTTGAGCCCGTCGACCGCTTCGGCCCATACGGACCCGCCGCCACCGCCGTCGCCCCCGTCCGGGCCACCGAACTCGATGAATTTTTCACGCCGGAAGGATATGCATCCCGCGCCACCGCCGCCCGAGCGGATTTGAACCTTGGCCAGATCAAGAAACTTCATGGCGGCGTCCTAGCCGGCTTCCTTGGCCGCGTCTATCCGAGTTTCTTCAGATAGGTCCACGTCGCCACAGTGGTGTCGCGCGCAACCGAGAAACTCTCCGCGTCTCCGAGGTATTCAAAGCCGCATTGCGTCAGCACCCGCGCCGAGGCCGGGTTGTCCTGGAAGACGGAGGCGAAGATGGCCGTGCACTTCTGCGGGTTGGCCTCGACCAGCGCCTGCACGGCGGCCTTGGCCACACCTTCGTTCCAGAAGGCCGGCGCGACCCAATAGCCGATCTCGGACTGGCCACGGTCCAGCCGGTCGAGCGAAATCAGGCCCATCAACTCCGCCCCATTCGACCGCGACCCATCCAGCACCCAGACGTCCTCGGTGCGATCTTCGGACATGGAGCGTTTCACGAAATCCGCGGCGGCGCCCGGCGGCAGAGGGTGCGGAATCGAGGTGGTCATGCGCGCCACGCGCGCGTCCCCGCCATAGAGCTCGATCAGACCCTGATCCCACTTGCGCACGGGGCGCAGATCGAACCAATCGGTCGGAATGACCGGCTGGTCGATGATGGCTTCGATCTTCATGGGTCTTATCCTCCTCCGATAAGCACCTCCGGTGACGTGTGCGCACCCGGCGCGGCAGCCCCGATCAACAGGTTAACAAATTCCCGTCCTCCGGAGAACCAGGGCGACGACGCCCGGTGCGGCAATCCCGATGCCGAACCGAGCTGGATGGACCGAACAGAGATATGACAATCGCAGTTGCGGAGTCGTAAAGACAGCGGAAGCCGTGGCGCGTTTCCTCGTGCCCGAACAGACGGCGACGCTTGCGATGAACGTTCGGCTGCGCGTCGCCCTGTGCCTGGGTCTTGGAGACATCGGTCATCTAGCGGTCCCAAAAGTTTCAGGGGACCGGCAGCGCCCTGCCGATCCCCTGTTTTCAAACCATTGAAAGGTTGTCGGCTTACTCCGCGGCCTCCGCCACCGGAAGTACTGAAATGAATGTGCGGCCCTTGATCCCCTTGTGGAATGTCACCGCCCCTTCATCGGTCGCAAAGATCGTGTGATCCTTGCCCATGCCCACGCCCTGACCCGGCCAGAACTTCGTGCCGCGCTGACGCACGATGATGTTGCCGGGAATGGCGGACTGACCGCCATAGAGTTTCACGCCAAGGCGACGGCCCGCGGAGTCGCGACCGTTACGGGAGGAACCGCCTGCTTTCTTGTGTGCCATTGATCTCTCTCCTTAGCCTTTGGCCAACTCTTTGGCCTGTTCGACCCAGCCTTCGCGCTGGATACGACCCTTGAACGACAATTTCTCGTCCATATCAGCAATGTCGTCTTCCGTCCATGCGGCGATCTGCGCGAACGTCGTGATGCCCGCCTCCACCAGCTTCTTCTCCAGCGCCGGGCCGACCCCGGAGAGCTTCTTGAGATCGTCGGATTCCTCCGCCGCGGGTGCCGCTTCCTTCGCGGTCGCCGGCTTTGCCTTTGGCGCTTCGGACTTCTTTGCCTTGGGCGCTTCTGCTTGCGGTGCTTCGGATTTCGCCGGCGCGGGGACGGATCCCGCGCCGATGGCGGCCTTCACGCCGGACGTACCGGCGCCGGACGCGAGGATCTCGGTGACGCGCAGCAGGGTCAGTTGCTGGCGGTGGCCCTTCGTGCGCTTCGAGCCGTGCTTGCGGCGGCGCTTGACGAAGTGGATGACCTTGTCACCCTTGATCTGCTCCATCACTTCGGCCTGAACGGCCGCGCCATCGACGAACGGCGCGCCGACCGACGGCGCATCTCCGCCAATCATCAGGACGTCGTTGAACTGGACTTTCTCTCCGGCATCTGCAGCCAGCTTTTCCACCCGGAGCGTATCGCCGGAGGAAACCTTGTACTGCTTGCCGCCCGTTTTCAGGACCGCGAACATCGTGTCTTTCCTTCACATCTTCCGCGTCCTTCGGTCCCCGGTTTCGGGAGTTTGCGGCCGTCGATCCCTCGGGACGGGCCACCTCGGACAGCGCGCTTGACTGCGTCATTTGCAATGTACCCCGCGCAGGGAGACCCGCGTGAAGCAGCGCGCTTATCTTCGCAGATGCCGTGCAAGTCAAGGGGGCAAGGCGAATAATGCGGAGCCCCGGAACGTCAGAGCTCCTGCGACCCCATGTGCAGGGCGATGACCCGACCGGTCGCATAGGATATGTCGTCGTAAACCTCGTTGAAGCCGTCGAAGATCGCCGCGTTCAACGCCTCGCCGACCGGGCTCCGCCAGAAATCCAGATAGGCTTCCAGATCGTCCGGTCGAAGCGGGTCGTAGGCCAACAGCAGATAACCGCCCATCCATGCCTCGGTCTCGGCGCGGATTTCCTCTTCCTGACTCCAGACCTCGATCAGGATCTCTTCCTCCGTCAGATCCAGGGCATCGCCGTCGGCCATGCCCTGAAAGTAACGAAGATTGGAGTTGAGCGCACCTGCGACGTTCCGCTCCACAAGGTCGTTGGCTTCCGAAATCTCGTGGATTCGCGCGACGAGTTCAGGGCGGCCCTGGTCGGCGTCGAACCAGGCGAGACGCGCGCGCTGTTCGATATCCTCGTCGGACATCGCCTGGCGTGCCGCCACTTCCAGCTCCGTGATCTGCTGGGCCGCGTCGGTCTGGAAGAACGCGACTGCCGCCTCCCGCTCTGAAATGTCCAGTTCGGCCAGGGGCTCGAGGACCGTCTCCTTCATGCGCGCGGGATCGTAGATGCGCCCCATCTGGTCCAGGAACCCGGCATCCGCGGGGCGCCCGAGCATCTCCTGCGACACGTCTTCCGCATCGACCAGTCCTTCGGCGCGCGCGATTTCGATGTAATCATCCATTGCCAGCAGATCGTAGAGACGCGTCAAGGAGGCATCCGCCAACCCCAGACACGGCACCCAGACGAGCAGCAGGGAGAGACGAAGCGCCTGGATCACAGGTCGGTGCTCGGCTGCAGGTCCGCCATCTCCGCGGCCAATGCCTCGAAACGGTTCGCCATCACTTCGTATTGCACGGCATTCATCAAATCGTAGACCTCGCGCATCTTGGGATGCTCAAGCGCATCGGCATAGTCTTCGACTTCTTCATCCGAAAAGGCCTGGTATGTAAAGGCCGCGTTGCTGAGCGCGGACACCTGGATCGACCGGCGCAGGTCGTCGTCCATGGAGGAGAGGAACGCCCGCAGGTCGGCTTCGTCCATCCGCAACTCGATCACACCGGCGCCGGCCGCCGCCATCAGGAACCGGACCTGGATCTCCTGGATCGCTCGCAGGGATGTTCCGCTACTGTCGATCGAACGTATCATGCGTTGCAGATCTTCGAGACGATCGGAGCCGTGCCGCACCAATGCCGACACGATCGCCTCGCCAGCCTCGGTCTTCGCCGCGTCATCCTCGACCAGATGCGAACTGTTTTCCGCCGCGACGATGCGCTGTCCAAAGTCCGACCCGTAGAAGTCGTTGGCGTGGTCGAGCAGGTCCGGACTCAACGTCTGTTGCAGCATGTCGAGCGCGAGGCCGTGCATCTCTCCGGTGTCGAAGACGCGCCCGGTGAGCTGCGTCCACTGCGTTCCGAAGGCCTGGGTGTCCATGCCCAGCATCGACGGCGCCGTCCCGGCGCTCAGCCGGATGCTTTCGAGGGCCACGTCGAACCCCGTCACCTCGAGAAATTCCGCGATCCGGTCGCGGTCCGCCCGGTCCGCCAGAGCGCCCGTCGCCATCAAGACCACCACCGACAGGGACACGACGACCCGCAGCATTCCATTTCGTATCGCGCGCACGATCAACTCTCCTTCACTCTGCTCCCGAGCGAAGCGTAAGGTGGAATGCTCTGGGAACAAGGGGGTGGTTACCAAATGGTTACCGCGTGCCAGAGGTGACGCAAGCCGGGATTTGCCCTTGCCACATGGTCGAAACGTGACTAGAGACCGCGCTGACCCCCGCGGAGAGGTGCCGGAGTGGTCGAACGGGGCGGTCTCGAAAACCGTTGAGCCTTCACGGGCTCCCAGGGTTCGAATCCCTGTCTCTCCGCCAATAACTTCCTGCGACAATGCTTCATTATTCCTGAAGTAACAGGTTGCGATGCGCATTTCCCGCAACGCCGGCTCGGCTCGCCAGAATCCCGCACCTCTTACCGCAACATCCTGTATGGTTTGAGCGGGTGTTGTGTGATCAGCTGAAGGGTCTTTGGCCACGGGCATCACAAAGGATCGAGGTCGGTATTATTGATCAAACGCGTTCCCGAACGTTACCAAGGCGTTGTAAAGGGACAGGACGGACAGCCGGTTGGCCAGGTTCGCGTTGCCCTGCGAACCGACAGCGAAAGCAAGGCCCGTAAGAAGGCAGTATCTGTCGAAGAAGCCCGGATTGCCGAGTGGGAGGTTCTGATTGCGGGAGATGCTGCCGGCGCGCGTGCCCACTACCTGGCAGCAAAGCGGCTGGCAGAGAGTCGCGGCTACACGTACGTTCCGGTTCAGAAGTTGGCCGATGGTCCGATTGAGGAAATTGTCGGACGGGTTTTATCGCTCATTCCCGGCAACAAGTACCTCGCCACTCCAGCCGTTGCCGAGGCTGTCCTTGGTACTGTCCCCGAAGTTTCGCCAAACCCGAAAGAGGTTCTCGACGAGTTCATCGACCTGACCAGGACCCGGCACCTGCAGAAATCGGATGCGCAGAGGCACAAATGGCTTCTGCCTCGGAAACGGACCGTCGCCAATTTTCTCACCGTCGCTGCCGGCGTGGACGCCAAGGTACACCCCAGGGACATGACGGTGAACGAAATCATCCGCGCGCATGCGCTCGCTTTCCGAGCTGGTGGAGTGACCGTGTGATCGCCGGGCACAAAGACGGCCAACAAGGATTGCGGGCATCTTGCGCAGATCGTCGGCACCTGGGCAGATCTGACCGACACACCACTCGACAATCCGTTCCGGGGGCAGCGCCTCGATGGGAAGGACACGGCCCGCACGCCGCACTTCGCCCGGGATTGGGTGCGCGACAGGCGCTTTCCAATCTCGGACAGCAAACCACATCAAGTGCACACATCTGGATTGTGCGCGCTGCGGTCACACGGTCCGCGTCCACCGCTTTGCTGCCTGACAAGAAGTGTCAGATGCCAGCACACAACGTAAACCTTCGCCGAGGACCGCGGTCAGGCTGCCTTGACCTGGGGTGTGGCGAGGTTCCAGTGCCATGGCAGCAACTCGTGCAGGCGTGAGACCGGCATATCGGAGATGCGTGCGATGACGTCGGCGAGCCAGGCCTGCGGATCGATGCCGTTCAGTTTGGCGCTGCCGATCAGGGAATACATGACAGCGGCGCGCTGTCCGCCCCGTTCGGACCCGGCAAAGAGCCAGGATTTCCTGCCGAGGGCCACGCCGCGCAGGGACCGCTCGGCGGCGTTGTTGCTGAGGCAGATGCGGCCATCCTCGAAGAACCGGGTGAAGCCCGGCCAGTGCTTCGGCGACAGCAGGTAGTCGATCGCCTTGGCGACCTTGGCGTGCTTCGAGAGCAGCGCCCGTTCTCCGCGCAGCCAGCGTTCCAGATCGTCGACCAGCGGGGCCGACAGGCGTTGCCGCGCCTCAAACCGCTCTTCAGGGGATTTGCCGTTGATGTCGCGCTCGATCTCGAACAGGGCGTCGATACGCTTCACCGCCTCGAAGGCAATCGGCGAGATATCCTTGGGCGACTTGCCCTTGCGGATGTTCTTCTCGACATCCGCGAGTTCGAAGAACTTGCGGCGTGCATGCGACCAGCACAGCGCCGAGGTCACCGGTCCGGGCGAACGCTTCGGGTCGTAGAGCTGGTTGTATCCGGCATAGGCGTTCGTCGGGAAAACCGTCCACTGGACGGTTGTCTGATCCTCCTCACCCTGGAGGATGCCCTGCCAGCCCGTGAGATGTCCGGTCGGATGCTCGCCGCCCCGGTCGCGGGAGAAGCGGAAGACCACCGCCGGCGGGGCGGTGCCGCCGAAGGGCCGATCATCGCGGACATAGGTCCAGAGCCGGGCCGTCTTCGTGCCGCCCCGAGCCAGCAGCGGGACAGTCGTGTCGTCGCCGTGCAATCGCTCGGCCGCCATCACGTGGGCCTCGATCAACGCATGCAGCGGTTTCAGCAACTCGGTCACCGCACCCACCTGGTCGGCGAGCGTGGAGAGGCTGAGATCGACGCCCTCGCGGGCATAGCGTTCGGCCTGCCGGTTCAACGGCTGGTGCTGCCCGAACTTCTCGAACACGGTGAGCCATTGTGTCGCCATGTGTTCGAGACCAATGGCGAACGCGAGCAGGCTCGGGCCCGCCCAGCCGCGCGGGATCGGGTGGAACGGGGCGGGCGGCTGACTGATCTTCTCGCAGTCCCGGCAGGGTGAGCGCCGGTCCGCGGAGCGGCAAAGCGTCCAGTGGACGCTTTGAGGCGTGAACGGGCGGAGCCCCGGGAACTTCTCCCGGACGGTCTGGATCACCTTCCACTGCCGGGGGATGACCTCCAGCGTATCGGTGACGTCCTCGCCCATCTTCACGATCCGGTCCGACCCGCAGCACTTGCAGGCCGCGGGGGCCTCGATCACCACGCGCTCGCGCGGCTCCCTCTCGGCAGCCTGCTTCGCAGGCGCCTGCCGGGCAATGGATGCTCGGGGAACGGCTTCTTCACCGGCTTGCGCCGGTCGAAGGCGCGAACCTTCGTCGCCTTCTCCGCCGCCTGCTCGGCGCGGATGGCATCCTCCGACGCGGCGGTTTCCAGCTCCTCGAGTTGCAACTCGAGCTGATCGATCAGCCGGGCGGTGCGTTCGGCACTGCGGCCATACTTCTCGCGCTTGAGCATCGCGATCTCGAGCTTCAGGCCCGCGATCAACGCCTCGGACGCCGACACCACGGCATTCGACCGGGCCAGTTCGGCCTTTGTGGCCGCCAGTTCGGCGCGCAGTTTCTCAAGCTCGGAGGCGGCATCTGACATGGCCAGGATCTACCATGCCGGTTCGGGAATGCCCATGCAAAACAGGGCTATGAGCGCGATTTATCCAACCTTTGCAGGGCGTTGCGTCCAGCGCGGGTTGCGCCAGTCGATTCCGTCCAGAAGATAACCGAGCTGCGCCGCGGAGATCTGGACCGCGTCGCCCGTGCGGCTCACCGGCCAGATGAACTTGCCCGCTTCGAGGCGTTTCAGATAGAGCGACATGCCTACGCCATCGTGCCACAAAATCTTGACCAGATCGCCTTTACGCCCTCGGAAGCAAAATATCTCCCCGGCATGCGGATCACGCCCGAGCCCCTCCTGCACCTGCAATGCCAGCGTGTTCATGCCCCGCCGCATGTCGGTGACACCGCCGGCGATCCACACCTTCACCCCTGCCGGAAACGCGATCATGCCCGCTCCAACACCTGGATGAGCCGCGCAAGGACAGAGGCCTCGGTGGTGGCGGCGGTCACAAGCCGGCGCCCGTTCGGCAGGATGATCTCGACCCGGGCGTGGCCCGCACCCTCCGGCCGGTCCCGCGTATCGGCGGTCATCGGCCTGGGCGCGGGGTCCGTCATCACGGCAACCGGCGCGAAATGCGCGCGACCGCATTCTGCGGTCAACAGGCCTTCCCGTGCCTCGCGACGCCACCGCGTCAGAAGCGCACGAGAGATCTCGTGCCGCCGTGCCGTCGCCGCCACCATCCGCCGCGCCGCGCAGCTTTCCTCCACGATCCGCAACTTCTCGGCGTTCGTCCAACGACGTCGGCGCCCGGTATCCGTGACCGCGAGGACTTCAACTTGGGACATGATGCTATGATCTGCCATAGCTTCAGGCTCTTACAGAAAGCCAGTCCCGCCCGTCAGACGGCCCTCGCCGGATGAATACCACACAGCCCTTAGTTCGCATTGTCAAAAAACTCCGCATCCATCTCAAAGGGCGAAGAAGCGCGCTAGCGCCTCCCCTCCTTGTGCGGCATCAAGATAGCATAGAGCGTTTCATTCGCAGGGGCACTGACACCGGCTTTGGCTGCCAGTCTGGTTGCAGCCCCGGACACCCATTCGAGCTCCAGGGGCAGACCTTTCTCCAAGTCGATTGCTGTCGAGGCTCGCATTGCTGAGGGAAGACGGTTCGCCATGGCCCAGGTCTTCTCTTCGATGTCCGGAGCCAAGGCTACACCCATGGCGCGGCCAATCGCGGCGGATTCAGATACCACCCGGCGGAACAGGTCGCCAAGAGCTGGGATGCTCAGGATATCCGCAATCGTGCAGCGGCCAGCTGCCGTTACACCGGATACAGCCGAAAACAACACGAATTTGGACCAGACATCCCGCTCGATATCGCTTGTTTCAGGTGCGGATGATCCCGCCTCGTTTATGGCCTTGCGGAGTGCATCGATGCGGTCGGACGGGCGGCTGTCGCGTTCGGCAAAGGTAAACACATTGAACTCTCCGGTTTGCTTGATCACGCCCGGCGACGCGATGGTCGTCGAAACCTGCGCCATGCCGTTCGCGACATTCTGCTCCGGAAGAAATTCTAGCAAACGGTCCGAGGCTTCCACGCCATTGAGAAGGGGTACGACCACCGTATTCGGCCCCAGCATCTTCAGGCAGGCTCTTGCTGCGTTTTCCAGCGCGTCGCCTTTGACACCGAAGAAGATCGCATCGACCTCGCCAACCTCCGCCGTATCGTCGGTGGCGATCCATGGTTGCACGATGTCGACGCCGGATGGACCATCGAGGGCCAATCCCCTCTGGCTTATTGCGTCCAGGTGCGAGCCCCTGGCAATCGTCGCCACCTGATGCCCCGCTTTGGCAAGCTTGACGGCAAGGAAGCCGCCAATCCCACCCGTCGCCATGGTCGCAATTCGCATGTGATCTTCCCCAATGATTGCTGAACTGTTTCGAGCATATCATCCGAACCGCTTTCCCCCAATTCGTCTGGGGAACGGTAAGAGAGTTCGCGAACTGCGCATCCCAGGTAATTTGGCCTCGTTGGTCCTGCTTGTGCGTCGTACCTCACCATATTCAGCGTCTCAGTTCGGTGCACCTGACCCGATCACTTAGCATCTAAAGTCGCCTCGCCGCAAAGGAAGGCGCCCCACGCGGCCATTGACTTCGCGCTGCCGCTCCAGCATGTCGGATCGCTGACAGCCGCGCTCCACTTCCGAGCCAACGGAATGCGCTGGCGCAATTTCCGCCATGTCACGCGGACATCCCTGCTCCGCCGCCCATTACCTGAAAGGTCAACGGAGCCCGTGTGGGACTACGGGGCGCTTGGACTGCTGGTCGAGATACCCTGCGCGGCCCGCCTTCACCTCGGCCTCCTGCATTCGGCGCATGACGGCTGAAATTCCAGATCTGTCCAACAGAGCGCCACGTCGTCGAGCGCCACCGCCGGTCGATACTCTCACTTGGCCATCTTTACAGGCTGCCTTTCCAACCGGCCGGGTTGTCGCCATTGCGGTGCCCGTTTACGGTCGCCCGGGACAAGACATTTTCAATCCTGTCCCGAAGCCGGGACGCGATCTCCGTTTTCTCGGTCCATATGGGTTGCAGGACACGCAACACGTCCTGGACCGTGACGTCCGAAACCAACTTCGGCCCCAGAAGCGGCGCAGGCAAGGAGACACGATGAGCAGTTTCGACGAAGACCTCTTCCTCAAGGGCCTTGAGCAGCGCAAGGCGACGCTGGGCGCCGCGTATGTCGAGAAGAACCTTGCCGCGGCGGACGAGTTCACGCGGCCGTTCCAAGAGGCGATGACGGCCTGGTGCTGGGGATTCGGGTGGGGTGACGACGTGATCGACGCCAAGACCCGCAGCATGATGAACCTCGCTATGATCGGCGCGCTCGGCAAGATGCACGAATGGGAGATCCATTGCCGTGGCGCCATCACCAACGGCGTGAGCCAAGAGGAAATCAGGGCGATCATTCATGTGGTCGGGATCTATTGCGGCGTGCCGCAAGCGCTGGAGTGCTTCCGGGTCGCGCGAAAGGTTTTGGAGGAGACCTGACGGACCGGGAAGCAGCGAACTTTTTTCCAAGCGCAATGTCATCGGCAGCCCTGCATGAAAAGGGCCACGGCAGAACTGCCGCCGTGGCCCGATAGTGTCAGCCTGCCCCAAGGGGCGGCTGGAAGACTACTTGTCGTCCTGCCAGGACTTCACCAGTTCGTCGTAGGAGACGGTGACCGGTTCGGGCTTCTCGTTTTCGAGCTTCGACCTCGGCGCGCCCGGCTGGGACAGCCATTGCTCCGCGCCCATCTCCTCGTTCAGAACCGGGCCGAGTTCACCCTGGCCGCCGGCCCGCGCGAGCCGTTCCAGAACCGCTTCCTGGTCCTCGCAGAGCGCATCCAGCGCTTCCTGCGCGGATTTTACACCCGACATCGCGTCGCCGATGTTCTGCCACCAGAGCTGCGCCAGACGCGGATAGTCCGGCACGTTGGTGCCCGTGGGCGACCAACGCACCCGCGCCGGCGAGCGGTAGAACTCGATCAGCCCACCGAGACGCGGCGCGCGCTCGGAGAAGTGGTCGGAGTTGATGGTGCTCTCGCGGATGAAGGTCAGGCCGACATCGGACTTCTTGAGGTCCACCGTCTTCGACGTGACAAACTGCGCATAAAGCCAGGCGGCCTTGGCGCGGTCGACCGGGGTCGACTGCATCAGCGTCCAGGATCCGGCGTCCTGGTAGCCGACCTTCATGCCGTCTTCCCAGTAGGCGCCACGCGGCGAGGGAGCCATGCGCCACTTGGGCGTGCCATCCTCGTTCAGAACCGCCGCCGCGCTCTCGCCCACCATGTCGGCGGTGAATGCGGTGTACCAGAACATCTGCTGGGCTCGTCGGCTCGACATCAGGTCGGTATAGCGCCAGCCGAGCGAGGGGTCCTTCTTGCCGTAGTCCATGTTGCCATAGACCGCCCCCCCCCCCCTGTGTCAGGAAGTTGTCCGCTGCTCTCTTTTCCTCTACTTTTCAGGCGGGCGGGATAGGACGATGACTTGGGATACTCACCGGAACGCAAGGCGGCAGTGCCGAGGCGGATGCTGCCGCCGAGCAAGATGGCCATTCGGCAGGTGTCGCGGGAGGAAGGGATTTCCGAGGCGACGCTGCACAAGTGGCGGGCCGAGGCGCGTGGCGAGGGTCAGCTTCTGCCCGATGCCGATGCCGGCCCTGAAGGCTGGTCCTCGCGGGACAAGTTCGCGGCCGTGCTGGAAACGGCGGCGCTGAACGAGGCCGATCTGGGCGAATATTGCCGCTCGCGCGGGCTCTATCCGGCGCAGATCGCGGCGTGGCGGGCTGCATGCGAACAGGCGAACGACCGGGATCGCAGCAGCACGGCCCGGATCGGCCAGGCGACCAGGGAAGAGACGAAGCGGGTCAGGGATCTGGAGCGGGACCTGGCGCGCAAGGAGAAGGCTCTGGCTGAAACCGCAGCTCTGCTTGTTCTGCGAAAAAGGGCTCGGGCGATCTGGGGGGACGACGAGGACGCATGATCAGCACCCCACATCGCCAAAGCCCGCGCTGCTGATCGAAGAGGCCGTCACTGCTGGCGCGCGGCGCGCCAAAGCCTGCGCCGAGCTGGACATCAGCGACCGCACCCTGCGGCGCTGGACCAAGGGCGGAGAGGTGCGCCCCGATCAGCGTCCCCTCGTGCCGCGTCCGGAACCGCGCAACAAGTTGAGCCCGGCGGAACGCGCCGCCGTGCTGGAAGCCTGTAATTCAGCGGAATTCGCCAGCCTTCCGCCCAGCCGGATCGTGCCGAAGCTGGCCGATCAGGGGCGGTATCTGGCCTCGGAATCCAGCTTCTACCGCATCCTGCGCGCAGATGGGCAGCAGCATCACCGGGGTCGAGCCAGACCACCCGTCCGACGAAACCCTCCCGCCAGCTACAAGGCCAGCGCACCCTGCGATGTCCGGACCTGGGACATCACCTGGATGCCCGGGCCGGTCGCGGGGATGTTCTTCCATCTCTACCTGATCGTGGACATCTTCAGCCGGAAAATCGTCGGCTGGGAAGTTCATGAGCGCGAGAGCGCGGAGCTGGCGGCGGCGCCGATCCGCTTCTTCTCTTCCCTGGTCGCCTGGCCGATCCGGGCCGTGCTGCTGCGATCCCGGTCGTTCGCCTGTTCGCATGCAGCCCGCCACGCCGCGATCTGCGCCGGATAGAGCCCGCGCGAGCGGCAATATTCGCCCAGATCGGCCTCGTTCAGCGCCGCTGTTTCCAGCACCGCCGCGAACTTGTCACGCGAGGACCAGCCTTCAGGGCCGGCATCGCACGCGCAAGCCGATATCAAGTTTCCGGATGCCGTGGATCAGTCCCACCCAACGCGCCCCGTGGTGATCGAGATGCACGAACGTCTCCGAGCCGGTGATCTCGAACACGGCCAGCTTGGTCTCGAACTCGATGCTGTCGGCCGCGTTCGGCTCGATCTCGACGTGATTGGGCCGGAAGCCGGCGGTAAAGCGCCCGTCCGGCAGATCGCCAAGCGCGCCCTTGGCCTCGACCGACTTGCCATCGCCGAACACCAGCCGGCTGCCCTGCTTCGTGATCTGCAGGAAGTTCATCGGCGGGTCGGAAAAGACCCGCGCAGTCGTCGCGTCCACCGGCTGGCGGTAGACCTCCGCCGTGGGGCCAAACTGCGTCACCCTGCCCTGCCAGAGCGTTACGGTGTTGCTGCCGAGCAGCAGCGCCTCCTCCGGCTCGGTCGTGGCATAGACGAAGATGGAGCCGGACGCCTCGAAGATCTTCGGGATCTCGACGCGCAACTCCGCGCGCAGCTTGTAGTCGAGGTTGGCCAGAGGCTCGTCGAGCAGCACCAGCCCCGCATCCTTGACCAGTGCACGGGCCAGCGCGCAGCGCTGCTGTTGGCCGCCCGACAACTCCAGCGGTTTGCGTTCGAGCATCGGGGTCAGCTTCATGAGCTCGGCGGCCTCGCGCACGGCACGGTCGATCTCGTCCTTCGGCTTGCCCAGCAGGCGCATCGGCGAGGCGATGTTGTCGTAGACGGTCATCGTCGGGTAGTTGATGAATTGCTGGTAGACCATGGCGACGCCCCGATCCTGCACGCGCTGGCCTGTCACGTCCTCGCCGTTCCACAGGATCCGCCCCGTCGCCGGCCGGTCGAGCCCGGCCATAGGCCGCATCAGCGATGTCTTCCCCGATAGCGTAGGGCCGAGGAACACGTTCATCGTGCCCTTCTCGAGGGTCAGATCGGTCGGTTAGATATGCGTCCGGTCCCCCACGACCTTCGAAACGCCGTCCAGCGTCAGCGTCATCCTCGTCCTCACAGTGCCACCCCTTCGAGGGTGCCGTGTTCTATTCCGCGGCGGTCCGCGTTGCGTTCGTTCATGTAGCCGTCGAGGTCGGCGGCCTCATCGGCCGACAGCCTGAGCCCCAGTTTAGTTCGCCGCCACAGCACGTCGTCTGCGGTCCGAGCGTACTCGCGCTCCATCAGCCAGTCCACCTCGCGCGCGGTCAGTTCCTGCCCGAAATTCCGGCCAAGATCCTGTTCCTTCGCTGCATCTCCCAGCACCTTGCGCGCCTCGGTTCCATAGGCCCGCACAAGCCGTCGTGCCCAGCGTTCGGTCAGGAACGGATACGCCGCACGCAGATCTTCCGCCAATCGCTCCGACCCGTCCACCGGGAAATCGCCTCCCGGCAGCGGCACGCCCGCGGTCCAGGCGTCCCTGTCCAGCGGCAGATGCGCGCCGATCTTCTTCAGCGCGTCCTCGGCCAGCTTGCGATAGGTCGTGATCTTGCCTCCGAACACGTTGAGCGCCGGCGCTCCCGCACCCTCGTCCACGCTCAGAACGTAATCGCGCGTCGCCGCCGTCGCGGACGCCGCCCCGTCATCGTAGAGAGGCCGGACCCCGGAATAGGTCCAGACGATATCCTCCACGGTCACCGGGCGGGCGAAGTATCCGGAGGCGAAGGCCAGCAGGTAGTCACGCTCGGCCTTGGTGCACACGGGCGGCTCCGACGGATCCGAATGTTCGGTGTCGGTCGTGCCGATCAGGGTGAAATCGGTCTCGTAGGGGATGGCGAAGATGATCCTCCCGTCGGTCCCCTGAAAGAAATACGCCTTGTCGTGGTCGAAGAGCTTGCGCGTCACGATATGCGAGCCGCGCACCAGCCGCACATGCTCCTCGGTGTTGCGGCGCATCCGTCCGGCAATCACGTCGGCCACCCAGGGGCCGGCCGCGTTGACCAGCATCCGCGCGGTCCGCGTCGCGGTCTCGCCGGTCTCGGCGTCGCGCAATTCGGCGTGCCAGATGCCGTCGCGGACCTCGGCCGAAACCAGTTCCGTACGCGTCAGGATGTCGGCGCCGCGCGCCTCGGCGTCGCGTGCGTTCAGCACCACCAGCCGCGAATCCTCGACCCAGCAGTCGGAATACTCGAACGCCGTCTCGAACCGCGCGTCGAGCGCCTCGCCTTCGGGCGCGTGGCGCAGATCCACCGTCGTCGTGGCCGGCAGCATCTTGCGCCCGCCCAGGTGATCGTAGAGGAAAAGACCGAGCCGGATCAGCCATGCCGGGCGCCGCCCCTTCATCCATGGCATGAACATCGTCAGCAGGCGGGAAGTCGGCGTGCTCCCCTCGAACCGCATCTCGGGATGGTATGGCAGCACGAACCGCATGGGCCAGGAGATGTGCGGCATCGCGCGCAGCAGCGTTTCCCGTTCAATCAGCGCCTTGCGGACAAGGCCGAATTCGAAGAATTCGAGATACCGCAGACCGCCGTGAAAGAGCTTGGTCGAGGCCGACGAGGTCGCCTGCGCGAGGTCGCCCCGCTCCACCAGCGTCACCGAAAGCCCGCGCCCCGCCGCGTCGCGGGCGATGCCGCAGCCGTTCACGCCGCCGCCGACGATCAAAAGATCGGTCGGCGCACCTTCGGCACCGGCTGATTTGGAAGCGTCGGACATTTGCCTCAAACGAGCATGATTGCACACGATCTGTCAACAAACTCTTTCGTTTTTGTTCGGTTCTGGTTGCCTTACCCGCTTTTTCGTCGAGATACCGCGAGCCAGGTTCGGCCCGAAGCTGCAATCTTTTTCAAAATCGATGCGTCTTCAGAGTATGCTGGGCAGCCAGAGCGCGATTGCGGGAAAGGCGATCAGAAGGCCCGCCATCAGCAGCATCATCGCCACGTAGGGCAAGGCGCCCAGCATGACATCGCTGATGTTCCCGCTCCGCCGCGCGCCCTGCACCACGTAGAGGTTGAGGCCTACCGGCGGGGTGATCAGGGCCATCTCGATCAGCACGATCATCAGGATGCCGAACCAGATCGGATCGTATCCCTGCGCAATGACGAGGGGAACGATGATCGGTATCGTCACCACCATCAGGCTCAGCGTTTCGATGAAGAACCCGAGCACGATGTAGATCAGCACGACGACGAGTATCGTTCCCAGCGCGTCGAGGCCCATGCCTTCGAGGAAGGCTTGCAGCTGGTTCCCCAAACCCGCCGACGACAGCGTGAAGTTGAGAAATGACGCGCCGATCACGACGAGCATGATCATCGACGTGATCTTGACCGTCCCCAAAAGGCTCTGCCGGAGCATGTCGAAACTGACCCCGCCCATGAAAAGCGCGATGAGGAATGCGCCGGCGACGCCGACCGCTGCGGCCTCCGTCGGGGTCGCCCACCCGTTGTAGATCGCGCCGATGATGACCGCGAAGAGAAGCAGGATCGGGACCAGATCGATGAGGCCCCGAAGCCTTTCATTCATCGAGAACGAGCGGGTTTCGCCGCCGAGAGCGGGGCGGACGGTGCAGATCAGCGCCGTGATCAGAATGAAGCTGAGCGCCAGAAGAAGACCGGGAACCAGCCCTGCCAGGAAAAGCCGCGGGATCGAGGTCTGCGTCAGGAACCCGTAGACGATCAGGTTGATCGAGGGAGGGATCATGATCCCGAGCGTGCCGCCGGCCGCGATGGCGCCGGAGAAGAGCTTGGGGTCGTAGCCCAGCCGCTCCGCCTGCGGCATCGCCACCGTCGCGACGGTCGCCGACGTGGCGACGGACGATCCGGAGGTCGCGGAGAACATCGTCGCCGTCGCGATGTTGGCGTGTATGAGGCCGCCCGGCAGCCAGGAGATCCACTTGTCGAGCGCGGCATAGGTGCGTGTCGCGACCCCCGACCGGACCAGGATCTCGCCAAGGAGGACGAAGAAGGGAATGGCGATCAGCGTGGCCGAATTGGACGACGACCACACGAGGTTGCCAAGCCCGCGCAGCAGCGGGAACGGCGTGAAGAACTGGTCGATGCCGATGCCGAGCAGAAAGAGCACGATTCCCACCGGAATGGAGAGCGCCAGCAGGCCGAGGAGCCCGACGGAGACATAGGTGATCATTTGAGCATCTCCGTCTCGGCGAAAACGCCGATCGCGGCCTCGCTTTCGGAGAGACGCCCTTTCATCACCAGGACCAGTGCGGCCATCAGCGTGATCCAGGAGGTGACCGCGAACCAGACCCATCCCGCGAACCAGGGCGCCTGCACAAGCACCAGCGGTGTCTCGAGATTGGTGTTCGCCGTCGATCCGTTCGCTGATCGAGTTGGCCAGCACCGGCCAGCATTGCCACGCCACGAGCGTGATGACGGCGGCGAGGACCAGGAGCGAGAACAGGTCCATGACCGCGCGTCCCTTCGATGGCAGGCGGGCCCGCAGGAAGTCGATCCGGACATGCCCGAGTTCGAGGAACGTGTACGCCATTCCCCAGGACGTCGCGATCGCCATGACGTAGCCCGAGATCTCGTCCGTCCCGCCGAACGAGGCGCCGAACTGGCGCAGGACGATGTCCAGCAGAACGAATGTCGCGCAGGCCAGAAGCAGGAGACCGACGAGGATCGCGACGCCTGCATTGAGGCGCCGCAATGTTCCGATGACGGTTTCCGCTGTCATTTCTCGCCCCTCTTTCCGTCGTCTATTCGACGGGGATGGTCACGCCGACGACCACGCCGACGCTGTCGTTCCAGCGCTTGGCCCAGTCGCCGCCTGCGCGTTCGGCCCAGCCGGGAAGGACTTCGGAGACGAGTATTTCCTCGGCCTTCGCGAAATCCTCGTCCGTGGCCTCTACCAGCGTCATGCCCCGGGCCTCGCCATATGAACATTCGCCGTTCCCGGTCAGGCACGCGATGTCGTTCTGCAGCGCGGTTTGCGCCGACGCCCAGGCCGGATCTTCGAACTCGGCCTTGATCAGGGTCTGGATCGTCTCCTGCGTTTCCGCGTCGAGGCTGTTCCACTTGTCCATGTTCATCGCCGTGACGACCGAATCCCAGCCACCGAGCGGGATCGGCATCAGGTGCGTCGACACCTCCCACCAGCCCGCCGAATAACCCGACCCCGCACCGGTCACGGCACAATCGACCACACCCTTCTGGAGCGCGCCCGGCACCTCGGAGAAGGCGACGTTGATGCCTTCGGCGCCCAAGGCTTCGAGCAGCTTCGCCGTCATCCGTCCCGACGCGCGGACCTTCTTGCCCTGCAAGTCTCCGAGCCCACCGATCTCCGCGTTGCAGAACACCACCTGCGGCGGATAGGGCGCGATGGCGAGGACCTTGGAGTTGAAGGTGTCCGCAAAGATGTCGTCGACCATGGGCCGCGCCGCCTCCACCATCTTGCGCGCCGACTCCGCGTCCGTCGCGACCAGCGGCACGTCGAGCCCTTCGAGTTCGGGCGCGTCCGCCACGGCGTAGTCCGCGACCGTCATGGCCACGTCGTAGACCCCCTGCCCCAGCAGCCTGTAGACGTCGCCGACACCGAGGCCCATCTGGTCATGGGTCGTCAGGGAAACCTCTAGGTCCGAATTCGCGGGCAGCGTCTCGGTCCAGAATGGGACCTCGTACTCCTTGTGCAGCGGCAGGCTCGACCAGCTGCCGACGACATTCAGTTGCTGCGCGACAGCGGGCACGGCCGTGAGCGCCGTGGTGGCGACGAATGCGATTAGCTTGGTTTTCATGTTTGCTCTCCCTTGCAGTGTTGGTGGTTTCAGTGCGTCCGGAGGATCGGGATCTCCGCGTCCTCCGGCACGTCCGTGATCAGCATGTGTCCGGGTTTGTGCGTGATGCAGATATCGAGCGCCGGCGTTTTCCAGCGCGACCTGCGGGGTGACGCCGCAGGCCCAGAAGACCGGGACCTGCCCGCCCTCGACGGGTGCCGGATCTCCCCAATCGGGGCTGGTGACATCCGCGATGCCGATCTCTGCGGGATCGCCGGCGTGAACGGGCCGCCCATGCGCCAGCGGATATCGCGCCGCGATTTCGTCTGCGCGCTCGACCTGCCCGGCGTCGATCGCGCGCATCGACACGACCATGCGCCCGCCGAACGGGCCCGCGGGAACCGTTTCGATCCCGGAGCGGAACATCGGCACCGTCGTGTCGTTGTCGATGTGCCAGAGCGGAATTCCCGCCTCCATCAGCGCAGCTTCGAAGGTGAACGAACAGCCGAGCGCAAACGCGACGAAATCGTTTTCCCAAAGGTCAGAAATGTCCGTGACCGACCGTTCGAGGCGACCATGGCGATAGATGTTGTAGACCGGAACGTCGGTGCGGATGTCGATCTCCGCACCAAGCGTCGACAGGATCGGATCCCCTGTGTCGGAGGCGCCGACCAGCGGACAGGGCTTGGGATTGCGCTGGCAGAACCGCATGAAGTCGAGGGCGGCGGCTTCGCGCATGATCGCGATATTGGCCTGCAGCTTGCCGGCGGCCAGTCCCGCGGTATGGGACGCATAGCGGCCGGAGCGGATCGCGGCCCTGATGCCGCCCACGCTCTCTTTCTGCAATTGCCGGTAGTTTGCTGTCACGGAGGCTCCCTCTCACTCAAGGCATCCCATGGAGCGGGGGATAAAAGCAAATCGTTTGATTGAAATCATTTGCATCAGGATTCTCTATATGTCCGACCCGGACGCGACCTTGAGGGCAGTCTGCGCGGCCTTTTCTTCCATCGCATCAGGCGGTTCGCCAATCCAGCTCGCGGTGAACTGCAGCGGAGCCGGACGCCAGCCGGGGTCGAACTCCGCGTTCCGGCCCTCCTTCACGAGCAGCCGCCCCATCGCGCGCGGCAGGGCCGCGACCCCGATACCGGCCTCGACCAGCCGGAAAATCGCCGACAGCGACGAAGAGGTGAAGATGCGCGCGGGGCCCCACCTCCTCGAGCAGGCGCTGCCACAGTTCTCGGAACGGCCGGGTCTGGCGCACATAGGTGATCGCCGGCCGCGACAGAAGCACGGCGGCATCTTTGTCGGCACGATCCGCGGCCACGAACCAGGCAAGGTCGAAAACCGGCAGTGCCACGTTCTTCACCGTCGGCTAGGACACCGGACCAAGCAGGAACGCAAGGTCGATCTCCCGCGCGAGCAGCGATGCGCGCAGGTTCGGCGAGATGTCGACATTGATGTCCACGGTCATCACCGGGAACTCCCGGTGAAGTCGCGAGATGAAATCGGGGAGCCATGTCTGCGTCACCGTCTCCGCCGCACCGATCCGGATGAGCCGCCGGTGCGCGCTCGAGTCGACAAGGTCCCGCTCCACGAGGCTCTCGAACCGCTCGGCGTAGCCGATCATCACGTCGGCCTCCCGCGTCGTGCGAAGACCTTGAGGCATCCTGTCGAACGGGGGCTTGCCGATCGCCGCTTCGAGGTTCTTTATCCTTGCCGTCACGGCCGGTTGTGACAGGTTCAAGTTTTTTGCCGCACGATTCACCCGCCGTGGCGGATCACGGCGAGGAATGTGCCAAGCTGGTCGAGGTTGGGTGTCTTCATCTTCGCGGAGAAGTGTCGGCCAGTATGCAACGGAAGGGAAGCGATATGACGACATTCCAGACGCCCGACGGCGAGATCACCTGCGATATCCGCCGCCTCGTGGTTGCCGGGTGGACCGGGCGCAATTCCGATGCGGTGGAGCACCATATCGAGGAACTGGCCGCAATCGGAGTGCCGCGTCCTTCGACCGTGCCGCTCTATTACGCCGTTTCGCCGAGCCTTGCGACGCAGTCCGACATCATCCAGGTCCTCGGGACGGAGACGTCCGGAGAGGCGGAGCCCCTGCTTCTGCGGACCGGCGGAAGGCTCTGGCTCGGACTTGCGTCCGATCACACCGACCGCTGGCTGGAAACCACGTCCGTCGCGCATTCGAAGCAGGCCTGCCAGAAGGTGCTTTCCGGGCAGTTGTGGCCTTACGACGCGCTGGCGGACAGGCTGGACGACGTGTCCCTGCGCACCTGGATCGACGGCGACACGGCGTATCAGGACGGAACGCTCGGGGCGATCCGGCCGCTGGAACACCTGCTCGAAAACTGTCCGCTGGCGGAGGATGAGGCGATGCTCTGCGGAACCGTTCCGGCCATCGGGGGCGTGCGGCCGGCGAGCAGGTATCGCATGACGTTGAGTGACGGGGTCCTCGGCCGCATTGAGTTAAATTACACAGTCCGGACGTTGCAGGTCGTGAAGTAAAGCCTGTGGGACGCGGTGTTGGAGGCGTCTGCGCCCGCCTGCCTTGACAATGCCGCGCCTGGCTTTGTCTAAGGGGCGCGTGTCCTGGAAGCTGGCCCTCACGCGCACGATCTGGCGGATCGAAACGGCAGTCGACCGCCTGCGACCGAATGCGTCCGCGGACAACGCAGTCATCGAACCCTACATCGGCTACTCGACGCCGGACGGTCTCGTGGCGCGCGGCCGCGTGCTGATGTCACGGACCGGCAGCAAACCGACACCTGGCCAAGGCCGTTTGAGAAACTTCCGGCAAGTGATCGCGCGCTTCATCACCAGGGAAGTGCCCGGCGTCACCATCAGGGCGTACGATACGGGCATCTCGGCGATCTCCGACGAAGAGGGGTATTTCACCCTGCATCTTCCCAACCCCTGCGATGGCGGCATGACGGACATCGCCGCCGAGATCGACGGCCGCGCGGCGAGCAGGGTCGATTTGCCTGTGACGGTCACGAACCCGGCAGCGACGTTCGGCGTCATCTCGGATGTCGACGACACGATGATGCGCACCGGCGCCTATTCCCTCGCGCTCAACCTCTGGACGACATTCACCGGCAACAGCATGACGCGCGAGGTCTTTCCCGACGCCGTGGAACTGATCGCGCGGCTGCATGTCGGGCGCAACCCGGTCTTCTATGTGTCCTCCAGCCCCTGGAACCTGCACGATTTCCTCGAGCGGGTGTTCGACCGCGCGGGTCTCGTGCGCGGGCCGTTCTTTTTGCGCGACCTCGGCATCGACAAGGATCAGTTCATCACGAAGAGCCACGGAAGCCACAAGGGTTCCGCCATCGATACCATCTTCGCGGCCAACCCGGAGCTTTCCTTCGTGCTGATCGGGGATACCGGGCAGCATGACGCGGAAGTCTATTTCGACGCGGCGAAACGGCATCCGGGCCGGGTGCGGCGGATCATCCTGCGCGCCCCGGGACCTGGCGCCGATGAATTGGACAAGCGCTTTGCCCTTGAGGCCGCGCGGTTGGGGATCGATGTCTCCATCGGCCGCGATTACCGGACACTCAAGCGGATCATCGCGCCAGAACACGTGTGATCGCCGCAAGGTTCGGACGCGGCTGCGCGTTGCGCAGTCACGACACATATCTCTCCAGATGTTCACGCACCGGCACCACGGCATCAAGCCGGCTGCCCAGCAGAAACATGCCGCCGAATTTCCGCTGCAGATAGAAAACATCCATCGGCACGGTCGGGGGCGTGTAACCGGCTTCGGCCAGCGCCATGCCTTGCGCGTTGAGCCGATCGGAGAGGGTGCGGTCGGAAAAATCGAACATCCGGTCCGCGTTCACCGCTTCGAACACGGCGCGCATCATCGCGAGGATGCGGTCGTCGAACGCGCCGTCGCCGTCGATGAACCGCATTTCCATCGCCGCCTCCCGCAATGCCGCATCATTCCCGGCAAGCCCGGCCCGCATCAGCCGCCGGTAGCCGTCCGCGAGAGACGGATCCAGGTGACGCGTGGCGCCGAAATCGAGCAGGATGATCTTCCCTGTCTCGGCATCGTGCCGGTAATTGGCGAAGTTGGGATCGCTTTGGGTGACGTTGAATTCGAACACCTCGCGGAGCGTCAGATCGATCAGCGCGGCCGCGACGCGGTCGCGCTCCTCCTGTGGCCCGAGGGCGAGCGTTTCGATCGGGGCGCCCTCGATGTAGGACATCGTGAGGATCTCCGGCGTGCTCCAATCCTCATGAAACTCGGGCAGAAGGAACGTCTCCGACCCCGAGAGCAAATCGGCGAAGTGCGTGAGCGCCCCGCCTTCCCGCGCGTAATCGGTTTCTTCCCGAAGCTGCCGGCGCGCCTCCTCCAGATAAGGCGCGAGATCGAAGTTCTTGGGCAACAGCCCGGACAGCCTCACGAGGGCACCGACGTTGGAGACGTCGCTGTCGATGCTGCGGGCGATGCCGGGATATTGCACCTTGATCGCCACGTCGCGGCCGTCCTTCAGCACTGCGCGATGGACCTGCCCGATACTGGCGGCCGCGATCGGCCGCACGTCGAACCGCTCGAACGACTGCAACCAGTCGGATCCCCAATTGCGGGTCAGAACCTGCTTGAGTTGCTTGGGCGGCATGAAATGTGCCTGATCCCGAAGGCGGGCCATGATATCGGCCAGTTCCGGCGGCAGAACCTCGCTGGCGTCCATCGAGATCAACTGGCCGACCTTCATCGCCGCGCCGCGCATCTGGGCCAATTGATCTGCAATGCGGCGCATGTTGCCGGGCGTCACCAGCAAGCTGCGCAGGTGGGGACGTGTGCCGCGACCGATCCCGACCAGGGCTTGCAACCCCATGTTCCCCGCAATGCCGGCCGTCATCGTACCAAGACGCGCGAACCGGTTGAACCGGCCGGATGGTACGGCGAGTGGTCGGGAAACATGGTAATTTTCGCTCATTCACGGTAACCTGTGTTCGGCTTCGTGAAAGACAAGGTGGCCCCCGTTGAGACCAGAGGACGATGAGCGCGACCAGAACACGGGTGGGACGATGAAGGCGAGACATGTGCATGTGACGGGACGGGTGCAAGGCGTCTGGTTCCGTGCCTGGACGAAGCAACAAGCGGAGGCGCGCGGCGTCTCGGGCTGGGTCCGCCGCTGAAAAGAGTGGGCCCGCCTGACCGGGATGCGCCAGCTACTTCCATTGGCGAGAAACGGAATGCTTGACCATCCAACCCTAAATCGCCTGCGCGACAAGGGCGTCTTCGCACGGATCATGGCAGGTCCGGCCGCAGAGCACGGTGAAAGGAAGACTGTGATGATCGACGGAAATTCTGGCTGGCTTGATCACCCGCCACGATACGCCGCCCTTTCAAACCGCGTCACCCATTTCTCGGCATAGCTCACCCCTCTCAAGCAAAATCCCTTTGACAAAACTCGTTCGGGCCGTAACCTGCTCGCCGATACAATCGTGCGTATGTCGTGTAGAACACTCTCTTGTCTAATGGTGGCAAGCGTTTGAAACAGATAATTCGTACGAAAAAGGGATCAAATCATCTTGGCCGATCTAAGTGCAGAGAGCCCGGCGCCGGCTTGGTGGACCGCACCCGGCGAGACCGACACATTTGCCTACGTTGGCCTCGTGGTGTTCCTGCTGTTCGTCCTACTCTTGTTGCACCTGTATGCGCGGTTCGACCGCTATGCCGAGCACCGTAGCGCGGATACGCCTTTGCGAACGACCGTGCCGACACTGCTGACAATCGCACTCGCCTTCGAGGTGTTCCCGCCGCTGTCGCATTTCAGCATTCTGCTTCCCTTGGCGCTGATCGCGGCGGCGTTGGCCCGAGACTTCATGCTTTGGTCGCACGCCCCTGACGCGCTCCCGCGAAGCGAAAACCTGCCCGTCGAAACTCCTGATGGGTGGACCGCCGAAACGCAGCCGGACGCTGGCGGTCAGCAACGAAATGCTTCCGTAACTGAGCCCGATGCAGCGGGAGAGCCTGGTCGCCCGATTGGTGATGGACCGCGTAATGCTTGAGCTATTGATTACATCCATCCCCTTGGTCCTGCGCATTCTATACCTTCGCTGGGAGGGGAAACCCGTTACTCTTTACAACGTGCATTTTGCGGTATTTGCATGGATGGTGCTCGCACTCATCGTCTTCTTCGCCGTCTTCTACTACCACCCGAAATCCTACACGGGTTTCATTCCATTCCGAACGGTGCCGGTGGTTGCCGAGACAGGCGGAGACGTAACCGAGGTAGCGGTGCGGCCTAACACCAGAGTTGCGCCCGGTGACGTGCTCTTCCGCGTTGATGACGCCCGACAGCGTGCCGCGCTGGATTTTGCGCAGAGCAAGCTCGACGAAGTCAACGCCACCGTCACCTCGGCTGAGGCGAACGTCGCCGCCATGCAGGCGATGCTTGACCGTGCCAATGCGCAGCTGGTGCGAGCTCAGGAGCGTCTCGATCTACAGGAAGAGTTGCGCACAAACAACTCAGCTGCGTTCCGCGAAGTCGAACAGGAAACCGCGGTAAGCGAGAGAGCCTCACGGGCAGCCGATGTGGCTTCCGCGCAATCACAGCTTGACGCAGCCAATGCGGAGCTCAAAGTCGTCCTACCTGCGCGCAGGGAAAGTGCCGCGGCAGCGCTGGAGCAGGCACAGGTAGAACTGGACAAAACCGTAGTCCACTCTCGGGTGGCAGGCATAGTTGAGCAAGTCACGCTGACCGAAGGTGCACGCGCAGCACAACTAGCGGTTCGGCCGGCGATGGCCATCGTGCCCGACCGCCGCGCCGACGAGCCATTGGTGGTCGTCGCTCGATTCTCGCAAGTGGCCTTGTCGATACTACATGTCGGCATGGCGGCCGAGATCGCCTGCGAGAGCAGTCTCAATGTCTCGATGGAAAACTCTGTCCTTCCAGCGCGCGTCACCCGGATTCAGGACGCAATCGCTGCCGGGCAGTTGTCCCCGACGGGTCGCCTACTCGAGCCACAAGAGTTCGTGCGAAACGGTGAGGCGGTAGTCTACTTCACAATGGTGTATCCGGAGCACGCAGCGCTCCTCGTCGACGGAACGAGTTGTATACTGCAAACCTATACGACGCACGTTACAGGACCGATGGAGGGAACTGTGATCGCGCACGGCATCGAGGCATTGGGCTTGCTTAAGGCAGTACTGCTCCGCATCAAGGTGTGGGTTGCTCTTGCGGCCGGCGCCGGCCTTGGAGGCGGCGGCGCGCACTGACCGGCGCTCTGCGAGAGCCGCCTATTCAGGAAACATTCGCAGTACTCTCCTTCATCATCCTTCTGTACCCGGGCGTTGCTCAATGCTTTACTTCTCTTGCAAATCTCGCCCGCATCCTCGCCAATCCCATCGGCAGGCCGCCCGCCGCCCCCCGGAGTCTGACGGCCCAAACGGTCATGATCGACCTTGCCGGTAATGAGACCAAGGCGCGTGCGTAACCCCATCAAGGCCACGGCCCGCGAGCCGATCAATAGGCCGGATACCTATGAGCGATTTCCGAAATCGTGCCAAATTCTCGCTTGCGAACAGCAGCCGACACATACATTGGGCCGAACTAGACGATGGCGTGGCCGCAAGCTGGGGTCTCGGCACCGCGCCGCAGCAAGTCTTTTCGAGCGCGTTGCTGTCATTTGCGCGCGGCACACCCAACTGATCCGCGCGCCGCTGAACCGTTCATGCGGCGAGTTTGGCCGTCTTTTCGACCAATCGCCGTGCCTGGTGCGCCACCGAGGCGCGGCCGGCATCGTCGAATTCCCCGGCCTTGGCCGAATAGCCATAGGGGTTGCCACCGGATTCAAAAATGACGGGATCGGTGTAGCCGGGGACCACCAGGATCGCGCCCCAATGCATGAAGGTGGGATAAAGCGTCAGTAGCGTGGTTTCCTGCCCGCCATGGGTATTGCCCGCGCTCGTGGTGGCGGTGACCGTCTTGTCGGCCAGCTTGCCTTCCATCCACAGCGGCCCCAACGTGTCGATGAAGGCGCGCAACTGGCTGGCCACCACCCCGTATCGGGTCGGCGCGGAGAAGAAATAGCCATCGGCCCATTCCATGTCCTCCGGGCCAACCTCGGGAATGTCGGCCATCGCGTCGGCTTGTGCCTTCCAGGCGTCCTGTCCTTCGACGACCTCCTTGGGCGCGGTCTCGGCGACACGGCGCAGGCGAACCTCCGCGCCTGCGGCCTCAGCAGCCTTGGCGGCTTCGACGGCGATCTGATGGTTGGTCCCGTATGTCGAATAGAAGATGACGGCGATTTTCGGTGTGGGCATTCTGGCCTCCATTCACATTGCATCCGTGACGTAGACATGCAGGCCCGGCGTTGACAGGCGCGTGTGCGCAAAGGTCATGTGCGGCTTTGCAACCGGGATTGGACCTTTTGACACCGATGCGCCCCGCCGCGTGCTCGCCCTGCCACCCGCGGCCCAGTCCTGGCGTTTTATTGCCGGCGCCGCCGCGCCCGAACGTGCTGCGCTGTGCCTGAACGGCCACTTCGGTGGACTGCGCTGCGGCGTTGGAACCGATAGTGGACGCCCACATTGGGCCGTCATTGAGGAAACCGAGCGCCCCGTTTCGGCTAAACCTCTATGAAGGCTTCAGCAACGCGCCGCTGAGGAACCGGGCCATTCGTGCGGCATATCGCTCCTCGGTCCAGCCAAGATGTTGCGTGAGTTCGCGCCAGGAATCGAAATGCGCGGTGGCGTAGAGGAGGTCGGCCGCCTCCTCCAGCCCCCAGTCAGGTGACAATTCGCCCAACTCAGCGATCCTGTTGACTACTCCCGCGAAGGTTTTGTGGCGAAACGTCAATCGATCCCGCCAGGCCGCGCGAAGCGCCGCATCGCCATCTTGCGCCGCTGCCAAAATCCGGGCAACGGGATATACCTCCGACCAGAAATGGTGATTGAGGCGCATGACGCGATCCAGAATCTCAGCGCCATCGGACGCCTCCCGGACATGCGCCAGTCTGGTTCCGAGATCGAGCGTTTGGTCCATATGCTGAACGAGCGCCATGACCAGGCCGGCTCGATCGCCGAAATGCAGGTAAAGTGCCTGCCGCGAAACCTTGGCCTTCTTGGCGACTTCGGTCAGTTTGAGAGTCGACCCATGGCAGGCGATCAAATCCCAACTCACGTTCAGGATATGAGCGCGTGTCTCGGAACTGCCATAATCCGAAGTTTCACTTGACATAGTGTAAACCCACCCATAGCCTGCTTTACATCCTGTAAACTCAAGTAATAGGAGCGGTCCGGTGGAGGAACAAGCATTTCTCGCGGCTCAATCGGCGACCCTTGCTCATTTCGGCGTGGAATTCGAACAGCGGTTCGTGAAAACCCCGATTGTTGGCGGGCGCGCCCAGGTGCTGGTCGCCGGCGACGGACCGCCTGCAATCCTTGTCAACGGCATTGGCACACCTGCCGCGATGTTTGCCCCACTGATGTGCAAGCTGAACGGCCTGACGCTTCATGCGGTCGACCTGCCGGGCTACGGGCTGACGGACACGACGCCAACGATTGCGCAAGACCTGAGGGCAACGGCGATTGCCTTCCTGGGGCAGGTTCTGGACGGGCTGAAGCTCGACCGGCCAACTATCATTGCCAATTCGCTGGGTTCGAGTTGGGCGTCGTGGTTCGCGATCGACCAGCCTGATCGTGTCGGTGCCCTTGTCCACATTGGTTGCCCGGCGCTGTTATTGAACACCTCTGCACCGCTCCCGATGAGATTGCTCTCGAAACGAGGTCTTGGCCGGATGATGATGCGGCTTCAGCCGCCCTCGCACCGACAGGTCGAACAATTGTCCAGGATGGTCAATGAATACCCACTGCCATCGACCATCGCCGACCTGCTGTTGGCAACCGAACGTTTGCCCGGTTTCGAGCCGACGTTCCTGTCCATGCTCGGTGCGCTGATCGGATTGCACGGCGCCCGCCCCGGGATGGCGCTTGGCCGGGATCAACTGGCGCGGATTGATACTCCTACGCTGCTGATCTTTGCACGCAACGATCCGTTTGGCGGCGAGGAAGTTGGCCGCAATGCTGTCGATGCAATGCCCGACGCACTATTGCGCATCGTCGATGGTGGACACGCGCCATGGCTACATCATGCCGATCAGATTGCGCCGATGATCCGCGGTTTCCTCGGCTCGGGGCCGGCGCCCGCGCCGGCGTATAGCGGACGCTCAGAATGATACGCAGCGAATTCACGCTCCGTCTCGTACAGCGTGATTTGGCTCGACCTCTGTCTTTGCACTTGCAGCGAACGACCGCAGTGACGGGCCGCGACGCAGCATCAGCAAACATGGGTGGAGGTCCGCACTTGGCCGTTTACGCCGATCAACAATTGGATCCGTCTCGGGTCCGTGATGCGACGCTGCAAGGCAGCCCCGAACTCAGTCTCACTCCAAGTAGTCTTCGACGATCCCGTATTCCTCATACAACCGCATGAAAAATGGCGGTTCGCATATGTCTTCCGAGTAGTTGTTGGTGAACTCTTCGCCCGCCGCGATGTTGCGAGAGGAAATCAGGGCAAACCTGTCTTCAAGCAAGGCATGGCGGACATCCTGAAGGTATCCCGGCGAGGATGAATCCAGTTTCATCCGCATGGGTATCTCGAAGCCGGTAGCGAGGTTGCCCTTGATGTCGTGGTTTATCAGTGCCCCGTCGTCCAGCACGCTGATCACGCACTCCGGCAAGTCCCTGAAGCCGAATGAATGTGTGAACACGTAAACAGCCTCATCGTGGGTCAACGGTTCGATCAGGGAACGGAACGCCGACTCGTCGTAGATTTCAAACAATCCCGGGATGAACTGCCAGACAATCTGTCCCGGAGGGATCGTTTCGAGCGAGAAGACCCCGAGTCCCTTGCCTGGCGATTGACGGACCTCATACCTGAATTGGAAGCCGCTGCTTTCCTGTTTTTCCATTTCGTCTCGTGCGCCAAGTCAGTCGAACATGTCACGCGAGACTGGCACAACTTGATGGAACCAGCCAGACGGCAACTTCGTCCCACACAGTGTGAATTCACCGAAAGTTCCGATCGCGGTTGTTGACCGCCTTGAACTGGCTACTGTCGATGGCGACGCAATCGCCCTTCAGAACCCCGATCCGGCGGCAGAGTTCGACGAACTGCGCGCAGATCCGGGCGATGGCCGGGCCGTTGTCACGGCGGAAATCCGCGATGGTCTTGTGGTCGGGCACGAGGCGCCCGGTCAGCCACATCACCTCGACATTCCGGCCGGCCTCGCGCTCCAGGCGCCGGCTCGACGAAAGCCGGTTCAGGTAGCCATAGATGAAAAGCTTCAGCAGAACCGCCGGATGATACCCCGGCCGTCCGGTCGTGCCGGCGCCACCCGCGCAAAACCAAGTCCCGGCAGATCGATCTCCTCGACAAAAAGATCCACCACGCGGACCAGATCGTCCTCGCCAATCCAGTCCTCCAGCCGCGCCGGGAACAGCGTCGTCTGATCCCGCGCAACACCCTCGATGAAACCCGCCATAACACCCTCCTGCCTCAGAAAATGAGTAGCACAGCGCCGAGTTTTCACACATGGGGTAGTCGAGGGAGCGAGTCGCCCCGAACCCGGAGAACCGAAGATCTCGGAATGGAGGTTGTTCCCCGATAGGATGAAACCACGGGCTCACGATCGGTCGCCGAGCCCAAGCATCTGACGGAGAACAACCATGTGCGAATATATTGGCCTCGACGTATCCCTGAAAGAGACGGCGATTTCTGTACGACGCGATGGCAAGCGGGTCAGGCGGGGCAAATGTCCTTCCGATCCGTGCGCGATCACCAAGGTGCTGCGAAGGCATGCTCCGGCGGCGCGGCGGATCGTGTTCGAGACAGGCCCGCTGTCGGTGTGCGACTTATGCCGACTTCGGCATAAAGCTCATCATGCCGATGCCAGGATTATGCCGATGTAGTCTTGTCAGCTTCTGAATAACCTCAAGTCCGTTGCGTCAGGGTCGGCATTATCTTTGGGGCTGAGGACTGGTAAAGGGTTTGCGGCGCCAAGGATACGCGCCCGGCACGATCTGGAAGCAGCGCAAGCTGCTCAACGATCTGATTGGCTGGCTGCAGGGCCAGCAGATCACAATGGGCGACCTGTCCATGGCGCAGGTCGATCGGTTCATGGCAAACCGCCGTGCCGCTGGGGTGCGCAAACTGAAGACGCACAAGGCATTGGAGCCCATTCTCGGCTATTTGCGCGGGCTGGAGCTGGTGCCCGCGGCCGAAGCTCCGGTGGAGGACGATCCCGCCCGGGCAATCCTGAACCGGTACCGGCAGTTCCTGACCACGGAACGCGGCCTCGCGGATGTGACGGCCGATCGATACATTGATTGCCTGCGCCCGTTCCCGGATCGCAAAATGGCCGCGGGGGAGTTCGATCTCGGGGGCCTGACCCCGGCCGATGTCACCTCCTTCGTGGTGGCGGGTGCCCACGCCTGACCACCGGCGTGGCGAAGCTGACGGTCACGGCGCTGCGGTCCTTCCTCGGCTTCCTGCATCTGGACGGCGTGACGGAACGCTCGCTTGTCCCGGCCGTGCCGAAGGTTCTGCGTCGCCGACTGGCCGGACTGCCCAAGGGGCTCGAGCCCGATCAGGTGCGGCGTCTGCTCGCGGCCTGCGATGCCAATACCGCGGCGGCTGCCGCGATCTGGCGATCCTGACCCTGCTGGTCCGGCTCGGCCTGCGGCGCGGCGAGGTCGCTGGGCTCGGGCTCGACGATATCGACTGGCGCGCGGGCACGATCCGCGTGCGCGGCAAGGGCAATTGTCACGAGCGGCTCCCCCTTCCGCCGGATGTCGGCCGCCGACTGGCCGAATACCTGCGCCATGCCCGACCGGCGGACGCGCAGGGGCGGACCGTGTTCGTCCGGCACTTCGCGCCCCATCATGCTCTCGGCGCGAGCCGGGTCAGCGGCATCGTGGCGAATGCCGCACGGCGCGCGGACCTCGGGCGCATCCACGCGCATCGCCTGCGCCATACCGTGGCAACGGAATTGTTGCGCGCCGGCGCATCCTTGCCGAAGATCGGGCAGCTCCTGCGTCATCGTCGTGTCGAGACCACGGCGATCTACGCCAAGGTCGACCGCGACACCCTGCGCCTGATCGCGCGCCCCTGGCCGGAGGGCGCGCTGTGAGCCACTTGCGTAATGCCCCTGCCGACTATCTGACGATGCGGCGCGCCCTCGGCTACAAGATGGACAAGGCGGAGCGGCTTCTCGGCCAGTTCGTGACCTTCGCCGAGGATCGTGGCGAGACCCATGTCCGGGCCGGGACAGCGCTGGCCCGGGCGACAAAGCCCGCTGGCGCTGATGCGATCTGGACCTCCCGGCGGCTGGCCGAGGTCCGCCTCTTCGCTCGGCACCTGCGCACGCTCGACCCGAGGACCGAGGTGCCGGCCGACGATCTTCTGCCGGCGCAAATAAGCCGCGCCACACCGTATCTCTACACGCCCCGGAGATTGCGGCGCTGATGCGGGCCACGGGGAACCTGCGCGGAACTCACGTGCAGGCGACCTACCGGACCTTGATCGGTCTGCTGGCGGCGACCGGCATGCGGATCGGCGAGGCAATTGCCCTCGACCGCGACGACTTCGACGCGGGCAGCGGCATGGTCACGATCCGGCATGGAAAGTTCGACAAGGCCCGCGCCCTGCCGCTGCACCCGACGACGGTCGCTGCCTTGCAGGACTACCTGCACCGCGACGATCGCCCCCGTCCTTCGGGCCCGCCGGTCCTGCTGATCAGTTCGCGCGGCAAACGGCGGTCGTGTCGCGAATGCTGTGGAAATTCCCTGGCGGCGTGCTCCGGGCATGTGAAGGTTCGGTTTCTCAGGCGGCGAGGTCAAGAGGCATCGGCTCGAGGGGCTGAGAGAGGGTTTCCCAGCCGTCGACCTTGCGCATCTGGATCTGGCCGGAGGCGAGCAGCGCCCAGAGCAGCATGGGCACGGTCTCTGCGCAGGGCAGCACGGTCTGGGTCTTGATCCGGCGGCGGAATTCCCCGTTCAGGCGCTCGATGGCGTTGGTGGTCCGGGCCGATTTCCATTGCGACGGGTCGAGGCGGGTGAAGGTGAAGAGCCGGTCGCCGGCTTCCTCGAGGCTGTCGGCGACCGCCCGGCACTTCAGGCGCCACTTGCGCAGGAAGGCCTTGCGGCGCGTCTCGATCTCGGCCGCGGTGTCGGCGTAGATCATGTCGCGGTAGTCCTCGGTCAGCTCGTCCTGCATGTGCTTCGGGGCATGGGCCAGGAGGTTGCGGTGCTTGTGAACCGTGCAGCGCTGGATCGGCAGGTCCTCGCCCCACAGCGCCACGAGCGCGGCCTCCAGCCCCGGGGCGCCGTCGACGATCACGAACTCGGGTCGCTTCAGGCCGCGCGCATCGAGATCATCGAGGAACTGGCGCCAGGCGGCCGTGCTCTCCCCGCCCATGTTCCTGATGGATAACAGCACCTTCTGTCCGTCGCGGCGCACGCCGATGGCGGCCAGCACCGAGATGTTCGTGGCCTTCCGATCCAGCCGGGTCTTGATCACGGTGCCGTCCAGGATCAGGCGGACGATGTCCTCGTCGGCCAGGCTGCGCGCACACCAGGCGTCCCAGTCCACCTTCACCTTGCGCCAGGCGCGGCTGACCACGTCCTTGCTGACGGCGCCCTCGAACAGCCCGAACAGCGCCCGCTTGACCCGCGCGTGTTGGTGCCGGCGAGATAGACCGCCGCGATCAGGGCCTCGGCCTTCTTCGTCAGCCGCTGGTAACGGGGCAGCGCCTTCGACCGCCATTCCGTCACCTTGCCTGCTTCGTCCTCGATCCGGGCGCGCGGCACCCGCACCGTCTCGGTCCCGAAGGTGCCGGTGAGCTGCCGCTCGCGGTGCCCGTGGCGATAGCCCTTTCGCCGGGCCGTCGCCCCGGCCGTAGCGAAGCCGGCCGAGAAAGCTGGCGAGTTCCTCCTCGAACACGGCCTCGATGGTCGCGCGGACGTTGGCCCGCAGCCGCTCCTCGATCGGGTCGAACCCGGCCTCCCCGGCCAGTAGCGCAAAGCTCGCGGTGTCGGTAATCTGGTTCATGGCGTGATCTCCCTGGCGGTTGCCGCCGCCGGTTGGGTGGGTTGCAAGTCACCCGGAGATTACGCCGCCTTCAAATTTCCACCAACTCCGCGACACGACCCAAACGGCTGCGCTACAATATTGTGCAGCCGATCTTCCAGAAACTGCTGAACCACTGCGGCATTGCCCCACGCTCGGGGCCGTGCCCGCCCCGGATCCACGATCTGCGGCACAGCTTCGCCGTCAGCACCATCGCGGGCGGCTACCGGTCGGGCGACCCCGGCTCCCGCCTCGCGATCCTCTCCACCTACCTCGGTCATCCCGATCCCACCGACACCTACTGGTACCTGTCGGCCGCGCCGGAACTTCTGGCACTGGCAGGCGAAAGGCTCGAGCGCCACCTGGCGGGCCACGCATGAGTGCGCTGGCCACGACCCTGCAGGCGTTCTTCACCGATCGCCTCGTCCGCCAGCGCCAGGTCAGCCCGAACACGGTTCAGGCCTATCGCGATACGTTGCGGCTGCTGCTGGTCTTCGCATCGGAACGATGCGGCAAGCCGCCGGGAAAGCTCGGCATCGACGATCTCGATGCGCCGATGATCGGCGCCTTCCTCGACCATCTGGAGCGCGAACGACAGAATGGCGTGCGCACCAGCAACGCCCGACTGGCCGCGATCCGGTCCCTGTTCCGGTATGCCGCCCTGCGCCATCCCGAACATGCCGCCACCATCGAACGGGTGCTGGCCATTCCGCCGAAGCGCTTCGAGCGGCGGCTCGTGACCTGGCTGACCGAGGCAGAGATTGATGCCCTGCTGGCAGCGCCAGATCGGGCGACATGGACCGGGCGGCGCGACACGGCGCTGTTCGGCCTCGCCGTCCAGACGGGCCTTCGGGCCTCCGAACTGACCGGGCTGACCCGCGCGGACATCCATCTCGGAGCCGGTGCGCATGTCAGTTGCACCGGCAAGGGTCGAACGCAACGGATCGGCATTATGGTTCTTCCACGCATTGAGCATGAAAGGACTTCCAGCCATCTGCATCGATGCACGCCACGCAAAGGCCGCGCTCGACATTGCGCCGAACAAGACCGACGCGAATGATGCCGACGGCCTCGCACATCTGGCCGAGGTCGGATTCTACCGCGAAGTGCGGGTCAAGGGCTTCGACAGCATGCTGACCCGGACACTGGTGGCGGCACGCACCCGGCTGGTCCGGATCGCGACCGAGCTCTCCAACCAGATCCGTGGCCTGATGAAGACCTTCGGACTGGTTGTCCCGCGCCGGAAGGGCGCACGGTTCGAGCAAGAGGTCCGACGCCTGCTCTCCGGCCGGGAAGACCTTGCCGGTATCCTGCTGCCGCTCCTGGAGGCCTGGCGCAGCATCCGCGCCAAGGCCACGGAACTCACCCGGCAAGTCCTGGCCACGGCCCGGCAAAGCGACGCCTGCCGGCTGCTGATGTCGGTCCCGGGCATCGGAGCTATCACTGCGACCGCATTCGTGACTGCCATCGAGAATTCGGAGAACTTCCGGAGGTCACGCTCGGTCGGGGCTTGGCTGGGCCTGACAACCCGTCGCTACCAGTCCGGCGAAGTCGACTACGGCGGTCACATCTCCCGGCGCGGCGATCCCCATATGAGAGCGCTGCTTTACGAGGCCGCGACAGTGATCCTGACGCGGGCCCTCGCCGACAGCGATCTGCGACGCTGAGGCCTGCATCTGCGGGAAGCACTCGGCTTCAAGCGTGCCGCCGTCGCGTTTGCCGGACAGACGGTCCACCGGACCGTCCGTTGATCCGGCGCACCCGCAAACTCGCCGTCATCATGCACGCGATGCTGAAATCGGGCGAGCCGTTCCATCGAACGGGCGCCGCACCGGCGTGACGGGAAATCCGCGTATCTGCCTGCGCTAAGACAACACGAGACGTCTCTGCCGGGACGTCGGGAGAGCCATTCCGCCGAGGCTGTTGCACCTGCGAGCCACCTGGTCCGAAGCGTGCGTTTCACACATTGGAAGGCTCATCCGCGAAGCCTCATCATGCGGCGGCCAATGCCGACCGCGAAGACAACACTGCCCCGGCAACGATGACGACCGCGTCGCCACAGAAAATGGCTTGAATTACGAGGTGCGATTAGACAACAGCCTCGGCCGGTCGCAGCGGATTGGCATCCGGGGCGGAAAGTGTGAATTCGCCGCGCCTGCGGGGTCGCTGAGCGGACCAGACAAGAAAACATCCCGAGCGAGGCGAGACCCAAGCGCCGAGCGCCCGGAACACCGGCGACTTTACGATCGACGCGACCATCATGATCGACGGGTGCCCGACCAGGTTACCGAACGAAAAGTCGGTCGGAACGCAGGACCGCCCGGGGAATGCCGAGCCACCAGTGCAAGGAGCACTCGATGATACGCACCCTCCATCAATATTCTTGACCGGTTAGGGATTGTTCGTTTGCCGAGCAGGTTTCGAACGTAGCAGCACACCCAACACGCCAAGGATTGCGATTGGCCCCCACGCGTATGGCGCTGGCGTGGTCCAAAGTGCGGGATTTCCGAATATGGCCAAGCCAATACCAATGACTGCAAATCCCGCGCTCATGGCCGATGCGATTATCGCGAGCGCGACATGCTCACGCCGACGTGCGGCCAGGAAAAACATGACGAGCCCATAGCAGACCCGTAGTAGCATCTTGAGTTGTACCCCTTCAGGTGCGAGAGTCGCGCATACGAAGTCATGTTATGCGAGCCAAGTGCACGCCAACTCTAAGGGATAAATAGAAAACTAGACGTGCGGTGAAGCATTGAAGAACCTCATTCTACATATCGGTTGGCCCAAATCGGGAACAAGCTCGATACAAGGCCTTCTAGCGCATAACTCCAAACACCTAAGCCAATTCGGGTTTCTCTACCCAACCGTTGAACGGCTGGGGGATGCACATCACAAGGCTTGCGGACTTTTGATTAATCATCGGGATCCATTGATTCCGCCTCCAGACAATAGCCTGAAGTACTTGATCGATCATCTTGAGGCTCCTGAGCACGGCCATATTCACACAGTAGTCTTTTCTTCCGAGGGATTTTGCCGGGCGGACTCCATCAAGCGTGACATATCGCTCCTGACAGAGATGGCGAAGGTTAGCGTAGGGTCAGGATGCATTGATTTTCAACGCGCTGCGTGATTCACGGCTCGCAAAACGGAGCGGTGACATGAGCGACCTTTACTGGCTGACTGACGAACAGATGGCCAAGCTTTCCCCTTTCTTTCCGAAGTCTCACGGCAAACCTCGCGTTGACGATAGGCGTGTCTTGAGCGGGATTATCTTCATCAATCGCAATGGGTTGCGCTGGCGAGACGCCCCGGAAGCCTACGGGCCGCACAAGACGCTCTACAGCCGGTGGAAGCGTTGGAGCGAGAAAGGCATCTTCGCGCGGATGATGGTCGGCCTAGCTGCCGAACACAGCGAGGAAAAGACCGTGATGATCGACGCGACATATTTGAAGGCACACCGCACCGCGACCAGCATGGCCGCAAAAAAGGGGGGCGTGGCCGCCTGATCGGTCGCACCAAAGGCGGCATGAACACAAAGCTGCACGCCATCTGCGACAGCCAGGGCCGCCCGCTCGACTCTGTTCGTCACCGCCGGACAAGTCAGCGATTACATCGGCGCGCGGGCCATGCTCAGCAGTCTGCCAAAGGTCGACTGGCTTCTCGGGGATCGCGGCTATGATGCAGATTGGTTCAGAGAAGCATTGAAAGACAAGGGGATACGCGCCTGCATCCCCGGCAGAAAGCAACGCAAGACCACAGTCAAATACGACAAGCGTCGATACAAACGGCGCAACCGCATCGAGATCATGTTCGGCAGGCTCAAGGACTGGCGGCGTGTGGCAACACGATATGATCGCTGTCCCAAGGTCTTCCTCTCAGCCATCGCCCTCGCAGCAGTCGTCATCTACTGGTTATAAATCCTGACCCTAGTCGCCTGCCTGCGTGATCCTCTCGTCTGGGCCAATTCACTCATGAATCAGTTGGTCAAGATGCGTTTGTTTTTCGGTGCCGCAGTTGATTTGGAAGCTCTCGCTGAAGAGATGATTTTGCGGGATTTCAGATACTCCGTCCGTTTGCAGTTGTGGTCTGAAGCGATCGGTCGAGAAAACATCAAGGTTATCGCACTTGAAGAAGGTGAGGATTTTGCGAAGGCTTTCTTCAACACCCTCGGGCTTGACAATCACATGTTTCCGAACGCACCGCCTCGCGACAGCACAAACAAATCCCTCCGCCTCGGCTCGTTGCAATTAATCCAATGGATATTCCGTCGGAATGTCGCTTTGGACCATTCACGGAGGGTAGTTCTCAATCGGCGGTTCCACGAGCATTCTGATTTTGAAATGCCAAACCTACTAAACCAGGATACTAGAGATCATATTAGCTCACAAAGACTCCAAGTCATAGAAGACCTTTCCAAAGAGTGGTTAGGCGGCAAGCGATGCTTTCAAACAGAGCCGGAGCTACCAGTCTACGGCGACTTCGGCAAACTCGACTGCCCGGGTATCGAGGAGTTGGCTGAGCAAGTCCTGAACGACGATCCAAGACTATTGTGGAGGCTGCGAGAGGAACTCTGAGTCGCGTTGACGCCAAATGCTCTAGCGACAGAGTTCTGCCAACGATCGGTTGGTCCGCACACCCGATGTTCCCGAGAATATCCTGCAGTTTTCTCCACGAGCCTGGACACTTCATCAAACCTGCGGTCGCCGCGCACGAACCTGTGCCGATGCACCCTGTCACGACTGGCCGTTGCTTTTCCTGCCGCGGATGTGGGAGGTGCTTGGCGGGCTTGCCTGGTGACGAAGGCTCGGCCATGCTCGCCGCGACTGCTGACGGATCCCTTTCATGGCCGACACTCCACCGCGCGGGCAACTGACGATCGCGCCCCAATTCCTCGGCATCCTGGCGCTGCCGATGCTGGTGGTGCTCGTCTCCGAAATCCTGCTCTCGGTCTTCGCAGACACCACCGTGCTCGAGGCGGTCGCGATCGCGGATGTGACCGAACTCTCCGAACTGGTGGGGCGCTACCGCTTCCTCGCGGTGTTCTTCTTCTACATGGCGGTCTGCGTGACGATCCTCGCCATTTTCGGCGCGGATCTGCTGTCCCATCACAGCCGCGCCTCCATCCTCCGCAGCCTGGCCGCGATCGTGGTCCTCATGGTCTTTTCGAGCCTCTTTTCCAGCTGGGACCCGGAATGGATGGGCAGTTTCGACGCCGACGAACTTCTCGGCGCAGAGCTGTTTCTCGAGGGCCTGGGGCGGGCCGACATGCCGCTCTGCGACGCCGGTCACTGCGGCGGCCGGGGCGCGTATCATGCCTTGCGGCTGCTGCTCGACATCACGAGCATCGTCTCGGCGCTCGCGGTGTCGGCGGTTCTGCTCGGCACGGTTTTGTCCCTGTCGCGGTCCCGCCCTGCGGATCTCGCCACGAGGGAGGGCATCCTGCAGGAATGCGCCACGCTCCGACAGGCGCAGAAAACGGTGCGAAGCTACCTATACCTCTCCGGCGTGCTCCTGTCGGTGGGGATGATGTTCGGCCTCGGCTGGATGATGTGGCCCGCGGACCTTCTGGCCGACGGCGCACAGGCGCAACATTATCGCGAACTGGTGCAGTCGATCTCGCTCTATCGCGGGGTCAGCTACACCGTGCTCATCCTCAGCTTCTACATGCCCGTCAGCCTGATCCAGATGGTGCGGATAGAACATCTCCACGAGGCCGCACGTGCCAGGAATGTCTCCGAGGTCGTGGACCAGGTGCAGGGCTTCGATATCGAGCGGATCGGCTCCCTCGACGCGTTGAAGGCGATCCTGTCGATCCTGTCGCCGATCATCGCCGGTGCGGTCGGGTCCTTCACCGGATTGGACGGTCTGGGCTGAGCCTTGCAAGTTTGACCGGCGATCCGGTGTCGTCCCGTCGTGCCCCACAAGTGATCGAATCGAGGGCAGCGGACCGAGCATCTTGCGGCGTGTGGCGCGTATCCGTTCGGGATTTCCGAAAAACGTGCTAGCCTCGCTGCCATGTGGCGTGCCCTGATCCTCTGCCTGCTGCCTCTGCCCGGCTGGGCCTGCGGCGAACCGGTGTGCCGGGTCGATCCCGACACCCTTGACCTCGCGCATGTCATCACCTTTGACGAGGTGCCCTCGGGCTGGGACCCGGGCTACAAGGTCGATGACCTGCTGAACCTGCCGGGCGCCAGTTTCGGCGAACGGTTCGCGGGGCAGAGCCTCGGGGCATCGGGCGATTTCGATACCGTCGCCGGGGCCGCGTTCCCGCCGCTCACCCTCCTGCCGGGCGCGCCGGGACAGACCTTGTCGGTGGTCCGGCTCTTCAACAGCAACATCCTCAACGGCTACGGCCCGGCCGGTTATCCGTCGGTGAACGCGCAAGGCGAAGGCGCGATCGCGGTGCTCTTCGACACGGATCAGCCGGCCTTCAGCTTCCAGGTCCTGGGCGGCGAATCGGGACAGGCCGTGGTGCAATTCCTGCGCCGGGACGGGTCGGCGATCCACGCCATCGTCATAGACAAACTTGGGCCCGTTTCGCTCGGTTTCCTGAGGTTCGACGGAATTCCCGACATCGCCGGGTTCGTCATCACCAACACCGATCCCCAAGGCATCGCCATCGACAACTTGCGCTTCGGCCCGCCCCCGCAATTGGGCTGAACACACCGATTGCCGACAGGCGCGACACCTCCTACCTTGCTCCCATGCTGAGCCAACTCTTTCCCCGCCGCAAACCCGCGCGTACCCCGTTGCCGCAGCCTGACAGCCAGATCGCACTTGGGGCGCTGCTGGTCCGCGTGGCGCTTGCCGACCGGGATTACAAGCAATCCGAGGTTGCCGCGATCGACCGCATCCTCGCCGCGACCTACACGCTGGGCCCGATCCAGGCGGCCAAGCTGCGCGCGACCTGCACCGATCTCGAACTGCACGCGGCCGACCCGGACGAATTCGCGCGGATCCTGCGCGACGAGGTTGCCTATGACGAGCGCAAGTCGCTGGCGCACGCGATGTGGCAGGTCGTCCTGGCCGACGGAGAGCGCGACGATCTGGAGGAATTGAAACTGCACGAGATCGAAGCCGCGCTCGGCCTCACCGACGACGACAGCGCCGCCGCCCGCAATGCCGCGCTTGGCGCGCCGGACTAGACGACATATATCCCACTCATGTTTGGAGATTTGCTGAAACGCCTGACCGCGCCCGAACCGCAACAGCTGCCGGACGCGGATGCGCGCCTGGCCCTGACCGCCCTTCTGGTCCGCGTGGCCCGGTCGGACGGATACTATGCCGCCGCCGAGAAGGCGGAGATCGACGCGGCGATGTCGCGCCGCTACGGGCTCGACGCCGCCGCCATGTCCAGCCTGCGCGCGGATGCCGAAGCGCTCGAGGCCGAAGCGCCCGATACCGTGCGGTTCACCCGCGCGATCAAGGATGTGGTGGCCTATGATCACCGCCTCGGCGTTATCGAGGCGCTCTGGGCCGTGGTGCTTGCGGATGGCGAACGGGCTGACGAGGAAAACGCGCTCCTGCGGCTCGTGGCGTCGCTCCTCGGCATCGAGGACCGCGACAGCGCGCTCGCCCGGCAGAGGGTGGAGCGCGACGGATGATCGCCAGTCTGGGCATGTACGACATGCCCGAACTGCAGGCGGCCAACGATGCTTACTGGAATGCGATACGGTCCGAACTGGGCCGCGGTCCCGACCACCTGACCCGCAGCGACGATCTCTGGCCGGTGTGGCAGAGCCCCGATCTGCTCCTCGCGCAGACCTGCGGCTATCCCTATCGCGCCCGGCTGCGCGGCTCCGTCGCGTTGGTGGGCACGCCGGATTACGGCCTGCCCGATTGCCCGCCCGCGCACTACCAATCCGTCCTCGTGGCCCGGGCGGACGACGACCGCGAGACGCTCCACGCCTTCGACGGGGCGCGTTTTGCCTATAACGAGGCCCTGTCGCAGTCCGGATGGGCCGGCCCCCTACACCACATGGGCGAGTTGGGCGTGCGTCCCGGGCCCAGGACAGAGACCGGGGGACACGCGCTCTCGGCCCTCGCCGTGGCCGAGGGACGTGCGGATTTCGCCGGCCTCGACGCGCTGACCTGGCGCATGCTCTGCGACCACAGGCCGGAACTGGCAGGGCATTTGCGCGTCCTCGGCCGGACCGAGCCGACGCCGGCGCTGCCTTACATCACCGCGAACGCGGAGGATGCGCAGGAAATATTCGATGCCATCTCCCGCGCGATCCCGAAGCTGGACCGGGAGGTCAGGTCGCGGCTCTACCTGCGGGGGGTGGTCCACATTCCGGCGCAGCAGTATCTGGCCGTTCCAACGCCGCCCGGGCCTGACCATACCTGAGGTTGACCCACCGAGACCCGCCCTGACCCGCCCTGACCCGCCGATGCGTGCAAATCACGCTGACCTCGGGTCAAATCGCTCGTCTCAATCCAGAATCTCTTGATTCGACGTTGCATCCGCTCACATTCTCGGCACCAATGCGAGCCGGAATGCGTCGTAAAGGGCCACAGTGACCACCAATCTGCCTGTCATCGAAATCCACGATCTGCACAAGTCCTATGGCGCCCTGGAGGTGCTCAAGGGCGTCGACATCTCCGCGCCGAAGGGGCATGTCGTGTCCCTCATCGGCTCGTCCGGGTCGGGCAAGTCCACCCTGCTGCGGTGCTGCAACCTGCTGGAAGACAGCCAGCAAGGGGAGATCCTGTTCAAGGGCGAACCGGTCAACTGGCGCGGCAAGGGCATGTCCCGCCGCCCCGCGGACGCCAAGCAGGTGCTGCGCATCCGCACAAACCTCTCCATGGTGTTCCAGCAGTTCAACCTGTGGGCGCACATGACGATCCTGCAAAACGTGATGGAGGCACCGCTCACGGTGCTGGGCCGCGATCGGACGGAGGTCGAGGAGGCCGCGCGCGGCTATCTCGACAAGGTGGGGATCGGCGAGAAGGGCGACGTCTACCCGGCGCAGCTTTCCGGCGGACAGCAGCAGCGTGCGGCTATCGCCCGCGCGCTCTGCATGGAGCCCGAAGCGCTCTTGTTCGACGAGCCGACCTCCGCGCTCGATCCCGAACTGGAGCAGGAGGTGGTGCGCGTCATCAAGGATCTGGCCGCCGAAGGGCGGACGATGATGATCGTCACCCATGACATGAAGCTGGCCGCCGACGTGTCGGACCACGTGGTGTTCCTGCACCAGGGCCTGATCGAGGAAGAAGGCGCACCGGACGAACTCTTCGGCGCGACCAAATCGGAACGTCTGCGCGGGTTCCTTTCGGCGACCCGCGCCGCGTAGCCAATAAAAACCAAGGGAGTAACAGAGATGAAAACACTGATCCTGACCTCTGCAGCCATGGCGCTCACCGCCGGGCTGGCGTTCGCGCAATCGGGCGAGACGGTTCGCATGGGCACGGAGGGCGCCTACCCTCCGTACAACTTCATCAACGACGCGGGCGAGGTCGACGGGTTCGAGAAGGAACTGGGCGACGAGCTCTGCACCCGCGCCGAGCTGACCTGCGAATGGGTCAAGAACGACTGGGATTCGATCATCCCGAACCTCGTCAGCGGCAACTACGACACGATCATGGCGGGCATGTCGATCACCGACGAGCGCGACGAGGTGATCGACTTCACGCAGGATTACTTCCCGCCCGACCGCCTCCGCCTATGTCGCGGTCGTCGGAGGGCGTGGACCTCGAAGGCGGCGTGATCGCCGCGCAGACCGCCACGATCCAGGCCGGCTATGTCGCCGAAAGCGGCGCCATGCTGGTGGAATTCGCCACGCCCGAGGAAACCGTCGCCGCCGTGCGCAACGGTGAGGCCGACGCGGTCTTCGCCGACCGCGATTATCTCGTGCCGCTCGTGGAGGAATCCGCCGGCGAATTGATGTTCGTCGGCCCCGAAGTCCCGCTCGGCGGCGGCATCGGCATGGGCCTGCGCGAATCCGACGCCGAGCTGAAGGAGAAATTCGACGCAGCCATCACGTCGATGAAGGAAGACGGCTCGCTGAACGAGATGCTCAAGAAGTGGTTCGGCGACGATACGGCGACCTACTAGGTCCCTGACGGGGCGGGCCGCGCGGCCTGCCCCGCGACCCCGATGTTCCCCTATTGCACCGATCCCGACACGCTCGACGGCGTCACATGGCTCAGCTGCTATCTGACGACCGGCGTGCATTTCCAGTTCTACAACGCCTTCTTCAAGGTGCTGCTGCTGCTGGCGATCACCGCGCCCGTCGCGCTCGGCTTCGGGTTTCTCGGGGCCATGGCCGCACGGTCGCACGTGCTGCCGCTCTCGCTGGCTCGGGCGGTCCTACATCGCCATCGTGCGGGGCGTGCCCGACATCGCCTTCTTTCTCTTCTTCGTGATCGCGCTCGACCAGGGGTTCGAATGGATGCGCCACCAGGTGCTCTGTCCGGACTGGACCGATCCGATCCGCCAGGGCTCCGATTTCATCGTCTGCAGCCAGGCCAAGCTGCCGCTGAGCTCGGCGCCGCAATGGATGCACCAGACCTATTCCTTCGCGCTTGCGATCATCACCTTCTCCATCGTTTTCGGCGCCTTCGCCGCCAACGTGCTCTATGGCGCGATGCAGGCCGTGCCCCGCGCGCAGCTGGAAACCGGCGAGGCCTACGGCATGTCGCAACGCCAGACCTTCTGGCGGATCCTGGTGCCGCAGATGTGGGTCTTTGCCCTGCCGGGCCTGTCGAACCTCTGGCATGATCCTGATCAAGGCGACGCCGCTGCTGTTCCTGCTGGGGATCGAGGATGTCGTCTATTGGGCGCGCGAACTGGGCGGCACCAAGACGCCGCGCTTCACCGATTACCCGCATGGCGACTGGCGCATGTGGTACTTCCTCGCGCTGCTCTGCTTCTACCTCGCGATGACATGGGGGTCCGAAAAGCTCCTCGGCCGGCTGATGCAGCGACTGACCCTTGGCCAGGCGACCGCCGGCGGCGAGTCCAGCGGAGGGCGGCGGCATGAGCGACAGACCGAACGCCCGTTATAAACATCTGTTAATAAACGGAAAGTTCACAGATGTGAACCATTCACAGCGCCAACCGAGGTTCCCGCATGAGCTGCTGGGCCACCATCCAGGACTACGCGTTCCGCTCCCTCGGCTTCGGCGAGCGGCTGCTGCCGCGCGAGCGCTTCACCCTGTGCGAGCAATTCACGCTGATCGGCTCGGGCCTGATCTGGAACATCTATTTCGGCCTCTTGGCCCTGACCACCGGCTTCTTCCTCGCCACCGCGCTGGCACTCGCCAAGGCATCGCCCAAGCGGCCCTGCGCAAGCCGGCGGAATGGTTCATCTTCCTCTTCCGCGGCTCGCCGCTCTTCATCCAGTTCTTCTTCGCCTACTTCCTTTCCTGACGCTCAAGAGCCAGAACAGCTTGTTCGATCCGTTCACGGCGGCTTGGCTGGGCGCGCTGATCGTCCTCTTCCTCAACACGGCCGCCTATTCCGCGCAGATCTTTCACGGCGCGCTCCTCTCCATTCCCAAGGGCGATACCGAGGCGGCGGACGCCTACGGGCTCTCCGGCTGGCCGCGGTTCCGGCGGATCATCTGGCCAACGATGCTGCGCCTCGCCTGGCCCGCCTACACGAACGAGGCGATCTTCCTCTTCCACGCCACGACGCTGGTGTTCTTTTCCGGGTTTCCGGCGTGGCAGCAGCGGGGCGACGCGCTCTATTACGCGAGCTATTTCGCGGACAAGACCTTCAACCCCTTCGTGCCCTACCCGATCCTGGCCTTCTATTTCATTCTGCTGACGCTGATGATCATTTCGCTCTTCAGCTTCGTCAATCGGCGGCTCAATCGACACCTGCCCGGCAGCGCGCGGGCACGGTTGCGGATCCGGCCCAACCTGTTGCGCTAGCCCTCGGTTTCGGCCTAGACACGCGCAATCGCATGAGGATTGCATGAAAATCGGGATTCTGGTCACCGGCCATGTCGCCGAAGCGCTGCAAGGCGCCCACGGCGAATACGACGTCATGTTCGCGCGCTGGCTCGACGGGTTCGGCTTCCACTTCCAGGGCTGGTTCGTCGTCGACGGACAGTTCCCGGACGGACCGAAGGACGCCGATGGCTGGCTGATCACCGGCTCGCGCCACGGCGCCTACGAGGACCATGACTGGATCCCGCCGCTGGAACGGCTCATCCGCGACATCATCGCCGCCGGCAAGCCGCTGGTCGGCATCTGCTTCGGCCACCAGATCATCGCGCAGGCCTTGGGCGGCCGGGTCGAGAAGGTGGCGCGCGGCTGGTCGGTCGGGCGCACGACCTACGACACTGACGGCGGGCCCCTGACGCTCGACGCGTGGCACCAGGACCAGGTGGTCGACCTGCCCGAGGACGCGCGCATCCTGGCGTCCAGCGACTTTTGCCCCCATGCCGCGCTGGCCTATGGCGACAAGGTTCTGAGCTACCAGGCGCATCCGGAATTCCCGGCCGACTACACACGCGACCTGATCGAGGTGCGCGGTCCCGGCATCGTGCCGGACGATCTGCTGGCCCGCGCCGCCGATCAGACCTGCCAGCCCAACGACAGCGCACGGATCGCCGCCCGTATCGCGGCGTTCTTCACACACGCAAAGGTGCCCGCATGAGCTCCGACTGGTTGGCCCACCTGCCCGAAGCGGCGCAATCCTATCTCGAGGGGCGCAAGCTCGACGAGGTCGAATGCATCATCTCCGACCTGCCCGGCATCGCCCGCGGCAAGGCCGTGCCCGCGTCGAAATTCGCCCGTCAGGAATATTTCCACCTGCCCAATTCGATCTTTTTCCAGACCATCACCGGCGACTGGGGCGAGGCGGCGGACGAGAACGAGGGGTTCATCGAACGCGACATGATCCTGCGGCCGGACATGTCGACCGCGACGGCGGCGCCATGGACGGCGGACTGGACGCTGCAGGTGATCCACGACGCCTACAATCGAAAGAATGAACCCGTCCCCTATGCCCCGCGCAACGTGCTGAAGCGCGTCGTGGAGATGTACCGCGCCGAGGGCCTGAAACCGGTCATCGCACCGGAGATGGAGTTCTTCCTGATCGCCCGGAACCTCGACCCGGCGCGCGACATCGAACCGATGGTGGGCCGCTCGGGACGTCCGGCGGCCGCGCGCCAGGCCTATTCCATGACCGCCGTCGACGAATTCGGCCCGGTGATCGACGACATCTACGATTTCGCCGAGGCGCAGGGGTTCGAGATCGACGGGATCACGCAGGAGGGCGGCGCGGGCCAGCTCGAGATCAACCTGCGCCACGGCAATCCGGTGAAGCTCGCCGACGAGGTGTTCTTCTTCAAGCGGATGATCCGCGAAGCCGCGCTGCGCCACGATTGCTTTGCGACCTTCATGGCCAAGCCGATCCAGGACGAGCCGGGATCGGCGATGCACATCCACCATTCCATCCTGGACCTGGAGACCGGCAAGAACATCTTCACCGGTCCGCAAGGCGGCGAGACGGACGCGTTCTTCCATTTCATCGCGGGCCTGCAGCAACATCTGCCGAACGCTCTGGCAGTGCTGGCGCCTTACGTGAACTCCTACCGCCGGTTCGTCCGGGATTACGCCGCCCCCGTCAATCTCGAATGGGGGCGGGACAACCGGACGACCGGCATCCGCGTGCCGCTTGCTGGACCCGAGGCGCGCCGGATCGAGAACCGGATCGCCGGCATGGATTGCAACCCCTATCTGGGCATCGCCGCCTCGCTGGCCTGCGGGCTGCTGGGCCTGCGAGAGGAGCGGCGCCCGGACCGGCAGTTCAAGGGCGATGCTTACGAGGGCGGCGGCGACCTGCCCCGAGATATCGGCCACGCACTCGACCGGTTCGACAAGGCAAAGGATCTCCACGCGATCCTCGGTCCGGAATTCGCCCGCGTCTATTCCATCGTGAAACGCACGGAAAACGAGGAGTTCCTGTCCGTGATCTCGCCGTGGGAGCGCGAGCATCTTCTGCTGAACGTCTGATTCCGAACGCGGCGAGGATGCCTGGTTCATGAACCTGCTCTATACCAACGACGCCAAGGGCGAGTACCCGAAGAGCTGGTACGCAGCGACGGCCACGCCGCTCGACCCGTGCCCGCCGCTGCAGGGGGAAACCCGCGCCGACGTGTGCGTGATCGGTGCGGGGTACACCGGGCTTTCGGCGGCGCTGCACCTCGCGGAGGCGGGGCGCGACGTGGTCCTGATCGACGCGCAGCGCGTGGGCTTCGGCGCCTCGGGGCGCAATGGCGGTCAGCTTGGCTCCGGGCAGCGGCAGGATCAGGTGACGCTGGAGAAAATGGTGGGGCGCGACGAAGCCCGCAAGCTCTGGGACCTCGCGGAGGATGCCAAGTCCCTTGTCAAATCTTTGATCGACACGCACCGGATCGACTGCCACCTGCAACCCGGCATCGCCTGGGCCGGCCGGCGCGCGGCAGAGGTCGCCGACCTGCACGCCTATGCCGACCACATGGGCGAGACCTACGATCATGAGCTGGAAAAGCTCGATGGTCCGGCCTTCCACGCGCTCTGCCCGTCGCCCGACTATCGCGGCGGCGTTCTGGACATGGACGCGGCGCCATCTGCACCCCCTTCGATACGCGCTGGGCCTGGCACGCGCCGCGATGGCCGCGGGCGTGCGCATCCACGAAGGGACGGAGGCGCATCACATCGAAGGCGGGCCCAAGCCGGTGGTGCAGACCGCGCAGGGCCGCATCACCGCGGATCACGCCATCCTGGCGACGAACGGGTACATGCAGGGGCTGTCGCGCCCGGTGGCTGCGCGCGTGATGCCAATCAACAACTTCATCGCCGCCACGGAACCGCTGGGCGACCGGGCCGCGGAGGTGCTGACGCGGGACGTCGCGGTGTCGGACAGTCGTTTCGTCGTCAACTATTTCCGGCTGAGCCACGACAAGCGGCTGCTCTTCGGCGGCGGGGAAAGCTACGGGTACAGGTTTCCCGCCGACATCGCCGCCAAGGTCCGCAAGCCGATGCTGAAGGTGTTCCCGCATTTGCGCGACGTGCGAATCGACCATGCCTGGGGCGGGACGCTGGCGATCACGGTGAAGCGCCTGCCCTACCTCGCGCGCATCGCTCCGAACGTCCTGTCGGCCTCGGGATATTCGGGACATGGTGTCGGAACGGCCACCCATGCAGGCTGGCTGATGGCGAAGGCCGTGGCAGGCGAGTCGGACGGGTTCGACGCGTTCGCCGCCCTGCCGGCCACCCCGTTTCCGGGCGGCGCGACGTTGCAGTCGCCCCTGCTGGCGCTGGCGATGTCGTGGTACGCCCTGCGCGACCGGCTCGGGGTCTGACGGTCCCACCATTTTCGACCATTCCGAGGGTGCAACCGGCGTTGCAGCTGCGACGCATGGGGGCGGTTCATTGCAGTTTCCGGATCTTGACACTTCCGCGCCGCGGGAAGTTGGTTTAAGCAGAACGAAAACTGGAATTAAGGAAATCCAAAATGTCGCGCCTTCCTGACGTCCACGCTGCCGAGCCGATCCCGCCCCGCGTCATGTCCGAAATCGAACGGCTGATGCAGTCCGGAGATCTCTTTCGCTACACCGCGCCCTCCGATGCGCCGGTCACCCTGCTGGAGACCGAGTTCGCCGCCATGATCGGGAGCCGGTACGCGCTGGCCGTGTCGTCATGTTCGGCAGCCCTCTTCCTGTCGCTCAAGGCGCTCGGTCTGCCCCGCGGTGCGCGCGTGCTGATCCCCGGGTTCACCTTTGCCGCCGTCCCGTCCGCGGTCGTGCATGCGGAGTGCCGGCCGGTCCTGTGCGAGGTCGGCGAGAATTACCGCATCGACCTGGAGGATTTCCGGGCCAGGATCGACGACGATATTTCCGCGGTCCTCATTTCCCACATGCGCGGTCATACCTCTGACATGGACGCGATCATGGAGATCTGCGACGGCCGCGGCATTCCGGTGCTCGAAGACGCCGCGCATTCGCTCGGCACGCTTTGGAACGGGCGCAAGATCGGGACGCTCGGGCGCGTCGGCTGTTTCTCGTTCCAGTCCTACAAGATGATCAACGCGGGAGAAGGCGGGATCCTGATCACTGACGACGAGGACCTCGTGGCGCGCGCGATCATCATGTCGGGCGCCTACGAGCACAATTGGAAGAAGCACGATGCTATGCACGCGGCGTTCGCGCGCTGGCAGAACAAGCTGCCGCTCTACAACATGCGGCTCGGCAATCTTTCCGCCGCCATCATCCGCGCGCAACTGCCGGAGTTGGAGCGCCGGTGTCGGGACGGTCTTGCGAACCACGACTATCTTGCCGCGCGCCTGAACGCCTCGCCGAATTTCCACGTGCCGGACCCCTTGCCCGGCGAAGAACGCGCGCCCGATTCGATCCAGTTCAACCTCGTCGGGCTGGACGTCGCCCGCATAAACCGCTTTGCCGCCGCAGCGGAGGCGCGCGGGGTCAAGGTCCAGGTGTTCGGGCAAAGCAACGACAACGCGCGGGCGTTCTGGAACTGGCAGTTCATCGAGGACCTACCGGACTTGCCGAAGACGCGGGCCATGCTGATGCGTGCCTGCGACGTGCGCCTGCCGGTCAGGCTGACGCGGGACGAGCTGGACGCGGTTCACGATGTGCTGATGGGCGCCATTGCCGACGTGTTGCCATCACGCGTCGCGGCAGAGTGACGGCCTCGGTCTAGGCGCGTCACTTCATCCTGGACAGCTTGGCTTGAAGCTCGGCGAGTTGGCGCTTGATCTCCTCGAGGTCTTCGCCCCCCTCCTTGGGAGCCGTGCCCTCTTCGCCGTCGCGCGGCTTCCAGCCTGGGATGCCGCCGGTCATCGCCTTCAGGAAGGCCTCCTGCTGCGCCTGCATCGCCTCGAAGCCTGGCATCTTCGCCATCGGGTTTATGGCGCTCATGTTTTCCATCATGCGGCTCTGGCCATCCCGCAGCATCTCGAAGCTGGCTTGCAGGAATTGCGGCACGATGCTGGCACCGCCGCCCATGTAGCTGCGCACGAGGTCGGTCAGGACATCCACGGGCAGGACGCTTTCGCCCTTGCTTTCGTGCTCGGCGATGATCTGCAACAGGTACTGGCGCGTCAGGTCGTCGCCGGATTTCAGGTCGACGATCTGCACCTCTCGGCCTTCGCGGATGAAGCCCGAAATGTCCTCGAGCGTGACGTAGTCGCTGGTTTCGGTGTTGTAGAGACGCCGGCTGGCATATCGCTTGATCAGCAACGGTGCGTTCTTTTCAGCCATGGCGGTTCCCTTTTTCGACTTAATGCCGCGCCGCGAAACGCGTGGTGCAACGCAACACAAATCAGTGCGCCGCGCAAGCCTGTTGCCCCGAAACGAAAAATGGGCGGATCCGAAGATCCGCCCAACATCATTGCACCGAAAGGGAGGAGGAGCGGTGCAAATCAGTACTTGTTCACTTCGCTGCTGCAGCTTTCTTCACAGCGGCGTTTCCTTCGGTCGTGGCTTTCTTCACGGCCGCGGTCGCGTCCTGCTGGAAGTCCTTGCCGGCAGCCATCATCAGCTCGACCGTGTCCATCTGGACCTTCTTGGCGATCTCGGCATAGGCCGCCATGTGCTCCGCCGCGACTTCAGCCGACGCGGATGCGAAATCGGAGAACGCTTTGGCGTAGTCGGCGGGCTCGGCTTTCACCTTGGAGATCTCGCCCATCTTCACGAGGGTGTCTTTTGCCCATTTGGACGACAGGTCGGTGGATTTCTCTGCCGCGTCGAGAGCGACGGCGGAGAGCTTCTCGTTCAGCGTCGCTGACGTCTTGAACGCGTCTTCCATGACTTTGTTGTCGACGGGGAAAGCGCCCATGAAGTCTTTCATGAATGCGGTGTAATCTTGCGTCTTGGCCATTCTGGTGATCCTTTCGGGTCTGAGTTTCGTGTCTTGCGCCGTGTTCTTGGCGTCTGACAGGAATATGCATGCTGCACTGCAGCATTTCAAGTATTTTCTGCACTGCAGCATGATTTTTTTCTGCGCATGCAAATCCCGCAGAATAGACACCCGAAATCAGATGGTTGCCTTGGCCTTCACGTAGGTTCCGGGCGCGTCGCCGAGCAGTTCGGTGCCATCGTCACCGGGCTGGCGCGCGGGAACCATCTTGCCCGACCTTTTCTTGAGCCACGCGCCCCAGAGCGGCCACCACGACCCCTTGTGGTACTCCGCCGTGCTGCGCCAGTCGGCGGCGTCGAGCTTCAGATCGCCATTGGTGTAGTGCCCGTATTTTTCCTTGGTCGGCGGGTTCACGATCCCCGCGATATGGCCGGATTCGGACAGGACGAAGGTCTTGTCCTTCGACCCCATCATCTGGACCCCGCGATAGCAGTCCTTCCAGGCGGCGATGTGATCGGTTTCGCAGGTCGACCGAGAATACCGGCACCTCGACCTCGTCCAGCACCAGGTGATGACCCAGCAGATCGAACCCGCCCGAAGCCAATTCGTTCCGCTGACAGAGGCCGCGCAGATACTGCTTCGCCATCTTGCCCGGCAGGTTGGCCCCGTCCCCGTTCCAGTAGAGCAGGTCGAAAGCGGGCGGCGTTTCCCCCATCATGTAGCTGCGGATGGCCGGCCGGTAGACGAGGTCGTTGGACCGCAAAAAGGAAAAGGTGCGCGCCATGATGACCGAAGGCAGGATGCCCTTGTCGCCGATCTCCTGCTCGATCCCGTCGATGAAATCGTCGCTGAGAAAGGGCGTGAACTCGCCCTGGTCCGAGAAGTCGGTGAGTGCGGTGAAGAAGGTGGCCGACTTGATCGTGTCGTCGTTACGCTGCTTCAGGAGCGACAGCGCCATCGCGAGCGTCGTGCCGGCGATGCAGTAGCCCACGACGTTCAGCTTTTTCTCGCCGGTGATGCGCTTCACCTCGTTCAAAGCGGCGACGTAGCCCTCCTCCAGGTACTCCGCCATGCCGACATCGGCGTAGCTTGCATCCGGGTTCACCCAGCTGGCGATGAAGACGGTGTGGCCCTGATCGGTCAGCCAGCGGATCATGCTGTTCTGTGCCTTGAGATCGAGGATGTAGAACTTGTTGATCCAGGGCGGGAAGATCAGCAACGGCGTCGTGTGCACCTTTTCGGTGGTCGGCTGATACTGGATCAGTTCCAGCATGCGGTTGCGATAGACCACGGAGCCCGGTGCGGTCGCGATGTTCCGGCCCAGCTCGAACGCCTTGTCATCCGCCAGCTTGACGACCAGCTCGCCGTTGTTGGCCTCGAGATCCGCGATCAGGTTTTCAAGCCCCTGCACGAGGCTCTGGCCCTCGGTCTCGACGGCTTTCTCCAGCGCGTCGGGGTTGGTCGCGAGGAAGTTGGTGGGCGCCATCATGTCGATGATCTGCTTGGCGAAATACGTGAGCCGGCGTTTTTCCTTCGGCTCGAGATCCTGCAAGTCGTGCACCGCCTCCGAGAATCGCCTCGGCGTTGATCAGGTACTGCTGCTTGACGAAATTGAAGTACGGGTGGCTGTCCCAGAGCGGGTTGGTGAACCGGCGATCGGCCGGCCCGGGATCGGCCGGGGCCTGCAACTTGCCCTGCGCCAGCGCCTGTTGCGCCTCCACGAAATGCGTGACCGTCTTGGTCCAGTACCCCATCTGCTGTTCGATCAGCTTCGCGGGGTTGTGCATGGCTTCCTTCCAGTAGGCCGTCATGGCATTTGCATAAAGATCGGGCCCCGGAGCGTCCAGACTCGCCGCGTGCCCCTTCCGGCTCGCCATCACGCGCATCAGACGTTGCGACAATTCCTCGACCTTGTGCAGGTTTTCGTTCAGCTTCTCGAGTTCCTGACCCGTAACCGTCTGAACTTCATCTCCATCCGACATTTTCACCCCCCTCCGGCGATTTCAGCGCTTCACCACAATTAGTTGTCAATTTACCAAATCCGTCTTATCTTCGCACTTGCAGCATCGTGTCGCCGAACTTTGGGAGGCGTGCGGCGAACAGTGCGGCTTGGTAATTGGTTCCATGTGTTGACCCGTGCGGCCCTGCTCCGCGCGCCACGAAGAAGGAGACCCGAATGCGGTATATGCTGAGCTATGACCTGATGGAGACTGTTCGCAACACCAATCAATGGCTCGGCGCTTCGGCGCGTGCACTCGGATCATATCCTGTTTTTGCCATGATACCCAACCCCGCGTTTGAATGGATGCGCGCATGGGGCGAAGTGACGGAACGCACGTTCGAGCGCATGGTCGCCAAGCCGGACTGGGGCATCCGCACCTTTACCTGCGAGGATGGCCGGGATCACCTGGTACAGATCGAACGCGTGGTCGAACGTCCGTTCGGGGACCTTCTGCACTTCAACGTCACGGGCCGCGAGGAACAGCCGCGCAAGATCCTGCTGGTGGCTCCGATGTCGGGCCATTACGCGACTCTGCTGCGCTCCACGGTGAAGTCCCTTCTGGTCAACTGCGAAGTCTACATCACCGATTGGCACAACGCGCGGGACATTCCTGTCAGCGCCGGCAAGTTCGATATCGAAGATTACACGCTCTACCTCGTGGAATTCATGCGCCATCTGGGCCCGGACACGCATGTCATCGCCGTGTGTCAGCCTGCGCCGCTGACGCTGGCCGCGACAGCCTACCTTGCCGCGGAAGATCCGAACGCGCAGCCTCAGACGCTGACGCTGATCGGGGGGCCGATCGACCCGGATGCGACGCCGACGGACGTGACGGATTTCGGCCGTCGCGTCACGATGGGCCAGCTTGAGGAGTTCATGATACAGCGCGTCGGTTACAAGTACAAAGGCGTGGGCCGCAAAGTCTATCCCGGTCTGCTTCAGCTGTCCTCGTTCATGTCGATGAACTCCGAGCGTCATAGCCAGGCCTTTGTGGACCAGATCAGCCGCGTGGTCCGGGCGGAAGCGTCCGACAACGACCCGCACAACCGATTCTACGACGAGTACCTCGCCGTGATGGACATGCCTGCCGAGTTTTACCTGTCCACGGTCGAGCGCGTCTTCAAGAACCGCGAAATCGCGAAGAACGAGTTCGTCGTCGCCGGCAAGACGGTCGATATCGGCAAGATCACGACCGTCGCGGTCAAGACCGTCGAAGGGGCCAAGGACGACATTTCGGCTCCAGGCCAATGCATTGCGGCGCTGGATCTGCTGACCGGCCTGCCTGATTCCAAGAAGGCGAGCCATGTGGAGCCCGATGCCGGGCATTACGGGATCTTTGCCGGCCGCAGCTGGCGCACCAATATCCGGCCGCTGGTCCTCGATTTCATCGACAACAATTCCGAGCCCTCGCGACCCAGGACCTCGGCGAATCGCATGGCGGCAGCGCAGTAGCAGCCCTCGGGTCCTGGTCGTCACTGTCACCGGTGACCGGCACATCCGGCAGACCGAGGCCGGTCAGAACCGGCCGCCCTAGACGGCGGCAAACCGACGCGGTGGAAATTCACCCGCCATCCAAAGATCGAGTCGCGTACCTTTCACATTCCGCGGACCGAAACCGGCTTCAAGGACAATCCGCGTGGTGGATCGTGGCGGCGGTTCGTCGCCGAAGACCCCGACCGGATTTCCGCCGTCAACTGCGGGAAGGCGGAAAATCGGCGTAACGTTTCTGGCGGTCTTCCACCGTTTCGTCCGGCTCCTCGCCCCGGCGCAGGAGCAGACCGCGCGGCGCGACATAGCTGGAGATCGTGCGCCACGGATCCGGCCGCCAGGCGATATTGAAGGCGCAGAGCTTGGGAAAGAAGAAGAGCTCCGAATAGGGCAGGTGATCGTGGATCCACCACGCCAGGTCGCGCCAGTCCCGACCCCGCTCGTAGTGATCGGCGAACCAGGGGATGACGATCGAGGCCCCGGCGATCGCGTCCGCACCGCCGGCGCGGTCCCAGACATGGCACTCACCCGGGTGATCGTTGCGCGCGCAGTTGTGCCCGTGTTCGTTGCCGTACCGGTTCAGAGCGGCCGACCGGTAGCCGGACCGCACCGCCACCCGCCCGAATGTCTCCTCGAGCGGATCGAGCAGGGCGGTGCAGAAGGCGCTGCCGTTCGCGATGGCGAGGTCGGGATCGTCGGGAATGTTCTGCACCTGATGGTAATTGGCGATTTCGGAGTAGAGAAACTCGCGCATGTAGAAGTGTTTCGACAGCCGCACCCGGCCCAGTTCCTCCAGTCCGCGCATGCTGCCGGGGCGCCGCATCAGCCGAAGCCCTTCCAGCGGAAGGCCCCATCGGGGCCGAGCGGCGAAAAGGGATTGTGCGCCACCTCCCACACGTGTCCTTCGGGATCGGCGAAATAGCCGATGTGACCGCCCCAGAACACGTCATGCGCCGGTTTCAGGATCCGCGCGCCGGCAGCCTCCGCCCGGTTCAGGATCCGGGCCACCTCCTCCCGCTCCCGCACGTTGTAGGCCAGCGTCACCGCGCCGTGTCCCAGTTCCTCCATCGGCACCCCCATGTCCCGCGCGAGATCCGCGAGCGGGTAAATACCCAGCGTCTGGCCCAGCAGGTCGTAGGCGATGACGCCGTCGGGACTCTCCTCGCGCCGCCAGCCCAGTGCATCGTAAAAGGCCGCCAACGCCTGCATGTCGCGGGCACCGAGGGTGATCAGGCTGATCCTTTGGTCCATGGCCGAAATCCTTTGCCCACCTCAGATCCGCTCGCCCAGAACCTGCAGAAGTGCCTGCTCGATCAAGCCCAGGCACGGTCCGTCCGAAAACCGGTGATCGGCGTCCTTGACCAGGGTCAGCCGCATGTCCGGGCTTTCGGCGTGGTCGAGCAGGCGCAGCGCCACCTCCGTGCTGACGGCGGTATCGGCGGTGCCCTGCAGGCAGCGCACGGGGAACGGCAGCGACAGGGCTGTGCGCAGGACCAGATGGTCGCGCCCGTCCTCGATCATCCGTTTGGTGATGCGGTAGGGCTCCATGTAATCGCTGGGCAGTTCGACGTAGCCCCGCTCCTCCAGCTCCGCCTTCTGAGCGTCCGAGAACCCGGCCCAGTAGCTGTCCTCGGTGAAGTCCGGCGCCGCGGCGATGGTGACGAGCCCCGCCATGCGCTCTGGCTGCGCGCGCGCCAGCAGGAGCGCCTGCCACCCGCCCATCGAAGAGCCCACCGGCAGGATCGGCCCTTTGGTCAAGGCATCCACGGCGGCGAGCGTGTCCTGGTGCCAGTCGCCGATGCAGCCGTCCTCGAACGTGCCGGAGCTTTGGCCGTGGCCGGAATAGTCGAAGCGCAGAAAGGATTGGCCGCGCATCCGCGCCCACCCCTCCAGATGCAGGGCCTTGGTGCCTTCCATGTCCGACTTCAGGCCGCCCAGAAAGACCACCGTCGGATCCGCGCCTTCGGTGCGGTGATAAGCCAGCCGGCGCCCCTGCCCGGTCTCAAGATACTCCGTCACGCCGCCCCCGCGCCAAGCGGGACGCCGCCGGTGTCATGCGCCCGCAAGTCCTGGGGTGCGGCCCAAGTCGCGGGATCGGTGATCAGCCGCGCCATCGCCTCCGCGCCGAGCTCCAGCAATCGTTCCCCCTTCTGCGGCGTCGCCTTCTCCGGCTTGCCCAGCACGCCGTTGGGCGTCACATGCGTCAGCGGGCGCCAGCGATACCCCGTCGCCCCGGCCTTGAGGAAATCCGGACCGGACGGCGCATCGACGTTGTGCTTGGCAAGGTCCGATGCATCGACAAGCTCGGGCGTGCAGACCATCATCATCGATGTTTCGGCCTCGCAGGCATGCATGACCGAGGACTGATCCTCCAGCACGTCGGCATAGCGCGCGCCGGCTTCCATGACATAGGTCGCCGCGACCAGAGTGGCCGGAACCCGCGGGGAAAGTTCGTCGAGGATCTGCTGCATGGCGACGATGTTGCCGCCATGGGAGTTCGAGATCAGGATATCGCGGAACCCCGCCCGCACGATCGCCTCCACCAGATCCGAGATCAGCGCGCGGAATGTGGCGTGCGACAGGGTCAGCGTGCCGCCATAGGCCATGTGGTGCTCGCTCAGCCCGGACCAGACGACCGGCGTCCAGATCGTCGGGCGCCGGTCCCAGGCCTTCTCGGCCGCCCGACGCGCAATCTCCTCGCCGAGACGCGTGTCCGTCATCACCGGCAGATGCGGTCCATGCTGTTCGATCGACGCGATGGGGAGAATCACCACTGCGTTCCTCGACGCCAATTCGCGCACCTCATGCGCCTTGAGCCTCGCCCAACTCGTTTCCGGCATCGTGTCCTCCCTGGATTTTTTCCATTTGGGCACGAGGATTTGCGGGCTTCAACCAGGATCTATCACGTTACTATATTGTCACGTGACTACTTAGTAACGTATAAGGCGACATGGACACGATCTTCAAAGCCCTCAACGACCCGGTCCGCCGCGCGATCCTCGACAAGCTGCGCGCGCGGGACGGACAGACCCTGACCGAGCTGGAGACCCAGTTCGACATGTCGCGGTTCGGGGTGATGAAACATCTGGGGCTTCTCGAAGACGCCGGGCTGATCGTGACCAGGAAGAAAGGCCGGTTCAAACACCACTACCTCAACGCGGTGCCGTTGCAGGAAGTGATCGACCGCTGGATCGAGCCTTTCATCGTCAAACCGGCGACCCGAGCAACTCTGACCCTGAAATCACGACTGGAAGGAACCAACCAGATGTCAAAACCCGACTTCATGATGCAAACCTATATCCGCTGCTCCCAGGATGCCCTTTGGGATGCGCTCACCGATCCCGAGCAGATGGCCGCCTACCACTTCATGGCGGAGGCCGTGCGCAAGGATGACGACAGATACACCTACGTCCGGCCCGACGGCGGCACGATGCTCGAATGCCGGACGATCAGGGTCGACCCCAAATCGCGGATCGAATCAACCTTCGAGCCGAAATGGGACGCGGACGTTCCGGCCTCGCGAACCGTCTTTCTGCTGGTCCCGGAAGAGGGACACATGAAACTGGTGATCGAACACTACGACCTCCATTTTCCGGTCGTACCGGGCGAAGGCGTGGCCGACGGATGGGAGCGTTGGGCGGCCAGTCTCAAGACCTGGCTGGAAACGGGTGACGCGGCGCGCTTCAGCGAGGAAGGAATGTCCGCATGACGCCCGAGCTGACCTGGCTCACGCGGTGTGGATGATCTCGGGGTTGGCGCGTTTCCCGATCCGCCCCATCATCTTCACGGCGAGCTGGATCTGCACGCTGGTTGTCGGCGCCCGGCTTTTGTTGTCCTGAACAAACTGAGCCCCGGACGATCCGTCCGGGGCTCAGCTACTCAACAAGAATAATGGTAAACCGAGGGTTCGTCTCGCTCAGCCGCCGACATAGGCACCGCGGGAGGGGCGGTAGAATTCCTTCTGGTTGTGAAGACGTCCCAGAAGATCGTGGATCGTATGCAGATCATCTTTCAGCTCGTGATCCACGCTCTTCATATCGATCAGTCGATCCGACAACGACTTCTTGCGCGACCGCAGCGCATCCTCGATCAACTCCATGTCATGCACGGACAGTTCGAAATTGGTGTTGGGTCGTGCCATGGTCGTGCCTCCTCAGGTGTTGCGGGTCAGCGGCGATTCAGTCATCCGTTGCGACATAACATAGCCGGAAAACGACGCAGCACAAGTAGACATGTCGCCGGGCATCCGATTGATTTAAAACAAGAAAGAAAAATACATTCGCATACAAAGCGGCTCGAGCATGTGCCCATCATCTCGCAGGCCGAAAACCGGGCAGCCTTGGCCGTTTGCTCCAGGGGTCGGCGTCCCCGCGGACTGGCGCTTGACTTGGCCCGTCTCAGGCGTCAGAAGGCGAGCCACATCAACTTGCAACCGGGCGTTCCGTGGGCGCCAAACTGTCGAGGATCGCCGCCATGGCCCAGATCGCACTCACCCTTCCAGACAAGTCCGTTCGCCATTTCGACGCCGGCGTGACCCCGGCGGATGTGGCCGCCGATATCTCCAAATCCCTGGCCAAGAAGGCGATCAGCGCGACCGTCGATGGCCGGCACTGGGACCTGCAATGGCCGATCGAGGCCGACAGCGACATCGCCATCCACACGATGCAGGACGCGGCGCAGGCCAACGAACTCCTGCGCCACGACCTCGCCCACATCATGGCCCGCGCCGTGCAGGAGATCTGGCCCGACACGCAAGTGACCATCGGCCCGGTGATCGACAATGGCTGGTACTACGACTTCGACCGGAAGGAACCGTTCACGCCGGAGGATCTGGGCCTGATCGAAAAGCGGATGAAGGAAATCATCAATCTCCGCGACCCGGTGCGGACCGAGGTCTGGGACCGCGACCGCGCCATCAAGCACTACGAGGAGAGCGGCGAGCCCTACAAGGTCGAGCTGATCGAGGCGATCCCGGGCGATGAGCCGCTGCGGATGTACTGGCACGGCGATTGGCAGGATCTGTGCCGCGGCCCGCACCTGCAGCACACCGGTCAGGTGCCCGCGGACGCATTCAAGCTCATGTCGATCGCCGGCGCCTACTGGCGGGGCGACAGCACGCGCGCACAGCTTCAGCGGATCTACGGCGTGGCGTTCCAGAACCGCGACAAGCTCAAGGCGCATCTGACCATGCTGGAGGAGGCCGCCAAGCGCGACCACCGCAAGTTGGGGCGCGAGATGGACCTCTTTCACATGCAGGAGGAGGCGCCGGGCCAGGTGTTCTGGCACCCGAACGGCTGGACCATCTACACCACGCTGCAGGATTACATGCGCCGCAAGCAGCGCGCGGGCGGCTATCGCGAGATCAACACGCCGCAGGTGGTCGACCGCAAGCTGTGGGAAGCCTCGGGGCATTGGGAGAAATATCAGCACCACATGTTTCTGGTGGAGGTCGACGAAAGCCGCGACGGGGAGACCGACGATGCCAGCGCCAGCAACAAGGCCGCGACCCGGATCAACGCGCTGAAGCCGATGAACTGCCCCTGCCACGTGCAGATCTTCAACCAGGGGCTCAAGAGCTATCGGGACCTGCCGCTGCGGCTGTCGGAATTCGGGTCCTGCGCGCGGTTCGAGCCCTCGGGCGCGCTGCACGGGATCATGCGGGTGCGCGGGTTTACCCAGGATGACGGGCACATCTTCTGCACCGAGGACCAGATTCAGGACGAATGCGCGCGCTTCATCGCCTACCTCGCGGACATCTACCGCGAACTGGGCTTCGATGAGTTCCAGATCCGCTTCGCCACCCGGCCGGAAAAGCGCGTCGGCTCGGACGAAAGCTGGGACCACGTCGAAGGTGCGCTGGAGAACGCGATCAAGGCGGTCGGGCGCGACTACGTGCTGGAGCCGGGGGATGGCGCGTTCTACGGCCCCAAGCTCGATTTCTACCTCACCGATGCGATCGGCCGGGTCTGGCAGTGCGGGACGTTCCAGGTGGACCCGAACCTGCCGGAGCGGCTGGGCGCGAACTACGTCGGTGCGGATGGCGACAAGCACCGGCCGTTCATGCTGCACCGGGCCTGCCTCGGCAGCTTCGAGCGGTTCATCGGCATCCTGATCGAGAATTTCGAGGGCAAGCTGCCGTTCTGGCTGGCCCCGCGCCAAGTCGTCGTCGCTTCGATCACCTCGGACGCGGACGCGTATGTCGCGGACGTGGTCAAGGCGTTGAACGTCGCCGGCGTGCGCGCCGAAGCCGACACGCGCAACGAGAAGATCAACTACAAGGTCCGGGAGCATTCCGTCGGCAAGGTGCCGGTGATCCTCGCCGTCGGGCATCGCGAGGTCGAGGAGCGCAGCGTGACCGTGCGCCGCCTGGGCGAAAAACGCACGGCGGTGATGTCACTGGCGGACGCGGTCCAGGAGCTGGGTCAGGCCGCAAATCCACCCGATCTGGCTCCGAAGGCGACCCGCGAACTTGCGGAAGTTCTTTGACGCTTCAGGATAGGGTCCGAAGAAGCCTGGTCGCTGGTTCTGACACATCCGTGACGCACAAGCCTGTGAATGGCATGTTGACGCATAATGCGTAGTCTGCGGTTCCAGGGGCTCGACATCCCCGGATTTGCGAGAGGAATAGAATTGATGAAACCATCTGCAAAAACCGTCGCCATTGCCTCGGCCTTCGCCGCGACCTTCGCCGCGCAAGGGAACGAGGCGCAAGCCGCGAGCAAGGAAAAGTGCTACGGCGTGTCCCTGGCGGGTCAAAACGATTGCGCGGCCGGTCCCGGAACGACCTGCGCCGGCACGTCCACCATCGATTTCCAGGGGAACGCCTGGAAGCTGGTCGATGCTGGCACCTGCGACGATATCGACCTGCCGGACATGGCCGATGGAACCGAGCGCGAAGGGTCTCTGGACCCGTTGCAGCGCGATCTGCCGGCATAAGGCACCCCGATCGGAGTGGGCGATCCGGCCCGCTCTTTCGGATCGCGGACGCACCATGCTGGACCAAACCCGCCCCCAAGACCGCCTGCCCGCCCTGCCGGGCGTCGGGTACAAACCGCAGCATTTTTCTGCGATCATGGAGGATGCGGGGCCGGTCGCGTGGCTCGAAATCCACGCCGAGAACTACATGGGTAACGGCGGCCGCCCCCTTGCCCAACTCCACGCCCTGGCCGAGCAATTCCCGATTTCGGTGCACGGCGTGGGGCTGTCGATCGGTGGCGAAGGTCGTCTCGATCCCGACCATCTGGCTCGGCTGAAGCACCTCTGCGACTCGGTGCGCCCCGCCAGCTTCTCCGAGCACCTGGCGTGGTCTACCCATGGTGCGGAGTATCTGAACGACCTGCTGCCCCTGCCCTACACGGATGCGACGCTTGCGCGGGTCGCCAACCATATCGACGCGGTGCAGGAGACGCTCGGACGCAGGATGCTTCTCGAGAACCCGTCGAGCTACCTGGCCTTCGCCGCAAGCACCTGGGCAGAAACCGAGTTCCTGGCCGAGCTCGCGCGCCGCACCGGGTGCGGCATGCTGCTCGACATCAACAACGTGTTCGTTTCGGCCACGAACCTGGGGACGTCGCCGGAAGCGTACATCGGTGCCTACCCGCTCGACGCGGTGGGCGAAATCCACCTGGGCGGGCACCACGTGGAGACGGACGATGCGGGCCGGCCGCTGCTGATCGACGACCATGCCGCACCGGTGGCGGACCCGGTTTGGGCGCTTCTCGGGGACACGCTGGCCCGCTGCGGTCCGCGCCCGGTGCTGGTCGAATGGGACACCGATGTGCCCGACTGGCCGGTCCTCGTCTCAGAGGCCGCCCGTGCCCAGGCCGCGCTGGAGAAGGCGCCGGCCGCATGACCGGGCAGAGCGCGTTCCACCACGCATTGCTCGATCCCGCAGAACCCGTGCCGGCCGGATTGCTCGACGGACATGGCGGTCTGGCGGGCCGGAGATACGCGGTCTACCGCAACAACGTGGCCGCCTCGCTGACTGATGCGCTGCGCACCGGCTTCCCGGTGATCCGGAAGCTGCTGGGAGACGCCAATTTCGACCGTCTGGCCGGTCTCTACCTGCGCGCCCATCCCCCCCGGTCACCGCTGATGATGCACTACGGGGGTAATCTGCCCGATTTTCTCACATCGTTCGCGCCGCTGCGCCACATCGGCTATCTTGCGGACGTGGCGCGGCTGGAGCTGGCGCTGAGGCGCAGCTATCACGCCGCGGATGCCCGCCCGTTCGACCCAGGCAGGCTGGAAGAATTCAGCGGCGAAGACCTGGCGCGCGCGCGCATCGAGGTGGCGCCGTCGCTGGAGATGGTGCGGTCGCGCTGGCCGCTCTACGACATCTGGCGGTTCAACACCCTCGACGGCGCGCCGAAGCCGCAGGCGATCCCGCAATCCGTCCTGATCACCCGCCGCGAATTCGACCCCGAGCCGCATCCGCTGACCCTGGCGCAAGCAGTGTGCCTCGAGGCCCTCTTCGCGGGCAAGCCCATGGCCGAGGCGGTGGCCGCGGGCGAAGCGGAAGCAGAGGATTTCGACCTCGAAGCGCTGTTGACCCTCTTGATATCCAATTACGGCATTACCGACCTCACATTCTGAAAGACCGACACATGCGTTCCCTGATCGACCTGCACGACCGGCTGTTCGAACCTCTGAGCCGGGCGGATGGTCTTTTGCCGTTTCTGGCGCGGTTCGTGTTTGCCACTGCCCTCCTGATGTACTTCTGGGTTGCGGGATTGACGAAGCTGGGCGACGGCGCGCTCTTCGGCCTCCTGCAACCGTCGCTGGGCGCATACGCACAGATCTTTCCCCGCGCGATGGAAGCGGCCAGCTTCGATGTGTCCCAACTCGGCCCATGGCATCACGCGGTCGTTGTGGCAGGGACGATAGCGGAGTTCCTGCTGCCGGCCCTGATCGTGCTGGGCCTGCTCACCCGGCTCGCGGCGCTCGGGATGATCGGTTTCATCGTCATGCAGTCGCTCACCGACGTCTACGGCCATGGAGTCACGGACGTGGAGACGCTGGGCCGCTGGTTCGACCGTTTGCCGGATGGTGTGATCCTGGATCAGCGCGTCTTCTGGGTGCTTCTTCTGACGATCCTTGTGATCAAGGGCGGCGGGATGCTGTCACTCGACCGCGCCTTGGCGCCGCGCGCCTGATCCGGGAGAGTTCACGCCACGTTCAAGGTTTTTCGGATGTCGGCCGTCCAACCCAGATACATCGTGGTTCCGTCGTCGATCAACGGACGCTTCATCACCGCCGGATACGCGCGGATCAGTTCCAGCGCATCCGACTGCCTTTCCGCCTCGCTCAGCCCGCGCCACGTGGCGGACCGCGTGTTCACCAGCGTGTCGCCGAATTCAACGTAGGCGCGCGCGAGTGTCCCGTCATCCATCGGCGTCTCGCGCACGTCCACAAGCTCCGAGTCCGGCAGTGCTTTCTTCGCCTTGCGGCAGGTATCGCAATTCTTCAGGCCGAATATTCGCACGCCACACCTCTCCAGATCGCAGACCATGCTCAAGTAAGGCGAATGTCTTGATTTTCGCAAGTTGCGGCCAATCTTGTTCTTCAGTGCACGGGAAGCGTGTCGTTCCTGGAACAACATGAGGTCCGTTGCACTTCGTAAGGAGAGATCCGGTGCCCGTGTTCTGGGCGTTGGAAACGGAACAAGACATTTTAAGGAGCACGGGAAGAATGCCAAACGGCACCGTGAAGTGGTTCAACACCACAAAAGGCTACGGTTTCATTGCACCCGAGGGGGGTGGAAAGGACGTGTTCGTGCACATCTCGGCGGTCGAAAGATCAGGCCTGACCGGGTTGGCGGATGACCAGAAGGTCAGCTTCGAGATGAGCGAAGGCCGCGACGGACGCACGATGGCGACGGATATCAAGCCCCTTTGACCTGACATTCCGAGAATCGATCGGTCCCTGCCGCGTCGCCCGTTCGAGCGACGAGACATCTTTTTGCGCGGCTTGCCGTCGGGCGACTATGAGGTTTCACACGGGTGGAACACGGACCGTCCGATTCCCCGCTTTTGCGGGTCACGACGACGGCTCGTCCTGCTGCCAGTGATGGCCCATTGCCACGATGCAGGAAGTGCCGGTGGCATACCGCGACACCAGCACCCAATCGCCCTTCCGGTCCGTCCAGACCTCCATCATCTGCGCGCCGGAGCGCATTCCGGACGCCGTCCGTTCAGCCATAAGGGTTCGTTCGAGACGCTGTTGCATCCGCGGGGTCGTATCGCAGATGACGTCCGCGAGGGGCGAAGCTCCGCCGGGAAGGGAAATGAAGAGAAATGGTATCATGAACAACAAACGCATCATGAAATCAATGTAACAGATGTATGACAGCCTGTGGAGAAGTTTGACATCCCACGACAATTGCAGGTCTCGGTGAACAAAGTGTTGCGCGAACGTCTCCCGGGAAGTGACCCGATCAACGCATGGGAGACGGAACGCCGTTGAGCGGGTGTTACCCGATCACCCCCTGAAACTCCCGCCACTCGCCCTTGGACATGCCGGAGGTGTCCTGCGTGACCTCCTCGCCGCGCAGCATCCGGCGCACGCAGTCGAGCGCCGTCGCCGACAGTGTGGCACCGCCCAAACGGTAATCCTCGAAGGCGCGATAGGCGAAGGGCACCCAATCCGCGACCAGCTTGCAGATCTGCTCGGCGTAGACACGGATCTCGAACTGCGCATGGGCGTCGGCGCGCAGGCGCAGGAAATGCAGCAGGTTGTGCAGATCCACCTTCCAGTACCACTGTGTATAGATGTTGGCGGGCAGGTTCATCCGCGCCAGTTCGCGCGCCAGGCCCTGCTGGTCCTCGGTCCCGATCATCTCCTGGTAGTGGTCGTAGGCGCCGCGTCGCGTCCGCTTTCAGGTACTCGAGCACGCGGGCCGCCTCCTCGCCCGTCAGCGCCGTCGCCCCGGCCCTGGTTGTTGACCACGGATTGCGCCGCGAGCTGTTCGGGCGCGGGAATGTAGAATTCGCGGTCGAGGATCGAGTAGCGCGCGGAGTATTCGTTCACGTTGGCGGTGCGGTGACGGATCCATTGGCGCGCGACGAACACCGGCAGTTTCACGTGCAGCTTGATCTCGCACATCTCGAACGGCGTCGAATGCCAGTGGCGCATCAGGTAGCGGATCAGCCCTTCGTCGTTCTGCACCGATTTCGTGCCGCGGCCATAGCTCACCCGCGCCGCCTGGCAGATCGCGGCATCGTCGCCCATGTAGTCGATGACCCGCACGAACCCGTGGTCGAGCACCGGGATACGCCGTGTAGAGATGCGTCTCCATCCCCGGCACGGTCGCGCGCAAGGTTTGGGTGCTGCTGGTCCGCAGCGCGTCGATTTCGGCTTGCTGTTCGGGGCTCAACGGCATGGACGAGCATCCTTTTCCGGCGAGAATCTGTCAGAACCTCACCATATCTGGAGTTTCCCGACCTTGAAACCGCTATATGCGGGCTGTTGCACAGAGGTCATCCCACCGCGTTCACCGTCGGGCCCGCGTTGACTTTGCGGCAATTCCACCGCAACCTAAGCGAGAACGAAAGAGCCCAGAGGCCACGAGCAGATGATCCGTACTTTCAAAGCGATGTCAGTCGCGGTGTGCCTTGTCGGCTGCGGCGACGGTAACCCCTTCACCGATACGGAGGAAGAAGCGCCCGACGTCGATCCGGGCAATGTCTACTTCGACGACGCCGGGCAGGGGCTGGTCGTCAACAACATCGGATACGATGCCGCGACAGATCAGGTGATCATCAACAACATTCCCTTCGACGATCCCCAGAACCGGTATGACCGGATCGCGACCGAAGCCTTCACGAACAGTTTCGATGCCTACGAGAGCAATCCGGCGCCGGGCACGAACGAGATCCAGTATTTCGCGGTGTTCCGCCAGACCAGCAATTCCCAGGTGGCGGCTGCCGGGACCGACCGGTATCTCGACTTCGGCTATGGCGGCGCGGGTGCTCAGCGGCTGAGCGGTCGGCCGAACTTGCCCACGACCGGGATCTATTCCTACAACGGAGAATACGCCGCCGTCCGCACGACCCTAGACACGAGTGCGGGGAACACGGTGGGATACGTGACCGGGGATGCCACGATGCGCGTCGATTTCGACGATTTCGATGGCACGGGCGCCGTGGGCGGATCTATTTCCAACCGCACGCTCTACGACACGACCGGCGCCCCCATCGGTCCGCTGGCCGGCTACATCTCGCTGCAGGACACCGACATCGATTTCGCCAACCAGACCATCGTCGAAGCCGACACCACCGCAATCGACGGAACCGGCGCGGTCGCCGGTACCGGCAACTGGTCGGGGATCTTCGCGGGTCCGAACGGCGAGGAGATCGCGGGCATCGTGTTCGTCGAAAGCGCGGACGTCCGGGAAATCGGCGGGATGGTCACGAACCGGTGACGCGACCGGTGACGCTCGGGCGGCTGATCCGTCTGGTCGTCCTGACCTGGCTGGCGCTTCCCTGCCTTGCCGAACAGCGGCTCGACATTTCGCAGGCCCGGTTGGCCGCGGCGCAGTTGATCGACGCGGGACAACCGCGCGCTGCGCGCGACATCACGACGGTGCTGCTGCGCAGGGATCCGTCGGATGTCGCGGCGCTCGTTCTGAACTCTCATGCCAACCGGATGCTTGGCCAGCAATCCGAGGCACAGGATCATGCGCGGCGTGCGTGGCGCCTCTCGGACCGCCCGGTGGACCGGTACGGCTCGGCCCTGGCGATGGCGCAGTCTCTCTCCTCCGACGGGAACAAGACCATGGCGCAGCTCTGGCTTCGTCGCGCGGTCGAGGCAGCACCGTCCGAGGGGACGCGGGCGCGCGCGATCCGCGACTACCGGTACCTGCGGGCCACCAACCCCTGGAGCATCGGTCTGCGGGCCAGCTTCAGCCCGACCGACAACGTCAACAACGCGCCGCGCGACAACACGATGGAATACGGCAACCTGATTCTTGGTCGATCCCACGGCCATCCCTTTGTCGGGCGCGCGGTTTTCGATCGGCGGGACGCTTCGATACAACTTCAACGTGGTGCCGACGCGGCGGAATTACGCCTCCGTGTTCTGGGACGAAAGCCTCGCGATGCTGTCGGAGTCGGCACGGCAGGAGGTGCCGTCCGCGCAGGCCTCGGACTACGATTACCGCCTCTACGGGTTCGAGATCGGGCGAGACTTCGCGTCGGGCCCCGAACGTCCCCGCAGCACGTTGGCGTTGAGAGCGACGCGCAGCTATTTCGGCGGCGATCCGTTCAGCGACGATTTGCGCCTGCGCTTCGTGCAGCAACGCAACCTGCGTGACGGGCAGCAACTTGTCTGGTCGGCGGCCGTGGCGCGCAACGAGCGCAAGGACAATGCAATCCGGTCCTCGACCATCGGTGTTCTGTTGGCGCAATGGACCCTGCCCCTGCCGTCGGGTGACACGCTGGCGTGGTTCGCGGGTGTCGAGCGGCAATCTTCCGAAAGTGCGGCCATCGCCAATGACGCCGCGAGACTTGGGCTGACCTGGACGAAGGGCGAGCCGGTGATGGGCGCGGAACTGAGCCTTGGCCTCGTCGGCGAGTACCGGAACTTCGACCGTGCGCTCTACGGGCCGGAACCGCGCGAGGACCGTAGTCTGGCTCTCTCTGCCTCGCTCTTTTTCAGCAACTTGGACGCATATGGTTTCGCTCCTAAGTTAACGGTGACAGCGGATCGAACGAACAGCAACATATCGCTGTTCGAAACCGAGGAAATCGGACTTTCGATCGGCATCGAATCCGTGTTCTGACGGTCCTGAGCGAGGACCGTTCGAAAACAAGAAGGAGCAAGACGGAATGAGCCTGAAATACCTGCACACCATGGTCCGGGTGAAGGATCTCGAGAAATCGATCGCGTTCTATGAACTGCTGGGCCTGAAGGAAACGCGGCGCAACGAAAGCGAGCAAGGCCGCTTCACGCTCGTGTTCATGGCGCCGCCGGGCCAGGAGGAGTGCCCGGTCGAACTGACCTACAACTGGGACGGCGACGACGAGCTGCCGTCGGACAGCCGGCATTTCGGGCATCTCGCCTATTCCGTGTCGAACATCTACGAGATGTGCCAGCACCTGGCGGACAACGGCGTCACGATCAACCGGCCGCCGCGTGACGGGCGCATGGCTTTCGTGCGCAGCCCGGACAACATCTCCGTGGAACTCCTGCAGCAAGGCGACGCGCTGGAGCCGGCCGAACCCTGGGCCAGCATGGAGAGCACCGGACATTGGTGAGCCGCGCGCGCCAGCGCCTCGGGGCGATGACGATGGCGGGGACCATGGCGGCGGGTCTTGCGGCCACGCCCGCCATGGCGCTGGACTGCCGTCTCGCCCTGATCCTGGCGATCGACGTGTCCTCCTCGGTCGATGCGCGGGAGGACGCGTTGCAGCGGGGTGGCCTCGCCGCCGCCCTGGTGGCGCCAGAGGTGCGCGCGGCCTTCCTGTCGGTGGATGTGCCCGTGGCCCTGGCGGCGTACGAATGGTCCGGGCGCTACAATCAGGAGATCCTTCTGGATTGGCTGATGATCGACAGCGCCTCCGCGATCCAGCTGGCGTCGGATCGGATCGCGTCCTCGCGTCGAAGCCACAACGAGTTTCCGACGGCGATGGGATACGCGCTGGGCTACGGGGCCGGGCTGTTCCAGAAGGGTCCGAATTGCCTCATGCGGACGATCGACATGGCCGGCGATGGACGCAACAACGAAGGCTTTCCGCCGGCCACGGCCTACAAGGAGTTTCCCTTCGATGGCGTCACCGTGAACGGTCTCGTGGTCAATGCCGCGGAGTTCGAATCGGAAACCGACCTGATCCCCTTCTACCGCGACGAAGTGTTGCGCGGTCCGGGGGCCTTTCTGGAGGTGGCCGACGGATTCGAGGACTACGAGCGCGCGATGCGCCGCAAGCTGGAACGCGAACTGCGCCCGCCGTCGATCGGTGCGCGCGATGTCCACGATGACCACGCGCCGGGTTGATCTGCGCGGCCGGCTGCGCGCCGTCGCAATCGCTGCGGCAACCTGCCTTCCGGTATCGGCGCTGGCGCAGCAGGACTGCCGGCAGGCGCTCGCTCTGGCGCTCGACGTCTCGGGTTCGGTCGATGCGAGGGAATACAGATTGCAGCTCGACGGGCTGGCCGCGGCGCTGGATGCCGACCCGGTGCGCCGGGCGATCCTGTCGCAGCCCTCCCCGGTCGAAATGCTGGTCTACGAATGGAGCGGGCCGGACGATCAGCACGTTCTGGTCGAATGGACCGCGCTGCGCAGCGCCGCGGACATCGCCATCTTTCAGGAGACCCTGCGCCAGACGCGGCGGCGCGCGACGTCACCCGGGACCGCAATCGGGCACGCGTTGCAGAAGGGGCAGCACTTCCTGCGGCAGCGCAGCGAATGCGGACGCCGGACGCTCGACATCTCGGGCGACGGCAAGTCGAACCTGGGGCCCGACCCGCGCTCGATCCGGCCGTCGCTGGCGAATGACGGCATCACGGTGAACGCGCTGGTCGTGGGCGCGGATTCGCCGAGTTTCGGTGACCTGCGGCAAGCGGATATCGGCGAGTTGTCGTCCTACTACCGCGCGAACGTGATCGTCGGTCCGGACGCCTTCGTCCAGACCGCGATCGGGTACGAGCAGTATGCCGAAGCCATGGCGCGCAAACTGGAGCGCGAGCTGCAGACGATGGTGGTCTCCAGCCTCGAGGCGCCGCGTTGAGCGCCGCGGGCAGTTGGGCTCGGCGGCAAGGGATCGCCTGCCGCCGTGACCGATTGTTTGCCATTTCCGCCAGTTTCACGTGAACGTTCACGACTCCGGCGGGATTTGGCCTGCCTCAATAGATGTAGCGGATCTGATCGGTCCAGTAGCGCTCCATCCGGCGCAACATCGCCGTGATGGTGTCCATTCCGTCGATATCGATGATATCCTTGTCGATCAGCCCATTGGCGTGACGGGTAAAGAGATCCTCGACAGTGTCGCGGATGTCCCGGCCCTTCTGGGTCAGGCGCACACGCACCGAACGCCGGTCGATCTCGCACCGCTGATGGTGCATGTATCCCATCTCGACGAGCTTCTTGAGGTTGTAGGACACGTTGCTGCCCTGGTAGTAGCCGCGGCTTTTCAATTCGCCCGCGGTCACTTCGTGCTCGCCGATGTTGAAAAGCAGGAGCGCCTGGACGGAATTGATTTCCAGCACGCCGACACGTTCGAATTCGTCTTTTACCACGTCCAACAGAAGGCGGTGCAACCGCTCAACCAATGACAGTGCCTCGAGGTAACTGCCCATAAAGCTGTTCTGCACGCTTTGCGGGGCTACCGGGTGCCGCATGTCCATGTACATTCTCCGACTTGTAACTGCTCGTGAGCCTGTATTTGCAGCAAAATCGGAAATATAACGTTAAATGCAATCAGTTGCCGTGCAAAGCCAATGCAATCCGCTCGATCATGTCGGCATAGCGCGCCGGAGCGGCCACCCGGCCGGTTGTCCACGCATAGAGATCCTGGTCGTTTTCGTTGAGCAGATCGTCATAAAGCGCAAGCTCCGCCTCGCTCATGCGGTCGAGCGCGGACGCCGCGAACGCCGTCAGGATCAGGTCCATTTCGCGGATGCCGCGGCGCATCGACCGCATGCGCAACCGCTTCAGCTTGGTCTCTCGCGCCTCGCCGTCAGCCGGCATTCTTGCCCTGCATGTATCTCTTGAGGCGCTTTTCGATTCGACCGACCTGTTCGGCCTTCGTGACGAAGGAGGTTCGCAGGTCGCGCAATTCGTTCAGCAGGTCGAGCGCGTCGGCGTCGCTTTCGGTCTCGTCGGGCACGGGCGTCTCGATCCCTTCGCCCTCTCCGCTGATCAGCCAGGTGATGGAGACGCCAAGGATGCCTGCCATCATCTGCAGCCGGTTCGCGCGCGGCTCGGCCAGGTCGTCTTCCCAGTTCTGCAGTGTCTGCAGTTCCACGCCCACACGCTCCGCCATCGTGGCCTGGTCCATGCCGGACGATTCGCGCGCCGCGGTCAGCCGGTCGCCAAACGTCGCGACATCCGCGTCATACCAATTCTTTGCCTCTGCGGTCATCCCGAGCCCCCCAACATATCGTTTGCCCTGATGTGATTGCGCGCCTAAGACGCGACGGCATGTCTAACACAGGACTCCGGGAATGGAATTCCTCTCTGCGACACTCGCCCGCGTCAAACCGTCCCCAACGATCGCCGTGAGCAACAAGGCGGCCGAACTGAAGCGTACGGGCCGCGACATCATCGGGCTCGGCGCGGGGGAGCCGGACTTCGACACGCCCGACAACATCAAGGCCGCCGCGATGCGGGCGATCGAGGACGGGAAAACGAAGTACACCGCCGTGGACGGCATTCCGGAACTGAAAGAGGCGATCTGCGCCAAGTTCAAGCGCGACAACGAGCTCGAATACGTGCCGGCGCAGGTGTCGGTCTCCTCGGGCGGCAAGCAGGTTCTCTACAATGCGCTGATGGCGACGCTGAATCCCGGCGACGAGGTGGTGATCCCGGCACCCTACTGGGTCAGCTATCCCGACATGGTGCTGCTCGCCGGCGGAACGCCCGTGGTGGCGGAGGCGTCGGTGCAGACGGGCTACAAGCTGACGGCGGACCAGCTGGAGGCGGCCATCACGCCGAAGACGAAGTGGTTCATCTTCAATTCGCCGTCGAATCCCACCGGCGCGGGCTACTCGCATGACGAACTGAAGGAACTCACCGACGTCCTGCTGCGCCACCCGCATGTTTGGGTAATGACCGACGACATGTACGAGCATCTCTCCTATGACGGGTTCGAATTCTGCACGCCGGCGCAGGTGGAGCCGCAACTCTACGACCGCACGCTGACGGTCAATGGCGTGTCGAAGGCCTATGCCATGACCGGATGGCGCATCGGGTATGCGGCGGGACCGGAAAAACTGATTGCGGCCATGCGCAAGGTGCAGTCGCAATCGACCTCCAACCCCTGTTCGATCAGCCAATGGGCGGCGGTCGAGGCGCTGAACGGCACGCAGGATTTCCTCGGCCCCAACAACGAGGTCTTCAAGCGCCGGCGTGACCTGGTGGTGCGGATGCTGAACGAGATCGACGGGGTGACCTGTCCGACGCCGGAGGGCGCGTTCTATGTCTATCCGTCGATCGCGGGCCTGGTCGGCAAGACGAGCCCGGGCGGTGCCAAGATCGACGATGACGAGACCTTCGCGACCGCGCTGCTGGAGGAAACCGGCGTTGCCGTGGTGTTCGGCGCAGCCTTCGGCCTGTCGCCCAACTTCCGGGTCAGCTACGCCACCTCCGACGCGGCGCTGGAAGAGGCTTGCAAACGGATCCAGGATTTCTGCGGAGCGCTCACGTGACGCGCGACGTTATCCCGCGGCTGTCGCCTGTCGCGCCATTCCATCTATCTGCCGCAGGACAGGTCCCCAGAATCGCGCCATCAGCAACACCGCAGCACACCCGAGCCCCAGGACGAGTCCCATCCAGACACCCGGCCCCTGCCAGCCCAGAACGAAGCCAAGAACATATGAACACGGCAGGCCGACGCCCCAGTAGCTGAAGATCGCCATGAGCATCGGCACACGCGTGTCCAGGACGCCGCGCAGCAGACCGATCGCGATGACCTGTGCGCCATCTACAAGCTGAAACAGTGCGCCGATCGCCAGAAGCACCACGCCGATGGCGAGGATCTGCGGCCGTGCCGGCTCATCGGGATCCATGAAGAGCGAGATCAGGGGCTCCGGCACGGTCAGGAACACAGCGACCGTCAGGGCCGCGAAGCCGAGCGACATCGCAAAGGCGACATGTGCCCCGCGCACCAGATGCTCGCGGTCCCGCCGTCCGAACGCGTTGCCGGCCCGCACCGTGGCCGCATTCGACAGGCCGAGGTGGAACATGAACATGATCGAGGCAAGTTGCACCACGATCCCGTGCGCGGCGAGCGGGATCGTCCCCAGCCATCCCATCATCAGGGCGGTGGCGGAAAACAGCCCCACCTCGCTCAGCGTCGTGAGCCCGATCGGCCAGCCAAGGTGGAACACGCGCCGCAACATCGGCCCGTCCACGACCCAGAGCCGGCGAAAGAGGTCATGCTCGGGCAGTGACAGCCGGGCATAGCTCACCACGCCCACCAGCATGAAGGCCTGCGTGACGAGGGAAGCCCAGGCCGCACCCGCCAGCCCCATCTCGGGCGCGCCCCAATTGCCGAAGATGAACACCCAGTTGAAGAGCCCGTTGACCACCGCCGCGGCCACGACGATCCACAGCACCGCCTGCGTCCGCTCCAGCGCCGAGAGGTAGGACTTGATCACCATCACGCCCAGCGCCGGAAAGATGCCCCAGCCGGCGATGCGCAGGTATGTCGCAGCATCCCCCGCCACCTGCGGCGTCTGCCCCAGGGCCAGCAGGATGGATTCGGCCTGCAGCATCACGGGCAACGCCAGGGCGGCGTAGACGACCGACAGCCAGATCCCCATGCGGGTCGCGCGGCGGATGCTGGTCTGGTCGCCTTCCGCATCGAAGCCTGCGACCAGTGGCATGACCGCCCAGGCAAATCCCGACCCCAGAAGGAAGAGCACGAAGAAGAACGTGCCGCCCAGCGTGATCGCCGCCAGCGCCTCGATCCCGTACCATCCCAGCATGACCGTGTCGGTCAGCCCGATGGCCAACTGCCCCAGGTGGCTGCCGACAAGCGGCAGCCCCAGGACCAGCAGCTTCTGCACATGACCGGCATAGGTCATCTGCACCGAGGGTGTGTCGAACGTCGTCATGGCCCCCCTCTATGCCGGGTTTCGCGAAAGGGGAAGCCCGGCGATGCGCTGTCGCACGCCCCGGCGCCCTTGAAACCCCGTGGGAAAACCTCATTGTGTCAGCGAGCCAAACGGGAGACCTCATGGCACTGCCCGTCCGGGATCAGATGAAGTACTGGGGCGCCGCCGCGGCGGTGCTTCTGGCAACGCTGTGGCTCGTGGGCGACGTGCTGCTGCCCTTCGTTCTGGGTGGGGCGATCGCGTATTTCCTCGACCCGATCGCGGACCGGCTCGAACGGCTGGGAATGTCGCGCGTAGCAGCGACGGCCCTCATAACGGTCGGCGCGCTGCTGATCTTCGTCCTCCTCGCGCTTCTGGTCATTCCGACTCTGGTGGAGCAGGCGGTGCAGCTCTTCAATACCGCGCCCAAGCTGTTCCGGGACCTGGTCGGCTTCCTTTCCGAACGCTTTCCGTCGCTGCTGGAAGAGGGATCGACACTGCGCACCTCGCTTCAGGGGGTGGGAGAAGTCGTGCAAAGCCGGGGCGGCGAGCTTCTGAACTCGGTGGTGACATCGGCGATGTCCCTGATCAACCTCGTGATCCTCTTCGTCATCGTGCCGGTCGTATCGGTCTACCTGTTGCTCGACTGGGACCGCATGGTCGCGCGCATAGACGACCTTCTGCCGCGGGAACACGCGCCGGTCATTCGCCGTCTCGCCGCGGAGATCGACCGGACGCTGGCCTCATTCCTGCGCGGGATGGGGACCGTCTGCCTGATCCTTGGCACCTACTATGCCGTGGCGCTCATGCTCGTCGGGCTGCAATTCGGGCTCGTGGTCGGGTTCGTCGCCGGGCTCGTGACCTTCATTCCCTATCTCGGCGCATTGATGGGCGGGGCACTGGCCATCGGGCTCGCGCTGTTCCAGTTCTGGGGCGAATGGTACAACATCGCCATCGTGGCGGGGATCTTCGTCCTGGGTCAAGTCGTCGAAGGCAACGTCCTGACGCCCAAGCTGGTCGGCGATTCCGTGGGTTTGCACCCGGTCTGGCTGCTGTTGGCGCTTTCGGTGTTCGGCGCGCTCTTCGGGTTCATCGGGTTGCTGGTCGCGGTGCCGCTGGCAGCCGTTCTGGGTGTCCTCGCACGGTTCCTGCTGTCGCACTACCAGAGCAGCCGCCTCTACCGCGGGCGCAGCGACGAATGATGGCCGAACAACTCGGGCTCGATCTGCCGGGCATTCCCGCGCTCGGTCGCGACGATTTTCTGGTCGCACCGTCCAACGCGCTCGCCGTGGCTCTGATCGACACATGGCCGGACTGGCAGGCCGGAAAGCTGGTGTTGAGCGGACCGAGCGGGTCCGGCAAGACGCATCTGGCGCATGTCTGGGCGGCACGGTCCGGGGCCCGGCTTCTGCTCCGCGCGCGAGATCACCGGTGCCGACATTCCCGCGATTTCCGCCGGGCCTGTGGCGGTGGAGGACGTGCCCTTGATCGCGGGGCAGAGAGTGGCCGAGACGGCTCTTTTTCATCTGCACAATCTCGCGCTCGCGAACGGACAGACCCTGATGTTCACGGGCGCAGCACCGCTGGCCACATGGCCGCTCGCCCTGCCCGACCTCAAGAGCCGGCTCCAGGGGGCTGCCACCGCGGAACTGGCCCCGCCGGACGACACGCTGCTTGCGGCGGTGATGGCCAAGCTCTTCGGCGACAGGCAACTGGTGCCCCCGGCCCAGGTCATCCAGTACCTGCTGCCGCGCATCGACCGGTCTTTCTCTGCCGCGCGCGACATCGTAGAACGACTTGACCGGGCCTCCTTGGGTCAGAAGCGGCCGATCACGCGACACCTTGCCCGGCAGGTCCTCGAAGAAACCTCCTGAACGGCGGGGACCACCGTCACCGAACCGTCATGACTGCAACATAGATCAAACAAATGACAGTTACCGATTTTCTGAACGCCGATTTTCCGCCCGCCGAGGACGTGGACGGCCTGGATCTGTCCGGGCCGGGACGCTTCTTCAACCGCGAGCTCAGCTGGCTCGGCTTCAACTGGCGCGTGCTGGAGGAGGCCGAGAACCCGCGCGTGCCGCTTCTGGAACGGCTGCGGTTCCTGTCGATCTCGGCCAACAACCTCGACGAATTCTACACCGTGCGTGTCGCCGGCCTGCGCGAGTTGGCGCATGCGGGGAACACCACCCCGGCGGCCGACGGTCTGACCCCTGCCGAACAGCTGACGCTGATCAACGACGACGCGCGCAAGCTGCTGCAACACCAGCAGTTGGTCCTGCGCAGCATCCTGAAGGAAATGGAGGAGGCGGGCATCTCGCTCCTGGCGGCGGGCCAGCTGTCGAAGGAAGACGAAGCGTTTCTCGAAGACGTCTTCCTGCATCAGGTCTTTCCGGTCCTGTCCCCGCTCGCGATCGATCCCGCGCACCCGTTCCCGTTCATCCCCAACACGGGCTTCAGCCTGGCCCTGCAACTCGAGCGCAAGAAGGACAAGCGTGCGCTGCAGGCGCTGTTGCCGATCCCGGGACAGATCGACCGGTTCGTCGCCCTGCCCGCCCCGTCCGGCGACGACCGGTTCATCGCGATGGAAGAGCTGCTTCTGCTCAAGATCTCCACGCTCTTCCCGGGCTACGTTCTGAAATCGCACTTCTCCTTCCGGGTGCTGCGCGACAGCGACCTCGAAGTCGAGGAAGAGGCCGAAGACCTCGTCCGCGAGTTCGAGGTCGCGTTGAAGCGGCGCCGGCGCGGCGAAGTGGTGCGGATGACCCATTCCGCGGGCGCGCCGCAAGCGCTGCGCTCCGTGGTGATGCGCGAACTGCATGTCGGCGCCGACGAGCTTTTCGAGATGGACGGCATGATCGGGCTCGCCAACATGTCCGAACTCGTGCTCGACCGGCGGCCCGACCTGCTCTGGCCGAGCTTCAACCCGCGCGTGCCCGAACGGGTGACGGATTTCGAAGGCGACATGTTCGCCGCGATCCGGCAGAAGGACATGCTGCTGCATCACCCCTACGAGACGTTCGACATGGTCGTGCGGTTCCTGCAGCAGGCCGCGCGCGACCCCGACGTGGTCGCGATCAAGCAGACGCTCTACCGGACGTCCAAGAATTCGCCCATCGTCGAGGCGCTCTGCGAAGCGGCCGAGGACGGCAAGTCCGTCACCGCCCTGGTCGAGCTCAAGGCGCGGTTCGACGAGGCCGCCAATATCCGCCAGTCGCGCCGGCTGGAGCGTGCGGGCGCGCATGTGGTCTACGGCTTTCTCGACCTCAAGACCCACGCGAAGATCTCGACCGTCGTGCGGCGCGAGGGCGACCGGCTGGTGACCTACACGCATTACGGGACCGGCAACTACCACCCGATCACCGCGCGGATCTACACCGACCTGTCGCTCTTCACCTGCGACACGGGCCTTGGGCGCGACGCGACGAAGGTGTTCAACTATCTCTCCGGCTACGCGCAACCCGACAAGCTCGAAAACCTCGCGATTTCGCCGATCTCGCTGAAACAGCGCCTGCTCGAGTTGATGGAGGCGGAGGCGGACCACGCACGCGCCGGTCGCCCGGCGATGATCTGGGCCAAGATGAACTCCATCATCGACCCCGAGGTGATCGACGCGCTCTACAAGGCCAGCCAGGCGGGCGTGAAGATCAGCCTGGTGATCCGTGGCATCTGCGGCATCCGGCCGGGCATCAAGGGGCTCTCCGAGAACATCCGTGTGAAATCCATCGTCGGTCGGTTCCTCGAACATTCCCGCATCGTCTGCTACGGCAACGGCAAGGGGCTGCCGCACAAGAACGCCCGCGTCTTCATGTCGTCGGCCGACTGGATGGGCCGAAACCTCAACCGGCGTGTCGAAACGCTCGTCGAGATCAAGAACGACACGGTGAAGGCGCAGATCGTCGGGCAGATCATGGCCGCCAATCTCGCCGATGTCGCGCAAAGCTGGGTGATGGCGCCCGGCGGCGAATTCACCCGCCCCCCGATCGAAGAAGGGCAGTTCGCCTTTTCCTGCCACCGGTTCTTCATGGAGAACCCGTCGCTGTCGGGCCGCGGATCCGCCGGCGCGGCGGACGTGCCCGAAACTGACCCACACCGACGACTGACCGCGCGGCAGCCCAGATCAAACGCTCGGAGATTGGCGGAAACCCGCACGCGCGAGAGTGCCGGCAGAGGATTCCGTCCCGGCCGAAGCATTGACCCGGGCCAGCGTGTCGGGCAATGCTGACGAGGTCTTGAGATTTACGGTCCGATGAACATCCAGAGCGAAGACCGCAGTGAGAACTGGGGGCCTTTCGAGCGGCCACTATTCGACGATCCTTCCGTGCGGGCATTGTCTCGCGTTGGGGTGGTGGACGTCGGATCGAACTCCGTCCGGCTGGTGGTCTTTGACGGTGCGGCGCGCAGCCCGGCCTATTTCTACAACGAAAAGATCATGTGCGGTCTGGGTGCGGGCGTGAGCCGAGACCGGGCGGCTGAACCCCGACGGGCGCAAACGCGCGCTGTCGGCGCTGAAGCGCTTCCACGCGCTGTCGCAGGGCATGGAGCTTTCGACTCTGACCGTGGTGGCGACGGCCGCCGTGCGCGATGCCGAAGACGGCAAGGAGTTCTGCGAGGAGGTGCAAGCGGGAAACCGGCCTGCGCATCTGGGTCATCGATGGCGAGGAAGAGGCGCGGCTGTCGGCACAGGGCGTTCTGCTGGGCTGGCCGGGATCCTACGGCCTCGTCTGCGACATCGGCGGATCCTCGATGGAGCTGGCCGAGATCCGCGGCGGGCTCGTCGGGCGGCGGGTCTCCTCGGCGCTCGGTCCGCTGAAGCTGCGGGATCTCAAGGGCGGCAAGAAGGCCCGCGAAACAGTACATTCACGGACACCATGGAGGAACTTCGGGAAAAGCTCGGCGACCAGCGCGACCGGCTGTTCCTCGTGGGCGGGTCCTGGCGCGCGATCGCCCGGATCGACATGCTGCGGCGGGATTATCCGCTGCACGTCCTGCACGAATACCGCATGAACAGCGCGGCCGTGCGCCAGACCGCGGAGTTCATCGCCAAGGGCGACATGGAGGAGATTGCGCAATGCCGCGGGCGTGTCTTCGGCGCGCGATGGACGCTCGTGCCCATCGCAGCGGAGGTGCTGCACCGCATCGTGCAGGCCTTCAAGCCCAAGGACATCGCCATCTCATCCTACGGGATCCGCGAGGGCATGCTCTATGAACAGATGCCCCAGCGCTTGCGCGACCGCGATCCGCTGATCGAGGCGTGCCGTTCGCCGAGGCGAAGGACGCGCGCCTGCCGGGCTTCGGCAAGCGCCTTTACGATTTCATCCTGCCGCTTTTCCGGAACGTGCCCGACGCGCGCAAGCGGATCATCCAGGCGGCCTGTCTTCTGCATGACGTCAGCTGGCGCGCGCATCCCGATTACCGCGCCGAAGTCTGCTTCGACAACGCGACGCGGGCCAATCTCGGCGGGCTGAAGCATTCCGAACGGATCTATCTCGGGCTCGCCCTGCTCCACCGCTACTCGCAACAAGCGCGAGGGCACGCGGTTCGAGCATCTCTATGACCTGCTGGATCCCGAAGCTGCAGACCGAGGCCGAAATTCTCGGCAAGGCGATGCGGTTTGGCGCGATGCTCTGGATGCACACGGAATCCGATATCGGCGAGTTCATCTGGAAACCGAAGAAGCATCACCTGGAACTCAACCTGCTGCAGCACTCCGCGCCGCTCTTCGGCGAGGTGGCCGAGGCCCGATTGATTTCACTGGCGAATTCCTTGGGCTGCGCTCTCTCTGTCCGCGTCGGAAGCGACGTGCGGGATCTCACGCCGAGCTGAGGCGCGGGCCGCGGTCAGATGTCGATCTGCTCGTTTTCCTGCGGTGTCTCGGGGTCTTGCGGGGTCTCGTCCGGCGTCTTGCGGCGGATGATGATGTCCCCGTTCGGCAGCATCTCGGGCGGGTGGTAGACCGACCAGTCCTTCACCTCCCGGATGATGTCCGCCAGCGCCGGGCCCATTTCCTGTGCGAAATCGCGGAACATCGGACCGACATCCTCCAGCCCCTCGAGCGCCGGCTCCAGTTCGCGCATCAGCCCTTCCATGAGCATCCGCGCGCCCCGCTCCATCAAGCTCAATCCGCGCTCTTCGTCCGGCGCGGGATCTTCCTGCGCAGCAAGCGGTGTGGCGAGGCTCAAAGCCACCAGAAATGCTATCGGGCGAACATTCATGCGGTGAACATAGTCGATCTTGCGGCGCAATTTTAGTGCTGAAATTTGAATTTCCGGAGAACTTCGGTTGCCGCAGCCGATGTCAGGCGCGTCTTGCGTAGACATCCCCGGAATTCGCCGACCGGGGCAACGCGTCGATTTCCGCTCGCAGCGCCTCGGCATCCAGCCAGGTGTCGTGACGCAGCTTGTGCTCTTCCCCGAGGCTGAGGTTGTATTCGTATCGCTCGAGCTCGCCCAAGCGGTCGAGACAGGCATGCGCGGTCTCACGCTGGATCGTGGTGAACTCGAAGGAGAGCGCGGGCAGTGGCGTGCTCAGACCCTGCAAGACGGCCTGCTCATGTCCCTCCACGTCGATCTTGACGAAATCGGGAGCGCCGTAGCGCGCGATCAGCACATCCAGCGTGGTCACCGGAACCATGATCTCGCGATCCCAGATCTGGTCCCGCCATCCCCGCGCATCGGCAGCCGCCTCCAGAAACTCCGGAGCCATGCTGGACACGGTCGGATTGCGCGAATTGACATGAAGCGCGAGCGTGCCCGGCGTGGCGCCGACCGCCGCAGGCACCAGCACGGCATTGCGGTTCCGACCGTAGATCAGGCGGAGAGCCCGGAAGACCTGCGGCTGCGGTTCGACGGCCACGACGGACGCCCCGAGCCGGAGGTAGCTGCCGGTTCGATCCCCCACATGCGCGCCGATATCGAAGACGCGCGCGCCGGGGGCCACGAAGGCAGAGTTCAGCAGATCCATGCGCGCCGTCCGGGCGCCGTCCCGGTAATAGACATCGAACGACCTGCGGAGGGTCTGCGCCACGCGGCCCCGCATCACCGCATCAGCACGACCGGCACCTTGCAGGACCGCACCATCTCGGTCGTGGTCGAGCCGATGACCAGGCTGCGGATGCGGCTGTGGCCGTAGGCGCCCATGACGACCATGCCGAAGCCTTCGCTCTCCACCAGCTTGCCCAGTTCGGTTTCCGGCTGGCCCGCCACGACGCGTGTCGCCGCCTCGATCCCGGCGCCCTTCAGCATGCGCCTGCGCATCCGCCAAGCCCCTTGCGGACCGCATCGGTCTCCGCGCCCACCGTGACGACCGTGACGGCCAAGTCCGCGAAAAGCGGGCTGCGCGCGATGTGGTCCACCGCCTTCATCGCGGAGGCGCCGCCGTCGATAGGCGACCAGCACCTTGACTCGATCGGCTTGAAGGCGCGCGAGGCGACGAAGACCGGGCCGATGGCGGCCCGCACGATCCGCTCGAGGTTCGAGCCCAGATGCCCCTTGGCGAAATCCGCCGCCTCGCCGCGCTTGCCGATGACGATGACGCGCGCGTCCGCTTCGACCTCGCGCGATCGGCCTCGACGCATTCGCCCTGGCGCAGCCGCGTCGTCGACCTCGGTCACGCCGTCCTTCTCGAGGATGGCCGTGGCGTCCTCGAGGATGGCGTGGCCCGTTGCCTGCGCGAGCTTCGCGCGCTGTGCGTCGAGCGCCGCCAGTTCCTCCAGCAGCGCCGTGCGCGCGCCCGAGGCGGATCGCGCCCGACAGGTCCTGCTTCGTCCGGCGCCTCGCGGCGGCCCAGCACATGCATCAGCTCGACCGGGCGCTTCAGTCCGCTGCGCGATCCAGGCGGCGTGGTGGCAGACGCTTTCGGAATAGACCGAGCCGTCCAGCAGTGCGATGTATCTTGTCGTCATGTCGTCTCCTCCCTCAATGCGCCATCAGCTTGTCCATCGCGCCCGGCTTGTCGTGGATGGCAAGCCTGTCGACGAGGGTTTCGGATCGCCTCGTTCATGCCCGACGACCTCGACCTCGGCGCCGTCGCGGCGGAACTTCAGGATCGCCATGTCGAGCGCCTGCACCGAACTGATGTCCCAGATATGCGCGCGGCTGACGTCGATGACGACACGTTCGGGCGCCTCGCGGAAGTCGAAGGCATCGATGAAATCCTCGGCCGAGCCGTAGAACAGCTGCCCTTCGACGCGTAGGTGCGCTCGCGTCCGTCGGCGCTGATGTCGAGCGAGACGCGGAAGAGCTGCGCGATCTTGCCGGCAAAGAAGATGCCCGACAGCAGCACGCCGACCAGAACGCCGATGGCGAGGTTGTGGGTGTAGACCACCGTGACGACGGTCGCGATCATCACGATCGACGACGAGCGCGGATGCACCCGCAGCGCCTTGATCGAGGACCACGAGAAGGTGCCGATCGACACCATGATCATGATCGCGACCAGCGCCGGCATCGGGATGACGCTGACCAGATCGCCGAGGCCGACGACGAGGATCAGCAGGAACGACACCGGCGGTGAAGGCACGACAGCCGCCCGCGCCCGCCGGATTTCACGTTGATGATCGACTGGCCGATCATCGCGCAGCCCGCCATGCCGCCGATGAAGCCGGTCGCGGTGTTGGCGATGCCCTGGCCGATGCATTCCTGGTTGCGGTTCGATTTCGTGTCGGTCAGATCGTCGACGATGTTCTGCGTCATCAGGCTTTCCAGCAGGCCGACGACCGCGACGGCCAGCCGAATAGGGCAGGATGATCATCAGCGTCTCGAGCGTCAGCGGGATCTGCGGGATCAGGAAGACCGGCAGCGTGTCGGGCAGCGCGCCCATGTCGCCCACGGTGCGCACGTCCCAGCCCGATGCGCGACGGCAAGCACGGTCAGCACGACGATCGTGACCAGCGGCGAGGGCACCGCCGTCGTCAGGCGCGGAAAGAGGTAGATGATCGCCAGCCCCGCCGCGACCAGCGCATAGGTCAGCCAGGTCACGCCGGGATTGCCGAGGTTCGAGTTCCGGCAGCTGCGCCATGAAGATCAGGATCGCCAGCGCGTTGACGAAGCCCGTCATCACCGATTTCGACACGTAGCGCATGACGAACGCCCGAGCTTCAGCAGCCCGGCGCCGATCTGCAGCAGGCCCGCCAGCACCGTCGCGGCCAGCAGGTATTCGCAGCCCGTGGTCGCGCACCAGCGTGACCATCAGCACCGCGGTCGCGGCGGTGGCGGCGGAGATCATGCCGGGCCGACCGCCGGTGATGGCGATCATGACGGCGATCGAGAAAGAGGCGTAAAGCCCGACCTTGGGGTCGACGCCCGCGATGATCGAAAAGGCGATGGCCTCGGGGATCAGCGCCAGCGCGACGACGAGCCCGGCGAGCAGATCGCCGCGGATGTTGCCGAACCATTGGCCGCGGTATGCGTCGAGTGAGATCATGAACAATCCAATATCCGATACCGGACCTGCGTGTGCCGCGCAGGGTCCGGCGTGCACGTTGCACGTTTTCTGAAAGTTGTCCGGCGGATCGGCGGCCGGAAGAGCCACCCGGATTTGCGTCCGGGTCCAGGTTCGCTGCAACGCGGCATATGGACTCCGGCGCACGGACGCAACAGGTTACTTCCGCGGCAACCTGGCCGTCCGCCGCTTCCGCCGTTGCAGTGAGGTCCGCGACCGGGTACGCGGGCAAACGGAGTTGGTCCCGTTTTCGGTGTCCGCACACCAGCAATGAAGCCAACGACGCAGCGCCTCACCCCGGCTCCAGCAAGGGAAAAAACCGGATGCGTATCCAGATCGACGTCGCGATGCACTACAAGTTCACGCGCCCGAACACGGTTTTCCTTGCCTTGGAAGCGGCGCGGACGGAGGGGCAACGGGTCGTGCACGAAAGCTTTGAGATCGGTGACGTCGACCTGACCCGCATTGCGGGCGATGCAGGCGTCGGTGAACGGATCTGGGCGCGCGTGCCGGGGGAGGAGATGAACCTGACCTACAGCGCGTTGATCGAGATCGACCGGCCCGGCGGCACGTTGGACATGCTCGACGCGGCACCACTGCACCGCATCCCCGGCGACGTGGCGCCCTATCTGCGGCCGTCGCGCTACTGCCAGTCGGACAAGTTCACCGCCTTCGTGGAAAAGCGCTTTGGCGCTTTTGAAGGCGGCCGGAAGGTCGGCGCGATCCGCGACTGGATCGAGGCGGAGTTGACATACGTGGCCGGGAGTTCCGATGCCGACACCAACGTGCTGGAGACCTTTGCGGGGCGCCAGGGCGTCTGCAGGGACTATGCCCACCTGATGTGCACCATGGTCAGGGCCGCGCAGATCCCGGCACGCATGGTCGCCGCCTACGGGCCCGACGTGACGCCGCCCGATTTTCACGCCGTCGCCGAGGTCTGGCTGGGTGATGCCTGGCACCTGGTCGATGCGACCGGAATGTGCAGCGCCGATACGCTGGTCGTCATCGCCGTCGGACGGGACGCATACGACATCGCCTTCATGGGATCCGAGGCCCCCGCGGAAATGCTGTCCCAATCGGTCGACGTGAAACGGGCGTGAGATTTCACCCCTGAAGCCGCCGGACCCTCACGTCTTCGGCGCCGGGTCCGAACATCGATAGAGAAAGACACGCCCGGTCACGGCGCCATCGGGCAGGTCGATTTCCCGCAGCCGGTCGAAATACATCCGGTCACTGGACACCATCAGCCCGCCCGGCGCGAGGATCGGCTCGATCAGCGGGGAGATTCTCCGCGCGAATGAATCGTTCTTCTCAAGGTTGTGGCCGCCGAGGTCCGCATGAACCAGGCTGGCGGTGGACCCGAAGCGGACCAGTGCAGCAGGGAGCGTTTTCATGACATCGCCGAGGATCGTCATCTCCTCGGGCGGGGTCGAGGCCGGATTCGAAGCGATCTCGCGTTCGAACACGTAGATCTCCCGCCCGATCACATTTTCGCAGAGATGATGGTACGTCCGCCCGTTGCCGAGGCCCAATTCGAACACGGGGCCCGGCAAATGAGCGGTGTCCGCGATGGCGAATTCCAGGCAGGTGCGCTGCGACACCATTCGGTCGATGAAGATGTCGAGACGGCTCATGTCTTCTCCTCCGTGGTCCTGTTTCCGTTCTCTACTGCCGGATGGCAACCCGCGACCGGCCGCGTCGCGTGCGATGCCGCATCCGTTGATGCCGCCACGAACGGTGGAAAGGTCGGTTGCAGCGTTGCCTGTCGGCCATTCCACGCGATTCTCCTGCAGCCTCGCACACCGTGTGTGCGGTGGCACGGAACGGCGCAAGCGCGTTGATTTCTTTAGTTCGCAATTTGCGTTTGTTTGCTATTGCAGCGCGTTTTAGGCTCGCAACCACGCGCAATCGCGCGAAACTTCGACGGCCGAAAGGTTCCGGATTGCCTTTCCGCCCATATCCGCGGAGTTTTTTTTGTCATATGTTGCCTGTCGCTGGATACCGCGACCGGACCCGAAAGGCCCAGACTTGTCGCAAACCTTCCGCCACCCGCAGATATTGGAGATCGCCCGAAAAGAGGGCACCGTCACGGTCGAGGGGTTGGCCGCGCATTTCGGCGTGACGCTCCAGACCATCCGCCGCGACCTGAGCGATCTCGCCGAGGCCGGGAGGCTCGAACGCGTGCATGGCGGCGCCGTCCTGCCCTCCGGCACCACGAATATCGGCTACGAAGAGCGCCGGTCGCTCAACCAGCGCGCCAAGCGCAGGATCGCCCGGGCCTGTGCCGCGGAAATCCCCAACGGCATTTCCCTGTTTCTGAACATCGGCACGTCGACCGAGGCCGTGGCGGAGGAACTGCTGCATCACGACGGTCTGCTGGTCGTGACCAACAACATGAACGTGGCCAACATCCTGGTGGGCAATTCCGACTGCGACATCATCGTGACGGGGGGACAACTTCGGCGGGCGGACGGCGGCCTGGTCGGCAACCTGGCCGCCGAAACCATCCGGCAGTTCAAGTTCGATCTCGCCGTGATCGGGTGCTCGGCCCTGGATCGCGAAGGCGACCTCCTGGATTTCGACATCCAGGAGGTCAGCGTCAGCCAGGCCATCCTGCGCCAGTCCCGAAAGACCTTCCTGGTGGCCGACCACACGAAGTTCGCCCGGAGCGCACCGGCCCGCATCGCGTCACTGGCGGATATCGACATGTTCTTCACGGACGGCGCCCTTCCCACCGACCTGTCGGCCGCGTGCCGGGACTGGGGCACGCAGGTCGTTCTGGCGGCATAGCGCGGCAGGCGCTGCAATTCCGGGCGTGAAGGAAATTTTTCGCCCCGTTCCCATGAACCTGCGCCCGCTGGAACTGACATCGGAATCCGTTGCCGTCATGAATGGGGCACGACGGTCAAGAATATCGCGGAACGGAGAAGGGACACTTCATGATCAAGGTGTTGTCCGGCGTATGGGCTCTCTTGCTCGGCATCGTGCTGATCATGCTGGGCAACGGCATGCATTTCACGCTGATCGGGCTGCGCGGAGGGATCGAGGGGTTTTCGGCCACGGAACTGGCCATCGTGACTTCGGGTTATTTCGCGGGCTTCCTGGCGGGCGCTCGGCTCAGCCCGGTGATGATCCGCAGGGTTGGGCACGTGCGCGTCTTTGCCGCCCTGGGCAGTTTCATGTCGGCCGGACTGATCTCGCTTCCGCTGTTGGCCGACCCCTGGGCGTGGACGATTCTCCGGGTGCTCCTCGGGTTCTGCATGTCTGGCATCTATGTCACCTCCGAAAGCTGGCTGAATCATGCGGCCACGAACGAGACGCGCGGCAAGGTTCTGGCCGCTTACATGATCGCGCAGACGCTGGGCATCATCGGGGCGCAGGCGCTGCTCAACCTCGGTGATGCGGCGACCTCCGCTCTCTTCATCGGCGCGTCGATCCTGGTGTCGATCTCCTTCGCCCCGATCCTTCTTTCTGTGTCTCCCGTGCCCACGGCGGAGGTGGCCAAGCCGATGGCCTTGCGAAACCTCTTCATGGGCTCGCCTCTGGGTACCGTGGGGATCTTCCTGCTGGGCGGCATCTACGCGACGCAATCCGGCATGGGCGCGGTCTTCGGCTCGCAGATCGAAATGACCGCGGGCCAGATCTCGCTCTTCGTCGCGATGCTGTTCGCGGGCGCGCTGGTCCTGCAATACCCGATCGGCTGGCTCTCGGACCGGATGGACCGCCGCCAGCTCATCTTCGGCGCGTCTGCTCTCGGCGCCGTGTGCTGCGGTTTGGGCTGGTTGAGCGGGGACAGGCTGTGGCCGCTGATGGCGGCTGCGTTTCTCGCGGGCGGCGTGACGACACCGCTCTATGCGCTCTTTCTGGCCTACACCAACGACGCCTTGTCGGTGGAGCAGATGCCGGCAGCATCCGGCGGCCTCGTCCTCACGTTCGGGGTGGGCGCAATCCTGGGGCCGTTGGCGACAGGCTGGGCGATGCAAAGGTTCGGCCCCTTCGCGTTCTGGCTGGTGCTCGGTGTGACCTTCATCGCGATCGCGCTCTACGCGCTCTACCGCATGACCCAGCGTCCGGCCGCGCCGGTCAGTGAAACGGACAAATACCTGGGCGTGTTGCCGACGTCGTCGGCCGTTGCCGTCGAGGCGGCCGGCGCATGGGCAGCCGAACAGGCCGAATTCGGAACGCGAGGCCGAACGGGATGCCGAAGCGATGCAGGACCGCCAGCCGGCCTCCTGATCCCGACCACGAAACCCCTCTGCTCCAAGTCAGCGGTGTGGCCGGGCCATATTGCGATCGCGTTGAGGACCGCCGATATCGAGCGTCGCCCAGATCGGCAGGTGATCCGACGCGATCCTGGCTTTCCCGGCCCGCATGACGCCGTGGTCGCGGACACGAACGCCCGGGCCATGCGCGATGGCATCGAGCGACGCGATCGGGCGCCGCGTCGGAAAGGTCGGGCCGGGCGACACGAGCGTGAACTTCTCTTCCCAAGGCTCGAAACCGCGCACGTCGGACCATTCATTGAAGTCACCGGCAATCACGGTCGCTTGCGTCGACGCGCCGAGATGCCCGAGAATGGCCCTCATCTGCCGGTGCCGCCAAGTCCGCAGCAGCCCCAGATGAGTGCCGACGACGGTAAGATCGGCAAGCCGGACCAGGACCGCCCCCCGCGGCTCCAGACCGGGCAACTCCATGTGCTGCGTCCCCGCGATGGGCAGGTCCCGTTTCACGAGTATCGCGTTGCCGTGCCAGCCAAGACTGACGGAGTTGCGCGCCAGATCGGCCACCGCATAGTCGGTGTCGGCCTCGATCAGCGCCCGGGGGATCGCTGACGGACGAGCCCCCATCCGCCGGTCGGCCTCCTGCAAGACGACCACATCCGCCTCGATCTGGTTCAGAACGGCCAGGATGCGCGCCGGATCGCGCCGCCGGTCCCGACCCACGGCCTTGTGCACGTTGTAGCTGGCAATCTTCAGTTGCATGATGCCAGACTTACGAACAAGGCAGACGGCTGAAAACCATATTGTGACACGACGGCGAGAGTTGCACATGATTCGGGCAGAATCCGGCGACCGAATGACATCCAATCGGAACTCGGGTAGTCGAAGCGGATGAACTTCGATTTCCTGGTTCCGTTCGCCGTGGCGGCACATATCGGCCTGCAGTTGGTCTTCATCGTGCGGGCCGTCCTGCGGCCGCATCGGGAGGCGTCGTCGCGTGCCGCCTGGGTGCTGGTGATCCTCGCCATGCCGACGATCGGAATGATCGCCTATGTCCTCTTCGGCGAAACCAATATCGGGCAGAAACGACTCTCCCGGTATCGCGAAGTCTCCGACCGTGTTCATGACGCCGCCGCGCAGACCTTGAAGGACGGCCAGTTCGACAAGGTGGACGAGCCCTACAAGCATTTGTTCCAGCTCGGCCAATCGGTCAACGCGCTCGGTCCCGTGGCCGGCAACCACGCGGACCTGATGACCGATGACGACCGGGTCTTCGATCGCGTCGTGGCAGATATCGACGCGGCACGAAAGACCGTGCACCTGATCTTCTACATCTGGCTGGACGACAATAACGGGCTGCGGGTCGCGGAGGCTGCCAAACGCGCCGCCGGTCGCGGCGTGCAGGTCCGGGTGATGGCCGACGACATCGGCTCGCGCAGTTTCATCAGATCCCGCCACTGGCGCGACATGGAAGAAGCCGGCGTCCACGTCGCGGCGGCGCTGCCCGTGTCGCGCATCCTGCTGCACCCCTTTCGCGGGCGGATCGACCTCAGGAACCACCGCAAGATCATCGTGATCGACAAGGCGATCGGCTACTGCGGGAGCCACAACTGCGCCGATTCGGAGTTCCGCATCAAGGCGCGGTTCGCCCCTTGGGTCGATGCGATGGTCCGGTTCGAAGGGCCGGTCGCGACGCAGCTGCAATACCTCTTCATCCAGGACTGGATGGCACATGCCGACGATTGTCTGAGCCCGCTCGTCAGCGACGTCGAGGTGCCGGGTCCGCAAGGGCCTGTCGTGGCGCAGGTCATCGGCACGGGTCCGACGGTGCGCGCGTCGGCGATGCCCGAAGTGTTCGAAGCCCTCATCCATGCGTCGCGCCGAAGGCTGCTGGTCACCACGCCCTATTACGTGCCCTCCGAAGGCATGCATGACGCGCTGTGCCTGGCCGCGCGGCGCGGTGTCACGACGTGCCTGATGGTGCCGCAGAAGAACGACTCCCGTATCGTCGCCGCCGCCAGCCGCAGCTACTACCCGGAGCTGATAGAGTTGGGGGTGCAGGTCTTCGAATATCCCAAGGGTCTCCTGCACGCGAAAATCCTGACCTTCGATGACAAGATCGCGCTGATCGGTTCGGCGAACCTCGATCGACGCAGCTTCGAGTTGAACTACGAAAGCAACATCCTGCTCCAGGATGGAACGTTGGCCGCACGGCTGGCCGAGCGGCAGGCAGGTTACATGGCCGCCTCCAACCAGATCGACGAGGACATCGTGGCAAGTTGGACCCGACCGCGCCGGGTCTGGAACAACGTGGTCGCGATGTTGGGTCCGATACTCTGACCTCGCGACCGGCTCCGCGCCCGGATGGACTCTGCGTGCGGATCGGCGTTTCCACCGGGGCAAGAATGTTAGTCTCCGACTAAGATGTTGCCCTTCGGATGTCGATCTGTCAGGAAAGTGCGACCGGAAAGTCGGGAGCATCTGGTGACCCAACGTCCACGCCTTCACGATCCCGAACGCCAGGCACGCTACTTCAGCCGCGTGCGCGAAGCCCATCAGACCGAACTGGCGGAGGATTACGTGGAACTCATCGCGGACCTGATCGAGGTCCACGGGGAGGCGCGTGCGGCCGACCTCGCCAATCGCCTCGGCGTCGCGGCCCCCACGGTGAACAAGACGATCCAGAGGTTGAGCCAGCAGGGCCTGGTGATCAGTCAGCCCTACCGGTCGATCTTCCTGACGGAGGACGGCCGGGCGTTGGCGGAGGCGGCACGGCAGCGTCATGTTCTCGTTCGGGATTTCCTGCTCTGGATCGGCGTCGATTCCGACACGGCCGAAGGCGACGCGGAAGGCATCGAGCACCATGTCAGCCGGACGACCCTGCGGGCGTTTGCCCGGATGCTTGGAAGAACCGGGTAGCCCACCGCTGCGCTTGCCGGAAACGCCGCAGACAAAACCTCCCAGACCCCGGTTTCTCAGAAAGGCGAGTGGTTTCGGATCGCCCGACGCGCAGGTCTTCCGCTGCGACGTCGTTCCGACCAATGGCGCGCCCGATAGCGCGCGGAAACAGGCTTGACTCTCGCTCAATTCACTCGCAGAAAATGTTAGTCCAAGCTAACTTTTTAAGGAATGCACATGTCCTCTCTTGTTCGTCTGCTGGCGATCACGGCCGTTATCGCCCTTTTTGCCCAAGGCGTCGCGGCGCAGCAGCAGGACGACCGCAGGATGAAGGTCGTCACCACCTTCACCGTGCTGGCCGACATGGCGCGGAACGTGGCCGGCGATGCGGCCGATGTCGTCTCCGTCACCAAGCCCGGAGCGGAGATCCACGGCTATGAGCCCACGCCGCAGGACATCGTGCGGGCGCATGACGCCGACCTGATCCTGTGGAACGGCCTCAACCTCGAGCTCTGGTTCGAACAGTTCCTGAGCAATCTGGGCGAGGTTCCGTCCGTCACGCTGACCGACGGCATCGATCCCATCAGCATCGGCTCTGGCGCCTATGAGGGCCAATCGAACCCGCACGCCTGGATGGGGTTCGAAAACGCGATGGTCTATGTCGACAACATCGCCGCGGCCTTCGCGGAGCAGGATCCGGCGAACGCCGGGAGCTACCGGGAGAATGCCGAAGCCTACAAGCAGCAGATCCGCGACACCATTCAGCCGCTGCGGGACGAAATCGCGACCATTCCTGAGGCGCAGCGCTGGCTGGTGACTTGTGAGGGCGCCTTTTCCTATCTCGCGCGGGATTTCGGCATGAGGGAGCTCTATCTCTGGCCCATGAACGCAGACCAGGTGGGAACTCCGCAGCAGGTGCGCAGCGTGATCGACGGCGTCCGCGACAACGACATACCGGTCGTGTTCTGCGAGAGCACGGTGAACACTTCGCCGGCAGAACAGGTGGCGCGAGAGACCGGGGCGGCCTATGGCGGGGTGCTCTATGTCGACAGCCTCTCGGAGGCCGACGGTCCGGTCCCGACCTATCTCGATCTTCTGCGCGTCACGTCCGACACGATCGCCGAAGGCCTGAGCAGCAACATGAACTGAGCCCGGTGGATGACCGTGCCGCCGCTTCGCCCGGGCCGGGGATGAAGAGGCGGCCGATCGAAAGGCGCACGCGCGCACTGCCGCCGACGCAGCCACCGAAACTTTCACTGACGAGGAGACCCGCACATGCGCGACACGCCGTCCGACGACAGGAACGCCCAAGCCGAAGGTGGTTCCGACAGCGGTATCTGCGCCAGCGGTGTGACGGTCACCTACCGCAACGGCCATACCGCCCTGCGCGATGCCAGTTTCGAGATCCCGCGGGGCACGATCACGGCGCTTGTCGGCGTGAACGGTGCCGGCAAGTCCACGCTCTTCAAGGCGATCATGGGGTTCCTGCCGGCCGCGGCGGGTGAGATCCGCCTGCTCGGCCGTACGGTGAAGGAGGCGCTGCGCAGCAATCTCGTTTCCTATGTCCCGCAGGCCGAAGAGGTCGACTGGTCCTTCCCCGTGCTCGTCGAGGACGTCGTGATGATGGGCCGCTACGGGCATATGGGCTTCCTGCGCCGTCCCTCGGACGCGGACCGCGCCGCCGTCGATCAGGCCCTGGACCGCGTGAACATGCGCGAGTTCCGCGACCGGCAGATCGGCGAGCTCTCGGGCGGACAGCGCAAGCGCGTCTTCCTGGCGCGGGCGCTGGCCCAGAACGGCCAGGTCATCCTGCTCGACGAACCCTTCACCGGCGTCGACGTGAGGACCGAGGAGCAGATCGTGGCGCTGCTGCGCGAGTTGCGCGACGAGGGGCGGGTCATGCTGGTCTCGACCCACAACCTCGGCTCCGTGCCGGAGTTCTGCGACCGCACCGTGCTCGTGAAGGGCACCGTGTTGGCCTATGGCCCGACGGAGACGACCTTCACCCGCAAGAACCTCGAACGCGCCTTCGGCGGCGTGTTGCGCCATTTCACTCTCGGGGGCGAGGCGCTCCACGACGACCACGACGCGGACAGCCGCTCGGTCACGATCTTCACCGACGACGAACGGCCGTTGGTGCATTACGGCGGCCAGACCCGCATCCGCGAGGGCAAGGGCGGATGAGCATCCTGCTGGAGCCCTTCTCCTATGGCTACATGACCAATGCGATGTGGGTCTCCGCGCTGGTGGGTGGTGTCTGCGCGTTCCTCTCGGCCTACCTGATGCTGAAGGGCTGGAGCCTGATCGGCGACGCGCTCTCCCACTCCGTCGTCCCGGGCGTTGCGGGCGCCTACATCCTCGGCCTCCCCTTCGCGCTCGGCGCCTTCCTTGCGGGCGGGCTGGCGGCGGGCTCGATGCTGTTCCTCTCGGACCGGTCGGGGCTGAAGATCGACGTGATCATCGGCCTGATCTTCACCGCCTTCTTCGGGCTGGGGCTCTTCATGGTGTCGGTGAACCCGATGTCGGTCTCGATCCAGACCATCACCATGGGCAACATCCTGGCCATCACGCCCGGCGACACGCTGCAACTGGTGCTGATCTCCGTGGTCTCGCTCACCGTGCTGCTGCTGAAGTGGAAGGACCTGATGGTGGTGTTCTTCGACGAGAACCACGCCCGCTCCATCGGGTTGCGGCCGCAACTCCTCAAGGCCGTGTTCTTCGTCCTGCTCTCGGCCTCGGTGGTGGCGGCGATGATGACCGTGGGCGCCTTTTTGGTGATCGCCATGGTCGTGACGCCGGGCGCCACGGCCTACCTGCTCTGCGATCGCTTCCCCCGCCTGATCGCCCTGTCGGTCCTGATCGGTGCCGCGACCAGTTTCGCGGGCGCCTATCTCAGCTACTTCCTCAACGGTGCCACGGGCGGGGTGATCGTCACCCTGCAGACGGCGATCTTCCTCGCCGCCTTCGTCTGGGCCCCCAAGCACGGGCTGCTCGCCGCCCGGCGCAAGGCCGCCGCCGCGCTCAACGCACCGCGGGAGAGCGCCACCCCGCAGGCACCGGACGCCGCGCGATGATCGAAACGCTCCTGCTCCCCTTCCAGTTTCCCTTCATGCAGAAGGCATTCCTGATCGCCGCCATGGTCGCCGTGCCCACGGCGCTGCTGTCGTGCTTTCTCGTGCTCAAGGGCTGGGCGCTGATGGGCGACGCGGTGAGCCACGCGGTCCTGCCGGGCATCGTTCTGGCCTGGATCACCGGGCTGCCTCTCATCCTCGGCGCATTCGCCGCCGGCATGACCTGCGCGCTTCTCACTGGCTATCTGCAGCGAGAACAGCCGGGTGAAACAGGACACCGTCATGGGCGTCGTCTTCTCCGGCATGTTCGGGATCGGGCTCATCCTCTATACCTCGATCCACACCAACGAGCACCTCGACCACGTCCTTTTCGGCAACATGCTGGGCGTGGAAACCGAGGATCTCTGGACGGCCGGCCTGATCTCGCTGGGGGTCGCGTCCGTCCTCGTGCTCAAGTGGAAGGACTTATTGCTGCATGCCTTCGATCCCGCGCAGGCCAAGGCGAGCGGCCTGCCCGTGAACCTCCTGCACTACGGGTTGCTGTCGATTCTGTCGCTGACCATCGTGGCGACCCTGACGTCCACGGGCCTGATCCTTGCCGTCGGCCTCCTGATCGCGCCGGGCGCCATCGCGTTCCTGTCCGTGCGCAGTTTCGGGGCGATGCTGATTTTCGCCACGGCCGTCTGCATGACGTCCATGCTGGCGGGTGTCTACCTCAGCTTCCACCTCGACAGCGCGCCGGCCCCGACGGTCATCCTGATTCTGACAGCGCTGTTCATCGTCGCGTTCCTGCGTCGCATGCGGATTGCGCGGGCAGCTTCGCGTCAGCGGACCGCAAAGGCCTAAAGCACCGAAATCGCTTCATCTCGCTCCACGAAATGTGCAAGTTTTACGTGAAAGGCCGGCCGGTTTCCCGTGCCGGCCGGCGATAAGGACCGTTTCCGACCGTGAAATCACAAATTCGGATCGAACCCGGCCCGGCAGAACAGGGCGGCGACCAAGTCTTGCGGCTGGTGGGTGTGTTGACCATCGCAACGGTCTCGGACGTGCACGAGCGCCTCCGGGACGTCGACTCGCATGCGCGGCTGACGATGGATGTCGGGGACGTGAACCGCATGGACACGGCCGGCGCCTGGGTCCTGTCGGATCTCGAACGGAAGTTCGAGGCAGACGGCGGAGCGCTGGAGGTTCGCAACATCAGCCAAAAGGCGGCCCTGCTTCTCGACGACGTCAGGCGGGCGATGCCGGTTGCGGACAAAGCCGCGCCTGCCGAACGCGGTCTGGTGGCGTTCGTCGAGGCCACCGGTCGCCTGGTCTGGTCCGGGGCGGCGTTCCTGCTAGAGCTGACGGGATATCTCGGGCTCTTCCTGTCGCGGCTCGGCCGCACGTTGCGGCATCCGAGCGAATTCCGGCTGACCGCGCTCGTCGCCCACGCCGAGGATGTGGGCTATCGCGCCGTGCCGATCGTGGCGCTGATGGCGTTCCTGATCGGCGTGGTCCTCGCCTTTCAGGGCTCCGTGCAATTGCAGCAATTCGGTGCGGAGGTCTTCGTCGTCGACCTGATCTCCATTTCGATCCTGCGCGAACTCGGCATCCTGCTGACCGCGATCATCGTGGCGGGGCGCACCGCCTCGGCCTTCACGGCGGCGATCGGGTCGATGAAGATGCGCGAGGAGATCGACGCGATGCGCACGCTCGGCCTCGATCCCGCGACGGTTCTCTTCGTGCCTCGCATCCTCGCACTGATCCTGATGCTGCCGATCCTCGGGCTGATCGCCAATCTGATGGGGCTCTTCGGCGGGGCACTCATGGCCTGGATCGACCTCGGGATTTCGCCGTCGATGTTCCGCACGCGCCTCTTCGAAGGCACCGACATTTCGAACGTCTTCGTCGGGCTGGTGAAGGCGCCCGTCTTCGCGCTCATCATCGGGGTGGTGGGGTGCCACGCGGGAATGCAGGTCAAGGGCGATGCGGAATCCCTTGGCCGCATGACTTCGAACGCGGTCGTCACGGCGATCTTCGCGGTGATCGTGGCGGACGCGATGTTCTCGATCTTCTTTGCGCAGCTCGGCCTATGACCGCCCCGGACCAACGCGAAGCGGTCATCCGCGTGCGGGGCCTGCGCAATCAGTTCGGCCCGCATGTCGTGCACGAAGATCTGGATCTGGATGTGTGGCGCGGGGAGATCCTGGGCGTCGTCGGGGGATCGGGAACCGGCAAATCGGTGCTCCTGCGCTCGATCACCGGCTTGCAGCGTCCGGCCGCGGGGACGATCGAGGTTCTGGGCGTCGACGTCCTCTCCGGCGACGAGGCCGCGCGCGACACGCTCGACGAACGCTGGGGAGTCATGTTCCAGGACGGCGCACTCTTTTCGTCGCTCACCGTCCGCGAGAACGTGGAGGTGCCGATGCGCGCAGTCTTCGGCCTCTCGCCTGCGATCCGCCCGAAGCTCGCCGATCTGAAGATCTCGATGGTGGGTCTGCCTTACAATGCCGGCGACAAGTACCCTTCCGAGCTTTCTGGAGGCATGCGCAAGCGCGCCGGTTTGGCGCGGGCGCTGGCGCTCGATCCGGAGATCGTGTTTCTGGATGAGCCGACCGCGGGTCTGGACCCGATCGGAGCCGCCGCCTTCGACAACCTCATCCGGAATCTGAGCCGGTCGCTCGGGCTCACGGTGTTTCTCGTGACCCACGATCTCGACACGCTTTTCGCGATCTGTGACCGGGTCGCCGTGCTGGCCGAGCGCAAGGTGCTGGTCAGTGGAAGCCTTGAAGAAATGCTCGAGGTCGACCAACCATGGGTCCGCGAGTACTTTCACGGTCCGCGGGCCCGCGCGGCGATCGAGGCTGCGGGTTCCGACACGGCCTCCGGAGACGCATGACGATGGAGACACGCGCCAACTATATCCTGATCGGCGCCTTCGCCCTCGCCGGGTTCCTCGGCCTGCTCGCGTTCTTCCTGTGGTTCGCGAACCTTCAACTCGACCAGCAGTTCGCCTATTATGACATCGATTTCCCGAATGTCTCCGGCCTCTCCGACGCATCCGACGTGCGGTTCTCCGGCCTGCCCGTCGGACAGGTGGTCGATGTGCGGCTCTCACCGGAAGACGACGGCAGCGTGCGGGTGAGGGTCGAGGTGCAGACTGCCACACCCGTGCGCACCGACAGCGTCGCCACGATCGAGGCGCAGGGGGTGACGGGCGTATCCTATGTCGGGATTTCGTCCGGCTCGCCCGACGCGCCGTTGCTCGCGGAGGCGTCGGAGGAGGCGGTACCGCTCATCGAGGCCGGGCAATCCGTCCTGCAATCCCTGTCGCAGAATGCGCCCGAGATCCTCTCCGAAACGCTCGCCGTCGTGCGCAACCTGCGCGAGCTGATCGGCGGCGAAAACCAGAACCGTGTCCAGAACATCATCGAGAACGTCGAGCAATCGTCTGCCGCCTTCGCTCAGGCGCTGGAGGATTTTTCCGATGTCAGCGGCACCGTGGGCGACTTCGCCAGCGAAATCGGGAGGTTCAACGAACTCCTCGAAAACCTCGCGGGCGAAGCGACCGGCGTGCTCGAAAGCATCCAGACGACCCTGACGTCCATCGATGACCTGTCCACGGATGCAAAGGGTTTCGTTGCCGATGGGTCGAATGCGCTGGCGCGCGCGGAGACCACGATCCTGACCGCGGAGCGCTATGTCACCGAGACGCTGGGTCCGGCGACCGCGCAGATCGGCCAGTCCGTGGAGGAGATCGAAAGCCGTGTCACTGCCCTCGTCGAACGTGCCGACGCCCTCGCGGAGACCTATTCGGAGACCGGCCGAACCGCCACCGCGCGCCTGACCGAGGCGAGGGAAACGCTCGCCGCCACCGATGCGCTGATCGCGCGGCTCGACGAGACCGCCGGCAGCGTGGATGCGGCGGCGCGCCGGCTGGATGCTCTCATGGCGGAGAACGCCGGACCGCTGATCGACGAGATGCGTGCGGCGACGGAGGCGGCGACGTCGGTGCTCCGGACGATCGGCAATGCGGCGGACACCAACCTGCCCGCGATCCTGAGCGAGATCCGGCAAGCCACCGAAACCGCGTCCGGTGTCGTGAGGACGGTGGGCGAAGATCTTTCTTCCGCCTCGGGCCAGGTCGACGAGCTGGCGCGGTCGGCCGGCGAAACGCTCACGGATGCCCGCGAGACCTTCGCCAACGCCAACGAGACGCTGACCGCCATCAATAGCGCGCTGGTGACCGGAGACCGCGCGCTGACCGCGGCCGAGAGCGCGTTCCAGGGCGCGGACCGCATTTTGAACGAGGAAGTCGACGGCATCGTGGAACGCCTGCGGTCGACCCTCGACGAACTGCAGGCCGCGGTCGGGGCGGTCGCAGGTGAGATCCCCAGCGTGACCGAAGAGCTCCGCGCCGCGAGCCGTTCGGCGCAGGCCGCCTTTGCCGAGATCGAGGGTGCCGTGGACGCGGCCTCCCCGGGGGTCCGCGACTTCGCGGCGAACGCGCTGCCGCAGTACAGCCGTCTGGCCTCGGAAACCCGCGCGCTGATCGACAATCTCGACACCCTGGTCGAGCAGATCAGTCGCGATCCAAGCCGGTTCTTCCTCAATCCCCGGGCCCCGGAGTACAGAAGATGACAGCGATCCTGCGCCTCGTTCTTCCCTTTCTCGTGGTGCCGATGCTGGGCGGATGCTCCGCGATCTCCGCGCTGGGAGACGCCTCGCGACCGCTGCAGATCTACCAGTTGCAGACGCCTGCCATCCAGCCGACCGGGGGTTCGCGGCGTACCATCGAACTGGTCGTCGAGGAGCCCGTCACGGGCGGCGCACTGGCAACGGATCGCATCATGATCCGCCCGACGCCGCTGCAGGCACAGTACCTGCCGGAAGTCCGCTGGGCCGATACCGCGCCGGTCATGCTGCAGACGCTGATGGTGCGGAGCCTGATGGATACCGGCGCATGGAGTTCGGTCGGACGCCGCCCGGTCGGCTCGCAGGCCGATTTCGCCATCCTGAGCGAGCTGACGGATTTCCAGGCCGAGCCCGTCACGGAGGGCGATTTCACGACCGTGCGGATCCGCCTTGTCGCGCGGCTCGTGCGCGAGAGCGACGCGCGTGTGATCGCGACCCGTACCTTTACTGCCACCGAGACAGTCGCCGCAACAGACACGGGCAACATCATCGCTGCCTTCGACCGCACGACCGCGACGCTCCTGACCGAGATGGTCTCCTGGGTCATGGCGCGTACGCTCGGTGTCGGATAGCGACTCCGGCGCGTTGGCTACACCTCGCCAGATCAAAGGGTCTTGAGATATTCGAGCAGTGCTGCCCGCGCACCTTCGTTCAGATCCTTGCCGAACTCGTGCCCCTCGTTGCCATAACCGCGCAGCGTCGTGTCGTAGATCCTGCGCGTCTCCTCGGCCTCCGTCACCTGCCCGGCATCGAGCGCCTGGTACTCCCAGCCCAGGGCTTCGGGATCGTAGGCGCGCGGATCCAGGCGATGTTGCCAATAGGTCGGCCGCAGGTCGCTGGAGAGAAGCGCCGCCATGCTCGGCACCGACCCGTTGTGCAGGTAGGGTGCCGTGGCCCAGACCCCGTCCAGGGGGGGTGCGACATATCCAGGTGACGGCCGGGCACTTTCTGCATTGCCGTATGGAGAGGCTTCCACCCATTGGTAGAAGCGATCGCGCGAGCCATCCGTCGAATTCGACCGCATAGGCGGGATCGGTACCGACCGCCTCGAGAGGATAGACGCGGTTGGGATAGCTTTCGTCGGCGCCGTAGGTTCCGTGGCAGTCGCTGCATTCCTGCCGGAAGACGGCCTCTCCTTCGGCGGCGAGGTCGGCGTCGACGGGATAAGGATACGCGGGCGCCTCGAGCGAGCTGATATAGGCGCGGACATCCGGCGCGTAGCTGTCGATCTTCTCCACGTCCTCCAGCCCGTCGATGCACAGCATCGAGGCCAGAAGCATGAAGCGCGCATGATCGCCTCTCCCGATGGTGGTGTAGAACATCGCGTTCTTCTTGCTCATGCCCCACCAGGGCGGCACGCTGATCGGCAGCGGGTCCTCCGGGGGTGGTTCGATCAGCGGTTCGTCAGACCATTTCAGCGTCTCGGGGTCGAGATGCGACATCAGCGCCCAGGTCAGGTTCGGCGCCGGGTTGACGCCGATCGTCTTCGTCTGGGCATAAGGTGCGACGCCGGCGATCCTGTCGGCCCAGAAACTCCACGCCGCGGTTTCGGCCTCTCCCTGGACATAGTTGCCCGCCCGCAGTGCGAGGCGGCTCGGATCCTGGGTGAAATCGGCGAACTCGTTGCCCAGCCCGACGATCAACTCCCCATTGATTCGCGACGCGTGGCAGGTCAGGCAGTTGTTGGTGACCACCTCCACACCGTCCGCGAGAACATTCGACGTCAGCGCGTAGGGCAGTTCGGCGTTCCGCTCCGCGCGTCCGGCAAGGATCAAGTCCGGTTCCGTTTCCGGATTCAGCCGGCGGTAGGCATTGAGGGGGATCCCGCAACTGACATAGGGCGCGTTGACCAGAGCTTCGTAGCCTGCCTCGGCATCGCCGGGGCGTTGCTCGATCTCGGGCACCGCACCCACGGGCGATCGGAACGTCTCGCCGTCGGTGACAGCATTCGAGCCCTCGTATCGGCTGAAAATCCAGACGGCGCCTGCAGCGATCAAGATCAATATGCCCAGTGCGGCGACGGTGATGGTGCGGCTCATGGCTCTGCGTATCCTGTCAGTTGCATGGTTCCCAGCCCAACAACGGGCGACCCGTCGCTGGTTCCCGACACCCGCACCAGCCCGCTCCAGATCGAGGCCGCAAAGTCGAAGGCCTGGGCGTCGAGAGCCGGTTCGATCGTCAGATCGAAGCCCGACCCGGAGAGTTGCCACGCCACCGGGTATGTGGCCCCCGATCCGGGTTCGGTCCAGGACCGTGACGGGGTCATGCGGAGATCTTCCTCGTTGAACGACGATATAGTGAGATCGGGCAAGACCACAAACCCGTCCACGATCGGCGCGCCCCGACCATCGCGCCGACGTGATCGGGTGAGAGAGAGATCGGTGCCGTCGTCAAGCTGGAGCTGCAGGCGATCGTACGAAAGGGGGCTAGAACCCGGCATTGGCAGTTGGCCCCAGACATGATCGAACCACGCGGTGCCGGTCAGCGATATCGCGCCGCTCCCGTCATCGAGCGTACCTTCAACCGACAGACGCGTGATTCCATAGCCGGCGATCGGGGCACCCTCGCCCTCGGTCTCGGTGGAGAGCGGCGATTTTTCAGGCCTCAGGAGGAGCTTCAGGACGGCGTCGTCCCGAACCGTGGCGGTCAGGGTCATCGCGCCTTCGTCGGGGACGCCGAAATCCAGCACCCAGTTGTCGAGGCGCAGCTCCCCAAGCACGCTGTCGTAGCCCGCGACGTCGGGCATGCCCCGGCCAAACCGCTCTTCGCCGACCGCACGGGTTTGGGAGGTCCCGGAGAGAATGACATGCGCCCGGTAGAGCGTGTCGACGTCCCAGACCGAGTTTGAAACGCGCTCGCCGGGCGGGGTCACGCCGAGCCTGAGCAGAGCGAATTGCACTCCGACATCGTCGCCTTTGGCGGTCTCCAGATGCGCGGCGAGTGTCCAGCTTTCGGTCCGCGTGTCCGGATGGGTGCCGTGATCTTCCGGCAGGCTGAGGCGCCAATCCGCGTCGGGCAGCGCGAACCCGTCCTCGGAGGTCTCCGCGAGCGCGGCAACCCAAAAAGGCTCGGTGGTAGTGCCGTGCGCTGCGTCGTCCGTCCACGCCCGCTGCAGGATCCACGCGAGCGCGCCAGAGGAACACGAGGGCGAGACTGCAGAGCAGGATCATCAGCCTCGGACGCTTCATCGGCTCGGCCTCCGAGACGACACCAGATAACCGAAGCCGCGGTCAGCGCTCATTGGCAAACACCTTCAGCAGGTCCGTGGGCGGCGTGCGCGCCAGCTTGCGGGCCGGCCAGAGTGCCGCCAGCAACGCCGCGACCAGCGCGATCAGCCCGAGCCATGCGTAATCGGCGGGAAAGACGAACATCGGCAGCCGCCAGCCGAACGCCTCGACATTCACGACCGCCAGAAGCACCCAAGCCAGCGCCAGCCCCAGCGGCAACGCCAGGATCAGCGTCAGAAACGCGAGTATCACCGTGCGCAGGAGCTCCAGTGCGGCCAATTCGCGGCGCGTCAACCCGAGCGCCCACACCGGTGCCAGATGTGGCAGACGCATGCCGGCCAAGGTCAGCAGGCTCATGAGCATCGCGAACCCGGCCACCGCGAAGGTGAGCGCGTTGAGCGCGCCCGTCACTGCGAATGTCCGCGTGAAGACCCGCAGCGAGAAGGCCTTGAGCGCCTCCTGGTCCGTGATCCGCTCCTCCGACAGGCCGAACTCCTCGACGAGGGCTTGACGGAGCGCGGCCGGCGCGTCGCTGCGAATGCCGAACCGGGTTGCCCGGATATCGGGGAACAGCGAACGGAACAGCGGCTCACCAATGATCGCCTGCCCGATGGGGTTGCCGTAATCCCCGAATACGCCGGCGATCGGCAGCACCTTGCCGGGTGCCACGGCAAGACTGTCTCCGACCCACAAATCGGAGCGGCGCGCGAGTTGCTCGTTGATGATGACGGCGCGGCCCTCCGCCACGCGCGACCAGACCGCATCATCGGACGCGAGGAAGGTCCAGTTCTCCTCGTAGGTGCGCCCGACCCGCGCCCCGAAGAGCTGCGCCTCGCGCCCGGCGAGCCGTGTGTCCATCGACAGCAAGGGCAACACGGCGTCGGCCCGCGTATCCAGAAAACGTGCCAGGTCCCGCGCCTGTTCCTCGCTCTCCGCCTGCACATAAAGCTCGGAGGCCAGCCGCTGATCTAGAAAGCCGACGAAGGTGAGACGGAAGCTGGCAACCATCGTGGAGACACCGACATTGGCCGACATCGCCAGCATCAGCGCCATCAGCGCCAGGCTCAGCCCCGGCAGCTGCAGCCGGGTATCGGCCCAGAACCACTCCCAGCGGGCGGTCCGCGCCAAACGTTGGGCACCGGACACGATGCCATCCAGCAGCACCGGCAGCGCCGCGGCTGCCCCGAGCAGCAGGCAGGCGAGGCAGGCGAAACCCGCCACCAGACCGCGCCCGAACGGGACGAGCAACCCCGCCGCGGCCAGAAGAACAAGCGCAACGGCCAGTTGCAGCCCGAGCCGGCGGGGCGTAGCCATCCCGCGTTGCGCCGCTCCGGCACTCGAGAGGATCGGCATCCGTCCGATCCGCCAGAATGCGCCCGACGCCGCCATGGCAGCACCTGCAAGCGCGATGCAGAGACCGGCGAGCCACCATTCGGGACGCAGATGCAGCGCGCCGGAAACCTGCGCGCCGTAAAGCCCCTCGAGCGTGGCGGCCACATCCGGCAGGAGCGCGGCCGCGAGGGCATATCCCAGCAGGACGCCGATCACACCGGCTGTCAGGGCCAGAACCGCCAGCTCCAGCGCCATCAGCGCGATGAGCCCGCGCAAGGGCATACCCAGCGCGCGTAGCGTGCGTATCATCCCGCGCCGCTGTTCGAAGGCGAGCCCGACAGCGCCGTGCACGATGAAGAGCCCGACCGCGAAGCTCAGGAAACCGAAAGCCGTCAGGTTCAGGTGGAAGCTGTTAGTCAGCTGCCCGACCTCGCTCACATCCTGCGCGGGTTGGCGGATCAGGACGGGGGCGACCTCCTCCAGCGGCGGCAGGCCGAGCGGTTGGGTCTGACCGACCATGATCCGGCTCAGCGCGCCGGGCAGTCCGAGCAACTCCTGCGCCACTCCGATATCGGTCAGGGCCGTGCCGGGCGCGACCCCTTCATCCGCGATGACCCGGCCGGACACCGCCTCCGCGAGGCCTTGCGCGACATCGGGATGAGCGACGAAGAGCCGCTGCCCGAGCGGATCGATCATCGCGTCCCTGCCGAAGAGGCGTGAGGAGCCGATGTCCTGCGGCGCGGCGAGCGGGTCGATACCGATGAGGCGGATCCGCTCCTCGCCTGCCGAAAAGCGCCCCTCGACCATCGGCCAGACGTTCCAGCCCGCGCGGCGGAGGGCAAAATAATTCTCCTCGGCGATGGTGTCGCCCGCCCGCGGTTGCAGCTGATCGTAGCGTCCCTCCCCGAGGATTGACGCAGCGGCGTCATAGCTCGACCGCGCTTCGGCGTTGATCGCCTGGACACCGGACCAGAGTGCGGTCGCCAGCGCCAGCCCGACCAGCAGCGTCACCAGTTGAATCGGGTTGCGCCACCAGTAGGACCCGAGCGCCGAGAGCCCCGCCCCGATCACGTGAGCCGCCCCTGGCTCAGGTGCAGTTGCCGGTCCATCCGCGCGGCGAGGTTCGGTGAATGCGTCACCATCAGGAGCGCCGCCCCGGTTTCCGCCACCAGCGCCAGCATCTGGTCGAGCACATCGGCGGAGGTCGCCTCGTCGAGGTTCCCGGTCGGCTCGTCGGCGAGCAGAAGCCGCGGGCCCGCCGCCAGCGTGCGTGCGATGGCGACGCGCTGCTGCTGCCCGCCCGAGAGCTGTTCGGGATACTTCCAGGTGTGCTCGCCGAGCCCGAGCGCCTCGATCAGGTAGCGGACGCGCGCCTTGTCCTCGCGACCGGCGAGGCGGGCGTGAAAGGCGATGTTGGCGGCGACGGTCAGCGAGGGGATCAGGTTGAACTGCTGGAACACGATCCCGATCTCGCGCCGCCGGAGGGCCGCGCGACCGGCATCGTCAAGCCCCGAAAACTCGCGCCCGTCCAGCCGCATGGACCCGGAATCCGGTACGTCGAGTCCGCCCACGAGATGCAGCAGCGTGCTCTTGCCAGACCCCAACTCCCCGGTCAGCGCGACGGTCTGCCCCGCATCCAGGCCGAAACCGACGCCGCCGAGAACCGGCACCACGCCGTCCGGCCCGGCATAAGATTTCGTCAGCTTTTCTACTTCCAGCAGCATGCGGATCCTGAAACTGGTGCCTGTGCCGAAGCATTCCACTGCGGGTCGGTCCGCGGGTCTCCGGGCATATTGATTGTCATGACCATCAGGTAGCTGCGGTGGCCGGCAAACCCAACAAAACAATTGCCGTGCGTTGCACAATTGGCCGCACGACCCATGCGCTGGCAACCGACCTTTGTTGTCGCCAGTTCCATCGGCATGAAAACCATTGCTGGAGTCGGCAAAAACGGTGGGTGACAGTTCGACGGCAGGTTGATTTAGTGGTCGTGCAAGAAACCTGCGGCAGAATGTTGCAGGCGAAATACCGGGAGGACCAACAGATGCCGATCAATTCCGTCCAGCGGGCAGCCGCAGCCGCCGTCCTGGCCATGGCGCCGATCAGCTTGAGCGCGCAGGATTTCACACCCGAGAACCCCGAATGCATCGCGCCGGCCAATCCGGGCGGGGGCTGGGACTTCACCTGCCGCCAGGTCGGAAAGTCGCTGCAGGATCTGGGATTGATCCCCGGCACCATGCAGGTGGTGAACCTTTCCGGCGGTGGCGGCGGCGTCGCGTTCGCCGAAGTGGTCAACAAGCGCAATGACGACAACGACCTGGTCGTCGCCGCATCCTCCGCCACCGCCACCCGGTTGGCCCAGGGCGCCTACCCGGGCAACACCATGGACCAGGTCCGCTGGTTGGGTTCGATCGGTGCCGATTACGGCGTGATCGCCGTGGCCGCCGACAGCGAGATGGAAACGCTTCCCGATCTGATGGAGGCGGTTCTGGCCGACCCTTCCGCGGTGAACTTCGGCGGCGGCTCCGCCGTGGGCGGCTGGGATCACCTGAAGGTCCTGATCGCGGCGCAGGAAGCCGGCATCGAGGATGTGCGCGACGTCAAGTACATCGCTTTCGCGGGCGGTGGCGAGGCCGTCACGCAGCTGCTGGCGGGCTCGCTGCAGGCCTTCACCGGCGACCTGTCGGAGGCGCAGGGTTTCGTCGAATTGGGCGATATCAAGGTACTCGCCGTGCTCTCGCCGGAGCGGCTGGAGGGGGAATTCTCCGAAATGCCCACTGCGCGCGAGCAGGGCATCGATGCCATCGGCGCCAACTGGCGCGGCTTTTATGCGCCCGGCGACATGTCCGATGCGGCTTACGATTACTGGGTTTCGAGGCTTGACACGCTCTATGACAGCGACGAATGGAAGGCCGTCATGGAGGCCAACGGCCTCGCCCCCCTCGACCTGCACGGCGCGGAGTTCCAGTCCTTCGTGGCCGACAGCGTCGCCTCCATCGAGGCGCTGAGCCGCGAAATCGGTATCCTCCAGTAGGTCCGAGCCGATCAGCCTCGGCACCCCGCCGCGTCCTCGATGCACCGGGGTGCCAGCCGATCCAGATCACAGGGAGGGGAACATGAGCGATCGAATATTCGGCGGGATCGGCCTGATTCTGGCCATCATCTACGCCTGGGCCGCGGCCGGCATCCAGGAAAGCTTCCTGACCGATGAGGTCGGGCCGAAGATGTTCCCCTGGATCATCGCCACGATACTCGGGCTCTCATCGATCTGGTTTCTGTTGAAGCCCGACCCTGCGCCGGAATGGCCCAGCCTCGGGCGGCTCGCCGAAATCGGCCTCGCCGCACTGGTGCTCGCCGCCTATGCCGAAGCGCTGCCGGAATTCGGGTTCATCCTGCCCACGATCGTGGCGTCGGGGTACCTGACCTGGCGGCTCGGCTCCTCGCCCTTCCAAAGCGTGGTCATCGGCATTCTCACCGCGATCGGCATCTACCTGATCTTCCGCTCGCTGCTGGGCCTCAGCCTGCCGCGCGAGGGGCTGGAGCGGGCGATCGACGGCTTCTTCAGCGGCATCGGCGACCTCTTCTCGGGGAACGACGCCCCGGCGTCAGATCCTGCCCCGGCCGACACCAACACCTCCACGGGAGACTGACATGGAAACCTTGTCCAACCTCGGCGACGGCTTCCTGATCGCGCTCACGTGGCAGAACCTGTTCCTGGCCCTGATGGGTTGTTTCCTGGGTACGATCATGGGCGCGCTGCCCGGTCTTGGCCCCTCGAACGGCGTCGCGATCCTGATCCCGCTGGCCTTCACGCTCGGCCTCGGGGCGACGCCCTCGCTGATCCTGCTGACCTCGGTCTATTACGGGGCGATGTATGGCGGGCGGATCTCGTCGATCCTGCTCAACATACCCGGGGACGAACCGGCGATGATGACCTGCCTCGACGGCTACCCCATGGCCCAGCAGGGACGCGCGGGCGAGGCGCTGGCGCTCTCGGGTGTCGCGTCCTTCGTCGGTGCCTTCTTCGCGACCTGGGGGCTGGTCCTGCTTGCGCCGCAACTCGTGAAGGTCGCGCTTCTGTTCGGCCCCGCCGAGTACTTCGCGCTCTTCACGCTGGCCTTCGCCACGCTCGGCGGAATCGCGGCCTCGAACCAGGCCAAATCGGCCTTCGCCGCAGCACTTGGTCTCGGCCTCGCCATGATCGGCGTAGACACCCAGACCGGCGTGCCGCGGCTGACCTTCGGGGAGGTGCATCTCTATGACGGCATCGACTTCCTGATCGCCATCGTCGGGCTCTTCGCGCTGTCCGAAGTCTTCGTGTTTCTCGAGAATCGCGGGACGGACCGCGACATCTCGACCAAACCGCCGACCGAGATCGGGCGCATAACGCCGTCCTGGAGCCTGATCCGCTCCTGCATTCCGACCATGGGCCGCACGACGGTGCTCGGCTTCCTTGCCGGCGTTCTGCCCGGTGCGGGTGCCTCGCTCGGCTCCTTCATCTCCTACTCGATGGAAAAGCGGCTGGTGGACCGGGAGGGCACCTTCGGCAAGGGCGATCCCGCGCGGCGTGGCCGCACCCGAGGCCGGCAACAACGCCGCGGCCGGCGGCGCGCTGGTGCCGATGCTGGCACTCGGGGTGCCAGGCTCGGGGACCACGGCGGTCCTGCTGGCCGTGCTTCTCGCCCTGAACATCACCCCCGGACCGCTGCTCTTCACGCAGAACCCGGACGTGGTCTGGGGCCTCATCGCCGCGCTCTTCATCGGCAACTTCATGCTGCTCGCCATGAACATTCCGATGGTCGGCCTCTTCACCCGCGTCCTGCTGGTGCCGCCCCGGATCCTGATGCCGACCGTCGCGATGATCTCCTTCGTGGGCATCTACGGCATCTCCGGCTCACCCTTCGAACTCGTGATGATGGTCGGCTTCGGCCTTCTGGGCTGGGTGCTGCGCAAGCTCGACGTGCCGCTGGTGCCGGTGATCCTCGGCACCTTGCTGGGCAACGAGATGGAGGTGAACTTCCGCCGCGCGGTGGAGATCTCCAATGGCGATTACTTCGTCCTTGTCGGTTCGCCGCTGGCTATCGGCCTCTGGACCATCGCGATCTTGGGGTTCGTACTGCCGATCCTCGTCGGTGCGCGCGTCAGGCGGCGAATGAAGATGACGAAAGACGAGGAAGGCTCGCTCGTGGACTGACTTGCGACGGCGCAGAACTTGCCGGGCCGCAGGTTCCGCACCACCATTCGCGTGCCAAGCGGGAGGTTCAATGACCGAGAACTCTGTCGAAGAGAATCAAACCGACGCAAAGATGCGCCGCGCCAGCGGTGAATTCGTGCGGGGCGTCAGCGGGTTTCGCCACGCAATCGGAGACCCTGACTTTCCGCCGGAACAGGGCCGTTATCACTTCTACGTGGCACTGAACTGTCCGTGGTGCCATCGCGTGACGCTGGCGCGCAGCATGCTTGGGTTGCGCGACAGCATCACGATGGACGTGGCCTTCCCGAACCGCACCGGCGCGGACGACCCCGCGGGTGCGGGTCTGTGGCAGTTCGACCCGACGCGCGTAGCCACGCTGACCGGCGAGACGCTGCCCGAATGCACCGAGGATACCGGATCCGGGCAGGGCTACCGGCTGGCCAGGGAACTCTACCTTGCCGAAGGTGCGACGGAACAATCCGTGCCCATCCTCTACGACAAGCGTGCGGGCCGCATCGTCAACAACGAAAGCGCCGAAATCATCCGCATGCTCGACCGCCACGCGGACGCGCTGGGAAGCACCGCCCCCGATCGCCCGGCCCTCTACCCCGACGATCCCGACCTGCGGTCGGAGATCGACGGGCTGAACGAGCACATCTACAACGCGATCAACAACGGCGCCTACAAGGCCGGTTTCTCCTCCGATCAGGCGGTCTATGCCGAGGCCTTCCGCACCTTTTTCGACGCTCTGGAGAGGCTTGACGCGAGGCTCGGCGACGGCCGGCCGTTCCTGACCGGCGACCACTTTACCGAGGCCGACCTTCGGCTCTACCCCACGCTGTTCCGCCACGACCCGGTCTACTACCTGCGCATGAAATTGAACGGGGCGCGGATTCTCGACCATCCCAATCTCTGGCGCTGGCTCTGCCGTGTCCATGCCCTGCCCGGCGTGGCCGAAAGCGGCTCGCTCCTGCATTGCCGGCAGGGGTATTTCGGCCGGAGCTGGAACAACGTCGTCCCGCTCGGCCCCGAGAGACCGATGCCTTACCCTCAGGCCTACGGTCACCCGGACCTCGCGCGGCCAGACGGCCGTTCCACCTGACCGCCACGCGGTTCGGAGTCAGGCGGCAAACCCCAGTTTCGCGACGTGGATCTCGAATGTGGGATGCATTTCCGCGCCCGACCACGTTTTCCTTGTAGTGGCGATAGATCGACCGCCAGTAGGGCTGGATGATGACGCCTTCGTCCTGCATGATCTTCTGCAGCTTCGCCATCACCTCGCGCCGCTGGTCCGCATCGGCGATCGCAAGTGCGTCGGTCAGCAGCGCGTCGAACTCGGCGTTGGAAAACGCGGTTTCGTTCCAGGGCTCGCCCGACCGGTAGGCCAGACCCAGCACCTGCACACCCAACGGACGCTGCGCCCAATCGGTGGTCGAGAACGGATACTTCGCCCAGTCGTTCCAGAATGTCGCTCCCGGGAGCACCGTCCGCTTCACGTTGAAGCCCGCATCCCGCAGCATCGCGGCGGCTGCGTCTGAGGTATTCTTGCGCCAGGTGTCGTCGATGGAGATCAGCTCGTGTTCGAAATCGCTCATCCCGGCTTCGTCCATCAGCGCCTTGGCACCCGCGGGATCGAACACCGGCGGCGGCAGTTCGGCATATTCGGGGTGGATCGGGGAGACGTGGTGGTTCTCGGCCACGCGACCGTTGTCGGAAAACCCGAGCTCCAGAAGGACGGCGTTGTCCACCGCCATGGCCAGCGCCCGGCGCACGCGCGCATCCTCGTAAGGCACCCTGCCGTCCACCTCGGCCGTCTGGTTGGGGCGGATCACCACGGTGTTGGCCGTCACGGCCTCCGATTTCGCCCAGCCGATGGCGTCGAGAACTTCGATGAACTCGCCGAGGGATTCGTAGACCATGTCGACCTCGTCGGCATCCACGGCGGCCACGATGGAGGATTGATCGGTGCCGAAATCGATGTATTCGATCCGGTCGAGATAGGCACCTTCGCCCCACCACTGGTGGTCCTCGTTCTTCACCAGCACGGCACGCACGCCGACCTCGAACTCGCCGGGCAGGTAGGGTCCGGTGCCGATCGGGTTGTCCAGCGGATCGCCATTGAAGCTCTGATGCACGATCGCCGCCGGATAGTCCGAGAAGCCCGCGACCAGCGTGATGTCGGGCTGGTTCAGCGTCAATCGCACCGTGCTCTCATCGACGACCGTGATGGCACCGTTGCGCGCCGCGCCGGTGCCCTCGTCCACGAGCGAGCCCATGCGGGAGGCCATCGAATTGCCCTCGACGCCCTTTTCGCACCAGCGCGCGATGTTGAAGGCCACGTCCTCGGCGGTGAACGGATCGCCGTTGTTCCAGGTCACGCCGGAGCGCACGTTCAACGTGTATTCGGTGGCGTCCTCGTTCACTTCCCAGCTTTCCAGAAGTGCCGGCGCGAAGCTGCCGTCGATCTGGTACTCCACGAGGTACTCGAGATAGCCACGCGTGAAGTTCGACATCTGCGGCCAGTCATAGGTCCGCGGATCCTTCAGCGCCTTGACCGTCGATTCAATCCGCAGCGTGCCCCCCGATTGCGCCTGCGCCGCCGCCTCGACCGGTCGCGGCAGACCCAGGAGCGCATAGGCGGCTGCCGACGTGACGCCCAGAGACGTGGCGCGCGTCAGGAACTCGCGGCGCGAGAGCGTGCCGGCCGACACTTCGTCGGCATAGGCTTGTGCGGCGGGATGAACGGTTCGGGAAAAGTGCATGAGTACCTCGTCAGGTCGAATGAGATTTTTTGAGAAGATCGATGGCTTGTTCGTGTTGCGTTGTCGGAGCGCGCGCATGTCGCGAGTGACACGTGAAGTTCAAAATAGTCTGAAAACGACATGATCCAAGGAAAACGACATCATCCCGGTGCGTCGAAGCGTCACCGTAGGTCAACTCACGAGGCGGTCTTTTCCAGCCACGTGTCCAATCTGGACAGCACCTCGCGCACACGTGCGTCCCAGAGGATACCCGTCAGCGCATGCCGATACTCCGGGCCGGTCTCCAGCGGTGTCTTCAGCGCGTCCTCGACAGCCCTGGCGAAGCTCTCGGCGTCCGTGGCGAACCGGATGAACGGCCGCAGCGCCTCGTCGATGTTGCCCACCTCGGTCGATACGATCGGTTTCCGGGCGGCGAAATAGTTGTAGATCTTCAAGGGGTTCATGAGGGACGTGAGCGGGCTCCGCTCGTGCGGCATCAACGCGACGTCGAATGCCGCGATGCAGGCGTCGACCTGCGTGTGCGGGACCATGCCCAGAAGGTGGATGTTCGACACATCGGCAACCTTCGCGGCATCCTCCGGCCGGGCACCACCGCCGACGATGGCGAAGGAGACGTGTGGCAGACGCAAGGCAACCTCGCGCATCAGGTTCCAGTGGAACCGGTCACGCAGATTGCCGAGATAGCCGGCGACCGGACGATCGAGCGCGCGCAATGCCGCCGGCGCGTCGCCCGGATCATTCGTCGGCAAGACCGTTCCGTTCGGCACCACGTGGATGTCCCCGGCCAGTCTCCGGAACTCCTCCACCATCGGCGCGCAATTGGTGAAGGTCAGATCGAAGAGCGGCACGGTCTCCTCGTAGGACGCGGTGACGCGCTCCCGATGCACCTCCCGTGCGGCAAACCGGCGTTGATCGTCGATCAGGTCGCCGATGATGCCACGGAACGGGATGTGCGCGGCGACCTTGGGGAAGTCGAAGACCACGGGACAGACCCATGCCAGCGTCGTCTCCGGCCGCAGGCCACATCGCGCCATCTGGGCGGCGACATGGTCCGGATACGCGTCGAGATCGGATGCAATGCCGGGAAGGATGGTCGCGCGGTCGCGCTTGTCCCAGAGAAAGGTGCGCATCACGTGCCGATCGCCGTCGCGCAGGCCGAACTGGTTGTCGACGGTATTGCGCAGGATGTGCGACGCGGGATCCGCCGGACCGCTCTCCACGCCCTGTGCGAGGGATCCGAGCGTCATCGGCGCATCGAACTGGATCACCCTCCGGACGCGGCCGCTGTCCAGAAGATGCCGCATCATCATGTCGGAGCGACGTCCGTAGAGACCGGAATTGTTCTGTTTCCAGAACATCGCGACATCGAACTGCCCCCTGGCCTTGGCCGGTACCATCGGTGGCTGCGCCCCGGCGCCGGACCGGATCTGCCGATAAGCGTCCGTGGTAATAGAAATCAGCCTTTCGAATCCGCCCGGCAATCCCGGACCAGCACGGGATGCCTGTCCGATCGCCGCAGACAGCCGCTCCCGGTTCACGCCGAAGCCAAGTTCGGCCAGGAAACACTCGCGCAGGCGCTGCCGGACCTCCAGCGCCCCGCCGTCGTCCCGCTCGGCAATCAGGTCATCCAGAGCGCGGGGCAGATCACGCGTCTCGATCGTCCGCACGAGGCCCTGCAGCGCGAGGTCGCGCAGGGGCGGCACATCCGTCGCGATCAGCGGAAGGCCCAGTGCGCTCGCATCCGACACCTTGGCCGGGATCTGGTACTGCGAAATCGCATGGGACGGATCCTGGAGCAGAACCACCGCATCGGCCGCCACCAGCCGCTCCGGCAGTTCGTCGAAACTGCAGCCCGGGTGGAACTTCACGCGCGCGCGTGTGAACCGTTCCAGTTCGCGCCTCAGACGCTTGTCGGGAATATCGCCGACAAGGTGAAGCACGAGGCGTTTGTCCTTGTGGATCTCCAGCGTCCGCGCGATTTCGAAGACTCCCTTGTGCCGCCGCAGCGTTCCCACGAACAGGATGGCGAAGTCGTCATCACCGATGCCCATGGCCGCACGCGCCGCGGCGCGGTCGAAGCGGTCGGGATCGAACACACCCTCGTTCCTGGCATGACGGACGATGTACCCGCCATACTTTCGACGCAACGCGATGTTGGACACGATCCGCGCGTCCGCGTCCTGGACGAGCCCGTCGCAGGCCCGCGCCGCCAGTTCGAGATAGGGTTCCGACAGCGCATCGGGTCCCGCCGCCTGCAACTCGTCAAGGGTCGCCGGCGTCTCGTTGGCGCAAAAGGACAACTCGAAGTCGTCTATGTCGAGAACGAGCGGACAATTGCAGCTCTTCTTGATCATCGCGCCCAGCAGGAGCCCGGGAAGCTGCGGCTTGCAGACGACGACCAGATCGTACTCCGCGTCGGCTGCAAGCGCGACCGCCTTGGGCCAGAAATCCTCGAACCGGTTGCACGGGAAACTCCGGACCTTGCGGGTGCTGTTGCGGATGGGAGCCCAGACCTGCTGGCCGAAACGCGACCAGATCGGGCCCACGATGTCGACGTCGTAATCGCGCTCCAACAGATCGTGAAGCACCATCGCCCGGCCTGCAGGATTGTGGCCCAGATCCCAGCATACGACCGCCGCCTTCGGCCGTTTGCCCCGCTGTTGAGGCTGCGGCTCCGGCTGCGCGGTGGCGCCCGGCAGGGTGACGGGAAGCGGTCTTGCCTTCAGCTGGCGCAGGTCGACGATGCGCGAGAAGCCCCATTTCTCACGCAAGGCATCGAGGCGCTGCCGGGGCATCTCCGCGTCCTGCGTTGCGGTGTCCCGCCAATCGGCCGGCGAGATGAACTCCGCCACGAAGCCTTCGCGGACGATGGGCCCGAGGTCGAGGCTGTCGGTCAGAAAGACCGGCTTGAATTCACCGGGTCCGCGCAGTTCTTCGACAACCGCTGCCACTGCCGCCTCCAGATCGCGGTTTCGCAGGCCCAGCACCTGGCACGCGACGACCGCCGCGCGCTCGGTCTTGGTGCCGAAGTTGCAGTAGCCGGGCGGCGGGAGCATCGCACGCGCCGGCACCGGAGCGATCGGCCACCACGGATCGTTCGGCGGCTCTGGTCCGACCGGTACCGCCGCTCTGTCGCTGGTCACGACACGGGGGCGGACCGAGACCACTTTCGCCAAAACCTGTTGCGTGCGCTCCAGCATCTCGCGCAAGGCCGACTGCGAGCGGTAGAGGCCTTGCACGCGGTTCGCCAGCGCCCAGATTTCCTCGTCGCGCTTCGACCCTGCGAGGTTGGTCGGAACACCCGTCTGTCGCGAGTGGGTCGCATCGGTCGGCACAGGCGCCACCGCCTCTGCCGGCGCGGCGATGTCGGGCACCCCGCGGTCGGCACCTGTGTTCCGGGCACCTGGCGTTCCGATGTTCTTCCGCAGGAACGTCATGTCAGTGCCGGACCTCCGCCGACGCTGCCACACGAACCAGCGCATCGGCCGCAGCGGCAGCACCGTTCGGGCGCGCGAGTTTGGCGCAATGCGAGGCAAGGAACTCCCGCGCTTTTCCCTGCATGATCATCGCCACGAGGTCCGGAAACTCCCCCATCTCGGCTTCGGAGATCTCGAAGGCCGCGGCGTTGTCCTGCGCGAACTTCGCGCGCCCGTATTGATCGTCCATGGTCGGGGACCGGTTCGCCACGAATATCGTCGGCACGCAATACCCGATCATCTCGTGAAACGAGTTGTATCCGGCCGCGGAAATGCAGAAGTCGAAGGCGCGGATGTACTGGTTGACCGGGAACCCGCGCAGCACCGTGACGTCAGGCCAGAGGTTGAGCGGAACCGATCCGCTCACCCATTCCGCGACTGCGATCTGAAGGCCCGGCTGCTTGCGCAACTCCTCTATGATCAGGTCCAGCAACGACAGAAGGTCTCGGTTGTAGCCGGACCCGAGCTGCACAAGGCAGGCGGGCCGCCCGGGATCGAGCTGCAGGGCCTGTGCGGCCGCGCGACGGTCCGGCAGCTCTTCGGGCTCGAGCAGCCGGATCGGATCGACGATCTGGGCTTCGTGACGCAACAGGCTGGTCGCACCGTCGTCGCGCTCTCCCGCCAGCTCTCCGGGTTCGATGATCAGGTCGCACCACCGCGCATTGGCCAGGAACCGGCTCGCCGTGCGCGCCCACATGCCGCGCCGGACCCACGCCAGGCGGCAATCCCGCCGGGACGCGACTGCGTGGATCAGCCCCGGGGACAGGTGATTGCCGTCATAGACCACCAATGCGGGGTCGTACCTGTCGGCAATCCGGCCGATCTCCGTGCAATACCAGGAATCCCAGGTTTCGAAGTCACCGCCGATCGCGGCATGGGACGGGATGTACTCGGCCGCAAATCCGAAGTCGCGGATCATCTGCAAGGCGGGCGCTTGCGAGGCGAAGACGGCGTTGCGGCACGTGCGGCGTGCGATCGCGAGAAGCCGCGTCAAATGTCCGACCCCGACGCCGTTGGACGGAAGAAAGAGGACGGGGCGCTCGTCGGGTCGCGATTGGCGTCCCGTCCACCAAGCTCTCGCCGATCCGAGCCGGGTGATCGGGCCCTTGCCACAGCGGGCGACGAAACTTGCCCGTCCACGACCCGGCCGTGTACGATGAGGCGCTCCGGCAGTCGCAATCGCGCCTTGGAGACTTCGATCAAAACCGGCGTTGCCGTAGTAGATCGGGCCGGAGCCGTAGTGCTCTTCGAGGTGGACCGGCAGAACGACCGGCCTTCCGGCGCAAAGAGCGGCCGCGACGATGGCGTCTGGCAAAGGGTCGAGACCACAGTCGGGAGCGATGGCGAACACGTCGATGCCCCGCACCAGACGATCGAGAGACAGCCTTTCGAGGTCGGGGAAATCCGGCGCGTCTGCACCGCCGATCCAATGGTGTTCGATGTCGCCGCCAAGCGTTTTCCGGAAATCGCTGCCTCCGGACTTCGGCCATTCACTCTTTCCGAACCAGCCGATCGCGATCTTGCGGCCCGTCGCATGCGACCAATCGATTGCGGCATGCCGATCCACGGCGGGTGTCCAAGGCTTCTTTTCTATGATCTCGTCAACATCCGAATGCATCGCAAGTGTATGGGTGACGAAAACCGACGCCTGCGTATGGTGCAGTCCAAGGCCCTTGGCTACTGTCACGTCCTCCGCAGAGTGACAGATCACGAACAGCTCTGGGCGGTCGACGCGCCTGAGGAGGTCCTCCACATCATTGGCGGCCGACGGACGGTGAAGCACCAGGACATCGCAGCGGATCGCGTCGTCGGCGCTCAACCGGCGCGCCTGATCCCGCCGCACACATGTCTGTATCTCGGGAGCGATCGTATCGCCTGGGGCAGGCTTGCGGGTCTGCACCAACGAGACCGTCGCGCCAGCCTCCGACAGGTACCGAATTTCACCCGCCAAGCGGTAGGAGATCTCTCCGCGTGCGGAAAAGTCTGCCGCCAAGACGACCTGCCGCCTCGCGCCGACCAATCGACGCCGGACGGTTCGCAGCATTTCATGAGCGTTGCGGAGCATCTGCGTGTCACCGCCAGCCATGTTCAGTCGTCTACCACATATGTATGCAGGCTTGCGTCAGATGCGCAGGTTTCTTGGGAGTTCCGGACGGGCTCAGTGGAGTTCAGCATGCCGGTTCGGATGTGCAGAACGGCAAGCACTGCGACACCTCATCGAGCGGATTGCATCGTCAGTACCCTCCGAAACCGCCCCCCTCTCTGCCGCCGGCATCTTCGAAACCACCGACATCTTCCTGTCCGCCGGCACCCACAAAAGGCGGGCCTTCGAGTTCTGGGTGCAAGTCCGCCGCTCCCGAAGGATGGCCGCCGGCCACCGAAACCCCCGTCGCCAAAGCAATCATCTTCATCAATTCCTTACGGTTCATAATGCGCCCCCTCAAGTTCCGTGCGACCGTTACGCGCGCAGCGATGCGCCCCCCGACACGCCCTGCTTGGGTCATGTTACTTTACGATGCGACACGCGTCCATCGCGAGGATGCCGTTTCGTCCGCAGGTGTCGTCCACACACGCAATAGTCGCGATGTCATCCGGTCCTGTTTCAACACCCCCCGTTCCGGTTTGGAACCGGAGACGGTCTTGCCGTCGCGTGTCCGCGCCACCCTCCCACAAGCCCTGGCCCACCGTTCACATCGACGCCTCCCGTGACGCTCTCGCAAAGAACCGGCCAGCGAATGCGTGCAGTCGACTTACGCCCCGGCAGACCGCCGGTCTGCAGCGCTCGACCGCGGCTTCGGTGCGAGCGCTTTTACTAAAATGCTCCCTAAATCACTGCTTCGAATAATTAATTTCTTAGGGCTTCTGGATCAGCTTCGCCCCGAAATCGGGCAGTTCGGGAGTTGTATCCGGTGCAGAAAGTCGCAGTCGTCGTCGCGTTCCTTGTCGCCTTGTCGGGCCAGGTGCTGGCGGAGGTCAACCCGCTCTTCGGGTATCACGCAACTGTCAAGAACGGCAAAGAGATCGGGTCGAGTTTCGAGCTTCAATCGGGACTTCTTGCCACGAATGCGCATGTCGTGAAGGGCAAGCGGGTGGGGTCTTCGGTCCAGCTCTACGTGTCCGGCAGGCAACAGCCCGTCCGCGGTACCATCCTCGCCATCAGTCAAAGGATGGACCTCGCCCTGCTTCAGGTGCCGCCCGGGACACTGGAAACCCCGCGGATCCGCTCGGCCACGCGCGGGGCGGAGCGCATGCAACTCGTCGGCGTCGTCGCCAAGCGCGGTCCCAGAGCGGTCGAGGCCGGAACGGGATATGTCGTCCAGCACGGCGTTCGCATCCCCAAGTATGGGCCGGGAATGATCCTGCGGACCGAGGGGGTGACGTTCGGCTTCTCCGGCGGCCCGGTCTTCGACAGCGACGATCAGGTCGTGGGGATGCTGACGGCTCTCCGGAATTCCTCCGGCGGAACCGAGGCCCTGGTCATTTCCATCGCGGAAATCCGCGCCGAAGCGCGCCGCATTCTCAGCAATTGAGGGCTCACGAAGTCCCGCCGCCTGCACCGGACAGGATTCCCACTATCGCGTCAGGTTGCGCAGCGTCTGCAGGAAGATGCCCGCACCGATCGGGATGAGATCGTCGGGAAAATCGTAGTCCGGATTGTGCAGCGAAGGCAGGTTTTCTCCGGCGCCGAGGAACAGCATCGCGGACGGGGCAAGAACCTCGAACCGCCCGAAATCCTCCGACGGCGCCATCGGCTGACCCCGCGGAGAGTGTGCGACGCCGCAGAGATCCATCGCCTCGCGAAGCTGGCGGGCCGCGTCGGGATGGTTCTCCGTCGCGTCGAAGACGTCGGAATAACCGATCTCGACGGTCAGGCCGGCATCCGCCGCGGCTTCCGTCGCCATGGTTTCGGCGCGGGCGACGAGGTCCGTCATCACGACGTTTCGAAGCGTGCGCAGGGTGGCCCAGATCTCGCCCTCACCGGGCGCGATTCCAAAGGCCTGCACGCCCATCCGGCAATGCGTGACGGTGACCATGGCGAAGGCGGGATCGTGATGCGGCGCATCGCTGCCGAGCCCCGGCAGGTCCCGCAGGAGCGTCGCCAGAGCCGCCCGCGGGGACAGTCCTTGCTGCGGTTGGGAGGCATGCGCCTCGCGCCCCGAAAGCCGGATCCGCATGCCGCGTGACGCGCTGGCGGCGGGACCGTCGGCCAGTGCGACTTGACCGAACGGAATTGCCGGCATGTTGTGGAGCGAGAATACCCAGTCGGGCGCCAGCGCGGACAGCCTCGGATCTGCAAGCATAGCGGCGGCCCCGGCACCGGTTTCCTCGGCAGGCTGGAAGATCAGGATCGCCCGGCCGGCATCGGGGCGACGCCGCGCCAGGGAACGCGCCACGGCAAAGAGGATCGCCATGTGCCCGTCATGCCCGCAAAGATGCCCGTTGCCGGTCACTTCCGAAGCATAGTCCGGCCTTCCTGTCTCGAGGATCGGGAGCGCGTCGAGTTCAGCCCGGAAGGCCACCGCCGGCCCCGGGCGCTGCCCGTCGAAGACCACGGCGACGCCATGGCCGCCGAGATCGGTGATGATGTCGTCCGCGCCCAGTTCGCGCATTTCGTGAACGATCCGGGCGGCGGTCGTGGCTTCCTCTCCGGAAATCTCCGGCAGCCGGTGCAGGTCGTGCCGCAGCCGGACCGCGGCTTCCAGGTCGGCGTCCGTGATCTCCGGAAAGCGATTCCCCTCCTGCATCAGCCGAACACCAGGTTCGGGAGCCAGAGCGCCACGCCCGGCACGAAGGTCGTGATGATCAGCGTCGGCAGCCAGGCGAAGGCGATCATGATGAAGGTGGGCTTCAGCATCTCGTTCACCGGCGTCTCCGTCACCCGCGCGCCGAGGTATAGGAGCGGCGCCGTTGGCGGCGTGATGTTCGCCATCCCGAGGTTGACGCCGAGAACGGCCGCGAAATGCACCGGGTCCATGCCGACGCTCGTCACGATCGGCAGCAGCAGCGGCGCCGAGAGCAACAGGCCCGAGATATCGTCCATCAGCATCCCGATCAGGATCATCACGAGGTTGACCATCAGCAGGATGATGATCGGATTCTCGGAGATCGAGTAGACCAGATCCTCCGCCATGCCGGGGATGTCCTCGAAGACGAGGAAGCGGCTGACGATGACCACCATGAAGACCATCAGCATGACGACGCCGATCGTGGTGCCGGCATAGCGGAGTGTCGGCCAGAAGTTGTCCCGGTCGAGCCCGCGGTAGATGAAGTACCCCACCGGCAGCGCGTAGACCACTGCGACGCCCGCCGCCTCCGTCGGGGTCATGATGCCGCCGTAGATGCCGCCCAGGATGATGACCGGCATCAGCAGCGCGGGAAACGCCCGGCTACCACGGCTGAAGAGTTCGCGCGAGAAGCTGTCGACCCGCTCGGCCGGCTTCAGATCCGCGCCGCGCATCAGGTACCAGTTCACCGCGCACAGGAACCCGATCAGGATCAGGCCCGGCACGACCGTCGCCAGGAAACAGCGCAGGACAGATTGCTGCGCCACCCAGGCGTAGAGGATCTGCGACGAAGACGGCGGGATCAGCAGGCCCAGCGGGCAAGCGCTGACGATGAGCGCGGCGGCCGGTCCCCGCGGGTAGTTGGCGCGCTTCAGGTGCGGCATCATGATCGACCCGATGCAGGTCAGCGTCGCCGCGGCCGAGCCGGAGATCGACCCGAAGATGCCGCTGGCGAAGATCGCCGCGGCGCTGAGGCCCCCGTGGATACGGCCGACGAGGAGTTCGGCGACAGAGACGAGCGGCGCCGCGATCCGGCCCCGTTCCATGATCGCGCCGGCCAGGATGAAGAGCGGGATCGCCAGAAGCACGATCGAGTTCATCCGCCAATGCCCGGTGGGCAGGAAGCCGGTGACGTCGTGGCCGCCGAAAAAGCCGATATAGACGAGCACGCCGCCGAAGGCCATCGGCACGCTGACCCCGATCAGGAGCAGCACGCAGATGATGAGAAGGCTGCCGAGAATGATCATCGCATCACCTCCCCGTGCAACTCCGCTTCCTCACCGCCCGGCTCGAACGCCGAGACCGGAAGCTTCCACATGATCCAGAGCCTGAGCGCGCTGTAAAAGCCCATCAGCAGGAAGCCGACGAGGATCGCGGCGCGCGGCACGAAGAACGGGATCTGCAGCGCGATGGTCGACTGGAAGCGTGGGTAGTCGCCAAGCTCGTCGATCATCATCAGGATCGACCAGTAGATCAGCGCCAGCGTCACCACGAGTTCGATCGCGGTGATGACGAGCGACCGTATGCGGCGCTTCGACGGGTCGAGGATCACGAAGTCCAGGAGGTCGGCGTTGACGTGGCTCCCCTCCCACGTGCCGATCGCGGCGGCCATGAAGTAGAGCCAGAAGCAGATGATCAGCAGCCATTCCTCGTAGGCGAAGAGATCGGAGTTGAAGCCGTACCGGAACACCACCACCAAGAAGAAGGTGAACCCCATGACGAGACAGCCGAAACAGACATAGATCGTCTGCAATCGCAGTAACACATGCACCAGGCGCGCGATGCCCGGCGGCAGATGGTCCGAGAGGTCGCGCATGGCATTCCCCCTTTCGTGTCGGAAATGTTCGGGTGGGCCGCGCCGGGACGCGGCCCCGTGACGCCGATCAGTTCGTGGCGGTCGTTCCCATCAACTTGTCCATGACGTCCTGGCCCACGATGTCCGCGATTCCGGGCCACACCTTTTCGCGCACGCCCTCTGCAATCTGAGCGCGTTCCTCGTCGGTGATCTCGACCACCTCGTAGCCCGTCTCCTTGAGCTTGGAGATGTATTCGGCCTCGTTCTCCTTGGCGAATTTGAAGTAGCTCTGCGCCGCCTTGTCGAAGGCCGCCTGGACAGCTTCGCGCTGTTCGTCGTTCATCTCTTCCCAGGTGTCGAGCGAGGCGTAGTAGGTCGTGTTCTCGACCACTGCGCCGTAGGGAATGAAGACGTGGCCGACATCGGACGTGGCGAACGCGGTGTAGGCGAGTTGTGCTGTGCAGCAGATGGCGCCGTCGACGGTGCCCGCCTGGATCGCCGGGAACACCTCACCCCAGTTCATGGTGGTCGCGTTGAAGCCCATCGCCTCGACGGTGTTCTTGATGACCTGGCTCGACCAGACGCGGATGTTGACGCCCTTGTCGCCGAGCGATGCCGGGTTGCTGGGTTCTTCCTCGGCGACGACGCCGATGAAGCCCTCGGGCGCGTTGGCGAGCAGCTTCAGGCCCAGCATCTCGAGCCGTTCCCCGAAGATCTGGTTGAAGGCGCTGTCGGAGTTCAGGTAGATCTCCTCCATCTCGTCGAAACTGGAGACGAGGTAGGGCAGCGAATTGATCTCGAGCACGGGATCGCGGTGCGCGTAGATCACCGAATGGACGAGGTCGATATTGCCGCGCGCGGCATCTTCGAACAGCTCCTCGCCGGAGCCGAGCTGACCCGATGGAAAGAGCGTGACGCTCAGGCCCACGTCGGCCGCCTCGATGTCCTCGACCACCTGTTCAAGGATTTCGTTGCCGAAGTGCTCGGCCGGCACCACGCCGGCAAGCTTCAGGCGCATGTCGGCGGCACTTGCCGCGCCGGACAGGAGCGCAAGGGCGACCGCCGTGGCGGTCATTGTCGCGAATGTGTTCTTCATCTTGGGTCTTCCTCCGATCAGATGGTCAGGAGCCCGCTTTTCGCGGATCTTGGTTCGGCTTCTTGGCCGGCCGCGGCGGTCATCGGACCGCATCCTTGCCGGCGTTGGTTCGGGGGCGATAGCGGCGCGGGTTCGACCGGCCCCAATCACAGTAAAGATCGGCCATGATCGTGTCGGTCGCGTCCTCGACCATGGCGCGGGTCACGCGCGCGTCGCCCTGCACCCCGAATAGAACAACCTCGTCACCGCTCCGCACGTTCCCGATATCGGTGACGTCGATCGTCAGCGCGTTCATGGAAATTCGGCCCAGCACCGGCGCAAGACGGCCGCGCACGGCGACGCGGGCGCGGTTCGCCATCGCGCGGCGCATGCCGTTGGCATAGCCGGCCGAGACGTTGGCGACCCGGGTCGTCGCGGGTCAGCCGGTTCGTCCGGTCATACCCCACGGTCGCCCCGGCGGGCAGGTCATTGACGCTGGTGACGCGGGATTTCACCGTCATCACGTTGCGGAATTCCGCACGTGGCCCGACGATACCCCACAGGCACGCACCGGCGCGGACCATGTCGAACTCGATCCCGGCTTCTGCCAGCAGACCCAGCGAACTGGCGGCATGGACCAGAACCGCACCGCGTTCGAGCCCGCCTTCGGAGATTACCCAGTCGACGTCGCGCAGGAAGCGCGCGCGGCTGTCCTCGAGATCTTCGGCCGTGTTGAGCGGGAAGTGCGTCATGATCCCGACGATGTTCAGACCGGAGAGACCAAGAACATCGCAGGTCTCCGCGCGTCCCTCGGGACTTTCCAGCTCCAGCCCGTCGCGCCCCATTCCCATGGAGTTGAGCGGCAAATGCACCGCTGGCGGGTCATCGGTGTCGGCAATACCAGCGGCGAAGTCCGGGTCCGTCAGCAGCTCTTCGATCCCGGTCGGGCGGGCGGCCTGCGCCTCGGCGAGCGTCGCACCGCGCACCCGCATCACGCGCCCGTCAAACCCCGCATCCCGCAGCGAGAACGCCTCGTCATTCGTCGCCACGGCCGCGAAATCGATTCCGGCGCCGGCCAGAACGGGCGCGACACGCGCGATCCCGTGTCCGTAGGCGTCCGACTTGAGGACGGCGCAGTACCGGCATCCCTCCGGCAACCGCCCCTGGATCGCCGCCACGTTTGCCGCCAGCGCATCGAGGTCGATCTCCACCCAGGAGGGTGCGGGCGCGGTGTCGGAACGCTGCATGTCGCCCCTCAAGTCCACGTGACCTGGCGCAACGCACCGCCGGACAGATCCAAATTCGACAGTCCGACCCAGAGTGCGTCATAGCAGTGTATGTCGTAGCTGCGTGTCTGGATGTGCTTCGGCCCTCCGAGCCGCATTAACCATGCGTAAGACAACACATGCGGGTCGCAACTTGCAAGGTCTCTCCCGGATAATGCGCGTTTCGGCGGGATCTCTGGCCGATATGACGGGAACTTGTGCTTTTGCCCTGTGCCGATGCGCGATGTGGTGCGCACAGTCCGGGACGTGCCGCTCGGTCCGGGCTCGCATGAAGAATTTTCGCAACAATTCAGCTTGGAAAACCCGGATTGCACACGCCCTGCCCTTGCGCCATGATCGCGCGGACCACTGACGGACGGGCCGATGCGCAAATTTCTCGTCGTGCTGGACGATCACGCGAATGCCTGAACGCCATGCGTTTCGCGGCGATGCGCGCCGCCAAAACCGGGGGCGGCGTGACCATCCTGTCGATCATCCCGCCGGAGGAATTCAACCACTGGATCGGCGTCGGCGACATCATGCGCGAAGAGGCGCGCGAGCGGATCGAGGTGCATTTCGAGGTCTTCGCCAAGTGGATGCGCGACCGGCAGAACGTGGATCCCGAACTGGTCATCCGCGAAGGCGAGGCGGTCGACGAAATCATCGCGCAGATGCGGGACGATCCCGAAATCGGCGTGCTGGTCCTGGGCGCCGGCAGCGGCAAGAAGGGCCCGGGACCGCTGGTCACCCAGCTCACCCGGAACGCAGGCACCCTGCCGGTCCCGATCACCATCGTGCCGGGCGACATGAGCAAGGAGCGGCTGGAAGCGATCACCTGACCCGGCGCGCCGCCCTGCTTCAGTTTTAGAATCATTCCAAACTCTTGACTCGATGGCACCGAACTCCGCATATGTGGGTTAACGCTGAACAGGGGTCGCATCATGTTTATCCAGACCGAATCCACGCCGAACCCGGCGACGCTGAAATTCCTGCCCGGCCAGACCGTGCTGGACACCGGCACCGCCGATTTTCCCGCACCCGACGCCGCGGGCAAGTCGCCGCTGGCCCAGCGGCTCTTTGCCGTCGACGGCGTGACGGGCGTGTTCTTCGGCACCGATTTCGTCACCGTGACCAAGGCCGACGCGGTCGATTGGGATCATGTCGAAGCCGGCCATCCTGGGCGCGATCATGGAGCATTTCCAGTCCGGCCAACCGGTGATGGCGGACGATGCACAGGCATGCATCGGGCCATGCCGAACACGACGGCGAGGATGCCGAGATCGTGGGCCAGATCAAGGAGTTGCTGGACAGCCGCGTGCGCCCCGCCGTGGCGCAGGATGGCGGCGACATCACCTTCCACGGGTTCGAGCGCGGCGTCGTCTACCTGCACATGCAGGGCGCCTGCGCCGGGCTGCCCGTCCTCGACCCTGACGCTGAAGATGGGCATCGAGAACCTGCTGCGCCACTACATCCCCGAAGTGACCGAGGTGCGCCCGGTTGCCGTCTGACGCCTCTGATTCTGGCCTTCGACACATCGGCCGCGCATTGCGCGGCCGCTTTGCTGTCCGGCGGACGGATCCTCGATGCCGCGATGCGAGGAGATGGCGCAAGGGACAGGCCGAACGGCTGATGCCTTTGCTCGAGGACATGCTGGCGGAACACGGCGCTCGACGTGGCGCGATCTCGACGCCATCGGCGTCGGCATCGGCCCCGGGCAACTTCACCGGCATCCGCATCTCCGTCTCCGCCGCGCGCGGGCTGGCGCTGGGGCTGGGCATCCCGGCGATCGGCGTGTCCGGCTTCGATGCGCTGGCGGCTTGGGACGACGCGGCCTGCGCTGGCCAGTCGCGCGCGCCGCGTGGCATGGTCGTACGTGCAGTGCTGACGGGCCGATCGAGCCGCGAGCTTGCTGCCGACGCCAAGCCGACGCTGCCCGCCTCGGACGCGCTGCGCGATCGGCGCGATGGCCGGCGCCCCGCTCCCGTCGCCGAGGCGCATCGCCCGCACTCGCCGCGACGCCGCGATCCGACGGCCCGCCGCCCTGCCCCGCTCTACCTCCGGCCGCCGATGCCGCGCCGCCGCGCGACGCGCCGCCTGCCATCCTCGATGACGCCTGACGATGCTGGCGCGACCTGCACGCGCTGCTTTCCCGACAGCGCCCTGGAGCGCGGCGGATTTCGTCGCCTACCAGTCGCTGCCGACCACCCGCTTCTTCCGGCGCAACCCAGGGGCTTCGCCCTGCGCGCAGTTCGTCCCGCCCGAAGCCGAACTGCTGACCCTTCGCCGTCGACCCGACGCCCGGCGCCAGGGCGTCGGCCGCGCCTGCTCGACGCGCCTGGCTCGCGAGCTGCCGGCGACGGGCGTCACGGACGCCTTCCTGGAGGTCGCCGCGGACAACGCCGCGGCGCTCGCGCTCTACCGCCGGCCGGGTTCGCAGTCGTGGCCATCGCGGCCCGGCTACTACCGCCGCGCCGGACGGCACCGCAGCGGACGCGCTGATCCTGCGCGCGCGCTGACCCGCGGTCAGCGCCCGATCCGCGGCCGGCATCCGCGCCAGAAATCGGTTGACCCTCACCCCGTGCCTCGGCCTTACTATTGCCCTGATCGACCAAGATCCCGAGACCGTGTGCGGACGCGGCACCTCGCGCGCGCGGCCCGAATAACTAAACCTGGGAGACACACGATGACCCTCATGACGAAATTCCTCGGCGCCGCCGCCGCCCTCGCGCTCAGCGCCGGTGCGGCGCTGGCCGAACCGGCCCTGATCTTCGACCTCGGCGGCAAGTTCGACAAATCCTTCAACGAGGCCGCCTTCAACGGCGCCGCAGCGCTGGGCCGAGGAAACCGGCGGCGACTTCCGCGAGATCGAACTGCAGTCCGAAGCCCAGCGCGAACAGGCGCTGCGCCGCTTTGCCGAGGCCGGCGCCAACCCGATCGTCATGACCGGCTTTGCCTTCGGCGACGCGCTGGATCAGGTCGCGCCGGACTATCCCGACACCAACTTCGTCATCATCGACATGCGTCGTGGACCAGCCCAACGTGCAGCTCGATCGTGTTCAACGAGCACGAGGGCTCCTACCTCGTCGGCATGCTGGCCGCGATGGCGTCCGAGACCGGCACGGTCGGCTTCATCGGCGGCATGGACATCCCGCTGATCCGCAAGTTCGCCTGCGGCTATGCCCAGGGCGTCAAGGCCGTGAACCCCGACGCGACGGTGATCGCCAACATGACCGGCACCACCCCCGCCGCCTGGAACGACCCGGTCAAGGGGTCGGAACTGACCAAGGCGCAGATCAGCCAGGGCGCCGACGTGGTCTATGCCGCGGCCGGCGGCACCGGCGTCGGCGTGCTGCAGGCCGCCGCCGACGAGGGCATCCTGTCGATCGGCGTGGACAGCAACCAGAACTACCTGCACCCGGGCAGGTCCTGACCTCGATGCTCAAGCGCGTCGACAATCGCCGTCTACGACGCCTTGACGGACGGCGCCGGACGTGGAAACCGGCTCCATGGTCGCTGGGCCTCGCCGAGGACGGCGTCGGCTATGCGCTGGACGAGAACAACGAGGACCTCGTCACCGACGAGATGAAGGCCGCCGTCGACGAGGCGACGCCAGAGATCATCGACGGCGAGATCGAGGTGCACGACTACACGCCGACGACAGCTGCCCGGCGCTGAGACTTCTGATCCCGCGGCATGAACCACGGCAGGCCGCGTCGATCGATCGGCGCGGCCCTGCCTAGACGACAGGGGTCAGCATGGCCGAGCAGGCGCCGGCCATCGAACTCAAGGGCATCTCCAAGGCCTTCGGGCCGGTGCAGGCCAACAAGGACATCTCGCATCCGCGTCATGCCCGGCACGATCCACGGCATCATCGGCGAAAACGGCGCCGGCAAATCGACGCTGATGTCGATCCTCTACGGCTTCTACAAGGCCGACGCGGGCGAGATCTTCATCGGCGGGCAGCAAGACCGAGATCCCCGACAGCCAGGCCGCGATCGCCGCGGGCATCGGCATGGTGTTCCAGCACTTCAAGCTGGTCGAGAATTTCACCGTGCTGGAAAACGTCATCCTGGGCGCCGAGGACGGCGGGCTGCTGCAACCGTCGCTGGCCAAGGCGCGCAGAGCCCTGCTGGACCTGGCAGCAGGAATACGAGCTGAATGTCGATCCCGACGCGCGTGATCGAGGAGATCGGCGTGGGCATGCAGCAGCGGGTCGAGATCCTCAAGGCGCTCTACCGGCAGGCCGACATCCTGATCCTCGACGAGCCCACGGGCGTGCTGACCCCGGCCGAGGCCGACCAGCTGTTCCGCATCCTCGGCCGGCTGCGCGGACGAGGGCAAGACGATCATCCTGATCACCCACAAGCTGCGCGAGATCATGGAGATCACCGACACCGTCAGCGTCATGCGGCGCGGCGAGATGACGGCGACGGTCAAGACCGCCGACACCTCGCCCGCAGCAGCTGGCCGAGCTGATGGTCGGCCGCAAGGTGCTGCTGCGGGTCGACAAGACGCCCGCGACGCCCGGCGAGGTCGTGCTCGACATCGAGAACCTGCGCGTGGTCGACGACAAGGGCGTGGAGCGGCTGCGCGGCATCGACCTGCAGGTGCGCGCGGGCGAGATCCTCGGCATCGCGGGCGTCGCCGGCAACGGCCAGTCCGAACTGCTGGAGGTGCTGGGCGGCTATCATGGACGGCACCGGACAGATCACGGTGAACGGGCAGTGCCGCTCGACCTCACCGGCAGCAGTCCGACGGCCAGTCGCGCCGCGGCGCGCGGCATCGCCCATGTGCCCGAGGACCGCCAGCGCGAAGGCTGATCATGGACTACCAGGCCTGGGAGAACACGACCTTCGGCTACCACCACGACCCGGCCTACCGGACCGGGATCCTGATGGACAACGCCGCGCATCAAGCGCAGATACCGCGGGCAAGATGAAGCGCTTCGACGTGCGCCCGCCCGATCCCGAAGCTGGCGGCCAAGAACTTCTCCGGCGGCAACCAGCAGAAGATCGTGCTGGCCCGCGAGATCGAGCGCAACCCGGACCTGCTGCTGGTCGGCCAGCCCACGCGCGGCGTCGATATCGGCGCGATCGAGTTCATCCACCAGCAGATCGTGCGCCCTGCGCGACGAGGGCAAGGCGATCCTGCTGGTCTCGGTCGAGCTGGACGAGATCCTGGCGCTGGCCGACCGGATCGCGGTGATGTTCGACGGCCGGATCATGGGCGAACGCCTGCCCGACGAGACCGACGAAAAGGAACTCGGCCTGCTGATGGCCGGCATCAGCGACGAGGCCGCATGATCGCCACCTCACCAGCACCCGCCGTCGATCGGAACCGGACTCGAACGCCGCTTCTTTGGGTCCAAAACCTCGGGAGCGCGGCTTGCCGCGACGGGGGCAGAGCCCAGCGGACCGACGCCGGAAGGGACCATGACCATGGACGTGATGCCCAAATGGGCCGAGGTGGTCCTGGTCCCGCTGATCTCCCTGCTGCTGGCCGCGATCCTCTCGGCGCTGGTGATCCTGGCCATCGGCGAGGACCCGATCGCGGCCGTCAAGCTGATGGTCGAGGGCGCGCTGGGCTCCACCTATGGCTGGGGCTACACGCTCTATTACGCCACCAACTTCATGTTCACCGGGCTCGCCGTCGCCGTCGCCTTCCACGCGCGGCTGTTCAACATCGGCGGCGAGGGGCAGGCGATGCTCGGCGGGCTCGGCGTGGCGCTGGTCTGCCTCTACGTCCCCTGGCCGCACTGGTCGCTGGCGCTGCTCGGCGCGATCGCTGCGGCGCGGCGCTCTTCGGGGCCGCCTGGGCCGCGATCCCGGCCTGTCTGCAGGCCAAGCGCGGCAGCCATATCGTCATCACCACGATCATGTTCAACTTCATCGCCGCGGCGCTGCTGAACTACATGCTCGTCAACGTGCTGCGGCCGCCGGGATCGATGGACCCGGCCACGGCGCGGTTTCCCGAGGCGGCGCACCTGCCCACGTTGCAGGACATGTTCTCCGGCCCTCGACATCCGCTCTTTCGAGGCGCGCCCGCGAATGTCAGCTTCTTCGTCGGCGTCGCTGGCCTGCGTCCTCGTCTGGCTGCTGATCTGGCGCACGCGGCTGGGCTACGAGATCCGCGCCTACGGCCATTCCGAACCCGGCGCGCGGTATGCCGGGATTTCGCCCACCAAGATCACCATGATCGCGATGCTGATCTCGGGCGGCCTCGCCGGCATGATGGCGATCAACAACGTGATGGGCGAGGCGGAGCGGCTGGTCCTGAACTCGACCGAAGGCGCGGGCTTCATCGGCATCGCCGTCGCGCTGATGGGCCGCAGCCATCCCCTGGGCGTGTTTCTGGCCGCGATCCTCTTCGGCTTCCTCTACCAGGGCGGGGCGGAACTCGCGCTCTGGACCACGATCCCGCGCGAGCTGATCGTCGTGATCCAGGCGCTGGTGATCCTGTTCACCGGCGCGCTCGACAACATGGTCCGGATGCCGCTCGAGCGGATCTTCCTCAGCTTGCGCCGCAGGGAAGAACTGAGCGGTTGGACTTCCTCACCGTCATCCAGGTGCTCGATTTCACCGTGCGTCTCGCCACGCCGCTGCTGCTGGCCTGCCTCGCCGGGCTCTTTTCCGAACGCGCGGGCATCTTCGACATCGGGCTGGAGGGCAAGATGCTGATCGCCGCCTTCTTTTCCGCCGCCGTGGCCGCCGTCAGCGGGTCGGTCTGGCTCGGCCTGCTGGCGGGCATCGCGAGCTCGATGGTCCTTTCGGCGCTGCACGGCCTCGCGTCGATCACCTTCCGGGGCAACCAGCTGATCTCCGGCGTGGCGATCAATTTCCTCGCGGCCGGACTGACCGTGCTGATCGCGCAGGACTGGTTCAACCAGGGCGGACGCACCCCGTCGCTGGTCGGCGGCGCCCGGTTCGAACCCGATCACCCTGCCCTTCGCCGACGCGCTGGCACCGCGTGCCGATCCTCGGCCCGATCTATGCCGAGCTGATCTCGGGCCATTCGATCCTCGTCTATGTCGCCTTTCTCCTCGTACCCGGCACGTGGTGGATCCTCTTCCGCACCCGCTTCGGCCTGCGGCTGCGAGCCGTCGGCGAAAACCCCGCGGCGGTGGATACGGCGGGCGTCTCCGTCGTCGGCCTGCGCTTCGTCGCGGTCGGCATCTGCGGTGTGCTCTGCGGGCTTGCCGGCGCCTATCTCGCCACGGCGCTGCAGGCGGGCTTCGTGAAGGACATGACCGCGGGGCGCGGTTTCATCGCGCTGGCCGCGCTCATCTTCGCCAAGTGGCGGCCGGTGCAGGCGATGGGCTCCTGCATGCTCTTCGGATTCCTGCAGGCGATCGCCTTGCGCTACCAGAACGTCGACATCGGCGCGTTCACCGTGCCGGTGCAGTTCATGGATGCGCTGCCCTACATCCTGACGGTCGTGATCCTCGCGGGGTTCGTCGGCAAGGCGATCCCGCCGCGCGCGATCGGTGCGCCCTACGTGAAGGAAAGGTGACGGTGCCCGCCGGCCCCAACTGTCGAAAACCGGGCAGGACCGCCAGGCAGAACACCAAAGGGACCGGAAACGCGCACCCATCCCGATGCCGCGTGCCAACACAGTTGATTCCGCGCGCCGCACCACGCTAAGGGAACCCATGCAGATCTACCTGCCCATCGCCGAAGTCTCGGTCAACGCGGTCCTGCTTCTGGGCCTGGGCGGTTTCGTCGGCATCCTTTCGGGCATGTTCGGTGTGGGCGGTGGCTTCCTGATGACCCCGCTGCTGTTCTTCATCGGCATTCCGCCCGCGGTCGCCGTTGCGACCCAGGCCAATCAGACGGTCGCGTTGTCGATCTCCGGCGTTCTGGCCCATTTCCGACGGAAGACCGTCGATCTCAAGATGGGGGTCGTGCTGCTCATCGGTGGCCTGGCCGGTGCGGCGGTGGGCGTCTTCGTCTTCAACTACCTGCGCTCGCTCGGCCAGGTCGACCTGCTGGTGCGGCTCTGCTACGTCGTGTTCCTCGGCATCATCGGCGCGCTCATGTTCATCGAGAGCCTGAACGCCATCCGAAGATCCCGATCCGGAGCCAAACCCTCCAAAAGACGCAAGCACAACTGGGTGCACAGGCTGCCCTTCAAGATGCGCTTCCGGGTCTCGGGACTTTACATCTCGGTGATTCCGCCGCTGATCGTCGGAGTGCTGGTGGGCGTTCTGGCGGCGATCATGGGCGTCGGCGGCGGCTTCATCATGGTGCCGGCGATGATCTACCTTCTCGGGGTGCCGACCAAGGTCGTCGTGGGCACATCGCTCTTTCAGATCATCTTCGTGACCGGCTTCACCACGCTGCTGCACGCCACGACGAACTACACCGTGGATGTCGTTCTCGCCGTTCTGCTACTGATCGGCGGGGTCATCGGCGCGCAGATCGGCACGCGCATCGGGGTGAAGATGAAGGCGGAACAGCTGCGCATCCTGCTCGCGGGGATGGTGCTGGTGGTGTGCGGCAAGCTGGCGCTGGATCTGCTGCTGATGCCGACCGAGCTCTACACGCTCGGGGCCGCGGGGGGACACTGAAGCATGCTGCGCTGGATCGCCCTCCTCTGCCTTCTCGCCCTGCCCGCGCAGGCGCAGGAAGAGGTGGTCCTCGGCCTGTCGCGGGACCGCGTTGCGATCACCACCAGCTTCGATGGCTCCGAAATCCTGATCTTCGGTGCGGTGAAACGCGAAAGCCGCATTCCCGAGGGGCCACCGCTCGAAGTGGTGATCACCGTCGCCGGCCCGTCGAAGCCGGTCGTGGTGCGCCGCAAGGAGAATCGTCTGGGGATCTGGATCAACACCGACGCGGTCGAAGTCGATGCCGCCCCCTCATTCTACGCCGTGGCCACCAGCGGCCCACTGCGCGAGGTGCTGACCTATGTCGAGGATCTGCGCCACCGGATCTCCATCCCACGCGCGATCCGGTCCGTGGGCGCACCATCGAACATCACCGACGCCGGGGCTTTCACCGAGGCTTTGATCCGGATTCGCAGCGGTTCCGGCTTGTACCAATTGCTCGAGGGACAGGTCGCGGTCGACGAACAGACGCTCTTCCGTACCTCCATCCAGCTGCCTGCGGCACTTGTCGAGGGTGATTATGTCACGCGCATCTTCCTGACACGGGGCGGAGAGGTGGTGTCGCAGTACGCAACGTCGATCGACGTCGACAAGGTCGGGATGGAGCGCTGGCTCTTCGATCTGTCGCGGAACCAACCGCTGATCTACGGGATCATGGCGCTTGCCATCGCGATCGCTGCGGGATGGGGTGCGTCGGCCGCCTTCTCTCTCTTGCGGAACTGACTTCCGGATCAAACCGGGTTGGGCACGGTCGCGCCGGCGAAGAAGGCGCGCAGATTTTCCACCGCCATCTGCCCCATGTTCTCGCGCACCTCCAGCGCCGCGGTTCCCAGATGCGGCAAGAGCGTGACATTCTCCATGGCGATCAGCGCCTCCGGCACCTTCGGTTCGAACTCGTAGACGTCGAGACCGGCGCCCGCGATCTCGCCGGCTTCCAACGCGGCGACCAGAGCAGCTTCGTCCACAACGTCCCCGCGAGCGATGTTGACGAAATGCGCGTGCCGCTGCATCGCGGCGAACACCTCCGCCCCGATCAGGTGCTTCGTCTCGGGGCCGCCCGGCACCGCAACGACGAGGACATCGACCGCGCCGGCAAGCTCCGTCAGCGTGCCCATCTGCTCGGCCGGAAGATCGACGGGTTTCGTCGACCGGTTGTGATACCGGACCTGCATCCCGAACCCGTAGTAGCAGCGCCGCGCGATCGCCTGGCCGATCCGGCCCATGCCGACGATGCCCACCGTCTTGCCGGACAGGTGCAGCCCCAGCAGCTGCGTCGGATGCCAGCCCTGCCACGCTCCGGCGCGCAGCATCCGCTCCCCCTCGCCCGCGCGCCGCGCGCTCATCAGCATCAGCATCATGGCGATGTCCGCGGTCGCGTCGGTCACCGCACCGGGCGTATTGGTCACGGCCAGCCCTGCCTCCTGGGCGGCCGCCACGTCGATGTGATTGTAACCCACGCCGAAATTGGCCAGGATCCGAGCCCGCGGGTCCGGCACGTCGGCAAAGACCTGGGCCGCGAAGGCATCGCCCAGCGTCGGCAACACGCCGTCATAGTCGCGCAGCGCACGCCGCAGTTCGTCGGCATCGAGCGGCGTGGTCTCGGCCCGCACGTCGACCTCGTCGAACAGCTTGCGCGCCTCCGCCTGCACCGTGTCGGGCAACGGTCGTGTGATCCAGATCTTCGTCATCAGCAAAGCCTCGCGCCAAGGGGTACATCTTTATCCGGCCGCGCCAGGACGACGGCCCCGTCCCCGTCGACAAAACCCAGGACCAGCACCTCGGACATGAACGGGCCGATCTGCCGCGTGGGGAAGTTCACCACGGCCATCACCTGCCTCTCCAGCAGGGTCTCGGGGTCGTAATGGTCGGTGACCTGCGCCGAACTCTTTCGCTCGCCGACCTCGGGACCGAAGTCGATCCAGAGCTTGATCGCGGGCTTGCGGGCCTCCGGGAAGGGTTCGGCGCGCGACACGCGGCCGACACGTATGTCGACCTTGAGGAAGTCCTCGAAGGAAATCTCGGGGTTCGGCTCAGCCATTGGCCAGCTCCCGCGAGCGATCGGCTGCGGCCCGGACTGTGGCCGCGATCAGCGGAGGCAAGCCGGTTTGCGCATCCATCAGAACCTCCAGCCCGGCCTGCGTGGTGCCGTTGGGCGAGGTCACGTTCCGGCGCAGTTGCTCGGGGCCGTCGTCGGATTGCATCGCCAGCGCCCCGGCACCGGCAACGGTCGCCTTGGCGAGCTGCATGGCCAGGTCCGGCGCCAGCCCCTGCGCTGTGCCGGCGGCGGCAAGTGCCTCGATCATGTGAAACACATATGCCGGACCCGACCCCGACACGCCCGTCACCGCGTCCATCTGGGTCTCGCTTTCGAGCCGCACCACCGCGCCGACGGCCGTCAGCAGCGCTTCGGCGAGGTCGAGCTGCGCTGCACTTGCCCGGGCGTTGCCGATGATGGCCGTAATACCCTGACCCACGGCGGCGGGCGTGTTGGGCATCGCGCGAATGATCGGCGTATCCGCCCCAAGCATCCGTTCATAGGTCGCAATCGACGTCCCTGCCGCGACGGACAGAAAAAGCGTGGTGCCATTCCCGAGCGACTCCAGCGACGGCAGAGCATCTGTCATCATCTGCGGCTTGACCGCCACCAGCACGACGGCGGGATCGTCGGGCAATGCCTCATTGATCTGCACGCCTTGCGCCTGGACCCACTCGGACGGCTTGGGATCCTGCACATGCACGGCGTCGGGGCTCAGCCCGCGGTTCAACCAGCCGGCGAGCATCGCCGATCCCATCTTGCCGCAGCCCAGCAGAACCAGGCCACGGCGTTCGATATCCGAAAAATTCATCTTGCCCCCGTCTACAAAGACCGCGTTCGCGACTGCGCGGTATGTCCGCGTCTCGCGGGGTCGGAGATTATGCGCGGCCGTATGCCTCGGCAATGGCAACCTGCAATGCCTGGCGCGGCGTCTGGTCCCCCCAAATCAGCAATTGCAGCGCGGGGTAATAGCGTTCGGCGCTCAGAACGGCCGAGCCGATCATCGTGTCGATCTGCTCCGGCCCGGCGATCTGGCCGCCGGCAAGCACCAGGCCGTAGCGGTAGACCATCAACTTCTGCTCGGACCAGAAGGTATAGGACCCGGCCCAGCATTGATCGTTGATGTCGTTGAGCAGTTCATAGAGAACCGGCAGCTTTTCCTGCGGCGGTTCGAGTTCGAAGGTGCAGACCATGCGCAGGGTCTCGTCGAAGCCGGACCATGCGAGTGTTATGGAATAGGTGCGCCATTGCCCCTCGACCGCCATCGCAATCTGGTCGTCTCCGATCCGATCGAAATCCCAATCGTGATGCGCCGCCAGGTTTTCGACAATGTCGATGGGATGAATTTCGTCTTCCAGAATGTGTTCGGAAAGGGCCATGATGCCACCTCATTTTCGCCGATGCGACGTTGGGGGCTGCAGCGCCCCCGGGCGCTCGGTGCCTGCTCGATATCGGGTCGGAGCTTTTCTCCTTACCCTTGCTGTCATGGTGGTGTAGAGCGGCAGTGCTTGCAACCCCTTATTTGGTTGGGCACGCAATAAGTTGTAGTCGCCATAGGCTTTCGCGCAAACTCTATGCTTGCGGGTCGGGGTGTGTTGCCGGGACCCTCCCCCGTACCGGGTCACGAGCAGCGCCGGAAGGGTCAGCGGATTCAGCGCTTTGTGTATCGCTTTGACGCGCAAGACAGGTGCTTTCGGTGCAATGATCCTGACGAGCTAGGGCCGGCACGGTGGCCCGCCCCGCACGACATCGGATCACGCCACGGCCCAGACCATCGCGACATAGGTCAACTGATGCAGGAACTGATCGACACCGAACGCCCGCCAGTAACTTGCATGCGACGGCCCATGACCGGACCTGTTGGACCAGGCACCCTTGCCGAAATCGATGTGGTAATGCACCAGCCATTCCGCCACCAGCACCAGCGCAAGCAGGCCCGCTGGAACGCCGAAGAGCCCCAGCGCGATGGCGGAGCCGACAACATGCACCGTGCAATGCATCGCACGTCCGGCGTGCAAGTATTGTCCACGATTGGCCAACATCTGGGGCGTCTGCAGGAAATAATCCGCGAACAGGTGCTTGATTTCCAGAAGGACAAGCAAAATCAGGGCTGCGGTCACATCCAAGGCGATCTCCCTTCTCTCATGTGTGACCGCGCAAGGGCACAAAATCAATTGATCCGGCTACTTTGCCTGCTAGGGTCCGCGGGCCGGACGCCGCAAAGGCACGCGAGCCGTCGTATCGGCGCCGGGAGAATTTTAGAAAGATCGGGGGGATTATTATCGAACGCTCCCTATTCGCCTTCATCTGGAAGTATTCGAAGCGCGAGCAGGTCATCCTGCTGGTCGTGACCCTGACACTTTTTCCGCTGCTGTACCTGACACTCGAACTTCCCAAGCAGATTATCAACGGAGCCATCGACAGCGATGTGAGCAACATCACAATCGACGGGGTGACGTTCAGTCAGGTCGAATACCTGATGGTGCTGAGCGGCGCTTTCCTGATCGCAGTGCTCTGCCACGGGCTGCTGAAGATGCGGATCAACACGATGAAGGGCGTGTTGTCCGAACGCCTGCTGCGCCGGTTCCGCTACACGCTGATCGCGCGCATCCTGCGGTTTCCCCAGCCCTATTTCGAACGCACGTCGCAGGGTGAGCTGGTCTCGATGGTGACGGCCGAAAGCGAACCGATGGGCGGGCTCATGGGCGATGCGCTGGCCCAGCCGGTGCTTCAGGCGGGGCAGATGCTGACCATCCTGGGATTTCTCTTCGCCCAATCCTTTACCTTCGGAATGGCGGCCTGCGCCCTGATCCCGCTGCAGGCCTGGCTGATCCCGAAGCTGCAGCGCCAGGTGAACCTGCTCAACCGCAAGCGCGTGATCGAGATCCGGGCGCTCGCCGCGGAGATCGGCGAAGGTGCGGCTGGGGCCGGCACGCTGACGAGTCCACGCCGGCTGGCGCTACCGGATGGCGATGATCACGGACCGGCTGGACGGCTCTTCACGATCCGGCTCGACATCTACCAGAAGAAATTCTTCATGAAGTTCATCAACAACTTCATCACGCAACTGACGCCGTTCCTGTTCTATTCGCTCGGCGGATATTTGGTGATCCGGGGCAGCATCACGCTCGGCGCGCTGGTGGCGGCGCTGGCGGCCTACAAGGAACTGTCCTCTCCGTGGAAGGAGTTGCTGGATTTCTACAACCAGTCTGCCGACATGTCGCTCCGCTGGGAGACGATCACGGAACGTTTCGCACCGCCCGGCATGGTCGACGAAAGGCTGATGAGCGATGAACCCGACGAGATCCCGCGACTGACCGGCGACATCGAACTCGACGGCGTGACGGTGCGGGATGCCGACGGCAACAGCGTGCTGGAAACGATCGACACGGTCTTGCCGGGCGGCGGCCTGATCGGCATCACCGCGCCCAATGACGAGGATCGGCGCGCGCTGAGCGAGGTGATCACGCGGGAACTGCTGCCGAGCAGCGGTACGGTACGGATCGGCGGCCATGACGTGAGCGATTTGCATCAGATCACCATCGCGACCCGGATCGGGCACGCGAATTCCCGCCCGGTCCTGTTCCAGGGCTCGTTTGGCGACAACGTGCTGATGCCGATCCGCTACCGGCCGATGGGCAAAGGGACCGACGCGGCCTTCGCAGAGGAGTCGGTGCGCGCCGGCAACAGCACCGACATGCTCAGCGCGGATTGGATCGATCCCGCCCGCGGAGAGGCCGACAGCGCCGAGGCACTGCGCGACTATTGGTGCGAACTGGTGGAGCGCATCGGCGGCAGCGACGCGCTGATGCGCCGTGCGCTGGATCAGAAACCGCTGCCCGACCTGCATGCCGACCTGATGACGAGCCTGATCGCGCTGCGTCCGCAGGTGGCGGAAGCGCTGCGCGAGGAGGGTCTGTCGAAATACGTCTTCAGATTGGATCCGGACGAATACTGCGTTGCGTTGCCGGTCGTGCAGAACCTGCTCTTCGCCACGCCGCGGACGCCGCTGGCGCCGGACCTGCTGGCCCAACGTCCCGACTATGTCAGGCTTCTGCAAGGACTCAACATCGTCGATGACTTGGTCGAGCTTGCCATCGGGATCATGGAGGGGCTGCGGCAGATCTTCGGATCCGGGGGGACCGACCATCCGCTCTTTCTCAAGACCGGGTTGGATCCCGCGCTCTATGACAGCGTTCTCAACACGATGGAGGTTCTGAAGGCAGGCAAGCCCCTGGACGACCGTGCGCGCGCCCTTCTGCTGAGCGTGCCTTCGTCCATCACCGCCGAGCAGATGGGAGCGGCCTTTTCCGATCGGATCCGCACGCGAATTCTCGAACTGCGCAAACAGCATGGCGAGGCGTTGCGCACCCAGATGTCGGACCTGTTCTCGCCGATCGAGCCCGACGGCGTGCTGCAGGGTCTGAGCGTTCTGGAGAACGCGATCTACGGCAAGCTCTCCGAGGAGGCGGGCCCGCGCGGCGAAGACGTGCGGCACTTGCTGATACAGATCCTGAACGACACCGGCATCACCGGCCAGGTGCTGCGCCTTGTCTTCGATGTGCCGATCGCGCTCGGTGGGGCGAACCTGCCGGCCGCCTTCGCCGAACCGCTGGCCGTGAGCCGGGCGGTGATAAAGCGACCGGACATCATCATCCTTGATTGTCCGATGGTCAGTTTTGCAGCGGCGACGCGCGCGAAGACGATCAACACGCTGCGTAGCGAATTCCCGGCCACGACCATAGTGCATCTGGCTCCCGAACTGGAAAACGACGTGGAATACGACATGACGCTGGAACTGGACCAGGGCCGCATCACGGGTGCGGAAACGACTTCTTCCGGCGGCGTGGACGGCGATGTCGCGGCGGATCTTGCGCGCAAGCTCCAGGCACTCGAAAAGACCGCGCTCTTCTCCGGGCTGGACCGGAAACAGCTTCGGCTTCTGGCCTTTGGCGCGCGCTGGTACCAGGCCGCGGCGGGGCATTACGTGTTCCACAAGAACGATCCGCCCGACCGGGGCGCCTTCATGATGATCGAGGGCGAGGCGGACCTTCTGCTGCCAAGGCAGGATGGCGAGGACCATCTGATCGCCACTGTCGGCAAGGGGACGCTGGTCGGCGAACTTGGCCTGATCCGCAACGAGCCACGCGCGCTCGACATGCGGGCGCGGACCGACATCCTGTGCCTGCGCCTCGGTGTGGCGGAGTTCCTGGCCGTGGTGGAGAACGATGCCGCGACCGCGTTCAAGCTGTTGCAGGTCGTCGCCGGCTACGTGAAGACCTGACGGGTCGACGCCGCTCAACGGCGTTCGCGCCGGCTGAAATGCCGAAGCACATCTTTGATTTCGGCCACGGTGTAGGGCTTGCTCAGCACCGGCAGCGGCGGAAAATCGGCAAGCAGATCCTCGTTCGCGCCATATCCCGTTGCGAGCACTGCGGGTATGCCGTCGACCCAAAGCTGCTCCGCCACCGCGAGCGACGTTTCGCTGCCGAGATTGACGTCGAGCAGCGCGAAGGTCACATCGCCGCGGTCGAGCACTTCCAGCGCGGAGTCGACCGAGTTGCAGGCATAGACCTCGCTGGCCCCGGCCGCCCGCAGCAGGTCCTCGGACTCGATCGCGATGATCAGGCTGTCGTCGAGGATCAGCGCCGCGCCGTCTATCGCGATTTCGTCCGGCCGCGGGTCGAATTCATTCGTTCGCGCCTCCACGGGTTCCGCCTCGGGCCGCAGCCGCGTGAAGTGACCCGGCGGAATCGCGAACCGCGCCACGAACCCGTCGCGCCCGAACTCCAGGTCCGCGGTTCCCCGCAGTTCGTGCGGCACGGACTCCTCGATGACCTTCAACCCAAATCCGCGTTGGGCGGGACGGCGGGCAGCGGGTCCGCCGGATTCGCGCCAGACGATGCGCGCCAGGCCGTTTTCCCCCAGCGACATTTCGATGTCCACCCGGCCCTCTTCCCGACTCAGCGCTCCGTGTTCCCTGGCATTTCTGACGAGTTCGTGCAGAACGAGAGCCATGGTCGTGAACGCCGTCGGCGACAGGTCGATCTGTTCGCCGGACATGCGCGCGAGGGGCCCCTGCCCCGGCGGCGTGGTCAGCGCCGTGTTCAATTCCCGCTCCAGCAGGACCCGCAGCCCGACGCGACCCCAATCCTGCTCCGCCAGATCGTCGTAGGCACGTGCCACCGCATGGATCCGGGCCTCCAGCACCTGCGCGTATTCCTCGACCGAGCCCGCCTCTCCGGCGCCCTGCGCGACCAGTCCCTGGATGAGATTGAGGATGTTGCGCGTCCGGTGAGTCAGTTCCGACATCAGCAAACCCTGGCGCGCATGGCGGTGCAGGCGGGTGTCCCGGGTGGTTTGGACCAGCTGCAATTGCGCCTCGACCAGCGCCGCGCGCAGGGTCCGACCTGCCGCGCTCTCCCAGCTTTCCCAGGTGCGCACGCGATCACCCTCGGCACTCAGCCTTCTGAAGAGCAGCAGGTATTCGGAGTCCGACCTCGACAGAGGGATCACCATCACGGCCGTCAGGCGCGGATCGAGCCCACTCTTGGCCGCCATGAGCTCGGCAAGTTGGTCGAAGGCGACCGAATCCCGGAGCTGCAGACGATGCAATTCGGCGAAAACGGTTTCGAACTCGGGCTGCGTGACGGAATGGCCAGATGAATGGAAATTGCCCTGGTGCCACAACATCCAGCCGTCATGCGGGATCAACGTGGCAAGCTCCTCCCCGGCGGCGCGAAGTGCCGTGGGAAGATCGGCGCCAGCTTCGACCTCTGCGGATATCGTCTGACGAAGTTCCAGGCCTCGGGTTTGCGCCCGGTCGACAAGTCTTTGTTCGAGGCGCCCGATCTCATAGCCGAAGAGATCCGCGAACAGAGACAGCGCGCCGCGATCGCCCACCGCCGGTCGGATCGGAAGATCGCTGTGGCAGAGGATCACGCCCCAGAGCTCGCCACCGACGCGGACCGGGATCGTCATGGCCGCGCGTATCTTGCCGCCCCGGAGGGCGTGGACCAGTTCCTCGACGATTCCCGCGCTGCCGAGCGCGCGTATCTCGGCCCGCGTCGGCGGCACCATACCCCGCGTCGAAACGAGGCGGCAGATTCCCAATTCAGACACATCCGGGATCACGTGCAGATGCGCACCGAAGGCCGCTTCATGCGCCTCCAGTATCGCGCGGTTCGGAGAGGCCACCAAGGGCGGAGTGGCGTAAAGTCCCACGGCGGGACCAATTCCCGATTTGCCGATCCCGTGAACGGACACGCGGGCGAACCCGGTCAGCGCTGCAAGCGTGCGCGCGGCTTCCTCCGCCGCGCCCGTCAGCGTGTCCTTGTCCGCCGATTTCCGCGCAAGCCTCCGGATCTGTTCGGGATCCGCCAACAGTCCCGGACCACCTGGCGGCGCTTCGAATTCGAAGTAGACGTCGGCGCCGACCCGGGTCGCGGTCACGTCGAACGTCCGCCCACCGGCAATACCTGAACAACTCATCAGTCGCGCCACTGGATCCGATGCCGAGAGACCCTGGCCCCTCGCGCGCAACCCGTGCGCGACATCCTCGGGCAGGACCGCCTCCAGCGTCTGGCCCAGCAGATCCTGCGGTGCCCGGCCCAGAAAGTCGAAGGAATTGTCGGAAACCGCGCGGATCGTCCACCTCTCTCCGACCGCGAGAACACAGGCATGTGGTTGCACGGATGCCTGACGGTTGGCGGTCTGATCCGGCATCGGGTCGCGGCGTCTGGCGGAAGCGCCAGTCTTTTCGCTCATCCAGTGCGTCCTTTCCGAAACGCCCACCCAACTTTTGAATACGCGACTCCGACCGTCGTTTCAACTTCCCCGTGTAGGAGATTTCAGCGCCTCGCGCAGGGCATGGAACGAGGCCTTGGGCGTTCGGTCCAGAGTTTCAAAATCGACGTGGACGAGCCCGAAATGCTTGTCGTAGCCGAACGCCCACTCGTAATTGTCGAGCAGGGACCAGTAGACGAAGCCATGAACCGGGACACCGTCCGCGACGGCCTGCAGGCTCTGCGCCAAATGGGCATCGATGTAATCGGTGCGCGCATCATCCTGCGTCGCCGGATCATGCTCCAGCGCCACACCGGATTCCGTGACGAAGATCGGCAGGTCCGGCGCGTAATCCCGGTGTATCATTCGCAGGAAGTGGCCAAGCCCTTCTGGGTAGATTTCCCACCCCATCTGCGTCTTGGGCAGCGGTCCTTCGACCTCGCGCAGGTTCGGCCAGGCGCCGTGCCGATGCGCGATCCGCTTGCAGGTGTAGTAGTTGACACCGATCCAGTCGAGCGGCGTCGCGATCACCGGCAAGTCGTCCGCCCAGCCCAGCGGCAGATGCGGCTCCAGGCCGTCCAGGACCTCTTGCGGATAGGCCTTCCGGAACATGCCGCCCAGAAAGAACCTGTTGTAGATCGCGTCGTACCGGCGGGCAGCTTCATGGGACGACTCTGTGTCGTCGGCCGGGTGCGCGAATTCGAAATTGCAGACGGCGCCGAGGTTTCGCAGCCCCAATCCGCGCATCACCTCCACCGAACGGCCGTGGGCAAGCAGCACGTGATGCATGGCGCGGGCCGTGGCGCGGATGTCGCGCAGGCCGGGTGCGTGATGGCCTTCGAAATGGCTCAGCCAGCCGACGCACCAGGGCTCGTTGATGGGTGCGGCCGAATGCACCCGGTCCCCGATCCGCCCCATGATCGTCTCGGTGAAATCCGCGAACCACCCCGCGATATCGCGGTTGCGCCATCCGCCCAGATCGGCGAGTGGCTGCGGCAGTTCCCAATGATAGAGCGTGGCCATCGGCTTCAGCCCGCGGGAGAGGCAGCCATCCACCAGCCGGTCGTAGAAATCGAGGCCTTCCGGGTTGATGGCGCCGCGCCCCTCGGGCAGCACCCGGGCCCAGCTTGTCGAAAATCGATAGGCGTCGAGGCCGAGGTCGCGGCACAGGTCCAGATCCTCCGCCCAGCGGTGGTAGTGGTCGCAGGCCACCCGCCCGTCTTCGGCCCGCACGACGTTCCCCGGCGTCGCGGCGAAGCTGTCCCAATGCGTGGCCCCGGCCCCGCCGAACCCGTGCCCTTCGATCTGGTAGCTCGACGTGGCGGCGCCGAACAGGAACCCCGGCGGAAAGTCGGCTCGCGTGTGCTTCATACCGCCGGCTGCCTTGACGCCACGGCGGTGGAGTTGCCCAGCACGAGGTCGGCTTCCCAAAGCTCGTGTTCGTGCGGACGGCCCGGATCCTCGATCCGGTCGATCAGCATGCGCGCGCAGCGCCGGCCCGCGTCCAGAACCGATGAGCGGGTCGCGGTGAAGATCGGCCCCTCCGGCCCGCCATTCGGCAATGCACTGATGCAATCGTCGTAGCAGATGACGGAGACGTCGCGGCGCAGACGCAATCCGCGGTCTTCCGCGGCGCGACGCACACCCAGGGTCGGCACGATCGCCGAACAGACGATCGCGGTCGGCGGCACGGGCAGATCGAACATGCGGTGCGCGGCAGAAAATCCGTATGGCTCGGTCATGCGGCCGGACGCCATCAGGTCGGCATCCCTGGCGATGCCTGCGGTTGCCAGCGCGGCCAGGTAACCGTCCCTGCGGCGCAGCGCGAAGTCCAGGTGTTCGGGACCGTTGATCAGGCCGATCCGCTGGTGTCCGAGGTCGATGAGATAGCGTGTCGCGCGCTCGATCGCCCGGCGATTGTTCACGTCGACCCAAGTATAATCACCCTCGAACGCGGTCGATCGTCCGTGCACGACGAAAGGTATTCCGAGTTCGGTCAGGAGCGCCAGCCGCGGATCGTCGCGAACCGGGCCATGCACGAGGAAACCGTCCACCGTGCCTTGTTGAACGATGCGCCGGTAGGTCTCCGCCTCATCCTTGTCGGGGACCACGGACATCATCATGGAATAGCCGTTCTGGCCATAGACCTCCCCTGCGCCCGCGAGAAATTCCGAGAAGACGACGTTGAGCATCTCGTTCTGGTTGCGCATGGGGATCACATGCCCGATGGCCATGCTGCGCCCTGTCGCCAGCGAACGCGCTCGCGCGTTCGGGCGATAGCTGTGGATCTCGGCCGCCCGAAGCACGCGTTTGCGGGTTTCCTCGTTCACCTCCGGATAGCCGTTCAGCGCACGGCTTACCGTCGTCTGGGACAGGTTCAGCAGTTCGGCCAATTGGCGCAGGTTCATGGCGGTTCCGCGAAATTCAAAGCGCTTTGACTATAAGGCCCACTTCATCGCAATCCTAATCTGTCATCACATGCACTGTCAAAGTCAATAAATCAAAGGGTCGAACCTGTAGGAAAACACTCACCTCTCGGTTGACAAACGGAGCGCCGCTGCACAAGATGCCTAAAACCAAAGCGCTTTGGAACCTGATTCATCCGGAATTCAGCGACCAGCGGGCGGTCGAACCGCACAGGGAGGATGACATGAAATCATGTATGTTGGCGGGCGCCGCCGCACTTGCGATCATTGCGATGTCCGCATCCGCACAGGGCACACAGCCCTTTCCCGTCGGGGAGGGCGCATTCGACTGGGAGAGCTACGAGGCCTTCGCGGAGAAGTACGACCTGTCGGGACAGACCGTGACGGTCACCGGCCCGTGGACCGGTCTCGACAACGACAACGTCACAGTGGTGCTGAGCTATTTCGAGAGCGCCACCGGGGCGACGGTGAACTACTCGGGCTCGGACAGTTTCGAGCAGGACATCGTGATCTCCGCCCGCGCCGGATCCGCGCCCAACGTCGCGGTCTTTCCCCAGCCCGGGCCTGGCGTCGGACATGGCGTCGCAAGGGTTTCTGACTCCGCTGCCCGAAGGCACGGCCGACTGGATCCGCGCCAACTACGCCGCCGGCAAGTCCTGGGTCGATCTGGGGACCTACGAGAACGAGAACGGCGAGGAGGAGCTCTTCGGCTTCTTCTACAAGGTCGATGTGAAATCGCTGGTCTGGTACAGCCCCGACTCCTTCTACGAGATGGGCTACGAGATCCCCGAGACGATGGAGGAGCTGAAGGAGCTCACCGACCAGATCGTCGAGGATGGCGGCACGCCCTGGTGCATCGGCCTCGGCTCCGGCGCGGCGACGGGCTGGCCCGCCACCGACTGGGTCGAGGACATGATGCTGCGCACCCAAGCCGCCGGAGGTCTACGACCAATGGGTGGCGAACGAGATCCCGTTCGACGATCCCAGGGTGGTCGAGGCGATCGAGGAATACGGCTATTTCGCGCGCAACGAGAACTACGTGAACGGCGGCGCGTCGGCCGTGGCCAACACCGATTTCCGCGACAGCCCGTCGGGTCTCTTCTCGACTCCCGCCGGAATGCTTCATGCACCGGCAGGCGTCCTTCATCCCCACCTTCTTCCCGGAGGACGTGGAGGCGGACTTCTTCTACTTCCCCGCCTACCAGGGCAAGGACCTCGGCACGCCGGTTCTGGGCGCTGGCACGCTCTGGGCGATCACCAACCCGTCGGACGGCGCCAACGCGTTGATCGAATTCCTGCAGACGCCGATCGCGCACGAGACCTGGATGGCGCTGTCCGGCTTCCTCACGCCCCATACCGGCGTCGACACGTCGCTTTACTCCAGCGAGACGAGCAAGGCGCTGGGGGACGTGTTGCTGAACGCGACGACCTTCCGCTTCGACGCCTCCGACCTGATGCCGGGGGAGATCGGCGCGGGTGCCTTCTGGACCGGCATGGTCGACTACACCACCGGCGCGGATGCCGACGGAGGTCGCCGCCGGAATCCAGGATCGCTGGGACTCGATCCAGTAGAGCCCGGCCAGACCGGTCACACCGGGGCGAGCGCGTCCTCCCGCGGGCGCCGACCCCGAGATCAGCAGCGAGGTACGCGCATGTCCCCGATGATCCAAGGCGTCCTGACGATCCTTTTCGGCGTCGGCGGCTGCGTGGGATATTTCTGGTTGTCGAACCTGTTGCTCGACAAGGTCATCTTCCCGCCCTCCGGTTCGAACCCCGGGCGCAACATCAACCGCGCCAACATGATCCGGCCCTGGCTGTTCCTGCTGCCCGCCATGGCCGCGCTGGGGCTCTACCTCGTCTACCCGGTGGTCGGCTCCTTCTGGCGCTCGCTCCACAATCGCGCGGGTGACGAGTTCGTGGGCCTTGGCAACTACACCACCATGTTCGGCGATGCCGGGTTCCAGACCGCGTTCTTCAACAACTTCCTCTGGATCCTCATCGTGCCGGCCGCCGCCACCTTCTTCGGGCTGCTGGTGGCGCAGCTCACCGACCGGCTGAGCTGGGGCAACATCGCGAAATCGCTGATCTTCATGCCGATGGCGATTTCCTTCGTCGGCGCTTCCCTGATCTGGAAGTTCGTCTATGCCAACGACGCCGATATCGGCCTGATCAACGCGATACGGGATGTCTTCGGGGCGGAAGAACCGCTCGACGTGCTGCAACTGGGGTTCTGGAACAACTTCTTCCTGATGGTGATCCTGGTCTGGATCCAGACCGGCTTCGCCATGGTGATCCTCTCGGCCGCCCTGCGCGGCATCCCCGAGGAGACGGTCGAGGCCGCGATCATCGACGGCGCCAACCCGTTCCAGATCTTCTTCAGGATCAAGGTGCCGCAGATCAAGGGGACGATCATGGTCGTCTGGACCACGATCACCATCCTCGTGCTCAAGGTCTTCGACATCGTCTACACCATGACGGGCGGCAATTTCGGCACCGAGATCCTGCCCTCCTACATGATGGCCTACATGTTCCGCGACGACGGGCGGGCGACCGCGGTGGCCTTCGTCATCATGATCATCGTGCTGCCCGTCATGGTCTGGAACATCCGGCAGGCCCGCGGCGGAGATGCGCTGATGGACAATATCGCCGGAACCTCCCCCGCGCTGCGCTGGGTCACCAACATCTCGGTGCTGCTGCTGGTCATCCTCTGGCTGATCCCGACGGTGGGGCTGCTGATCTCCTCCTTCCGGGACCGCGACCAGATCTCCGCCACCGGCTGGTGGCTGACCCCGCTGCCGGTGGAGCAGAACTTCCGTTTCAGCGCGGCAGCCGAGGACGCGGTGCAGCAGGACGGCGTCTGGGTCATCACCGGCAACGTGCTCGCGGACGGCTCGGGCGAGGTCACGCGCTTCGGCGGCTCGCGCATGGCGCCCGCGGCCAACGCGGCGGGGGAGACGGCCGACCTGCGCCGGGATCGGACGCTGACGGTGCAGCCCGACGGCGACTTCACCTTCACCTCCGCCGAGGAGATCACGCGCGACCCCAGCATCTACTTCGCCCAGGAGGTGCCGCCGGACATCACGCTCGACAACTACGACACGATCCTGACCTCCGACAACATGGACCGGGCGTTCATCAACACGCTGACGGTGACGATTCCCGCCACGATCATCCCGATCCTGATCGCGGCCTTCGCGGCCTATGCGCTCGCCTGGATGCAGTTTCCGGGCCGCGGGCTCCTGATCGCCGTGGTCGTGGGTCTGCTGGTCGTGCCCCTTGCAACTGGCGCTGGTACCGCTTTTGCAACTGCACAACCGGGTGGGCATCGGGCAGAGCTTCCTCGGCATCTGGCTCGCCCATACCGGCTTCGGCCTGCCGCTCGCGGTCTACCTGCTGCGCAACTACATGGTCGGCCTGCCGCGCGACATCATCGAGAGCGCCAAGGTCGATGGGGCCACCGATTTCCAGGTCTTCACACGGATCGTGCTGCCGCTCAGCTTTCCGGCGCTGGCCTCCTTCGCGATCTTCCAGTTCCTCTGGACCTGGAACGACCTGCTGGTGGCCAAGGTCTTCCTGCCCTCGAACAGCGAAAGCTGGGTGATGACGGTCAAGATCGCCGACGACCTCCTGGGCTCGCGCGGCGGCGACTGGGGCATCCTCGCCGCGGCGGCCTTCGTCTCCATCGCGGTGCCGCTGCTCGTCTTCTTCACGATGCAGCGATACCTGGTGCGCGGCCTGCTCGCCGGCTCGGTCAAATAGCCGATGGTCTACACGATGTCACATCTGGAAACCCCCAAGCCGGCGCGCGCCGTCACCGATGCGGACTGGTGGCGCGGCGCCGTGATCTACCAGATCTATCCGCGCTCCTTCCAGGACAGCAACGGCGACGGCATCGGCGATCTGGCGGGCATCATCCACCGCCTGCCCTATGTGGCGTCGCTCGGTGTGGACGCGATCTGGATCTCCCCGTTCTTCCGCTCGCCGATGAAGGATTTCGGGTATGACGTCAGCGACTACCGCGACGTCGACCCGATGTTCGGCACGCTCGGGCGATTTCGACGCGCTGGTGGAGGAAGCGCACCGGCACGGGCTCAAGGTGCTGATCGACCTCGTCATCAGCCACAGTTCCGACGAGCATGCCTGGTTCCACGAAAGCCGCTCCTCGCGCGACAATCCCAAGGCCGACTGGTACGTCTGGGCGGATGCCAAGCCCGACGGCACGCCGCCCAACAACTGGCTCTCGATCTTCGGCGGGCCCGCCTGGGAATGGGACGGGGCGCGGATGCAGTACTACCTGCACAACTTCCTGACCCAGCAGCCGGACCTGAACCTGCACAACCCCGCCGTACAGGACGAGATCCTCGAGATGGTGCGGTTCTGGCTCAATCGCGGGGTGGACGGATTCCGGCTCGACACGATCAACTTCTACTTCCACGACGCCCAACTGCGCGACAACCCGGCGCTGGCGCCGGAGCAGATCAACGACATGGTCGCGCCCGCGGTGAACCCCTACAACTGGCAGAACCATCTCTACGACAAGAACCGGCCGGAGAACCTCGCCTTCCTGAAGCGACTTCGGGCCGTGCTCGACGAATTCCCGGCCACGACCCTGGTGGGCGAGGTCAGCGACGGCCAGTACGGGCTGGAGATCCAGGCCGAATACACATCCGGCGCCGACAAGGTGCACATGTGCTACGACTTCGCGTTCCTCTCGAACGCCTTCCCGTCCGGAGACCGGGTCGCCGAGGTGCTGCGGCGCTTTCATGCCGTCAACACCGACGGCTGGGCCTGCTGGGCGTTTTCGAACCACGACGTCGCCCGCCACATCTCGCGCTGGGGCCTGGGTGCGGGGGCGTCCCGCGTCTATGCCGCCCTCCTGATGTCGCTCCGGGGAACGGTCTGCCTCTACCAGGGCGAGGAGCTGGGCCTGACCGAGGCCTACGTTCCTTTCGAGGATCTGCAGGACCCCTACGGCAAGCGGTTCTGGCCCAAGTACCACGGCCGCGACGGCTGCCGCACGCCGATGCCCTGGATCCAGGACAACGCGCATGGCGGGTTCTCCGAAGGCAAGCCCTGGCTGCCGGTCTCCGTCGAACACCTCGAACACGCGGTCGCGCGGCAGGACCATGACGCGGACAGCCTGCTGAACTTCTACCGCCGCCTGATCCGCTTTCGCGCCATGCATCCCGCGCTGATGACCGGCGCGCTGGACCTGCTGGATCACAGCGAGGACACCCTGGTCATCCTGCGGACGCATCAGGGCGCGCGGATGCTCTGCGCCTTCAACCTGGGCGGCAACGCGCAGACCGTGGCGATACCCGACGGCAACTGGACCGCAGCGTCCGGCAGCCCGTTCCCGACCGGCACGATCGGCGGACAGACGGAGCTCGCGCCATATTCCGCGCTCTTTGCAACAGCCGACGGCACCTGAAGGGCCAAGGAGACCATCATGGCAGAACTATCCCTGAAAAATGTCGGCAAGACCTACGGCGGGACCGTCACCGTGCTGCAGGACATCAACCTCGAGATCGCGCGGGGTGAGTTGATCGTCTTCGTCGGTCCGTCGGGCTGCGGCAAGTCCACGCTCCTGCGCATGATCGCGGGGCTGGAAAGGATCACCGCCGGCGACCTGACGATCGAAGGCGTGCGCGTCAACGACATGCCGCCGGCCCAGCGCGGCATCGCGATGGTGTTCCAGTCCTACGCGCTCTACCCGCACATGACCGTGCGGGAGAACATGGCATTCGCCCTGAAGCTGGCAAAGAAGACCAAGGCGGAAATCGACGAGGCGGTGAACCGGGCCGCCGAAGGCGCTGCAACTCGAGGACTATCTCGACCGGCTGCCCAAGGCGCTCTCCGGCGGGCAACGGCAGCGCGTGGCGATCGGCCGGTCGATCGTGCGCGACCCCAAGGTCTACCTCTTCGACGAGCCGCTCTCGAACCTCGACGCCAGCTTGCGCGTGGCCACCCGGATCGAGATCGCGCAATTGAAGGAATCGATGCCCGACAGCACGATGATCTACGTCACCCACGACCAGGTGGAGGCGATGACGCTCGCCTCCCGCATCGTGGTTCTGGCCAACAAGGGCATCGCGCAGGTCGGCTCGCCGCTGGAGCTTTATGAACAACCGCGCACCGAGTTCGTCGCGCAGTTCATCGGCTCGCCCGCGATGAACCTGATGCCGGGCGACGATCACCGCGACCGGCGCGGAAACGCAGGTCGAGCTGAAGCACGGGTCCGGGTCGATCCGCGCCGCCATTCCGACGCAGGACTCCGACAAGGGACTGGACGGTCAATGTCGGCATCCGTCCCGAGGACATGGTGGCCACGGAGGACGACGACTATGCCTTTGCCGGTACGGTGGAGATCAGCGAGGCCCTGGGCGAGGTGACCCAGATCTATTTCTCCGAAGCCCGAACAATCGGCGGCGGGCGTGATCGCCAAGCTCTCCGGCATTCACCGCGGGATGCGGGGCCAGAGCCTGCGGCTCACCGCCGATCCGGGCAAGCTCCACCTCTTTCACAACGGCGCATCGCTTCTCTATCGGTGACGTCGCGACGGGCGGTCATGGGTGGTTCCGTCCGACCGGTCCTGCACCTATGTTCAGTGAGGGGCACGATCCGCCCCGCTGAACGATGGAACGGACACATGCAGCAGTATTCCCTCCTCGATCTGTCGCCGGTACCCGAGGGCAAGACCGTCGCGGATGCCCTCGCGAGCACGGTCGATCTGGCCCGCCATGCCGAACGCCTGGGCTACCACCGCTACTGGCTCGCCGAACATCACAACATGCCCGGGATCGCGAGTGCCGCGACCTCCGTAGTGATCGGCCATGTCGCCGGCGCGACGGAGCGGATCCGCGTCGGCGCGGGCGGGATCATGCTGCCGAACCATGCGCCGCTCGTGGTGGCGGAACAGTTCGGAACGCTCGCCACACTCTTTCCCGGACCGCATCGACCTCGGGTTGGGGCGTGCGCCCGGCACCGACATGGCGACCGCCCGCGCGCTGCGCCGGAACATGACGCAGGAGGACAGCTTCCCGCAGGACGTGCTGGAACTGCTGGGCTATTTCGACGACAGCCACGAAGACACCCGCGTCCGTGCCATCCCCGGCACCGGCACGCATGTCCCGGTCTGGATTCTCGGCTCCAGCCTCTATGGCGCGCAACTCGCCGCGCATCTGGGGTTGCCCTACGCCTTCGCCTCGCATTTCGCGCCGGCGATGCTGGAGGACGCGATCACGACCTACCGCGGCACCTTCCGCCCGTCGCAATGGCTGGAGAAGCCCTGGTTCATGATGGCTGCCGGGGTCTGCGCCGCGGACACCGAGGCGGAGGCACGGTATCTGCGCTCGTCCCAGATACTGGCCTTCGCCCGGCTGCGCTCGGGGCGCCCCGGCAAGCTGCCCAAGCCCGTGCAGGACGTGCGCGCCGAAGTGCCGGAGGCCGTGCTGGCGCAGGTCGAGGGCGCGCTCTCCTGCTCCGCCACCGGGTCACCCGCCACTGTGCGCGACCGCCTGCAAGGCCTGGTCGACCGATACCGCCCGGACGAGATGATCGTGACCGGCATGATCCACGACCACGCCGCGCGACTGCGGTCGTTCGAGATCGCGGCGCAGGCCCTGTCGGAGATCCGGGAGCCTGTCGCGGCCTGAGCCCATACGCTCCCGGACGGAGCGTTCGTCGTCTTGCGCCGCGCTCGGCGGCTCCTGATCCAACGAAGTTCCCTCGGATGCTCCAACGGACCCGAGATCCTCCGGCTCGGTGGGAACCCGCCGCGGGATTGCATCCTCGGAGGCGCGAATCCGCCGGTTCTGACCCGGAAGAGGTCTCCGTATGCTTCGTGGGAACCGGCACTCCCTCTGCGGGCTTTCATTGTCATATCGCAATTTATCAAAGGAGGATTGCGTCATGACACTGAACCAATTTCTGATGAGCACCGCCGTCGCCGCCCTGCTGGCCGGGGCCGCGACGGCCCAGGACACCACCGGCAACTCCGACACCGGGGTACCTACGGACGACGCGGCCCCAAGCGTCGGCACCACCACCGATCCCGGAGCCGCCGCACCCGCGGTGGAGTACACAAGCTTGGAACAGATGACCGTGGGCGACATGCTTGGGATGTCTGTCGTCAGCACCGGCGGCGAGTTGATCGGAGACATCGACTATGTCATCCAAGACGCGAACGGCGCGTCGGCGGTGATCGGCATCGGCGGGTTCCTGGGCTTGGGCGAGTACACCGTTGCCCTGCCGCTGAGCGATTTCCAGTATGATGCCGAGCAGCGCGTCCTCATGCTCGACAGCGACAAGGAGACACTCGAATCGCAGCCCGAGTTCGACGAATCGGATGTCGAGAGCCTGCCGGACGAGACCCGGATCGCGGACCTGATGGGAAGTGACGTGGCGCCCGGATCGGCAGGCGCGAGTGACAGCTCGGCTACCGTGGAAGAAGGTGCCACCGAGACAGAAAGCATGAGCGACGAAGGCTCGACCGAAGGTGCTGCGAGCGATGAGAGCAGCATGAGCGAAGAGGGCTCGGCCGGAAGCGGCGCCGCTGTCGAAGGCGGCACCGACGAGGAGATCCTGCAGGAGGAAGAGTCCGACGGCTGACGCCGTGCGCCAATACCACATTCTCGTACGCCTCCCGGCCACGGTCGGGGGGCGTTTTTTTTTGGTGCAGGACCACGATCGTGTCGTGACGCCTCGGATCTTACGGCTTGACGATCCGGTTCCTGAGCGTCCCGATCTTTTCGATGGTCAAGGCGAACTCGTCGTCCGGTTCCAGACGCTCGCCGATCTCAAGCCCGCAGCCGGTACCCACCGTGCCCGAGCCGATCACCTCGCCGGGAAAGAGCGTCTCGGACTCCGAGATGTGCTCGATGATCCGCGCGAAGTCGTGGTGCATGTCCCGGCTGTTGCCGCCGCCCCAGCGCTTGCCGTTCACATGCGCCTCCATGTCGAGCACCGCCGGGTGCGGAACCTCGTCGGCGGTGACGATCCACGGGCCGAGGATGTTGCCGGTGTCGAAATCCTTGCCCTTGGCGGGACCGAGCTGCCCCGGCATCTCCAGCATCTGCGCATCGCGGGCGGAGACGTCGTTCAGGATCGAGTAGCCGAAGATATGCCCCGGCGCGTCCTTCGCCGATATGTCGCGCCCCTTGCGCCCGATGATGATCGCGAGCTCCAGTTCGATATCGAGGTGATCCGCATAGCCGGGCCATTCGACATCCGCGCCATGCCCGACAAAGGACATGCGGTTGCCCTTGTAGTAGATCGGCTGATCGTACCAGATGTCGGGAATGGCGAAGCTGCGTCCGGTCATCTTCTCCGCCTGGGCGAAGCTGTTCTTCAGATGCGTCTCGAAGACGAGGCAGTCGCGGTACTGAACCGGCAGGATCGGCGGACAGAACGTCACCTCATCCTCCAGCAGGATCGCCCGGTCGGAAGCGTCGTCGATCAGCGACCGCGCAGTGGCCAGCGCCTCCTCGCCACCATAGATGACCGACAGCATGTCGATGAAAGAGCCTTCGTTGACGTCGGCATGTTCGGCGGCAAGGTGCAGATCCAGCATCCGGCCCTGCCCGAGGTCGGCCACCACCAGTTCACGGCCCTCGAAGGCCACGGTTCCCAGTCTCATCTCACTCCTCCTCGAATATCGCGACGGCGCGTGTGAACCCGGCCGAGGCCGCGCGGATCTTGAATGGGAAGGCGGAGACCGTGAACCCCGTCGCCGGAAGCTGATCCAGGTTGGCCAGCTTCTCGATCTGGCAGTAGCCGCGGTCCATACCCGCCCGGTGCCCTTCCCAGATGATGCTGGCATCACCGGTCTCCGCGTATTTCTTCGCCGTATGGGCGAAAGGCGCATCCCAGCTCCAGGCGTCGGTGCCGACCATCCGAACGCCCCGCTCCGTAAGCCAGTTCGTCGCCGCCCGCCCGAAGCCGCAGCCCTTGAGCAGATAGTCGTCCCGCCCATAGGCCGCGCCGGCGGAAGTGTTCACCACCACGATCTCCAACGGTTGCAGCTCATGTCCGATCCGCTTCAACTCCTCCTCGATCTCCTCGGGGCTTACCACGTGGCCGTCAGGCTTGTCGCGAAAATCGAACTTCACGCCCGGCCCGAAGCACCACTCCAGCGGCACCTCGTCGATGGTGATCGCGCGTTTACCGCCGTCCATCGTGGAGTGGTAATGGTAGGGCGCGTCGACATGAGTGCCGTTATGGGTGGTCAGCTTCAGCCATTCAATGCCCCAGCCCTTCGCCGCCGGGCAGCTCGTCCCTGTTCATCCCCGGGAAGAACATCAGCATCTGATCGGCGGTCTGCTGATGGTCGAGATATTCGATCTGGGGCAGCACCGGCGGCGGGTCCGAGGCAATGCCGGTCTCCAGCGGGACGGAAAGATCGACGAATCTGCGGGGCATTTGGGTTTCCTTTCGAAGTGTCAGCGGCCGGGCAGCAGGCCCGTCGCGATGGGTGGAAAGATCAGGACGAGGCTGAGCACCACCAGCATCATCAGCGCGAAAGGCGCGGCGCCAAGGAAGATGTCCGCCAGCGTAATCGAGGGATCGTCCAGCGTCGCCTTGATGACGTAGACGGAGATGCCGAACGGCGGGGTCAGGAGCCCGATCTCCACCGCGAGGACGGTGACGATGCCGAACCAGACCAGATCGACCTGCATCGGGATCACCACGGGCAGCATCAGCGGCACGAGGATGAGCATGATCGAGGACGAATTGAGGATCATCCCCATCACGATCACGATGCAGACGTAGAGCAGCATGACGCCCCAGAACCCGAGCTCCGCATTGGCGGCGAAGGACCCGACGCCCGCAGGCACGCCCGAGAGCGCCAGCATCCGCGAATACATCTGCGCCGCGATGATGAGAAAGCACACCGTCGCCGTGACCAGCCCGGTCTCCACCAGCACGGTCCAGAGCGAGCGCGGCGTCAGCCGCCGCATGGCGAACCCCATCACCAGCGCGCCGATGGCGCCCATCGCCCCGGCCTCGACCGGCGTGAAGATGCCGGCATAGATCCCGCCCAGCACCAGCACGATCAGCGCCGCCGATCGGCCCGCCCTTGACGACCCAGTCGCGGACACTCAGCCGCTCCGCATCCGCCGCCCGCGGCCTGCCCAGCATGCGCGGCGCGAAACTCGCCATCGCCACGATGCCGAGCCCGAAGAACAGCGCCAGCAGCAGACCGGGGCCGATCCCGGCGATGAAGAGGTCGCCGATGGATTGCTCGGCCAGGATCCCGAAGAGGATCAGCAGCAGCGACGGCGGGATCAGCATGCCCAGCACCGAGGAGCCCGCCACCACCCCCACGGCAAAGCGCGGCGCGTAGCCGTGCCGGATCATCTGCGGCACCGCGATCTTGGTGAAGACGGCGGCCGAGGCGATGGAAATGCCGGTGATCGCGGCGAAGATCGCGTTGGCGCCGACCGTGCCCACGCCCAGGCCCCCGCGGACCCGGCGGAAGAGCGCGTTGGCCACGTCGAAGGCGTCGCGCCCGAACCCGGCCTCGGAGACGACGAACCCCATCAGCACGAAGAGCGGCACGACCCCGAAGAAATAGCTGGAGATCGCGTCGTTCGCCGCCAGCGCCAGCAGCTTCGACGCCAGCAGCGGCGACCCCTTGATCGCCCAGACCCCGACGAAGGACGCCACCATCAGCGCGATGGGCACGAACATCCCCGCAAGCACGGCGACGAACATGCCCGCCAGCGACAGCAGCCCGATGTCGAAGGGCGTCATGTATAACGCCTCCAGATCCGCGCGGCGAATTGCAGGACCAGCACCGTGCCACCCACCAGCAGTGTCAGCTTCACCGGCCAGACGGGGGCGGTGAAATCGCCCACCGCGCCGATATACTGCCCCGTTTCCCACGCGCGGGTGAAGATCGGCCAGGTGGTCTGCACGATCACCCAGATGACCGCGATGCCGGCGAGGTCGAAGGCCGTCGCCAGGCCTCGGCCCAGCAGCGGGCGCGCGCTCCGTCAGCACGTTCAGCAATCCGTCCGATTGCGTCATCCGCCCTGCCCGCAACGCGGCAGGGATCTGCAGGAACACGATGGCGACGATGGAGAGCGTGACCAGCTCCGGCACACCCGCGACGGGTGCCGCGAGCAGGTTGCGCCCGGCGACATCCACGCCCACCAGCACCATCAACAGCAGGATCAGGCAGGAGCCGAGGACATTCAGCCCCTGCGTCACCCCATCCAGCAATCGCAGCGGGAGCGGGTCCCGCCGCGTGGTCTCGGGTCCGGTCAAGGGATCACTCGGTATCCCAGTCCCTCAGCGGCTCGGCCCCCGCGTCGCGCATCTCGTTCATGTAGGTGGACAGCACCTCGGACCCAGGTTTGCCTTGCCCGTCGAGCTCGGCCGCCCAGGATTGAGCGGCGTTCTTCATGCCATCTGCCCAGGCCTCGCGCATCTCCTGCGGCGCGTCGGTGATCGTGGCGCCGGCCGCCTCCATCTGCTCGAATGCCGTCCCGACCGCCTGTTCGAGTTCCGACAGGTACCAGTCCTGTGCCGCGTCCGCGCCCGCGTGCAGCGCCGCTCTCGCGCCTTCGTCCAGGCCTTCGTACCAGTCCGCATTGGCGCAGAGAGAGCCCGCATACTGCGCGCCGAGCCCCGCCCGCGTGATGTAGGGCGCGACCTCGTAGAGCTTGCCCGGCAGGGCGGCGGAGGCGAAGACGATCACGCCGTCATAGACCCCGCTCTTGATCTCGTTGTAGTAGGTCGTGAGGTTGCCCGAGACGCCGACAGCACCCGTGCCCTCCAGCCAGGTGATCGCCACCCCGGGTGCGGCGATCTTGCGGCCCTCCAGATCTGCTAGGCTTTCCACCGGGAAATTCGTCATCAGCAGGTAGTCGTCGATCACGATCGGCGCGCCGAGATAGTTGACGTTGTTTTCCTCGTAAGGCTCCGTGAAAGCCGGCACGGACTCGAACATGTCGTCGACGACCTGCGCGACGGTTCGCGGGTCGGACGACACGAAAGGCGTGTAGTAGGTCACGTTCTGCACGGCGAGTTTCGCGGGATCGAAGAGCGCCTGGCAGGTGCCGATTTCGGCGATCCCAGCCTCGACCGCCTCCAACTCCTCGCCGACCCCGGCGATGGCACCGCCGTACTGTTCGCTGAAGCTGATCGAATGGCCCGCCTCCTCCATCTCTTGCGTCACGGTGGGCACGAAGACCTCCGAGATCATCCTCACCCAGCGAAAGACCGGCGGATGCCCGGCGGCGATGGTGGCGGTGTAGCTTTCCGCGGCGAGCGGCAGCGCGCCCAGCGCAGTGATCGCGGCGGCAACGCGCAGTGTCCTGAATTTCATGTTAGATCCTCCCTCTCGTTCTACGGCGAGCTTAGCTTTCGGGTGGGCACATGAACAGACACTCGTGGCGCGATTCGGGAGAGCGGATTGAGCGCGGAGAGATGCCGGTTGGACGCGTGCGCAGCGACAGGCCGCGTTCGGCATCCACAGATGTCAGGTTCGGCTGCATCTTTTCAAGCCATGGCCCGCCGCTCGGTCCAGGCAGCGCGCGTCGGAAATCCGAAAAGCGTTGGCGCCTTGGTCAGGGCCGCATTGCAAAGACAGTGCAATGCGTCAGGCGGCTACGCCCACGGCTCTCGCATCCTGCCCTGTCACCAAGGCGCGGTGCAGGACATCGACCGCCTGATCTGCCGCGTCGCGCGGCGTCACGAACTGGATGTCGACCCCGCCCGTGGTCTGATGCGCCGCGATCACGTCGATGCCGGCATCTTCCAACGCGGTCAGGCCCCGGCTGAACGCCCGAAGGCCGGTCAGGTCGCGCCCGATCGCGGACACGAGGGCCACATTGCGCGCACTCACCTGCGCCGAAGGATAGCAGCTTTCCAGGTCCGCCACGACACGGCGCACGACCTTCAGCGAGGCTTGCACGAAATGGGTGATCGTGTTCGCGTTGGACGTCTTGGACACGATCCAGACATTGTGCCGCTTCAGCGCTTCGAGCGCGGTCGCGTCATAGCCCTTCACGCCGACCATGTCCTGTTCGAAGAGCTCCAGCGCCACCACGTCGAGACCGGTGATGATCTCGACCGCCGGTTTCTCCGCCGGTTCGTCGTCGATCAGCGTGCCCGCGTCGCCGGGATCGAAGGCGTTGGTCACGCGCAACGCGACATTGGCCTGGCGCAGCGTCTTGGCCGCGTTGGGGTGGATCGCCTCCATCCCCATGTTCGACAGCTGGTCGGCGACGTTGTAGTTGGTGTGGCCGAGCTTGCGCACGTTTTCCTCGCCGACGAGGCGGGGATCGGCGGAGGAGAGGTGGAATTCCTTGTGGATGATCGCCTCGCGCGCGCCGGTGAAGGCGGCGATATTCGAGAACGTCACCTCGGAATAGCCGCGGTCGTATTCCTGCATCAGGCCCTCGCGGCACTGCGCATAACCCGTGACGACCGGCAGTTCCTTCGACACGTCCACATCTGCGAAGGCCTTCGCGATCCGCTCTTTCAGAGTCACCTCGGAATCGTCGCGCCACCCGCTCAGATCCACGAACCGCGCATTGACGCCAGCGCGGTGCAGCATCAGCGTCGTCACATAGGCGGAATGCGCCTCGCCCAGACCCGAAAGCAGTTCCCGAACCAGCATCATCTGGCTCGACAGCCGGAAATGGCCGTAGGAGCAGAGCCGGCGCAGATCGAAAAGGCAACTGCGCGCGCCCTCGATCCGGTCCCGCACGAAATCCTCCGCCATCGAGCGATCGGCGGGATCCGTCAGCACAGCCGCGTGCCGCTCCGACATCGCCGCGCCGACCCGCGTCAGGGCGTCGAGCCAGCCGTGGTCGTTGTCGTCGTTGGCAAAGAGCGCATAGACACCCGGTTCCCCGGATTTCTTGTGCTCGAGCAGCAAATCGGTGATGCCGGAAAAGGCCGAAACCACGAAGATCCGATGATAGAGTTCTTCACCCACGCGGTCGCCGATGATCAACGTGTCCATGAGTTCGTTGATCTTGCTCATGGTCGTGCCGCCGATCTTTTCGACGGTATGGTCGGGAAATGTCATGGCATTTCACCGGGGTTCAAACCCGGCGCCTCTGCTTCAGCTGTCGACCAGCGCGTAGGAGCCGTCTTCCTGATGCACTTCCTTGCCGGTCACGGGCGGATTGAATACGCAGGCCATCACGAGTTCTTCTTCGGCGCGCAGCACGTGGCGGTCATGCTCGTTGAGGGCATACATGACGCCCGGCTTGATCTCATGCGTCTCGCCGGTCGCGAGATCGGTGATGGAGCCGGTCCCCTGCATGCAGTAGACGCTCTCGAAATGGTTCTTGTACTCGAACGTGTGTTCGGAACCCGGCTCGAGAAACGTGATGTGGAAAGAGAACCCCATTCCGTCATCGGCCAGCAGCATGCGGACAGACGACCACTGGGCATCGCTCACCACACGGTTACGTTCGCTTTCGACGATCTTGTTGAAATCACGTACTATCATGTCTCACTCTGCTGCTATGTTCGAGGATTGGGTCACTTCGCGTGTAGCTTCCAGCAGGATGCTCAGGCCCTTGCGGAACAGCTCGTCCGGCGTCGTGAGCGGTGCCAGCACCTTGACCACCTGGTCTTCGCTGCCGGAGGTCTCGATGATCAGGCCCTTTTTGTAGGCACTGGCGCAGATCGCGGAGGCGAGTTCGCCGTCGCCGACGTCCAGTCCCTGCATCATGCCGCGCCCCTTCATGTTGGAGCCCGGGATCATGCTCTGCATCTCGCCCAGCGCGGCGGTCAACAGGCGCGCCTTGCCCATGATGTCCTTCTGGAAGCTGTCATCGGCCCAGTAGGTTTCGATCGCCACGCGGGCTGTCACGAAGGCATGCGTGTTGCCGCGGAAGGTACCGTTGTGCTCGGCCGGGCCGAACACGTCATGTTCGGGGCGCACCAGCATCAGCGCCATCGGCAGGCCGTAGCCGGAGATCGATTTCGCCATGGTGACGACGTCGGGCACGACGCCCATCTCCTCGAAGGAGAAGAACGTGCCGCATCGTCCGCAGCCGGCCTGGATATCGTCGATGATCAGGAGCGCGCCATGCTCGCGGGCGAGTTGCGCGACGCGTCGCACCCATTCCGGGCTGGCCGCGGTCAGTCCACCCTCGCCTTGAACGCATTCCAGCATGATCGCCGCCGGCGCGTCGACGCCGCTGGAACGATCCTCCAGCATCGCCTGCAGCAGATCGGCGGTATCGAATCCCTCGCCCATGTAGTGATCGTAGGGCATACGCGTGACGCCGGAGAGATCGATCGACGCCCCGCCGCGGTGATATTCGTTCCCGGTCGCGGCAAGCGCGCCCATCGTCACGCCATGAAAGCCGTTGGTGAAGGCGATGATGTTCGTGCGCCCGGTCGATTTCCGAGCCACCTTCATCGCCGCTTCGACGGCGTTCGCACCCGTCGGGCCGGTGAACATGACCTTGTGGTCCATGCCCCGCGGCTTCAGGATGTGGTTCTCGAAAGTGTTCAGAAACGCGGCCTTCGCGTCGGTGTGCAGGTCGAGCGCGTGGGACATCCCGTCGCTCATGATGTGATCCACCAACGCCTTCTGCATGGCCGGCTCGTTGTGGCCGTAGTTCAACGATGAACAGCCCGCCAGGAAGTCGATATAGGTACGACCTTCGGCATCGGTCATCTCCGACCCCTTGGCGTGGGTGAACACGGTGTCGAAACCGCGGCAATAGCTGCGGGCGTCGGATTCGCGCCTCTCGAAGACGGAAAAATCGGCTGACGTATCAGACGGCATGTCGGATCCTTCGGGTATGGGACAAGTTTGCGCAGGCAAGCGGTACATCGGGGTTTGGGACCTCCGTCACGCCGCGTCGCGCACCTTCTTCGTCTCCCGCAGCTTTATGGTGACCATATGCTCGGTGCTCTGGCGCCCCTTGAAATGGTCGGTCTGGGAAAAGTACGGTTGAGCGTCCAGTTTGGTTCCCTGCTTCTGGGCGAATTTGCGGAAGAGCGTCCAGGAGGCCTCGTTCTCACCGGTGATCGTGGTCTGGAAGCGGGTCACGTCCTTGCAGACCTCGCGGTCGCGCAGATGCTTCAGCATCAGGCCAGCGAGGCCGGTGCCGCGCGCCTTTTCCGACACGGCGACCTGCCAGATGAACAGCGTCTCGGTATCGTTCGGCATGATGTAACCGGATACCCAGCCGACAACCTCGCCCGCGCGTTCGGCGACGACGCAGGTTTCGCTGAAATGGTCGCATTGCAGAAGGTTGCAATACACGGAATTCTCGTCCAGCGGCTTGCTGGCGCGGATCAGTTCCCAGATCTGAGGGCCATCTTCGGCTGTGGGCTCACGCAGCGTCGGCGTGGATTTCCTGAAAATGTCTAACGCGTGTTTCATGACCAAGGTCTCCGGTTACTTCGCGACCCTAAATATATAGGTCTGCCGAAAATTCAAGCAACAAAGGTTGAACTGGATGAAGAAACGCTAATAGCGCGGTTTCAGCTGCATTTGACCCTCGATTAACAGCTTCGGCTGGCTAAGTGTTTGTGCTTTAGTAGTCAATTGAAAAGCTTGGAGAGTTTTGCGATTATCGCCCATGGATCGTGTGGACCTCAGCCTTATCGCACTGCGCAAGGTTTTGCGCGCAACCGAGATGTTCAACCGCGAGTTGGCGCAGTCGGTCGGCGTGACCGCGGCGCAGTTCCGCGTGTTGCAGATCGTGGCCGAGAAGGATCACTGCACCGCGACGGAGATTTCGCTGCGGATGCATATCTCCCAGGCGACCGTCACGTCGCTTGTGGACAAGCTTGTCGACAAGGCCATGGTGCTGCGCGAGCGGTCCGAAACCGACCGGCGGCAGACCAACATCTTTCCGACTGCAAAGGGCCGCGCGGCGATCGCCCAGGCACCCGATCCGCTGCAGCAACGTTTCGTGCGCCAGTTCGAGGCCCTGCAGGACTGGGAACAGGCGATGCTGATCGCGGCGCTGGAGCGGGTTGCGGCCATGCTCGACGCGAATGGCATAGACGCGACGCCCGTGCTGGATGCCGGCGAACTCCGCATGACGGAGTGACCGACGCCGCGTGCCCGCGATACCGACCGCGTCGGGCCGGCTCGCCGATAGGCGCGCGACCTGCGATCAGAGATCGAAGAACACGGTCTCGCTGTCACCCTGCATGTGGATGTCGAACCTGTACCGGCCCGGCGCGGTCTCCCGCGACATCAGCGTGTGGCGCCGGTCTCGCGGAACCTGGCGCAGCACCGGATCGCGGCTGAGGTTGTCGCCGGGAAAGTACATCCGCGTTATGCAATGGTTCAGCAGGCCGCGCATGGTGATAATGAGCGTTACGAAGGGCGCAGCGCCCGCGAGCGTCACGCCCGGCTTCACGGTGCGGAACCGGTAATGCGTGTCGCCCTGCCTCCCTTCGGCTCCGGTCCCGCAGCGGCCATAGCCGGTGAAACCGTCATTGCGAGGGCTGTCTACGTAGATCCCGGCGCTGTCGGCCTGGATCAACTCCACCATCGCATCATGCACGGGCACTGCGTTGCCGTCGAAGACCTGGCCCTCGATGATCAACCGTTCGCCCGCGACGCTGGCCGCCGCGAGGTCCGTCTTGTGCAGGTCGCGGTGCGGGTACCCGTAGGGGCCGGGCGTCAGGCCGTAGGCGAAATAGGGGCCCACCGTGTGGCTGGGCGTCAGCCCTGGCGTCGCCGCCACGGCCCGCTCGTCAGGATACTCGAATGCATGCGGCCCGCCCCGGTCGGTGACGTCCATCCGGCCGAACCCCGCCATCTCAGTCATGGCCGTTCTCCTCGAAGGGCGTCGCGTATCTCCCGGCCAGGCAGATGTCGAACTTGTAGCAATGCGCCCATTCGGGGATAGAATCCTCCATCGAGAAGCGGCTGATCAGGCGATTGCGCACCGGCGCCTCCGTCACCGCGTTGAAGATCGGATCGTAGGGCAGCGTCGGGTCGCCCGGGAAATACATCTGCGTCACCAGCCGCTGCGCCAGCCCCGCCCCGTGGATCGAGAAATGCACATGCGCGGGACGCCACGCGTTGCGGTGATTTCCCCAGGGATAGGAGCCGGGCTTGAGCGTGATGAAACGGTAACTTCCGTCCTCCTCGGACATGCATCGCCCGGCGCCCAGGAAGTTCGGATCGAGCGGCGCTGGATGCAACTCTTCCTTGTGGATGTAGCGGCCGGCGGCATTGGCCTGCCAGATCTCGATCAGCGCACCGGGCACGGGCCGGCCCGCATCGTCGGTCACGCGACCCTCGAGCACGATGCGCTCGCCGATCGGGTCGCCGTTCACCCGCCCGTTCATCGTCAGGTCTGCGTCGCCTGCATCGAGCGATGGCCAGACGGGGCGCAGCGACAGCGATCCGTCCCAGCCGCCCTCGAGCCGCACGGGCCGTTCCTTTGGCCCTCGCATCGCTGTGGACTTGTAGTCGGGGAACCCGGTTTCGGGCATTTGCGACCAGTCGCGGCCATGTTTCATGTCGGACATCCCGTGCCTCCCCCAAGGTCCGCATGATCCTGCCGGCATTCCGCGCCGAGGTCAAAGGGTCTTAGAGCTTGTTGACCGGCACTTTCAGGGACATGTTGCCGTCCCGGTCCGTCGGCACCTCCCCTGCCCGCATGTTCACCTGCAGCGAAGGGATGATCAGCTTCGGCATCGAGAGTGTCGCGTCACGCTCATGCCGCATCGCGACAAATTCGTCGCGCGTGGTCGCCGCTGCCGACATGGATGTTGCGGGCGCGCTCCTCGCCGATCGTCGTCTCCCACGCGATCTCGCGCCCGTCGGGACCGTAGTCGTGACACACGAAGAGCCGCATCTCCTCGGGCAGCGACAGCACGCGGGTGATCGAATCGTAAAGCTGCCCCGCGTCCCCACCCGGGAAATCCGCCCGCGCCGACCCGCCATCCGGCATGAAGATCGTGTCGCCGGCAAAGACCGCGTCGCCCATGATGTGCACGTTGCAGGCGGGTGTGTGGCCGGGCGTATGCAGCACGAAGCACGGCATCTCGCCGACGGTGTAGCTGTCGCCGTCCGTGAACAGCCGGTCGAATTGCGATCCGTCCCGCTCGAATTCCGTGCCCTCGTTGAAGATCTTGCCGAACGTCTCCTGCACCGTGACGATGTGCTCCCCGATCCCGATCCTGCCGCCGAGCTTTTCCTGGATATAGGGCGCGCCCGAGAGGTGGTCGGCATGGACGTGGGTCTCGATGATCCACTCGAGCTCCAGTCCCTCGGCCCGGATATGCGCGATGATCGAATCCGCGCTCGAATGGGTCAGCCGTCCGGCGGCGTAGTCGAACTCCATGACCGAATCCACAACGGCACAAGCCAGGCTCGCCGGGTCGCGCACGACATAGGAAATCGTGTTGGATTCCGGGTCGAAGAACGCCTTGACTTCGGGTTTGACATCCAGCGCCGGGGCGGGAAGGGACATGGATCGCCTCCTTTGGGGTTTCGACGCAACTTCAGGTGATCCGCGCCGGTTTTCAAGACCCCTGACACGCGCGGGCGCGGGCTTCCGCGGGCTTCAATGTCGCACTTCGAACGGCGCCAGCCTCGTCCAATCGAAGGTGACACCCGTCCCCGGGACATCGGGCGCCACGGCGCGACCATTCTCGATCACCAGCGGCCGGTCGGTGTATCGGTCGATCGGGAAGGAATGCACCTCCAGCCACCCGTCGCTGCCGATGCCGGAGAGCAGCGAGACGTGAAGCTCCTGCATCCCGTGCGAACAGACCGCCACGCCGTGCGCCGTGGCCAGATCGGCGACTTTGCACCACCCGGTGATGCCGCCGCAATTTGATGCATCCGGCTGGATGAAGTCCAACCCGCCCCGCTCCAGCGCCATGTCGAACTCGTGGATCGTGTGCAGGTTCTCTCCCTGCGCCACCGGGATGCCGCTCCCGCCGCGACCTCGGCATATCCTGCGTAATCGTCGGGGATGATCGGCTCCTCGAACCACAGCAGGCCCTGGTCTTGCACCGCCAGCGCAAGCGAGACCGCCTGTTCGCGCGACAGAGAATAGTTCGCGTCGATTGCGAACCCGGCTTCCGGCCCGATCCGCGCGCGCACCGCGCGGATGCGTTCGATATCCTGGGCCTCGCTCGGCTGGCCGACCTTGATCTTCACCGCCCTCAGCCCGGCATCGAGATAGCCCTGCACATGGTCGAGAAGCTTCGGCAACGGGAACGCGAGATCGATCCCGCCTCCGTAGGCGCGACAGTCCGGCGATTTGCCGCCCAGCATCCGCCAAACCGACTGCCCCCGCGCCTTGCCGCGCAGGTCCCAGAGCGCGATGTCGATCGCGGAAATCGCGAAGCTCAGGATGCCGCCGCGCCCGACATAATGCATGTGCCAGTTCATCTCGTCGTTGAGGGCTTCGATGGCGTTGGCGTCCCGGCCGACCAGAAACGGCGCCAGATCATGCGTGATCATCGCCGCGATGGCATGCCCGCCGCGCCCGCCATTATAGGTATAGCCGGTGCCGGAAGACCCGTCCTCCAGCACCACCGTCGCGGTGATCAGGTGGAAATGGCTGTGTTCCCCGTGCTTGGCATCCACCAGAACCTCGTCCAGCGGCACCGCGAAGAGGCGCGCCGTGACGGAAGCGATGGCGGACACCGGAGCGCTCCTACTGGCATTCGGGAACGGGCGTGCGCACCGTCCCGTCGCCCAGGTGCTGCAGCAGGTTGTCCACCGTCAGCGCGCCCATCGCGGCACGTGTTTCCACCGTGGCGGAACCCACATGCGGCAGCAGCACCACGTTGGAGAGCGCGCGCAACGACGCCGGCACGTGCGGCTCCTGCTCGAACACGTCGAGCCCGGCCCAGCCCAGGGTGCCATTCTGCAGCGCCGCGATCATGGCTTCCTCGTCGACCACCGTCCCGCGCGCCACGTTGATCAGCGTCCCTGCCGGATCCCAGCGCCGCGATCACCTCGGCGTTGACGAGGTGGCGCGTTGCCGCCCCGCCCGGCGTGATGCAAATGAGGACGTCGGCGCGCCGCGCCATGTCCACCAGGTCGGGTACGTGTTCGTAATCCACATCCTTGGGCGTGCGGGTGTGGTACAGGATCGTCGGGTTCCAGGGCTCCAGCTTGCGCGCGATCTCCTGCCCGATCCGTCCCATGCCGAGGATGCCCACGACCTGCCCGTCGGCCGACCGCGTCAGTGGTGCTGAGCCCTTCACCTCCCAGTCGCCGGAGCGGACATGCGCATCGTCGCGCAGGAGCTCGCGATAGCAGGCCAGCATCAGCATCACCGCCGTCGTCGCGACCTCCGCGTTCAGCACATCGGGCGTGTGGGTCACCATGATCCCGCGCCGCACCGCCTCGCCCGTGTCGATCGCGTCATAGCCGACGCCGTAGCAGGAGATCACCTGCAGGTTCGGCAGCGCTGCCATCACGTCGGCCGGCACACCGTCATGTCCGTTCGTCGCGACATGGGTGATGGCGGCACCGTGTTCGGACAGCCAATCCATGTCATGTTCGGCCCAGCGGTGGATGGTGAAGGCCTCCCCCAGCCGCTTCAGCATCGCGTCGGTGGCGCCACCGATCAGCAGGAGGTCAGGCATCCTGGCGGACCTCCTGGCGCTGCTTGCCGAGCCCTTCGATCTCGAGTTCCATCACGTCGCCGACCTTGAGGTAATGCGGCGGCTTCATCCCCATGCCGACGCCCGGCGGCGTTCCGGTCGTGATCACGTCGCCGGGATGCAGGGTGAAGAGCCCGCTCAGGTGCTCGATGATCTCGGCCACGGTGAAGATCATGGTGGAGGTGGTGCCGGTCTGCATCCGCTTGCCGTTCACGTCGAGGCACATGCCCAGCGCCTGCGGGTCCGGCACCTCGTCGCGCGTCACCAGCCAGGGACCCGTGGGGCCGAACGTGTCGCAGGACTTGCCCTTGGTCCACTGCCCGGTCAGCTGGTTCTGGAAATGCCGTTCGGACACGTCGTTGACGACGCAGTAGCCGGCGACGTAGTCGAGCGCCTCTGCCTTGGTCACGTACTTGCAGCGCTTGCCGATCACCACGCCCAGTTCCACCTCCCAGTCGGTGTTGGTCGAGCCGCGGGGCATCACCACGTCGTCATTTGGGCCGACCACGGCGGAATTCGCCTTGAAGAACAGGATCGGATGGGCGGGAATCGCGGCGCCGGTCTCCGCCGCGTGGTCGGAGTAGTTGAGCCCGATGCACAGGAACTTGCCGATATCCCCGACGCACGGCCCAATGCGCGGTGACCCCTCCACCGCCGGAAGGCTCGCCGGGTCGAGCCCGCGCAGCCGGTCCAGCGTCGCATCGTCCGAGCGTCGCCCCGGCGATATCATCCACCTCGCCGCTCAGATCCCGCAGCGTGTCCCCGTCCATCAAACCGGGCTTTTCCTCGCCCGGCGCACCGTACCTCACCAGCTTCATCAAAGTCCCTCCACACTGGACCCACGCCGGGCCTCTCGTCTTCCATGTCGGACCTCACGTGCCCGCGTAGCGGACCCCATGCCGGCCCTAGTGATTGTCGCGCGGCACGCCCTTGCGGGCGATGTCGCGATAGCTCGTCCGCGCCTTTGAGCGTCATGCCCTCGATCGAACCGTCCGACCTTCTCGCGGAAAATCTCCTGCCACGGCGACTGGCTTTCGGGGTACGGGTAGCCGCCCTGGGCTCCAGTTGCCGCGCGCGTTCCGCCAGTTCCTCGGGCGTCCACCAGCATGTCGGCGGTGCAGGCTTTCGAGGTCGATCCGCACCCGGTCGCCGGTCTTCACGAGCGCCAGCCCGCCGCCCGCCGCCGCCTCGGGCGAGGCGTTGAGGATCGAGGGAGAGCCGGAGGTGCCCGACTGCCGCCCGTCGCCGACGCAGGGCAGCGCGTCGATCCCCTTCTTCAGCAGATAGGCGGGCGCGCCGCATGTTCACGACCTCGGCCCCGCCGGGATAGCCGATGGGCCCCGCGCCGCGCATGATGAGGATGCAGTTCTCGTCGATCTTCTCCGCCGGATCGTCGATGCGCGCGTGGAAATCCTCCGGCCCGTCGAAGACGATGGCGCGGCCCTCGAACGCGTCGGGATCGTCGGGGTTCGGACAGGTAGCGTTCGCCCGGAACTCCTTTCGAGATCACGCTGGTCTTCATGATCGCGCTGTCGAAGAGATTGCCCTTGAGGTTGAGGAACCCCGCCGCCGGCGACCAGCGGATCGGCGACGGGCTTGATCACGCCGGATGTCCTCGCTGCGCTTGTCGCCGCAGTTCTCGCCGATGGTCCGGCCGTTCGACGGTCAGCGCGTCGGGATGCGGCAGCAAGCCCGGCCGTCGATCAGTTCGCCCACCACGGCCGGCACGCCCCCGGCGTGGTGGTAATCCTCGCCCAGGATACTCGCCTGCGGGCTGCAGGTTCACCAGCAGCGGCACCTGATGGCCCAGCCGCTGCCAGTCGTCGTTGTCGAGCGGCACGCCCAGATGGCGCGCGATGGCGTTCAGGTGGATCGGCGCGTTGGTCGACCCGCCGATGGCGGAGTTGACGACGATGGCGTTCTCGAACGCCTCGCGCGTCATGATGTCGGCAGGGCGCAGGTCCTCCCACACCATCTCGACGATGCGCTGGCCGGTCTCGTAGGCCATCTGCCCGCGCTCGCGATAGGGTGCGGGAATCGCCGCCGACCCGGGCAGCTGCATCCCCAGCGCCTCGGCCAGCGAGTTCATCGTCGTGGCGGTGCCCATCGTGTTGCAGTAGCCGACCGACGGCGCCGAGGAGGCGACGAGCTCCATGAACCCGTCATCGTCGATCTCGCCTGCGGCCAGCATTTCGCGCGCCTTCCAGACGATGGTGCCGGACCCGGTGCGCTCGCCCCGGAACCAGCCGTTCAGCATCGGGCCGACGGAAAACGCGATGGCCGGAATGTTCACCGTCGCCGCCGCCATCAGCAGCGCCGGCGTGGTCTTGTCGCAGCCGATGTTCAGCACCACGCCGTCGAGCGGATAGCCGTAGAGCGTCTCCACCAGGCTACAGGTAGGCGAGGTTCCGGTCCAGCATCGCGGTGGGCCGCTTGCCGGTCTCCTGGATCGGATGCACCGGCACCTCGATGCAGGTCCCGCCCGCGGCGATGATCCCGTCGCGCACCCGCTTCGAGAGCTCGATATGGTGGCGATTGCAGGGCGACAGATCGCTGCCGGTCTGCGCGATGCGCGATGATCGGCTTGCCCGATTGCAGCTCCTCCCGGGTCAGGCCGTAGTTCAGGTAGCGCTCGAGGTAGAGCGCCGTCATCTCCGGGTTGTCCGGATTGTTGAACCATTTCTGCGACCGCAGTTCAGGCTTCTTGTTCATCTTGTCCATTCCGGGCGGCATCCCGTCCCTTCACCTGAAAAAAACTCCCGCCGGAGGCAATCACGACCTCAGCCGGACCACCCGCCGTCGATGACATGGGGTTGCCCCGTCGTGAAGCCCGACTCGTCGCTGGCGAGGTAGACGACCAGCGCCGCGATCTCCTCGGGCTTGGCGACGCGCCCCATGGGCTGACGCGCGACGAAGCTCGCCATCGCCTCCTCGTAACTGCCCATCTGCTCGCCGAGTGCCTCGACGCGGGCGTGCCAACTGGGGCTTTCCACGGTGCCCGGGCAGATGCAATTGCAACGAATCCCGGCCTTGATGTAGTCGGCGGCCACGGATTTCGTCAGCCCGATGACGGCCGCCTTGGTCGTGCCGTAGACGAAGCGGTTGGGCGCCCCCATGATGCTCGACGCGGCCGAGGACATGTTGATGATCGACCCCGCCCCGCGTTCAAGCATTCCCGGCAAGGCAGCGCGGATGGTCCGGAACATCGACCGGATGTTCAGATCGAACGCGAAATCCCATTCCTCTTCCGTGGCATCCAGCACCGTCCCGTGATGCACGAAGCCCGCACAGTTGAAAAGAACATCCGGCTGAGACTGTTCGACCCCCGCGCGGATGCTCTCGTCGCTCATCGCGTCGAGTTCGAATATCTCGATATTTTCGTGATTCGCGTCTCGAATCGAGGATAGCGCATCCATGTTCACATCCGTGGCGAACACTCGTGCGCCTTCCTCCGCCATGGCGATCGCACTGGCGCGTCCGATCCCCTGACCGGCCGCCGTGACCAGCGCGCGTTTGCCGGCAAGCCTTTGACCTGGCATCGTTTCCGACTCCTCCCCCACAGTCCCGCGAATCTGTCGCCGCTTGCGTCCCGCTGCCGGACAGCCTCCTTGCCAGGGGCCTCGTGCCGGTGCGCGCGACTTTTGCGGCTGTTCTCCGCGTCTCTTTGCATTAGCGTACGACACGCATCCGGGTTTGACCATGCCCGGCGCGCAGAACCAACCAAGAGCGGAGACGCGAGCGATGTCGACCGAACATTCACGGATCCTGATCATCGGTGGCGGCGGCATGATCGGCCAGAAACTGGCGTGGCGCCTGCACCGGCACGGGCTCGACGGCCATACGAGCCCTCATGTCACTCTCTTCGACCTCGGCTTCCCGCCGGAGGGTGCTCCGGCCGCCGAGCACGTCACGGGAAACGTCACCGATCCCGCTCAATTGACCCGCCTCGCCGGGGCGCGCTTCGACGTGATCTTCCACCTCGCATCCGTCGTCTCGGGGGAGGCGGAGGCCGATTTCACCAAGGGGTGGCACACCAACATGCTCCCGATGTGGCAATTGCTGGAAGGCTTGCGCGCAGAAAACGAAGCCTCGGACGGCTCTTATGTGCCGCGCTTCGTCTTCTCCTCCTCCATCGCCGTCTTCGGCGCGCCTTACCCGGAGAAGATCGGCGACGAATTCCTGTCGGCACCGCAGACGAGCTACGGCGCGCAGAAGGCCGTGTGCGAGCACATGGTGTCGGATTTTGCGCGCAAGGGCTTCATCGACGGCATCTCGATCCGACTGCCCACGATCTGCGTGCGTCCGGGCAAGCCGAACCTCGCCGCCTCGGGTTTCTTCTCGGGCATCATCCGCGAACCGCTGAACGGCGCCGAAGCCGTGCTGCCGGTGCCCGACACCGTGCGCCACTGGCAGGCCTCGCCGCGGTCGGCCGCGCGGTTCCTGACCCACGCCGCCACCCTCGATACCGCGCGGCTGGAGGGTCGACGGGCGCTCACCATGCCCGGTTTTTCCTGCACCATCGCCGACCAGATCGAGGCGCTGCGGCGTGTGGCCGGGCAGAAGGCCGTCGACCTGATCCGCCGCGAACCCGACCCCGTGATCATGAAGATCGTCGACGGCTGGCCACGCGATTTCGACGCGGCGCGCGCGGAGGCGCTCGGGTTCGAGGCCGAAACGAATTTCGACGAGATCATCCGGATCTACATCGAAGAGGATCTCTCCGAGTCACAACGGGGCTGACGGCAATCCCCTAGGTGCCTCATTCCGACCGGTTCAGATTGCGTTTCAGGTGGTCATGGATGCAGCTCCGCACGCGCGACTGGTCCCGATCGAGCGCCGCATCGAGGATCGCCTGATGCTCGGCCACGTTCTCCGGAAAGTAGCCGTAGTCTGTCGCAGCACTCACCAGCTGCTGCCGGAATTGCGCATAGGTCTGGCCGTGGATCCGGAGCATCAGGGCGGAGCCGCAGGCGCTGATCAGGGTTTCGTGGAATTCCTGTTCCGCCCGGCACCACAGATCGAGGTAGGCCGCAACGTTCCCCGCGCTGCGGATGCGAGATTCGATATGGCCGAGCTTGTGGTGCGCCGCAGACAGCTGCGACTCCCACGCGACGCCGCCCCGCCGGATCGAGAGGCACGCTCCCTCCTGTTCGAGCAGGATTCGCATCGCCGTCAATTCGTGCTGGCGTTCGGGCGATTGCGGCGGCACGCGGAACCCGCGCTGTTCCTCGAAATCCACCAGACCCACCGCAGAGAGACGAAACAGGATCTCGCGCACCGTGCTGGCCGAACACCCGAACTCCGCCCTCAGCTGTTCTGCACGCAGCTTGGCACCATGCTCGAACTGCCCGGTGACGAGCCGATGCCGGAGCTCTTCTTGGATCTGCGAGACCGATTTCATGAGCCGAACACCTGCTGCGTTCCGTGTGGGAGGAATTTCGAAATTATAGCCCATTATCGAAATTTTCCGAAAACAAAATAATCCTTGGCAAGTCGGCAGCCGCGGATTTAACGTCAATGACGCGTTGCCAACCGACCGATTCAAGAGCCGGGACTGTCCTGGGCACGCCGAGAAGTCAGGGAGGATTTACATGACACTCTTCAACAAGGTGGCGGGTGTCGCCGCCGCATCCGCACTCGCCATCGCTGCCGCCGCTGCGGCACAGGCGCAGACCACCACGCTCCGCATCCAGACGCATTATGCGCCCGAAACGGTGTCGGGCAAGCTTGCTGCCGAGTATCATCGACGACGTTCAGACGATGTCGAACGGCGAGATCCAGATCGAGATGTTCTATTCCTCGTCGGTCGTGAAGTCGGTCGAAACCTTCGACGCCGCCGCCACCGGCATCCTCGACTGCGACATGACCGGCGGCGCCTACCAGACCGGCAAGAACCCCGCGTTCCAGTTCGTGGGCGACATCATGGGCGGCTATTCCACGCCCTACCAGCAGCTCAGCTGGCTCTATTACGGCGGCGGACTTGAAGACGCGCAGGAGCTCTACAACAAATACGACATGGAGCTGATCGGCTGGTGGGTCTACGGCCAGGAGAGCCTCGCCTCGACCAAGCCGATCGCCAGCACGGCGGACCTGCAGGGCTGGAAGTTCCGCTCGCCCCCGGGGATGGAGACGAAGATCTTCGAGAAGCTGGGCGCGAGCCCGATCGTGATGGACTTCACCGAGATCTTCACGGCGCTGGAAACCGGCATCATCGACGGCGCGGACGCACTCGGGCATCGCCAACAACCAGGGGCTGGGTCTCTACGACATCGCCAAGCACACCAACTACCCGGGCTTCCACTCGATGCCGTCCGATCACCTGGCCTGCAACAAGGCCGTGTTCGGACGCCATGCCGGAATACCAACAGCGCATCATGAAGGTCGCGATGCAGGCCCTGGCGCTGAAGACCGCGCTGACCTTCGAGAAATCGAACGCCCAGGCGGTTGCGGAACTCGCGGGAACAGGGCGTGACGATCCACGAATGGTCGCCGGAAGAGCTCCAGAAGTTCCGCGATGCGGCGCAGGCCACCTGGCCGGAATTCGCGACCACGCCCGAAGCGCAGGCGCTGGTGGAGAGCCACATCGAGTACCTGACCCAGCTGGGCCTCGTGTCGGAATGACGATCTGAACGGCGGGCGGTCCGGACTGATTTCGGACCGCCCGTTCCGACGTACCGGACGCGCATGGACACGCATGGACAGCCGGACGGGTGTCTCGGGGAGGAGACATGCAGAAACAAAGCCGGAAAGGCGGCCAGAAACACGGCACCCCGATCGAATGGCTGTTTCCGCTGGCATTCGTGTTCTGTTTCGGCTGGGTGGTGTGGCACTGCCCTGCCTTCATTCTGGAATGGGGTCCCGAAAACCAGCAGCTTGCCGCGCAGTACGAACGCACCGACGTGCTTCCGGGGCTCGCGCCGCTGTTCGGCGGCCATGCCGACATCGTCGACTAGGCGCGCTGATCCTCGGCCCGATCCTCTTCGTGCTCGGCTGCCGACCGTGCGGCGGGCGCCGATGGAATTCGAGGACTGGCGCCAGATCGACCGCCTGTCGGTCTTCATCGGCCGCGTCACCATGATGCTCGTGCGCTGCTCTGCGTCGTGATGCTCTACGAGGTGTTCGTCCGCTACGTCCTCGAACAACGGGACCTCTGGGCCAACGAGTTGTCGCTGTGGCTGGCGGGTTCGTCTTCCTCTGCTCCGGCCTCTACGCGATGCAGCAGCGCAGCCATATCCGGATCTTCCTGCTCTACGACGCGTGCCCGCGCTGGCTGCAGCGGGTGTTCGACGTGATCTCGACCGGGCTGATCCTGCTCTTCGCCTTCTTCCTGGTCTATGGCGGCTATGGCGAGGCCTTCGCCAAGTTCATGCGGTGGGAGCTGTTCGGCACGGCCTTCGACCCGCCGATCCCGGCCACGCTCAAGCTTGCGGTTCTGGTCGTGATCCCGCTGGTGGCGATCCAGGCCGTGATCAACCTGATCTCCGACTGGAACGCGGAACCGACGATCCACACCGCCGCCGACGACATCGACGCAGACGAGCTGGCAAGCTGCGCGCGGCGGTCGGCGCGGATGACTCCGCCCCGGCACGGCAGGGCTAGGGCATGGATATCGGAACGATCTCGCTGGTCCTGCTGCTGGGGCTGGTGGTCCTGCTGGCGATCGGGATGCCGCTGGGCCTCGCCTCTGCCGTGCTTGCCGTGCTGGTCATGGTGATGAAGTTCGAGCCGGACCTGCTTCTGGCCCCCTGGACCTTCGGCGACGGGCTCCTGACCGGGCGGCCGGGCTCGGGGCCGCTCAACATCCTGGCGCAGAAGATCTACGGGCTGCTGACGGATTACGTCCTGATCTCGATCCCGCTCTTCATCTTCATGGCGGCCCTTCTGGAACGGTCGGGCATCGCGAAGGAGATGTATTCCTCGCTCAATGTCTGGCTGAACCGGACGCGGGGCGGCATCGCCATCGTCACCTCGATCATGGCGGTGATCATGGCGGCGATGTCCGGCATCATCGGCGGCGAGGTCGTGCTGCTGGGCCTGATCGCGCTGCCGCAGATGCTGCGGCTGGGCTACAACCAGAACCTCGCCATCGGCACGATCTGCGCCTCCGGCACGCTTGGGCACGATGATCCCGCCCTCGATCGTGCTGATCATCTACGGGCTGATCACCGAGACCTCGATCAAGGCGCTCTTCACCGCCGCCTTCGTGCCCGGCTTCATGCTGGCGACTTCATCATCCTCTACATCATCGTCCGCACCCAGTTGAACCCGAACCTCGCCCCCCTGCCCGACCCGGTGCCCGGCGAGCCGCAGGGCCGCGAGAAGCTGGGGCTCTTCGCGGCATTCCTGACCGTGCTCCTGGGCGGGTTCTCGGTCGTGCTCTTCCTGCGCGCGCTGTTCTTCACGGTCGCCGGGCCAGAACATCGCCCGCGAAGGCGTGGACGACATCGCTCTCGGCACTGCGGATTACGTGCCGTGGTTCGGGGGCATCGTGGTCATCGTGCGTCGCTGCTGGCGTTCTTCGTCTTCGGACGGGCGCGGACGGCGCGCGGCTGGTCCATGGGCAAGGGCCTGGTGCCGCCCATCGTCGTGATCGGCGTCGTGCTCGGCTCGATCTATGGCGGCATCACCGGCATCACCGAGGCTGCAGGCATGGGCGCCATCGCGGTTCTGATCATCGCCATCCTGCGCGGCGAGGCCAGTTTCGAGCTGGTCTGGGACAGCCTTATGCGGACGCTGAAATCGACCGGCACGATCATCTGGGTCACGATCGGCGCGGCGGCGCTGGCCGGCGCCTACACCATCGCGGGCGGTCCGCACTACGTGGCCGACCTGATCGTGGGCTCGGACCTGCCGACCATGGGCATCCTGCTGATGATGATGCTGATCCTGCTCTTCATGGGGGCGTTCATGGACTGGGTCGGCATCGTGCTGCTGATCATCCCGGTCTTCCTGCCCATCGTGCAGCGCCTGCCGATCGAGGAGATCGGGCTATTCGGAGAATTCGAATCCGCGATATCTCAGCGTCTGGTTCGGCGTGCTCTTCTGCATGAACATGCAGGTCAGCTTCCTGTCGCCGCCCTTCGGTCCGGCCGCATTCTACCTGAAATCGGTGGCGCCGCCGCACATCTCGCTCACCGATATCTTCCGCGGGCTTCCTGCCCTTCATCGCCATCCAGCTTGTGGCGCTGACGGTGCTGCTGCTCTGGCCGCCGATCATCGAAATCCTGCTGGACTAGGGGCGAGCGATGCTGAACCCGGCGCAAATCGATCAGTTCGAAACCCGGGGATACCTCGTGGTGGAGGACGTTCTCGAGCGCCGCTGTCCTCGACGCTGTGCGGTCCGAATATGCGACGCTGCTGGATGAACTCTACGCGGATTGGCACGGCGGAAGGGCGCGTGCGGCGATCCCGTGGCACCGGATTTCTGGGGCAAGCTGCTGACCGCCTACCGCGCCGGCTGCGACTGGTTCCAGCCGATGGACATCTCGCTGCCCGGCGACGAGATCACCGAGGACGACACCGTTCCATTTCGGCCCCGCCGTCTTCGACATGGTGACCGCACCCGCGCTGCTCGACATCGTCGAGAGCCTGATCGGGCCGGAGATCACGTCGAACCCGATCCAGCATGTCCGCATCAAGCCGCCTGCGACCGACCTGCGCGACGACGAGGTACGCGCGCACATCACCGGCGACCGACTGGCATCAGGACCGCGCCGTGGCCCATGCGGAGGCGGACGCGACCCGGATGGTGACCTGCTGGCTCGCCATCACCGACGCCACGGTGGAGAACGGCTGCCTGACCGGTGCAGCCCCAGGACGGCCGACCAGGCGATGCTGCCGCACTGCCCCAAGGTGCAGACCGGCATCGCCGACGGCTTCATCGACGAAGCGCGCGCGGTGCCTCTGCCGGTGCGCGCGGGCGGCGTGGTGCTCTTCCACCCGCTGACGCCGCATGCGAGCCTCGTCAACCGCACCGACGGCTTCCGCTGGTCCTTCGATCTGCGCTACCATGTGACGGGCGAACCCTCCGGCCGGTCGTGGTTCCCGGACTTCGTCGCGCGATCCCGCACGCATCCGGAAACCGAACTCAGGGACTGGCGCAGGTGGCGCGAAATGTGGGAAGACGCACGCAGCCGGTGTGCTGCCAACCCGCACATCCCGATTCACCGATGGACCTCCGACAGTCCCTTCTGCGCGTGAGATGATGAAAGATACCGTTCGCCTCGACCCGTCCGACAACGTCGTGACCGCCACCCGTGCGCTGGAGGCCGGCATTTCGGTGAATGGCGCCGAGACGACTGGGCTGATCCCGTCCGGCCACAAGATCGCCACCGCCACGATCCGGCAGGGCGAGGCCGTGCGCAAGTACGCGCAGGTGATCGGCTATGCCGCCGCCGACATCGCGCCGGGCGACCACGTGCATGTCCATAACCTCGAATTCCGCCCGACCGACGGGCGACTACGAGTTCTCTACCGACCTGCGCCCGGCCGACGCCCGCGACCGGCGACACCTTCATGGGCTATCGGCGCGAGAACGGCAGCGTCGGCACGCGCAACTACATCGCCATCGTGACATCGGTGAACTGCTCGGCGACCGCGGCGCGGATGATCGCCGACGCACTTCACGCCCGACGGGCTGGCCGCCTATCCCGAACGTCGACGGCGTCGTGCGCCTTCGTCCACGGCACCGGCTGCGGCATGGCGGGCGACGGCGACGGGTTCGAGGCGTTGCAGCGCGTCATGTGGGGCTATGCCCGCCACCCCAACCACGCCGGCGTGCTGATGGTGGGCCTCGGCTGCGAGATGAACCAGATCGACTGGCTGCTCGAGGCCTATGGGCTGAAGCAAGGGCCGCTCTTCCAGACCATGAACATCCAGAACGTGGCCGGCCTGCGCCGGACCGTCGAGATGGGGATCGAGAAGGTCGCGGCGATGCTGCCGCTGGCGAACGCGGCGACACGCACGCCCTGCCCGGCGTCCGACCTGATGGTCGCGCTGCAATGCGGCGGGTCGGACGCCTGGTCGGGCATCACCGCCAACCCCGCGCTCGGCCATGCCTGCGACCTGCTGGTGGCGCAGGGCGGCACCGGCGTGCTGGCCGAGACGCCGGAGATCTACGGCGCCGAGCACCTGCTGACCCGCCGCGCCGCAGGACCGCGCGACGGGCGAGAAGCTGGTCGGCCTGATCCGCTGGTGGGAGGATTACACCGCCCGCAACAAGGGCTCGATGGACAACAACCCCTCGCCCGGCAACAAGAAGGGCGGGCTGACCACGATCCTGGAAAAATCGCTGGGCGCGGCGGCCAAGGGCGGCACCACGCCGCTGACCGGCGTCTATCAAATACGCCGAGCCGGTGACGCGCGAAGGGCTTCACCTTCATGGACAGTCCCGGCTACGACCCGGCCTCGGTCACCGGGCAGATCGCGGGCGGCTGCAACCTCGTCTGCTTCACCACCGGGCGCGGCTCGGCCTTCGGCTCCAAGCCCGCGCCGACGATCAAGGTCGCCACCAATTCCGAGATGTACGCGCGCATGACCGAAGACATGGACGTGAACGCCGGCACGATTCTGACCGAAGGCGTCAGCGTCGAGGAGAAGGGCCGCGAGATCTACGAGATGTTCCTGCGCGTGGCGTCGGGCGAGCCAGTCGAAGTCCGAGGCGCAGGGCCTCGGCGACTACGAATTCGTGCCCTGGCAGATCGGGGCGGTGATGTGAGCGACGCACGGCTCATCGTCGACGCGGCGCGCACCGCCGCCGAAGCGCATGCAGGCCAGCTGCGCAAGGGCACGTCCGGCGCGCCCTACATCAACCACCCAATTGCCGTGGCGCAGATGGTCGCGGGCGAGACCGACGATGCTGAGGTCATCGCTGCTGCGCTCTTGCACGACGTGGTCGAGGATTCGGAGACCGGCGTGGCGGACCTGCGGTCCCGGTTCGGCGCACGGGTGGCGGAGATCGTCGCCGAACTCTCGGACGATCCGGAGATCGAGGCGCTGCCGCGGCCCGAGCGCAAGCGGCTGCAGGCAGAGCACATCGCGGGTGCGAGTCGGGAGGCGAAGCTCATCAAGATCGCCGATCAGACCTGCAATCTCGAAGACCTTGCGCGTGAACCCGCTATCTGGCCGCCGGACGACCATGCGAATTATCGCGTCGGCGCGCAGAAGGTCGTCGATGCCTGCCGCGATGTGTCAACCACGCTCGCCGCACGGTTCGATCGGGCGGTCGAAGCACACGCGCGGGCCGTCCAGGCGATGGAGGAGCGGACATGGCCGAAACCCTGAGCCCGGCGCAGATCGACCACTACGCGCAGCATGGGTATCTGGTGCTGGAAAGCCGCATTCCGGCGGAGTGGCTCGCCCGCATCCGCGACGAGATCGCGCGGTTCGAGGAGGAGGCGCGGGGCATGACCGCCTCCAACGACCGGCTCGACCTCGAGGACAGCCACACGCTCGAGGCGCCGCGCCTGCGCCGGATCAAGCTGCCGCACATGATTTCCGATGTGATCCGGGACCTGATGTATTCCGACCACGTCCTTGCCCCGGCCCGCGACCTGATCGGGCCCGACATCCGGCTGCATACGACGAAGCTCAACATGAAATCCGCAGGCTACGGAGCGGCGGTCGAGTGGCATCAGGATTACGCCTTCTACCCACACACCAACGACGACATCCTCGCCATCGGCGTGCTGATCGACGACATGGCGCCCGAGAACGGCCCGCTGCAGGTGTTCCCCGGCTCGCACAGGGGCCCGATCCACGATCACCATGTGGACGGCGTCTTCGCCGGCGCGATGTCGCTGCGCGACAGCGGGCTCGACATCTCCGATGCGGTGCAACTGACTGGCCCCGCAGGCTCCATATCCATCCATCACGGGCGGATCGTCCACGGCTCCGCACTGAACCGCAGCGACCGGCCGCGGCGGATCCTGTTCTACGAGATGATGGCGGCCGATGCGTTTCCGATCATGGGATCGCTGACGCGCTGGGACGGGATCGCGGATTACGACACCCGGATGCTCTGCGGCACGCCGACGCTGCAGCCGCGGCTGAAGGACATTCCCATCCGCATCCCGCAGCCGCAGCCGGACACGCCGCTTTCGATCTACGAAATCCAGAAGGGCTTGAAAGCACGGTCCTTCGACATCATTCCAGCCAGGAGACCACGTCATGAGCACACCCGCCATCGGATTTATCGGACTGGGCCTGATGGGCGGCGCCATGGTGGGCCGGCTGCAGGACAAGGGCTACGGGCTGACGGTGCTGGGCAATCGAGACCGCACGCATCTCGACAAGGCGATCGAGCGGGGTGCGAAAGAGGCGGCGACTGCGCGCGAGGCGGCGGAGAAATCCGACATCGTGATGCTTTGCATGGGAACCTCCGACCAGGTCGAAATCGCGGATGCGTGGGCCGGACGGCGTGATCGCAGGGCTGAAGGAGGGTGGCGTGGTGATCGATTTCGGCACCTCGCTGCCCGCCTCCACCCGCGCCCTGGGCGACGTGGTGGCCGAAGTCGGTGGCACCTATCTCGATGCGCCGCTGGGCCGGACGCCGTCGCACGGGCGCGAAGGCAAGCTCAACATCATGTGCGCGGGCGACAAGGCGACCTACGACCGTGTGAAACCGGTGCTGGACGATCTGGGGGAGAACGTGTTTCACCTCGGCCCGCTGGGGTCCGGCCACACGATCAAGCTCATCAACAACTTCTTCGCCATGACCACCGCCAACGCCATGTCGGAGGCCTTCGCGATGGCCGATGTCGCCGGGAATCGAGCGCCAGGCGCTTTACGATGTCATGTCGGCGGGGCCGCTCAAATCCGGCATGATGGATTTCATCAAGGCCTATGCCGTCGACGGCGATCCGCAGCAAGCTGGCCTTTACCGTAGCGAATGCCTCCAAGGACGTCGGCTACTACCGCCAGATGGTGCAGGATGCAGGTGGCGAAAGCATCATGTCCGCCTGTGCCGACAAGGGGCTCAAGACCGCGATCGAGGACGGTCGTGGCGGCGATCTGATCCCACAGCTCGTGGATTTCTACACCGCCCAGCTCAAGGGCTGATCGCCCTTGGCACGGACCATTCCGGGCATCGAAGACAAGGCGCGGCTCGGCATCTCCATGATGCTGTTTGCGTGGCTCATGTTCTCGCTGGTCGACACCAGCGCGAAATGGCTGGGCGCTCTGGCGCTGCCGGCGGCGCAAATCGCGTTTTGCCGCTATCTCGGCCATTTCGTGATCTCCGGCGTGTTCTTCCTGCGCGATCCAGACCGGCTGCAGCTTCCGCCGCATTTCCTGCTGGTGAACCTGCGCGGGACGCTGCTGGTGATGTCGACGATGTCGAACTTCTGGGCGCTGAAGTTCCTGCCGCTCACGGTGACGTCGGCGATCATGTTCTCCAGCCCCGTGATCGTCTGTTTTCTCAGCGTGGCTCTGTTGAAGGAACGGGTGGGCATCTGGCGCTGGTCGGCGATCCTTCTGGGCTTTCTGGGCGTGCTGATCGTGGTCCGGCCCTTTGGCGCGGAATTCCACCCCGCGATGCTGCTCGCCGTCGCCAATGCGGCTTTCCTCGCGCTCTATTCGCTGCTGACGCGCAGGCTCGCGGGCAAGGTTTCCACCGACGTCATGCAGTTCTGGATGGGGCTCTGGGGCACGCTCACGCTTCTGCCCTTCGCGCTCTGGTTCTGGCAGCCGCCGAACGGGCCGGGTGCGTGGGCGTTGCTCATCGGGATTGGCATCTTCGCCTGGGTGGGGCATCAGGTGCTGACCACCGCGCACCGCTTCGCCACCGCCAACACGCTCATGCCCTTCACCTATTCCTACCTGCTCTATCTCACCGCGCTGAGCTTCGTGATATTCGATCACGTTCCGTCGATCTGGACCCTGATCGGTGCGTCGGTGATCATGCTCTCGGGCCTCATCATCTGGTATCGCGAGGGACGCGTAATGTGGAATCGCGAGGGACGCGCATGAATCGCGTGGCGTGCATCGGCGAAGCTATGATCGAGCTGTCGATGACCGGCACCACGGCGCAGGTCGGCGTGGCAGGCGACACGCTCAACTCAGCGATCTATCTCAAGCGTTGTGCGCCGGCGCTGGAGGTGGATTACGTCACCCGCGTGGGCTCCGACCCGTTCTCCGCCCGGATCCGCGATTTCATCTCGGAGGAGGGGATCGGCACCGCGTCCGTGGCGAGGATCGAGGACGGCACGCCCGGCCTCTACGCGATCACGACCGACAACGCGGGAGAACGGACCTTCACCTACTGGCGGAGCAATTCGGCCGCGCGGAGGCTCTTCGGAGATGGCGATTTCTCGATGCTTGCGGGGTACGATCTGCTCTATCTCTCCGGCATCTCTCTGGCGATCCTGCCGCAGGAGGTGCGGCTCTCTCTCTTGGACTGGATCCAAGGCAGCGGCGCACGGCTCGCATTCGACAGCAATTACCGGCCGCGGCTCTGGGAAGATGAACGGACCGCACGCGAGATCACCGCGCGGTTCTGGGAGGTGGCGGAGATCGCGCTTCCGTCGATCGACGACGAAATGGCGCTGTTCGGGGAAAGCGCACCGGAAGTCGAGGCGCGCTGCGCCAGACTGAATGCACGCGGCGCGCTGAAACGCGGCGCCTCAGGCCCGATGTCGATCGGCGAAGCGGTGCAGCAGCCCTATCCCCCCGCGACCAGGGTCGTCGACACCACGGCCGCCGGGGACAGCTTCAATGGCGGCTACCTTGCCGCTGTCCTGACCGGGGCCAGCCAGGCCGACGCCCTGATGGCGGGGCACCGCATGGCCGCCGAAGTCGTGCAGCACCGCGGCGCGATAATCCCGCGATGACCTCCGCCGCTGGTGCCGCACTGGACGGCGGCCATTCCCTGTGGCGCGATCCTCTGCTACCTCGTTGAAGTCACGGGTCCAGCCCAGAAGGGAACAGAAGATGACACCGACCAGACCGCTGCTGCAGGGCACGACCGTCATACCCGTCCTCGCCTTCACCGAGATCGCCCCGACGCTGCGGATGATCGAGCGCATGATTGGCGCCGGACTGAAGGTGATCGAGCTGACCCGCCGGTCGGACGTCGCGCGGGAGACGCTGCGGCAGGCCAAGGCGGCTTTCGGCCAGGATGCGCTGATCGGAATGGGCACGATCCTGGACCCGGATCAGCTGCGCGAGACCGTCGAGGACGGCGCGGATTTCGGTGTCTCCCCCGGCCTGACACCCGACCTGCTCGCGGCGCTGCGGGACACGGACCTGCCCTTCCTGCCCGGAACCTCCACCGTGGCGGAGGCGATGACGGCGCGGTCCGCCGGGTTCGACGTACTGAAGTTCTTCCCCGCAGAACAGGCCGGCGGCGCGGCATACCTAAAGGCGATGGGCGCGGTCATGCCCGACATCGCCTTCTGCCCCACCGGCGGCGTGTCGCCCGAGAATGCGCGCGATTACCTGGCGCTGCCCAACGTGATCTGCGTCGGCGCCAGCGCGCTTTCCGCGCCCGCTTCGGCGGAGATGTTCGATGCCACCGGTTTCGCCGGCCTGCTGCAGAAGTTCGCGCGGCCAACCTGAGACGCGCGGAGGAGGCTTGGCAAAAGCAAGCTGGCCATGCTCAACTGATCCTAACAGTCACGACGCGACCGGGGACATTGCCATCACTGGACCGGAAACCTTCACGACCGCGACACCGGCCCGCCCGCCAAGCCCGCCGCGCGCCCGTGGCAGCGCAGACATCGCCGTCCGGCAGCGCAACGGCCGGTCGGAATTGCAGGATCTGCACCAGTCCGGGTCGATGCGCGTGCTTTTCCCGCGCCCCGCCACTCCGCCCACCGCGATGCTGCTCAACACCGCCGGAGGCGTGACGGGCGGCGACCGGTTCGAAGTGACGGCACGGGCGGGTACGGGGGCACGACTGACCGTCACGACCCAGGCGGCCGAGCGCGCCTATCGCGCCAGTTCCGGCACCGCCGCACATGTCGGGAACCGCCTGCAGGTTGCCGCTGGCGCGCGAATTGACTGGCTGCCGCAGGAGACGATCCTCTATGACGGCTCCGCGCTACACCGGCATCTGCGCGCCGACCTCGCGGAGGGGGCGGAGGCGCTGATCGTGGAGACGCTGGTCTTCGGCCGCGCCGCCCATGGCGAGCGCCTGACCAACGCGGAGCTGCGCGACCGCATCGACATCACCCGCGACGGCCGCACGATCTTTGCCGACGCGATCCACCTGGCCGGCGGCATCGCGGAACAGCTGGCACACCCCGCGCGGGGAAACGGCGCCGGCGCGCTGGCAACGATCGTCCTCGCGTCCGGTGAAGCCGAAGGGCAGCTGGCGCATCTCCGCCGGATCGCTGCCGAATATTCGGGCAGTTCAGCGGGGTTCAGCCTGCTCTCCAAGGATTTGCTTGTTGCCCGCGCGCTGGCGCATGATAGCTTCGACTTGCGCCGGCTTCTGCTGCCCATTCTCGACCACCTCACGGGCTGTGCCCTGCCGATCTGCTGGAGACTCTGAGCCATGCAACTCACCCCGCGGGAAAAAGACAAGCTGATGGTCGCCATGGCCGCCGAAATCGCCCGCAAGCGGCTGGCCCGCGGCGTGAAGCTGAACCATCCCGAGGCGATCGCGCTCATCACCGATGCCGTCGTCGAAGGCGCCCGCGACGGGCGGTCGGTGGCGGACATGATGCAAGCGGGCGCGCAGGTCATCACCCGTGACCAGTGCATGGACGGCATCCCCGAAATGATCCACGAGGTGCAGGTCGAGGCCACGTTTCCCGACGGCACGAAACTGGTGACCGTCCACAACCCGATCCGCTGATGCCGCCCAAATCCAAGGAGATCTGCCCATGAAATACACGCTGCCCATCCTGCTGTTTGCAAGTCCCGCGCTCGCGCATTCCGGCGCGCACATGCACCCGCACTCGGTCGAGGGCTGGGTCGTCGGGCTGGGCTTGCTCGCCTTCGGTGTCGCCACCGGCATCGCCATCCGCAACCGTGGCCGGCGCAAATGATCCCGGGCGAGATCATCACGGCCGAAGGCTCGCTGACGCTCAATGCGGGGCGCGAGGCGATCACGCTGATGGTGGCCAATACCGGCGACCGCCCGGTGCAGGTCGGCAGCCATTACCATTTCGCCGAAACCAACGGCGCGCTCGACTTCGACCGGGAGGCGGCGCGGGGCACGAGGCTCGACATCGCCGCTGGATCCGCGGTCCGGTTCGAGCCGGGGCAGCGACGCGAAGTGAGCCTGATCCCCATCGCGGGCAAGCGCGAAATCTACGGCTTCAACCAACAGGTCATGGGCCAGCTTTGAATCAAGAGTTGTATCCGAGAGGAGAGAAAGATGTGTGATGCATGCGTGATGAACGCCGTGAAGGACCGGATGCTGTCGCGGCGGTCGTTCTTCAGGGCCGGGGCCGCGATGGCCGCCGGCGCGACCCTCGGTTCCACCTTCGCGACACCGCCCGCGATGGCCCAGGGACACGGGTCGGTCGTCGACATGACCCACAAGCTCAGCCCCGAATTCCCGACCTTCTTCGGTCCGCCGGGCATCTCGATGGAGCAGGAGTTCAATTTCGCCGAGAATGGCTTCAACCTCTACAACCTGTCGATCAACGAACACACAGCGACGCATATCGATGCGCCGCTTCATTTTTCTGCGGATGGAGCGTCGGTGGACGAGATCCCGGTCGGAGACCTGATCGTGCCGCTCTGCGTGATCGACATCGCCGCGAAGGCCGCCGAGAACCCGGATGCGCAGGTGACGCCCGACGATCTGAAGGCCTGGATCGAGGCCAACGGCCCGATCCCGGACAAGGCCTGCGTCGCGATGCATTCGGGCTGGGCGTCGAAGTCGGGCTCGGCCGAGGCGTTCGTCGGGCGTGACAGCGACGGCGTGGGCCATTTCCCGGGATTCCATGTCGAGGCCGCACAGATGCTGCTGGACGAAACCTCTGCCGCGGCGATCGCGGTCGACACGCTTTCGCTCGATCACGGGCCGTCGCCGGATTTCGCCACGCATTATGTCTGGCTACCCGCCGGCCGCTACGGGATCGAGAACCTCGCGGGTCTCGACCAGGTGCCGGCCACGGGCGCGACGCTGGTCGTGGGTGCGCCGAACCATTCCGGCGGCACCGGCGGTCCGGCGCGCATCTTCGCGATGGTCTGATCAGATGAAACAGTCACCGAACCCCTTCTCCTTCTGGGCCTCGGCCGTGCAGATGGGCTGGATCGCGATGGAGGCGCAGGCGGTGATCGCCATGCGCCTCTGGGGGATGGCGGGCCTCTGGGCCGTCGCGCCGTCGGAAAATCGCCGGATGGTGTCGGAGAAGGCCGCCGCCTTCACCCGCGCCGGGGGCGATGCAGCACTTGCCGTCATGACCGGAAAGGCGCCGGCGGAGGTCGTGGCCGCCAGCCTGCGGCCGATCCGGCGCACGACGCGGTCCAACGTCCGCCGCCTCTCCCGGCGCGGACCGGGCAAGCGCTGATGGCCACCGTGCCCCTGCTCGACGACGATGCGCTGAGCGCCGAGGCGGCGGCGGTTTTCGCCGACATCCGCGAGACCCGCGGCACCGATTTCGTCAACAACTTCTGGCGCGCGCTTGCCAACGACCCGGCCCTGCTGAAGGCGACTTGGGAGCGGCTCAAGACCGTCATGGGGCCGGGCACGCTCGACCCGCTGGTCAAGGAGATGATCTATGTCGCCGTCTCCACCGCCAATGGCTGCGAATACTGCGTCCATTCCCACACGGCCGCCGCGCGGGCCCAGGGCATGACCGACGCGCAGCATGGCGAACTGCTGGCCGTGATCGGAATGGCGATGCAGACCAACGGTCTGGTGACGGCCTGCCAGGTGGAGGTGGACGATGCGTTTCGCATGTAGCGTCGCGTTCGTCCTGATCGGCGGTGCGGCGGGTGCCGCCTGCCCCGGCCAGACGCAACTGGAGATGAACGACTGCGCCGCGGCCGAGTTCGCGCAGGCCGATGCAGCGCTGAACGCCGCGTGGGGGCCTGCGAAGAACCATGCGGACGCGAACGGCTACGGCGAACTGCTGCTCGACGCGCAGCGAAAGTGGCTCGCGTTCCGCGATGCCGCCTGCACGGCGGAACTTGCCCCCTATTCCGGCGGCTCGATCCAGCCGCTGATCTGGTCCAACTGCCTGACGCGTTTGACCCGGACGCGCACGCAGGAGCTTCTTGAATTCGGCAGGTACTGAGATGAACCGTGGGCCGAACGCCGACCCATCCAGGACGTCGCGGCCGAGCACCGCCGCGGAGACCTCGGTCTGCAGCGGTCCCGCGTCACGCGTCCGGCAGCGGAGGCAGGCTGCGCAGGTAGGCGATCAGCGCGTCGAGATCGACATCCGACATCCGGGCGAAATAGCCATAGGGCATCGGCGGCATCATCGGGGAGCCGTCCGGGCGCTTGCCGTCCCGGATCATCGCCCTGAGGTCGTCGTCGCTGTAGCCGGCGAGGCCCTCCTCACCGCTGGTGATGTTGGCCGCGACCGAGGAGCCCCAGGGTCCGTGGAACTCGTATCCGCCCCGGCCCAGATTCTCCGCATCCAGCATCGGCCCCTGCGGACCGATCGGCGAATGACATTCAATGCAATGCGCCATGGCGCCGGCGACATAGGCGCCGTATTCGACCGTTACCGCGGCTTCCGGCTGTGGCACGCTGGCACTGGGCGGGCCGTAGGCTGGCGGCAGCGGGATCCTGTATTCGGACATGCCGGGGTCGTTCTCGACCGGAGCCACGGTGCGCAGGTACATGACGACCGATACGAGGTCATCGTCGCCAATTCCGCGATAGACAGGGCACGGCATCGGCGGCCCGATCACCGAGCCGTCGGGCCGGATGCACTCGCGGATCGCCCGGCCGAGTTCGGCATCGCTCCACGTGCCGACGCGCCCGGCCGGCGTGATGTTCGCCGAAATCGCGGTGAACATCTCATGGTCTTCCACCAGACGCCCCGCAAGATCCTTCGAAAAGTCGAGCCCCTCCGGCCCGACCGGGGTATGGCAGTTCCCGCAGCCCATCGGGCCCTGCACCAGATATTCGCCTCGCGCGACCGAAACTTCGGCCAGCGCGGGACCGGCGACAACTGCGAATGCTGCCGCGAAAAATGTTGTTTTCATTTTGGAATTCCGTTCGTCAAAGCTGTCCGTTCCGGGACCGCCCCGGACTTCCGCGGACAGGCCGAGGATACCAGATTTTCGGTTTCTCGCATCAGGAATTTATCGGGGACGACGCTTTCCCGCGTGAGTAGGCGTGAGGCCAATCTGATGTCGTGCGCGACCAGATGCACTGGGCGAGCCGGGCGAGGCGCTCACCACCAGCCCCGGCACTGGCCGATTATGACCAGCAGGAATATGCTGTATCCTATCGCCTAGAGCAAAATGCTGCGTTCGACATGCCTATGATTACTCCGATCCGAATGCTCCGTTCGCATCATGGTTAACAGAGAATGTACATGGAAATGGTCTAGCGCAGTGCACGTTGTGATTATAGAATCAGAGGCTTGAATAAAACATGCCCACCCAGATCACCCGCGCCTCCTACGCCGCCATGTTCGGCCCCACCACGGGCGACCGGGTGCGGCTCGCCGATACCGAACTCTTCATCGAGGTCGAGCGCGACCTGACCGCCGAGGCCGTGGGTGCGGCACTTTCCGGTGGCAGCGGCGGGAATGCGCAGATCTATGGCGAGGAGGTCAAGTTCGGCGGCGGCAAGGTGATCCGCGACGGCATGGGGCAATGCCAGGTCACGCGCGCCGACGGCGCCGTTGATACCGTCATCACCAACGCGCTGATCGCTGGACTGGACCGGCATCTACAAGGCCGATGTCGGCCTGCGCGACGGGCGCATCGCCGCCATCGGCAAGGCCGGCAACCCCGACACGCAGCCCGGCGTCGAACATCATCGTCGGGCCCGGGACCGAGGCCATCGCGGGCGAGGGCAAGATCCTCACCGCCGGCGGGTTCGACAGCCACATCCACTTCATCTGCCCGCAGCAGATCGAGGACGCGCTGCATTCCGGCCTCACCACCATGCTGGGCGGCGGCACCGGCCCCGCGCATGGCACGCTCGCCACCACCTGCACGCCCGGGCCCTGGCATATCGGGCGGATGCTGCAGGCCGCCGACGCCTTCCCGATGAACCTCGCCTTTGCCGGCAAGGGCAACGCCTCGCTGCCCGCCGCGCTGGTCGAGCAGGTGAAGGCCGGCGCCTGCGCGCTGAAGCTGCACGAGGACTGGGGCACCACGCCCGGCGCCATCGACTGCTGCCTGTCGGTCGCCGACGACATGGACGTGCAGGTGATGATCCACACCGACACGCTGAACGAGAGCGGGTTTCGTCGAGAACACCGTCAAGGCGATGAAGGGCCGCACCATCCACGCCTTCCACACCGAAGGCGCGGGCGGCGGTCACGCGCCCGACATCATCAAGATCTGCGGGGAGGAGCACGTGCTGCCCGTCCTCCACCAACCCGACGCGCCCCTTCACGGTGAACACGCTCGAAGAGCATCTCGACATGCTCATGGTCTGCCACCACCTCGACAAGTCGATCCCCGAGGACGTGGCCTTTGCCGAAAGCCGCATCCGGCGCGAGACCATCGCGGCCGAGGACATCCTGCACGACATGGGCGCGTTTTCGATCATCGCGTCCGACAGCCAGGCGATGGGGCGGGTCGGCGAGGTCATCATCCGCACCTGGCAGACCGCCGACAAGATGAAGAAGCAGCGCGGGCGGCTGGCCGAGGAGCAGGGCGACAACGACAACCTGCGCGTCCGCCGCTACATCGCGAAATACACCATCAACCCCGCCATCGCGCATGGCATCGCGCACGAGATCGGCTCCATCGAGGTGGGCAAGCGCGCCGACCTCGTGCTCTGGAACCCGGCCTTCTTCGGCGTGAAGCCGGAGATGGTGCTGCTCGGCGGCACCATCGCCTGCGCGCAGATGGGCGACCCCAACGCGTCGATCCCGACGCCGCAGCCGGTCTACACCCGGCCCATGTTCGGCGCCTACGGGCGGTCGGTCGAACGCTCCGCCGTCAGCTTTCGTCTCCGAGGCCGCGCAGGCCGACGGGATCGGCAAGGCGCTGGGCCTCGCCAAGGACACGGTGGCGGTCAGGAACACCCGCGGGATCGGCAAGAAGGACCTGATGCTGAACGACGCCACGCCGAAGATCGAGGTGATCCCGGAGACCTACGAGGTGCGCGCCGACGGCGAGCTGCTGACCTGCGAACCGGCGCGCGAACTGCCGATGGCGCAGCGCTATTTCCTGTTCTAGGATCGGCCGGTGGCCAAGTTATGGAGCGACATGTTCATGAACTCGAGGCCCGAAGCACAAAACCATGAAAAGTCCGTGAAAACTCCCATGCGCCCGGCGCAACCCGGGCATTCCGGCTTGGGGGTGGTGGCGCGAACGCGCTGGGGCCATCTACTGCTCAAGGGAGGGAACCAAGGCAAACAGCAAGAGGTTTCCGATGACGGACTTTGCATCTTCACATGTGTCTCAAAACGGTGGCGTATCGGCCAATCCGGTGACACGCTTCTTCAACCGGATCTGGAACGGTCTGGTCACTCTGGCGGAAAGCGGCAGCCAGGCGCAGGCTCTGAAACAGCTGAGCAACATGAGCGATGCCGAACTCGCCGCACGCGGCACGACACGAGCCGACGCCGTGCGCAGGATCTTCGCTCCGCGCTTCTACATCTGACAGCGCGGATGACATGCCGGGGGGCGACATGACCGCCCCCCGTATTACCGAGGCCCGTATCGCACGGACCTACCACGACCATTCCCACGGAACTATCGTCGGTGAACTGCGCCTAGACTACGAAGCGCGGTTTCTGCGCCGCAAGGTGCTGGCAATGTCCGATGGCGGGAAGCTGCTCGTCGACCTGCCGCAGACGACATCGCTCGGCGATGGCGGGGTGCTGGTGCTGGAAGATGGCGGAGAGATCCGCGTCATCGCAGCGACCGAACCGCTGATCGAGGTGCGGGGACGAATCCCTGCCCCGGCTGGCCTGGCATATCGGCAACCGCCACACACCCTGCCAGATCGAGCCCGACCGCCTGCTGATCCAGCGCGACCACGTGATCCGCGACATGCTCCAGCGCCTCGGGGCGGAGTTGCGCGACGTGACCGAACCTTTCACGCCCGATGGCGGCGCCTATGGCCACGGCCGCACGCACAGCCACGATCACGGCCATTCGCATCTCGAGGTACAGGAGCACTCCGATGGCCGCTGACCCGGCCCTGACGCTGGCGCAGTGGTTTTCGCCCGGATTTCCAGTCGGATCCTTCGCCTATTCCCATGGGCTGGAATGGGCGATCGAAGCGGGCAATCTGACCTCCGCCACCGATTTGCAGACTTGGGTGGAGGCGCTGCTGCATCACGGGACCGGCCGGAACGATGCGATCTTCGTCGTCTCTGCCTTCTCGGCGCAGGACCCGGCGGAACTGGAGGCGCTCGATGAGCTCTGCCTGGCATTCTGCGCTGCACAAGGGCGCGTGACCGAGACCCGCGAACAGGGTGCCGCATTCGCTCGCACGCTCCGCGCCATGGGGCTCGAGACGCTGGCCGACCAAACTTACTCCGTCGCTGTCGGCCGCGCCGCCGCGCTGAAACGGCTCCCTCTCGACCTGACCCTGCGCTTCTATCTGCAGGCTTTCGCGGCCACTCTCGTCTCCGCCGCCGTCCGCCGCGTGCCGCTGGGCCAGACGGACGGACAGCGGGTGCTGGCGGCGTTGCAACCCGGCATCGAGGATCTGGCGCAGGCGAGCCTGACCCTTGGTCCTCACGACCTGCATTCCTCGGCTTTCCTGGCTGACATCGCGGCGATGCAGCACGAGACCCTGCACAGCAAGGTCTTCCGGACATGATGCCGCTCGCGGCAATTGTCGCGGCAGTCCTCGTCGTGATCGCCTTGCTGCACTTGGCCTGGGCGCTCGGGCTCTGGACGCCGATCCGCGACGAGGCCCGCCTCGCCCGGCACGTCATCGGCACGCGCGGCGTCATCCGGATGCCGGGCGCAGTGCCTTGCGCCCTGGTCGCGGTGGCTTTGGCGTTCGTGGCCTCCCTGCCCTTCACGCCGGAGTTGCCGGGACAGCGGATCCTGCTGATACTCGCGGGCGGCGTCTTTGTCGCCCGGGGCCTCGCGGCCTACATGCCGTCCTGGCGCAGGCTCACGCCGGAGGCAGACTTCGCGCGGCTGGACCGCCGGCTCTACGGGCCGCTCTGCCTCCTCGTCGGCGCGGCACTTCTGATCCTATCGGCAATGCAAGGATGACGGCATGACCCAATCTCCCAACGGCCCGCTCCGCATCGGCATCGGCGGCCCCGTGGGCGCCGGCAAGACCACGCTCACCGCGCGGCTGGCCGAGGCACTGAAAGACCGCCACTCCATCGGCGTCATCACCAACGACATCTACACGCAGGAGGATGCCGAGGCGCTGATGCGGATGCAGATCCTGCCCGCCTCCCGCGTGATCGGGGTGGAAACGGGGGGCTGCCCGCATACCGCGATCCGCGAGGATGCCTCGATCAACATCGCCGCCGTCGCGCGCATGGTGGAGCGGCACCCGGAGGTGGAGGTGATCCTGATCGAGAGCGGCGGCGACAACCTGTCCGCCACCTTCTCGCCGGAACTTGCGGACGTGACGATCTACGTGATCGACACCGCGGCGGGCGAGGACATCCCGCGCAAGGGCGGCCCGGCGCTGACCCGATCCGACATCCTCGTGATCAACAAGACCGACCTCGCGCCCCATGTCGGCGCCTCGCTCGACGTGATGGCGCGGGATGCGGAACGGATGCGCGGCGGCCGGCCGTTCTTCTTCGCACAGCTGAAACATCGCGAAGGCGTGGCGGAGATCGTGCAGGCCCTGCGCGAGATCTCGGGTCTGGGACTGGAAACCGCGGCGGAGTAATTTCTTCCGGCTTCCGCCCCGGCATGGAACAATCTGCGCACGACGGCCCTTGAGTTCGGGATTTCTGGCAGGCGCTTGGACGCTTCCCGCGCTAAACTGCGCTCAAACCGACGGAGGATCGCGCCCATGTCCCGCTTCGAGACCGCATTCGACACCTATCAACTCGACGACCGCTACCGCCTGATCGAGGGTCGCGTGTTCCTGACCGGAACGCAGGCGCTGGTCCGTGCGATGCTGGACCAGGCGCGCCGCGACAAGGCCGCAGGGCTGAACACCGCGGGTTTCGTCTCCGGCTATCGCGGCTCCCCCCTGGGCGCCGTCGATCTGGAGATGTGGCGCGCGAAAAAGACGCTGGGAGAGCACCGCATCGAGTTCCTTCCGGCCGTCAACGAGGACCTCGGCGCCACCGCGGTGCTGGGGTCGCAGCAGGCGACGCTGGACCCCGCTTGCGAGGTCGAGGGCGTCTTCTCCATGTGGTACGGCAAGGGCCCCGGCGTCGACCGGTCGGGCGATGCGCTGCGCCACGGCAACGCCTACGGCTCCGCGCCGAAGGGCGGCGTGCTGGTGGTCGCGGGCGACGATCACGGCTGCGTCTCCTCCTCGATGCCGCACCAGTCGGACGTGGCTTTCATGGCCTGGTTCATGCCCACGCTGAACCCGGCGAACGTGGCGGAATACCTCGAATACGCGGAATACGGGCTGGCGCTCTCGCGCTTTTCCGGCACCTGGGTCGGGTTCAAGGCGATCTCCGAGACGGTCGAAAGCGGGCAATCGGTGGAGCTGAAGCCCGACCGCGCCTTCACCATGCCCGAGTTCGCCCTGCCGCCCGGCGGGTTGCATGTCCGCTCCTCCGACCTGCCAAGTGCCGAGATCGAGACGCGGATCGGCCACAAGCTCGACGCGGTGCGCACCTTTGTCGAGGCGAACCCGATCGACCGCGCGATCTACGGCGTGAAAGACGCGCGGTTCGGTTTCGTCACCACCGGCAAGGCGCATCTGGACCTGCTGGAAACGCTGCGCCTGCTCGGCATCGACGCCGCCGCCTGCCGCCGGCTGGGCATCGACATCTACAAGGTCGGCATGGTCTGGCCGCTGGGCCTGCGCGACGCGATGAATTTCGTCCAAGGTAAGCAGGAGATCCTGGTCGTCGAGGAAAAGCGTGGGATCATCGAAAGCCAGTTCAAGGAGTATTTCTACGACTGGCCGGGATCGAAGCCCGAGAAGATGGTGGGAAAGTACGAAAGCGAGGGCGCGCCGCTGATCCCCTGGACCGGCGAGTTGTCGCCCCGCATCCTCCTGCCCATCGTCGCGAAGCGGCTGGACCGGTTCTTCCCAGAGGAGAACCTGCCCGCCAAGGCCGCCGCGCTCACGAAGACCGAACCGCCGAAGCTCAATGTCGAGGGCGCGACCCGCACGCCCTATTTCTGCTCGGGTTGCCCGCACAACAGCTCGACCAAGGTGCCCGACGGCTCCCTCGCCGCCTCCGGCATCGGCTGCCACGTCATGGCAAGCTGGATGGGCCGCAACACGGTGGGCTACGCGCAGATGGGCGGCGAAGGTGTGCCGCATGTCGCGGCCTCCCGCTTCACCGGCAACAAGCACATGTTCCAGAACCTCGGCGAAGGCACCTGGTACCATTCCGGCTCGCTCGCGATCCGGCAGGCGGTCGCGGCGGGCACCAACATCACCTACAAGATCCTGTTCAACGACGCGGTCGCAATGACCGGCGGCCAGCCCGTGGACGGTCCCGTCAGCGTGCAGGGCATCGCCCAGACCTGCCGGGCGGAAGGCGTGGAGCGCATCGCCATCGTCTCCGACGACATCGCGCAGTTTCCGCGTGGGGAGTTTCCCTCCGGCACGACCTTCCACGACCGCGCGGAGATGATGCCGCTGCAACGCGAGATCCGCGAGGTGCCCGGCGTGTCGGTGCTGATCTATGCCCAGACCTGCGCCACCGAAAAGCGCCGCCGCCGCAAGCGCGGCAAGATGGCCGAGGCGCCGGCGCGCGTGGTGATCAACCCCGAGGTCTGCGAGGGCTGCGGCGACTGTTCAGTGGAGTCGAACTGCCTGAGCGTGGAGCCGCTGGAAACCCCGCTCGGCCGCAAGCGCCAGATCAACCAGTCGAGCTGCAACCAGGATTATTCCTGCCTGAACGGCTTCTGTCCCTCCTTCGTCACCATCGAGGGCGGCACGCGCCGCAAGAACCGGGATCCGCGCCTCGACGAGGTCCTGCGCGACCTGCCCGCGCCGGAACCCGTCCGGCTCGACGCGCCGTTCGAGCTGCTGGTGACAGGTGTCGGCGGTACCGGGGTCATCACCGTGGGCGCGGTCATCACCATGGCGGCGCATCTGGAGGGCAAGGGCTCTTCGGTGCTCGACTTCACCGGCTTCGCGCAGAAATTCGGCACCGTGCTCAGCTACATCCGTCTGGCTCCGCGGCCCGAGGACATCCACCAGGTGCGCATCGATCCGGCGGCGGCGGATGCGGTGATCGGCTGCGACGTGGTGGTGTCCTCCGCCCCCAAGGCGTCGGCGCATTACCGCCGCGGCACGCAGATGGTTCTCAACACCGCGTCCATGCCCACGGGCGATCTGGTGCTGCGCCGCGACGCCGACCTGCGCATCGACGAGCGCTTGCGGACCATCGCGGACGCCATCGGCCCCGACGCGCTCTGGGGCGTCGACGCGAACCGGCTGGCCGATCAACTCATGGGCGACACGGTCTTCGCCAACGTGATCCTGATGGGGGCCGCCTGGCAGAAGGGGCTCGTCCCGGTGAGCGAGGCCGCGCTGATCCAGGCGATCCGTCTGAACGGTGTGGCGGTCGAGGCAAACCTTCAGGCCTTCGCGCTTGGACGCGCGCTGGCCATCCGCGCGGATGAGGTGAAGGACCTGATGCCATCCGAGACCCGCGCGCCGGAGACCTTCTTGGAAATCGTGGAGGATCGTGTTCAGCGGCTGACGCGTTATCAGGACGCGGACTATGGGGCGCGCTACCGCGCCACGCTCGATCGTTTCGCCGCGGGAGTCGCGGACGAGGACCTGCGCGGGCTCGCAGCAAGGTCGCTCTTCAAGCTCATGGCCTACAAGGACGAGTACGAAGTCGCGCGGCTGCACATGGAAACCGGGTTCCTTGACGGGCTCAGGGATCAGTTCGATGGCGATCTGCGCGTCTCCTACCACATGGCGCCGCCGATCCTGAACTGGCGCAAGGACGCGCGCGGGCGGCCGGTCAAGCGCAAGTTCGGCCCCTGGATGCAGGGCGCCATGCGCTGGCTCGCCAAGGGCCGGCGGTTCCGCGGAACGGCGCTCGACCCCTTCGGCTGGATGGCGGAGCGCCGCGAGATGCGCGCGATGATCGGCTGGTACGAGGACGGACTGGCCCGGATCGCCGCCGAATACTCAGCCGAGCACAGGCAAGAGGCGCAAGCTTTCCTGGCCGCCCCGCTCGAGATGCGCGGCTACGGTCCGGTCTGGCAGAAAGCGGTCGAGAAAGAGAAGCCCAAGGCGGATGCGGCACTGGCGAGTTTCGCCGCGTGATGAGAGCCTCGCGCGCTGGAAGAGCGCCGGTCAAACGCATGGAATCATTCCGGAACACTGGAACGTCCATGTCTCCCAGCGTCCGCGCACCCGGCCGGATTCGGAACCGCGTCGGCAATTACAGCGAAGAACGGTGCTGCTACAACGCAAGGTCGAAACGTCGCCCGGAAACCTGCCTGATAACGTGCATCTGACCGAATTTTCGGCTCTGTCGGGGAGAATCTGCCGCACGAACACCGGCAACCGGCTTGCTACCGGCTCGATTCCTCTATTTATTCATCATCAATTCGCAGGCTAAGCGAAACGAGACAACGGGGAGCCCTGAGTGGCTGACGGATCGAAAAACGACGCTTTCGTCGAGTTCGAACGCGTCCAGAAGAGCTATGACGGCGAGACGCTCGTCGTGAAGGACCTCAACCTTTCCATGCCGAAGGGCGAGTTCCTGACGATGCTCGGACCGTCGGGGTCGGGCAAGACGACCTGCCTCATGATGCTTGCCGGGTTCGAGACGGCGACCCACGGCGACATCCGCCTCGGCGGAACGTCGATCAACGACATTCCGCCGCACAAGCGCGGCATCGGCATGGTGTTCCAGAACTACGCGCTCTTTCCGCACATGACGGTGGCAGAGAACCTGTCCTTCCCGCTGGAAGTCCGCAAGATGGGCAAGGCAGAGCGCGAGAAGAAGGTCAAGCGCGCGCTCGACATGGTGCAGATGGGGGCCTTCGGCGGCCGCCGTCCCGCGCAGCTTTCGGGCGGGCAGCAGCAGCGCGTCGCCCTGGCCCGCGCGCTGGTGTTCGAGCCGGAGCTGGTGCTGATGGACGAGCCGCTGGGCGCGCTCGACAAGCAGTTGCGCGAGCACATGCAGTTCGAGATCAAGCGCATCGCCGACAATCTGGGGATCACCGTCGGTCTACGTCACCCACGACCAGACCGAGGCGCTGACCATGTCCGACCGCGTCGCCGTGTTCGACGACGGCCGGATCCAGCAGCTCGCCGCCCCAGACAAGCTCTACGAGGCGCCGGAGAACAGTTTCGTCGCGCAGTTCATCGGCGAGAACAACACGCTCGACGGGGTCGTCAAGGAGATCAAGGGCGATACCTGTCTCGTCAAGCTGGACAGCGGCGACCTCATCGACGCCAAGCCGGTCAACGTGACCAAGGCGGGCGAGCGCACGCTGCGTGTCGATCCGACCCGAGCGGGTCGAGTTCAACAAGGATCGCCTGTCGCCGGACGCGCACACGCTGAAGGCCGAGGTGCTGGAGTTCATCTACATGGGCGACATCTTCCGCACCCGCCTGAGGGTCGCGGGCAAGGACGACTTCATCATCAAGACCCGCAACGCGCCGGACCAGGTCCGGCTGGAACCGGGCGAGCAGATCGAGATCGGCTGGCTCGCACGATGATTGCCGCGCGCTCGACGCCTGACGTCCGCGGCGCGAGGCCATGGGGGGCGTTGCCCGGTGCGCGTCCCTGAATCTTAGCAAGAACCGGGTTCGAACTAGGGAGTAACCAATGAATACGACCAAGCTTCTACTCGCCTCCTCCGCACTTTGTGCCGTGGCGACCCTGGCTTCGGCGCAGGATGCGCCGGATCTGCCGGACTGCGAGAACTGGCCAACTCCATGACCATCGTCACCTGGGGTGGCGCCTATCAGAACAGCAGCTGAAAGCCTATGTCGAGCCCTACAAGGCCGCGACGGGCATCGAGGTCGTCTGTGACGAAAGCTCGAACGAGGCCGTGGCCAAGCTGCGCGCGATGAACGAGGCCGGCAACATGACCTGGGACCTCGTCGACGTGGTCGCCGCCGACGCCATCCGCCTCTGCGACGAAGGTCTGGCGATGGAGATCGACCATGACGAACTGCTGGCGCCCGCGCCGGACGGCACGTCGGCTTCGGATGATTTCGGCGACCTGATTGTCAGCGACTGCTACATCCCGCAGATCGTCTATTCGACCACCTTCGGCTATCGCACCGACATGGTGCCCGAAGGCGCGCCCGAGCCCGAACGTCGATCTGCGCGATGTTCGACCTGGAAACCTATCCGGGCAAGCGCGCGCTGGAAAAGCGCCCGATCAACAACATGGAATGGGCGCTGCTGTGCGACGGCGTGCCCAAGGACGAAGTCTACGACGTTCTGGAGACCGAGGAAGGCCAGCAGCGGCGCTTCGCCAAGCTCGACACGATCAAGGACAGACGTGATCTGGTGGTCCGCCGGCGCCGACACGCCGCAGCTTCTGGCCGATGGCGAAGTCGTCATGGGCTCCACCTACAACGGCCGCTGTTCTCGCGTCATCGAGGAGCAGGACCAGCCCGTCGCGATGCTGTGGGACGCACAGGTGTTCGACCTCGACGGCTGGATCATTCCCGACCGGCCTGCCGGAAGACCGTCTGGCCCGCGTGAAGGACTTCGTGCAGTTCGCCACCGACACCCAGCGTCTGGCCGACCAGGCCAAGTACATCTCCTACGGCCCGGCCCGCGCGATCCTCCGCGCCGCTGGTCGGCAAGCACGCCGAGCTTGGCATCGAGATGGCGCCGCACATGCCGACCGACCCGGCGAACGCCAAGAACACTTCATCTACAACTACGAGTTCTGGGCTGACTATCGCGACGATATCGACGCGAAGTTCCAGGCCTGGCTGGCGCAGTAAGCCGCACTGACGAAACTGGTGGTTCCGGGTTCGTCCCGGGGCCGCCGCGCCGGCCCTGTCGAAGGGGTCGGGCGCAATCCGGGAAGACCGGGAGAGAGCGATGCCCAAAGGTTACATCATCGGCCATATCACCGTGAACGACCCCGAGGCCTACAAGGAGTACGTGGAGAAGGACACGCCGATCCTTCAGGGCTTGGGCGGCACGTTCATCGTCCGCGGCGGGCAATCGCAGTTGATGGAGGGCGACGCCCATGAGCGCCACGTGGTGATCGAATTCCCCTCCTACGAGGCCGCTGTCACCGCCTACAACGATCCCGACTACCAGGAGGTCGCCAAGATCCGCCAGCGCACCGCCGACAGCACCATCCTCCTGGTCGAGGGCGTCTGAGATGGCCGACGCTACGGCAGACACGACCGATACCGACGCCAAGGATGAGAAGGGCCCGATCCTGGCCGCCGACGGCACGCCGCTCAAGCGCAGCCTCGCCCGGGCGCTCAGCGTCGCAGAAGACTGCGCGCGCTGATGCTGATCGCGCCGCTGCTGATCTTCGTGCTCATCACCTTCATCGCGCCGATCGCCGACATGCTGTTCCGCTCGGTCGAGAACCAGATCGTCGGCGACACGCTGCCGCGGACCGTCGATGGCTTGGACGAATTGGGACCGAACACAGGGCGAGTCTGCCGGACGAGGCCGTCTACGAGGCGCTCTACTACGACCTGTTCCTCGCCGCCGAGGCCAAGCAGCACACCCGCCTCGGCTCGCGCCTGAACTACGAACAATCCGGGATTTCCTCGCTGTTCCGCCAGGCGGGCCGCAGCGTCGACGACATCGGCGAGGACTGCAGGCGACGCGCTGGAGGATCTGAACGACGTCTGGGAAGAGCGAAGCCTTCTGGTACGAGCTGATGACCGGTCGGCGACGGCGGCGAGGCCGATGAGGCGGTGCTCGCCGCCCAGCGCGCCCGCCTTGGTCAACTGACCGGCGACGGGTTCGGCGGCGATATCAAGTTCGTTCCTGGCGCGGAGATCTCGGCACTGCTGCCGCGTACGGCCAGCGCCTATTCCGCCTTCGCGCTCTTCGCCGCAATCGTCGACGGCGATGTCGTCGCGGAAGAGGAGCCATGGGAAGCGGTCTATATCTCGCTCCTGATGGATCTGAGGACCGGCGCCGACGTATCGGGCTATACCGGCCCGGCGCTGCAGAGTTGCAGCGAAGGCCGCCGAGATGGCGCGCGGCCTGCCCGCAGATCGACGTTCAAGGGCGCCTTCCTCGACGAGGACGAGGACTGGGGCGCGATCGAGACCTGGACGCACGATCCAGACCTACTCGCCCCACTACACCGCCGGCTACTTCCTGAACGCCGTCGACATGCAGAAAACCCCCGACGGCCCCGAGGCGCGCCCCGAGAACCAGCAGATCTACATCATGCTGTTCAAGCGGACGCTGTATCATGTCGCTGATCATCACCGGCTCCTGCATCCTGCTGGGCTATCCGGTGGCCTGGCTGCTGGCGAACCTGCCGATGCGCACCGCGAACCTGCTGATGATCCTCGTGCTGCTGCCCTTCTGGACCTCGCTTCTGGTGCGGACCTCGGCCTGGAAGGTGATGCTGCAACAGCAGGGCGTGATCAACGACGTGCTGGTCTGGCTCGGCCTGGTCGCGGACAACGACCGGCTGGTCATGATCAACAACCAGTTCGGCACGATCATCGCGATGACGCACATCCTGCTGCCGTTCATGATCCTGCCGCTGTATTCGGTGATGCAGACGATCCCGCCGTCCTACCTGCGCGCGGCGAAATCGCTGGGCGCGACCAACTGGACGGCCTTCTGGCGGGTCTACTTCCCGCAATCGGTGCCGGGCATCGGGGCGGGCTCGATCCTCGTCTTCATCCTGTCCATCGGCTACTACATCACGCCCGAAATCGTCGGCGGCACCACCGGCACGTTCATCTCGAACCGGATCGCCTACCACATCTCGTCCTCGCTCAACTGGGGCCTTGCGGCCGCGCTGGGGTCGATCCTGCTGGCGGTCGTGCTGGTCCTCTACTGGGCCTATGACAAGATCGTCGGCATCGACAACGTGAAGCTGGGGGGTGAGCCATGACCGATGTCTCACTCCGATGTCGTCATCACCGAAACCGAAGTCATGCCCCTGCGCTTCACCTGCCGGCGTCGTCGGCGCGGCGGGCGCGCTCTTGCGGGCCTCTTCGTCGGCACCGCCCAGGGCTCCGGACCTGCTGGGCGTCGTGATCGGCGCAGCCGTCTGATCGCGGGGCTCGCCTTCGTCGCGATGTCCCTGCTGCGACCGGAGCAGGAACGGACCTTCCGCTGGGGCGCTTGTCGCGGTCTTCGCGCTGGCGGGCTTCGCTGTTCGGCGGTCTGGCCGGGCTGATCGTCGGTGGCGCTCTTCGGCTGGTTCTTCGGCTGGTTCATCTACTGGCTCGGCTACGGCCGCTACCGCGCCAGGCCTGCCGCCCTACCTGACCGCCGGCCAGGTGCTCTGGCACTACAGCTTCCGGGTGATCTGCGGCGCGATCTTCGTCTTCCTGATCACGCCGATCCTCGTGGTCATGCCGCTCAGCTTCAACGCCGAGAACTTCTTCACCTTCACGCCCGAGATGCTGCGCTTCGATCCGGACGGGCTATTCGCTCAAGCACTACCGCGACTTCTTCACCACCACCGACTGGCAGCAGGCGCTGCGGAATTCGGTGATGATCGCGCCGGTCGCGACGCTGCTGTCGGTCGGTTTCGGCACGCTGGCGGCCATCGGCCTCAGCCAGCCGCATGTGCCGTTCCGCCGGGCGATCATGGCGATCCTGATCTCGCCGATGATCGTGCCGCTGATCATCTCGGCGGCGGGCATGTACTTCTTCTACTCCCGCGATCGGCTTGCAGGGCACCTACTGGGGCGTCGTGCTGGCCCACGCGGCCTTGGGCATCCCCTTCGTCATCATCACCGTGACGGCGACGCTGGTCGGGTTCGACCGGTCGCTGACGCGGGCGGCCGGCGAACATGGGCGCGAACCCGGTCACGACCTTCTTCCGGGTGCAGATGCCGCTGATCCTGCCGGGCGTGATCTCGGGCGGGCTCTTCGCCTTCATCACCTCCTTCGACGAGGTGGTGGTGGTGCTCTTCGTCGGCTCGGCCGGGCAGAAGACGCTGCCCTGGCAGATGTTCACCGGCCTGCGCGAGCAGATCTGCCCGACGATCCTGGCCGTGGCGACGATCCTCGTCGCCATCTCCATCGTGCTTCTGACGGTGGTCGAGCTGCTGCGCCGCCGGTCCGAACGGCTGCGCGGGATGAGCCCGGGCTGACCACCACCCACAGGCGGCGGTTGGTTTTTCGGTTGCGTTGCCGCGGGATCATCGAAAAGGTGCAAGGGCCTGCGGGGGTGGGCGATACGAGTAGCGAGGCGTGGTGCGGGGACCCATAGCGGGACATGGAACGATCCGAGATTGAAGACCTGATCGCCCGGACCGCGCTCGGCGACCGCGCCGCATTCTCCGGCCTCTTTGACGCGACGTCCGGGAAACTTCTCGCGGTCTGCCTGCGTGTCCTGAGGGACCGGGGACAGGCCGAAGACGCGATGCAGGATGCCTTTGTAAAGATCTGGAAGCACGCGGACCGGTTCCAGGTGACCGGCCACTCCCCGATGACATGGCTCATCACGATCGCGCGGAACACGGCCATCGACAGGCTGCGGGCACAGCGGACCACAAGCGATTTCGCGGATTACGAGGACACGTTTCCCGCATCGGGTCCGAACCCGGAACAATCCGCCATTGCCGCCTCCGATGCGAAGAAGCTGACCGCCTGCCTCGACGACCTGCCGCAGGATCGGCGCGCCGCCCTCGTGGGCGCTTATCTCGACGGGCAGAGCTACGCGGATCTCGCCGCGCGCTTCGACGTGCCGCTCAACACCATGCGCACGTGGTTGCGGCGCGGTCTCATCGCTCTGAGGGAGTGCATGTCCCGATGACCGACGAGATCGAACGCAGGGACGAAGACGATGCCCGCGCCGCCGAGTACGCGCTCCGCCTGCTCGACGGCGAGGAGTTGCGCGCGGCGCAGGAGCGGATGCGGACGGACCCGGCCTTCCGCCGGATGGTCCTCGACTGGGAGGCGCGCCTCGCGCCGCTCGCCGCCGACCTCGCGCCGGAAACGCCATCGCGGAGCAGCAAGCCCGACCTGATGACCCGTCTCTTTCCCGAGGCAGCGAAGCCCTCGTTCTGGGAGCGTGCCGGGATCTGGCGCGGGTTCAGCCTCGCCGCGCTGGCGCTGGCCGCACTCCTGGGCTGGCTGCTGCTCGGCGCACCCGAGCCGCAGCGCGGTCCGCTCTACGCCGCCACGATCGCCAGCGAGAGCGGCGATTTCCGCGTGGTCGCCCTTGTCGACAAGCGCCGGAACGAGGTCACGATGACCCGGACCGAGGGCGCGGCACCAACCGGCCGCATCCTGCAGGTCTGGGCGCATGGCCCCGGCGAACCCGCCCAGTCAGTCGGTCTCTGGCCGGAGGGCGAGACAGTGCGGCTGCCCCTGCCACCGGAAATCGCCGCGGTCGAAGGCGTCCTGACCCTCGGCGTCAGCGAGGAACCTCCCGGCGGCTCGCCCACCGGCTCGCCCTCGGGCCGCGTCTTCGGCACGGTCGACATCCCAAGTGTACGCTCCGATCTCTGATCGCGTCCGCTTCGCCATTTCGCGGCGAGGACGGCAATTCGATCACGTCATCGCATACGCACCTCGGTCCTCGCATCAAACAGAAGCGCACGGCCCGGATCGAAGCGCAGGCCAACCCTGTCGCCCGCGCGCGCCCGCTCGTCGCCGCGTTCCTCCACGATCAGCGCCTCTCCGGTCGGTGCCGTCAGGTGGGTGTAGCTGACGCCGCCCAGAGCCTCGCTCAGATCCACGGTGAGGCTGTCGCCCGTCCGGTCGACCTCCATGTGCTCGGGTCTGAGCCCCAGGATCACCTCCGTCCCGTCGGAGGGCAACGTCACGGGCACCTCCACCGACTGCGCCAGGGCGGGCACCTCGACCGCCCCGCCCGATACCTTCGCCTTCAGGAAATTCATCGCGGGGGACCCGATGAACCCCGCGACGAAGCGGTTGTCGGGATCGCGGTAGAGCTCCAGCGGCGCGCCCACCTGCTCGACCCGCCCAGCGCGCAGCACCACGATCTTGTCGGCGAGCGTCATCGCCTCGACCTGGTCGTGGGTGACGTAGATCATCGTCGCCCCGATCTCCTGGTGCAGCCGCGCGATCTCCACCCGCATCTCCACGCGCAGCTCCGCATCGAGGTTCGAGAGCGGCTCGTCGAAGAGAAACACCTCCGGCCCCCGCACGATAGCGCGTCCGATCGCCACCCGCTGCCGCTGCCCGCCCGACAGCGCCTTCGGCTTGCGCTTGAGGTAGTCGTCGAGCTTCAGGATGCGGCTGGCCTCGCTCACCTTCTCGGTGATCTCCGCCTTGGGATGGCCGGTCATCTTCAGCCCGAAGCCCATGTTCTCCTCCACCGTCATGTGCGGATAGAGCGCATAGGTCTGGAACACCATCGCCACGCCGCGTTCGGAGGGGTCGAGCCGCGTCACGTCGCGGGCACCGATATGGATTGCGCCCTCGGTGGTCTCCTCCAGCCCCGCGATCATCCGCAGGAGCGTGGACTTGCCGCAGCCCGACGGCCCGACGAAGACGCAGAACTCCCCGTCCGCGATCGTGAGGTCGATGCCGTGGATCACCTGCACCTCGCCGTAGCGCTTGATCGCGCCCTCCAACGTCACGCCAGTCATGTCGTCCCCTCCCGTCTCGCGCTCGGATCGGGGAAGTTCCAGGCATCCGCCTCCCGCCCGATCTTCGACGCCGTGTCCTTCACTTGCGGGGCGAGCCGTTCCAGGTCGCCCAGCGTCATGCGCTCGGTCGGCACCGTCACCGACAGTGCGCCCTTCATGCGGCCCGTATTCGACAGCACGGGCACGGCGAGGCAGATGATCCCCGGTTCGTGTTCCTCCCGGTCGAAGGCGTGGCCACGCGCGCGGATTTGCATCAGCTCCTGCCGCAATTCCTCCGCCGACCGCAGGGTCGCAGGCGTGAACCGGTGGTAGCTCTGCTGGTCCAGCGCGGCGTCCAGGGCATCCCCTTCGAGGAAGGCCAGCATCGCCTTGCCGACACCGGTACAATAGGCGGGGCCGACCTTGCCCGCGTCCGAGAACATCTCCACCGGCCGTGCGGCATTGCGTTTGTCGACGTAGAGAACCTGCGCGTTGTCGAGTTGCGCCAGGTGCACTGTCTCTCCCAGATCCGCGCTCAGCCGGTCGAGGAAGGGCCGCGCGATCGGCGCCAGCGAGCTTTGCTGCCAGGCCGCATGAGCCAGCCGCACCAGCCGCACGCCCAGCGCATAGGTCTGCCGGTCCGCGTCGAAGGTCAGGAGCGACTGGTCCGTCAGCGTCCGCACCAGCCGGTAGAGCGTCGCCTTGGGCAGGTCGCTGCCTTCCAGCAACTTGCCGAACCGCACCGGCCGCCCCATGGCCGCGACCTGATCCAGGACCGCCATCGCCTTGCCGACGGTGCCGCCTTCGGACATCGGATGTTCCTCCCATTCATGCGCCTTGCCACCTCGGCGGGAAGCCTCCTATCGTGGCGGCGGGCGCAATCGCTGTTGACAACCCTAGGCGAGTCGGAGTGTAGTTTTCAATAAATAAAACTTGGTTTCACATAATGGTACTGGAGAGAGGACTTCAGCCCACCCGAAACCCGAAGGGAGGACACCATGACGAAGACTATTCGCACAGCGCTGTCGGCATTTGCCTGCACCACGGTATTGGCGGGAGCGGCATCGGCAGAATTGACGGGGGATCTGAAGATCTTCCTCGACACCTCCAACCCCGCGCCGCGGGAGACGATGGAGAAGATGATCGCCGATTTCGGGGAGCTGCACCCTGATCTCAACATCGAAACCACAGTGATCGACCGCGAGGCCTACAAGACGCAGATCCGCAACTTCCTGACCGCCAACGCGCCCGATGTCGCGACGTGGTATGCCGCGAACCGGATGGGGCCGTATGTCGACGCGGGGCTGTTCGAGGATGTCTCCGACCTGTGGGAGGAGCCGGCGATCGCCGACAACCTTGAATCCACCAAGGGCGCCATGACCATCGACGGCAAGCAATGGGGCGTGCCCTATACCTATTACCAATGGGGGGTCTACTACCGGAAGGACATCTACGACGATCTGGGGCTGGCCGAGCCCGAAACGTTCGAGGAGATGAAGGCCAACTGCCAGGCGCTTCTCGATTCCGGCGTGAAGTGCTTCACCATCGGGACGAAGTTCCTGTGGACGGCGGGCGGCTGGTTCGACTACCTCAATCTGCGCACCAACGGGTTCGACTTCCACATGGCATTGGCCAATGGCGAGGTGCCGTGGACGGACGACCGGGTGCGGGCCACCTTCGCCAACTGGAAGGAACTCATCGACATGGGCGCCTTCATCGACGACCACCAGACCTACAGCTGGCAGGAGGCGCTGCCCTTCATGGTGAAGGGCGACGCGGCTGCCTACCTGATGGGCAACTTCGCCGTGGCGCCGATGCGCGAGGCGGGGCTCACGGACGACCAGCTCGACTTCTACCAGTTCCCGGCGATCAACCCGGACGTGGAAATGGCCGAGGACGCGCCGACGGATACCTTCCACATCCCGGCCAATGCGCAGAACAAGGAAGCCGCGCGGGAATTCCTGCGCTATGTCGTGTCGCCGGAGGTCCAGACCTGGATCAACAACGGCGAGAATCTCGGGCAATTGCCGGTGAACGCTCGGCTTCGGTGGGTGACGACAAGTTCCTGCAGCAGGGCTTCGAGATGCTGTCCACGAACAGCCCCGGCGGCGTGGCGCAGTTCTGGGACCGCGATGCCTCGGCGGAGATGGCGAAGGTCTCGATGGAGGGGTTTCAGGAATTCATGGTCAAGCCCGACAACCTCGACCGGATCCTCGACAAGCTCGAACGGGCGCGCCAGCGGATCTACGAATGAGACCATGAATTGGGCGGGTTGCGTCGTCTAGCGGCGCGCCCCACCCGACAAGCGAGTGACCCATGACGCAAGCTGCCCTGCCCACGACCCATGCCCGCCAGCCGCGCGGCGTCTGGGCGCGCAACCAGCAGACGCTGGCGCCGTGGCTGTTTCTGGCACCGGGCATCCTCTTCTTCCTCGTCTACGTGATCCTGCCCGTCTTCCAATCCTTCAACCTGTCGCTCTACGAATGGGACGGGCTGGGTGAGGCGGAATTCGTCGGGCTCCAGAACTACGAGGGGCTCTATTGGGAGTTCGTGGACCGCGACGCGTTCTACGTCTCGCTCAAGAACAACCTGATCTGGCTCTTCCTCTACCTGCTGGCGATCCCGGCGGGGCTCTTCATCGCGCTGTTCCTGAACCAGACCGTGCGGGGCATCCGGATCTACAAGTCGCTCTTCTTCTTCCCCTTCGTGATCTCCCAGGTGGTCGTCGGCCTCGTGTTCGCGTGGTTCTACGATCCCGCGTTCGGGCTTCTGAACGTGGTGCTGGGCTGGATCGGGCTGGGCCCGATCAACGTGCTTGGGAACGAGAACCTCGTGACCTACGGCATCATCGCCGCCGGCCTCTGGCCGCAGACCGCGTATTGCATGATCCTCTATCTCACCGGCCTCAACGCCGTGGATCCCGAGCAGATCGAGGCCGGGCGTCTGGACGGCGCGAAGGGCTGGCGCATGCTCTGGCATGTGGTGCTGCCGCAGCTGCGCCCCGCCACCTTCATCGCCTTCGTGGTGACCATCATCGGCGCGCTGCGCAGCTTCGATCTCATCTCCATCATGACCCAAGGCGGCCCCTTCGGTTCCTCCCGCGTGCTCGCCTTCTACATGTTCGAGGTCGCGCTTTCCGAATACGGCTTCCGCATGGGCTATGGGGCCGCGATCGCGGTGGTGCTCTTTCTCATCATGCTTTGCTTCATTGCCTACTTCCTCTGGTCGATGTGGCGCGACGAGAAGGGAGCGCGGTGATGGAGTTCCGCGAGCGGGCCAACGCCATCTCCAAGGCCCTGCCCGGTGCGGAATGGTCGGAGCCCTTCGGTCCTGGCCACGATGTCTGGAAAGTAGGTGGCAAGATCTTTCTCATCGGCGGCAGCGCGGATGACGGTGTGTCGGTGAAGTGCCCCGACACGGAAACTGCCACGATGTTGCGCGAGGCGGGCGTGGGCACGAAGGCACCGTATCTGCATGCAAGCTGGATCCGGCTGCCCCCCGACACGGCCGAGGAGGAACTGCGCCACCGCATCCACGTCTCCTACGACACGATCCGAGGCGCCCTGACGAAAAAGGCGCAAGCCGCGCTGCCGCCACGGGAGGACGCGCATGTTCCCGGCGCCGATTGAAAAGGCCTCCCCCGCCGCGCGCGCAGGCTACCAGTCGCTGCTGCCGCTGGCGCTCATCCTGTGGCTCATGCCGCTCATCGCGGTGGCGATCTTTTCCATCAAGCCGGATTCGGACTTCACCACCGGCAACTACTGGGGATGGCCGTCGTCCTTCGAGATGTTCAACAACTACGGCAAGGTCTTCTTCGCCTCAGACATGCCGCGCTATCTGCTTAATTCCGTCTTGATCACCGTGCCCACGGTGATCGGCGCGGTGGCGCTCTCGACGATGACCGGCTTCGCGCTCGGCATCTACAAGTTCCGTGGCAACCTGCTGATCTTCTTCATGTTCATCGCCGGAAATTTCGTACCGTTCCAGATCCTGATGGTCCCGGTGCGCGACCTGACGCTCGACCTCGGGCTTTACAACACCAAGACCGGGCTGGTGCTTTTCCACGTCGCGTTCCAGACCGGGTTCTGCACGCTCTTCATGCGCAACTTCATCCGCGCGCTGCCCTACGAGTTGATCGAGGCGGCGCGGGTCGAGGGCGTCAGCGAAATCCGCATATTCTGGTACGTGGTCCTGCCGCTGATGAAACCCGCGATTGCAGCGCTCAGCGTGCTGATCTTCACCTTCATCTGGAACGACTACTTCTGGGCGGTGGTGCTGACGCAGGGCGCCGAAAGCCAGCCGGTGACGGCCGGCATCACCTCCTTCAACTCCCAGTACCGCGCCGCCTATCACCTGATGAGCGCGGGTAGCATCGTCGCGGCCTTGCCGCCGGTCCTGATGTTCTTCCTGATGCAGAGGCATTTCATCGCCGGCCTCACGCTGGGCGCGGTGAAATAAGGATATGGGAGCACCCGCCATGGTCAAGATCGCCTTCATCGGCGCCGGCTCCACGATCTTCATGCGCAACATCGTGGGGGATTGCCTGCTGACGCCTGCGCTGGCGGAGGCGGAATTCGCGCTGATGGACATCGACGGCGCCCGGCTGGCGCAGTCCGAGGCCGTCGTGCGGGCCATGATCAAGGCCACCGGCGCCGGCGCCAGCGTGACTGCCACCACCGACCGGCGCGCCGCCCTCGATGGCGCGGATTTCGTCGTGACCGCCTTCCAGGTCGGTGGCTACAAGCCTTGCACCGTCACCGATTTCGAGATCCCGCGCCGCTACGGCCTGCGCCAGACCATCGGAGACACGCTGGGCGTGGGCGGGATCATGCGCGGGCTTCGCACGGTTCCGGTGCTCTGGGACGTCGCGCGGGACATGGGCCAGCTCTGCCCGGACGCGCTCATGCTGCAATACGTGAACCCGATGGCGATCAACACCTGGGCGCTGGCCGAGGCCTTCCCGCGGATCCGCCAGGTCGGCCTCTGCCATTCGGTCCAGAACACGGTGGCGGAGATCGCCCACGATCTGGACCTGCCCCAGGCAGAGATCGACTTCCGCGTCGCCGGCGTGAACCACGTCGCCTTCTTCCTGCGCCTGGACCACGCGGGCAGGTCGCTCTACCCCGCCCTGCGCAACGGCTACCGCGCCGGTCGGCTGCCGAAACCGCCGCTGCTGATGCCCCGCTGCGCCAACAAGGTGCGCTACGAGGTGATGGAGCATCTGGGCTATTTCTGTACCGAAAGCTCCGAGCACCTCGCCGAGTACGTCCCCTGGTTCATCAAGAGTCACCGCCCCGATCTGATCGGGCAGTTCTCGATCCCGCTCGACGAATATCCCAAAGCGCTGCGAGGAGCAGATCGCCGCCTGGTCGCAACAGGCCGAAACGCCGGAGAAAGCGATCGAGGTCTGCCGCTCGCACGAATTCGCCGCCGACCTGATGAACGCGATCGTCACGGACGACGCCTTACGTGATCTACGGCAACCTGCCCAACCACGGCCAGATCCCGCAACTTCCGCAGGGTGCGGCCGTCGAAACCCCTTGCCTCGTCGACGCCAACGGCATCCAGCCCACGCAGGTGACGGACATCCCGCCGCAACTAACGGCGCTCATGCGCACCCAGATCAACGTGCAGGAGCTGACCGTCCGCGCGCTGCTGGACGAGAACCGCGACCACATCTTCCACGCCGCGATGATGGACCCGCACACCGCCGCCGAACTCGATCTGCGCCAGATCCGCGACCTGGTCGACGATCTGCTCACCGCCCATGCCGACTGGCTGCCGGACTGGTGTCGCCCCGCCCGCGCCGCATGAGGAGCCGACCGATGTCCGCCGCTTCACTTGGCCCGAGAAACTCCCGCCAGAGGACATCCATGACCAAGCCGACCTTCCCGGATCTGACGGACGCTTCGGTCTTCATCACCGGCGGCGGTTCCGGCATTGGCGCCGCGCTGGTTGGCGGCTTCCTGGGCCAGGGCGCGCGGGTGGCCTTCATCGACCGGATCGACGCCACCGCGTTCTGCGACGAGCTGGAGCAAACGCATCGTCGCCGACCGCTCTTCCTGCAAGGCGACATCACCGACACCGCCCGTCTGCAAGGCTCCATCGCCGAGGCCGCCGAGGAGAACGGGCCTATCACCGTGCTCGTTTCCAACGCCGCCAACGACCAGCGCCAGAACTCTGGAGGATCTGACGCCGGACGACTGGGACAGGAACCACGCAATCAACCTCAAGGCGTATTACTTCGCCACGCAAGCCGTCGCCCCGATGATGCGCGCCGCCGGGGCTGGGTCGATCATCAACTTCTCCTCGATCAGCTACATGATGGGGGCCGCCGGCTACTCCGCCTATATCGCCGCCAATGCGGGAATCACCGGCATGACCCGCGCCCACGCCCGCGAACTCGGCCCCGACGGCATCCGCGTCAACGCGGTTGCCCCGGGTTGGGTGCTGACGCAGAAGCAGCTCGACATGTGGGCAACGCCCGAGGGGCTCGAAGCCCATCTGGCGCGCCAATGCATCCCCCGGCACATGAAGCCTGCTGACATGGTGAGCCCGGTCCTGTTCCTCGCCTCCTCCGCCTCCGCCATGATCACCGCGCAATGCATGGTGGTGGATGGCGGCGTGGTCTTCACCGGGTGACGCGATGGTAGAAGCTCAGTGGATCGCCGTCGACTGGGGTACGACCCGGCTGCGCGCCTGGGCGATGTCAGGGCGAGAGATCCTGGCCGAAGGCGTGTCCGACAATGGCATGAACGCCCTCGACCGGGACGGGTTCGAACCGCGCCCTGCTCGACCTCGTCGAGCCTTGGCTGGCATCGGACCGCCGGACCGTCGTGATGTGCTGCGGCATGGTGGGATCGCGCCAGGGCTGGATCGAAGCGCCCTATCGCGCCGTGCCCTGCCCGGCATCCACCGAAACGCCTGTCACGGCGCCTGCCGCCGACGACAGGATCTCCGTCCATATCCTGCCCGGCCTGCGTCAGGATAGGCCTCATGACGTGATGCGCGGAGAGGAAACCCAGATCGCCGGGTTCCTGAGCCTCAATCCCGGGTGGGACGGCGTGCTCTGCCTGCCCGGCACGCACACCAAGTGGGCGCAGGTCAGCGCGGGCGAAGTCGTGAGCTTCCAGACCTTCATGACGGGCGAACTCTTCGCGCTGCTGAGTGACCAATCGGTGCTGCGCCATTCCCTGGCGGGCGACGGCTGGGACGAGGATGCGTTCTCCGAAGCGTTGTCCGAAACGATGTCGAGACCCGAAACGCTTGCCGCGCAACTGTTCCGGCTGCGCGCGGATGATCTGCTGGCCGGAACCGTCCCCGACACCCTGCGCGCGCGGCTGTCCGGCGTGCTGATCGGCGCGGAACTGGCGGCGGCCAAGCCGTACTGGCTGGGACAGCAACTGGCGGTGATCGGCGCCGACGCCATGTCTCGCGCCTATGTCGCGGCGCTGGCGATGCAGGGCGTGCCCGCAACCCAGGCGAAGGCCACCGCGATGACCCTCGCGGGCCTCACGGCCGCCTACCGCAAGCTGGAGACCCGGTAATGGATCTGCCCCTGATCGCCATATTGCGCGGCGTGACCCCGCACGAGGCACCAGACATCGGCGAGGCGCTGGTCGCGGCCGGGATCACCACGATCGAGGTGCCGCTCAATTCCCCCGAACCGCTGGAGAGTATCGCCGCGCTCCGCCAGACGCTCCGGGATCGGGCCACCGTCGGCGCAGGGACCGTCCTGTCGGTCGCCGATGTCGAGGCGGTGGCCGGTGCGGGCGGCCAGATCGTCGTCTCCCCCGACTGCAAGCCGGCGGTCATCGCGCGCACGAAGGCGCTGGGGATGCTGAGCTGGCCGGGCATCTTCACCGCGACCGAAGCCTTCGCGGCGCTTGACGCGGGCGCGGATGGCCTCAAGCTCTTTCCCGGCAACATGGCCGGACCCGCCGGCCTGAAGGCCCTGCGGGCGGTGCTGCCGCCCGGCACGAAGGTCTACGCCGTGGGCGGCGCGGGGCCGGACAATTTCGCCGACTGGATCGCGGCCAGCGCCGACGGCTTCGGGCTCGGCACCGCGCTTTTCTCCCCCGGCCTTTCGCCGGCGGACGTCGCGCAGCGCGCGAACACTATCGTCAAGGCTTATTGGGAGGCAGTCGCATGACAGCGGACATCTTCGACGACCGGATCTGCCGCCTGGGCGAAGGCCCGCTCTGGCACCCCGAGCGCAATCAGCTCTTCTGGTTCGACATCCTGGAAAAGCGGCTCCTGAGCCGGGAGAACGGCCGGCCGCTGGAATGGCAGTTCGATCAATGCGTCTCCGCCGCCGGCTGGATCGATCGCGACACGCTCCTGATCGCCTCGGACACCGAGCTCTTCACGTTTCATCTCGGCACCGAGGAACGGGAGTTCGTCCACACGCTGGAGGCTGGCAATCCCGTGACCCGGTCCAATGACGGGCGCGCCGATCCCTGGGGCGGCTTCTGGATCGGCACCATGGGCCGGTATACCGAACCGCGGGAGGGCGCGATCTACCGATACCATCGGGGCGAGCTGCGGCAGATCGCGGACAAGATCACCGTGTCCAACAGCATCTGCTTCGCGCCCGACCGCAGCGTGGTATATTACTCGGACACGGTGACGGAACGGATCATGTGCATTGCGCTCGACCCTGAGACCGGCTGGCCCGATGGCGAGCACTCCGTCCATATCGACCTGCGGTCCGAAAACCTGCACCCCGACGGCGCCGTGACGGATGCCGAGGGCCGGATCTGGGTCGCGCAATGGGGCTCGGCGCAGGTCGTCTGCTATGATGACGCGGGTCGGCCCGTGGTGAAGGTGCCCGTACCCGCGCTGAACAGCTCCTGCCCGGCTTTCGGCGGCGCCGACCTTTCGGACCTCTACATCACCTCTGCAACCTCCGGTCTGTCGAACGGTAACCGGGACACGCACCCGCATAACGGCAAGACCTTCGTTCTCCGCGGCGCGGGCCGGGGCCGTCCGGAACCGCGTGTCATCCTCTGATGCCCGCGCTGGGCGTCTGCTATTACCCCGAACACTGGCCGGAGGAGATGTGGCCCCGCGATGCCGAGCGCATGGCCGAAACGGGCATCAGATATGTCCGCATCGGCGAGTTCGCCTGGTCGCGCCTGGAACCGGAGCCCGGGACGTTCCACTGGGACTGGCTGGACCGGGCGATCGAGGTGCTGGCCTCCGCCGGGCTTCGGGTCGTGCTCGGCACGCCCTCGGCCACGCCGCCGCGCTGGATGTTCGACCGGTTTCCGGACATGCTCGCCGTCGACGCCGAAGGCCGGCCGCGCCGCTTCGGATCCCGCCGCCATTACTGCCACGCCCATGACGGATACCGCGATGCCGCCGCCGCGATGTGCCGCAAGCTAGGACAGCGCTACGGCCGGGACGACCGAGTCGCCGCCTGGCAGATCGACAACGAATACGGCTGCCACGACACGGTGCTGAGCTATTCCGACGCGGCCCGCCTTGCCTTCCGCAACTGGCTGGCGCAGCGGTACCAATCACCGGAGGCGCTGAACCGCGCCTGGGGCAACGTGTTCTGGTCGATGGAGTATGCCGATTTCGCGCAGATCGACCTGCCCAACCGGACGGTGACGCAACCCAACCCGGCCCACGAGCTCGATTTCCGGCGCTTCGCCTCCGACATGGTCGTGCAGTGGAACGCGGCCCAAGTCGCGGCCCTGCGACCCCTCACCGACGCGCCGCTCCTGCACAACTACATGGGCCGCGTGCTGGAGTTCGACCATTTCGCCGTCGGTGCCGACCTCGACATCGCGACTTGGGACAGCTACCCGATCGGGTTCCTGTCGGACCGGCTGGAGGCGGACCCGGCGCACAAGGCCGCGTTCCTGCAGCAGGGGGACCCGGATTTCCAGGCCTTCCATCACGATCTCTATCGTGCGGTGGGGCGCGGGCGGATGTGGGTGATGGAACAGCAGCCGGGACCGGTCAACTGGGCGCCATGGAACCCCGCGCCACTGCCCGGCATGGTCCGGCTCTGGGGGCTGGAGGCGGTGGCCCACGGCGCGGAGGTCGTCAGCTACTTCCGCTGGCGCCAGGCGCCCTTCGCGCAGGAACAGCAGCACGCGGGCCTGCTTTTTCCCGATGACACGCCCGCCCCCGGTCTCGCGGAGGCAGCGCAACTCGCGCGCGACGTCGCCGACCTGCCGGAGCCTGCGCCGGTTCAGGCCCCGACAGCCCTGATCTTCGACTACGCGTCCGACTGGATGTGGAAGACCCTGCCGCAGGGCCGGGATTTCGACTATTTCCGGCTGGTGTTCTCCGCCTACCGCGCACTCCGCCGGGCCGGTCAGTCGGTCGACATCCTGCCCCCGACAGCCCGCGATTTCTCCGGCTACACGCTGATCCTGGCTCCGGGCCTCGGCACCGTCCCCGCCGATCTGACCAAGGCGCTGGCGGAGTTGGCGGCGGAGGTGATCGCCGGTCCCCGCACCAACCTCTCCACCCGCAACCACGGCCTGCGAATCCCCATGGGTCCTGCGCTGCCCGGCCTCGACGTGACCGTCCGCCGCGTCGAAAGCCTGCCGCCCGACCACGCCCGCCCAGTTCAGGGCGGCGGCCGCGCCCGCCACTGGATCGAAGACATCGCGGGCACGGAACCTGCGCGCCTCTCGCTGGACACCGGGAAAACGATCCTCGCTGGTACTGCGTCGCTCTCCTACCTCGCCTGCTGGCCGGATGACGCGCTCTGGGACCGCATCATGGCCATGACATCGATCACGCCCCATTCGATGCCCGAAGGCCTGCGTCTGCGCGAGACGGGCACGCACCGCTTCGTCATCAACTATTCAGATACGGAGCAACAATGGCAGGGTCTCATTATCCCAGCCTGCGATGCGCTGATCCTGCCGAGACCGGCCTGACCCCACTTCTTTGGGTCCCAAATACCTCGGGGGCAATCGCTCCACAGGAGCGATGGGGGCCGCGCCCCCTGAAACAACCGCGCGCCGCCACCGCCGGCTCGAGTCTAGGACAAGCTACTTCCGCGCCGCTTCCAGCGCGTCGATCCGTGCCCGCAGCGCTTCGTTTTCCTCGCGCGCCTTCTGAGCCATCGCGCGGACCGCGTCGAATTCCTCGCGCGTGACGAAGTCGCGGTCGGCCAGCCACCGGTCCACGAGCGACTTCGCCGCCGTTTCGGCCTCTTCCCGTGCGCCTTGCGCGACGCCCATCGCGTTGGTCGCCAGTTGAGACAGATCGTCGAAGAATTTGGACCGGGTCTGCATGCGTGCCTCCATTGATATTGTGGCAGCTTATATGGTCGTCGCGGCATGAAATCGCAAGGTTGACTTCACCGCCGTACGGGCTCAATCCGCGCGCATGATTGCCGCGATCCAGTTCCCCTCGCTCTCGCCCGAGCTCTTTTCGGTGACGGTCTTCGGCGTCGAACTGGCGCTGCGATGGTATGCGCTCAGCTACATCGCCGGCATTCTGCTGGGGTGGTGGCTTGTCGCCCGCGCCTTGCGCCGCGCCGATCTCTGGCCGGACGACACGCCGCCCCTGACGCCGAAGCAGCTCGAAGACCTGGTGACGTGGATCATCATCGGCGTGATCCTGGGCGGGCGGCTGGGATACGTCCTCTTCTACCAGCCTGCGTATTTTCTGCAGAACCCGGCAGAGATCCTGATGATCTGGCAGGGCGGCATGGCGTTCCACGGCGGACTGCTCGGCGTGGTCGTCGCGGCCCTGCTCTTCGCGCATCGCCACGCCATCCCGAGATTGTCGCTGACCGACGCACTCTGCCTCGGCACGCCGCCCGGACTGCTGCTGGGGCGTATCGCCAATTTCATCAACGCCGAACTCTGGGGCCGTCCGACCGACGTGCCCTGGGGCGTGATCTTTCCGGGCCCGGTGGCCCAGAGCTGTTCCGGTTTCGAGGGCGCATGTGCCCGTCACCCCTCGCAGCTCTACGAGGCGGGGCTCGAGGGGCTGCTGCTGGGCATCCTGCTGATCTGGCTGGTCTGGGGGCGCCACGCGACGCGGAGTCCGGGGCGCGTGGCGGGCACGTTCTTCGCGGGTTACGGGCTCGCGCGGTTTCTGGTCGAATTCGTGCGCCAGCCGGACGCGCAGTTCGCCTCACCCGGCAATCCGCTGGGCCTGGCCTGGCGGGTGGGCGGATACGGCCTGACCATGGGTCAGGTCCTGTCGCTGCCGATGATCCTCCTGGGCCTCTGGCTGATCCTGCGCAGCCGCCGGTCGGCCGTGCCGCACCGGACATGAGCCTTCGAGACCGGCTCCTGGCGCGCATCGCCTCGGACGGTCCGATCAGTGTCGCCGAATTCATGGCCGACGCACTGCTCGATCCCGACTTCGGCTACTACACGACGCGCGACCCGCTCGGGCGGGGCGGCGATTTCATCACGGCTCCCGAAATCTCGCAGATGTTCGGCGAGTTGATCGGGCTGGCAGTGGCACAAGCCTGGATGGACCAGGGATCGCCGCAAGGCGTGATTCTGGCCGAACTCGGACCCGGGCGCGGGACCCTGATGCGCGATGCCCTGCGTGCCACGCGCCAGGTGCCCGGATTTTCCCCGCAGGTCGTCCTCGTCGAGGCGTCGCCGACGCTACGCCGGGCGCAGGAAGAGCTTCTGGCGGATCATTGTCCGATCTGGGTGGAGTCGGTGGAAGCTTTGCCGGAGGGGCCGCTCTACCTCGTTGCCAACGAATTCTTCGATGCCCTGCCGATCCGCCAGTTCCGGCGCGACGGCCCCGGCTGGCGGGAAATCCGAATCGGCGCGGATGGCGAGAAGCTGACCTTCGGGCTTGGTCAGCGGCAGGCGCAACCGGTCCTCGATCACCGGCTCCGCGATACGCGCGACGGCGACATCGTGGAGATATGCCCGGCGCTGTCGCCGATCGTCGGGACCATCGGCGCGCGGATCGCGCGACACGGCGGTACGGCGCTGGTCATCGACTATGGCAGCTGGCGGTCGCTGGGGGATACGCTGCAAGCCCTGCAGGGGCACGAGTCCGCCGACCCTCTGGACGCCCCCGGAAAGGCCGACCTGACGGCGCATGTCGACTTCGAAGCCATCGCCAACGCCGCCCGGCCGGCCCGGCACACGCAACTCATGCCGCAAGGCGTGTTCCTCGAACGTCTGGGCATCACGGCGCGGGCCCGGGCGCTTGCCGGAAATCTCGCCGAGTCGGCACTGGAGATCCATGTCGCCGGACATCGGCGGTTGACCCACCCCGACGAAATGGGAAACCTGTTCAAGGTAATGGGACTCTATCCCGAAGACGCTTCGCCACCACCCGGTCTGGACGCATGACGCTCGAGATACTGACATCAGACAGCCTCGCGCCCGTGCGCCACGGGTTCTTCACCCGCGCCGGCGGCGCGTCCTCCGGCATCTTCGAGGGGCTCAACTGCGGTATCGGCAGCAGCGATCAGTACGACGTGGTCCAGATCAACCGCGCTCGCGTGGCCGAGGCGATGGGCATGACGCCCGAGCACCTGGTCGGCGTCCACCAGGTCCATTCCGCCGACGTCGTCACGGTGACCGAACCCGCCGCCGAGCGTCCGAAGGCCGACGCCATGGTCACCCGGACGCCCGGGCTGGTGCTGACGGTGCTGACCGCCGATTGCCAGCCGGTGCTTCTGGCGGACGCGACGGCGGGCGTGATCGGGGCGGCGCATGCGGGCTGGCGCGGGGCGATGGATGGCGTGCTCGAGGCGACGGTGGACGCGATGGAGGCGCTGGGTGCGCAGCGAGGCGAAATTACCGCCGTGATCGGACCCGCGATCAGCCAGAGCGCGTATGAAGTCGGGCCCGAATTCGTCGAGGAGTTCGCCGATCACGACCCCGACTCGCTCCGCTTCTTCGCGGGCGGCCGTGGCGATCGTGCGCAATTCGACCTGCCGGGCTATGGCCTCGCGCTTTTGCGTGCTGCCGGCGTGGGACATGCGGAATGGACGCGGCACTGCACCTATTCCGATGCAGAACGGTTCTTCAGCTATCGCAGGTCCGTGCACCGACAGGAGGCGGATTACGGCCGCCTTATCTCGGCCATCGTTCTCTGACCCCAACTCGCCCCATGTTCGGCGAATCGGAATGCGGCAGCTTTCCAGCGACCATCGAAACAATATTTGCGAAGTGCGAGGACTGGTTCGGCGGTGCGCTCAATCCCGGCTGCAATTTGACGCGGTCGTTCCTCACGGTGCAAACACGCTCCAACGAACTGCAACAGTCCGTCTGTCGTTGTCGGTGGGGCCGGCGCGGATGTGACCAGCCTGGACTGGCGCGATCACATGTTTGTTTCCTCCAAAGCTGTCCTCCGGGCAGCACCCTTAGGGGCCGCCTCTCCGGCCCGATCTCAGGTAACCTCCGCGGCCGCCGGTCTCTCACGGCGCGCCGAGGGGGCTTGCGCACCGTTCGTATCGCGGCGCTGCGCGGCGATGGCCGCCACGTCGACTTCGAAAAATCCGTGCCGGCATTGCCGACCTTCGAGGAGGCATTTTCCGCCTTTGCCCGTGGCACGCTCCTGCAGACGATCTGCGGAGAAGTCGCCATCGAGGATCTTGTTCCCGGCGACACGCTGCGCACCATGGGCGGACGCGAAGCGCGGATCGAGTGGATCGGCAAGGCAATCTTCGACCGACGCGCCGGCGAAAAGAATTGCACTCTTGTGCGGATCGTGCCGGACAGCTTCGGCGAGGGGCGTCCGACCGCCTGCCTGACGCTGGGCTCCGGCGCCCGCATCCTGCAGACCCCGCCGCATCTGCGCGCCCACGCTGCGCATATGGGTCTGCTCACGCCGGCAAGCGCGTTCGTCGACGCGGTGAATGTGGTGGAAATCGCGCCGCCAGCGCCGGTCGAACTTTTTCACGTCATGCTAGACCGTCACGCCGTGGTGCAGGCGGGTGGCCTCGACTGCGAAACCTACCATCCCGGGCCGGACATCGCGCACCGCCTCAATGATGAGCAAAGGGCGCTGTTCATGTCGCTCTTTCCTGCGATTCCCGATATGGCCGGGTTCGGCCCGCTCATTTACCCGCGTGCACCGGGCGTGGCAGAGTGACCGGCCGGCCCCCACGGCGTCCGTCAGGCACAAGGGCTCAGGCGCTCTTGTCGAGCCGTTCTTCCAGAATCTCGAATGGCACGCCAGGAGAGTCCTTGGCTTCCTGGATCACCAGCGAGGTCTTGACGCTTTCGACGTTGCTGGTGGTCAGCAGGACATCTGTCAGGAAAGTCTGGAAGGTCGAGAGGTCCGGCGCCACGCATTTCAGGATGAAATCCACCTCGCCGTTCAGCATGTGACACTCACGCACCAGCGGCCAGGAGCGGCACCGATCCTCGAACGCGGTCAGATCCGCCTTGGCCTGGCTGTGCAGGCCGACCATCGCAAAGACCTGCACCTCGAACCCCAAGGCGCGCGCATCGACGACCGCGTGGTAGCCCTTGATGTATCCATGCTCTTCCAACGTACGTACGCGGCGCAGGCAGGGGGGCGCGGAAATGCCGACGCGTTTGGCCAATTCGACGTTCGTCATCCGGCCATCCGCCTGCAACTCCGCCAGAATCTTGCGATCGATCGGATCAAGACCGCTTCCTGCCATATGCACCTCCCGAGTTTGCGTTTGTTATAGCAGCAAGGCCAGCCTGCGCAATAATATTTCGCTGCGAGGCAACATTCTTTCTGCGCCGCCGCACTGGTTTTGGTCCGCGCCCGCAAGGTCGGGGTTTAAGCGCCGTGCGACCGCGGCTATATGAAAACCTCGTCAGCAAGGCAAATTCCAGGGGCACAACATGGCCGAAACGCGTCGTACGAAAGTCCTGATCATCGGCTCCGGCCCGGCCGGCTATACCGCCGGCGTCTATGCCGCGCGCGCCATGCTGGAACCGTTGCTGGTTCAGGGGATCGAACCGGGCGGACAGCTGACCACGACGACGGAAGTCGAGAACTGGCCCGGCGACACCGAGGTGCAGGGTCCCGACCTGATGGTCCGGATGGAGGCGCATGCGAAGGCCATGGGCTGCGAGATCGCCGGGGACATCATCACCAGCATCGACTTCGACACGCGCCCTTTCGTCTGCCAGTCCGACAGCGGTACGGTCTACGTCTCGGACGCCATCATCCTCGCCACCGGCGCGCGGGCGAAATGGCTGGGCCTGCCGAGCGAGGAGAAATTCAAGGGGTTCGGCGTGTCGGCCTGTGCCACCTGCGACGGGTTCTTCTACCGTGGGCAGGAGATCGTGGTCGTGGGCGGCGGCAACACGGCGGTGGAGGAGGCGCTGTTCCTCACGAACTTCGCCTCCAAGGTCACGCTGGTCCACCGCCGCGACGAGCTGCGCGCGGAGAAGATCCTTCAGGACCGGCTCTTCAAGCACCCCAAGATCGAGACACTCTGGTTTCACACGCTGGATGAGGTCGTGGGAGCCGAAAGCCCCCTCGGCGTCGAAGGGGTCAGGCTCCGGAACGTGAAGACCGGGGAGATCACCGAGATTGCCTGCAAGGGTGTCTTCATCGCCATCGGCCACGCGCCGGCGAACGAGTTGGTGAAGGACGCGCTGGACACCCACATGGGCGGCTATGTCGTGACCAAGCCAGACAGCACGGAGACCTCGATCCCTGGCATCTTCGCGGCCGGCGATCTGACCGATTTCAAGTACCGTCAGGCGGTCACCAGCGCCGGCATGGGCTGCATGGCCGCGCTCGAAGCCGAGCGCTTCCTGGCCGAGCAGGACGTCGCGACCGAGGTCGAAGCCGCCGAGTAGGAACACCCCCTGCGTGCCCGCCGCGACCAGGCGCTGGCGAAAATCGCACATAGCTGGCATCATGTTCAACATAGGTCCGGCGCCTGACAGCAGGAGTGCGCGTCGGTGCGACGCGTTCGTCGGTCCCGCGTACGGTGCATTAACCAATTCGTTCATCCGCCGCCGCAAGTATGGCCGCGCCACGTCGCGACACACTGATTGGAGCCGCTCCGATGACCGAACTCGCCACGCCGACCAAAGCCGACCTGAAGCACATCCCGCATCTGCCCGCGTGGCCGATCGTCGGCCACACGCTGACGCTGTTGCGCGATCCCTACGGGCTGCACGGCCGGTCGGAGGCAAAGCTGGGCTCGGTCTACAAGATCCTGCTTCTGGGCCAATGGCGCGTGGCCTTCGCCGGCGCGGACGCGATGGACCTGATCTTTGGCGATCCCGAAAAGATCCTGTCGAGCCACCACGGGTGGGACATGCTCCACACGCTCTTTCCCGGCGGGTTGATGCTGCGGGACTTCGAAAACCACCGCAAGCATCGCAGGATCATGCAGTCGGCGTTCCGCAAGCCGGTGATGGACGCCTATCGCGACCGTCTGAACGAATTGATGCCGCAGATGATCGCCCGGTGGCCGGTGGAGAAGTCGTTCCGGCTCTTTCCCGCGATCAAGGAACTGACGCTGCGCATGGGGGCCGCCGTGTTCATGGGGCTGGAGCCGGACGACCCGCGCGTGACCCGTCTCAACCAGGCCTTCCAGGACGAGGTGAACGGAGGCGTGGGCCTGATCCGCGTTCCTCTGCCCTTCACCGCGCTGCGGCGGGGGCAAAAGGCGCGCGAATACCTGCTCGGCTTCTTCCGCGGGTTGATCCCGGAACGCCGCGCCAATCCCGGACCGGATTTCTTCAGCCAGATGTGCCTCGCCGAAGACGACACCGGTGCGGCGTGGAGCGAGGAGGAGATCCTCGACCATTTCAACTTCCTGATGATGGCGGCGCATGACACGACCGCGGCGAGCGTGACGAAGGCGATCGGGGAACTGGCGGCCCATCCCGATTGGCAGGACCGCGTGCAGGCGGAGATCTTCGGACTGGAGGGAGAGCCCGACAGCGACGCGGTGCAGTCGGCGATGGAGGTCACGGACCGTGTCTTCCGCGAAGCGCTGCGCCTTCTGCCGCCGGTGCCCTTCATCCCGCGGCGCACGGTCAAGGCTTTCGAGTGGAAGGGCGTGCACATTCCCGAGGGCACCTGGGTCAGTTGCCTGCCGGGCATGGTCCAGATCTCGCCCGAACATTGGAGCGACCCGGAGGACTTCGATCCGGACCGTTTCTCGCCCAACCGGGCCGAGGACCGCCGCCACAAATACGCCTGGAGCCCGTTCGGCGGCGGGGCGCACAAGTGCATCGGCATGCACTTCGCGGCGATGGAGGCAAAGATCCTTCTCTACCACCTGCTTGGCCGGTACCGGGTCGAGCTGGCGCAGAAACGCCCCGTCGAATGGCGGCGCCTGCCGATACCGCGACCCGTCGGCGGCTTGCCGGTTCGGCTGATCCCGCACGAATCGTAACGGACGACGGCTGAAGCTCGCAAGCATGTGCCTGATCGCGGGGCCGAGGCGGCTCCGGTCGGCTGGCGTTCGGCCTCAGCAGAAAAGGTCGCGGGCTTTCAGGTTGGGCGGACCTTGACCTGCGGCTTCGGCGGACCGCACTGCCGCCACCACCCGAGTGATGACCGGGCACCCAATGCCGTGCGTCGACGCCAACTTCAGAACTTCCCCCTGCAGAACATCGACCTCCGTCCGGCGCAAGGCGCGCAGATCGTCCTGCATCGAAGATCGCGCGTCCGCGTCGATGGTCAACATCGTGCGCGCGATACGACGAAAGAGCGGCGTGGGCAGGCGCAGGATGTGCGGAACCAGAGCGGGCGGTGCGGCCGTGAACCGCGCGGGCCGGATCCCTGCCGCACGCAAAACCGACCAGCGTTTCGGCCATCTGGTCCGCCAGAAGCCGCCGCCAGCCCCGATCCTGAAGCTGCTCCACCAGCGTCAGACCCGACAGCGCGTTGAGCGCATTGTTGAGATTGACCAGCAGTTTGCCCCATTGCACCGGGCGGATATCGGCGACAGCCACGACCTCCAGCTCTGGCACCGAGAGCAGGTCGGCCAGCGCACCGGTCGCATCCTCGACGTGCAGCTTGCCCGAGCTTGCCTGTTGGAACACGCCCGAGCCCGTGCGAATCACGTTGTAATCGACGACCGCGCCACGCACGTCGGCGTCGGGAAGAGCCGCGCGCAGGATGTCGGGGTTCGAGACGCCATTCTGAAGCGAGACTACCGTGGCGCGTGGTGCCCGCTTCGAGATCTCTACAGCCACGTCGGAGGTGGCCCCCGATTTGACGGCGACGAGGACGATCTCCGCGCCGGCGAGGCAGGACGGGTCGGTGTGGAATTCGACCGATCGCAGAACATCGAGGCGACCCGTGAAATCGGAGACAGTCAGGCCGTGCGCAGCGATCTCCTCCGCCAACCGGGGGCGTCCAAGAAAGGCGACATTGCGCCCGGCCGCGGCAAGGCGGCCGCCGACATGGCACCCGATGAGCCCCGCACCGGCGACGACGATCCGGGGCGTGTCAGACACCCAGGCACCAGCGCATGATCGCCTTCTGCGCGTGCAGCCGGTTCTCCGCCTCGTCGAAGATCACCGAATGCGGGCCGTCCATGACCGCGGACGTCACCTCCTCGTCGCGGTGGGCGGGCAGGCAATGCATGAACAGCGCGTCGGGCTTGGCCTTGGCCATCAGCGCGTCGTTCACCTGGTAGGGGCGCAGCATGTTGTGGCGCCGCTCGCGGGCCGATTGCGCGTCATGCATGGTGACCCAGGTGTCGGTGACGACCAGATCGGCGCCCTCGACCGCCTTTTCGGGGTCGCGCTCGATCTTGAATGACCGGCCGCTGTCGCGCACGAGCTTCTGCCATTCGGCCTCCGGGTCGAGCTGCGCCGGGCCGGTGAAGGTGAAGTCGAAGCCGAACTGCGCCGCGGCGTGCAGACGGAGGCGCAGACATTGTTGCCGTCGCCGGACCAGACGACCTTGCTTGCCCTTGATCGGGCCGCGATGTTCCTCGAAGGTCAGGATGTCGGCCATGATCTGGCAGGGATGGGTGCGGTCGGTCAGCCCGTTGATCACCGGCACGGAGGCGATATTCCGCCATTTCGTGCAGCATCGCCTTCGTCGAAGGTGCGGATCATGATCAGATCGACATAGCGCGACAGCACGCGGGCGGTGTCGGCGATGGTCTCGCCGTGGCCGAGCTGCATGTCGCTGCCCGACAGCACCATGGTCTGCCCGCCCATCTGGCGCACGCCGACGTCGAAGGACACGCGGGTCCGGGTCGAGGGTTTCTCGAAGATCAGCGCGACCATGTGGCCCGGCGAGCGGCTGTTCGTCGTCGGGCGTGCGCCTTCGGGCGGCCGTCGCGGGCGTCCTTCATCGCGCCGCGCCTGGTCGATCATGGCCCGCAGCGCGGCGGGGTCGGTGGTGTGGATGTCGAGGAAATGGTTCATGGTGTCGGTCCTTGTTGGCGAGGTCGCGGACCGGGGGCCGTCTGCCCCCGGACCCCCGAAGGTATTTCAGGACCCAAAGAAGTCAGGAAGCGAACGCAGCGCGGCGCGCGCGGTCGAGGCGGGTGACCGCCTCGGCGATCTCCTCATCGGTGATGTTCAGCGGCGGCAGCAGGCGGATCACGTTGTCGGCGGCCGGCACGGTGAGCACCTCCGCCGTCATAGCCGGCCGCGACGACGTCCGTGTTGGTCCGGACTTGCATTTGAGGCCCAGCATCAGGCCCGCGCCGCGCACGCCTTCGAAGACGTCCGGATGCGCCGCGACCAGCCCTTCCAGCTTCTGGCGCAGCAGCGCCGGCCTTGCGGTTGACCTCGGCCAGGAAAGCCGGGTCGGCGATGATGTCCATCACCGCGCAGCCCGACGGCGCAGCCCAGCGGGTTGCCGCCATAGGTCGAGCCGTGCGTGCCCGCGGTCATGCCGGAGGCCGCGTCTTCGGTCGCCAGCACCGCGCCCAGGGGGAAGCCGCCGCCGATGCCCTTGGCGACCATCATGATGTCGGGCGTCGACGCCCGGCCCATTCATGCGCGAAGAGCTTGCCGGTCCGGCCCATGCCGCATTGCACCTCGTCGAGGATCAGCAGCGCGCCGGTCTCGTCGCAGAGATCGCGCAGGCCCTTGAGGCACTGGTCGGGCAGCGGGCGGATGCCGCCCTCGCCCTGCACCGGCTCGATCAGGATGGCGGCGGTCGTGTCGGTGACGGCGGCGCGAAGCGCGTCGTGGTCGCCCCAGGGCAGATGGGTGAAGCCCGGCAGCAGCGGGCCGAAGCCCTTGGTCATCTTCTCGGACCCGGCCGCGGCGATCCCGGCGGAGGAGCGGCCGTGGAAGGAGCCGGAGAAGGTGATGATCTCGACCCGCTCGGGCTGGCCCTTGTCGTACCAGTACTTGCGCGCCATCTTGACCGCCAGTTCGCAGGCTTCGGTGCCGGAATTGGTGAAGAACACCGTGTCGGCGAAGGTCTCCTCGACCAGCCTGTCGGCCAGCGCCTGCTGCTGCGGGATGTGGTAGAGGTTCGAGGTGTGCCAGAGCGTCTGCGCCTGCTCCGTCAGCGCCGCGACCAGCGCGGGATGGGCATGGCCCAGCGCGTTCACCGCGATCCCCGCGCCCAGGTCGAGAAAGCGGCGCCCGTCCGCCTTCGATCAGCCAGCTGCCCTCGCCCTTGACGAAGCTCAGGGGGGCGCGGTTATAGGTCGGCAGAACGGACGGGATCATCTTCGGGTATCCTTGGGTCGGGCCGGGAAACGCAGGCCATGTTGTGGCAGAGTTTCCGGTCGGGTCAACGATTTTGAGGAAATGGTGCGCCGTCGGCAGCGCAGGGGATCACGCTTGCGGCGTCAGCCTCGTCGCGGGCGTCGGATATCTGTGCGCGTGATCATTCGGGGCTCATGCACCGGATCCGGGCCCCGCGCAAGATCGTTTTTGGGGAGCAACTGCGCGCTTGACGCGAAATGCTACCTCCACCCGCGCGGGCGGGATGCCGGAGTGGTCGGGCGGCAAATCCGCTCCTGCTCGGGTATGGAAATTACCTCCACACGCTTATATAGACTTTCGGAACGATAGGTGCGATCTGGCGCCGAACCAAAATCCACGAGGAATGGCACTGCATGTCCTGGACCGAAGAACGCGTCGAGAAGCTCAAGAAGATGTGGGGGGAGGGGCAGTCGGCCAGCCAGATCGCCAAGGAACTGGGCGGGGTCACGCGCAACGCGGTGATCGGCAAGGTGCATCGGCTGGGTCTGTCGAACCGCTCCGGCGGGGTGGCTGCGCCGAAACCCGAGCCCAGCAAGGCGAAACCCGCGGCCAAGGTCGAAGCGAAACCGAAGCAGACCAAGCAGGCGAAACCCGCCGAGCCCGCCTCTGCACCGGCACCCGAGGCGCGACCGACGCCGCCCGCCCGGAAACAGATCATTCCCGCGGGTCAACCGCTGCCGCCGCAACCGTCCGCCAACGAGATCAGCCCGGAGGCGCTCGCCAAAGTGTCGGAGATCGAGAAGAAAGCCAAGCGGATCAGCCTGATGGAGCTGACCGAACGGACCTGCAAATGGCCGGTGGGCGATCCCGCGACGGAGGATTTCTGGTTTTGCGGCCTGCCGGTACAGCAGGGCAAGCCCTATTGCGAGGCGCATGTGGGCGTGGCGTTCCAGCCGATGAGCTCGCGACGCGACCGTCGGCGCTGAACCGAAGCGTGACAGCCGGGCGGCGTGACGGTGGCGCAGTTCGGGCAAAGCGGCGGTCGGCGCGAGCGCATCTTGCCAAGGCAGCCGCTGCGTGACACCAGAACGGCCATGAACACGCCGACGATCCGCGCCGCCGACGCGATAGCCCGACGCCTGCATGCGGCAGGTTGCCGATGCGCGTTCGGAATGCCCGGCGGCGAGGTCCTGACGCTTGTCGACGCGCTGGAAGCCGCGGGAATTCGTTTCATCCTCATCAAGCACGAGAATGCAGCGGCCTTCATGGCGGAGGCGACATGGCACCGTACCGGTGCGCCCGGCATCCTCGTGGGCACTCTCGGGCCCGGCATCCTGAACGGCGTGAACGCGATCGCAAACGCCTTCCAGGACCGCGTGCCTCTGATCGTTCTCTCGGGTCGCGTGAACGCCGCGCTCGCGGAGACCTTCACGCACCAGGTGCTCGATCAGCAGGCGGTGCTGGCGCCGATCACCAAGGCGACATTCAGGCTCACCCCCAATGCCGCGCATGTGCAGGCGGACAAGGCCGTGGCGCTGGCGCTGGAGGGCCGGATGGGACCGGTGCATCTAGACGTGATGACCGACGTGGCCGATGCTCCGGTTCCGGCCGAACCGCCCGCCCCTCGGGTGCCGGCCTCTCCGGTAGCACTCACCGGCGCGGCGCTGGAGACCGCGCGCGGTTGGCTTGCGAAGGCGCAGCGCCCCGTCATGATCGCGGGCGTGGACGCGATGAACCAGCGCGCCGAACCCGACATCGCCGCCTTCTGCGAACGCTTCGGTGTGCCGCTCATCACGTCCTACAAGGCCAAGGGTACGATGCCCGAAGATCACCCGCTCTGTCTGGGTGGAGCCGGCCTGTCGCCACTGGCCAACGGTCACGTTTTTCCGGTCCTGCAGGCCGCGGATCTGGTGATCTGCGCCGGCTACGATCCGATCGAAATGCGGGAGGAGTGGCAGAATCCCTGGCATCCCGGGCAGCCCGATGTGATCGACATCTCACCCGTACCGAACGATCACTGGATGCACCAGGGCACGCTCAATGTCGTGGGCCCCATCGCGCCCACATTGGCGGCGCTGTCCCAGGGGTTGAGTGCGCAGCAGACGTGGCCGGATGGCGATCCGGCGGCGTGCAAGGCCGCGCTGGCGCGGGCTTTTCCGCGCGACGAGGACTGGGGACCCGGGGCCATCGTCGACGTCTGCCGCACCGCCCTGCCCCGCGACACGCTCGCCACGGCCGACAGCGGCGCCCACCGGATCCTGCTGTCGCAGCAATGGGAGTGCTTCGAGCCGCGCGCGCTTGTGCAGTCCTCCGCGCTCTGCACGATGGGCTGCGCGGTGCCGCTGGCGATCGGCACGGCCCTCGCCGAGCCCGACCGGACGGTGATATCCTTCTCCGGCGACGCGGGCTTGCTGATGGTCGCGGGCGAGTTGTCCACGGCGGCCGAACTGGGGCTGCGCCCGATATTCCTCGTCTTCGTCGATGGCTCGCTGGCGCTGATCGAGAAGAAACAGCGCGGCCGGCAGATGAAGAATGCGGGCGTGGATTTCGCGCGCCACGACTTTGCCGCGATCGGGCGGGCCTTTGGCGGCGCCGGCCATGACGTGAGGGACCGTGCGGGCCTCAAGGCGGCGCTGGAGGAAGCCATGGCGGCGGACACCTTCACGGTGATTGCGGCCCATATCGAACGGGGGGCGTATGATGGCCGCATCTAAGGGGGCTTTGGACGGTCTGGTGATCCTGGATTTGACGCGCATTCTCGCGGGCCCGACGGCCACGCAGATGCTGGGGGATCTGGGCGCCACGGTCATCAAGATCGAGAACCCGAAATCCGGTGGCGACGACACCCGGACCTGGGGACCGAATTACGCCCGCAACACCGATGGCACCGCCTCCGATCTCTCGGCCTATTTCATGGCCGCCAACCGCAACAAGCAGTCCGTCGCGGTCGATGTCTCCACCGACGAAGGCCAGGAGATCGTCCGCCAGCTCGCCGCGCGCGCCGACGTGGTGATCGAGAACTACAAGCCGGGTGGCCTCAAGAAATACGGGCTCGACCACGAGACGCTGATGGCCGCGCATCCGTCGCTGGTCTACTGCTCGATCTCCGGATTCGGGCAGACCGGGCCCAACCGCGATCAGCCGGGATACGACCTCATGGCGCAGGGGTTTGGCGGTGTCATGTCGCTCACGGGCGATCCCGACGGTCCGCCGATGAAAGTGGGCGTGGGCATCGCCGACGTGATGTGCGGGATGTATGCCTGCATCGGAGTGCTCGCCGCGCTGCGCCACCGCGATGCCACGGGCGAAGGACAGCATATCGACCTCGCATTGGTCGACGCGCAGATGGCCTGGCTCATCAACGAGGGGACCAATTACCTCACCTCCGGGCGCCAACCGATCCGGCGCGGCAACGCACATCCCAACATCGTGCCCTATGATGCGTTTCCGGCCAGCGATGGCTTCTTCCTGCTGGCGGTGGGCAATGACAGCCAGTTCGTACGTCTGTGCGACGCCTTCGGGCTGGCGCATCTGGCGGCGAGGGACGATTACCGGACCAACCTCGCACGGATCGAGAATCGCGAACCGTTGACGGAAATCCTGACGCACACATTCTCCGCCTTGACGCGGGAGGAGATCCTCCGGCGCTGCCACGCGGCAAAGGTGCCGGCCGGCCCGATCCATTCGGTTGCGGAGGCATTGACGTCCGATCAGGCGACCGCGCGCGATGCGGTGCGGCAAGTCGCGCGGCCGGATGTGTCGGGCGGCCACGTGAAGCTGCTTGGAAATCCGCTGAAATTCTCGCGCACACCTGTGCGCTACGACCGCCCGCCACCCCGCTTCGGCGAGGATACCGAAGCCGTTCTCGACTGGCTGAAAGAGCGGAGCCTCGATGAGGGCTAACGGCGCTCCCGCTTGCGATTGCCCGCAAAGTTAGCGATACCGCGGCACCATCGGCCCACAAGCCCCGCACGTACGGATAGGCCAAACGCGCGGAACTTCGCCAGTTTTTGCGCATCCTGCATGCTTATCGCTCACGTTTGCCCCCAACCGCTTCAAAAGAGCGTGTTTTTCTCCCAATCCGCATAGGGAATGGCCTCACATTGGGATACGACATTACAACATTGGATTGAACAAAAGGCATAGCATGAAACTGGATATCTGCGATGGAACCGTGTCGCTCTCGAGTGCCGAGGCGGTTGCGTCGTGGAACAGCATGGTGAGAGCGTTTCTCGGTCATTCCGCATCGGCGCCCGAGCATCTTGGCGCGGTCCTTCAGAAGGAGCCGGACTTCGCGATGGGGATTGCGGCCAAGGGGCTCTTCTCCCTCATGCTGGGGCGCCGCGAGATGGTCGGTGTCGCAAAAGAGGCGCATCGCCAGGCCCAAGCGCTCGATGCGCCCAGCGTCCGCGAACGGCTTTGGGTCAAGGCGCTGGGCGAATGGCTGCGGGGCTATCCGACCCGCGCCGTGGCCTGCATGGAGGACGCCCTGCGGGACAACCCGCGCGACACGCTCTCGGCCAAGGTCAGCCATGCGATTCGCTTCATCCTGGGCGATATCCAGGGCCTGCGCAGATCGGTCGAGGCGGTGATGCACGCGCACGGGCCCGACCATCCCTGCCGCGGATACCTCATGGGTTGCCACGCCTTCGCGCTCGAAGAGACCGGAGACTACGACGCGGCCGAAGCCGTCGGGCTCGAAGGTCTGCGCCATGCGCCCGACGATGCCTGGGGCTTGCATGCGGTCGCGCATGTCTACGACATGACGGCGCAGCCGGATCGGGGCATCCGGCTGATCGACGACAACCGGCCGGCTTGGGATCACTGCAACAACTTCCGCTACCATGTCTGGTGGCACAAGGCACTGCTGCATCTGGATCGGGGCGAGACCGACGTCGTCATGGGTCTTTACGACCGGCAGATCCGGCATGACAAGACGGACGACTACCGCGACATCGCCAACGCCACGTCGCTCCTGATGCGACTGGAACTCGAAGGCGTGGATGTGGGCGATCGGTGGGAGGAACTGGCCGATCATGCCGAGAACCGCACCAGCGATGGCTGCCTGATCTTTGCCGATCTGCATTACATGATGGCGCTGGGGGCCGCAGGACGATTCGACGCGACCAGCGAGTTGACCCTGCGGTTCACGATCGATGCGCGCAAGGGCGGCGACATGTCCTTGCGCGTCGCCGATCCGGGCCTGCGCGCGATCGCGGGCCTGCACAGCTTTGCCGAAGGCCGATTCGACACCGCGTTCCTGAACCTGGATGCGGCCCGCACCCGCATGCAGACCATCGGAGGGAGCCACGCCCAGCGCGACGTGTTCGAGCGAATGACGATCGATGCCGGCCTGCGCGCCGGATTTGTGGATCGCGTCCAGGAGATCGTGTCGGAACGACTGGCCGCGCGCGCCGGCAACCAGGATCGCTTCACCGCCACCCGGATGGCAGCCCTGGACCGCGCCCGGCGGATTCCAGCGCAGTGATCCGGGTGGTATATTGCGTGGGACAATGGCCACCTACATAGACATGCGATGACCTTTGCGGACGCAACACGACCCCGAGACCCTGCCCGCCCGGCAGGGAACGCCGCGCAGCCTGCCGCGGCGGTCGGAGCGGCACGGGTGCGTGATCTGCGCCTGGATTTCTTTCGCGGCCTGGCGATGTTCATCATTCTGATGGCCCACACTCCGGGCAATTTCTTCACCAGATGGATCCCGGCGCGCTGGGGCTTTTCCGACGCGACCGAGATCTTCGTCTTCTGCTCGGGCATGGCATCTGCTATCGCCTTCGGGCGCGCCTATGACACGGCCGGGTGGCGTCTTGGGACGGCGCGCGTCGTATTCCGGATCTGGCAGGTCTATTGGGCGCATGTCGGGCTCTTCTTCGCAACGCTGGCCCTGACGGTCTTCCTGACCGATCTCGCCTGGACCGACCGCAACTACTGGGGCAAGCTGAACCTGTGGCCGATCTTCATCGACAGCGACAAGTGGGAGAATTCCAACATCCTGCTCAGCTTCATGACCCTGCGTTACGTGCCCAACTATTTCGACATCCTGCCGATGTACATGGGTGTCCTGGCGGCGATGCCGCTGGTCGTCGCTCTCAGCCGCGTGCACCTGGGTCTGGTCGCGGGTTTCGTCGTCACCGTCTGGCTCTTCGCGCAAGAAAGTCTGACCTCCGCGCTGGGTCTGCCCCATCTCGCCTTTCCGGCAGAGCCCTGGACCGACCGCACCTGGTTCTTCAATCCGTTCGGATGGCAGTTGATCTTCTTCACCGGCTTTGCGTTCATGCGCGGGTGGCTGCCGAAACCGCCGGTGCACCCGGTGTTGATCGGGATCGCGCTCTTCGTGGTGCTCGTCAATATCCCGCTCAGCCACGTGGGCATGCGCGAGCTTGGCATGGACTGGGCGCGGGAGTGGCGGGTCGCCCATAGAGCCTGGTTCGACAAGTCCGATTTGGGCATCCTGCGCTACACGCATTTCCTGGCGCTTGCCTATCTCTGCTGGGTCGCAGCGGGGGACAAGGGCGGGCGTCTGCTGGCGTCCGGTGCCGGTTTCGCCGCGCGGACCTGGCAGCGGTTGCTGACGATCATCCTGAAGGTCGGCCAGCAATCGCTCGCGGTCTTCGTCGTCTCGATGTTCACCGCGCGTCTCCTCGGTTTCGTGATGGACCAGTTGGGGCGCGACGTCCTCACCACTGTTGCGGTCAATCTCGCCGGGGCGTGCGTTCTTGTCGCCACCGCCTATGCCGCCGGCTGGTTCAAGTCGCAGCCTTGGCGCACAGGGAGGGTTGCGTGATGCTGCGGCGCGAGATCCTGACAGCGCTTGCCGCATTGGCCACATGGCCGGGGTCGGCGCTCGCCTCCCCGTCCGAGTACGAGTTCGACAAGGCTTCGTCTCGGCGAGCCCGTGCCGTTCGACCGAATGACGCTGATCGAAAAGGCGCAGACGATGGCCAGCGAGAATTACGCGCCGCGCCCAGAAATCCCGGAGGACTGGCGCAACCTGAGCTATGACAACTACCGCCAGATGCGTTTCGAGACCCACAACGCGATCTGGCACAATACAAGCTATCCCCAGCGGCTGGACGTCTTTCCGCCCGGTCTCTATTTTCCCCGCCCGGTTGCCATACATGTGGTGGAGGATGGCAACGCGCGACCGGTCAAGTTCGACATGTCCGTTTTCGACGAACCGGAGGACTTACCGGACCTCACGATCGACGACAGTCTGGGATATTCCGGGTTGCGGCTGCGAGCGGACCTGACGGGCTCGGGCAAATACACCGAATACGTCGTGTTCCAGGGCGCGAGCTACTTTCGCGGTATCGGCACCGGACAGAATTACGGACTCTCCGCGCGCGGCCTCGCCCTCAAAACCGGAGAGCCGGAGGGAGAGGAATTTCCTGAATTCATCGCCTTCTGGGTCGAGAAACCCGAAAGAGATGCGCCCGACATCACCATTCACGCGCTTATGGACAGCCCGTCCTGCACCGGCGTCCACAGCTTCGCAATCCGTCACGGCGAGCAGTTGACCATGGAGGTGACCGCCAGCCTCTTTGCACGCGAGCCGTTGCTGCATGTCGGGATCGCGCCTCTGACCTCGATGTTTCTCTTCGACCAGACCAACCGCGACCGATTCTCCGATTTTCGCCCCGCCGTCCATGACAGCGACGGTCTCCTGATCCAAAACGGCGCGGGCGAAGTGATCTGGCGGCCGCTCGCAAACCCGACCGCGCTGCAGATCAGCTCGTTCGCGGACGTTGACCCGCGCGGGTTCGGCCTGCTGCAGCGCGCGCGGAACTTCGCCGATTTCGCGGATCTGGAGGCGAACTACCACAACCGCCCCGGTGTCTGGGTCACGCCCGGCGAAGGGTGGGGCCGCGGCGCTGTCACCCTGGTCGAGATTCCCGCGGACAAGGAGATCTACGACAACATCGTGGCCTATTGGCGACCGACATCGCCGATCGCCGCGGGCCAGCGTCATGACATGAGCTACCGGCTGGACTGGGGTCCGGACCCCGCGCCGACCGAAGACATGCCGCTGCGCGTCATCAACTCGGCCGCGGGCGAGAGTATCCACCACGACGGGCTGATCTTCGTGATCGATTTCGAGGATGGCGCGAACGTGCCCGAGGACCTAGACGACGTGGAACGCCTTGTCCGCTCGACGTCGGGCGAGGTGACGGAAGGAATTCTTGAACGCAATCCGGGAACCGGAGGGCCGCGGCTGGCGTTTAACTTCATGCCCGGCGAAGCGCGGTTCTCCGAATTCCGGGTCCAACTCCGGTCAAATGATGGCACGGCACTTTCCGAAGTTTGGCTGTATCGCTGGACGGCGGGCTGATCGCAGTCACGCCGTGATCCGTCCGATGCAAAGTCTTCAACGCCCAGGAGCGACTGAAACAAAGATGACCGAAACCGACCACATCGCGTCCCAGATGCCGCCGCGCGCGCCGCTCGAGATGCAGCGCCAGCGGTTCGACGCCAGCCCGGCAGACGCACTTCTCCCGGCCGACGCGCCGCACCGGTCGCTGGCCTGGCGCATGGCCGTCTTCGGCCCGGCCATCTTGGGAACGGGCGCGCTGGTCGCCGGTCTCTATGGGTGGCTCAACATGGGCGGGATGACCTGGCTCGAATGGACGCTGCTGACACTGATCGGGCTCAGCTTCGTCTGGGTGACACTCTCGGTCTCGACCGTGATCGTGGCACTGGCGGGCCTGTCGCGGCGCTCCGCCGTCGATCAGTCCGGTGAATGCTGGCCTCGACGTCGCTCTGCTCGTCCCGATCTACAACGAGGTTGCCTACGACGTCTTCGGCAACGCGCAGGCGATGCTGGACGATCTGGCACGGCGCGCAACGCAGCATCGATTCACGCTCTTCATCCTGTCCGACACGCGCGATCTGGCGATCGCAGCGGACGAGGTCGCGGCCTTCGAGGCGCTGCGCGCCGACGCGCCGCCGGGCATCTCGGTCCACTATCGCCGCCGGGCGCAGAACACCGACAAGAAGGTCGGCAACCTCGAGGACTGGATCACCGGATGGGGCGCCGCCCACGAGGCGATGCTGGTGCTCGACGCAGACAGCCTGATGTCCGGCCGGACCATCGTCGCCCTGGCCGATGCGCTGGCCGCCGATCCGCGCGCGGGACTGGTGCAGAGTTTTCCGACACTGATCGGCGCGGAAACACTCTTTGCCCGACTCCAGCAATTCTCCAACATCGCCTATGGCTGGCTTCTGGCCGAAGGTCTCGCCCTCTGGTCCCAGACCGAAGGCAACTACTGGGGCCACAACGCCATCATCCGCACCCGCGCCTTCGCTGCCGCCGCCGGGCTGCCGCACCTCTCGGGCGACCGGTTGATCCTCAGCCACGATTTCGTCGAGGCCGGGCTCCTGCGCCGGGCCGGCTGGCGGGTCCGGTTCCTGCCCCGCCTCGCGGGATCGTTCGAGGAGACGCCCGGCACGCTCATCGACTACGTCTTGCGCGACCGGCGCTGGTGCCGCGGCAACCTGCAGCATCTGCGCCTGCTGGCAACGCGCGGCCTGCACCCGATCTCCCGGTTTCACCTCTTCCACGGCGCGGTCAGCTACCTGCTGTCGCCCGCGTGGTTCCTGCTGCTCCTGGCCTGGGCGTTGCTGGGGCGGGATGCGGACACCAACGTGATCCGCTACTTTCGCGAGGACAGCCCGCTCTATCCCGACTGGCCGGTGATGACGGAGATCAACTCGGCTCTATTCCTCTTCATCATGTACGCCGTCCTGCTGACACCCAAGCTGACCGGCGCCGCAATCATCGCGGCCCACCCCAAGGCGCACCGCATCTTCGGCGGCCGGCCGCGCTTCATCGCGGCGGTGCTGATCGAGGTGTTTCTGTCCATCCTCTACGCGCCGATCCTGATGATCCAGCAGTGCCGTGCCGTTCTGCGCGCGGCCCTCACCACGGCCGAACCGTGGTCGCCCCAAAGACGGAACGCGAACGGCTATCCGTTGATCACGCTGGTGCGGTTCCATTGGCTCGAGACGGTGCTGGGGATGCTGCTGGGCGCCGGCCTCGTCACGGGGCTCATCTCGCTCTGGCTCCTGCCCATCGTCATCTCGCTGAGCCTCGCCGTGCCGCTTTCGGCGCTCGGCAGCCTGAACCTCGTCCGCCACGCCCCCGCCGGGTTCCGGCTGGACAGCCCGAACACGCTCCGCGAACCCGCGATCGTCACGCGTGCCCGCCTGGAACGCGACCGCATGCGCGCCCGCCTCGCCGGCCGCATCGAAGCTCCGGCAGAATAACGCAGGATCCTGCTTCTTTGGGTCTTCAAATACCTCGGGGGAGTCCCGCAGGGACGGGGGCAGCGCCCCCTCCGTTGGCGATTTCAGGCGACCTTGTCACGCGGCTCGCGACCCTCGAAGAAATCGACGAGGTTGGTCATCGCCCGAAAGCCCATCGCCTCGCGCGCTTCTCGGGTGGCGCTGCCCAGGTGCGGCAGCATCACGAGGTTGTCGAGGTCGAGGAGCGCGGGACTGATCCGCGGCTCTGAATCGAACACGTCGAGCGCCGCACCGCCGATCGTCCCGAAGCTAAGCGCCTGGATCAGCGCGTGCTCGTCCACGACTTCGCCGCGTGCGGTGTTGATGAGGTAGGCGTCCGGTTTCATCAGGTCAAAGCGCGGACCATTCATCAGATGCCGGTTCTCTGCTCCGCCGGGACAGTGGAGCGACACGAAATCGCAGAGCGGCAGCAACTCCTCGATGCTTTCCACCTGGCGCGCACCGAAAGCCGAGAGGCGCTCGGCAGGCACGGCGGACCGGTTGAAGACGACGATCTCCATTCCGAACCCATGATGCGCCCGCCGTGCCACCTCCTGCCCGATGCGGCCGAAGCCGATGATGCCCAGCACCTTGCCCGACACCTTGGTTCCGACCAGGTGAGTCGGCCGCCAGCCGGACCACTGACCGGCGCGCAATTCGCGTTCGCCCTCGCCCGCCCGGCGCGCCACCATCAGCATCAATGTGATCGCCAGGTCGGCCGTGCATTCCGACAGCACATCGGGCGTGTTGGTGACGGTGATGCCGTGCCGCGAAACGGTGCCGATGTCGATATGGCTGTAGCCCACCCCGTAATTCGCCAGGATCTTCGCGCGCGGGCCGGAGATGTCCAGCGTACGCGCGCAAAGCCTGTCCGTCACCGTCGGCAGCACGGCATCGTAGGATGTGACCGCCGCGCGCAACTCTTCCCACCCGAGCGCAACGTCATCGGTGTTCACCGTCAGTTCAAAGCGCTCGGCGAGGCCGGCCTCGACCGCCTTCGGCAGGCGGCGCGTCAGGAATAGCGAAGGTTGTGCCATGTCGGGCTCCGTTCAGGCGGCTTCCTGCCGTCCCATGACCCGCGCGATGGTCTCGCCGATCTGCGCGGGATGTTCCGCCACGGTGACGCCCGCCTGGGTCAGGATCTCCACCTTCTCCGAAGCGCTTTCCCCGAAAGCCGAGATGATCGCGCCGGCATGCCCCATTGTGCGCCCCTTGGGTGCGGTCAACCCGGCGACATAAGCCACGACAGGTTTCGTCATGTGGTCGCGTACGTATTCCGCCGCCTCGGCCTCCTGCGGGCCGCCGATCTCGCCGATCATGCAAATGATCTCGGTCTCCGGGTCGTTCTCGAAATGCTCCAGGATATCCCGGAAGGACGATCCGTTGATCGGGTCGCCGCCGATGCCGACGGAAGTCGAAATGCCGATGCCCCGTTCCTTCAACTGGGACGCAGCCTCATATCCCAACGTGCCAGAGCGTCCGACGATGCCCACAGGGCCCTGCAGGTAGATGTGGCCCGGCATGATGCCGATCATCGCCTTGCCCGGAGATACGGTGCCGGCGCAGTTCGGCCCCGTCAGGATCATCCGGCGTTCCCGCGGGAAGCGCCACATGTAGCGCTTCACGGTGATCATGTCCTGCGCGGGAATGCCGTCGGTGATGCACACGCAATACCGGATGCCCGCATCGGCGGCTTCCATGATGCTGTCCGCGGCAGCGGGAGGCGGCACGAAGACCAGGCTGGCCTCGGCGCCGGTTGCGGCCACGGCGTCCTTCACCGTGTCGAAGACCGGCAGGCCCTCGACCTCCTCGCCGCCCTTGCCGGGGACGACGCCGCCGACGACATTGGTGCCGTAGGCGCGCATCTCGGCGGTGTGAAACCGCGCCATCTTGCCGGTGATGCCCTGCACGATGACGGGGGTGTTCTGATCGATCAGGATGCTCATGATGCGGCTCTCACGTCTACGCCTCGGGATTGGTCGTTGCGCCATGCGCTCACCGCGCGGTCGGCGGCCTCGCTCAGGGTAGAGGCGCGGATGATCGGCAGGCCGGATTGCGACAGGATCTTCTGCCCCTCTTCGACATTGGTGCCGGAGAGGCGTACGACCACCGGCACATCGACCGGATTTTCCCGCAAGGCCTGCACCACCCCCTCGGCGACCCAGTCGCACCGGTTGATTCCGGCAAAGATGTTGACCAGCACGGCCTGCACATTCGCATCCGACATCACGAGCCGGAACGCCTTCGCCACGCGGTCGGGCGTTGCACCGCCGCCGATGTCGAGGAAGTTCGCGGGCTCCCCGCCGGCAAGCTTGATCGTATCCATCGTCGCCATGGCGAGCCCTGCGCCATTCACGATGCAGCCGATATTGCCCTGCAACCCGACATAGTTCAGCCCGCGGTCATGCGCGCGGCATTCGCGAGGATCCTCCTGGGACTTGTCACGCAGCTCCGCGATCTGCGGATGGCGAAAGAGCGCGTTGTCGTCGAAGGTCATCTTCGCGTCGAGCGCCACCACCCGGCCGTCCTCGGTCACCACGAGCGGGTTGATCTCCACCATCGTCGCGTCGAGTTCCTTGAACGCGCGGTAGCAACCCTGCAGCGTGCGGGTGAATTTTTGCACGATGCCGGCTTCGAGCCCCAGCTTGAACGCGATCTCGCGGCTCTGGAATTCCTGCAGGCCGACGGCCGGTTCGACGGTCGCGCGGATGATGCTGTCGGGACGGTCCGACGAGATTTCCTCGATCTCCATGCCGCCTTCGCCCGAGCACACGATCATCACGCGCTGGCTGGTGCGATCGAGAACGAAACCGAGGTAGATTTCCCGCGCGATGTTCACGCCGCCCTCGACATAGACCCGGTAGATGCCCTTGCCTTCCGGCCCGGTCTGGTGGGTGACGATCTTCTGGCCGAACATGCCTTCCGCCGCTTCGAGCACCTCGGTGTCGGTGCGGCAGATCTTCACGCCACCGGCCTTGCCGCGGCCGCCCGAGTGCACTTGCGCCTTGACCGCCCAGACGTCTCCGCCCATCTCGCGCGACCGGTAGGCCGCCTGTTCCGGCGAGTAGGCCAGCGCACCCGGCGGGCAGGAGACGCCGAAGTCGGAGAGGATTTCCTTGGCCTGGTATTCATGGATATCCATCAGGACTTACTCCGCTGCCAGGGATTGCGCGTACCGCGTGTCGAGGACCTTGCGCACCGCGTCGCGATCGACCGTTCCGCCCATCCGTTCGACGGCATCGGCAAAGCGGGTGACGATCTCCGTCACGGCCTTCGGGGTGAGCTGGTTGAGGATGCCGATGCGGACCTGGACCGGTTCGCTGAGCGTCGGCCAGATGCCGAAGCCCTCGGCCCGGCAGGACTGCACCAGGTCCATTTCGCGGCCCTTGAGGTCGCCCGGCAGGTTCAGCACGACGAGCGACGTCATGTTGGATGTGACTTCGCAGCCCATCGCCTCGACCGCCTCGCGCAGGACGCTTTCGTGGAACGTGTAGCGCCCGGCGCGGGTGGCCAGAGTTTCCTCCAGAGTCAGGCGCAGCGCCTCGTGGAACGCGGCGACGGCATAGGCGGAATGGGTCCGGTGGTAGGTGCCCTTCTCCACGTCCTTGCCGTCGATGATGCCCCAGTGGCGCGCCTCCAGGATCGGGTGGTGCACGAAGCTGCGCGTGCCGGATGCCTTCAGCACCTCGATGTAGCGATCGGTGAAACTGACCGGCGCATAGGTGAGCGGCAGGCAGCAGATGCCCTTCTGTGGACAGGAGGCCCAGGCCAGAACGCCGGGATAATCGTCGATAGCGAAATCCGCCACGCCGAGCGAGGACACGGCGTCGACCATTCCCATCGCGCCGTGCTTTTCGCAGGCGTCGGAGAAGGCTTTCACATCGTTTACGCGGCCCGATCCGGTTTCCCAATGCGCCATGAAGGCCCATTTCGGCTTGTGCTCGGCCAGCGCGGTTTCGATCACGTCCGCAGTCACCGACTGGCCATGTGGTACTTCGACGATGGTGACGGAGGCGGGTTTCGGATCGAGGCTGTTCGCGGCGAGTTCCTCCGCCGTGGCGGCCTTCATCCGCAAGGTGAGCCCGTCGATGCCGGAAAACGTACCGTTGACGAAGGCCACGACCGTGTCGCCCGGCATGACGGCGGCCATCATCGCATCGAGCCCGCTCCACCCCGTGCCGGCGACGCCGAAGGTGTGGATGTTCTTGGTGCCCATGACCTCGCGCAGCATCAGCTTGCATTCAACCATTCCGCGCAGGACGTCGCCCTGCATGTGGTCGGCCACGCCCGCGGCGGAAAAGCGCTCGAGCACGCGCGCATCGGTGTTTCCCGGCCCCGGGCCGGCGGCGAGCGTCTGCGGAATGTCGAGCTGCGGGAAAATGGTCACGGACATGGGCGCTAGCCTCCTGCTGATGGGGTTGTTGAACCGAGTGTATGGATTAACCTTGCGGTAACCAGCAACGTCGCTTATTCCTGCTTTTGGGTAACTAATTGGGTGGTAAAATACCTACCCGAAAGAATAGATATGCGGCGGCATACTGAAGCCACCTGCCTAAACGGGTAGTTATTTCTCCAGCACGTCGTCCCGAGAGACGAGGTTTAACGCTAACATGGCGAAGATCGAAGTCATACTGGCCGACAGCAACCCGATGGTTCTGTCCGCCATGTCGGAATACTTCGACCGCGACCCCCGATTCTCGCTCCTGGCGACGTCGGCGACGTCTGAAGGATTGCTGGGCACGCTGATGCGGCTGCCGGTGAAGGTTGTGGTGACGGATTGGGCGTTGCCGACTTTCGGTGGTGCGCGGCTGATCGAGATCCTGCGTGATCAGGCACAGCCGCCGCGGGTCGTGGTCTATGGCGACGACACCAAGGATCTGCCGCGCAAGGCGATGGCCGCCGGGGCCGCCGGGTTCGCGCCCCGCTCCGGCACACCGGCCGCGCTGCTCGACATCTGCGCGGATGTCGCGGGGGGCAAGATGGTCTTTCCCTTCGTCGACGTGCGCGAGTTGCAGCAGGACCCGATCCAGAGCCTGTCGAAGAAGGAGCGCGCGATCTTGGAGGCGCTGTCGACGGGGCTCACCAATCGGGAACTCGCAAAGGAATTGGAGATCACCACCAATACCGTGAAATTCCACCTGTCGAACCTCTACGACAAGCTCGGCGTCAAGAACCGCGCGCAGGCGATCGCGTTCTTCTATTCCACGCGGATGGGCGGCCCGGGCGGGTGATCGAATGTTTCGCATGCGCCGGCATGCGAGCAAGATTGTTGCTTGACACTTCTCCGGTCCACCCGTCTGTTCCGCGGCACGTGCCCTGCACGCCACGGAGGAAGAAGGACCAGACCCATGAGTTTCCACACCATCGAACAGGCCCCCGCACGGCTCAACCGCAGCGAGTTGGCGGTGCCCGGCAGCCAGCCGCAAATGTTTGAAAAGGCAGCGCAATCCGACGTGGACGTGATCTTCCTGGACCTCGAGGACGCAGTGGCCCCGGACGAGAAGGCGCAGGCGCGCAAGAACATCATCAAGGCGCTCAACGAGATCGACTGGGGCACCAAGACGGTGTCGATTCGGATCAACGGGCTCGACACCCATTACATGTATCGCGACGTGGTCGACGTGGTGGAACAGGCCGGCGAGCGGCTCGACCTGATCATGATCCCCAAGGTCGGCACGGCGGCGGATGTCTATGCCGTCGACATGCTGGTGACGCAGATCGAAGACGCCACGGGCCTCAAGAAACGCATCGGATTCGAGCACATCATCGAGACCGCGCTGGGGATGCAGAACGTGGCCGAAATCGCGGCCGCGTCGAAGCGCAATGAATCGCTTCATTTCGGCGTCGCCGACTACGCGGCCTCCACGCGCGCGCGGACGACGATCATCGGCGGCGTGAACCCGGATTACGCGGTGCTGACCGATCCCGACGATGCGGGCGGACGCGAGACGCATTGGGGCGACATGTGGCACTATGCGCTCGCCCGCATGGTCGTGTCGGCCCGCGCCAACGGGCTGCGCCCGGTCGACGGCCCGTTCGGCGATTTCAAGGACCCGGACGGCTACCGCGCGGCGGCGAAACGTGCCGCCGTGTTGGGCTGCGAGGGGAAATGGGCGATTCATCCGAGCCAGGTCGAACTTGCCAACGAGGTGATGAGCCCCTCCGACGCGGAGATCACCAAGGCCAAGCGCATCCTCGAGGCGATGGCAGAGGCCGAAGCGGCCGGCAAAGGCGCGGTGTCGCTGGACGGACGGCTGATCGACTATGCCTCGATCCGGCAGGCCGAGGTTCTGGTCGAGAAGGCGAAGCAGATCAGCGGCAGTTGATTGCTTGGCCCTATTCGGCTCCGCAGGCCGGATCTGTCTGAAGCTCGTGCGGATCGTAGCATTTATCTTTGGCTGGTCCGTCGCTAGCAGTGGCGCGACAGTGACAGCCACGGGAGACATGACATGACAGACCTGACTGGAAAGACCGCCGTCATCACCGGTGCCTCGCGCGGGATCGGCGCCGCGGCCGCGACGCACCTTGCCAGTCTTGGGGCACATGTGGTGCTTGCCGCCCGCAGCGAAAGTGCGATCGAGAGCATCGCGCAGCAGATCCAGTCCTCCGGCGGCAAGGCCACGGCAACGGCGTGCGACGTGGCTGACCCTGCCGCGGTCGAGCGGCTCATCGACGGCACGGTGGCGGAGACCGGGCGGATCGACCTGCTGGTCAACAACGCCGGACTGATCGAGCCGATCGCGCATCTGGCGGACAGCGATCCGGACGAATGGGGCCATGTCGTCGACGTGAACCTCAAGGGCGTGTACTACGGATTGCGGTTCGCCATTCCGCACATGGTGACCCAGGGTGGCGGCACGGTGGTCAACATCTCTTCGGGTGCTGCGACGGGCGCACTCGAAGGGTGGAGCCATTACTGCGCGACCAAGGCGGGCGTGCTGTCGCTGACCAAGGTGGCGCACAAGGAATACGCCGATCAGGGCGTCCGTGTCATCGGCCTGTCGCCGGGCACGGTCGCGACGGAGATGCAGGTGCAGATCAAGGCCAGCGGCATCAATCCGGTCAGCCAGCTCGACCCGTCCGTGCATATCCCTGCGGAGTGGGTGGCGAAGGCGATCGGGTGGCTGACGACGGCCGAGGCGGACGCGCATCTCGGGACCGACGTGTCTCTGCGGGACGAGAAGGTCCGAGGTGCAGTCGGAACTCCCCTCCTCCTGACAGGGCTTGCGCCGGCTCAGAAAGCCTTGAACGTCATCGTGGTCAGCGACCGTTCGATCCCCGGAATGTCGAGCAGCCGGTCGTTGATGTAATGCCCCACATCCGCATCCTCGGGAATGTAGACCTTCATCATCAGGTCGAAATCCCCGGAGGTCGAATAAAGCTCCGAGTGGATCTCCCGTAGCGCGATCTCCTCGGCGACCTTGTAGGTCGTGCCGGGCTTGCAGCGGATCTGGATGAAGACGCAGGTGGTCATGGGCGCAGGCTCCTCTGGCGCATCGCGTGCGCGCTTTGGCCGAGTCTGGCACATGGGCAACGGCGCGGGCAATCGGTTAATGCGGGGACTTGGCCCGCCGGCGGCCCGTCCCTATAAGGGCGCGGTCGACGGAAGGATGACGCGCGATGCGGACCGCCACGATTGAACGCAAGACCGCCGAGACGGAGATTTCCGTCGAGCTCGATCTCGACGGGACCGGCCGCTACGACATGGCGACTGGCGTGGGATTCTTCGACCATATGCTGGACCAGTTGGCGCGTCATTCCCTGATCGACATGACGGTGAGGGCCAAGGGCGACCTGCATGTCGACGACCATCACACCGTCGAAGACACGGGTATCGCCATCGGTCAGGCGCTGAAAAAGGCGCTTGGCGACAAACGCGGCATCCGCCGATATGGCGCGTGTCTTCTGCCGATGGATGACGCGCTGGTGCGTTGCGCGCTGGATCTTTCGGGACGGCCGTACCTGGTGTGGAACGTGAACCTTCCGACCGAGACGATCGGCAGCTTCGACACCGAACTGGTGCGCGAATTCTTCCAGGCGTTCAGCACTCATGGCGGAATCACGCTGCACGTGGACATGCTGCACGGGCTCAACAGCCACCACGTCACGGAGGCCGCGTTCAAATCCGTGGCCCGTGCCTTGCGCGACGCGGTGGAGACCGACCCGCGCAAGGCCGATGACGTGCCTTCGACCAAAGGCGCACTCTGACCCGTGCTGACCGTTCTGATCGATTACGAAAGCGGCAACCTGCATTCCGCGCAGAAGGCATTCGAGCGCATGGCGCGCGAGGTGGACGCCGGCGACGTGCTGGTGAGCGACAGGGCCGAGGACGTGGCCCGCGCCGACCGACATTGTGCTGCCTGGCGACGGCGCCTTTCCGGCCTGCATGGCGGCCCTCCGCGCCTCCGGCGTGTTCGAGGCCCTGACCGAGGCGGTGGAGCGTCGCGCGCGGCCCTTCCTCGGCATCTGCGTGGGCATGCAGCTCATGGCGCGGATGGGCCATGAATACGAGGACGTTCAGGGGCTTGGCTGGATCGAAGGGGACGTGAGGCGGATCTTGGCGCCCGGCCTCAAGATCCCGCACATGGGCTGGAACGACCTGGTGGTCGACCGGCCGCACCCGGTTCTGGACGGCATTTCCACCGGCGATCACGCGTATTTCGTGCATTCCTACCAGATGGAGATGGCCGACCCGTCTCAGCGTGTCGCCCATGTCGATTATGGCAGGCCGGTCACGGCGATCGTGGCCGAGGGTAACCGGATCGGAACCCAGTTTCACCCGGAGAAAAGCCAGCAGACGGGCCTCCGCCTGATTGCCAACTTCCTGTCCTGGCGGCCCTGACTATTTCGTACGGGTCCAGGTCTGACTCTTGCAGATCGGCCCGAGGCAACCGCCGACTTTCATGCTGTTCCCGCTTAGCGTCACCTCCGCGTTGTATTCGGCCCCGAAGGCCGGCACGTACGCACGCCCCTTGTAGACGCCGGGCGACACCTGCTTCATGTCCCAGAAGATCCTCCGCCCAACGTTTTTGTGTTCGATCCTGTTTCCGTTGGCGTCGATGACCTGCGTGATCGTCCCGCAGAACGCGGCCCCGCAAGGCTCTGCCGTCACAAGTGCAACCTGTCCCTTGCCATCGGCTTCCGTAAGCCATGTGCCCTGCAAACCGTTGGCGAACGCGGGTTGCGTCAGGCCCGCAAGAACACCGAACGCAACGAGGCTGATCCATTTGAACACCGAAAAAACTCCCTTTGGGCGTGCCTGCGCTGCCAGCAGTTTGGCTGCCGCAACGCTGATAGGATTTAGTGATAACACGACCCGTTGGCTCCGTGAAACCGGCGTGCGGCTGACGGTACGCTCGCATCTATCAATCCTTCGCGACAAGGCCAAAAGGGCCCAAGGCCAATGCCACGTGCGCAAACTCGACAGACCGTCCCGTTGCATCCCGCGCCATCACGTGCCACAGCGCCGCCACCAGACCGAGGAGACCGGATTTGATCCTCTACCCCGCGATCGACCTGAAGGATGGCAAGGCGGTGCGGCTGATCCATGGAGACATGGACCGCTCCACCGTGTTCAACGACGACCCCGCCGCGCAGGCGCGGGCGTTCGTCGACGCCGGCTGCGAATGGCTGCATCTCGTCGACCTGAATGGGGCATTCGCCGGGGAGCCGGTCAACGCCCTGCCCGTCGAGGCGATCCTGAAGGCCACGCGCGTTCCGGCACAACTCGGCGGCGGCATCCGCGACATGGCGACGATCGAACGCTGGCTCGACAAGGGGCTCTCGCGCGTGATCCTCGGCACCGTGGCGGTCGAAAATCCGGCCTTGGTGCGTGAGGCCGCCCGCGCCTTTCCCGGGCAGGTCGCGGTGGGGATCGATGCACGCGGCGGCCGGGTCGCCACGAAGGGCTGGGCCGAAGAGACCGATGTCAATGCCACGGACCTCGCCCGCAGCTTCGAGGACGCGGGCGTGGCGGCGATCATCTACACCGACATCAATCGCGACGGCGCGATGGGCGGACCGAACGTGGACGCCACCGAAGCGTTGGCCCGCGCGGTTTCGATCCCGGTCATCGCGTCCGGAGGCGTGGCGTCGCTCGCCGACCTCAAGGCGCTGAAGGCGACGGGCGTGATCTCGGGCGCGATTTCAGGACGCGCGCTCTACGATGGCGCCATCGACCTGCGCCAGGCCCTGGCCGCTCTCGCCCGATGATCGGCCGGGTGGTACCACGGCCTCAGCCCTGAAAACGCAGCACCAGGAAGACGCCGGCCCAGGCGGAAAACCCGGTCAGCGCCGTGCCCCAGATCGTGTCCGTTGCCACCATCGACCACGACCACTGCTTCATGATCGCCATCGACGTGAACTCGTAGGTGCCGTAGGCCATCGCTCCGATCACCGCGCCATGCAGCAATGCACGCCCGGGTGCAGCATCGCGCAGCGCAGGCATCGACACGAGAAATACCAGCCCGGCCACGTAGGCAAGATAGAAGAGCCCCGCAGGCGCCAGGAAGGGGCTCTCCCGCATCGTATCGCCCAAGTGACGGGTGAAGAGCGGCTTCATGACCAAAGACAACATGATCGCATCGAGTGCGAGGAAGATGACGGCGGTTATTACATAGAGGATCATTCAGCTCTCCAGTGTCGGGTTTGTCAGGCCAATTAGCGCGCGCGTTCCCGGAGCGTAGGGCACGCCAAGCAATTCGGACCAGCGAAATCCGGTGCATCGGTTTCAAACAGGGGGTTCAATGCGCGGCGCGTCTTCAGGTTCCTCCGCCGCATCCGGGCGACCCCCAGTGCGTCGAAAATGATCCCCCGAAATTGTCTCGCACCGGCACGAGCCAGAACGGCCCTTGATGCTTGTCGCGTTAATAAGCCCGCAAGGATTGATTTTTTCCGCGCGATAAGAAACGTTAAGTGAAGTAAAACTGCATCCGGCAAAGACGCGCCTTCGGAAGACAATGGAAGAGAAAAAAATTCGTAACATGGAGGAGTTCGCGGCGGTCAGCGGTTTGTCCCGGCCGACCGTCTCCAAGTATTTCCACGACCCCGACAGCGTTCGGCCAGCCACCCGCGCCCGCATCGAGGAGGCGTTGGAGAGATACGACTATCGGCCCAACATCTTCGCGATGAACCAGAACCGGAAGCTGACGAAGAATGTGGGTATCGTGGTGCCATACCTTGCGGACCCCTTCTTTGCCGAGATCGCGCGGACGTTGGAACAGCGCTGCATCGACGCGGGCTACCGGCCGTTCCTCTTCAGCGCGCACGGAGAGCCGACGCTCGAGATCGACATTCTCGACAGCTTGCGGTCGCTGAAGCCTGCCGGCGTCCTGCTGGCGCCGCTCGGACGGACGTCGGATCGCGGGGCGATCGAGAAGTTCTGCGTCGATGTGCCCACGGTGCTCTTCGACAGCAGCCTGCCGGATCTCGGATTGGCCTTCGCGGGGTCCGACAACCCGCAGTTCGCGCGGCTGATCGTCGACTATTTGTGCCGCACCGGGGAGCCGCCGTGCTTTTTCGAGATGCGGACGCCCTCGAATCCCAACGCCAATCGCCGTCGCCAAGGCTACATCGATGCGATGGAGGCTTTGGGCCACGAGCCGGGCATCTTCAAGGCCGAGGGCAAGGGGTGGGACTTCGAGGAGATCGGTCGGCGCGAAGGTACCCGGGCCCTGCGAGAGAACGCCTTCGCCACCAACACCGTCCTCTGCAGCAACGACCGTCTGGCCATCGGTTTTCTCACAGCCTGTTTCGAGCAGCGCATCCGTGTGGGCCGGGAGCCCGAGTGCACGATTCGGGTGGCCGGGCAGGACGATCACCCCTTCTCGCGCTATACGTGTCCGCCCCTTACGACCATTGCACAGGACTACGACTTCGATCTCCAGGACCGCCGCCGAAATCCTCTTCAGGGCGATTGAAGGCGCTGAAGTAGAACGGGAAATTTGCCTTTTCGAGGGCCGGCTGGTGATGCGGGATTCCGCTTAGGAATTTTGCGCGCGTTAATATTTTTGTTGACGGCACGCATTCAAGAAATCTAACATAAGTGTGCCACATCCAAGCTTTAGGGAGGACAAGGATGTATCTCAAGAACGCACTTTGTGCGGCGTCGGCGTTTGCTTTGATGTCGGGCGCAGCGCAAGCTGAGAAAATCACCGTCGCGACCGTGAACAACGGCGACATGATCCGCATGCAGGGTCTGACGGATGATTTCACCGAAAAGACCGGCCACGAGGTCGAGTGGGTCACGCTGGAGGAGAACGTCCTGCGCCAGCGCGTGACCCAGGACATCGCCACCAATGGCGGCCAGTTCGATATCATGACGATCGGCATGTACGAAACGCCGATCTGGGGCGCCAACGGCTGGCTTGTTGCGCTCGACGACCTGCCCGAGAGCTACGACGCCGATGACATCCTTCCCGCCATGCGCCAGGGCCTGTCCTATGACGGCACGCTCTATGCCGCGCCCTTCTATGGCGAAAGCTCGATGATCATGTACCGCACGGACCTGATGGAAGAGGCGGGGCTGGAGATGCCGGACGCGCCGACCTGGGCCTTCATCAAGCAGGCCGCAGAGGCGATGACCAATCCCGAACAACGAAATCTACGGCATCTGCCTGCGCGGCAAGGCTGGCTGGGGCGAGAACATGGCGTTCATCACCGCGGTGGCGAACTCCTTCGGCGCACGCTGGTTCGACGAGGACTGGAAGCCGCAGTTCGACACGCGAGGAGTGGAAGGAAGCGCTGACCTTCTACAACGACCTGATGACAACCTACGGTCCTCCGGGCGCATCGACCAACGGCTTCAACGAGAACCTGTCGCTGTTCCAGCAGGGCAAGTGCGGCATGTGGATCGACGCGACCGTCGCCGCATCCTTCGTGACGAACCCGCAGGATTCCGACCGTTGCCGACAGCGTCGGCTTTGCCCTCGCGCCCAACAAGGAGGCTCGGCAAACGCGCCAACTGGCTCTGGGCCTGGGCGCTGGCGATCCCGGCCGGCACCCAGAAAGAGGAGGCCGCGAAGGCAGTTCATCGATTGGGCCACGTCCAAGGACTACATCGAGCTGGTCGCCGAGAACGAAGGCTGGGCCAACGTTCCTCCGGGCAGCCGCACCTCGCTCTACGAGAACGCAGAACTACGCCGCGGTGCCGTTCGCCAAGATGACGCTGCGACTCGATCAATGCGGCCGATCCCGACAACCCGACCGTCGATCCCGTGCCCTATGTCGGCGTCCAGTTCGCCGCGATCCCGGAATTGGCCGGCATCGGCACCGCCGCGGGACAGGAATTCTCGGCCGATGGTCGCCGGTCAGCAGACGCGCCGAAGAAGCGCTTGAAAGGCGCAGGCGCTGATCGCCGACGAGATGGAAGCCGCAGGCTACTGAGTCCTCCCTGCCCGGGGGGCGGCGTTCGCGCGCCCCCCGGACTTTTCCCTTCCGACACGCGGTCAGGTCTGCAACCGGTCAGATCTGCGTCGGCCGGTACAGAGGAGACGACACCATGGCGACCAAGGCATTCCCGCTCCGCCGCCCGCCTGATGATGGCGCCCGCCGTGTTCCTGCTTCTGGGCTGGATGCTGGTCCCGCTCATCATGACGCTCTGGTTCTCGTTCAGGCAATACCTGCCGCTGCGCGGCGGCGACCTCGGCTGGGCCGGCTTCGACAACTACGCCCGCTTCGTCACCTCCAGCGCCTTCTGGCCCTCGGTCCAGGCCACGCTCGTCATCGTCGGCGGCGTTCTGGTCATCACCATCGTGCTCGGCGTGTCTGCTGGCCATGCTGCTCGACCAGCCGATGTGGGGCCAGGGCATCGTGCGCATCCTCGTCATCGCGCCCTTCTTCGTCATGCCGACCGTCTCGGCGCTGGTCTGGAAGAACATGTTCATGGATCCGGTGAACGGCCTGTTCGCGCATCTCTGGAAGTTCTTCGGGGCCGAGCCGATCGACTGGCTGTCCGAGGCGTCGCTGCTTCTCGATCATCCTGATCGTCAGCTGGCAATGGCTGCCCTTTGCCACGCTGATCCTGCTGACCGCGATCCAGTCGCTCGACAGCGAACAGCTCGAAGCCGCCGAAATGGACGGCGCGCCGCCGCTCAAGCGCTTCTGGCTACATCATCCTGCCGCACCTGAGCCGGGCGATCACCGTCGTGATCCTGATCCAGACGATCTTCCTGCTGTCGATCTTCGCGGAGATCTTCGTCACCACCCAGGGCTCCTTCGGCACCCGGACGCTGACCTACCTGATCTTCCAGCGCGTGCTGGAAAGCCAGAATGTCGGCCTCGGCTCGGCCGGCGGCGTCTACGCCATCATCCTCGCCAACATCGTTGCCATCTTCCTGATGCGCATCGTCGGCAAGAACCTGGACGCGTGAGGGAGACAGACATGGCACGCGCCGTCACCACGCAACGCAAGACGCATCAACACGATCCTCGCCTGGGCGATCGGCCTCCTGATCTTCTTCCCGATCCTCTGGACGATCCTGACCAGCTTCAAGACCGAGGCGCAGGCGATCGCCGATCCGCCGCTGTTCCTGTTCTTCGACTGGACGCTGGAAAACTACGGCGTCGTGCAGGAACGCTCGGACTACATGCGCTTCCTGTGGAACTCGGTCATCCTCGCCGGCGGCTCGACCCTGCTCGGCATCATCATCGCCGTGCCGGCCGCCTGGTCCATGGCCTTCGTGCCGGCCAGCGGACCAAGGACATCCTGCTGTGGATGCTCTCGACCAAGATGCTGCCGGCGGTCGGCGTGCTCTACCCGATCTACCTGATCTTCATCAGCTGGGGCTGCTGGACACCCGCGGTCGGCCTGGTGATCGTGCTGATGCTGATCAACCTGCCGATCATCGTCTGGATGCTCTACACCTACTTCCGCGAAATCCCCGGCGAGATCCTCGAAGCGGCGCGGATGGACGGCGCGATCGCTGCGCAACGAGATCATCTACGTGCTGACGCCGATGGCGATGCCGGGCATCGCCTCGACCATGCTGCTGAACTTCATCCTCGCCTGGAACGAGGCGTTCTGGACGCTCAACCTGACGGCGGCCAAGGCGGCGCCGCTGACCGCCTTCATCGCCAGCTATTCCAGCCCCGAAGGCCTGTTCTACGCCAAGCTCAGCGCGGCCTCGACCATGGCCATCGCGCCGATCCTGATCCTGGGCTGGTTCAGCCAGAAACAACTCGTCCGCGGCCTGACCTTCGGCGCCGTGAAATAAGGAAGATCGACATGGGACGCATCACGCTCGACAAGGTGACCAAGAGCTTCGGCGACGTCGAAGTCATCCCGCCGCTGGACCTGACATCGACGACGGCGAGTTCGTCGTCTTCGTCGGCCCCTCGGGCTGCGGCAAGTCCACGCTTCTGCGCCTGATCGCCGGGCTCGAGGACGTCACCTCCGGGCCAGATCCGCATCGACGGCGCGGACGCCACGGAGCTGCCGCCCGCCAAGCGCGGCCTGGCGATGGTGTTCCAGTCCTACGCGCTTTACCCGCATATGTCGGTGCGCAAGAACATCGCCTTTCCGCTGCGCATGGCCGAGCTCGACGAGGCCGAGATCGACGCGGCGCGTCGAAGGCCGCCGCGGAGGTGCTGAACCTGACCGACTATCTCGACCGGCGCCCCGGCCAGCTTTCGGGCGGCCAGCGCCAGCGCGTCGCCATCGGCCGGGCCATCGTGCGCGAACCGTCGGCCTTCCTGTTCGACGAGCCGCTGTCCAACCTCGACGCCGCGCTGCGCGTCGGCATGCGGCTGGAGATCAGCGAACTGCACAAGCGGCTGAAGACCACGATGATCTACGTCACCCACGACCAGGTCGAGGCGATGACCATGGCCGACAAGATCGTCGTGCTGCGCGCCGGCAACATCGAACAGGTCGGCTCGCCGCTCGAGCTTTACCGCACGCCGCGCAACCTCTTCGTCGCCGGCTTCATCGGCTCGCCCGAAGATGAACCTGATCGACGGCGCCGGAGGCCGCCAAGCACGACGCCCACACCATCGGCATCCGTCCCGAACATATCGCGGTGTCCGACAGCGAAGGCCCCTGGACCGGCACGGGTCGGCGTGTGCCGAGCATCTGGGCTCCGACACCTTCTTTCACGTCCACGACACGGGCCTGGCCGAAACCATCACCGTGCGGGCCGATGGCGAGGTCGGCTTCCAGCACGGCGACACGCATTCACCTGACGCCGAGGTCCGACGTCGATCCACCGCTTCGACGCCAAGGGTCTGCGGATCGCATGAAGCGGCTCGACGGGAAGACCGCGCTGATCACCGGGGCCGCGCGCGGCATCGGACTGGCCTTCGCGCGCAAGCATACGTCGCCGAGGGCGCGCGTGTGGCGCATCGCCGATATCGACATCGCACGCGCGCGCCAAGCCGCCGATGACATCGGCGACCGCCGCCGTTGCGGTCGAGATGGACGTGACCGAACAGGACAGCATCGACGCGCCGTCGCGGAAACTGTCGCGCAGCCTGGGTCGGATCGACATCCTGATCAACAACGCCGCCCTCTTCACCGCGGCCCCCATCGTCGAAATCGCGCGCGCGGACTACGACCGCGTCTTCGCGATCAACGTGGCGGGCTCGCTCTTCACGATGCAGGCCGTCGCGCGTCACATGATCGAGGCCGGGCATCAGGGGCAGCATCATCAACATGGCCTCGCCAGGCGGGACGGCGGGGCGAGCCGCTGGTCGCGGTCTATTGCGCGACGAAGGCCGCCGTCATCAGTCTGACGCAATCGGCGGGCCTGGACCTGATCCGCCACGGCATCAACGTGAACGCCATCGCGCCCGGCGTGGTCGACGGCGAACACTGGGACGGCGTCGACGCCTTCTTTGCCAAGCACGAAGGCAAGAAGCCGGGCCAGAAGAAGAAGGAAGTCGGCGAGGCCGTGCCCTATGGCCGCATGGGCACCGCGGAGGATCTGACCGGCATGGCCGTCTTTCTTGCCTCGGACGAGGCGGAATACATCGTCGCCCAGACCTACAACGTCGACGGCGGGCAATGGATGAGCTGATGCAGACACTCGGCAACGCAACTCTCGACCAGCTTCCCGACGGCGTGGGACGTCCCACATACGATCGTGCCAAGATCACGCCCGGGATCGTGCATATCGGCTTGGGCAATTTTCATCGCGCGCACCAGGCATGGTATCTGCACCGGCTGATGCAGCAGGGGCTGGCGCTCGACTGGGGCATCGTCGGCGCCGGCGTGCAGCAATACGACGCCGCGATGCGGGAAAAGCTGATCGCGCAGGATTGCCTGACGACGCTGATCGAGTTGGACCCCGCGGGCATTTCGGCAGAAGTCACCGGCGCGATGATCGACTATCTCCCGGTCGAGCCTGGCAATGGCCCCCTGATCGCGCAGATGGCCGATCCCGCGATCCGCATCGTGTCGCTGACGGTCACCGAAGGCGGCTATTACCTCAACGCCGGGACGGGTGCCTTCGACACGGACCATCCCGACATCCGGCACGACGCCGAAAATCCCGGCAGCCCCCGCACCGCCTTCGGCGCCATCATCGCGGCGCTCCGGCTTCGGCGTGACAATGGCACCGGCCCCTTCACCCTACTGTGCTGCGATAACCTCCAGGGCAACGGAGACGATGTTGCGGCGCACCGTGATGTCGCTGGCCCGGCTGTCGGATGCGGGGCTGGCGGACTGGATCGCGGAGTCGTGCAGCTTTCCCAACTCGATGGTCGATTGCATCGTGCCCGCGACCGGCCCCAAGGAGCGTGCTTTGGTCCGGGAGCTGGGCATCGACGACGCCGCCCCGGTCACGCATGAAAACTTCCGGCAATGGGTGATCGAAGAGGCCTTCTGTGCCGGACGCCCGGACTGGGACCGCGCCGGTGCGACGTTTACGGCCGATGTGCACGCCTACGAGGTGATGAAGACTCCGCATCCTGAACGGCGGCCACCAGGTCATCTCGGATCCCGGCGAACTGCTGTCGGTCGAGACGATCTCGGGCTGCATGGAGCATCCGAAGATCCGGGCGCTCTTCGACAAGGTGCAGCGGGAAGAAATCGTTCCGCATGTAGCGCCGGTGCCGGGCATGACGCCCGACGCCTATGTCGACCTGATCGCGACACGGTTTGCCAACCCGCGCATCGTCGACACGACCCGGCGCGTGGCCTTCGACGGCTCCTCGCGCCACCCCGGTTTCGTGATCCCGTCGATCCTCGACGGCCTCGCGGCCGGCACGCCGATCGAAGGGCTGGCCCTGGTCGAGGCGTCCTGGGCGCGGATGTGTGCCGGAACGCGCGAAGACGGCAGCGCGATCGAACCCAACGACCCGAATTGGGACCGTTTGAACACGCACGCGCTCAAGGCGCACGCAGAGCCGCGTGTGTGGCTTTCCATGAAACAGATCTACGGCACGCTCGCAGACGCGCCTCGCTTCGCCGATGCGTTCGACCGCTGGTTGCGCATGATCTGGGACAAGGGGCTGGAACGCGCCATCAACTCCTATCTCGAAGGCTCGTGATCCTGTCCGCCGACTGAGGAACAGGGTGTCGCGTCCGAGACCGACTGGGTTCCTGGCAGGACATCGCTATGGTTTGCGCGGCTTTCGGGCCTTCATGCCGTCCTTGCCGCGCTTGCCCGGCGCGTCGCGATTGCTTCGCGGCTTGGAGGGCGTGCCGGGCGGGGAAAACCGCTTGCTCGTATCGGAGGCGACCGATTGAATTGCGGGTGGCGAAGGGCGCTTGGCGCCGCTTCCCGGCTTGCCGCCGCCGGGCTTCGGCTTGCCGGGTCCGAACCGTTTGGGCGGCGCATCGCCGGGCGACCGGGGCTTTTTCTTCGCGGGGTCGCGGTGCTGTTTCGCGGCGAAGGTCCGTCCGTCACCTTCGGCAGGTTTGGCGGGCTTCGGCGCAGGGCGCGGCGCTGGTGTGGCGTCAGGGGTGACGTCGGGCGCCTTGGCAGTCTCCGGTTTCCGCCGCTGCGGCGCTGCGGACCGATCCGATGGGGTGCGTTTCGCGGTGGCCGCCGGTCGCGGCTTTGGCGGCGGGCGGCGATCGGGACCGGGTCGCGCGCCGTCATGCGGGGCGCGTTCGAACTGGGGCGGTCCGTCGAGACGGCGGGCGCGCAGGCCTTCGTCGACCTCCCCCTGATCGCCGAGCGACGTCAGGAAACGCGTGGCACCCGCCTCCGTGATTTCGACGAAAGTCTCCGATTTCTGAACCCGGATCGCACCCACTTCGTCCTTGTCCAGCCCACCCGCACGCAGGAGAAGCGGCAGCAGCCAGCGCGGCTCGGCACGGTCGTCACGCCCGACCGAGAGGGCGAACCAGACGCTCGGTCCGAAAGGCTTCCGTTCCTTTCGCTCCGGTTGCACATCGGGCGACACAAGCTCCTCGGGCGCGGAATGACGCGCACGGAAAAGGCGCAGGTAAGCCGCGGCCACGGTCTCCGGCGATCGCGCCGCAAGCAGCCGCGCTGCGAACGCGGCCTCGTCCTCGGTCGGTGGCACATCCCAGACCGGGTCCGCCAGCAGCCGCTCTTCGTCGCGGCGCAGGATCTCCTCGGCGCCCGGTGCCGTCGTCCATTCGGCGTTGATGTGGCCGGTCTTGAGCAAACGCTCGGCCTTCTTGACCGATTTCGGCGGCACGACGAGCGCCGAAATCCCCTTGCGCCCTGCCCGGCCGGTCCGACCGGAGCGGTGCAGCAGGCCGTCGGCGCTCGACGGTAGATCGGCATGGATCACCAGCTCGAGGTTCGGCAGGTCGATGCCGCGCGCCGCGACGTCGGTGGCGACGCAGACCCGCGCGCGCCCGTCCCGCATCGCCTGCAGCGCATGCGTCCGTTCCGACTGGCTCAACTCGCCCGACAGAGAGACGACCGAGAAACCGCGATTGGCCAGGCGCGCCGCCAATCGGCTCACGGCCGCGCGCGTGTTGGCAAAGATGATCGCGTTCTCAGCCTCGTGAAAGCGCAGGAGGTTGATGATCGCGTTCTCGACATCCGACTGCGCCACCCGCAGCGCCTGGTAGGTGATGTCGGCATGCTGGCTCTTGCCGGAGAGCGTCGTGACCCGGACGGCGTCGCGCTGGTAGTGACTGGCCAAGGTGACGATCATCGGCGGGACCGTGGCCGAGAACATCAGCGTGCGGCGCTCCGCCGGGGCCGCGCCGAGCATGAACTCCAGTTCCTCGCGGAAACCAAGGTCGAGCATCTCGTCCGCCTCGTCCAGCACGATCGCACGAAGGCCGCTCATGTCGAGCGATCCGCGCTGGATGTGGTCCCGCAGACGACCCGGCGTGCCGACGACGATATGCACCCCACGCTCCAGCGTCCGCCGCTCGTCCCGCATGTCCATCCCGCCGACGCAGGACGCGACTCGCGCGCCCGCCTTGGCATAGAGCCAGTCGAGTTCGCGCGTCACCTGGAATGCCAGTTCGCGGGTCGGTGCGACGACCAGGGCCAGCGGCGCGCCGGCCGGTCCAAAGGTGTCGGCATCGCCCAGAATCGTCGGACCGATCGCGAGGCCGAAACCCACGGTCTTGCCCGAGCCGGTCTGCGCCGACACCAGCAGGTCGGAGTCGCGCAACTCGGGATCGGTAACCGCCTCCTGCACGGGGGTCAGCGTGTCGTAACCGCGCTCGGCAAGCGCGTCTGAAAGCGTCTGTATCATCCGGAAACCGTTCCACTTGTCGCAATCGCTGGGGTCTGTCATCGGCCAGCGATGGGAAACGTTCCCCTACCGCGACGGGGCGTGCATGTATACCGGAAAACGACCGTCCAGCGCGACGTGACGCAGCGGCTCCGCTAGATCTCGATATCCAGCGTGACGGGAAAATGATCCGACGCAGTGACGAGCGCGTCGCGCAATTCCGGCACGCGCCAGCATCGCGGCTCGTCCAACGGATGCCAGATGCGCCAATTCGCTTTCCGTGCGACAAGGTCGGGCGACACCATGATGTAATCCAGCAGTGCCTGCAGGTATCGCCGCTCCTCCTGGATCCAGAATCGCGCCGAGGTCGGCATGACGCCGAGACGTTGGCTCAGGGCGCGGCGTGCATGCGGATCATGGAGGCGTCTCTGCGCGCCCTGCCCCAGAATGATCTCCACGGAGGATCTGCCGAAAAGCCCCTCGTATTCGTCGAGCCCCGGCCCGTCGTTCAGGTCGCCCAGCAGCATGAGCGGCTCTCCGGCGACCAGATGCGCGTCGATCCGCGCCCGCAGCCAGATCGCCTGCGCCAGTTGCTTGCGCCGGTTGGCGATCGAAATCCGCATCGCATCCGCCGGCGTGGTGGCGCCATGGGGCGCCTTCGACTTCAGATGCGCGCCGATCATGCGGAAGGCAAACCCCGAGGCGCAGGTCACGGCCAGCTCCAGCGGCGGCTTCGAAAACGTGACCAGATCTTCGGTCGCATCGATGTCCAGATCGATGCGAAACGTGCCGTCGAACCGCGGCGCATCGCCCGCTCCCCTCTTGCCGGTCGGAGGACCGCGCGGATCGTGGCGCGCTTCGAGGACATCGGGATCGAACAGGAACGCGATCTCCTGCTGCGTGGCATTTGCAAAGCCGAGGACCGCCTTGCGCGCACGCAGTTGCATCGCCTGGGCAAAATGCTCCAGCGCGGCGACCGTGTCCTGCTTGCGCGAGGAATCCGGCGCCTCGATCACCATGATGCCGTCGGCGTCGAGCGCGGTGAACACAACACCCAATGCCTCGATCTGCATGGCCCGCGTGACGTCGTGACGTGCGGACCATTCCCCGTCCGCCCGCAGATGGTTCGTTTCATCGAAAAGGGCCGCGAACCACTCCACGTTGTAGGTCGCGATGCGCATCACCTGCTCTGGCCGGATTTACCTTTGCCCGAAACGAGTTCCCAGGCGCGGTTGATGTCCGCCATCCGCTTTTCCGCGATCAGCCGCGCCTCCTCCGGGACGCCGCGCGCGACCAGCTTGTCCGGGTGGTTGTTGCGCACGAGCCTGCGCCAGGCCTTGCGGATTTCGGGGAGCGGCGTGTCCGACGTGACGCCCAACACGGCATAGGGATCGGGCTCGGCATCCGGGATGAAGCGCGCGCGCATCGACCGGTAATCCGGCCTCGGGCAGATCGAAGATGTCGGCGACGCGGTTCAGGAACTCGTCCTCCTTGGGGTGGTAGCTTCCGTCTGCGAGCGCGATGTGAAACAGCCCCTCCACAAGGTCGGTCAGCATCTGCGGATGCCCTTCGAACATGTTGCGGATGCGGTTCGCGTATTCCTCGAACCCTGCCACGTCCTGCCGCGCGAGGTTGAAGACACGGGCCGCCCCGGCCTCATCCTGGGCCGCGATGAGGAACACCTCGCGAAACGCCGTCACCTCGTTACGCGTCACCTGCCCGTCCGCCTTCGCCATCTTCGCCCCCAGCGCGATGACGGCGATGGTGAAGGCCACGGACCGTTCCGGCGGGCTGCGCAGCTTGTCGAAGACGGCCGACAGTCCCTCGCCCTGGGCAAGCGCGGACAGCGCCTCGGTTATGCGGGACCAGATCGACATCGTTTCAACATAGACCGGTGGTCATGTCCTGTCAGTGGCGGCTGACCAAAGTTTCTTCGTCATGAAGATCAGGGTCTGTTCGCGGCCAAACTTCTCCCCGACATCGGGCAATTCCCCGGCCATACGAAATCCGAGGCGCGCGTGGAACGCCTGTGCTTGCGGGTTTTCGCCGCCGATACCGGCGACCAGAACGCGGATGCCAGCTTCGGCCGCATGGGCTTCGAGCGCCGCCATCAGGGCCGAACCATGCCCCGCACCCCGCACGTCCCTTCGGACATAGACCGAATGCTCCGCCGAGAAACGGTACCCCGGGCCCGCACGAAATGGACCGTATGCCGCGAACCCCGCAACATCGCTCTCGTCATGGGCGACCCAGAATGCCCGCATGGCAATCAGTCTCGATATGTCATCACCCGTCTTTTCCTGCGTCGTGAAAGTGATCGTGCTCGTGCGGATGGCATCGTTCCAGATATCCGCGATGGCCGGCGCATCGTGAGGGTGCGCTGCACGGATCAACGCAACAGTTCCCGCCTGCCGTGGGGTGTTTCGAATTCGGCCTGCAGAGCCGGCGATCCCGTGTCGAACAGGATCCGCGGGTCGGCAAGGAGCGGTTGCAACACTTCGGCGAGGAGACCGGCTTGAGGATGCCAGATCGTCAGACTTCGCAAACGGATTCCGTGCCGGGTCAGGCGTGTCGCGGGATGATCCTCGGTCTTCCACTCGATGACCGCGGGGGCGCAATTGTCGAACGGCAACGCACCATTTTCGGGAACCGCCATCTGCCACCGCAGCGCACCCCTCTGCAGGTCGACGGGCTGACCGAGGTCAAAAGGAATTTTTGGCAGAAGATCAGTCAGTTCCTGGGCTCGGCAAATCCAGTTTGTCAACCGGGGTTTGCCAGCGAACCGGTCAAGGCCGAACCACCGCGGCCGATCCGGTTTCGGCGCCTCCGGGTCGATGGCGATGGCCTCGAGGTAGAGACCGTCGTCAAGTCCCAGCAGCGCGTTGTGAGTATGGAAGACGGCATGCTGTCCACCGCGCTGCATCGGCACGCCCAGAGCCTCCTCCACATGTTCGCGCGCTTCGGCCAGGGTCTCGCCGGCTACGGCAAAATGATCGAGTTCCAGCATTGAGGCCTCCCGGCAAGCGTTCATGTACGAAAATAAGATCGTTCGATAAGCTTTTGATGTTCATACCTGTTTCTCAACTTGATGCGCAGAACACCGCGCTTTGCCATGTTCCGAGTGAAGACCCGTGCGCCATCATGCGCGGCTTTTGCGGATAAGGCGCAGGATGTCCTGAGCGGCTTCGGGAATGTTCGTACCCGGACCGAATATCGCCTTCACCCCGCTTTCGTACAGAAAGTCGTAGTCCTGGTGCGGGATCACCCCGCCGCAGATCACGAGGATGTCGCCTGCGCCCGCGTCCTTGAGCGCCTGCACGAGCTGCGGCGCCAAGGTCCTGTGTCCCGCAGCCTGTGAGCTGATCCCGACCACGTGCACATCGTTGTCGACGGCGTCCTGCGCGGCCTCCGCCGGGGTCTGGAACAGCGGTCCCACGTCGACGTCGAACCCGATATCGGCGAATGCCGTCGCGATCACCTTGGCGCCGCGGTCGTGACCGTCCTGACCCATCTTCACGACCAGCATGCGGGGCCGGCGGCCCTCGTCCTCGGCGAACTCCTCGACCGATTTCTGAATTGCTGCAAAGCCTTCGTCGCCCTCATATGCCGCACCATAGACGCCAGCGAGCGTCTTCACCTCCGCCCGATGCCGCCCGAATTCCTTTTCCATCGCCATGGATATCTCGCCCACTGTCGCCCGTGCGCGCGCGGCCTCGACGGCCGCCTCCAGAAGGTTTCCGCCCTCGGTCGTCCGCCGCGTCAGTTCGGTCAATGCAGCATCGCAGGCCTGCTGGTCCCGGCTCTCCCGGATCCGCTCCAACCGTGCGATCTGGGATTTGCGAACGGCCACATTGTCGACGTTCAGGATGTCGATCGGATCTTCCTTGTCCTTGCGATATTTGTTGACGCCCACGATGACATCTTCGCCACGGTCGATCTTCGCCTGGCGGCTCGCCGCAGCCTCCTCGATCCGCAGCTTGGGCATGCCGGATGCGACGGCCTTGGTCATGCCACCCATCTCCTCGACCTCTTCCATCAACGCCCAGGCCGCTTCGGCGAGATCATGCGTCAGTTTCTCTACGTAGTAGGAGCCGGCAAGTGGATCAACGACGTTGGTGACACCCGTTTCTTCCTGCAATATCAATTGCGTATTTCGCGCAATTCGTGCGGAAAAGTCGGTGGGCAATGCGATCGCCTCATCCAGTGCGTTCGTGTGTAGCGACTGCGTCCCGCCGAGAACGGCCGACATCGCCTCATAAGCCGTGCGGACCACGTTGTTGTAGGGATCCTGCTCCGCCAGACTTACGCCAGAAGTTTGACAATGGGTCCTGAGCATCGAGGATTTCGGGTTTTTCGGCTGAAACTCCTCCATCACCCGATGCCAGAGCAGCCGGGCCGCGCGCAGCTTTGCCACCTCCATGAAGAAGTTCTTGCCGATGGCAAAGAAGAAGCTCAACCGCCCGGCGAACCGGTCCACGTCCATGCCGCGGTGAATCGCAGTCCGGACGTACTCCCGCCCGTCGGCCAGCGTGAAGGCGAGCTCCTGCACCAGGTTCGCGCCAGCCTCCTGCATGTGGTAGCCCGAGATCGAGATCGAGTTGAAACGTGGCATCTCGTTTGCAGTATATTCAATGATATCCGCGACGATCCTCATGCTGGGCTCGGGCGGATAGATGTAGGTGTTGCGGACCATGAACTCCTTCAGGATATCGTTCTGGATGGTGCCGGAGAGTTGCGCCCGGTCCACGCCCTGCTCCTCGCCCGCAACGATGAAGCTGGCCAGCACCGGGATGACCGCGCCGTTCATGGTCATCGAGACGCTGACCTTCTCCAGCGGGATGCCGTCGAAGAGGATCTTCATGTCCTCGACCGAGTCGATCGCCACTCCGGCCTTGCCGACATCGCCCTCCACGCGAGGATGGTCGCTGTCGTAGCCGCGATGGGTGGCAAGATCGAAGGCGACCGATACGCCCTGCTGACCGCCCGCGAGGTTGCGGCGGTAGAAGGCGTTCGATTCCTCGGCAGTGGAGAAGCCCGCATACTGCCGGATGGTCCAGGGTCGGCCGGCATACATCGTGGCCTTGACCCCGCGCGTGAAGGGTGCTGCACCGGGAATCCCGCCCAGATGCGGCAACCCCTCCACATCTTCGGCGGTATAGAGCGGCTGGACGGGGATCCCCTCCAGCGTGTTCCAGGTCAAGTCGTCGGACGATCGCCCGCGCAGCTCTTCTTCAGCCAGCTTCGTCCAGTCGGATCTGTCGGTCATGGTCATGTCCTCTCATCGTGCCGGCGCGACGGGCTTGGCCTCTTTCGCGCGGCATGGCTTCCTCTGTCAGTCCGGCAAGTCCGCCTGCGCCCTGGGCCAGCCAGAACAAGTCATCGGCGAATCGTTCGCGCATCGCGATGGCCTCCTCGATCCCGAACGGCTCCCACAGGCCATCACCGTCGGGGAGCAGCGAGGCATCCTGGCCGCGTTCCGTCAAGAGACCGCGCAGGGTCGGCAGATCGGGCGCACGGTTGAGCCACTCGTACCGCCCCCGCAGCGCAACATCGAGCCTGGCAGCCTGATCTGCGAAGGTGATCGGGTTGGCATAGAAACTCTCGAAGGGCAAAACGCGGATCTCGGCCGAGGGCACCGCGCAGGCCAGATCGGTGATGACATCGCGCCAGCTTCGCTCGGACGCCGCTATCGCCGCGAGTTCGCGGGGACCGGGTACGGGATGACCGCGTTCGACGGCATGGGCGATGGCAGAGGACCAGAAGCGGTCCTGCGACCGGATCGACAACGCGATACGCGTCACCGCGCCGTCGAATGCCTGGGCAAAGCGCGCCATCCGTTCGCCGATCCCGGGATAGAGCTGCCCCTCACGAACGCAGTCGCGAACGGAGCCGATCATGTTCTCATCGCTGACAAGGACTGTCGTTGCCCCGGACTCGCGCGCGCCTGCCAGCCGCAGCCGCACCCTGCCTTCGGCGCGGATCTGTGCCTGTTTCCTCGTCGGAGCACGCGAACCGGTCGGGATCAGCCCGTGAAACAGTCCGTTCCGCGTGGTGTCCGGGCCCCAGTACACGATCTTGGCCTCCTGCAGCACCTTGGCGTTGGCATCCATGAAGGTCTGAAACGTCGTCGAGCCGGTTCGATGCGCACCGAGGTGAAACACGATTTCCATGGTCTTGCAGACCCCTTGCCGTAGCGCCGCCCCGACCGGCATCTCGCGGGGAATGGCCCCGATCATTGACACATGTCTCTTTCGTTGAACTTAACATCGTGCCGGCCCGCATTCGCAGTCGCAATCGAGCGTAAACCGATTATATTCACCTTCATGAGCTTCATTTTTCGCACGGGTTTAGCGTTTGTTTTGACGCTGTTTTTCGCGGCCGGCGCATCAGCAGCCGACGGATCGGCAACGCCCGAGGAACCCCTCATCAGGCCTGCACGTGACACGGATCTGAGCGAGTTCGTCTGGAAAAAGCGACCGGTGCTCGTCTTTGCCGATAGCGAGGACGACCCGGCCTTCATCGAACAGATGGAATTGCTGAGCAGCCGGGTTTCCGAACTCGAGGACCGCGACGTCGTCGTTCTGACGGACACGGACACCGCGCGGCTGTCTCCTGTTCGCGAACGGTTCCGGCCCCGGGGTTTCATGTTGGTCCTGCTCAGCAAGGAAGGTCGCGTGCAGTTGCGCAAGCCGTTTCCCTGGGATGTCCGGGAAATCACGCGGGCCATCGACAAGATGCCGATCCGGCAACGTGAAATCCGGGAAGCCAAGCAACACCAGTGAGTTCCACGTCTTGGCACGTCATGTCCGACGCTGCAGAGCCCTGCCCCAAGTATCGGAGCTTCGGCATGCAGGTTCTGCCATTTTCCGTGAACCGGAAGAGATCGCGGAGCGTGCATTGCCGGTTCACTCGAACTCCATGATCACGTCGTCGACGGCGAGGCTCGATCCCGGCCTCGGCCCGGATCTGCGACACGATGCCCTTGCGCTCGGCCCGCAGAATGTTCTCCATCTTCATCGCTTCGACGGTGCAGAGCGGCTGTCCCTCCTGAACCTCGTCGCCGACTTCCACATTTATCTTCATGACGAGTCCCGGCATCGGGCAGAGGAGCAGCTTCGAGGTATCCGCCGCCTGCTTTTCCGGCATCTGCCGCGCGAGTTCCGCCTGCCGGAGCGTGCGCACATGCACCTTGAGATCTGCGCCCCGGTTCCGAATGCGGAAACCGCCCGAGATCTTGCCCACCTTGAGGACCAGCGGCGCACCGTCCACGGACATTTCCGCCAAGGTCCGCCCGGGGGTCCAGTTGCCTTCGACCCGCTTGCGGGTTCCGTCCGTGAACGTCACCGTCGATCCGGCCGTATCCGCAGCGATCACCACGTCGAGGCTCAAGCCCTGCAGGGTGACATTCCAGTCCGTCCCGACCTTGCGTTCGTGGTTGTCCATGCGGCCCGACACGCGCGTGCGCCGGATCTCCGCCACGCGGTGCATCGCCGCGCAGGCCGCGGCAATGCGTTTCAGCGCGTCGTCCGCCGAGGTGAACGCCTTCGAAGCCTTCGGGATACTCCTCGGCGATGAATGCCGTGGTGATGTCGCCGCTGACGAATTTCGGGTGGTCCATGACGGCGGCGACGAACGGCAGATTGTGCCCGATCCCCTCGACTTCGAACCGGTCGAGCGCCACGCGCATCGCCTCTATGGCCGCCGCGCGATCCTGCGCCCCAGGTGCAGAGCTTGGCGATCATCGGATCGTAATACATGCTGATCTCGCCGCCTTCAAAGACGCCGGTGTCGTTGCGAACGCCGGTCTCGCCCGTCGGCGCTTCATCGTGCCATGTTCCCGCTTCCGCCATCGGTCCGGCCGCGATCTCTATTGGAGGGCGGTAGCGCGTCAGCCGGCCGATCGATGGCAGAAACCCGCGATACGGATCCTCCGCATAAAGCCGGTTCTCGATCGCCCAGCCCTGCAACTTCACGTCGCTCTGACCGAAACTCAGCCCCTCCCCGGCGGCGACGCGGATCATCTGCTCCACCAGGTCGACGCCGGTGATGAGTTCGGTAACCGGATGCTCCACTTGAAGACGCGTGTTCATCTCCAGGAAATAAAACTTCTTTTCAGCCATCGACGATGAATTCGACCGTGCCGGCACTGGCATATCCGACGGCCGACGCCAACGCACAGGCCTGTTCGCCCATCGCCTTGCGCGTCGCGGCGTCCAGAAACGGGCTCGGCGCTTCCTCGACCACCTTCTGGTTGCGCCGCTGGATCGAGCATTCCCGCTCCCCCAGATAGAGGCAGGTGCCGTGCGTGTCGGCCAGAACCTGGATCTCGATATGGCGCGGCTGCGTCACGAACTTCTCGATGAAGATCCGGTCGTCGCCGAAACTCGATGCCGCTTCGTTCTTGGAGGATTGAAATCCCTCGCGCGCTTCCTCGTCGGTCCAGGCGATCCGCATGCCCTTGCCGCCACCGCCGGCACTGGCCTTGATCATGACCGGGTACCCGATGTCGTTGGAGATGCGGACAGCTTCTTCGGCGTCTTCGATCAATCCCATGTAGCCCGGAACCGTACTGACGCCGGCGTCCTGAGCGATCTTCTTGGATGTGATCTTGTCTCCCATACTCTCGATCGCGCCTTGTGGAGGGCCGATGAACGCCACGCCAGCAGCTTCAAGAGCTTGCGCGAACTTCGGGTTTTCGCTCAGAAATCCATAGCCGGGGTGGACCGCTTCCGCGCCCGTGTCCTTGACGGCCTGAATCACCTTGTCGATGACGATGTAGGATCTGGTTGGCCGGTGCAGGACCGATATGCACCGCCTCGTCGGCCATCTGGACATGCAACGCATGCCGGTCGGCGTCGGAGTAGATCGCGACTGTCGAGATGCCCATCTTCCGCGCGGTCTTGATGACGCGGCAGGCGATTTCACCACGGTTTGCGATCAGGATCTTCTTGAACATCGGTGGCTTTCCTATTGTGACGGCACTCTACCGCGTATGTTGCAGAGGTCGCAAAAAAAAACCCGTGCTCCGCCGGAACGGAACACGGGCGAATCGATTGTTTTTCCACCGCACTGCAGGAACGGCGATGCCGATCAGGTCAGCATTTGCCGGGATTTTCCTGGCAGTAGATGACGTTCCCGGCGGCGCCGACGGCTGCCCCTGCGAGGATGTTGCCGTCAAATACGGCTGCCGTCCCGGCGCCCGCGGCCCCACCATAGATGGCCCGCTCTGCCGGTGTGTCACCGCACGCCGCGAGGCCGACGGCGGCAGCCAAGACGAGTGAAACAGTTCTGATACGCATTTGGAATCCTCCAGAGCCACTTTGCCCATATTACCTAATCTTTCCGATTCGCTTCGCAAAACGCTCTGGCGACATGCCGCCGAACTCCCGTTGCGAGTGCGTCTTGGATCAATGGCATTCATTTGGCGTTGTTTGGCAGGAGAGCATGTTACCTTCAGAACAGTCGACCTTGCCGGTGAATCCGTTTGCGTCCACGCCCATGGCATTTGCCGCACCAACTCCACTGAGCGCCTGCTCCGTCGCCGTAGAACCGCGAGCAGCGAAGGCGGAGAACCCCACGAGAGATGCCGCCCATGCCCTGGCTTGAACGCCGCAATTTTTTCTTCCCAGTGGGTGAAGTTGCGCGCACACCGAGAGCTCAGCAATTCACTCTTTGTGCACAACTCGACATATGCACTAAATTTCAGAGCGTTGTGCGGGTATAGAAATATGGGCAGCCTTTGACCTTTGGTCAGAAGCTGCCCACGAGGGGAAGGGGTACGGAAATTGTACGCGTCCGGTTGCGAGGATAATAAGCAACCGTCCGCATAACACATGATTAACTGATCGATGGACCTTGCCAACCCCCAGTTTCCATCTATGCGGGAATAAGCTGTTCGCCGCCGATAGTGGCCTGGTCTGGGCGGAAACACGCTCACGCGTCCTCGAAGATGTGTGGGAAATTCGCGCGTGCGGCGGCCACATCGACTTTTAGAAGCGCGTCATAACTCTCTGGATCGAAAGGATCTTCTGCCGGAACGACTTCGCGACCAAATAGCCATGCCAACCGGCCGGCATCGAGATTTCCCCGCTCGAACGGTTCCTCCCCGAAATGCTGCCACAACGCGGCAAGGAATGCCGAGTCCGCGGCCCGATCGGCAGGTTTGCGGTCTCGATGGCGGTCCCGCGGCTTCAACGGCGTGACTCCGCGCGGATTTGGTCGGCGAATCGTGAACTGAAAATCAGTCCCCGGCAATCTGCCCGGGAATCCTCGATGTTTCAGCACGGGTAACTCCGCGCGACAGCTTGCCAAGCCGTGTCGTTTTCGCGGCAATCGCAGCGGTGGTTTGTCCGACCTGCGAGGGGAGATGGCGTATGCACTGCGGCAGTCCTTTGATCACGTATCCGTTGCCCACATGCCGATTGCGGCAAAAGCGTCGGAAATTGCATCAAAACCCCTCCCACGCACAGCGGCCGCGTTCCAAGCGGAACTGCTCGAAATATTGGGTCGCATCGGGATCCGACACACCGAATTCGACCGATCGGTCTGCGATCGAAATCACGATCTTGTCGGCGTCGAGCGCGTATTCCTCCAGGTACGGCAAAGCAATTTTCGAACACAGATGCGGGAAGTCCTGCTCCAACTCCTCAAAACCCGGTGCATTCACGAGCCTCCGATCGATCTCCGGCGCAACCAGCCTGAAGCGCACCCAGGTTTGAGCTTCGATCTTTTCCACAAGTACTTCCTCGACCTCAGCCGAGACACCGGACGGTAGATCCAGAGCTGCTGCAGTTTTGGCCAAAACCATGACACCACATATGGCAACGAGTGGGGAAAGCGTGAGACGACACCAAACGCCAGAAATATCGTAAATTCTAATTAATTCAGAAGTCGCGCCTCTGTTCTGTGGTTCCAAAGGTCGCGAAAAGACATGCTGGCATGCTCTGGAATGACTGTTTTTCCACAGCGATTTCCGCCGGAACGTCGGCAAACCACTCGGGCTGATCGGTTTTTTGCCTTGGGACGTGACCAGCGTAGGGACTGTGCTGCCGGAACCAGACACAACTTTGCCAGCCAACGGATTTGCATTGGTAATGTAACCCGAACCCGTTAGCTTTGTTTTACATGCAAGCTGTTGCGCCTTTTGAAACCAGCACAGGCTCAGCCGCCGCAGGCGGTCCCGAAATGCGACGGATTGCCTGCGAACCGAAATGCACGTCCCGCCGTTCGGACAACCTCCACAATCCAGTGTCACCCACAGTGTGGACAAGTCTGGTACCCCCCGCATTTCAAGACTTTAAAGCGGGATATTATCATGCTTTTTCCACGGGTTCTGAAGCTGCTTGCCGCGCAGTGAGGCAAACGCCCGTGCAACTCGTCGGCGCGTCGAGTGCGGCATGATCACCTCATCGATGAATCCGCGTTCGGCCGCAACGAAAGGGTTCTGGAAGCGGTCCTCGTAATCCTTCGTATAGTTCGCGATCTTCTTGGCGTCGCCGAGGTCGGCCCGGTGGATGATCTCGGTCGCGCCCTTGGCTCCCATGACCGCCACTTCGGCTGTCGGCCAGGCATAGTTGAAGTCGCCGCGCAAATGCTTCGATGCCATGACGACATAAGCTCCGCCATAGGCCTTGCGCGTGATGACCGTGACCTTCGGCACCGTCGCCTCGCCATAGGCGTAAAGCAGCTTGGCGCCGTGTTTGATCACTCCGCCATACTCCTGCCCGGTGCCGGGCAGGAACCCCGGAACGTCCACGAAGGTCAGGATCGGGATGTCGAAACAGTCGCAGAACCGCACGAACCGCGCGGCCTTGCGCGAGGAGTCGATGTCGAGACACCCCGCCAGAACCATCGGCTGGTTCGCGACCACGCCCACAGTGCGACCCTCGAGCCGTATGAACCCGGTGATGATGTTCCGAGCGAAATCTTCCTGGATCTCGTAGAAGTCCGCTTCATCCGCGACCTTCAGGATCAGTTCCTTCATGTCGTAGGGCGTGTTGGCATTGTCGGGGATCAGCGTATCGAGGCTCATCTCGATCCGGCCCGGTTCGTCGAAGAACGGTCGCACCGGGGGTTTGGCACGGTTGTTGACGGGCAGGAAATCCACCAGTCGGCGCACTTCGGCCATGGCCTCCACGTCGTTGTCGAATGCTGCGTCGGCGACGGAGGATTTGCGGGTGTGCGTGGAAGCGCCACCAAGCTCCTCGGCGGTGACCACTTCGTTGGTGACGGTCTTGACCACATCCGGGCCCGTCACGAACATGTAGGAGCTGTCCTTCACCATGAAGATGAAATCCGTCATCGCCGGTGAATAGACCGCGCCGCCCGCACAGGGCCCCATGATGACCGAGATCTGTGGAACGACGCCGGAGGCGAGGACGTTACGCTGAAACACCTCCGCATAGCCGGCAAGGGAGGACACGCCCTCCTGGATCCGCGCGCCGCCGGAATCGTTCAACCCGATCACGGGCGCGCCGTTCTGCATGGCCATGTCCATGATCTTGCAGATCTTTTGTGCGTGCGTTTCGGACAGCGAACCACCGAACACCGTGAAATCCTGCGAAAAGACATAGACCTGCCGTCCGTTGATGGTTCCCCATCCGGTCACCACGCCGTCTCCGGCCGGGCGCTGCTTCTGCATACCGAAATCGATACAGCGGTGTGCCATGAACATGTCGAACTCCTCGAAGGAGTCCTCGTCCACAAGCAACTCGATCCGTTCGCGCGCCGTCAGCTTGCCGCGGTCATGCTGGGCATCGATCCGTTTCGCGCCGCCGCCAAGACGCGCATCGCCACGCCGTCTTTCGAGTTCGCTCAGGATATCTTTCACGCCGGCTCCTCCCGCATCTGGTTGCGGCACAGTATCGCCGCGATGCTGCGGAAAACAGCGCATTTCGGCATATTTGCAAAGATTTTGCCGAGCGTGTTTTGCAAATCGCAAAGCGGCAAATCACATGCGAGTCTGCGGCAGCGCACAACGCGGGCAATGGACACTTCGTCCGGGCCGGCGTAAGCGGGATGCATGTCGAGCACAGTTTCGGCCCGTTTCCTGGACCGCAGAACCCCACCCAACATCGCGACCCTGACCATCCTGGCCGGCGTTGCAGCCATGGCCATGAACATGTTTCTGCCCAGCCTTGCGGTCATGGCGAAGCATTTCGGCGTCAGCTACAGCCTGATGCAGCTGTCCGTGCCGCTTTATCTGGGGGTCAGCGCCGCGCTTCAGGTGGTCATCGGCCCGATCTCCGACAACATGGGCCGGCGTCCGGTCATTCTCGGCGGCATCCTGCTCTTCATGCTGTTCACGCTGGGCTGCATCTATGCCCCCAACATCTGGGTCTTCCTCTTTTGCCGCATGGGCCAGGCCTCCGTCGCGGTGTGCATGGTGCTGAGCCGGGCGGTGATCCGGGACATCCACGACAATGACAATGCCGCCTCGATGATCGGCTGGGTCACCATGGGCATGGCGCTGGTACCCTTCGTGTCCCCCGCGATCGGCGGGTTTCTCGATGAAAGCTTCGGCTGGCAGTCGGTGTTCTGGGCGTTCTTCATCGTCGGACTCCTGACCTATGCGCTCACCTGGTTCGATCTGGGCGAGACATCCGAACCCAGCGGCATGACGCTGGCCCAGCAGTTTCGGCTCTATCCGGAATTGCTCGTCTCGCCGCGTTTCTGGGGTTACTGCCTCTCCGCGGCGTTCTGTTCGGGAGCTTTCTTCGCCTACCTGGGCGGGGCACCGTTCGTGGGCTCGACGATTTTCGGCATGAGCCCGGCGATGCTCGGCGTCGCCTTCGGCGCGCCGGCGGTCGGCTACGCGACCGGCAATGGATTGACCGGCGCCTTCGCCGTCCGTTTCGGCATCAACCGCATGATCCTCTGGGGGTCGCTCGTGGCGGCCGTGGGAACCGGCGTGTCGCTGGCGCTCTTCTTCGTCGGGGCCGGCACGCCGTGGACGTTCTTCGGTCTGATGACTCTGGTGGGGCTCGGCAACGGGTTGGTGATTCCCAACGCCACGGCCGGCCTGCTGTCGGTGCGCCCGCACCTGGCCGGCACGGCCTCGGGTCTCGGAGGCGCCATCATGATCGGCGGTGGTGCCGTGCTGGCCGCGGTTGCCGGCGCCCTTCTGAAGCCCGAAACGGGCGCGTTTCCGCTGCTGTGGATCCAGTTCCTGACCTGCGTGGCTGCGGTGATAGCCATCCTGGCGGTCTACCGTCGGGAACGGCGGCTCGGATTGCAATCGCCCGAACCGAATTAACCGCGTGTTAACCGGCATTGCCGCAGCTTGCCGCCGTGGTTTTGCAAAGGTACATTTGCAACTCCGCTGATTTGCAAATGTCGGAGGTCGCGTGGCGGTTCAGAAGCTTTATGCCGGTGCCAAACTGCGCGAAGTCCGGACACGCATCGGGCTGACACAAAAGGATTTCGCCGCCAAGCTCAAGGTGTCGCTGCCCTACCTCAACCAGATGGAGAACAACCACCGGCCGGTCTCCTCGACGGTGGTCCTGTCGCTGGCCAGCGAATTCGGCCTCGATGTCACGGAGCTTTCGAGCGGCGACAGCGAGCGCCTCGTCAGCGACATGCGCGAGGCGCTGGCCGATCCGGTCTTCGGCGGCGACCCGCCCCCGATGGCCGACCTGCGGCTGACGGCCTCCAACGCGCCGGCGCTGGCCCGGGCCTTCATCGAGCTTCACCGCACCTACCGCCAGACCCATGAACGGCTGGCCTCTCTCGACGAGGCGCTCGGCAACGAAGGCACGCGTACGCGCCCAAGCGCCTGGGAGGAAGTGCGTGACTTCTTTCACTATTGCGACAATTATATCGACGCGGTGGACCGAGCGGCCGAGCATTTCGCGGGTCAGGAAGGCGGCCTCAAGAACATCCGGGTCGCGGCCGTGGCGCGTCTGGGCAATCGCGGGATCAAGGTGCGGTTCGAAGAGGTCGACATGCTGCGCCGATACGATCCGGAGCGGAAGCAGCTGACCTTGTCGGCCCATTCGACACCCGCCACGCAGACGTTCCAGATGCTTTTGCAGGTGGCACTTCTGACGCAGGATGCACTGCTCGAAGCCACTCTCGACCTCGCGCGGTTCCAGACCACGGAGGCGCGGGCTATTGCGAAGATCGGCCTGGCCAACTTATTTCGCCGGCGCCGCGCTGATGCCTTACGGCGAATTCCTGAAGGCGGCGCGCGAGACACGGCACGATCTGGAGGCGCTCTCGACGCGGTTCGGCGCATCGATCGAACAGGTGGCGCACCGGCTCTCCACCCTGCAGCGGCCCGGCGCCAAGGGCGTGCCGTTCTTCTTCGTGCGGGTCGACCAGGCGGGCACGATCACCAAGCGCCATTCGGCGACGCGGCTGCAATTCGCGCGTTTCGGCGGCGCCTGCCCGCTCTGGAACGTGCACCGCGCGTTCGAGACGCCGGGCCAGTTCCTGCGGCAACTCGCCGAAACGCCGGACGGGGTGCGCTACATCCTGATCGCGCGCGACGTCTCCAAGTCGGCCGGACGTTTCGGCGCTCCCGTCCGCCGGTACGCCATCGCACTGGGCTGCGAAGTCGCCCATGCGAGCGAACTCGTCTACGCCCACGGCCTCGACATCACCCGCGCCGAAGCCTTCGAACCGATCGGCATTTCCTGCCGGATCTGCGAACGCCGGAATTGCCACCAGCGATCGCTGCCGCCGCTGGAACGGCCGCTGCACGTCGATCCGGACCAGCGCGACATCCTGCCATACACTGTCGGGTGACGCGCTGCTCTACGCGGTCAAGTGGCCGTAGATCTCGTCCTTCAGCGACGCGCGACGCTTGCGCAGTTCCGTCTCTGCCGCACCGCTCAATGGCTCGACATTCGTCTCGGCCCGGTGCACGGCGCGGTTGACCTCGTGGTAATCGTCGACAAGCCTGGCGAAATGCGTGTCGCGCTCTTTCAGTTCGGAAATGCGCTCGGCGTGTTCCGGGAAATCGTCGGCCAGTTCGTGCGGCGTATGGCTCATGGTATGCCTCCATCGATTGTCTGTTGCGGCGGACTGTAACCGGCCGTCCGCCGCGCACCTTGACCCGGATCAAACCCGCAAGTTGTCAGCGTTGCGCGGTCTCCCATTCGGGATGCATCCACGGCTGCCGGTTCGACCGCGCCAGCGGATCGCGGCCGAGGATGTGATCGGACATCTTCTCGCCCATCATGATTGACGGCGCGTTGAGGTTGCCGTTGGTGATCCGCGGAAAGATCGAGCTGTCGGCGACGCGCAGCCGCTCGACCCCGATCACGCGCCCCTCCGGATCGACCACCGCATCCGGATCGTCCGCACGCCCCATCCGGCAGGTGCCACAAGGATGGTAGGCGCTTTCGGCATGTTCGCGGATCGCCTCGTCCAGCTCCGCGTCGCTCTGCAGGTGCGCACCCGGCTGGATCTCGTGCTTCACGTATGGCTCGAAGGCAGGCTGCGCGAAGATCTCGCGCGTCAGCCGGATGCAGGTGCGGAACTCCTCCCAATCGTCGGGATGGCTCATGTAGTTGAAGCGGATCGCCGGATCGTCGGCGGGGTCGGCGGACCGCAGCGACACGCGGCCTCGGGATTTCGACCGCATCGGCCCGACATGCGCCTGGAACCCGTGTCCGTCCGCCGCCGCCTGCCCGTCATAGCGCACGGCGATGGGCAGGAAATGGAACTGGATGTCCGGGTACTCGATCCCGGCGCGCGAGCGGATGAAGCCCGCACTCTCGAACTTGTTCGACGCCCCGAGCCCGGTCCGGGTGAACAGCCACTGCGCCCCCATCGCCGCCTTTCCCAGCAAATTCCAGTATCGGTAAAGCGTGATCGGCTGCAGGGAGGCCATCTGGATATACATCTCCAGATGATCCTGCAGATTGCCGCCCACGCCCCTTCGGTCGGCCACCACCGCAATCCCATGCTCCGCCAGGTGTGCGGCCGGCCCGATCCCCGACAGCATCAGCATCTTCGGGCGAATTGATCGACGACGCCGCCATGATCACTTCCCGCCGCGCCGATGACCACGCGCCCGCCCTTCAGTCTCGACCCCGGTGGCGCGCCCGTCCTCGATCCGGACACGCTCGCACGAGGCCCCGCACCAGGTCGCAATTCTCCCGCTTCAGCGCCGGCCGCAGATAGGCATTGGCCGCCGACCAGCGCCGGCCTTTCCAGACCGTCTGCTCCATCGGGCCGAAGCCTTCCTGCTTCTCGCCGTTGTAGTCGTCGGTGAGCTGGTAGCCCGCCTGCTGCCCGGCCTCGACGAAGGCATGGAACAGCGGATTTGCCGCGTGTGCCGCGCCTGACATGCAGCGGCCCGTCGGTGCCGCGCCACGTCGCGTCGCCGCCATGGCCGCCGTCGTGCCAGCTCTCCATCCGCTGGAAATAGGGCAGCACGTCGGCAAAGGACCAGCCTTGCGCGCCCGCTCTCCGCCCAATGGTCGAAATCGCGCGCATGGCCGCGGACATAGACCATGCCGTTGATCGAGGACGACCCGCCGATCACCTTGCCCGCGCGGGCAGGCCAGCCGGCGCCCGTCCAGATGCGGCTCGGGCTCGGACATGTAGCCCCAGTCGTAGCGCTTCATGTTCATCGGGTAGCTGAGCGCGGCCGGCATCTGGATGAACGGCCCCGCAATCGCTGCCGCCATGCTCGATCACCAGCACGGACTTGCCTGCCTCGGCCAGCCGATAGGCCATGGCGCACCCCGACGAGCCGGCGCCGACGATGACGTAATCCGCTTCCATCACGCGGCCCCCTTGCGTCTGCGCACAGGCAGAAATGGCGCAAGTGCCGCAATGCCGGGCAGTCCGGTCGCAAGCCTGCCAGACGCGCAAGAAATGGCGTGCGCCGCCAGGCGCTCCGCTGGATCACGGCCCGCCATCAGAAAGGCGCCTCGAGGTCGCCCATGCGGACGTAGACCGACTTCAGCTGGCGAGTAGTGCTCGATCGCGGCCTTGGAATTCTCGCGCCCCACGCCCGACATCTTCGAGCCGCCGAACGGCGCCTCCACCGGCGCGTCGTTGTAGGTGTTGATGTAGCAGGTGCCGGCCTCGAACCCCGCCGCAACGCGGTGCGCGCGGGCGAGGTCGCGGGTGAAGACGCCGGCGGCCAGCCCGAACTCGGTGTCGTTGGCGCGGGCCATCACCTCGTCCTCGTCGTCGAAATCGAGCACCGCCATCACCGGGCCGAAAATCTCCTCGCGCGCGATGGTCATGTCGTCGGTGACGTCGGCAAAGACCGTGGGCTCCAGGTAGAAGCCGTCGCGATCGAGCCGCTTGCCGCCGGCCACCAGCCGCGCGCCCTCGTCGATGCCCTTCTGCGATGTAGCCCAGCACGATCTCCATCTGCCGTTCGCTGACCATCGGGCCGAAGCTCGTCTCCGGGTCCATCGGATCGCCGATCACCGCCTTGTCCAGCCGCTCGGTCAGGCGGTCGAGGAACGCATCCTTGATGCCGCGCTGCACGAAGACGCGGGTGCCGTTCGAACAGACCTGCCCGGAGGAATAGAAATTGCCCAGGATCGCGCCCGACACGGCGTTCTCGACATCCGCGTCGTCGAAGACGACCAGCGGCGACTTGCCGCCCAGTTCCATCGTGACGTGCTTCATGCCCTGCGGCCGCGGCGGCATAGACCTTGCGGCCCGTGGGCACCGAGCCGGTCAGCGACACCTTGGCGACGCGGCGGTCGGTGACCAGCGCGGCGCCCACCGCGCCCATGCCCTGCACCACGTTGAAAAGACCCGGCGGGCAGGCCCGCCTCGAGCAGGATCTCGGCCACCTTCAGGGCGCAGAGCGGCGTCGTCTCGGACGGCTTGAAGATCATCGCGTTGCCGCAGGCCAGCGCCGGCGCGCCCTTCCAGCAGGCGATCTGGGTCGGGATAGTTCCACGCGCCGATGCCGACGCAGACGCCCAGCGGCTCGCGGCGGGTGTAGACCCAGTCCTCGCCCAGCTGGATGTGCTCGCCCGTCAGGCTGGCCGCGAGCCCGCCGAAATACTCCAGCGCATCCGCGCCGGAGGTCGCATCGGCCACGGAGGTTTCCTGGTAGGGTTTGCCGGTGTCCTAGCGTCTCGAGCACCGACAGGTCGTGGTTGCGCTCGCGCATGATGTCGGCGGCGCGGCGCAGGATGCGGCCGCGTTCGGTTCCGGTCATGCGCGGCCCAAGCCGTCTGCGCGCGCTTGCGCCGACGAGATGGCGGCCTCGATCACAGCCGGGGTCGCGGCGTGCAGCGTCGCGATCACTTCGCCGGTCGCGGGATAGATCACCTCGATCGGCGTCGCCCGACGCGTCCTCGACGATATTGCGCCGTCGATGAAATGGCTGGCTTCGGGTTGTGTGGTCGTAGGTCATTGCTGCCTCCGGCGGGACTTTGTCCGGCCAAGTGAAGGAGGGATCATTCGCCGCGCGGGAAGCGCTGCGTTTTCCTCAACGACGTTCAGGTCCATGTGGTTGCGCATGTAGCGTTCGGACGCCTTCTGCAGCGGCTGGTAGTCCCAGGGGTAATAGCCGCCCTTGCGCAGCGCCTCGTAGACCACCCAGCGGCGGGCCTGGCTCGCGCGCACCTCGGCATCGAACGCTTCGAGATCCCAGCGGGCGGCGGCCATGATGCGAAACTGCTCCAGCGTCTCGGCATGGGCCGGGTCCTCGGCGAGGTTGGTCAGCTCGTGCGGATCGGCCTCCAGGTCGAACAGCTGCTCGGGGTCGAGCGCGCAGTGGGTGTATTTCCACCGGCCCTGGCGCAGCGCGACCAGCGGCGCGTAGCGAGGCTTCGGCGGCGTATTCCATCGCCACGGGCTCGCTCCGTCGCCTGCCCCTGCCCCAGCGGCACGAGGACTTGGCCTGTGGTCCAGGGCATGACCTCCTCCATGTCGACCCCGGCCAGATCGCAGAGCGTCGGGCAGACGTCGATGGTGCTGACCGGCGTCGGTCACGCGGCCCGGCGCCATGCCGCGGCGCGGCGATCATCAGCGGCACGCGCGCGGAGCCCTCGTAGAAGCTCATCTTGAACCACAGCCCGCGCTCGCCCAGCATGTCGCCGTGGTCGGAGACGAAGAGGATGATCGGTCCTCCTGCCGCGTGTCCTCCAGCGCCTCCATGACATCTCGCCGATCTTGTCGTCGAGATAGGAGATATTGGCGAAATAGGCGCGGCGCGAGCGGCGGATGTCGTCTTCGGTGATGTCGAAGTTGCGCCAGTCGTTGGCGTCGAAGATGCGCTGCGAATGCGGGTCGTGCTCCTCGTAGGCCATCGCCGGCACCTCCGGCAGCAGATGCTCGCAATCCTCGTAGAGATCCCAGTATTTCCTGCGCGCCACGTAGGGGTCGTGCGGATGGGTGAAGCTGACCGTCAGGCACCAGGGCCGGTCGTCCTTGCCGCGCGCGAGATCGTAGACCTTGCGCGTCGCGTGATAGGCGACCTCGTCGTCATATTCCATCTGGTTGGTGATCTCGGCCACGCCCGCGCCGGTGACCGAGCCCATGTTGTGATACCACCAGTCGATCCGCTCGCCCGGCTTGCGGTAATCCGGCGTCCAGCCGAAATCGGCGGGATAGATGTCGGTGGTCAGCCGCTCCTCGAAGCCGTGCAGCTGGTCGGGGCCGACGAAATGCATCTTGCCCGACAGGCAGGTCTGATAGCCCGCGCGGCGCAGATGATGGGCATAGGTCGGGATGTCGGACGGCGAATTCGGCCGCGTTGTCGTAGACGCCGTGTCCGGCTGGGCAGCTGGCCGGACATGAAGGCCGCACGGCCCGGCGCGCAGAGCGGCGAGGCGGTGTAGGTGTTGGCGAACCGGGTCGAGCGCGCGGCCAGCGCGCGCAGGTTCGGCGCGTGCAGCCAATCGGCCGGGCCGTCCGGGAAACAGCGTCCCGTTGAGCTGGTCGACCATGAGGATCAGGATGTTGGGACGTGTCATGTCGAGGCCTTGATCATTGCGTGGGCGACGGAAAGCGCGTGGCGCGTCGCGTCTTCCGGCGTGCCGCGGCGGCTGAGGGCCGCGCGCAGGTAGAGGCCGTCGATCAGCGCGGCCAGTGTTTCCGCGTCCTGCTCGGGCTGCTCCGACAGGGGCCGGAGTGCGGCGTCGGAGGTTCGTGCGCAGCCGCCGCTGGTAGATGCGCAGGAGCTGTGCCGCCTTCTCGCTGGTGCGCGACAACAGGTAGAAGAGTCATCCAGGCGTTGATCGTGACCGGGTCGAAGGACGCGGCGGAAAAGCTGCCTTCGATGATGCCGCGCAGGCGTTCGGCGGGCGTACTCGCAGCGGCCATCCGCGACTGCACCTCGCCCCTGAAGATCGGCGAGGATCCGGCGCATGGCGGCGGCGAAGATATCCTCCTTGCTGCCGAAATAGTGATGTGCCAGCGCCGAGGACATGCCGGCGCGCCGGGCGATCTGGCTGACCGTGATGTCGAGCGATCCCACGGCGCCGAGTTCGGCGATCGTTGCCTCCACCAGTGCGGCGCGTCGGATCGGTTCCATTCCAAGTTTCGGCACGGGTTCTGTCTCCTGATTGTCACACCAATCTCGTAAATTGACTGGCGGGTCAATAAAGAAAATCAGAACTTGGTGGCGACACTCGGCGGCGTGATGGCGCGGCGGCGCAGGACGGCCTCGCGCCAGGTGATGAAGGACACCGCCGCCACGATCACCGTGCCGCCCACGACGACCCAGATGTCGACCGGTTCGGCGAAGACCAGCACCCCCAGCAGCGTCGCCCAGACCAGTTGCAGGAACGTCACCGGCTGTGTCACCGACACCGGCGCCGCGGCGAAGGCCAGCGTCATCGTGTAATGTCCCGCGGTGGCGAAGAACGCGACGCCCAGGAGCAGGCCGAGTTCCGGCAGCGTGGGCGTGACCCAGACCGCCAACGCGACCGGCGCCAGGAACAGCGTCACAAAGATCGACAGCATCGACACGACCACGGCGGCCGGCACCTCGTCGGCGAGGATCTTCGCCACCAGATAGCCACCGGCGAAGACCACGGCGCAGAGCAGCATCGCGAGGTGGCCATCCTCGATCTCTCGGACACCGGGGCGCAGGATGATCGCCGTGCCGATCAGCGCCGCGATAATGGCACCGATCCGACGCGCCGCCAGCCGTTCACCCAGCACGAAGACCGCGCCGATGGAGACGTAGACGGGGGCGAGATAATTCATCGCCGTGACTTCCGCGATCGGGATCTGGGTCATCGCGTAGAACCACAGGATCACGCCGCCCGCGTGACAGGCGCCGCGAAAGGTGAAGAGCCCCCATTGCCGACGCGTCAGCCGCGTCCGGACCAGGGGACGGATCGCCGGCAGCAGGAAGATGAGCCCCATCGAGTAGCGCAGAAAGGCGGTTTCGGCGGCAGGGATCCGGTCCCCGGTATACTTGACGATCGCGGTCACGGCGACGAAGCAGAGGCCGGTGACCAGCATCCACAGAATGCCCGTGATCGGATTGGAGGGGGGAGCGGTCATGGCGCCATAGATGCCGGATCGGACGGGAATGGCAACCGGGTCGCCGAAGGTGGCAACCGGGTTGCCGAAGGTGGCGGCGGGGTCATGTCGTCAGGAGTCCGAAGGCGATGCTCCACATGACCAGCGCGATGCCCGCGTCCAGAACCTGCCACGCGCGGGGACGGCGAAAGAGCGGCGAGAGCAGCCGCGCGCCGTAACCGAGTGCAAGAAAGAAGAGCACGCTGGCCGTGACCGCACCGATGCCGAAGGCGAGGCGGTTGTCGTATTGCGCCGAGATCGACCCGATCAGAACCACCGTGTCCAGGTAGACATGCGGATTGAACCACGTGATCGCGGCCAACGTCAGCAGCACTTGTGCGCGGCTGGTCTCCGCAGGGCCCTCCGCCACGAGTGCGGCACCACCGCGCCAGGCGGAGCGCGCATTGACGAACCCGTACCAGATCAGGAATGCGGCACCGCCATAGCGCATAGCCGTCTCGAACCAGGGGATTGCCTCGGCAAGGGCGCCGAAACCGGCGACGCCGGCCGTGATCAGGAGCGCGTCCGACAGACCGCAGAAGAGGCAGACCTCCAGGATATGCGCCCGCATCAGACCTTGCCGCAGGACGAACGCGTTCTGCGCCCCGATGGCGAGAATGAGCGACAGGCTGACGAGAAAACCGGCCGCAGCCGAGGTCAGGATCATGGCGTGAACGCTCCGCGGTTCAACAAGCCGCGTTTGACTAGACTGCGCCGGCGGTCAAGGCAAATGCATTGGCGGCATCCGGGAGGGCGTCGGGAGTCACGTCAGCCAATCTCACGGCAGATCACGTCAAACTGAACGTGACGTGTTGGAGACGGCGTGCCATCACCCCATATCGCTTCAAGTACCAGTTCATCCCAGGATTCGAACAATGAAGAATATGAAGACGAGCGTTGACTTGTCCCAACAGGAACTTGGCGTGATCGAAGCCGCCCTGCGGACGCAAGAGAAGATCCTGAGCGTCCAAAGTCGCGCGAACGGCGACGCGACCGCCCGCGCACGTCTCAACGAGCTTCAGGCCGTTCTCAGGACCCTGGATCGGCATCTGGACGTGCCCGCTCCGGAGCAGTGCCAGGGGTGGAGCGGCATGGCGCGCGCGTTCTTCAGTTGACACTTTCAGGCAGGCCGAGATGCCTGCGGCCCATGCGGAATAGAGTTGTTTGGTGCCCCGTGTTCCGGTTGTCCAAGAGTCATGCGGCTTCAGACGCTGGTCAGCAAACATCTGACAGCCCTCCACTTGTTCCGCACTTCCGGTACGAGCGAAAAACTGCAGGTCGGGACAGCGGCGTGCACCGTCGCCCGAACGGGCAATAACGTCGGACGCACCACCTCTTCGCAGCGCTCGACCTTTGGCGGCTCTGGACGCGCAACTTTACCCTACGTAAATGTATGATTGATCATACATCTTGGGGTTATTTGCGAAGCTTTCGGGAACAAATTTAATGAGTTGAGCGGATTTCCGCCGTAGTGCAACTTCAACCTAGGCGGGGAGTTGGCGTGTAAGTGTTCCTGTTAAGTGGTGACTCCCCGGCGCTAAATTTTTCCGCCACTGGCGTGTGGCCGAAAGCACTTTGCAATGAGTGAAACGGGGAGCCGGCGCATGCAGCCCGGCGAACGGTCTGTGACGACGGTCGGCTTTTATCGGCCATCAGGGTCGCGCTCCCCGAATTGCCTTGGCCATCGTCCAGGGACGGGCGCCCCGGACGCAAGCCGGCTACCAGTCCATCACCACCTTGCCCGCCTCGCCAGAGATCATGGCGCGGAAACCATCTTCGAAATCGTCGATCCCGATCCGGTGGGTGATCAGCCCGGACACGTCCAGTCCCGACTGCACCAGCGCGATCATCTTGTACCAGGTCTCGTACATCTCGCGGCCGTAAATTCCCTTGACGTTCAGCATCTTGAAGATGATCTTGTTCCAATCGACGGCGAATTCCGTGGGCGCGATGCCCAGCAGTGCGATCTTCCCTCCGTTGTTCATCTTGTCGATCATGTCGCGCATCGCGGGGGCGGCGCCGGACATCTCGAGCCCCACGTCGAAACCTTCGGTCATGCCGAGGTCGGCCATCACGTCGCGCAGGTTCTCCTCGGCCGCGTTCACCACGGTCTGCACGCCCATCCGCCGCGCCAGCTCGATTCGATACGGCGAGATGTCGGTGATGACGACCTTGCGCGCGCCAGCCTTCTGCGCCACCAGCGCGCCCATGATTCCGATCGGACCGGCGCCCGTCACCAGCACGTCCTCCCCCACCAGATCGAAGCTGAGCGCGGTATGAACCGCGTTGCCGAAAGGATCGAAGATCGCCGCGATCTCGTCGGGGATGTCGTCCGGGATCGGCACCACGTTCGATTCCGGGATGCAGAGATACTCCGCAAACGAACCCGGCCGGTTCACCCCCACGCCCTTCGTGTTGCGGCAAAGATGGCCGCGCCCCGCCCGGCAGTTCCGGCACTTCCCGCAGACGATGTGGCCCTCGCCCGAGACGCGCCGCCCGATCGCGTATTTGCGCGCCGCGGTACCGCAATCCGCGATCTCGCCGCAGAATTCATGGCCGACGACCATCGGCACCGGCACCGTCTTCGCCGACCATTCGTCCCATTTCCAGATATGCACGTCGGTGCCGCAGATCGCCGACTTCCTGACCTTGATCAGCACCTCGTCCGGACCCGGCTCCGGCACCGGCACATGCTCCATCCAGAGCCCCGGCTCCGGCCGCGCCTTCACGAGCGCCTTCATTTCATTGGTCATGCGATCACCTCCATCGCGCGGCCGACCTCGATGAAGGCGTCGATGGCGTGGTCGAGCTCCGCGCGCGAATGCCCGGCGCTCATCTGCGTGCGGATCCGGTCCTGACCCCGCGGCACGACAGGGAAGGAGAAGGGCGCGACATAAACACCCTTCTCGTCCAGCCTCCGCGCCATCTCCTGCGCCTTCTTGGGATCGCGCAGCATCACGGGGATGATCGGGTGCTCGCCAGGCAGCAGGTCGAAACCCGCCTGTCCCATCCGCAGCCGGAAATGCGCGGCGTTCTCCATCAGCCTGTCGCGCCGCTCGGTCGACGCCTCCAGCATGTCCAGAACCTTGATCGAGGTCGCGGCGATCACCGGCGCCAAAGTGTTGGAAAAGAGATAGGGCCGAGATCGCTGCCGCAGCCAGTCCACCACTTCGCGCTTGGCGGAAGTGTAACCGCCCGACGCCCCGCCCAGCGCCTTTCCCAGCGTGCCGGTGATGATGTCGACACGGCCCAGCACGCCGCAATGCTCCACCGATCCGCGGCCCGTGGCGCCCAGAAACCCGACGGCGTGGCTGTCATCGACCATCACCATCGCGCCGTACCGCTCTGCCAGGTCGCAGATCTCCGGCAGCTTCGCGATGTAGCCGTCCATGGAGAACACGCCGTCCGTCGCGATCAGCTTGAATCGCGCGCTCTCGGCCGCCTGCAATTGCGCCTCCAGATCGGCCATGTCCGAATTGGCATAGCGCAACCGCTTCGCCTTGCAGAGCCGCACCCCGTCGATGATCGATGCATGGTTGAGCGCGTCGGAGATGATCGCATCCTCCTCGCCCAGCAGCGTCTCGAACAGCCCCGTGTTGGCATCGAAACAGGAGGAATAGAGGATCGTGTCCTCCATCCCCAGGAATCCGGAAATACGCCGCTCCAACTCGGTATGCTCCTCCTGCGTGCCGCAGATGAAACGCACCGACGACATGCCGTAGCCGTAGCGCGCAAGGGCCTCCTGCCCCGCCGCGACCAGTTCGGGATTGTCGGAGAGGCCGAGATAGTTGTTGGCGCAGAGGTTGATGACCTCGCGCCCGCTCTCCAACGCCACGGTCCCCGCCTGCTTGGAGGTGATGACGCGCTCGGTCTTGTAGAGCCCGGTCTCCTTTAGCCCGTCGAGTTCGCCGGTCAGATGATCGATGAAGCCTTGCGTCATGAGGTGCCTCCCTGGCGCGCCGCTGCGCGCGTGTCCTGCACCTTCTATGCCCGGTTGCCGCGGAATGCGAAAGCTCATCGCCGCACGTTCCGATTCTACTCCCCGTGGTATCCGGCGCACACCGGACCGGCTCCGCGACACCGGCGATCTGGTCGGGCCATGCCCACTCTCCGGAACCGCACGCAACCTGACACGGCATTTCGAACAGCTCCGCAAACCCATGAAAGCAGGAGAAGAATCCGGATCGGCACTCGCTCCCATCGCAGCAAGTGCGCAGCGCCGAGATGGCCGGTTCCATGGCCGCGCAACCGGAGGCGCAGACCGCAAATGCCGGTTTGGGGCGGAATTATTCTGTCATTTTGGGTAGATACCGCGCCAAGTTCGTGCTTCGATAGGACATGTCGATGCGGGTATACCGCAGACACGCACAGGGAGTAGGGTTGCCGAAGTTCCCAGAGGGAACCGCAACCTGATGAAGTCAGGTCACGGAGGTATCATGACCAAAAAAGACCAAAATATGATCGACAGGCTCGCCGAGGAAGCCCGATTGGGCCGGATCTCGCGCCGGAGCTTCATGCACTATTCGATGGCGGCCGGCCTTTCCATGTCGGCCGCGACCGGTCTCTGGACCACCAAGGCCGCAGCGCAGCCGAAATCCGGCGGCACGTTCCGCTGGGGCATCCACGACGGGAACACGTCCGACACGCATGATCCGGGCACCTACGTGACCCGCGTGATGATCTTCCTCGCCCACACGCACCGCAGCTACCTCACCATGATCATGGGCGACGGCTCGCTCGGCCCCGACCTGGCCGACAGCTGGGAAGCGAGCGAGGACGCGTCGCAATGGACGTTCGAAATCAACCAGAACGCGACGTTCCACAGTGGCAAGCCCGTCACGGCGGATGATGTCATCGCGTCGTTCAACCACCATCGCGGCGACGATTCGACGTCCGCGGCGAAGGCGCTGCTGTCGGACGTGGTCGACATCACCAAGGACGGCGACCATACCGTGGTCTTCACGCTCGCCGGCGGCAATGCCGACCTGCCCTGGCTGATGACCGACTACCATTTCGCGATCTGCCCGGCGAATGACGACGGCACGATCGAATGGAAGTCGGGCGACGGCTCCGGTCCCTACAAGATCGACTTCGGCGAATTCGGCGTTCAGTTCACGCTCAGCCGCCATGACGGCTGGCACCGCGATGGCGCCTATTTCGACACCGTCGAGATGATCACGCTCAACGATCCCAACGCGCGCCAGACGGCTCTGGTCACCGGCGACGTGCACGCGGTGTCGCTGATCGAGCTGAAGACCATGGCGTTGCTGCAGCGGGATCCGAACATCGTGATCCACAACGTGCCCTCCGCCGGCGCGATCACGATGCCGATGCACTGCGACACGCCGCCCTTCGACAACGTGGACGTGCGCAACGCGCTGAAGCTCGCCATGAACCGCGACGACATCATCGAAAAGATCACCTTCGGCGCGGCCACCAAGGCCAACGACTTCCACCATTCGCCGGCCCAGCCCTACTGGCCCGACGACATCCCGCAGCGCGACTATGATCCCGACGAGGCGAAGTCGCTGCTGAAGAAGGCCGGCGCCGAGGGCTTGTCGGTCAACCTGAGCACCGCCGACAGCGTCTATACCGGCGCGGTCGACATGGCCGTGCTCTATGCCGAGCACGCCAAGGCTGCCGGGATCAACGTGAAGGTCGTTCGGGAGCCGAACGACGGCTACTACTCGGACGTCTGGCTGGTGAAGCCGTTCACGCTGGTCAGCTGGGGCGCACGCCCGACACCGGACGTGATGTACACGCTGGCCTACAAGTCCGACGCGGCCTGGAACGAGAGCCGCTGGCAGAACGAGCGGTTCAACGAATTGCTGCTCGAGGCCAAGGCGGAGCTCGACCAGGAGCTGCGCGCGGAGATGTACCGCGAAATGGCGATGCTGGCGCGCGACGACGGCGGCACGATCATCCCGTTCTTCAACAACTTCGTCTATGCGAACCGGGCCAATGTCGGCACCCCGGAGGAATTGGCGGCAAGTTGGGAGAACGACGGCGCCCGCGCGGCAAGCCGTTGGTGGTTCACCGACGCCTAGAAGAAGGAGGGGCCCCGGCAATGTCCGGGGCCCTGCCGCTTCGGCCGGGTCGTCAGAGTGCCGCAACCCTGAAAGTCCCGGCAGAGCAGAAAACGAGGCCCTGAGGGCCCAAACGAACGGGGATAGTCATGGGTGACATACTAGGACTGGTGGCAAAGCGTCTCGGCTTCGGTCTGATCACGCTTCTTGTCATTTCGGTCATCATCTTCTTCATGGTCGAACTGCTGCCGGGCGATATCGCCCAGGCCGTGCTGGGCCAGGGCGCGACCGAGGACAACCTGGCCGCGCTGCGCGAACAGATGGGGCTGAACAAGCCCGCATTCGTGCGATATTTCGAGTGGCTCGGTGGTGCCGTGACCGGCAATTTCGGCGAGTCGATCATCTCGGGCGAACGGGTGAGTTCGATCATCACCGAACGCTTCATCAACACGCTGTTCCTCGCCGCCTACGCGGCCGCCATCGCGGTGCCCTTCGCGATCACGCTGGGGATCATCGTGGCACTCCTGCGCAACACGCTCTTCGACCGCGTGGCCAACGTGCTGACGCTGACATCGATTTCCAGCCCGGAGTTCTTCCTGGGCTACATCCTGATCCTCTACCTCGCGGTCAAGGCCAGCATGTTTCCCGCGATCGCAAGCCTGAGCGCGGGCATGTCCTTCGGCGAACTGCTGCACCGGACCTTCCTGCCGGCGCTGACCCTCGTCCTCGTGGTCACCGCGCACATGATGCGGATGACGCGGGCAGCGATCATCAACCTGCTCGCCTCGCCCTATATCGAGATGGCGCGGTTGAAGGGGGCGCCACCGTGGAAGGTGATCGTGAAGCACGCACTGCCCAACGCCTGGGCCCCGATCATCAACGTGATCGCGCTGAACCTCGCCTATCTCATCACCGGCGTGGTGCTGGTGGAGGTCGTGTTCGTCTACCCCGGCATCGGCCAGGCGCTGGTGGACGCGGTCAGCAAGCGCGACTTCCCGATCGTCCAGGCCTGCTGCCTGATCTTCGCGGCGACCTTCATCCTGCTGAACCTTGCAGCAGACGTGGGCGCCATCCTGACCAACCCGCGCTTGCGGCATCCGAAATAAGGAGGGCGAACACATGAGCGTTTTTGTCATACTCTACTTCGCCTTCCTGATCATCGCGTCGAGCCTCGCGGCTTACTATCAGCGTCAGGGTGCCTTCATGACCCTGTTCTCGCTGACGCTGATTTCCTTCGTGCTGGCGATCATCGGCGGAGTTCCGTCGCTGCGATTCATCGCCATCGCAGCGGCAGCCCTGGCCTTCGCGGCGGGCGTGTCCTACTGCTTCCGCGAGTTCCTGATGGTCATCGCGCCCACCAACCTCTCCAAGGAACTGAAGACCGCGCCGCTGACCGCGGCGTTCGGGATGTTCGTGATCTTCACCTACGCGATCGCGGGCATCTTCGCGCCGTGGATCGCTCCTTACGGCGAGGCAGAGGTGATTTCCTCGGCCTTCGCGCCGGCCGATTCGAACATGCTGCTCGGCGCCGACCAGTTGGGCCGCGACATGTTCAGCCGCATCATCTACGGGGCGCGCAACACGGTGGGGCTGGCGCTGCTGGCGACGCTGGCGGCCTTCTTCATGGGCGCGCTCGGAGGGTTGCTGGCAGCAACCAAGGGCGGTTGGTTCGACCAGCTCATGGGGCGCTTTGCCGACGTGATCATGTCGATCCCGTCGCTGATCTTCGCGCTGCTGATGCTGTCCATCTTCGGGCCGCAGACGATCGTAATCATCGTCGCCGTCGCGATCATCTATGCGCCGCGCGTCTTTCGCCTGACCCGCGCGGTCGCCGGCAACGTCGTCGTCATGGACTATATCGAGGCGGCGAAGCTGCGCGGTGAAGGTGACTGGTACCTGATCCGCAGGGAGATCCTGCCCAACTCGACGGCGCCGCTGATCGCGGAGTTCGGACTGGAATTCTGCTTCGTGTTCCTGCTCGTCGCCGGCCTGAGCTTCCTCGGGCTCGGCATCCAGCCGCCCACCGCGGACTGGGGCTCGATGGTGCGCGAGAATGCGACGTTGATTTCGTTCGGCGAAATCACACCCCTCATACCCGCCGCGGCCATCGCACTCTTGACCGTCGCGGTCAATTTCGTCGTCGACTGGATGCTGTGGCGATCCTCCGGCATCAAGGAGTAATGATCCATGCAACAGAAACTCATGCCAAGTAACGAGAAATCGGTCCTGCTCAAGATCCAGGACCTCAAGATCGACGGCTTCACCGGGGAGACCTGGGTGCCGATCATCAAGGGCGTCGACCTGACCCTGCACCGGGGCGAGGTCATGGGCCTGATCGGCGAATCCGGGGCGGGCAAGTCCACCATCGGTGCCGCCGCGATGGGCTATGCCCGGGACGGAACCCGCATTGCCGAAGGATCGTCAATCGAGTTCGACGGGATCGAGCTCACGACCTCCACCGAAGGCGAGAAGCGGGCGCTCCGGGGCTCGCGCATCGCCTATGTCGCGCAATCGGCAGCGGCCTCCTTCAACCCGGCGCACAAGCTGATCGACCAGTATACGGAGGCGCCGCTGCAATACCGGCTCAAGAAGCGGATGGCGGCACAGGAGGACGCGATCGAGCTCTACAAGCGCCTACGCCTGCCAAACCCGGAGGAGATCGGCTTCCGCTATCCTCACCAGGTGTCCGGCGGTCAGTTGCAGCGCGCGATGACGGCGATGGCGATGTCCTGCCGGCCCGACCTCATCATCTTCGACGAGCCTACGACCGCGCTCGACGTGACCACCCAGATCGAGGTGCTGGCCGCGATCCGCGACATCGTGGACCAGTTCGACACGGCAGCGCTCTACATCACCCACGACCTCGCCGTCGTGGCGCAGATGGCCGACACGATCAAGGTGCTGCTCAGGGGTTCGGAGGTCGAGGAAGCGCCGACCGAGCAGATGCTGAAGAGCCCCAAGGAGGACTACACCAAGTCGCTCTGGGCGGTGCGCAGCTTCAAGCGGGATCAGAAGGAACGCCCGGCGAACGAAACGCCGCTCATTTCGGTGCAGAACGTGGACGCGGCCTATACCGGCGGGATCAAGGTTCTGGACGACGTGTCATTCGACATCTACCAGGGCATGACCGTCGCCGTCGTGGGCGAATCAGGTTCCGGCAAATCGACCACCGCGCGCTGCATCACGGGGCTGTTGCCGCCCTCCAAGGGCCAGATCCTCTTCAAGGGCGAACCACTTCCGCCGAAGTACACCGACCGCTCCAAGGAGCAGCTGCGGCAAAGCCAGATGATCTACCAGATGGCGGACACCGCGCTCAATCCCAAGGTGCGGATCAGCGAGATCATCGGTCGCCCCGCGCAGTTCTACTCCGGGCTGCAAGGGACGGAACTGAAGCACCGGGTCGACGAGCTGCTGGATCTGATCGAGCTCGAGCCGTCGAAATACTACTACCGCTACCCGCCGGAGCTGTCGGGCGGGCAGAAGCAGCGGATCGGGATCGCGCGGGCGCTGGCGGCCGAGCCCACCTTCATCATCTGCGACGAGGTGACCTCGGCGCTGGACCAGCTGGTGGCCGAAGGCATCCTGCGACTTCTGGACAGATTGCAGCGGGAGCTGCACCTGGCCTACATGTTCATCACCCACGACCTCGCGACGGTGCGCGCGATCGCGGACGAAGTGGTGGTCATGCAGCACGGCAAGGTTGTGGAACAGGGCCCGAAGGACGAGATGTTCACACCCCCGCACCACCCCTACACCGATCTTCTGCTGTCGTCCGTCCCCGAGATGGATCCGAACTGGCTGACCACGCTTCTGGAAGAACGCGGCGTCGACAACGTCGGCGAAGCCGCAGATGTCTGATCTGCGGCTAGTCGTTCGAATCGGGCGGACAGTCTGATCAGGCCGGCGCGCATCGCGCGCGCCGGTGCATCACACCATTGCGGCGGCGGTGGCCAGCAGCGTCCCCACGATCGTCGCGTACATCAGCAGAAGGCCAGGCAGACCACCACGACGGCGCGCTTCGTATTCGCGGATGAGTTCGTCACGTGTCAGCATCTTGGCCTCCATAGAACGGAGAGTGGATTGGAAGGGATCGCGTCCCCGGTATAGACGGCACCTAGTGTGCGCATTTGAGTTTTGCAATAGCCATTTCGCACAATATCCATGCAATTTTAGACGTCCCCTATGTCCCTGATTGCATAGCTCTTTTTCGGATCCAGAGCGTTTACGCCGTGTTAACCGCGCGGCCACTACCTCGGCGGGAGTTGCGGTCCCTGTGTCGCCTCGTGACGCCCGCGAATGCGATGTCGGTTGCAGGCAATTTTCTGACCCTTCCTGACACTCCCTTGATGCCGACGACGCTAGGATCGCAGCCGGAACGATCGATTGTTGCGATTTCCCCCACCACGTGTGCTTTCGGACAGGTAACACTCATGACCCCGCCATTCCCCAAGGATGAGCTTGATGCGCGGCTTTCGCGGGTTCGGGATCGCATGGCCGATGCCGGACTCGACGGGATCGTCGTCAGCTTGCCGGAGAACATCTACTACCTTACCGGGTTGGACCATTGGGGCTTTTTCGCCTGCCACCTGCTGATCGTGCCGCGCGACGGCGAGATGGTGCTGGTTGCCCGTGCGATGGAGGCGATCACCATCGCCAATCAGGTGACGAACGCCCGGTTTCTGGGCCATGCCGATCATGAGGACGTGGCGGATTTCGCCGTGCGCGCTCTATTCGAGACCGGGCTTGCGGATGCAACAGTGGGGATGGAGATGCGCAGCCTTTTCCTGACGCCGCGGGTCGCCGACGGCATTCGTGCGAAAGGCAAGGGTGCGCGGTGGCAGGACGCCTCGGGCCTGATCGACGGGCTGCGGCTCGTCAAGTCGCCGCTGGAGATGGACTACACGCGCAAGGCCGCGCAGGCTGCGGATGCCGGTATGCTCGCCGCCATCGACGCAGTCCGCGACAGGGCGACCGACTACGAGGTCTCGGCCGCCTGCCACGGTGCAATGATCCTCGCCGGCAGCGAATATCCGGGGTTCGGACCGTTCATCCGCCCGACCTCCCGCCTCGGCGAAGAGCACACGACCTGGTGCGGCGACAGCTTCGCAAATGGAGACGCCGTGTTTCTGGAATTGGCTGGGTCGTTCCGCAAGTACCAGGCACCGATGGGCCGGCTCGTCTATGTCGGAACCGCGCCTGCGGGGACCGAGCGGACAGTGGAGCTTGCGATGTGCGGGATGCAGGCAATCTGTGCCGCGTTGACACCCGGTGCGAAGGCCGGCGAGGTCTATGCGGCCTGGCACGAAATCGCGGCTTCGGCAGGGCTTCCCCAGTATCACCGGCACCATTGCGGCTATATCGTCTCCATCGGGTTCCCGCCGAGTTGGACCGGTGGCTCCGCCGTCACCGGCCTCGCGCCCAATTCGGAGTTGGAGTTGCAGGCCGGTATGACCTTCCACGCCCATTCCTGGTTCACCGGCACCGAGTTCGCCGACTACTTCATATCCAACACCGTTCTGCTGACCGACGCTGGCGCCGAGGTGCTGACCGCCCAAACCCCCGAAACCCTGATCGTGCGCTAAAACTTCCACGCGCGGGCGCCGGTCGCCCTTGGAACCGAACGATCGCAAGGTGGTTCTTCCGATATGCTGAAGAGCACCAATTGCACGTGCGGAACGTCGCGCCGCCGGTTCGTGCTCGGCGTCGCCGCCACGGTCCCGCTGAGCCTGTCTGGCTGCGACGACCCGCCCGCGCTCGTCTCCGACGAAAAGGTGGAGGCGATGGGCCTTCAGGCCTGGGAACAGATCCAGGCAGACCTTCCACCATCGCGCAACGCAGAGATGCAGGCCATGCTCGCCCAGGTGAGCGAACGGATCCTCGTCGCGGCAGGCGAAGCGCCGGATGCTTGGGAAGTGCGCGCCTTCGCGTCGCCGGAGGCCAATGCCTTCGTGCTTCCGGGGCGGAAGATCGGGGTCCACGAGGGCATGCTCGGCCTCGTGTCCAACGCAGACCAGCTTGCCGCCATCGTCGGACACGAGATCGGTCATCTTGCCGCCAACCATGCTCAGGAACGGATGAGCGCGCAGGTCGCGACGGATGCCGGTCTGCGCATCATCGCGCAGCTTCTCAACCTCGGAGATGTCGAATACGCGGCGGAGATCGCCGCCGCTCTCGGGATCGGCGCGCAGGTTGGACTGCTCCTGCCCTACTCGCGCGCCCACGAACTGGAAGCGGACGCCTACGGTCTGAAGACGATGACCTCCGCCGGCTACGCGCCCCGCGAGGCGCTCGAACTCTGGCGGCTCATGAAGGATGCGGCGCCGCGGCGCGGTCCGTCTTTCCTCGCGACCCATCCCGCCCCAGCCGACCGGATCGAGGCGATGGAAGAGATCCTCGCCAGGACGTCGGCGCCCGGCTGAGGCGTAGAGAAAAGTCGCGCGCGCGGTGTGCGGCGCGACTTTCTCGCCGTCGTTGACACGGGACTGGAGCGCGGCAAGTCCCGGAATGGGTGTCGCGTAGACACCTGGCCCGGACAGAACACCCCGCTCAACTCAACCAAGAACCTCCTCGATCGCGGCCTTCAGCTTCCCGGCAACTTCATCGGCATCGTCCTCGGTCAGGCAGAACGGCGGCGCGAAGCCCAGGATGTCGCCCTGCGGCATCGCGCGGCTGATGACCCCGCGCCCCAGCAATGCGGCGTTGATGCGTGCGGCCACGGTCTGCGACGGATCGAAGAATTTGCGGTCGGCCTTGTCCTCCACGAATTCCACGGCGCAGAGCAGCCCCTCGCCGCGCACCTCGCCGACATGGGCGTGGTCCGCCACAGCGTCCTGCAGCACCTTCTTGAAGTATCCGCCGACTTCGCCCGCGTTCCGCACGAGATCCAGCTCGTCGATCAGGCGCAGGTTAGCGACGCCTGCCGCGGCCCCGATCGGATGCGCGGAATAGGTCCAGCCATGGCCGAAGGCGCCGAACTCGTCCGTCCCCTGCTCCAGCACCTTCCACACCCGGTCGCCAACGATGGAGCCCGAAAGCGGCGCGTAAGCCGATGTCAGACCCTTCGCGATGGTGATGATATCGGGGCGGATGCCGTAGTGATCGGACCCGAACATCGTGCCCAGGCGCCCGAACCCGGTCACCACCTCGTCGGCGATCAGCAGGATATCGTGCCGGTCCAGAACCTCTTGAATCGCCGGCCAGTAACCCGCGGGCGGCGGCACCAGACCGCCGGTGCCCAGCGCCGGCTCACCGATGAAGGCCGCGATCGTGTCCGCGCCTTCACGCTCGATCAGAGCTTCCAACTCGGCCACGCAATGGGCAACGAACTGCTCCTCGCTCTGGTCGACATCCTTGCGGCGGTAGTAGTACGGCGCCTCGGTGTGGATCACCTGACCCAGCGGCAGGTCGAACTTCTTGTGGAAGAGATCGAGCCCGGTCAGCGACCCGCTCATCAGCCCCGACCCGTGATAGCCACGCCAGCGCGAGATGATCTTCTTCTTCTCCGGCCGCCCGAGGATGTTGTTGTAGTACCAGACGAGCTTGATGTTGGTCTCGTTCGCATCCGAACCCGAGAGCCCGAAATAGACCTTGGACATCCCGATCGGCGCACGGTCGAGGATCATGCGCGCCAGCGTGATGGAGGCTTCGGTCCCATGGCCAACATAGGCATGGTAATAGGCAAGTTCCCGCGCCTGCTCGGCGATGGCCTCGGCGATCTCCTGACGACCATAGCCCACGTTGACGCAGTAAAGGCCGGCGAAGGCATCGAGAAACTCGTTGCCGTCGCGGTCGCTGATGCGCACGCCCTTGCCGGTCCTCATGACCCTATGGGCGACATTCCCGCGGGCGAATTCGGCGAGATGCGTCGAGGGATGGAAAAACGTCTCCCGATCCCACTGCTCCAATTTGTCGTTGTGCAAAGTGTCCATTCTACTAGTTCCTTCCTTCACGCCCAGTCGCGGCAGACGTACTTGATTTCCATGAATTCCTGCATCCCGAGCCGGGCGCCTTCGCGGCCGAGCCCGGATTGCTTGGTGCCGCCGAAGGGAATCGGTGCACCGGTGACCTTGGTGCGGTTGACCGCGACCATGCCATACTGCAACGCGCGGGTGCAGCGGTAGATGCGGCGCGGGTCGTTGGAATGCAGGTAGGCGACCAGCCCGTATTCGGTATCGTTGGCGCGCGCGATCACTTCCTCCTCGGTGTCGAAGGGGGTCAGGGCGGCGACCGGTCCGAACGTCTCCTCGCGCATGATCGCGGCCTCGTCGGGCACGTCGGTCAGAACCGTCGCTTCGTAAAAGAGCGGCCCGAGCGCGTGGCGCTTGCCGCCACAGACCAGCTTGGCACCCTTCTCCAGCGCATCGGCCACATGCTCCTCCTGCTTCTTCACCGCCGCTTCGTTCATCAGCGGGCCCAGATCGCAATCCTCCATGCCCTTGCCGATGGTCAGCGCCTGCGTGGCTTCGGCGAACTTCTCGCAGAATTGGTCGTAGATCGCGCGCTCCACATAGATCCGGTTCGCACCCAGGCAGTCCTGGCCGGACGTGGCGAACTTGGCCTTGATCGTTTCCGCCACGGCATCGTCGAGATCGGCGCCCTTGAAGACGATGACCGGTGCGTGGCCGCCAAGCTCCATGATCAGTTTCTTCACCGTACCCGCGCAGTCGCGGTAGAGCATGCGCCCCACTTCGGTCGAGCCGGTGAAGGACAGCGCGCGGACGCGCGGATCGGCGCTCCAGGGCGGCACGACCGTCGACGCCCGCCCGGTGATGACGTTGAACACGCCGGGCGGGAAGCCGGCGCGTTCGGCCAGTTCCGCCAGCGCCAGCGCGGAGAACGGAGTCTCGTGGCTGGGATGCGACACGACCGTGCAGCCTGCGGCCAGCGCCGCGGCGGCCTTGCGGGTCAGCATGGCGCAAGGGAAGTTCCAGGGCGTGATCATCGCGGCCACGCCCATCGGCTCCAGCCAGAGTTCGACCTCGGCGTCGGGCAGGTGGCTCGTCACGCCCTCGATGTTCGGGCGCTTGGCTTCCTCGGCATAGAACTGCACGAAGCTCGCGGCGTAGTCGATCTCGCCCCGCGCCTCGGACAGCGGCTTGCCCTGCTCCAGCACCATGATGCGGGCAAGGTCCTCGCGGTTTTCAACCATCAGGTCGTACCACCGGTGCAGGATCTCCGAGCGCTGTTGCGGCAATTGCATGGACCAATCGCCAAATGCCTCGTGCGCGATGTCGACCGCGCGCGCGGAATCCTCGGCCGTTAAGCTCGCGACCTCGCCCAGCACGGAGCCGTCGGACGGATCGGTGACGCGCACGCTCTGCTGATCCGATCCGCTCACCCACTTGCCGCCCACATAGGCGAAACTGCGCAGCAGCCGTTTATCTGAAATGTCCTGGCGCGCGGACATGACGGTATCCAGCATTTCTTGACTCCAATATTCCGGTTCAGGCCTGTTTTGCAGATTCGGGACGGCGAGCGGGTCCAAATTTCCGTCTGAATGCGGAGGAGTTGCCGCTCAGACCGCGCCGATGGAGAGGATTCCTCTCTTTCAGCTCTTCGACAGCAAATCCAGCGGGGGAAGGCCGAAATTTTTGACCGGCTTGGTCACGATATATGTGAAGTAGCGGGAGAGCCCGATCCGCTCCTCCAGCATCCGGTCCATGAGGCGTTGATATGCGTCGATGTCCTTCGTCACGACCTGCATGAGGTAGTCGAAGCCGCCGCCCAGCCCCCAGCAGCCGACGATCTCCTCCAACCGCTGCACCCCGGCCTCGAAGGCCTGGAAACTGGCGGCGGTGTGGTCGGAGAGTTCGACCGCAACGAACACCGTCACGTGGGAGCCGATCTTGCGCAGGTTGATCCGGGCGCCATAGCCGCTGATCAATCCCGACTGCTCCAGCCGTTTCAGCCGGTTCCAGCACGGCGTGGCAGAGAGCCCCACCTGGTCCGCCAAAGCCGTCTTGGAAATGCGGCCCTCGCGGGACAGCACACGGAGAATGGCGAGGTCGCGATCGTCGAGCCTGATCATGTGACAGCTTTAGGCCGCAACGCGGCGACGGTCAAAACGATGTTGCCGGTCAGACCCGTATCACCGTGCCCGCATGGTCCAGCACGGCGATCGCGTGGCTGACGATCGCGGTGTCCTGTGCGCCGGTTCCGGTGAGGTCGGCAATGGTGATGTCACCGGAATCACCGCGGCCCACTGCTGCACCGATGATGACCTGGCCCAGCTCCGTGGGTTCGCCCGCCGTCCAGGCGCCGGACTGCAGCGCCGTGCGCAGTTCTCCGCGCAACTTCACCTGCGCTGCGCTGTCGGCGACATAGAGATCGGCGCGCGCAAGGCAGGTCGGGGCGAGTTCGGTCTTCTCCGGCGCGTCCGAACCCATCGCGGTCACGTGCAGGCCGCGGTGCAGCCAGTCCGCCTCGATGATCGGCGCGGTCGCCGGCGTCGTCGTCACCACGACCTGCGACCGCCGCACCACCTCCCGGGGATCGGAGCAGGTTTCGACCTCCACGTCGAGGTCACGCGCCAGGTCTGCGGCGCAGGCGGCCGCCTTGGCCGGTTCGCGCCCCCAGATCAGCGCGCGTTCAAAGGGTCGTACCAGGTGCAGCGCGCGCATCTGCAGCCGCGCCTGCAGGCCGGCGCCGATCACGCCTGCCGTGGTCACGTCCTCCGGTGCGAGGTGCCGTGCGGCCACCGCCCCGGCGGCCGCCGTGCGCAGGTCGGTCAGGTAGCCGTTGTCGAGAAACACCGCGCGCACAGACCCATCCTCGGCCGAGATCGCGGCCACCATGCCGCCAAGGCTCGGCAGTCCGCGCTTGGGATTGTCGAAGAACCCGGTGCTTATCTTGAAGGCAAACATGTCGAAGCCTTCGATGAATGCGGTCTTGGCATCCACTTCCGCGTTTCGTTCGGGCAGTTCCATCGACATGATCGGCGGCATGATCACCCGTCCCTCGGCGAGCGCGACAAAGGCGCGTTCGACCACGTCCACCGCCGTCAGATCCAGCGGCAGCGCCAGCTTGAGTTCGGCTTCGGTCAGGATGCGAATTTCAAGGGGCATAGGGACGCCCCTTCAGAACGGTTTCGCCAAGCTGGATATCCTCCCCCGCCATGATCCGGTGAAACATCTTCATGTCGAGGTTGCGCCCGGTGATGATCGTCGCCACCGGACCCGCGGGCGCCGGCAGCTTGCCCGACAGCAGGGCCGCGATCCCCACGACGCAGGCGCCCTCCGCCACGATCCTGTCCTCGTAGAACAGAACCTGCATCGCGTGATAGATCTCCTCCTCCGTCACGAGCACGGTCTCGTCGAGAAGGTCGCGGCAGATCGGGAAGCTCAGCCGGTTCTCCATCCCGATCCCGCCGCCCAGGCTGTCGGCAAGGCTCGCCACCTCCTCGACTTCGACCGGATGCCCGGCCGCGATCGAGGCATGCATCGCGGCACCGCGGTCCATCGTGATGCCGATCACGCGGATCTGCGGATGGATCGCCTTTGCCGCAACAGCCACGCCCGCGGCCAGTCCACCGCCCGAGAGCGGCACCAGAATCGTGTCCAGATCGGGCCGGGCTTCCAGCATCTCGAGGCCGATCGTGCCCTGCCCCGCGATCACGTGAGCGGATCGTCGAAGGGCGAGATCTCGATCAGCCCCTCCGCCGCCACCAGCCTGCGGCTTTCGGCCAGCGCGTCATCCTGACTGCGGCCCTGAATCCGCACTTCGGCGCCCAGCGCGCGAATGCCGTCGACCTTGGCCTGCGGCACCAGTTCGGACATGCAGATCACCGCACGCATTCCCTGGCGCGCCGCGGCATAGGCCACGCCGCGCCCGTGATTGCCGGTGGAACAGCAGGTCACACCTCGGGTTCCTTCGGGCAGATTCGCGACGGCATTCATCGCCCCGCGCAGCTTGAACGCGCCGATCGGCTGCATGTTCTCCAACTTCAGCATGAAGTCCTGGCCGACCTGTGCGGACATGAACGGCGACGGCACGAACGGCGTGGCGTCCGCTGCGCCGCGCAAGGCCGCCCGGGCGGCGAAAATACTGGCGAGTGTCACGTCCATGAGCCGGTTCTAAGCCGTTCGGGCGCTCCCGGTCGACCGCGTCCGCGAAAAATTGTCATTGACGTTCACGGCCTTGTCCGCCCAAGTCGGAGACAATCGACCTTGCAATGCAGCCCCCACCCGGCCCGTTCGGGCGCGGCGCTGATTTGTGTTGAAACGACGAGAGGACAACATGCCAATCGAATTCGCCCCCTTCAGCCAGGCCGAGTACGACCGGCGCATCGCCCTGACCCGCACCGCGATGGAGGCCGCGGGCATAGATGTGCTCTTCGTCACGGATCCGTCGAACCAGGCGTGGCTGACGGGCTATGACGGGTGGTCGTTCTATGTCCACCAGGGCGTCATGCTGATGCTGGAGGGCGAGCCGGTCTGGTGGGGCCGTCACATGGATTCCATCGGCGCCGGGCGAACGGTCTGGATGCATCCCGACAACATCAAGGGGTATGCCGATTACTTCGTGCAATCGACCATCGTGCACCCGATGCAGGACCTGTCACTCTACCTGCGCGCCAAGGGTCACGGTCAGGCGCGCATCGGGGTGGAGATGGAGAACTACTACTACTCCGCCCGCGCCCACGCCGTCATGAGCGCGGAATTGCCCGAAGCCGAGCTCGTGGACGCGACCGCGCTGGTCAACTGGCAGCGGATGATCAAGTCGAACGAGGAGCTGGAATTCATCCGGAAGGCTGCGAAGATTTCCGACAAGATCGTGACGATCGCCATCGAGAAGGCCGAGCCGGGCATCCGCAAGAACGATCTGGTGGCCGATATCATGCACGCAGGCATTTCCGGTGTGGACGATGACTGGGGCGATTATCCCGCCATCGTGCCGCTGACACCGTCGGGCCTCGACGCGACGGCGGCGCACCTGACGTGGAACGGGGATCCGATGCGGCCGGACGAGGCCACGTTCTTCGAGCTCTCGGGCTGCTATCGCCGCTACCACGCGCCGCTCTGCCGGACCGTGTTTCTCGGCAAGCCCTCGGACGAGATGAAGCGTGCGGAGGAAGCGCAGCTCGAAGGGATCGAGGCCGGTATGAATGCGGCGCGGGCCGGCAACCAGACCGGGGATATCGCGCGGGCCTTCATCGAGGTGCTCTACAAGTACGGGATCCAGCGCGAGGGTCGGTGCGGCTATCCCATCGGGCTCAGCTACCCGCCGGACTGGGGGGAGCGGACCGCGTCGATCCGGGCCGAGGACGAAACCGTCCTGGAGCCGGGCATGACGTTCCACTTCATGCCGGCGCTCTGGCTCGAGACTTGGGGGCTCGAGACGACGGAGACGATCCTGATCCGCCCCGACGGCCCGGCGGAGGCGCTCTGCACCGTGGAACGAAAGCTGTTTGTGAAGGACTGACCTTGGCCTGCCTCGAAGACACGGTCGATCTCCTCGGCCAGCTCATTTCCTTTCCAACCGTTTCGTCGGAGAGCAACCTGTCGCTCATCGCCGCGTTGGCGCAGCGGCTGGAGGACGTCGGCGCGCGAGTCATGATCGACAGCGACGCGACCGGCGCCAAGGCCAACCTCTTCGCCTCGCTGGGGCCCGAACGGGATGGCGGCATCGTGCTCTCCGGTCATTCGGACGTGGTGCCCGTGGCCGATCAGGACTGGACCTCCGATCCGTTCGAGATGCAGGAACGTGATGGGCGGCTCTTCGGACGCGGCAGCTGCGACATGAAGGGGTTCATCGCCGCCGCGGTCGCAAAGGCGCCGGATTACGCCGACATGGAGCTGAAGCGCCCGGTGCATTTCGCCTTCACCTACGACGAGGAGGTTGGCTGCGTCGGGGCGCAGGCGCTCGTCCCCCTGCTGAAGCAGGCGGGCATTCGCCCCGGCGTCGCTCTGATCGGCGAGCCCACGTCGATGCGGATCATCGAAGGCCACAAGGGCTGCTGCGAATACACGGCGCGGTTTCAAGGGCTGGCCGGCCATGGATCGGCCCCGGACCGGGGCGTGAACGCTGTCGAGTACGCGGTTCGTTATGTCGCCCGCCTGCTGGAGATCCGCGAAGAGCTGAAGGCGCGCGCGCCGGCCGACAGCCGGTTCGATCCGCCCTGGACCACGATCAACACCGGCGGCGTGCACGGCGGCACGGCACATAACGTGATCGCGGAGATCGCGCAGGTCGATTGGGAGTTCCGCCCGGTCCAGTCGAGCGACATCCGCTTCGTCAAGTCGGAGATCGAAGACTACGTTCAGAAGGTCCTCCTGCCGGCGATGCAGGCCGTCAGCCCCGACGCGACGATCACGACGGAAGTCGTGGGGGAGGTCGTCGGGCTCGAGCCTGCGACCGTCAGCGAAGCCAAGGACATCCTGATGGAACTCACCGGCGCCAACACGGCCGACGTGGTCGCCTTTGGAACCGAGGCCGGCATCTTCCAGGAACTGGGCATGTCGGCGGTGGTCTGCGGTCCAGGCTCGATCGAGCAGGCGCACAAGGCCGACGAGTTCGTGTCCCTCGACCAGATGAGCCAGTGTCTCTCCATGCTCGACCGTCTCGGCGACCAGTTGACCGCCTGACCTTGCGTGCATCGCGTCGTTGGCCAACTTGGCGGCGACGCGACTGGGGTTCAGGACAAAGGAGGTGCTTGCCTACCGCCTGTCATGATGGTTAATTCGTTCTCGAATTGAAACTTTCCCCCTGCTTAGAACGTGATCGTGGAGGAGCAGGGGACAAGCACAACGTTTTGACCCCTGCGAGACACCGAAAATGGGGGAAGCCATGAACATGAAACACATTTTTACATCCGTCAGCCTCGCTCTCGCTCTGGCCGCCGGTCCGACGATCGCACAGGACACGGAGACGCCCGAGGGTTTGAAGGTCTTTTTCGACATCGGCCAGGCCGGCATCCGCTCGGATCAGCGCGACGTGCTGGACACGGCGGCAGGGCTCTTTCGCGAGGGCAATCCGATCGTCATGATCGTCTCGGGGTCGGCAGATACGATCGGCAGCCCGAGCGACAACTTGGATCTGTCCCTGCTGCGTGCCCAGGCCGTGGCGCGCGGGCTCTCCAACCGCGGCATCCCGATCGAGCGCCTGCAGGTCATGGGCCGCGGGAACAGCGAGCTGGTCGTTCCGACAGGAGACGAAGTCGCCAACCCGGAGAATTGAAGTGTCACGATCACCTGGCGTTAGACATATCGCGGCGACGCTGCTGCTGGCCGGCACGATTGCGAACGCGCAGCAGGACCCCCGCTTCGACACGGCTCAGGAGGCCATCGCGGCGCGGGCCTGGACCGATGCGGCGGCAATCTGGCGGCGCGAGGCGGAAGAGGGCGATGCCGAAGCCTTCATGGGGCTCGGCAACCTCTGGGATCTGGGCGTTTTGGGGAAGCGCGATCAGGCCGCGGCACTTGGTTACTACCGCAAGGCCGCCGAAGCCGGGCTGCCAGCCGCTGCCTTCAACGTCGGCGCGATGCACGCCACCGGATCCGGCACGGCGCGTGATCTGGTGGCAGCGGCCATGTGGTATGCGAAAGCCGCGTTCGAAGGCCACGAGCGCGCGGCATTCGCGCTGGGCCGCCTCTATGCAGGGGGCGAGGCCCTCCCCAAAAACGCTCGTATCGCCGCGGGCTGGCTGAACCAGGCGGCCAGCGCGATCCCGGCCGCTCAGGACAGCCTGAGCGCGTTGGACCCGCTCGAAACCGGCGCGCTCAACGCACCGGTTCTGCTGGCGTTTCGCCTGATCGATCACAACGGGCAACGTCGCGCACACGCGGCGTGGTCGGCCCATCCGGGTCCGGAAGGCTCCGTTTTTCGTGTGGAAGTCCTCGAGTTCAGGCCGGGAGGGACGATCCGGAGCGACGGTCGCCAGCACGGAGACGCGCGGTGGATTTGCCGAGATGGTGGTGCCGGAAGGCGTCGAAGCTCCGATCTGGCGGGTGCTGATGATCGACGAAGGCGGCTCGGATTATGCGGCTTCGGAATGGGCCGATGCCCTGCTGAAGCCGGTCACTGCGAATAGTGCGAACCTGGTGCGGTTCCAGACGGCGCCTGGCAGCGACCGAGCACGCACGACCGCAGAGGTTGTCGCGGACAGCCTGCTGGGCGCCGGACTTCGCGTCGCATTCGGCGATCTGAGGGATGCGCCAGCAGCCAGCAGCGTCAGATACCGGTTCGCGGCGGATGCGCAGCTTGCGCGCGATGTCGCGAAGTTCCTGCCCGCTCTCGATGCCGGCGACGTGGCGCGCGACCCGACACTCGACACGATGCCCGGAGAGGTCGTGGTCCTGCTGGCATTCGACGCGCAGACGCCCTTACCTCAATCGGACAACTGAACTTCGAGCAAGCCGGAGGGTGGGCTCGGGAGGACGCTGGTCATGTCGACCACATCTCCGCCAAGGCGCGCAGCGACCTCTCTCGCGTCGCCCGCATCCTCCCCATGGAAATAGTAGACGCGTGTTCTGGAGATGGGGAACGGCGAAACCTGGACCTGTGCGACGTCCACACCGATCCGGTTCAACCAGTCCGCGTCGATTTCGCTCTCCGACGACAGGGTAAAGACCGCGCGCGCAGTGAGGCGCGGCGCCAGGGCCGGCTTGACCGCTTGCCGATCGAACGGCGCTTCCGTCCCCAGCCCGGGGAGTGCCGCCACGCGCATCGACCGTTCCAACGACCTGTCCTGGTCAGGTACGGCGACGGCAGAAGCGGTCGCACCCGGCAGGGAAGCCGCAATCGGTTGCAAGGCCGACATGGAGGCCGGACGGCCAGGATGGATGCGCTCCAGATCCAAGATCCGGTCGCGGTCCGCAACGACGTTGGGCAAGATCTGCGGACGGGCGTTTAGCCGCTCCGAAGACGGGATGTCGGAGGAGCGGTGATTCCACTCTGCCACCAGATCAGGTGCAACGGTCAGCGCGGGCGCGCGCACCTGAACGGACGTGGCACCCGCCCGACCGCGTGAGCGCGCCAAGTCGGGCAAGACATCTGCACTATCCTGCGCGTTAAGCGCTGCCAGTCTGGATCACCCGCGGCACATCGGCTGCCTCGGTATCGGTGCCCGCGGAAACGCTGGGTTCCGGCCCCAGAGGCGGCGGCGCCAGCGCGATGTCGACGCCGCGGACATCCGGCATCAGCACCATGTCTTCAATGGTTGGTAGAGGATCGACCAAATTGGGCGGCAGCCCAGCTCGCATCGCACGCAATGCCGGCAATGCCCGCGCCTCGCGTTCCCGTTGCGTGCCGTACTGCGCCGTCTCATGAGCGGGCGGTGCCTGGAGACTTGCAGGCAGTGTTTCCGTCCCGGCGACCATCGCCATCGCCCCGCGCGGGATCGAGACGAGATTGGCCACATCCGCAAGGGGTGACGGCGCCGTCAGCGGGTTGATCCCGGCCCGGGCAACGATTTCGGCAGTACTTCCGTCGCGGCCGGTGGGCAGCGATACGGGCTCCGATGGCGCAGCGGGCGTCAGGAGGTCGGCAAGATCCACGGTCACTACGGGGACCCTGGCACCTCCGTCGAACTGTCCGGAGATTTCCCGACTGACGGATGAGGCAACGGCCAGGACAGCGACACATGCCGCCAGACCCGCAGTCAGTCCGGTGCAGAACTTGCAAAGCCTCGCCGCATGCAGTGTCGAAGCATGGGGGACGTCGGCCACGTCTTGCGTGTCGAGTTGCGGCACGCTCGCGGTCACCGGCGCCGGAATCGACGATTTCGGGAGCGGCTGGGAGGATCGTGCGTCGATCTTGTCGTGCGCCTCGTCGAATCCGACGGACTTTTCCCGGAGGCTGGCGCCCAGATCCAGCGGCATCGGTGGAGCATCCGAAGCCTTCTCCGCTGCGCGTTGCGCCAGGGCCTTTTCGCGCTCTGCCCGCGCTTGCTGCAGTTGCGTGACATAGCCCGTCGCGCGGCGTCCCTCGTTGGACTTCCGGGCGCGACCCAGTTCGGCCCGTTTGCGCGCAGCTTCTTCGATACGCAGCTGAAGATCGCCTGGGTCCGGCATGCACCAATCCTGTCCCGTCGTGCGGGGCGCGGATGTTTCTGCGTTCGGGCTACTGGCTTTGTAATCGGTCATTTGAAAATCACTTCGATCCTCCAGTCTAACGCAATGCACGCATCCTGTCGTGGGGAAGTTTCAGCAATTTCGCTTGCATTTGAATCGAGTCCGACGAATGGAACCACGGAGAAAATGCGGGCCGGCCGAGGGCCACGCCTGCCTCCGCGCGCGCTTGTGTTCATCACAAACGCGCAAAACCCCGTGACTGTTCCCGGCCGACTCCGATGGCGGTGGTCAAATCAGCTTAGATCGGGTTTCCTAGTTCCGCTGCCGGTCGTCGAGGCCCAGCCCGCGGCCGATGATCTCGCGCATGATCTCGGACGTCCCGGCATAGATCCGGCTGATCCGGGCGTCGGAATAGAGCCGCGAGATCTCGTATTCGTCCATGTAACCCGCGCCGCCATGGAGTTGCAGGCATTCGTCGACCACGCGCCCCTCGACCTCGGAGGTGAAGAGCTTGACCTCCGCCGCCATCTCCGCAGTGAGTTCGCCCTTCAGATGCTCGCGCACGCAATGGTCGGTCAACGCCCAAGCGGCGTCCAGTTCGGTGCGCATCGACGCCATCTTGAACCGCGAATTCTGGAATGTCCCGATGGCCCGGCCGAAGGCGCGTCGTTCCAGGATGAATTCCATGGTTCGGTCGAAAGCGTATTCGGCCCGCGCCATGAAGCCGGTGGCGCCGATCAGCCGCTCCTCCGCCAGGTTCATCATCATGATCTTGAAGCCTGCGCGTGGATCGCCCAGCACATTCTCTTTGGGCACCTTCACGTCGTCGAAGAAGAGCTCGGCCGTGTCCTGGCTCGGCAGTCCCATCTTCTTGAGGTTGCGCCCCCGGGAAAAGCCGTCCCAGCCATCCTCCACCAGGAAGAGGCCGATCTCGTGGCTGGCCTCCGGGTTGGTCCGCGCGGCGACGATGACGAGGCCGGTCAGGAAGCCGTTCGAGATGTAGGTCTTGGATCCGTTCAGCACCCAGTGGTCGCCCATGTCGACCGCGCGGGTCTTGATGCCGGCGAGGTCCGACCCCGTTCCCGGCTCGGTCATCGCGATGGAGAGGATGATCTCCCCGGACACGATGCCCGGCATGTAGCGGTCGCGCTGCGCGTCGGAGGCGACGTTTTGGATGTACGGTCCGGCGATGCGGTTGTGCAGGCCCAGGAAAAAGCCCGGCTCGCGCACACTGATCTCCTCGTTGAGGATCATGTCGAAGCGGAAATCCTGCACGCCCGATCCGCCATACTTCTCGTCGGCATACATGCAGAGGAAGCCCTGCGCGCCCGCGCTCTTCCAGACCTCGCGGCTGACGGTTCCCGCCTCGCGCCACGCCTCGCCATGGGGAAAGACGTCCCGTTCCGCCCAGGCGCGGACGGACTTGCGGAAGATCTCGTGCTCTTCCTCGTAGATCGTGCGTTTCAGCATGCGCGAAGCTCCTGCCCTGCAGCGAAAAGGCGGCCCGCAAAGGCCGCCCCGTTTTCGATCGAAAAGGTCGGTTCAGGATCCGGCGCCCGCGTCGATCGTCTCGACCAGAACCCAGCTGCCGTCCTCGACCTTGGAGACGAAGATCTCCTCGGCGGCGACATGGTCATCGGCGCTGAAGCTCACCGTATTGCCGCTGATTTCGTCGCTGTAGTCCAGCGTCTCCATTGCCGCGATGAATCCTTCGCGGGTCAGGTCGGGTCCGGCGGCCTCCAGTCCCTCGACCAGAAGTTGCGCGGCGGACCGGCCCAGAAGCGCGCCGGTGCCCGGGAGATCCTCACCGGTGGCCTCCTTGTATTCCGCGACCCATTCGGCAACCGCCGGATTGTCGGTGCGGGTTTCGATATCCTGCCAGCCCGCACCGGCAAAGACGTTGCCGGAGACGCCCTGCTGCGCGAGTCCTTTGGCGACGACGGTGTGGAAGCCCGCGCTGGAGAGCAGGAACTTCGTGTCCATGCCCAGCTTGTTCGCCGTGGCGATCGCGTTGATGATCTGCCCGATGCCCAGCGCCATGCCCACGCTATCGCAGCCGGCATCCTTCACCTTGCCCAGCGCGCCGGTGAAATCGGTCTCGTCCGGCTTGTGCGAGATGGTCGGACCCACTTCGATGCCGAGGTCGGCGGAGGCGTCGATCACGGCCTCCTCGATCTCCTTGCCGAAGTCGGTAGGCAGGATCATGTTGCAGAATTTCTGCGACCCCTCGTTCTCCACCATGTATTTCGCGCTTTCCTTCACCGCATCGTAGTAGGAGGCCGTGCCGGCGAATTTCCACGGTGCGGGCGGCTCCACCATCTGTCGCGCGGCCGTCAGCGGAGAGATGTTGGGGATGCCCTTCGGCTCCATCAGCTGGAAGAGCGCGATGTTGTGCGGCGTGCCGAGGTTCAGCAGCATCGCGAAGACCTCGTCGCGGTTGATGAGCTTGTTGCCCGCCTGCACCGCCTTCGGCACCTGGTAGCCGTGATCCTCGACGATGTAGTTGATCTGGCGGCCATGCACGCCACCCGCCTCGTTGATCTTCTTGAAGTAGGCCTGCGCCGCGGTGACGGCCGGAACCGAGAATGGCGCGAAGATGCCGGAGAGGTCATGCGCCCCGCCGATCCTGATTTCGGTGTCGGTGACGCCGGGCGTATCCTGAGCCCAGGCCGGGGCCGCGAGCCCCAGTGCCGCACTCGCGGCCAATACCTTGAGTAATTTCATTGTTTTCTCCCTGATTGAGACCGGTTTGCCGCCGGTCAGTACATGTCGTCGATCAATGCTGCGTGGCGTTCGTTCACGAAGTTTCGTTTCAGTTTCATGGTCGGCGTCAGCTCCTCGTCCTCCGCCGTCAAGAGGATGTCGATCAGCCGGAAATCCTTGATCTGCTCGACATTGGCGAATTCCTTGTTGGTGTCGCGCACAACCTCTCCGATCAGGTCGCGGACTTCCTTGGCGCGGGTAAGCGAGGCAAAATCGGAGAACGGCACTTGCCGACCTTGGGCGAATTTCTCCACGTTCTCCTGATCGATCATGATCAGGCAGGTAAGGTACTTGCGCCGATCCCCGATCACCACCGCGTCCGAGATGTAGGGCGAGAATTTCAGCCGGCTCTCGATCTCCGACGGCGCCACGTTCTTGCCGCCGGAGGTGATGATGATGTCCTTCATCCGGCCGGTGATCGTCAGATACCCATGGTTGTCGAGCCGGCCGACATCGCCGGTCTTGAGCCAGCCGTCCTCGGTCATCGTCTCCGCCGTCTTGGCGGGATTTCTCCAGTAACCGGCAAAGACCGTGGGGCCGCCGACCTGCAACTCGCCGCCCTCGCCCAGGCGCAGACCGACGCCGGGCAGGGCCTTGCCGACGCTCCCGATTCGGTTCTCCTCGAGCGTGTTGAGCGTCGCCACGCCGCTCGTCTCCGTCATGCCGTAGCCTTCGAGCAGCGGCACGTTGATGGCGGAGAACCAGCGGATCAGTTCGGGCGAGATCGGTGCGGCGCCGGAGGTCACGCGGCGCGCCCGCGACAGCCCCAGCATCCGCCGCAGGTTCGACAGCACCAGCAGGTCGGCCAGCACATGCTGCAGCCGCAGCCAGGGCCCCGCCCGCTTCTCCTCGGCCCGCGCCTCGGCAACGGCGGCGCCGGTCTTCACCGCCCAGTCGAAGGCCGTGCGGCCGAACCAGCCGGTTTCGGACCGCATGATCATCACGCGCGAATGCATCTTCTCCCAGATGCGGGGCACGCCGGAGAAGGTGTGCGGGCTCACCTCCTGCAGGTTCTCGAACACCGTCTCCGGGCTTTCGGCGAAATTCACGGTGGAGCCGTACTTTATGGGTCCCTCGACCGACACCAGCCGCTCCAGCACGTGGCAGAGCGGCAGGAAGCACAGGAACTCGTCGGTGTCGTAGAAATCGAAGCTTTCTTCCCCGGCGGAGAGCTGGAACATCATGTTGCGGTGATGGATCACCGCGCCCTTCGGCGGACCCGTGGTGCCGGAGGTGTAGATGATCATCCGCGCATCGTCGGGCCGGATCGCCTTCAGCGTGTCCTCGAACCGCGTCGGATGGGTCTTGGCCTCCTTCGCACCCAAGGCGATGAAGTCGTCGAGGAACATGACCTGCGGGTCGGAAAAGGTCGCCAGCCCCTCGCGGTCGAAGACGATCACGTGCTTGATCCCGGGCATCTGGTCGCGCGCTTCGAGCCACTTGTCGAGCTGCTCGTCGTTCTCGACGAAGAGGACGCGAGGCGGTGGAATCGTTCGCGAGATAGGCAAGCTGCGACGCGCTGTCGGTGGTGTAGACGCCCGTGGGGATCGCGCCGACCGCCGCCGCGCCGAGGTCGCAGTAGAGCCATTCCCGCCGGTCCTCGGCCAGGATCAGAACCGGCTCGCCCTTCTTCACGCCCAGCTGGAGCAACGCCAGCCCGATCTTCTTCGCGCCGTTGTAGTAATCGCTCCAGGAATACTCCTGCCAGACGCCCAGCTCCTTTTCCCGGTGCGCCGCCCGATCCGCGTATTTGCGGCAGCGGTCCGCCCAGAGCTTCACGATCGTGTCGCAGCCGTCGATGACGATCGGGCCGGGGTCCAGCGGTCTCATCTCCATGTCTTGCGCCTTTTCCAGCGTTTCTGGCCGCGCTGACCGCCTTCGGACGACTTGCCGAGGTAGAATTCCTGGATGTCCTCCGAATTGCGCAAGCTCTCGGCGCTGCCCGCCATCACGATGCGCCCCATCTCCAGCACGTAGCCCTTGTGCGCGGTGGCGAGCGCGATATGCGCGTTCTGTTCGACCACCAGCATGGTCACGCCCTGTTCGGCGTTGAGCCGGGTGATGATCCCGAAGATCTCCTGTGTCAGCAGCGGCGACAGACCCAGCGACGGCTCGTCGAGCAGCATCAGCTTCGGTTTCGCCATCAGCCCCCGCCCGATCGCCAGCATCTGCTGCTGCCCGCCCGAGAGGAACCCGGCGGCCTGCTTGCGGCGCTCTTTCAGGATCGGGAAGTAGCTGTAGACCAGTTCCAGATCATCGCCAAAGGCATCCCTCCGGGTAAAGGCGCCAAGCCGCAGGTTTTCCTCGATGGTCAGATACGGGAAAACCTCCCGCCCCTCCGGCACCAGCGCGATACCCTTCTTCACGATCCGGTCCGGCTGCGCCTTGGCGATCGGCTCGCCCATGAAGGTGATCTGGCCCTTCTCGGGATCCATCAACCCGCAGATGGTCTTCATCAGCGTGGTCTTGCCCGCGCCGTTGGCGCCGAGGATCGTGACGATCTCCCCTTGCTCCACGTCGATGGAGACACCGCGAAGCGCCATGATCGCGCCATAGAAGGTCTCGACGTTGCGGACGGAGAGGACGGTCTCGACCGTGGTATCGGTGCGCGGCGCGTTCATTCGGCGGCCTCCGTTTGCGGAGCGCCAAGATACGCCGCCTGGACCTGGCTGTCAGCCTGGACCTCGGCCGGGGTGCCCTCGGCCAGCGCCTGGCCGTTGGCCATCGCCAGAACCCGGTCGGCGACGGCGCTCACCAGAGACATGTCGTGCTCCACCATCAGGACGGTCAGCCCCATGTCGCGGCGCATGTCCTCGATCCAGAAGGCGACCTCCTGGCTTTCCTCCACCGACAGCCCCGACGCGGGCTCGTCGAGCAGGATCATCTTCGGCCCCAAGGCCAGAGCGCGGCCGATCTCCACCACCTTGCGCACGCCGTAGGGCAGGCCCGCGATCATCTTGTTGCGGTAGGCTTCGAGCTCCAGGAACTCGATCACCTCCTCCACCCGCCGGCGATGCTCCCGCTCTTCCCGCCGGACCTTGGGCAGGAACAGCATGTCTTCGACGAAATTCGTGTTCCGATGCGTGTGCCGCCCCATCAGAAGGTTCTGCAGCACGGTCGAATGATCGAAGAGCTCGATGTTCTGGAAGGTCCGTGCCAGTCCCAGGGGCGCGATCTGATGCGCCTTGAAGTTGGTGACGTCCTTCCCCGCGAACTCGATCCGACCCCGGGTCAGCGGGTAGATCCGGCTGATCAGGTTGAAGATCGTGGACTTGCCCGCGCCGTTGGGCCCGATGATGGCGAACACCTCGCCCTCGTCCACGTGGAACGACACGCCATCCACCGCCTTCACCCCGCCGAAATGCACGGCGATGTCGTCTGCGCGCAGCAGGCTCATCGCATCCGCTCCGTCTTGAGATACGACTTCTGGCGGCGGAACATGTCGCGGCGCGCCAGCGGAAAGATCTCCCACCACGTCCTGATCTTGAGCCAGCGGCCATAGAGGCCGGTGGGTTCGTAAATGATGAAGCCAATCAGGATCAGCGAGAAGATGATCGTGTCGAGCCCCGGGATGCCGCCCATGTCCACGCCAAGGTTTGCATTTGCCCAGTCGCGCAGGATCGCGATGAGCTGCGGCACGGCGGTGATCAGGATCGCGCCCAGGAAGGCGCCCTGGATGAACCCGAGTCCGCCGATGGTGACCACGAGCAGCAGGTTGATCGAGATGAAGATCGAGAAGAGCTCGTAGTTGAAGAAGCCGATGAAATGCCCCATCAGCGCGCCCGCGAGCCCGGTGATCCCGCAGGACAGCCCGAAGGCCAGCGATCGCGTCCGCGTCACGTCGATACCCAGCGCGCGCGCCGACACTTCGCTGTCGCGTACGGCGAGGAACGCCCGACCGGTGGGCGACCGCATCAGGTTGGCATAGCCCCAGGTCACCAGCGCCACCACGACCAACGCCAGCCAGTAGAAATTGTCGAGCTCGGCATAGCGATCGAAGCTGATGCCCGCGATCTCGATGGACGGCGCAAAAAGCCCGCCGACCCCGCCGGTGATCGGCTCCAGCAGGATCACCAGTTCCTCGACGATGACGAAGACGGCGAGCGTGGCGATGGCGAGGTAGATGCCGGACATGCGCACCGCCGGAATGGCGATCAGCGCGCCGAAGAGGCCCGCCGCCAGCCCCGCAATGGGAAAGGACACCAAGAACGGCACGCCGATATTCATCAGCGCCACGTCCGTATAGGCGCCGATCGCGAGGAACGCCGCATGACCAAGCGAGACCTGGCCGGTATGCCCCACCAGCAGCATCAGTCCCATGCCCGCCAGCGACCAGATCAGCGTATTGGTCGCCTCCGCCAGGTAGTATTCGCCCACGACGAAGGGCAGCAGCGCCATGACCGCCAGCAGCACGACGATCGCCCCGCGCTTGCCCCAATGCTCGTGCAGGTCGATATCCCGGTCGTACGTGGTCTTGAAGACGATCCGCATCGGCCCGCTACACCTTCTTTGCCTGGATCTGACTGAAGAGCCCGCCGGGACGCGTCACCAGAACCACCAGCATGATGATGTAGGGCGCCATGACCCCGACTTCGCCCGGCGCGTAGCGGCCCGCGAACGGCTCCACGATCCCGATCAGCAATCCGCCCAGCAGCGCGCCGGGCAGACTGCCCAAGCCCCCGATCACCGCCGCGGCAAAAGCCTTGATGCCCAGAAGCCCGATATTGGGGTCGATCGCGCCCTTGGAAGCATACATGACTCCTGCGACCGTCGCCACGACGCCCGACAGGCCCCAGATCAGCCCGTTGATCCGCATCACCGGCACGCCCACGATATAGGCCGCCATCTGGTTCTGCGACGCCGCCTGTGCCGCAAGGCCGACACGAGTGAAGGCGAAGAAGGCCCAGAGCAGCAGCGTCAGCACCGCGGTCACGAGGATCGTCACGAGATCGGCGACGCCAAGGATGATCCCGCCCAGATGGATGGTCTGGCCGGTGAACGGGGTTTCGAGCACGAGGGGCGAGAAGCCCCAGATCGATCCGGCAACGAAGCGCAGCACGAAGCCCAGCGCGATGGTCAGGATGACGAGCGCGAATTGCGGCTGCCCGAAGATCTGCCGAACCACGACGCGCTCGATTCCCATGCCGACCACGAACATGACCGCCATCGCGGCCAGCACCGCCACCCCGAACGGCAGAGCCAAGTTGCCCGGAATTGCCGAAGCCCAGCGCAATGAAGGCGCCGAGCATCATCATGTCGCCCTGCGCGAAGTTCACGCCCTCGCTGGCCTTGTAGATCAGCACGAAGCCGAGTGCCACCAGACCGTAGATGCACCCGTTGGCAATACCGCCGAACAGCAGTTGAAGAAATTCCATCGATCTCCCTTCAGGACGTTGCCGCCCTGTTCCTCCGCGCAGCACCTTGTCGTTTCGCCGGTCCGGCACGTTTTTTCGCGGTGTTGCGGATTTGACCCATGCAGCCCATGTCAGTCAACCGGCAAGTTCAAGGTGACGAAGCGTCAGCTTTCGCGACGCTGCGTTTGATTGCGCCGATCCGATTACGGCAAGGCATTCCGTCGATTCCGAACTTGCGAACCGCCTGCCGATCGGGCTCCATCTGCCGGCTTCGGTACCGCAACGAAGGACCGAATCGACCCGAGGAAGAGGACGCGCCATGACCGAGACAGCCTATATCTACGATGCCATCCGCACGCCGCGGTCCAAGGGCAAGGCCGACGGTACGCTGCACGAGGTCAAGCCGATCACGCTCGTGACCACGCTGCTGGACGAGATGCGGATCCGGCACGATCTCGACACCTCGCGCGTCGACGACGTGATGTTGGGCTGCGTGGCGCCGGTGATGGAACAGGGTGCGGTGCTCCCGAAGATCGCGTTGCAGAAGGCCGGCTGGGACGAGAGCGTGCCGGGCGCGCAGGTGAACCGGTTCTGCGCCAGCGGCCTCGACACGTTCAACACCGCCGCCGCCAAGGTCGCCTCCGGTTGGGAGGATCTGGTCTGCGCCGGCGGGTTCGAGAGCATGTCCCGCGTGCCGATGGGCGCCGATGGCGGGCCGTTTGCCGAGGATCCCGAAACCTCGCTCGACACCGGCTTCGTGCCGCAGGGGATCGGCGCGGATCTGATCGCCACGATCGAGGGCTGGAATCGCGACGACGTGGACGAATTCGCGCTCCAGAGCCAGAAGAAGGCGGCGCACGCCCGCGACAGCGGCTGGTTCGACCGCTCCGTCGTGCCGGTGCGGGACGAGAACGGCATCACGATCCTCGAGCGCGACGATTTCATCAAGCCCGATACCGACATGCAGAAGCTGGGCGCGCTGAAGCCGTCCTTCGCCATGCCCGGCTCCTTGGGCTTCGACGCGGTGGCGCTGGCGAAATACCCCGATGTGGAGCGGATCGACCACGTGCACACGCCGGGCAATTCCTCCGGCATCGTCGACGGCGCGTCGCTGATCATGGTCGGCAACGCGCAGGCCGGCAAGGATCTGGGGCTCGACCCGCGCGGCCGCGTGCTCTCCATCGCGCTCACAGGCACCGATCCGACGATCATGCTGACCGGCCCCGGTCCCGCATCGCAGAAGGCGCTGAGGAAGGCGGGGTTGACCATCGACGATATCGACCTCGTGGAGATCAACGAGGCCTTCGCCTCCGTCGCGCTCCGCCTGCAGCGCGACCTGAACGTGCCCGACGAGAAACTGAACGTGGTGGGCGGCGCCATCGCCATGGGCCACCCGCTGGGCGCGACCGGCGGCTGCCTCGTCTCCACGATGCTGGACGAGTTGGAGCGGCGACAGCTCAAGCGCGCGCTGATCTGCATGTGCGTCGGCGGCGGCATGGGCATCGCGTCGATCATCGAGAGGGTCTGAGCCATGGAGGATTTCCGCTACGACAAGGACGCGGCCGGCATCGTCACGGTGACGCTGGACATGCAGGGCCAGAACGCCAACACGATGAACGCAAGGTTCGAGCCGGGCATGCGCGCGATCTGCGACCGACTGGAGGCGGAAGAGGGTCTGACTGGCGTGGTGTTTGCATCGGCCAAGAAGACCTTCTTTGCCGGCGGCGACCTGCACGACATCCTCGCCACGACGGTCGCGGACGAGAGCACCTTTGCCTTCATCGAGGCCAACAAGGCCGTCTACCGCCGGATCGAGAAGCTGCCTGTGCCCGACAGTCGCCGCAATTAATGGCGCCGCGCTGGGGGGCGGTTACGAACTCTGCCTCGCCTGCAACCACCGGATCGTCATGGATGACCCGAAAGCCGTCGTGGGCCTGCCCGAGGTGACGCTGGGCCTGCTGCCGGGTGCGGGCGGAGTCGTGCGACTGACCGCGCTGCTGGGGCTGGAAGCCGCCCTGCCCTACCTGCTCGAAGGCAAGCAGGTCCGGCCGCAGGACGCGCTGAAGGCCGGCATGGTGGACGAAATCGTCGCGACGCCGGACCACTTGATCCCCGCCGCCAAGGTCTGGATCATGGCCAACCCGGAGGCGCATACCCAGCCTTGGGACGCCAAGGGCTTCCGCTTTCCGGGCGGCGACGTGCTCCAGCCCCGCGTGCGTCAGACCATCCAGGTGGCGCCCGCGATGCTCTTTCAGAAGACCCGCGGACTGCTGCCAGCGCCGGCAAAGATCCTCGACGTTGCCGTGAACTCCATGCGGATGAATTTCGACGCTGCCCTCAGGTACGAAACCCGCCGCTTCATCGGGCTGATGACCACGCCGGAGGCGAAGGCCGCGATCTCCACCTTCTTCTTCGGAATGCAGGCGATCAAATCCGGCCAGGTCCGCCCCGAAGGTGCGCGCTGGCAGGCGACGAAGGTGGCCGTTCTCGGTGCGGGGATGATGGGCTCGGGCATCGCCTATGCCCAAGCCAAGGCGGGCCTCGCGACCTTCCTCAAGGACACGGAGATGGCGAAAGCCGAGACGGGTAAGGCCCACTCGGAGGCGCTCTGTGACAAGGTGATCAAGCGTGGTCGCATGGACGAGGCCGGCAAGGCTGCGCTGCTGAGCCAGATCACGCCGGTCACCGAGGACGCGGAGTATGCCGGGGCGGACCTGATCATCGAGGCGGTGTTCGAGGATGTCGATCTCAAGGAACGGGTCATCACCGAGACGTTCGAGCAACTCTCCGATGACGGCATCTACGGCTCCAACACCTCCACGCTGCCGATCTCCATCCTGGCGGAGGCGTGCCCCGACCCCGCCCGCTTCATCGGGCTGCATTTCTTCAGCCCTGTCGAGAAGATGAAGGTGGTCGAGATCATCATCGGCGAGAGGACCAGCACCGATACGCTGCGCAAGGCCTACGACTACGTCCAGCAGATCGGATACATGCCGATCGTCGTGAACGACAGCCGCGGCTTCTTCACCTCTCGCGTGTTCGGCACCTACATGGATGAGGGGCTGCAACTTCTGGTCGACGGCATGGCACCGTCGGCCATCGAGCGCGCGGCGTGGAAGGCGGGGATGCCGGTGGGGCCGCTCGCCGTCTTCGACGAGGTGTCGCTGGTGCTCGGCCAGAAGGTGCGCAAGACGCACGCGGCGCTGGACGCGCGTCTGGGCGTCGACAGCGGCTTCGGCAGGCACAACACCGCGACCCGCGCCGTCATCGATCCGATGATCGAGATGGGGCGCGGAGGGCGGCATTACGGCGGCGGCTTCTACGACTATGCCTCCGACGGGTCGAAATCGCTCTGGCCAGAGCTCGGGCAGTTCGCGCAAGGCAACGCGGAGGTCGGCATCGAGGACGCGGTGGACCGCCTGCTCTACCGCCAGGCGATCGAGACGCTGCGCTGCCTCGCAGAGGGCGTCTTGAACACCGAAGTCGAAGCCAACCTCGGCGGCATCTTCGCCATCGGCTTCCCCGCCCATACCGGCGGTGCGATCCAGTTCATCCGCGGCATCGGCGTGGAGCGGTTCGCAGCCCGCGCGCGGGAATTGGCCGAACGCTACGGTGACAGGTTCGCGATCGCCAACAGCGCCTTCGACCGGCTGCGCGAGACGGAGGTTCAGGCCGCATGAGCGGACCGCTCTCCGGTTTGAAGGTCGTGGAGATGCAGGGGCTCGGGCCGGCGCCGCTTGCCGGGCAGTTTCTGGCCGATTTGGGGGCGGAGGTCACGCTCATCACCCGCCGGTCCGGCGCCGCGGATCCGACCGACATCAACAACCGAGGCAAGCGCTCAGTCGCGCTGAACCTCAAACACCCGGAGGGCGTGACTGCCGCGCTGCGGCTCATCGACCGGGCGGACGTGCTGATCGAGGGTTTCCGACCGGGCGTGATGGAACGCATGGGGCTCGGGCCCGCGGACTGCCATGCGCGCAACGCCGGCCTCGTCTATGGCCGCATGACCGGCTGGGGTCAGGACGGCCCATGGGCGCAGATGGCCGGGCACGACATCAACTATCTCGGCCTCACGGGCTTCCTGCACGCCACGGGACGCGCCGATGACGTGCCTACGCCACCGCTCAACATCGCGGCCGATTACGGCGGCGGCACGATGTTCCTGCTCTTCGGGATCATGGCCGCGCTCTGGGAGCGGGAACGATCCGGCCAGGGAGACGTGATCGACGCGGCGATGGTCGACGGGTCGGCGGCGCTGATGGCGCTGATCCATGCCTTCCGTGCCCGCGGCCAGTGGTCCGAGACGCGGGAGGCGAACCTCCTCGACGGAGCCGCGCCGTTCTACCGCTGCTATGAATGCGCCGACGGCAAGTTTCTTGCCGTTGGTCCGCTGGAGCCCCAATTCTTTGCCGAACTGCTGGAGCGGATGGGACTGCCGGTGGAGCACCAGGCGACCCAGATGCACGCCGCCACCTGGTCCGGACGCCGCACCGAATATGCCGAGATCTTTCGCAGCAAGACGCGCGACGAATGGGCGGCGATCTTTGAAGGAAGCGATGCCTGCGCCACACCGGTCCTGACCTGGTCGGAAGCGCCGGACCACCCGCACATGAGGTCACGCGGAACTTTCACACAAACCGGTGGCGTCGTTCAGCCGGCACCGGCCCCGCGCTTTGCCCGAAACTCCCCACCCGAGCCCGACATGCCCACGGGCCGCGGGCGCGGACACCGACACGCTGCTTGCGGAGGCGGGTTACAGCAGCGAAGACCTGGCGCAACTGCGCGCGGACGGCGTGCTGACCTGATCGGCGCGCCGCGCGTCACCCCCGGAACCCCGACAATTCACGCAAAACTCTCGAGAACTCCCCCGCCGCCGATTAACGAGTTCATTGCGTCGCGACAGTAGGGTCGCGTCCGGTGTTGGTGTCCGACCGGGTAGTGAACCGTGGCAAAGAACAGCCTTCTGTTGACGTTTTTCCTGGCCGCGCACGGCATCGGGATCACCGTCGCATTTCTGGGATACCACTACCTTCAGCTCGTCAACGACTACAGTGACCGGAACTTCCTTCAGTTGACGAAGTTGCAGGCGTCGCTGGACATCATCGCGGACAACTACTTCCCCAGCGCCGACCAGCTCGATGTCATCCGAGCGAACGTCACCGTCGCGCAGCGCCAGGCCTTCTGGTGCACGCAGAACCTGAGCCATACCGAGGCGGCTGTGTTCGGCTGGATCGGCATGGGGCCGGTCATGGACCTGTGCGTGTCCAACGTCCTCGCCGCGGATGGCGTGCGACAGGTGGTGACGGACATGGACAGGGTCGCCCGGAAAAAGGAACGCTTCGGATCGGAGTACCTGACGCTCAAAGCGGATCTCGAAACCCGTCTGAAGGACATGCGCGAAGGCACGCAGCGGCTCTACCCGTATATCGACCAGATCGAACAGACCGTGATCGACATCGTCGAAACGGGCACGATGACCACCGGCGCCTTGCTGGCGCTGCTCATGACCTGGGCCTCCCGGGTGATGGCGCGGCTTCTGCGCACGCTCAAGACCAAGAACAGCGACCTCGAGAATGCGAACCAGCGCTTCGACTTCGCGATGAATTCGATCGCGGACGGATTCGCGCTCTATGACCGGGACCTGCGCCTGGTCGCCTGCAACTCGCACTACCGGACACTGTCGACCTTGACGCCGGAGTGCATCCAGATCGGGATGCATGTCTCGGACGTCCTGCGAAACGGGGCGCAGACGGGTATCTATACGGACATTATTCCCGAGTCGGATCGAAGAATTCGTGCACGACAAGACGGAGCGCATGCGCACCGCCGAATTGGAAGAGGTCCATTTCGTCCTGACCGGCGACCGGCATGTCCGCGCCACGCTGAGCAGTTCCTCGCTGGGCGACAAGGTCGTGATCAGGACGGATCTCACGGATTTCGTGCGCGCGCACCGTGCGCAGCTCGAGCATTCCGAAAGCCTGACGCGCGCCAACCAGAAGATCCGCCACAAATCCCTTCATGACCCGCTGACCGACCTGCCCAACCGGCGGCTTCTGGACACCGAACTCGCCGCCATGCTCGAGCGGGGCCCGACGACCGTGATCCGCATCGACCTCGACCGGTTCAAGCAGGTCAACGATGTTCTGGGTCACAAGGCCGGAGACTTCGTCCTGTGTCAGGTCGCGAACATCATGCGCCAGGAAATGCGCGACGGCGATCTGGGCTCGCGGTTCGGCGGCGACGAGTTTGTCGTTCTGTGCCGGGAGGGGACGTCCGAGGACGAGGCGCGTCGGCTGGCCGAGACCATGCTCGCGCGGATCCTCGAGCCGTTGATGTTCGAGGGCAAGCCCTGCCGTTTCGGTGCGAGTTTCGGGATCGCCTCGTGCCAGCTTGGCGAATGCGACGGGGGCGAGTTGCTCAGCTTCGCCGATGCCGCCCTCTATGCCGCCAAGAAAGCGGGACGCCGGACGGTCGAGACGTTCTCGCCGGCCTTGCACGAACAGTTCATCGAGGAACGCCTGCTGGGCGACGAATTCGCCACGGCGCTGGAGCGGGGTGAGATCGTGCCCTATTTCCAGACGCAGCATGACGCCCGGACGCACAAGATCTGTGGCGTCGAGATCCTGGCCCGGTGGGAACATCCGCGCCGCGGCCTGCTGAGCCCCACGGCGTTTCTGGACGTCGTGCGCAAGCTGGGGATGGAAGACCAGCTGGATGCCGCGATCTTCGACGCCTCGGTCAAGATCCTGAAAGAGTTCGCGGCCGACGGGCTCTCGCTGCCCAAGGTTTCCTTCAACGTCAGTGCCGGACGGTTGCTGGATCCGGGGTTCGTCGGCACGGCGCGCACGTCGCTGTCGGGGCTCGACACGGAGTTCGCCTTCGAGATCCTGGAATCGATTTCGCTGGAGGACATGGACGAGTCGTTCTTCTTCACGATCGAGCACCTCAAGGATCTGGGCTTCGCGATCGAGATCGACGATTTCGGATCCGGACATGCCTCGATCGCCAGCATCATGGACATCGCGCCCGACGCGCTGAAGATCGACCGTCGTCTCGTCGCCCCGATGCTGCACAGCCACCGCAACACGCAGATGATCGCCTCGATCGTGCATCTGGCAAAGGCGATCGACATCAGCGTCACCGCGGAAGGCGTCGAATGCCCGATGTTGGCGACTGCGCTCGCCGATCTGGGCTGCGATATCCTGCAGGGCTTTCATTTCTCGCATGCTGAACCGGCCGACAGCTTGCGCAGACGCATGGAAGCGGAGCGAACGCGGCGGGGTCAGCCGAAGCCGGCAAGCCGCGTGGCCTGGTAAGGGCCCCGGCGCGACCGAACCGGCTAGTGGGCGCTTTCGCCGGGTTTCTTGCCGAGGATGATCATCGACAGGAGGTCGTCGTCGGTGACCTCGTCGATGTTGACCGTGCCTACCAGTTCGCCGTTCTTCATCACGCTCGCCCGGTCGCAGAGATCCATGACCGCGTGCACGTCGTGGTCGATCAGGAAGATGCCGATCCCCTGCGCCTTGAGCTGGTGGATCAGGTCGGCCACCATCCGCGTCTCGTGGGGCCCCAGTGCGGCGGTAGGCTCGTCCATGATCAGGATGCGCGCGTTGAAATAGACCGCGCGCGCGATCGCCACGGATTGCCGCTGTCCGCCCGACAGCGCCGAGACCGGCTCGTTGAATTTCTGGAAGTTGGGGTTCAACCGGCCCATGATCTTGCGACATTCGGCTTCCATCGCCGCATCGTCGACGAGGCCCACGGACGTGATCAGCTCGCGCCCCAGAAAGAGGTTCGACGCGGCATCGAGATTGTCGGCGAGCGCCAGCGTCTGATAGATCGTCTCGATGTTGTTGGCGCGCGCATCGCGGGGATTGGCAATTTCGACCGGCCTGCCGTCGATCAGGATCTGGCCTCCGTCGCTCTTGTAGGCGCCCGAGAGCACCTTGATCAGCGTCGACTTGCCCGCGCCGTTGTGGCCCAGCAAGCCCACGACCTCGCCGGGATGGAGGTCGACCGACACGTCGTCGACCGCCTTGATCCCGCCGAAGGAGACCGAGATGTTTCGCATCTCGACCAGTGGCGTCGCGCCCGCGGCGCGCAGCTCTTTGGCGGACTTCGCCGGAGCGGCAGTTTCCGTCTGAACAGCCATCACTTCGTCCCCAGTCGCTTGCGGTAGATGATGTCGATCAGCACCGCCGCCACCAGGACCGACCCCACGACGATGTTCTGGAACGGTGCATCGACGCCCACCATCGCCATCCCCGATTGCAGCGATTGCATGATGAGCGCGCCGAGGATGGCGCCGTAGATCGTGCCGAAACCGCCCGAGAGTGCCGTGCCCCCGATCACTGCCGCCGCGATGACGCGCAACTCGTCCAAGGTGCCGATGTCGTTGGCATGGAAGGTGAGCCGTGCCGAGGCGACGACCGCCGACAGCGCGCAGAGGAAACCCATCAGCGCGAAGATCTTCACCGTCAGCCACCGGGTGTTGATCCCGGACAGTTCCGCCGCGTCCGGATTGCCGCCGGTGGCGAAGATGTAGCGGCCAAAGCGGGTGCGGCGGGCAACGATCGTCATGATCACCGCCACGGTGATCAGGATCAGGACGGAAACCGGCAGGCCGTACCCCATCGTGAGCCCCTCCGGCATGACCTCGCCCCGCGCCTCGAACATCCGCTCCAGCCTGCGCTCGGGGATCTCGTAGGCGTTGAGCATCGCGATGAACCCCACGACCGCCACCAGGATCAGCGCCGACATCGTAGCCTCCGCCCAGATAGGCTTGACCGGGAAGTCATGCGCGGCCTTGGACCGCCGCGCGCTCCACTGCGCCCAGATGCCCAGCGCCGCGGCGACGGCGGCGAGGATCCAGCTCCATGTCTCGCCCAGCGTGCCGTTGGTGCCGCCGAAGTTCAGGAAGGTCTGGTCCAACGGCCCGATCGTCTGTCCGCTGGTCAGGTACCACGCCACGTTGCGCCAGACGAGGAACCCCCCCAGCGTCACGATGAAGGCGGGGATGGTGAGATAGCCGACCAGCCAGCCCTGGAACCCGCCGATCAGCGTACCCACGACGAGGCCGGTGATGATCGCCAGGATCCAGATCGCCGGGTGTTCCAGCCCGAGCCCGAAGGTATTGGGCAGAATCTGCGTCTGCATCATCGCCATCACGGCGGAGGTCGTGGCGAGCAGTGCACCCACCGAGAGGTCGATATGCCGGTTCACGATCACGAAGACCATGCCGCAGGCCATGATCGCCACCGACACCGTCTGGATCGTCAAGTTGAAGACGTTCCGGGGCGTCAGGAACCGACCCTCCGTCAGCAGATTGAAGCCGATGCACAGGAGGACGAAGGCGCCGATCATCCCCAGTAGGCGCGTGTCCAGTTCCAGCTGCTGGAAGAGGCTGCCCTTGGCCTTGCGGGGAATGGTCTGGGGCGAGGCGTCGGTCATGTCGGACCTTTTCGATTCAGCGCGGATCCTGGTGGGGCGGCCGATGCGTCAGCCGCCCCGATCCACGCCATCAGTTGCAGGGCGCCGGCCCGTCGGTCACGCCCTGACAGAGCGCCTCCTGGCTGATCCAGCCCGCATCGACGACGGACGAGAGGTTGTCGCGCGTCACCGGAACCGGCTCGAGGAACTTGGCCCACATCGTGGTGCCGCCCGGCGATGTCCACTCCTCGGCGCCCTCGATCCCCGACATCTCGGTGCCGGCGGCGAGTGCCACGGCGATCTCGCCCGCCTCGCGGCCCAGATCCCGCGCGTCCTTCCACACGGAGACTGTCTGCGTGCCCGACGCAACGCGGTTCAGCGCCGCATGATCGCCATCCTGTCCGGAGACCGGAATGCCCTGCATTCCCTGCGCCGTCAGCGCCGCCACGACACCTCCCGCGGTACCGTCGTTGGAGGCCACGACGGCGTCCACGTCGTTGTCGGTGGCGGTCAGGATCTGCTCCATGTTCCGCTGCGCGTTCGCGGGAAGCCAGCCGTCGGTATAGGCTTCGCCGACGATCTCGATCTCGCCCGAGTCGATCGCGTCCTGCAGCACTTCCTGCTGACCGCCCCGAAGGAAGTCGGCGTTGGGATCGGTGGGCGAGCCCTTGATCATCACGTAGTTGCCTCTCGGCTGCGCCTCGAGAACGGCGCGGGCCTGCATCCGGCCCACCTCGATATTGTCGAAGGTCAGGTAGAAGGCGCGGCTGTCCTCGATCAGGCGGTCATAGGCGACGACCGGGATCCCCTCGTCCACGGCGCCCTGCACCGCGGGGCCGATGGCCTGCGCGTCTTGCGCCAGGATGATCAGCGCGTCGACGCCTTGCGCGATCAGGCTCTCGATGTCCGAAAGCTGCTTCGAGGCCGACGATTGCGCGTCCGCCGAGACATACTCCGCACCGGCCTCGTCCAGCGCCGCCCGGATCGCCGCCTCATCGGTCTTCCACCGCTCTTCCTGGAAGTTCGACCAGCTCACGCCGACCGAGATGTCCTGCGCCCAGGCCGCGCTGCAGGCGAGCAGTGCCGCGGCCGAAATCAGTCCGAATCGTTTCATGATGTGTCCTCCCTCATGCATTCTGCGCCGCGGATCCGCACCGGGACAAGCGGGCCTGACCCGATTGGTAGCCAGAATTAATTTTGTTGTCAAAATAAATAATTCTGGACTCGGACCTGCCCGCGGACGCATCGTTTCCCGGCGATGCGCACAGATCGAGGCAATCCACCGGACCGGAGCGGTCCGACGCGCGAGCAGCGTGATGCCGGCCGGCTCATGGTGCTCGACACGATCCGTCGCGCGGGTCAGATCGCCCGGATCGACATCTCGCGACTGACAGGTTTCAGTCCTGCGACCGTGACGGGCATCACCGCCGAACTCATGCGCGCCGGGCTGATCGAGGAAACGGAGCCTTCGGAAAAACCCACAATGACACGGCGCGGGCGGCCGCGCGTCACACTGAAGCTGCGCGGGGCATCGCAGCGCATCGCCGGAGTCAAGGTCGCCCAGACCGCGCTCACCGTCCTGATCCTCGATTTCGAGGGCAACGAGATCGTGGATCATGTTCGGCCCCTGCCTGCATTGCGATGTGCCGCGCAGGACCTCGCCGGCCATATCCTGTCGGCCATAGAGGGGGCTTGCGCGAAGGCCGACCTCGTGCCGGAGGATCTTTCGGGTATCGGCATCGGGCTGCCCGGCCAGGTGGATGTGGATCAAAGCCTGGTCCATTGGTCCTCGGCGCTCAGCGAACGGAATGCGGATCTGGGCGCGATGGTCGCATCGATGACCTCCTGCCCGGTATTTCTCGACAATGACGCAAATCTCGTCGCCAAGGCGGAACATCTATTCGGCGAGGGGCAGCGTTACGACAATTTCCTCGTCGTGACGCTTGAGCACGGGGTGGGCATGGGCGTCGTGATCGACGGCCGGCTCTACCGGGGCACCCGCGGGTGCGGGGCGGAATTCGGCCACGCAAAGGTGCAACTCGATGGCGCGCTCTGCCAGTGCGGACAACGCGGCTGCCTCGAGGCTTATGTCGGCGACTACGCGCTGCTGCGCGAGTTCAACAACATCTCCGGCGCTCCGATGCTCTCCGAGGTGACAGAGCTCTTCGACGCGGCGCGCAGCGGCAACCCGCTGGCGCAGTCGGTGCTCGACCGTGCCGGACGCGTGTTTGCGATCGGGCTGGCGAACCTCATCAACATCTTCGACCCGCAACTGATCATCGTCGCCGGGCCCAACGCGGCGGAGCACCCGATCTGCGAAGACGCCGTGCTGGCCCAGGTCGCCAATCTCGTGGTGCAGGTGGACGCGCCGAACCCCGCGATCCATGTTCGGGGCTGGGGGCATCTGATGTGGGCGAAAGGGGCTGCGGCCTACGCGATGGAGCAGGTTGCGACCCTTGTCGTGCGCGACATGGGGAGGATGGAGTCCGATGAGATGTGACGCGATCCTGTGTTGCCTGGTCGGTCTGTGCGCGATCGCAGGCGCGGCGCAGGCCGATGCGGTGACCGCGCCGATGATGGAGCCGCGCCCGATCCCCTCCCATGTCTATGACGGCGGATGGGAGCATTTCGTGGGCGGCGGTGTGGCCGGGTTCGACTGCGACGGCGACGACCTGCCCGAGCTCTACGCCGCGGGTGGGAGCAACCGTGCCCAGCTGATGCGGAACGTCACCGAACCGGGCGGCCCGCTCCACTTCGAGGCGGAGACGCCCGAGGCGCTGGCGCTGACGGGCGTGATCGGCGCCTACCCGCTCGACATCGACGGCGACGGGCTGCTGGACCTGGCGATCCTGCGGGTGGGGCCGGAGGTCCTGATGCGGGGCCTCGGCGGTTGCGCCTTCGAACCCTTCGATCTCGGCTTCACCTCCGGCGACCACTGGACCACGGCCTTCTCCGCGACGTGGGAAGAGGGCCGGAGCCTGCCGACGCTCGCATTCGGAACCTATGTTGACCGGACAGACCTGGATGGGCCGTTCGAGGCCTGCGACGACACGCTGCTCTACCGGCCGGAGGAGGACCGCTACGGCCCGCCGTGGCACCTGACGCCGGGGGATTGCGCGCTCTCGATGCTGTTCACCGACTGGGGCCGTACCGGTCGCGCCGACCTGCGGATCAGCAACGACCGACACTATTATGTGCGCGGCGGGGAAGAGCAAATGTGGGCGATGGAGGCCGCGCCTCGCCTTTATGGGCCTGAGGACGGGTGGCGGTCCTACAGCCTCTGGGGCATGGGGATCGCCGCGCGCGACGTGACCGGCGACGGATTTCAGGACGTCTACCTGACCTCCATGGGCGACCAGCGGTTCCAGACCTTCGATCCCGCTTCGGGTGGCCCGGTCTACAACGACGCGCGCTATGAACGCGGCACCACGGCGCACGTGCCCCACACCGGCGGCGACGGCCGGCCCTCGACCGGCTGGCACGCGGCGTTCGGTGACGTGAACAATGACGGGCGCGACGACATATTCGTGGCCAAGGGCAATGTGGAACAGATGCCGGTCGCCGCGATGGACGATCCCAACAACCTGCTGATGCAGCAACCGGACGGGAGCTTTGCAGAACGCAGTGTGGAGGCCGGGGTCGCCACGATGGCGCGGGGGCGCGGCGCGGTGCTGGCCGATCTGGATCTGGACGGAGACCTCGACCTCGCCGTGGTGAACCGCCGGGCACCGATGGAACTCTACGAGAATGCTGGCACCGCCGGAAACTGGCTGCTGGTCAGCATCCGCGCTCCCTCCCCCAACACGCGCTCCATCGGCGCGTTCGTCGAATTGCGCACCGGCGACCGCGTCCAGACGCGCGAGATCACCATCGGGGGCGGTCATGCAAGCGGCGACGCGGTGCCGCTGCACTTCGGGCTGGGCGCGGCGGAGGAGGTCGAATTGCGGGTGATCTGGCCGGACGGCGAAGCATCTGACTGGCAGAGCGTCACGTCGAACCAGCATGTTTTCCTGCGGCGCGGGTCTATGTAGCAGGCGCGCTGGCTTTCGGCTTGCCGCCTCCAGTCGAACTGCGGTCCCTCCGGCAACGGTCTGAGCAGTATCGCACCTCCTCCCAGACATCGGCCCATTTCTTGCGCCAGGCGAACGGTCGCCCACAGACCGCGCAGGCCTTGTGCGGCAGATCGGATTTCCGCGTCATCCGCCCCATCAGAAGCCGAAGCCCAGTTGCCGCGGATCCCGCTTTGACTTGCGTCTCCTCGGCGCGCGGTCGTTGACGAAATGCCCGTCCGCATCCTTGCGGGAGGCGTGCTTTTCCACCACTCGCGCAGCCTCCTCGCGGAAGTCCCGGCCCTTGCGCACCGCCCAGATCGCTTGCCTCGCGGCACGTGCTGCCTCCGCCACATCGACGATGGGAGCCGGATAATCTCAGGCCGGACGCACCCTCCCAATGCCACGGCTCCTGCAAATGCTTCAACGGAACCTTGGCCAGTTCGGGAACCCAGCGGAGCGTGAAGACGCCGTCCGGATCCTGGTCGTGCCCCTGCTTCACGGGGTTGTAGATCCGCACGGTGTTCATGCCCGTCGTGCCGGACTGCATCTGCACCTGGGGCCAGTGGATTCCGGGTTCGTAATCCGTGAATCGCCGCGCGAGGTGCAAGCCGGTCGCGCGCCAGTCGAGCCACAAATGATAGGACGCCACCGCCATCAGCATCGACCGCATCCGGAAGTTCAACCAGCCGGTCGCGTTCAGATACCGCATGCAGGCATCGACGAAGGGGATACCGGTTTCGCCCCGCTCCCATGCCTCGCGGCGGGCGCCATCGTCGCTCCGTAGCCCTTCATAGGCCGAATGCAGGCAGTGGAATTCCAGCGACGGCGCGTCCTCCAGCTTCTGCATGAAGTGGTCGCGCCACGCGAGCCGGGCCTGGAAGCTCTTGAGGCTGCCACCCCAACCCTCTCGCGTGCCGCGCACCGCACGCTGCCGGGCGGCCGTCGCCTGCGCCACCTCGCGTCCGGAGAGCGTGCCCCAGGCCAGGTGCGGCGACAGGCGGGAACAGGCGTCCTCACCGCTCAGCGGCGAGGACATCGCGCGACGGTAGGTCTGCCCGCGGTCGTTCAGGAACGTCTCGAGCAGGTGCAAGCCTGCCTTGCGTCCGCCGCTCTGTCGCTGCGGGCAATCATCCTGCAACACGTTCGGCAGGTCATCGGACCCGGAGGCGACCCAATCGATCTCAGCCGGATCCGGGCTCTGCTGCTCCTGCCGCAGAAAGGCATTGCGCCGTGTCGACCAACCGTCACGGCTGCCCAACCGGCGCACCACGCCCGATTGCGGTACCTCGTCCCAAATCACGCCTTGCGCCCGGGCCCAAGCGCCGACCAGTCGGTCCCGCCGATAGGTCCAGTCGCTCCCGGTCTCCTCATGGCTGACCAGATGCGTAACCCCGTGTCGGCGGCGCAGCTCGTCAAGCACTTCCACCGCATTCCCTGTGCGCAGGCACAACAGGCCACCCAGGGCCTCGTGCACCTCTCGCAGGCTCTCGTGCAAAAACGACCACTGGCGGCCGGACATGTCCGGCTCAGCCCAAAGGTCCGGCTCCACGATGTAGAGCGGCAACACCGGCCCGAGCGACGCGGCTCGCGCCAGCGCCGGATGATCGGCCAGCCGCACGTCTCGCTTGAACCAAAGCACCACTGTCATGCAGTGACAGATAGCGCGCCGGCGCACCGGTCAAACCGGATCAATCGGCGATTTCCTCGTCCCCGCTGGCAGCCTCGTTACCGTCCTCGCCCGGGTCCATCGCCCAGACCGCAAGTATCGCCAGTGCGGTCAAGACGACCGCCAGCACCATGCCGCGCAGCGCGGGGCGGTGGCGTCTTTCCTCTTTTTCCGGATCCGTATCGGGCGGGCTCATACTGTCTCTCCTTTCATGGTGCGCGCGTTTGCAGACCGTCTTGCAGTCGCCAAGGGCTGGGCCTACCGTCGCGGCACGAATTTTCAACTCCAGCGACGAGGCCAGAAATGCGCGACGCATCTCCGCAGACCGTTTTCCTCAAGGATTACCAGCCCTTCGGCTGGCAGGTGGAGGATGTCCACCTGTTCTTCGACCTCGCGCCCAACGCCACACGCGTCAAGAGCCGCATCCGCTTTGCGCCGAAACAGGGCAACAACGGGCAACTCTTTCTGCATGGCGAACACCTGACACTTATTCGGGCCACGGTCGATGGCAAGGCGGTTGAACCGGATGTGACCGATAGCGGGCTCACCGTCGCGGTGCCGGAAGGTCCCTTCGTCTGGGAAGCGGAGGTGGAAATAGACCCGGCGAACAACACCGCGCTCGAGGGTCTCTACATGTCGAACGGCATGTATTCGACCCAGTGCGAAGCCGAGGGGTTCCGCAGGATCACCTACTATCCCGACCGCCCGGACGTGATGTCCGTCTTCACGGTGCGCATCAACTCCGATCTGCCGGTGCTTCTGTCGAACGGCAACCCGGCCGGCTCAGGTGATGGCTGGGCGGAATGGCACGATCCCTGGCCCAAGCCGGCCTATCTCTTCGCGCTCGTGGCGGGTGATCTGCGCGCGACCTCGGGGCAGTTCACGACGATGTCCGGCAAGGATGTGGATCTGAACGTCTGGGTCCGGCCCGGTGACGAGATGCAAGACCGATTTCGCGCTCGAGGCGCTGAAGAAGTCGATGAAATGGGACGAGGAGGTCTACGGCCGCGAATACGACCTCGACGTCTTCAACATCGTGGCGGTCGACGATTTCAACATGGGCGCGATGGAGAACAAGGGCCTGAACATCTTCAACTCCTCGGCCGTGCTGGCCTCGCCCGAGACCGCGACTGATGGCAATTTCGAGCGGATCGAGGCGATCATCGCGCATGAATACTTCCACAACTGGACCGGGAACCGGATCACCTGCCGTGACTGGTTCCAGCTCTGCCTCAAGGAGGGCCTGACCGTCTTCCGCGACAGCGAATTCACCACCGACATGCGCTCGGGACCGGTCAAGCGCATCATCGGACGTGATCGACCTGCGCGCAAGGCAGTTTCAGGAGGATCAGGGACCGCTGTCGCACCCCGTTCGGCCCGAAAGCTTTCAGGAAATCAACAACTTCTACACGGCCACAGTCTACGAAAAGGGCGCCGAAGTCATCGGCATGCTCAAGCGTCTGGTCGGCGATCAGGCCTACCAGAAGGCGGTCGCCCTCTATTTCGACCGCCACGACGGTCAGGCCTGCACGATCGAGGACTGGCTCAAGGTCTTCGAGGATGCGACGGGGCGCGATCTGACACAGTTCAAACGCTGGTACTCCCAGGCCGGAACGCCCAAGGTCAAGGTCACCGAGGAGTACGAAGGCGAGGTCTACCGGCTGACGCTCAAGCAATCGCTGGAGCCGTCGGAAACGACCCCGGACCCGCAACCGCAGGTCATACCCTTCGCGATTGGCCTGCTCGGCGCCCGATGGGACGGAGGTGCATTCGACCGAGGTGCTGGAGCTGACCGAAGCACACCAGACATTCGTCTTCGAAGGATTTTCCGACCGTCCGGTGCTCTCCCCGCTGCGTGGCTTCTCCGCGCCGGTGATGCTCGATTTCACGCCCGACAGCGCGTTTCTGTTGGCCCATGACACTGACCCCTTCAACCGCTGGGAAGCCGCACGGACGCTGGCCAAGACCTCGCTGCTGGCCACGATCCGCCATGGCGCGGCTCCGGACCAGGGCTATCTCGACGGGCTTGCGCGCGTCGTGCGCGACGAGGATCTGGACCCGGCCTACCGCGCGCTGATGCTGCGGCCTGCCGAGCCAGTCGGAGCTTGCGACAGCCCTCCATCAGGCGGGCGACACGCCCGACCCCGCCGCGATCTACGAGGCGACCGAAGCGATGAAGGAGGCGCTGGCCGACCACCTCGCCGGCGATCTGCGCGGGATTTACGACGCGCACCAGGTGAGCGAACCGTTACGCGCCCACGGCGGAGCAGTCGGGACATCGGTCGCTCGCGAATTCCATGCTCGCGCTCATCACCCGTCGCGACGGCGGCGACGCGGCACAGGCGCAGTACGATGCGTCCACCAACATGACGCAGCAGCTTGCGGCACTCGCCAACCTGGTGCGCGCCGGAACGGGTGACGCGGCGCTGGCGGATTTCGAGACACGCTGGAAGGACGACCGCCTTGTCATGGACAAGTGGTTCGCCCTGCAGGTGATCGAGGCGAAACCGCAGGATGCCGCCGGCATCGCCGACGACCTCACGAAACACCCCGACTTCCATTTCAAGAACCCGAACCGTTTCCGGTCGGTGCTGGGCGTGCTCGGCATGCACCACGCCGGCTTCCACCACGAAAGCGGGTATGCCTATGGCTTGATGGCAGATTGGCTGATCCGGCTCGACCCGCTCAACCCGCAGACCACGGCGCGGATGTGTTCGGTGTTCCAGACGTGGAAACGCTACGATTCCGTCCGGCAGGAGATGATGCGCGGGGCGTTGCAGCGCATTGCCAGCCAACCCGACCTGTCGCGCGACACGACGGAGATGGTGACGCGGATCCTCGGCGCGTGACGCATCCTGCTCACCGGCGCGCGACCCGCGACGCCATCGCAATAAGGAAACTCACAGAATGGCCCGCAAATCCCTGCTCATCACAGGCGCGTCCGCCGGGATCGGCGCAGCCTGCGCCCGGCTGGCCGCACCGGACTACGATCTCTGGCTGAACTACCGAAGCGACACCGATGGCGCAGAGGCAGTGAAGTCCGACTGCGAGGCCTCGGGCGCGCAGGTCACGCTGCTGCAGGCCGACGTCGCCGATCCGGACGCGGTCGCCGGGATGTTCGCACAGATCCCGCGGCTCGACGCGCTGATCAACAATGCCGGCATCGTGGCGCCCTCCGCGCCGGTGGCGGAGTACGATCACGCCCGCCTGCGCCGGATGTTCGACGTCAACGTGATCGGCGCCATCATGGTCGCCCGCGACGCCGCCGCGCGCATGGGGTCGGGCGGCGTGATCGTCAACGTCTCCTCGGCCGCGGCCCGGCTCGGATCGGGTAATCAGTATGTGGACTACGCCGCGTCCAAGGCCGCAATCGACACCTTCACCAAGGGCCTTTCCGACGAACTCGCACCCTCCGGCATCCGGGTCATGTCGGTGCGTCCCGGCCTGATCGACACGGAGCTTCACGCCAAGGGGGGCGAGCCCGGCCGGGCGCAGAAGCTCGCGCATCTCGTCCCGATGCGCCGCGAGGCCAGCCCCGAGGAGGTCGCGCGCCCGATCCTGTTCCTGCTCTCCGATGCGGCGTCCTACATGACCGGCTCGGCCATCGAAGTGACCGGTGGCCGCTGAACCCTATCGCTACGTCCGCAAGGGCCGCAGCTGGGCGGCCGTCATCGCGGTGCTGCTGACCTGGGCGGCCTGCCTCGCCGCGGTGGTCATCTTTCAGGCAGCACTCTGGATCGTCGGGCTCATCCTGCTCTTCACCCTGCCCGCGGTCTGGGACTTGTGGTCGGGTGCCACGGCAGGCACGGAACTGCGGGCGGACCAGTTGTCGTGGTACTCCGGTCGCCGGCGGGTCGACCTGCCGCTCTCCGATATCGACCATGTGCGCCTCGTCACGCGGTTCGATTTCAGCGTCCGCGCCGCCGTGCTGCTGCGGACCGGTCGCAAGCTGCGCCTCCCCGCCGAGGCCACACCGCCGCATGGCGCGTTCGAGGCGGCGTTGCACGCACACGGCCTGCGCACCGAACGCCACCATTTCACCCCGCTCTGACCCGCTGGCCGCAGGCCGCCTCACCGGTCGACGGGCAGCCCGCTTGGCACGGTTTCGGGCACGCCCAGACGCTCCGCCCTGTCCTCCAGCGCGTGGAGGAAGGCGACGAGATCCGCAACTTCGGCATCGCTTAGGTCCTGTGGCTCCAGCGAATTGGCCGCGGCGATCCGTGCCACTTCGTCGGGATCCTCCAGGACCTGCCAATCGGACACGTGCGGCAGGTCGGGAAGCAAAGCCTCCGCCCGATCGTAGACTTCGAGCGCCGCCATCGGGTCGAGGTGATGGCGGATCACCCCCTCCAGCGTGGCATAGGCGCCACTGTGCCCGTAAGGCGCGGTCAGCGTCACGTTGCGCAAGCTTGGCGTGCGGAAGGCATAGGCATCGGCCGGATTGCCCGTGACCCGCATCCGCCCCTCGTCGCGCGCATGCTCCTCGAACCGCGCCGCCTTGCCGGGGCCGAATTGGGGCATGGCGACGGCGTGGAAGTCGTGGTCGGTCTGGAACCAGCCGGAATGGCAGGTGGCGCAGCCCGCCTCGCCATAGAAGAGCGCCCTGCCCCGCGCCGCGGCCGGGTCCAGCTCCGCTTCCCCACGCATCGCCCGGTCGAACGCGCTGTCGTCGGCGCGCCACTCGAAGGCGATGAAATCCGCGATCACGTTGGCGATCCTCTGGAACGTGACCCGTTCGCCTGGCGCCGCTGCCTCGAATGCCTCAGCATAGGCGGGGATGCCCGAGACCCGCGCCGCGATGCGGTCCCAGGCGCCGCCTGCATGCGCGAGAACCCCCAGCCGCACCGCCTCGCTCACGTCGTTTTCCGAATAGTGCCCCGCCATCTCGTCACCCGAGAGCACCGGGAACATCGCCTGCGCGGCCAGCGCGGACGAGAACCCTGCCACCATGTCGGCACCGAGCGGCGTGCGGATCCCACCCGGCTGGTCCGGGTCATCCTCCAGCCGGCCGTCATGGAAGAAGACCGTGAACTCCGCGGCCCCCAGGTTCCACAGGCCGGGCGCGTTGCGCGGGATGCGCTGTTCCGGCGAGTTCTCCGACCCGGCGATCCGGTCCGGGCCCAGCCCCTGCCCGCCTTCGCCGATGGCCAGCGAGACCGCGTCCGCGGTGCCGAACTTCGGGTGGTGGCAGGTGGCGCAGCTGATGTTGCGATTGCCGGACAGGATCCTGTCGTAGAAGAGCAACTGCCCCAGCTTCACGCGCGCCATGTCCGGTTCAGGGAATAGAGGCGGAGGTCCCAGATCCTGCGCCGACGATGGCTCGCCAAGCATGAGGGCAAGGGCGAAGACCACGGAGCGCATGGCCTCAGTCCGCCTTCAATGCCGCGTAGAGCGCACGATAGCGGTCCCAGCGTTCGGCATAGGCCGCCGTCAGATCGCGGCGCGGCTCGATCGTTTCGGCAGTCTTCGGCGGGGTCATGATCTCCTCGACCGACCCGCCTGTCGCGGCGGCGATGCCCAGCCGCGCCGCGCCCAGCGCCGCGCCGAACTCGCCGCCCGCGGGGATGGCCAGCGGCAGGTCCAGCACCGTGGCGAGGCATTCGAGCCAGTAGCGCGACCGCGCGCCGCCGCCCATGGCGATCACCTCGCGCAACTCCGTGCCCGTGCCGGCGAGCGCGGCGAGGCAGTCGCGCACGGCAAACGAGATGCCTTCGACCACCGCCTGCGTCAGCTCGGCCGGCCCGTGCGCCACGTCGAGCCCGACGAAGGCGCCGCGGATTCGCGCGTCGTTATGCGGCGTCCGCTCGCCCGAGAGGTAGGGCAGAAAGATCAACTCGCCCGGTCCCTGCAACCCGGTCAGGCAGCAGCGCGGTCAGCTCCGCCGGGCTCTGCCCCAGCGAACGCGACAGCCAGTTGAGGCAATCGGTCGCCGCCAGGATAACTCCCATCTGGTACCACCTGTCCGGCACCGCATGGCAGAAGGTGTGCACCGCGCTCGCCGGATCGGGGGCGAACCTGTCCTTCGCGGCCAGCAGCACGCCGGAGGTGCCCAGTGACACGAACCCCTGCCCGGCCGCGAAACACCCCGCTCCGCAGGCGGCCGCGGCGTTGTCCCCCGCCCCGCCTGCCACGATCACCGGTCCGTCGATGCCCCACCGCTGGCGCAGCGTGTCGCGCAGCTCTCCGCTGGCTTCGCTTCCCTCGCACAACTCCGGCATCTGGTCGCGGCGCATGTGCCCCGTCTCCAGCGCCTGCGCCGACCAGTCCCGCGCGCCCACGTCGAGCCAGGACGTCCCCGCACAATCGGACATGTCGCCCACATGTTCGCCGGTCAGCCAGAGCCGCAGGTAATCCTTGGGCAGCAGAACCTTCGCCACCTTCTCGAAAATCTCCGGCTCGTGTCTTTCGACCCAGAGCAGCTTCGGCGCGGTGAAGCCGGGAAAGACGATGTTGCCGGTGATCTCGCGCATGCGCGGCTGCGCATCGAGCCACGCGGCCTCCTCCGCCGACCGCGTGTCGTTCCAGAGGATGCAGGGCCGCAGAACCCGGTCGTCGTCCCCGAGCAGCGTGGCGCCGTGCATCTGTCCGCTGAGACCGATGCCCTTGAGGGCCTGCACCGCCTGCGGCACCCGCGCGGCGAGCGCATCCAGCGCAGACTTGCAGGCGGCGATCCAGTCGGCCGGATCCTGCTCCGACCAGCCCTGATGCGGGTGCGGGTTGGGATAGGACTGCTCCGCTGCGTCGACGACCGTTCCCGTCTCGTCGGTCAGCAGCGCCTTCAACCCGGACGTGCCGAGATCCAGTCCCAGATACATGCCGCCTCCCCCTTTATTTTGATGCCCGAAATTATTTCGGTCTCTGCCGCCGGTCAACCGACGAATTCACGAGCGCCAGTTCAACAAACGACGCTCCACCTGGCCGATCGCAGCACTCACCAGCACCCCCAGCAGCGACAGGATCACCACACCCGCGAAGAGCCGCTCGAGATCGTAAAGCGACCCGGCCTCGAGGATATAGGCGCCGATTCCGTATTCGCGCGCCCAGCATCTCCGCCGCGACCAGCAGGATGATGGCGATGGCGAGCGAGATGCGCAGCCCGGACAGGATCCCCGGCATCGCGCCGGGCAGCACGATCTTGCGCACGATGGACCACCACGACAGGCCGAAGCTCTGCCCCATGCGGATCAGCGTGCGGTCCACGTTGTCGACGGCGCCATAGGTCGCGACGACCGTGGGGTGAAGGTGCCGAACGCGATCAGCGCGTATTTCGAGCCTCGTCGATGCCGAACCAGATCACGAACAGCGGCAGCAGCGCGATCTTGGGGATCGGGAAAAGCGCCGCGACCAGCGGCACCAGCCCCGCGCGCACATAGGAGAAAAGCCCGATCAGCACGCCCACGGCGATGCCCACGCTGACGCCCAGCGCCGCACCCACGGCCAGACGGCGTCAGCGACGGGACCAGGTGCTTGAACAGCATCCCGCTTTCCCAAAGCTCGCCGAAGGTCGGCGAGCACGTCGGACGGGCGCGGCAGCGTCAGCGAGATGATCCAACCCGTCCGCGTGCCCCATTCCGCGAGCACGATCAGCACCACGAAGACCACCACGCCGACCCAGCGGCGCGGCGTGGGCGCAAAGCCGCCGCCGCGAAACCGGACTTCGGCGGCGGTGTCGGCCGCGTCGTCGGAGCGACATGGCGTCAGACATCGAGCAGTTCCTCATCGGCCGCGCGCGCCTCGTCGCGCATCAGGCTCCCACAGATGCTTCTGCGTGCGCCTCGAGGTCCGGGTCGCCATAGCGCGCGCTCGGCCAGCGGCGTTGTCGATCTCGACCATCTCGCGGATCTGCGCCCGGGCGGCGCGACAGCACCACGATCCGGTGGCCCAGCCGCACCGCCTCGGCCAGGTTGTGGGTGACGTAGACGGCCGTGAAGGGCTGGCGCGTCCACAGCGCGATCAGGTCGTCCATCAGCAGCTCGCGCGTCTGGCTGTCGAGCGCGCGAGAGCGGCTCGTCCATCAGCATCACCGCCGGGTTCACCGCCAGCGCACGCGCGATGGCCACGCGCTGCTTCATGCCGCCCGAAAGCTGCTTGGGCAGCGCGTCCGCGAAATCGGTCAGCCGGGTGCGCGCCAGCACGTCGGCGATGATCCGCCTCGGCGCGACTGCCGCCGATCCCGTGATCCTCCAGCACCAGCGACACGTTGCCCGCGCACCGTCCGCCACGGCAGCAGCGCGAAATCCTGGAAGATGTAGGTCAGCGGGTTGAGGCAGCCTTCGGGCGGCTCTCCCACCTGCAGCACCGCGGCCCTGCGTGGGCCGCTCCAGGCCGCCGAGAAGCCGCAGCAGCGTGGACTTGCCGCAGCCCGACGGCCCGACGAGGCAGACGATCCGGCCCGACGGCACCTCGAGCGAGATGTCGCGCAGCACCTCGCGTGTCGCCGTAGGCATGGCTGACGGCGTCAAGGCGAATGTCCATGCCGGTCTCCCGGGGACTGCGGGGGCACCAGGCGGGCGGGCGACGGACCCCGCCCGCTCAGAGTCTCAGGCTTCGAAGTTCTCGACATAGCTCGGTGTCGACCAGCGTCTCCATCGTGATGCTCGTCGTCCACCAGCCCCTCGGACTGGAACCATTCGAGCTGATCGCGCACCGAGGCCACGTTCAGCGCGGCCCCCTCGTTCAGCCGCATGGTGCCGTTGATGATCGAGGGCGCCGCCTCCTCGCGCGGCCGGTCGGTGTAGACATATTTGTGGATCAGGTCGACCATCTCGGCCACGCCCTCCTCGCCGCCGGCCTCGTCGATCATCGCGGCGTTGTAGTCGCGCCACGCCCTTCGAATAGGCCGCGAGGAAACCCTCCGTCCGCTCGGCGCTCCTCCGCGGCATTTGTGGCCGAGGTGAACACCGTCGTGACCTGGTACTCGCGGCAGGTAGTCGGAGACGTCGCCGATGATGTGCACCGCACCCGACCCGGCGAGCGGCTTGGCGATATGCGGCACGATGGACCAGGCGTCGATCTGCCCGGACTTCAGCGCGCCGATGATCGCGCCCACCTTCTGCAGCGGCTTGAAGCTCATCTCGACGCCCTCGGCCTCGGCGATCTTGGACCCCATGTAGTGGAAGGAGGAGCCCGGCCTGCGTCATGCCGAAGCTCTTGCCGCCGAGATCCGCAGGCGTCGGTCACGCCCGCCTGGAACGCCGCGTCGGAGGCGAGGATCTTCTGCCCGTCGATGCCCGGCTCTTCGCTGCAGCGCGCCGCCGATCACCTTGATCGCGCCCTTGTCGGCGAGCGAGATCAAGCCGCCGGAGATCGCCGTGACGGCGTAGTCCACATCGCCGCTGGCGATCGCCACCGCCATCGGCTGCGCGGCCTGGAAGAACTTCAGCTCCACGTCGAGGCCCGCGTCGTCGAAATAGCCCCGCTCGACCGCGATGAAGCTGCCGGCATGGCTGGTGAAGCGCAGCGCGCCCACCACGATCTTGCGGTTCTGCGCGATCGCGGGCGCGGCGAGCCCCGTTGCGGTGGCGGCCCCGATCAGGCCGAGCGTCTGGCGTCTGTTGAGTGTCATCGTGATCTCCTCCCTGGCGTGTCGCAGGCGATGCTAGGCCAGATGGCGGCGAGGGGGAACAGGCGAAGTGCCCGTGACCCGGCGGCGACCCCAGACGGCGCGACCCCGCACGGCGAAGCAGAATTCGAACGTGACTGGAACATACTTCACATGAGCGCGCCGGGCCGGAATCAAGGGCGCAGCCCGTCGGCCCAGCGGCGGCCCGTTCCGGCGGGCTGCCGCTTTGGCAACGCCGGTTCAGAGCTTGAGCATCCGCATGGTGCTGGCATGAAACAGGTAGCCCGACCATCGCGGCGTCATCCCACGGGCCGCAGCTGGGCCTCCTCCGGCGCCTTCCGCACTTTTCCTTGAAGACAGTATGTGCCGGGCTATCAGCGTCCCGTCACCAACGGGACTTGCATGCCAAGACACACAGTTCCGGCATGCGAAACGAAGAAGGGCCGCGATCCCTCGACCGCGGCCCTCGTCAACACATGCGCGACGGCTCACGCCACGTCGAAGCGATCCGCCATCATCACCTTGTTCCAGGCCGCGGCGAAATCCCGCACGAACTTCTCGCCCGCGTCGGACCCGCCATAGACCTCCGAGATCGCCCGCAACTCGGAATTCGATCCGAAGACGAGGTCGACCCGCGTTCCGGTGAACTTCAACTCGCCGGTCTTGCGGTCATGACCCTCGAAAAGCTCCTCGGCCTCCGAGGTCGGCTTCCACTCCGTCGCCATGTCGAGCAGATTGACGAAGAAGTCGTTCGAGAGCGTGCCCGGCCGTTTGGTGAAGACGCCATGCGCCGCGCCGCCGTGGTTCGCACCCAGCACCCGCAGGCCACCGACCAGAACCGTCATTTCCGGCGCGGTCAGCCCGAGCAGTTGTGCCCGGTCGACCATCAGCTTTTCCGCCGGCATGGAGTAGACGGTCTTGAGGTAGTTGCGGAAGCCATCGCTTTCCGGTTCCAGTGGTTCGAAGCTCGCGGCATCGGTCTGCTCCTCGGTCGCGTCCGTGCGGCCCGGAGTGAAGGGCACGGTCACGTGGTAACCCGCTTCCTGCGCCGCCTTCTCGATCGCGGCACAACCGCCCAGCACGATCAGGTCGGCCAGCGACACGTTGCCGGCTTGCGCCTGGATGCCTTCCAGCGTCTCGATGACCTTGCCGGAGCGCGCCGGCTCGTTGGCCGCCCAGTCCTTCTGCGGGGCCAGCCGGATGCGCGCGCCGTTCGCGCCGCCGCGACGGTCGGACTGACGGTAGGTCGCGGCAGAGGCCCAGGCGGTGAACACCAGGTCGGACACGCTCAGGCCCGACCCGAGGATCTTCGCCTTCAGCTCGGCGATCTCGGCATCGCCGATCACCGGACCCTCATGCTTGGGCAGCGGGTCCATCCAGATCAGTTCCTCGTCCGGAACATCCGGGCCCAGGAAGCAGGCCTTGGGGCCCATGTCGCGGTGCGTCAGCTTGTACCAGGCGCGGGCGAAGGCGTCGGCGAACTCCTCCGGGTTCTTGTGGAAATGCTCCGAGATCGGGCGATAGATCGGGTCCATCTTCATCGCCATGTCGGCGGTCGACATCATGATCGGAACCTTCTTGCCCGACCCGTCGACCTCGGGTGCCATGTCCTCCTCTTCCAAGCCGATGGGCCGCCAGATCCACGCGTTCGCCGGGCTCTTCGTGGGTTCCCAGTCGTATTTGAAGAGCACGTCGAAATAGCCCATGTCCCACTGTGTCGGGTTCGGCGTCCAGGCACCCTCGAGCCCGGAGGTGATGGTGTGCACGCCCTTGCCGCTCTCGTAGGAGTTGAGCCAGCCGAAGCCTTGCGCCGCCAGACCCTCCGCCTCGGGCTCGACCCCGACGTTCTGCACCGGACCCGCGCCGTGGGTCTTGCCGAAGGTGTGGCCGCCCGCCGTCAGCGCGACGGTTTCGTAATCGTTCATCGCCATGCGCGCGAAGGTCTCGCGGATGTCCTTGCCCGACTCGATCGGATCGGGATTGCCGTCAGGACCTTCGGGATTGACATAGATCAGCCCCATCTGCACGGCCGCGAGCGGATCCTCCAATTGCCGGTCGCCGAAGTAGCGGGCCAGTTCGTGGTCCGATGTCGCCAGCCACTCGGTTTCAGGACCCCAGTAGATGTCTTCCTCGGGCTCGTACACGTCCGCGCGCCCGCCGGCGAAGCCGAAGGTCTTGAAGCCCATCGATTCCAGCGCGGCATTGCCGGCCAGGATGTACAGATCGGCCCAGGAGATCGCGGCACCGTACTTCTGCTTGATCGGCCAGAGCAGCCGGCGCGCCTTGTCGAGGTTTCCGTTATCCGGCCATGAATTCAGCGGCGCGAACCGTTGCGTGCCCGAGCGCGAGCCGCCGCGCCCGTCCGCCGTCCGGTAGGTGCCGGCACTGTGCCAAGCCATGCGGATCATCAGCCCGCCGTAATTCCCGTAATCCGCGGGCCACCAGTCCTGGCTGTCGGTCATCAAGGCGCGCAGATCCTGCTTCAGCGCCTCGAGATCCAGCGACTTGAACGCCTCGGCGTAGTTGAAGTCGGGTCCCATCGGATCGATCTGCGGCGCGTTCTGGTTCAGAACCTTCAGGTTCAGCATGTTCGGCCACCAATGCTGGTTCGCGAAACTGCCGCTGGGCCGCGTGAGGCGTGCGTTCATCACCGGGCATTGGTTGATGTCTTCTACTTTCGCTCCATCCATCAGTATTCTCCATTTTCCGTCTGAGTGCGATTTGTTTGTCGGTCGTCGGGATGCTTCGCCAACCGCAGCCAGAAACCTCGGCCAGCGGAGCCCCGAATCCCCATAGATTTAGAAACGTTCTAGCAGAGGATCATGATTAGCATAAGTTGATATTTTTGATGGCTGTGATAATTTCAGCTTATGAGCAACCCAACCCTTCGGCAGCTTCGCTATTTCGACGCCGTGGCCCGTCACAAGCATTTCGGGCGTGCGGCGGCGACCTGCGCCGTCTCGCAACCGGCCTTGTCCATGCAGATCAAGGAGATGGAGGATCTGCTGGGCGCGCAACTCTTCGACCGGCGTGCCCGCCAAGTCAGCCTCACCGGGTTCGGCGAGGAAGTGGCGCCGAGGGTGCGCGACATATTGCGTGCGGTCGACGAACTGGGCGATCTGGCCCGCGCCTCGCAGGACCGGCTCGCCGGGCGTCTGCGCCTCGGCGTGATCCCCACGGTCGCGCCCTATCTCCTGCCCGCGCTGATCGGGCGGCTGACCCTGCGGTACCCCGACCTCGACATGCATGTGCGCGAGACCCTGACCCAGACATTGATCGAGGAACTGTCCGAAGGCCGTCTCGATGCCGCGATCGTCGCCCTGCCGATCTCGGAGCCGTCCTTCGAGGAGGTCGCGCTCTTTCGCGAGAGCTTCGTGCTGGTGCGGCCCGCGCAGGATGCCGGCCTGCCGGTGCCGGGTCCCGACAAGCTGCGCGAGATGCGCCTCCTGCTGCTCGAGGAGGGACATTGCTTTCGCAACCAGGCGCTCGCCTTCTGCAACATGCGCACCGGCTTGCCGCGCGAAATGCTGGAGGGGAGTTCGCTCTCGACCCTGGTCCAGATGGTGGGTGCCGGAATCGGGGTGACACTGGTGCCGGAGATGGCGCTGCCGGTGGAGACACGCTCTGCGGCCGTGTCGGTCGCACGCTTTCCGACTCCGGAACCGTCGCGCACGATCGGCATGGTCTGGCGCAAGTCCAATCCGATGGCGCGGCAATTCATCGAGATGTCGGACCTTGTCCGCCAATCCGTGCCCGTAACGGCATGACGACACGCCGCCCGAAATGAAGCGCCTGCGTTGCTGAACGCGAACTCAGGGGCTCTGCCCCCGCCGCTCCTGCGGAGCGTCTCCCCCGAGGTATTTTGCGACCCAAAGAAGGGGGTGTGCGCGCGCCATGACTTCTTTGGGTCCCAAAATACCTTGGGGGAGCGCGAGGGGGGAGCGCGAGCGGGCAAAGCCCTCGCGTCGGCGCTGCGGCAGGGCTGCTTGGCCTCTGGATGCCAGATCAGCCCTCCGGCCGGTGTTCGGCCAGAAGATGGGCGTGCAACTGCGGCGCCGCGGCGATGATGCCGGGTGCACGCGGGTCGGCCTCGTTGAACCGGATCTCGCGGCCCCGGCGGTCCGTCACGGTCGCGCCAGCCTCGGACGCGATCATGGCACCGGCCGCGATGTCCCATTCCCAGGTCTGCCGGAAGGTGATCATGCCATCGAACCGGCCCTGCCCGACGAGCGCCATCCGGTAGGCCAGCGACGGCCGGTAGACGCGTTCGAAGTCGGGAACGGCCCCGCGCCAGAACCGCCTGTCGAGGCTGAAGCGCGTGGCGAGAATCTCCGCCTCCGCGATGTCGTCCCGCGCGCTGGCACCGATCGGCGCTCCGTTGAGCGTGGCGCCGCCGCCATGCTCCGCCGCGAAGAGCCGCTCGCGCATCGGCAGGTAGACCACGCCGGCGACGACGTGCCCCCCTCTGGCCACCGCCAGCGAATGGGCCCAACTCCTTCCGCCTTCGATGAAATTGCGGGTCCCGTCGATCGGGTCCACGATGAAGACCGCCTCCGCCCCGAGGCGCGCGGGGTCGTCCTCGCTCTCCTCGCTGAGCCAGCCATAGTCGGGGCGTTCGGCTTCGAGAAGATCGCGCAGGTAGTCGTTCACGGCGATGTCCGCTTCCGTGACCGGACCGGCTTCGCCGGGCTTGTCCCAGCGCCGCGCGGTCGGGCCGGCGTGGCGCAGCGCGATCTCTCCAGCACCCTCCGCCGCGCGGATCAGCAGCGAGAGGTCAGGTTCCGGCAAGCGTCATGCCTTCGACCAGCAGGGAGGGCACGACCCGGCTCAGATAGTCGCGCGCGTCGTTGGCCGGAACCAGCGACGGCAGCATCTCGAGCAGGTTGCCCGCGATGGTGCATTCGTTGACCGGGTACGCGATCTCGCCGTTCTCGACCCACATTCCCGCCGCGCCGCGCGAGTAGTCGCCGGTGTTGGGGTTGATCGTCGATCCGATCATCGAGGTCACGAGGAGCCCCGTGCCCATGTCGCGGATCAGGTCGGCGCGGGTTTTCGTTCCTTGGGTCAGCGTCACGTTCCAGGTGGCGGGCGACGGCGCGGAGGAGACGCCACGCGCGGCATTGCCGGTGGACGGCATGCCCAGCTTGCGCCCGGTCGCGAGGTCCAGAGTTCCAGCCGGTCAGCACGCCATCCTCGACGATGTGCCGCTTGTGGGTCGGCAGACCTTCGGCATCGAAGGGACGGGATTGCGACACCCGCGGCCGGTGCGGATCCTCGATGAGGTGCAGCCCCTTCGGCAGGACGCGCTGGCCCAGCTTGTCGCGAAGCCACGACGCGCCACGCGCAACCGAGGACCCGTTGGCCGCGACCAGCAGGTGCCCAACCAGGCTGCTTGCGACACGTTCGTCGAAGAGTACCGGATAGCTTCCGGTGAAGGGCCTCCGGGCGCCCGCCCGCTCGGCCGCACGTTCCGCCGCGCTGTGTCCGATATCCTCCGGGCTGCGCAGATCCGCCTGGAACACGCGCCCGTCGCCATCGTAATCACGCTCCATCGCGAGGCCTTCGCCCGTGATCGCGACACAGGACACGAAACGAGATGTTCGACGGTACGCGCCCGTGAACCCGTTCGTGGCTGCGATCCGGACGTCGCGCGCCGAATACCCCGCCGAAGCCGACTGGACCTGTGAGATGCCGCTGTTCTCCAATGCGGCGGCCTCGGCGCGCGCAGCGTCGTCCTGCAACACGGCGGGCGCCGGCTCGGGAGCCGGATCGCAGAGTTCGAGCGCATCGAGATCCCAGTCGCGCGCCAGCTGTTCTGGGTCGGCCAGCCCGGCGTTCTCGTCCTCCGGCGCCTCGCGGGCCATCGCCACGGCACGCTCGGCCATCGTAAGCAAGGTCTCGGGCGCGGCGTCGGAGGCCGAGACCGTCGCCTGCCGCTGCCCGACGAAGACCCGCAGTCCGACATCGATGCCTTCGGCCCGTTCCGCCTGCTCCAGCCGGCCCTCGCGGACATCCGCGGAAATCGATGTCGCCTGCAGGGCGAGCGCATCGGCGGCATCTGCCCCGGCAGCGCGCGCGGCGGCGAGCAGGGCGTCGGTCAGGTTGTCAATGGTTTGCGTCATGGCAGCGGAGGTAAACTCACCCCCGCCCGGGTGCAAGCGCCGTGCGCGCCCGCGGCACGGAAACCTACCCCGAGACCGCCGGGGCGCCCGTCAAACGGACGCCGGTGTCCCCATGAGAGCGGGTCCGCTACCGCAGCCGCTGCCCGTTCGCCAGCACGTGTCCCTCTTCGTTCACCTCGATCGTGGAGGTCAGAACATCCTCGCCCTGCGGCACCCCGAACAGACCGATCATCATGCGTGCACCCATGGCCTGGTCCTCCGGCAGCAGGCCCATCTGCACCAGCTTGTCGAGCAGCGCATTGGCCCCCTCCACGCGGACATCGAGAGATCCCTGCGGCTTGGGCATGCCTTCGAAGGTGGTCGTGTCCGTATTGTCGAACGTGAATGCCCCGGAGCCGGTGACCTTCGCGCCCACGGCCGACACCAGCAATTCGTTGATGGTGAGCGCTTGGATCTCTCCGGGCGCCTCGCCGGGTTCCATCTCCTCGGCCGTTTCGGGATTCATGAGGTCGACGAGCATCTTCGCCTTCCCCGCCAGGTCAAGCGAGATGGTGGCCGGGTCGCGCGGCAGCTGCCCGGCCGGATCGAAGAGGTTCCAGATCGCGTCGGTGATCGTGAAATCTCCCATCGTGAAGCCGAATCCGAAGTCCTGCGGCTCTTCGCCCGCCTGCACCGGCAAGGCGAGGTTGAACGCCGTCTGCGCCATTTTCAGGCTGACGGGGAATGGCACGTCCGGGATCTGCTGCATGTCCACCGAAAGATTGGTTTGGGTCACATCGTATTTCAGGCCATCCGGCCCCATGGCGAACACGATCTTCCCGCCCTCGGACGAGGTGCTGCCCACCAGCGGACCCTCCGGCTGCCGAATGTCGATCTCGGTGCGTCCCGCGGAATAGCTGAAGCCGCCGGCGAACGACGCGCCGGCTTCCAGCATGGCGTTCATGTCGGCACCCGCGCCTTCGGTCGGCAACTGGCCCTCGCCGGTGATATCGAGCCCGTCCATGCTCCCCTTCAGGCTGCCGTTGCCGCCGCCATCCTCTTCCGGGACGACGAAGGCCACATCGTAGGTCAGACCGCTCGCGGTCATGTCCTGGTCGTAGGTACGCTGATCGCCGATTTGCATGCGGGTCACGCTGGCGATGTCGGAAATCTCGACGGCCACATTCATGCTCTCGGGCGGCACCGCCTCGCCGTCGATTTCGAGCCGATCGAGCGTAGCGACCACCGATTGCACGTCGTAGGTGTAGGTCATGTCGTCGGGATCGCCCGTCACCACCAAGGTCGGGCCGTTCTGGACATAGGTCAGCATGCCCTTGACCGGGTCGTCCTCGTCATCGTCCGGCGATGCGTCGAAGGTCACCAGAGAGGACAGCGGCAGATCGACGGAGACGGACCCGTCCGCGTTGTCGGTCAACGCGAGTTGCGGCATCGTGATCTCGACGCTGCCCTCGTCCTCCGGAAACTGCATGGACATGATCACATCGGTGATCGTCAGGACGCCGCCGTCCTGCGACTCGCTTCCCGACATCTCGTAGCCGATGCCTTCCATGTAGGTCTTCCAGTCCGCCCAGACCTGCGGGCCGGTGACATCGGCGGCAACTGGACCGGCACCGAGCGCGGCGATCAGCGCGATTCGGGGCACGGAGCGTATCAGGGGGGTGCAGCAGAACATGGGCTTGCCTCCGAGGCGTTGCGAGATCGCGCGGATCGTCTGACAGCGAAAAGACGGGGTCAAGGGGCTTGGCGCTGGACCCGAGCGTTGCCTGCCAGTACCACGGTTCGGGGCAAGGCGAAAGCAAGGGAGCGGCGCATGATCCGGCTGGACAAGGACAACGACCTCTGGGTCGCGACGATCGACCGGCCGGACAAGGCCAATTCTCTGACCGGCGCGATGTTGGAGGAACTGGCGGAGATCGCGGAGGCCGCGCAGAAAGCCAAGGCGCTGATCCTGACCGGCACGGGCCGCGTCTTCAGCGCCGGAGCGGACCTCGAGGAAGCGCGCGCGGGCCTGACGACGTCGCCCGTGTGGGAGCGGCTTTCCGGCGCCATCGCCGGCCTGCCCGGTCTCACGATCGCCGCGCTGAACGGAACCTTGGCGGGCGGCGCGATGGGCATGGCGCTCGCCTGCGACATCCGGATCGCGGTCCCGGGTGCCAAGTTCTTCTATCCCGTGATGAAGCTGGGGTTCCTGCCGCAACCTTCCGATCCCGCCCGCATGGCCGCGCTGATCGGTCCTTCCCGCACGCGTCTGATCCTGATGGGCGGCCAGAAGATCCTGGCAGAAGAGGCTTTGGCGTTCGGCCTGATCGACCGGATCGTGGAGGATGACGTGCTGGAGGCCGCGCGCGATATTTGCGCCGACACGCTCGCAGCCGCGCCTGAGATCGCGCACGGGATCAAGACCCTCTGCCGGTCGCAGATCTAGCCGACCGCCCCGCGCGGAGCACGCGCGCGTCTTTGCAGCTACAGGAGAACCCGAGGGTGGACGTCAGGTCCCCGGTTCAGCCCGGATCTCTACGGCGGAGACCAAGCGCTCCGAACATTGACAGCGCCGACAACGAAAGTATCAGCCCCGCGGGCAGCGGCACCGGCGTCGCATCGGCAAAAAAGCCACGGACCTCCCCGCCACCATACACCGAACTGTGGATGTTCAGATAAGCCCTGCCCGACGCCAGCGAAGCCAGAAAGGTCGCCTCCGCACCCGCGACGGTTCCGCCCTAATTCGTGATGAAGCTTGGGCTCCACGTGCCCGTCATCGACATGTCGTATGTCGACGAGAAGCTGCCGCTGGTGACGCCAAGCGGGAACCCGACGAAATACGGAGTCTGCGTCATCACGCCCGCCGTGCCGCTCCCCGCCGCCGGGGTCGCTCCATGGATGTGAGCGGCGGTGCTGGTGCCGACGAGATCCGAGAATTCGAACGCGAGAAGAAATGTGCGCGCAACGGTATCGACCGTCAGCGCCGCGGTCGCCTTGCCCGGCGACGGATTGGGGGGCTCTTCCGCGGCGCCGCTGAGAACGGCCTGGTACTTGAGCACGGCGGCATCGAGCGCACCGGTCGTGAAGACGAGCCCGGAGAGGGCCGCCGAAAGCAGCGTCGTGATACGCATGTCCCATAATCCTTGAAGGTACGCCCACCCCCGAATTTCCCGTGGGCATGGTCACAGTACCACTTGATCCGATTTTGCCCTACCCATTCCTCTCGTCACGCCCTGCCCGTGTCGCACCAACGCCCAGACGCCAGCCAACCGCGCGCCTGCTGCATGAGCCGATGCCCCTGCGCTGCGCTCTTACCTGAAGGCCAGCACCGTGTCGCGATCGATCCGGCCCAGCACCTTCCGTTCCGGGGCGACGGGAACGAACGTGACGTCGAGGCCGGTCGCGAAGACATCGCAGATCGCAAAGCCGGCGCCATCGTCGAAGACGGTGTCGTGGGTTTCCAGCGCACTGATCGAATTGTGCAGCCCGGTGGAGATGACGACCGGCATCCCCCGCCAATGCAGGACACGGTCCGCATGCACATGGCCGCAGAGAACGGCCGCAACATCGTGACCGGAGAGCACGTCGCCGAGACGATCGGTATCCTCCGGCGACAGGCTCTCCCATGCCAGGGTGCCCGGCCGGGGCGAATGCGGCGGGTGGTGACACAGGATCAGCTTGCGGCAGTCGGGATGCTCGGCGAGTGCGCTGGCCAGCATGTCGAACTGCGCGGGGTCGATGGCGCCGCCGATACGTCCCGGAATGAGGCTGTCGAGGGCGATGACGTGCACGTCGCCGAGACGCAGGTGGTGGAAGAACGGCGCGTCCGGGCTGGCGCAATCGGGCCCGAATTCGGCCCGGAATGCGGCGCGGTCGTCGTGGTTCCCGAGCGCCATGACCAGCGGCACCTCGAACCCGGTGAGCGCCTGCGCCAGCAACGCATAGCTCTCCGGATCGCCGCGATTGGTCAGGTCGCCGGACACGGCCACGAAGTCCGGTGCAGGATCCATCGCACCGATCAAGCCGATCACAAGATCCAGGCGCGCCGTCGTATCGGAGGAGAGGTCCGGATCTTCGACCTGCGGATCGGAGAGGTGGATGTCGGTCAGGTGAACGAAACGGGTCAAGGCATCACTCCTGCAGTCTGGCCGCGGCCAGCAAGGTTCGGGTATAATGGTGGCGGGGGGCGGTCAGAACGGCATGGGCGGGGCCGGTTTCCAGCGCGCGCCCGGCCTGCATCACGAGGATCCGGTCACAGACGCTGGAGACGACGGCCAGGTCGTGGCTGATGAAGAGCATGGCGAGGCCAAGCTCCGCCTGCAGGTCCATCAGCAGGTTCAGGATCTGCGCCTGCACCGACACATCGAGCGCCGACACCGCCTCGTCCGCGACCAGCAGCGCGGGGCGCGTGACGATCGCGCGGGCGATGGCGATGCGCTGGCGTTGCCCGCCGGAGAATTCGTGCGGGTAGCGGCTGGCGTGTTCGGGGCGCAGCCCGACCTGCTCCAGCACCTGCGCCACCTTGCGGGCGTGGTCCTCGTTGCTCCCTTGGGCCCGCAGCGGCTCCGCGATTGACCACCCGACCCGCCGGCGCTGGTCGAGCGAGCCGAACGGATCCTGGAACACCATCTGGAATCCGCGCCTCGCCTGTCGCAAGGCCGCCGGATCCAGCGCGTTGATGTCCTGTCCGTCGAAGACCACGCGCCCGGCATCCGGTGTCTCGAACCCCATCACCATCCGCGCGATGGTCGACTTGCCCGAGCCGCTTTCGCCCACGATCCCCAGCGTCTGACCGCGCTCGATCCCGAAGGAGACATCGTCGACCGCCGTCAGCACCGGGGCCGGCTGAAACAACGACTGACGGGGCAGCCGGTAGCGGCGGGTCACGCTCTCTACCGCAAGCAACGCGGTCACTGCGCGGCTTCCGCTGTTTCGTCGGCTTCAAGAAGATGGCACGCTGCGAACCCGCCGCCGGGTGTGGCCACCGCAGCGGGCCGCTTTCGAGAGCATGACGCGATCTCCACGCTGCACCGCCCGGAAAAACGGCACCCGCGGGGCAAGTCGCTGCGGTGGCGGCACAGTGCCCGGGATCGTCGGCAGCCGCCGTCTGCGACCGGTGTCGAGCGACGGGCGCGCCGCGATGAGCCCCTCGGTGTAGGGATGCGACGGGGATTTCCAGCACCTGCGCGGTCGGCCCGCGCTCCACGATGTCGCCGCCATACATCACGATCAGCTCGTCGGTGGTGCGGCCGACCGCGGCAAGGTCGTGACTGATGAAGAGCAGCGCCATGTGCCGGTCCCGCGCGAGGCGCACCAGGAGATCGGTGATGCGCAACGCGACATGGGCATCGAGCGCCGTGGTCGGTTCGTCCGCGATCAGACAGGTCCGGGTCGCAGGCCAGCGCAAGTGCGATCAGCACCCGCTGCCGCTGGCCGCCCGACAGCTGGTGCGGGTATTGGCGCAGCCGCCGTTCCGGATCGGTGATGCCGGTCTCCTCGAAAAGCTCGACGCGCACGGGCCAGCGCCGCTTTCCGTGTCATCCCGAGGTGCAGTATCAGCGGCTCGGCCACCGTGTCGCCGACGCGGGAGAGCGGGTTCAGCGCGGACATGGGCTCCTGAAAGATCATCGCCATGCGCCGAGCGCGCAGGCGGCGCCATTCTGCCTCCGGCGCGTGCGACACGTCGCGACCGTCCACCCGGATCGCGCCCGAAAGCGTGCAATCCATCGGGCACCATCCCCATCATGGAGAATGCCAGCAGCGACTTGCCCGACCCGGATTCGCCCACGACGCCGATCCGCTGCCCGGGCCGCACGGTCAGGATGACATCGCGCAGGATCGGCCCGGCAGGCGCGTCGATGGACAGCCCCTCGACCTCATACACGGGCGCGGGCGTCATGCCCGCCGCTCCCGCGCAAGTCTCGGATCGGTGATGTCGCGCAGCCCGTCGCCCAGCAGGCCGAAACCCAGCACGGCGGCAACGATGCAGAGCCCCGGCCAGATCGCGAGCTGCGGCGCGAGGTACATGAGCGTCTGCGCCTCCGCCAGCATCCGGCCCCAGGACGGCGCGGGCGGCTGCGCGCCGAGGCCCAGATAGGACAGCGCCGCCTCGGCCAGGATCGCCACGGCGAATTCGATCGTCGCCTGCACGATGATCGGCTGCTGCGATGTTGGGCAGGATGTGATCGCGCGAGATCGCGAAGCGTGCCCATGCCCGGCCGCGCGCGCGGCGACAGACGTATTCCCGCCGTCCAGACCTGGTTCGCCGCAGCCCGCGCCACGCGGGCGAAGATCGGGATGTTGATGAAGGAGATCGCGATCACGACCATGGTCAGCGACGGCCCGAAAGCGGCCGCCAGCATGATCGCGAAGAGCAGCGCCGGGAAGGCGAAGCCGAGGTCGGCAGACCCGCATGACCAGCCTCTTCCGTCCAACCGCCCGACGCGCCGCCGAGAGCAGCCCCAGCGCCGTGCCGATGGAGCAGCCGAGCACCACCGCCAGCACCGCGACCCGCATCGAATTGCCCGCCGCCGACCATGAGCTGCGACACCAGTCGCGGCCCAGTTGGTCGGTGCCCAGCCAATGCTCGGCGCTCGGACCGGCGAACTTGCCCGTGACGTTCAGCACGGCGTAGGGGTGCGGGCGTCCAGACCAGCGACAGCACTGCGGCCCCCAGCACGAGACCCACCAGCACCGCGCCGAGGATCATGTTGGGCGGCAGCCGGCGCATCATGCCCGCGCCTCCGCAGCCGCGGGTCGATCAGCACATAGGCGATGTCGACCAGGAAATTCGCCGTCACCACGAAGGCCGCGAAGAGCATCACCAGCGCCTGCACGGTGATCAGGTCGCGATTGGCGATGGACTGGAACATCAGCCGCCCGAGCCCGGGCAGGTAGAACACGTTCTCGATCACGATGGTCCCCGTGACCAGGGCGGCGAATTGCAGCCCGACGATGGTGACGATCGGCACCAGCGCGTTCGGGCAGCACATGCCGCCACAGGACATGGCCGCGGCCCGAACCCGGTGGCGCGCGCGGTGCGCACGAAGTCGAGCCGCATCACCTCCAGCGCCGACGACCGCGTGACCCGCGCCAGCACCGCCGACTGGACCAGCGCCAGCGCCACCGTCGGCAGGATCAGCGAGCGCAGCGCCGCGACCGGCTCGCCCCAGCCCGGAAACCCGCCCGGCGGCAGCCAGCGCAGCTTCACCGCAAAGAGCAGCACCAGCAGCATGGAGAGCCAGAAGGCCGGCACCGCGATGCCGAGCTGGCTCAGCAGCATGATGACCCAGTCGCCGCCCCGCCCATGCCGCGCCGCGGCCGCGATGCCCAGGGTCAGCGCCAGACTCACCGTGACCACCATGCCCGACAGCGCCAGCGAGAGGGTGAGTGGCAACCGCTCCCCGATCAGCTCGGCCACCGGCACGCCGAAGGAATAGCTGACCCCGAAATCGCCGGTCAGCGCCCCGCCGACCCATGCGAGGTATCGCTGCCAGACCGGCGCGTCGAGCCCCAGCCGCTCCCGCAGAGCCGTGCGCGCCTCGTCGGTGGACGTCGATGCCGAGGATGGTCAGCGCCGGATCGCCGGGCAGCACGTTCATGACCGCGAAGACGACGACGGAGACAGCCAGCAGCGTCAGGAGGAAGCCCGCCAACCGTCGGGCGATGAAAAAGCTCATCGCGTCAGCCTTGCGCGGGATGAGATCGGGTTGAAACGGCCGCAACACGACTGGCGGGTTGGATCGACAAGGCACAGGCAGAGGACCAGCGGTGGAACGTGGGGTGCCGCCGCGCCTTTGCCGCTACAGCACTTGATGGTAACCAAAGACATACACCATTCCCGCTCCGCCCTTGCGTCGACACAGCGGCAGCCGCCCGGACGGGCCGCCGCTGGGCCGGCGAGTTGCGCCCATGAGTCCGGCCCGAGGAGCGAACCTGCTCCGGACTGGGCGTCCGCCTCAGTTCTCCCAGCTCAGGTTCGCCAGCGGCTCGTAAAGCACCGGCGACGACGTCCAGTAGCCCTGCAGTTCGGTCTTGTAGACGCCGAGCTGCGGCAGCTGGAACAGGAACCCGTGGATCGCGTTCTCCGACAGGTAGGTCTGGCCCTCTTTCAGCAGATCGGCGCGCTTGGCCTCCTCGGTCTCCGTGCTGATCCGGGTCCAGAGATCGGTGAAGGCCGGATCCTCGAAGCCGTAGAAATAGTCCTTGCCGCGCGCGAAATTGCCCATGTCGTTGGGGCGGGTATGCGCGATGATGGTCATGTCGTAGTTCTTCTTCTTGTAGATCTCGTCCAGCCAGAAGCCCCATTCGACGTTCTCCACCTTCGCGTCGATCCCGGCCTCGGCCAGTTGCGCCTGGATGATCTCGGCCGACCGCGTGGCGTAAGGGAAGGGCGGCACGCGCAGCGTCATCGTGGTGCCGGCCACGCCCGCCTCCTCGAACATCGCCTTGGCCTTTTCGGAATCATGCGGATAGGTGCCCAGTCAGGTCGACATAGGCCGGCCCGTGCGGCGGGTAGAAGCTGCCGATCGGGGTCGCACGCCCGTACATCGCGCCGTCGATGATCTCACCGCGGTCGATGGCGGTGCTGATGGCGCGGCGGACCTCCACCTTGTCGAAGGGCGGCTTGGCGTTGTTCATGGCCAGGATCACCTCGCCCTCGGTGCTGCCCACGACCACGTCGAACCGCGGATCGGCCTCGAATTGCGGCAGCAGTTCCGGCGCGGGAAACCCCGGGAAGGCGTCGAGCTCGCCGGCCATCAGCGCAGCACTCGCTGCCGCGGGGTCGGAGATGAAGCGGAAGACAACCGTCGTCCATCGCCACGTTCTCCGCGTTGCGGTAGTCGGGGTTCTTTACCAGCGTCAGCCGGTCGCCCCGCGTCCAGTTGTCGAACTCGTAGGCGCCGGTGCCGACAGGGCTCGTCTTGTTCGTCTCCACCGATTCCGGGGCCACGATCGACGCATCACCGCGCGAGATGTTGAAGAGGAAGAACGCATCGGGGTTCTTCAGCGTCATCTTCACGGAGTGCGAATCGACCACCTCCACGCTTTCGATCGGCTGCGAAGATGTCCTTCGTCGGGTTCTCGCTGTCCTCGGCCATCGCCCGGTCGAAGCTGAACTTCACGTCCTCCGCGTCGAACTCGGTTCCGTCGTGAAAGGTCACGTCGCGGGCCAGCTCGAATGTGTAGGTCAGACCGTCGTCGGAAATCGTCCAGCTTGTCGCGAGCGCCGGCTGAACCTCTCCGCTTTCGTTAGAGATCGTCAGCGATTCCATCACGTTGTGCGTGATGATCCCGTCGATGGCGGCGGTTGCGTCGCTGGTGGGGTCGAGCGTGGTCGGCTCCTGCTGAAATCCGATCGACACCTGCGTCTGTGCCGAAACTCCCGACGCAAGCGTTACCAGGCCGAACGCCAGTGCACCGGCGAGGATGGTTGAAGATCTTCCTGAACTGAACATGGCGGTTTCCCCTGCTGTCTGCCTTGGCGTGCGGGACGTGCGGCCTCGGCAAGTTGTCGAAACTGTCGGACGGCCGAACCGGCCTGTCAACGATCCCGGCTTTACGGGCAGGATGTGACAGCGCCTTGACGCGTATGCGGATACAGGCGCGGACCATTTGCAGGACCATGAAATTTAGTTGCATTTGCATATAAAACTTCCTAGCGTCACTGAAAAACGCAGTGCAATTCGCGATCATGATGGCCGATGGTCCGCGAGGCCCCGACCGAACACGCCGAACACAGGGAGACATTCATGAAACATTTCGCCAGACTGATGGCCGCGACCGCGCTGACCTGCGCCGCCGTCGCCGCAGAGGCCGACACCAAGGTCGGCGTCCTGATGGATATCACCGGCCCCATCGCCAGCTTCATTCCGCCGCTGCAGAACGCGGCCAACCTCGCCTTCAAGCACGTGAACGAACAAGGCGGGCTGCTGGACGGCCAGGCGGTCGCGGTTTTCGGCGACACCACCGGGTCGGCGCAGGGCGCGGTCGACGCCGCGGGCAAGCTGATCAACGTGGAGAACGTGCCCATCCTCATGGGCGCGCTGATGTCCGGCACCACCATCGCCGCGGCGGAAGCGGCGGCGATTCCCGCGGGCGTCGTGCAGATCTCCCCCACCGCGACCTCGCCCGCGATGACGGATATGGATGACAACGATCTGGTCTACCGTATCGTACCCTCCGACAATTACCAGGGCGAGGTTCTGGCCCGCATGGTGCTGAACGAAGGCATCGAGAGCGTGGCCGTCACCTATGTCAACAACGACTACGGCGTTGGGATCGGCAGTACCTTCATCGAAGCCTACAAGGCGGCCGGTGGAGAGATCACCGCGGAGGTGAAGCACGAGGAGAAGAAGGACAGCTACCGCTCCGAACTCGCCACGCTCAGCCGCGCCGGTGGCGATGCGCTGGTGGTCATCGCCTATGCCGGCGACAGTGGTGCGAAGATCGTGCGCCAGTCGATCGAGGGCGGGCTCTTCACCAAGTTCATCGGCACCGACGGGCTGCGCGACGAGGCGCTGATCGCGGATGTGGGCGCCGAGGCGCTGGCGACCTCGTTCTTCTCCTCGCCGACCTCGCCGGCGGACAACCCGGCGCAGGAAACGCTGCACGAGATGTTCAATGCCGAATTCGGCGAGGGCGCCGACAAACCCTTCGTCGACCAGACCTACGACGCCACGTTCCTCGCCCTTCTCGCGATCCAGAAGGCGGGATCGACCGACCGCGCCTCGATGGCTGCGGCACTCCGCGAGGTGGCCTCCGCCCCCGGCGAGAAGGTCGGACCCGGCGAATGGGAGAAAGCCAGGGCATTGATCGCCGAAGGCACCGACATTGACTACGACGGCGCCGGCGGCACCTACGATTTCGACGAACACGGCGACGTGGCCGGCGTGATCGGCAAGTTCGTGGTCGAAGGCGATGGCTACACCCGCACGGCGATCGTCGACTAACCGCGCCTGCCGTCCGTCCCGGTTCCCCGGGGCGGACACTGCGCGCAAACCGGAGACAGGCGATGATCAGGGTGGAGAACGCCAGCGTCAGCTTCGGCGGGGTGAAAGCCGTGAGGGATGTCAGCTTCGACATCCCGGCGGGCCGGATCACCGGGCTGATCGGGCCCAATGGGGCCGGCAAGACCACCATGTTCAACGCCATCGCCGGGCATGTCGCGCTGACCTCCGGCCGGATCTACCTCGAGGACCGCGACATCACACGCCTGCCCCCGCACAAGCGCGCCGCGATGGGCCTCGCGCGGACCTTCCAGATCCCGCAGGAATTCGCGCGCCTCACGGTACTGGAAAACCTGATGGCGGCGGCCGCCATGCCGCAGGGCGAGAACATCCTCAACGTCGTCTTTCGCCGCAGCCGGTTCGCCGCGGAGGAACGCGCGGGGTTCGACGCCGCCTGGAACATGATCGAGTTTCTGGAGATCGAACAGGTCGCCGAGGAGAAGGCCGGCAACCTCTCCGGCGGTCAGAAGAAGCTGCTGGAGCTGGGCCGCGCGCTGATGCAGGCCCCGCGGGTGATCCTGCTCGACGAGATCGGTGCGGGGATCAACCGTACGCTGCTGGCCAAGATCGCCGAGAAGATCCGGATGCTGAACCGCGACCGCGGCCTGACCTTCTGCCTGATCGAGCATGACCTCGGCTATGTCCGAAGTCTTTGCGACGAGGCGATCGTGCTGGTGCAGGGCGAGGTGCTGACCCGCGGCCCGGTGGCGGAGGTCGAGGCCGACGAGCGCGTGATCGAGGCCTATTTCGGCGGCGGCAAGTACGAGGCCCGGTTGGAGGCGGGGCCATGACCGCGCTGCTGCAGGTCGAAGCGCTCAGCGCCGGCTATGGCGGCGTGCCGGTGATCGAGGAGATCGACCTCACGCTCGCCGAGCACGAGATCGCCGTGATCCTGGGCCCCAACGGCGCGGGCAAGTCGACGCTGCTGAAGACGATCTTCGCCCTGACGCAGCGCCTCTCCGGCAAGATCCGGTTCCGTGGCAAGGACATCGCCGGGCTCCGCACCGTCCGACCTCGTTCCCGCCGGCATCGCCGCCGTGCCGCAAAGCCGCAACGTCTTCCCGACGCTGACCGTGGCGGAGAACCTCGACATCGGCACCTATGCCCACCCGCCCGCCGACAAGGATGCGCTGCGCGACCAGGTGCTGTCGCTCTTCCCCGACCTCGCCGCCAAACTGCGCCAGACCGCAGGCGAACTCTCCGGCGGGCAGCGGCAGATGGTCGCGATGGGTCGTGCGCTGATGAGCGCGCCGGACCTGCTGCTGCTGGACGAACCCACCGCGGGGCTCTCCCCGGCCTACCTCGAGAAGATCTTCGACCTTCTGCTCGACATCCGCAAAAGCGGCGTGACGATCCTGATGGTCGAACAGAACGCCCGCCAGGCCCTGCGCATTGCAGACCGGGGTCACGTGCTGGTCGCGGGCCGCAATTACGTCTCCGATACCGGTGCGGCGCTGCTGGCAAACGACGATGTGCGCCGGTCCTTCCTGGGGGGCGCGCCGGCATGAACGAGCTTGTGACCTTCATCAATCTCTACCTCGTGCCGGGGCTCACCATCGGCAGCGTCTATGCACTTGGCGCGGTTGGCATCTCGATGATCTTCGGCATCCTGCGGTTCGCGCATTTCGCCCATGGCGACCTGATGACCGTCGGCGGCTACGGCACTCTGACCGCCGTCTGGTTGCTGCCGCTGCACCCGCTGCTGCTGATGCCCTTCGGCATCATTCTCGCGATTGTTTCGGCGCTGGCCGTCGACCGCTTCTTCTACCGCCCGCTGCGAGACCTGCCCACGATCTACACCGTCATCGCCTCCTTTGGCGTGGCGTTGATCTTCCGTGCGCTGGTGCAGCTTTTCTGGAGCTCCGGCAACGAGGTCTTCATTTCCGGCATCCGCCCGCCGCTGGTTCTTTTCGACACTTTCCGCATCGCGTCGCTGCACGCGCAGGTCATCCTGCTGACCGCCGCCATCGCGCTCGCCCTGCACCTCTTCCTCAGCCGCTCGCAGATGGGCCGGTCCATGCGCGCGGTGGCCGACGAGCCCGAACTCGCCGCGGTGGCCGGGCTCGACACCGAGCGCGTGATCCGCTGGACCTGGATCATCGGCGCAGCCCTTGCCGCCATTGCGGGCGTCTTCGCCGGCATGGACACGTCGATGCACCCCAACCTGGGCTGGAACCTGCTGCTGTCGATGTTCGCCGCCGCGATTCTCGGCGGGATCGGAAAACCGCTGGGCGCCATGGCGGGCGGGCTCATCATCGGGCTCGCCGAGGAACTCGCCACTTACCCCTGGATCGGCGAGGACGCCTTCATCCAGCCCTCCTACAAGTCCGGCGTCGCCTTCGCGATCATGGTGACGCTGCTGATCTTCCGCCCGCAGGGCCTCTTCAAGGGGAGGCTGCTGTGATGTCACCGCTCAGCACTTGCCCGGCGTTCCGCCAGGCAGCCCTTGACCGCCCACGTTTCGCCGGAGGCGAACCTGCGGTTCGACGGCGGGGGCTTTGCCCGCCACCCGCGGTCGGAGGCTGGGGCAAAGCGCCACGGCAATGCACGACCGGGAGGCGCCGGACATGGAACTGACCGGCCTCCTCTACTACGGCGTCTCGATCCTGATCGCGGGCGGGATCTATGCCATCCTCTGCCTCGCGCTCAACATCCAGTGGGGCATGGGCGGGCTCTTCAACGCCGGCATCGCCGGGTTCTTCGCCGTCGGCGCCTACACCTCGGCGCTGCTGACCGCGGCCGCCACCGACAAGCATGTCGGCGGCTTCGGCCTGCCGATCCCGCTGGGCCTGCTGGGCGCCGCGCTGATCGCGGGCACCGTCGGATGGGCCGTCGCACGGATCTGCGTGCGGCTCAAGAGCGACTATCTCGCCATGGCCTCCATCGGCATCGCGGAGATCCTGCGCCTGATCATCGTCAACGAACAGTGGCTGACCAACGGCAGCCTCGGCATCTCCGGCATCCCGCGGCCTTTCGGCGATTTCGTACAGGGACGCGGCGCGGATCTGGTCCTGCTCGCCGTGGTCTGGGCGATCGTGCTCGGCGTCTACATCTTCAACCAGCGGCTCTATCACAGCCCCTGGGGCCGGGCGATGCGCGCGATCCGCGACAACGAGGCCTCGGCCCGCGCCGCCGGCAAGGACGTGGAACTCTTCCGCCGCCAGGCCTTCGCCATCGGCGCGGCGATCATGGGCATCGCCGGCGGTCTCTCGGCGCATTACTTCAAGTTCCTGTCGCCCTCGGCCACCGAACCGCTGCTGGTCACATTCCTGGTCTGGGTGATGCTGATGGCCGGCGGGTCGGGCAACAACCGGGGCGCGATCCTCGGCGGGGTCGCGATATGGTTCCTGTGGTCGGCGACGGAGATCTTCTCGAACCGCCTGCCGCCGGACTGGATCACGCGCTCGTCCTACATCCGGATGCTGCTGGTCGGACTGCTTCTGCAGGTCGTGCTGCAACGTTTCCGGTCGGGTCTGCTGCCCGAACGCACGCCGGACCTGCCTTACGAACGCCGCGAAAGGGATCGCGCATGAAGGATATCCGCAACAGCACCGAGCGGCCCGAGGGCTATTTCCTCTACCATTCCATCGGCATGTACCCTGGCAAGGAGGAGGACCTGGCGCAGGCGATGGCCGAATTCGCCGAAGTCTACGGCGCGCCGAATGACCGTCAATGGGGCTACATGCTGCGCAAGCGGCAGGATTTCATCGACCATTGGCGACATATTATCAATGCGCCGAAAGGATCACTCACAGCCTGCGACAGCGTCACCCAGGGCGTGCATGCAGTGGTCACCGCGATGCCCCCCGACCGGCTCAAGGGAAAGCGCGTGCTGATCGCGGAGGACTGCTTCCCGTCCGTCCATTTCCTGCTCACCGGGCTCGCGCCGCGCTTCGGCTACACGCTCCATACGGTGCCGAAGCGCGAGCGCGCGACCTGGGTCGAGGATGACGATTTCATCGACGCCTGGGGCCCGGACGTCGGGCTGGCACTGATTACCTGGGTCACCTCGACGGCCTCTTACCGCTGCGACCTCGACCGGCTGGTGGCACACGGGCGCGAGATGGGTTCCATGATCGGCGTCGACATCACGCAGGCCGCGGGGCTGATCCCCTTCGACGTGATGGCCCCGCCCATCGATTTCGCCGTCTCGACCAGCCTCAAGTGGATGTGCGGCACACCGGGCGCGGGCATGATCTATGTCTCGAAACCGCTGATTCCGGAGTTCCAGCCGGAACTGCGCGGCTGGTTCTCCCAAAATAATCCGTTTTCCTGGGCCCTCGACAAGTTCGACTACGCCCCCGACATCCGCCGCTTCGACAGCGGCACGCCCGCGTCGATGGCCGCCATCGCCTCCGTCCCCGCGCTGGAATGGCACAGCCAGCAGGACCGGGAGGACATGCTGCACCACAACCGGACCCTCGTCGACCAGATCATCGACCAAGCCGACCGGCTGGACCTGCCGCTCCTCAGCCCGCGCGACGCAGAGCGCCGTGGCGGGTCGGTGATGATGCGGATGCCCAGCAAGGCCGAAGCCGGAGCCATCGTGGGCGCGCTGGGGGTCGAGGGCATTTCAGTCGATTTCCGCGATGCGATCCTGCGCCTTTCCCCGGGCGTGCTGACCGAGGCCGACGAGGTCGAACGCGCCTTCGACATCGCCGCCCGCACGATGGAGCGCCGCCGCTGGCGCTTTGCCGGTCGCCAGCCGGAGGTGCGCGAAGGCGCCGATCCACGGGAGGTTCTGGCCGGGCTGGCGGAAGACCTCGCCAGCGGCACCGTGCGGGTCGTCGATTGCACCGCACCGCTGGGTCCGGACACCCCGATCCTGCGCCTGCCCAAGGGCTTCGCCAAGAACACGCCCAAGGTCGAAATCCGCAAGATCAGCGAGTATGACGCCGACGGCCCGTTCTTCGCCTGGAACTGGCTCAAGCTTGGAGAGCACTCCGGGACGCATTTCGATGCCCCGCACCATTGGCTCTCCGGCAAGGACTTCCCCGACGGCTACACCGACACGCTCGACGTGCAGCGCCTGATCGCGCCCGTCAACGTCATCGACTGTTCGAAGGAAAGCGCCGCCGACCCGGACTTCCTGCTCGACGTGCACCACGTCAGGGAATGGGAAGCGCAGCATGGCGAGATTGGCCCCGGCGAATGGGTTGTCATGCGCTCCGATTGGGACGCGCGCGCCCATGACGAGGAGCTGTTCCTCAATGACGATCCCGACCCGATGGAGGACGGCTCCCACAGCCCCGGCCCCACCGCGCAATGCATCGATTACCTGCTGTCGAAAGGCATCGTCGGCTGGGGCAGCCAGTGCATCGGCACCGACGCGGGGATGGCGGGCAAGTTCTCGCCCCCCTACCCCGCGCACAGCTATCTGCACCGCGACAATTGCTTCGGCCTTGCCAGCCTCGCCGGCCTCGACGTGCTGCCGCCGAAGGGCGCCGTGCTGATCGCGAACCCGCTCAAGATCGCGCGTGGCACCGGCAGTCCGGTCCGCGCGCTAACGCTGGTCCCGGACCAGGCCAACACGCTGCGCGATCTCGGCGCGGCTCTGGCGTCCGGTGCCATTGAGGTCGTCGACTGTTCCGGCACGCTGGGGCCCGACACGCCTATCCTGCAACTGCCGCCGGATTTCGCGAAGAACACGCCGAAGGTCGAGATCCACAAGATTTCCGAATACGACGCGGACGGCCCGTTCTTTGCCTGGAACTGGCTGAAGCTCGGCGAGCATTCCGGCACGCATTTTGACGCGCCGCATCACTGGATCACCGGCAAGGATCACGCGGACGGCTTCACCGACACGCTGGACGTGCAGCGTTTGATCGCGCCGGTGAACGTCATCGATTGTTCGCGCGAGGCCGCGGAAGATCCCGATTTCCTCCTGACCGCCGATCATGTGAAGGCCTGGGAGGCCGAGCACGGGGAGATCGGTGCAGGTGAATGGGTGGTCATGCGCACCGATTGGGACAGGCGCGCGGGTGACGAGGCCGCGTTTCTCAACGCCGACGACACCGGACCCCACTCCCCCGGTCCGACGACGGACTGCATTCGCTACCTGCTTGCGAAAGGCATCGTCGGCTGGGGCAGTCAGTGCATCGGCACCGATGCAGGTCAGGCCGGCGGGATGGACCCGCCCTTCCCGGCGCACAACCTGCTGCATGGTGCCAACTGCTTCGGGCTTGCCAGCCTCGCTGCACTCGACCGCCTGCCGCCGAAGGGGGCGATCCTGATCGCGGCACCGCTGAAGATCGAGCGCGGCACCGGCAGCCCGGTCCGCGCGCTGGCGCTGGTGCCTCGCCGGAGTCGGGCCACGTGAACCGCGAAGCGCGGCAGACGCCGGAAAGCGGCATAGGGCGGCTCGACCAGATCGGGCTCGACAATTTCGCGCCCTACCTGATGAACCGGATCATGGGGCGCTACAACGCATCGCTCCGCGCGGAGATGGCCAAGCTGGGGCTGACGACGCCGCAGATGCGCGCGCTGGCCGTGTTGTCGGTCCATGACGGGATCCTGATCCGGCAGCTTGCGGTCTATGCCGTGGTCGAACAGTCGACCCTGTCCCGCGCGCTCGACAAGCTGGACCGGGACGGCAAGATCCGCCGCCAGACGGACATGGGCGACAACCGCGCGACGCGGGTGTTCCTGACGCAGGCCGGGCGCGAGGATTACCTGCGCCTCTGGCCGCACATGGCGCAATCCTATGCCAGGATGTTCCGGGGGATCGGCGAGGAGGAACAGCGCGTTTTCGTCGGAACCCTGCAGAAGATCCTGGCGAACGTGCGGAAGAACGAATTCTGATGACCCCGAGACTGGAAAGGAGCCAGGAACATGGCTGAGCGATCTTTCAAGGCGGAGGTCGAGGACCTGCGCAAGGGCGCGGGCGAGACCTTCACCGGCGAGGGCATCCTCGCCATCACCAAGGCGCTGCTGGAGAACGGCGTCGGCTATGTCGGCGGCTACCAGGGCGCGCCGATCAGCCACCTGATGGACGTGCTGGCGGATGCCGAGGACCTGCTCTCCGAACTGGGCGTGCGGTTCGAGGCCAGCGCGTCGGAAGCGGCCGCCGCCGCGATGCTGGCCGCCAGCGTGCATTACCCGATCCGCGGCGCGGTGACCTTCAAGGGCTCGGTCGGCGTCAACGTCGCCTCCGACGCGCTGGCCAACCTCTCGTCTTCGGGCGTCAAGGGCGGCGCGCTGGTGATCGTGGGGGAGGATTATGGCGAGGGCTCCTCCATCATGCAGGAGCGCAGCCACGCCTTCGCCATGAAATCGCAGTTCTGGCTGATGGACCCGCGCCCCAACCTGCCCTCCATCGTCAAGGCGGTGGGCGACGGGTTCGACCTCTCCGAGGCCTCCGGCACGCCGGTGATGCTGATGGTGCGCATCCGGTCCTGCCACGTCACCGGGCAGTTCGAGACCAGAGACAACGTGCGTCCATCACTGACAGTTCGCGAGGCGCTGGCAAACCCGCAGAAGGATTTCTCCCGGGTCGTCCTGCCGCCGATGAGCTACCAGCACGAGCAGGACAAGGTGCACCGGCGCTGGCCCGCCGCCGAAGCCTTCATCCGCGAGCGCAGGCTCAATGAGGTCTTCGGTCCGGCCAAGGCACCCGTAGGGATCATCTGCCAGGGCGGCATGTACAACGGCGTCATCCGCGCGCTGCAGCGGCTGGGCCTCGCCGACCTCTACGGGGAGACGCAGATCCCGCTCTACGTGCTCAACGTCACCTACCCGCTGGTGCGCGACGAGTTCCTGGAGTTCTGCGAGGGCAAGGAGTCGCTGCTGGTCGTCGAGGAAGGCCAGCCCGAATTCATCGAACAGCAGCTGGCCACGATGCTTTTCAGGGCCGGGCGCACGATCCACGCTCCACGGCAAGGGCGCGCTGCCGATGGCCGGCGAATACACCGGCCAGGTGCTGATGGACGGAATCTCCGAATACCTGCGCAGCACCGCGCCCGGCCTCCTGCCCGACGTCGTACGCGCGCCCAACCAGCCCGCACCCGCCATACCGGACCTGTCGAAGACCGTGCCGACCCGCCCGCCCGGCTTCTGCACCGGTTGCCCGGAACGACCCATCTTCGCCGCAATGAAGCTGGTGCAGCAGGAACTGGGCCAGCACCAGATCAGCGGCGATATCGGCTGTCACCTTTTTGCCGCCCTCCCGCCCTTCGAGATCGGCGGGCAGACCATGGGCTACGGCCTCGGTCCCGCCTCCAACGCGGCTTTCGATGGTGGCGGGGAGAAGCGCGCGATCTCGATACTCGGGGACGGCGGGTTCTGGCACAACGGGCTGTCGTCCTCGATCGGCAACATGGTCTTCAACAAGGCCGACAGCGTGGCCCTCATCGTCGACAACTACTATTCCGCGGCCACGGGCGGTCAGGACATCCTGTCGAGCCGGGCCGACAACGCGACCAAGGAGACGCAGCATTCCATCGCCGACGCGGTGAAGGGGATCGGCGTGAAATGGGTCCGCCAGATCGACCGCACCTATGACGTCCCGAAGATGGTCGCGGTCCTGCGCGAGGCGCTGACGACCGACTACAACGGCCCCAAGATCATCGTGGCATCGTCGGAATGCATGCTCAACCGTCAGCGGCGCGAGAAGCCGCAGCGCGCGAAGGCCATCAGTGACGGCCGCCGCATGGAGGTTCCCCGCTTCGGCGTGGATGCGGCCGTCTGCACCGGCGACCATGCCTGCATGCGGCTTTCGGGCTGCCCGTCGCTGTCGCTCAAACGGCTCGAAGATCCGCTGCGCGACGACCCCATCGCCGCCATCGACGAGTCCTGCGTCGGCTGCGGCAATTGCGGTGAGGTGGCGGACGCCGCGATCCTCTGCCCCTCCTTCTACCGCGCGGACGTGGTGCACAATCCGCGGCGGCTGGAACGCTGGTGGGCGGAAAAGCGCGCGCGCTGGATCGAAAAACTCATGGCTCGGCGCGAGGCGAAGCAGGTGATCTTCGCGGAGGAGAGCGCATGAACGACGCTTCCCCCCAGCTTACGCCCCGCGCACCCGACGCCCGCACGGGCGGGCTCCTCAAGCTCGCGGTCATGGCCGTGGGCGGCCAGGGCGGCGGGGTGCTCACCAACTGGATCGAGGATCTCGCCCGATCCCAAGGCTACGCTTGCCAGGCCACCAGCGTCGCCGGCGTGGCGCAGCGCACCGGCGCCACGATCTACTATGTCGAGATGGTGCCGCAGACCGGCCAGGGCCACCCGGTCTTCTCCCTCGCGCCGGCCGCAGGCGACGTGGACATCCTGATCGCGGCGGAGATGATGGAGGCCGGTCGCGCGATCATGCGCGGTTTCGTGACCCCCGACCGCACTACGCTCATCGCCTCCACCCACCGCGCGCTCGCGGTGTCGGAAAAGACCGTGCCCGGCGACGGCATCGCCACCTCCGCCGAGGTGCGTATCGCCGCGGAAACCGCCAGCGCCCGTGTCGTGATGGCCGACATGGAGCGGCTGGCGGTAGAGGCAGGGTCGGTCATCTCCGCCTCGCTTTTCGGCGCGCTCGCGGGATCGGGCACGCTGCCCTTCGACCGCGCGGCGTTCGAGGACGCGATCCGCCGCGGCGGCCGTGGCGTCGAGCCTTCGCTGCGGGCCTTCGCCGCCGGGTTCGAGGCCGCAAGTGGCACCGGCCCCGCGCCAGCGACGCTGACCGCCGCGCCCGAAACATCGAACTCCCCGAACGGCCCCGGAGCTGCATTGGCCGACTGGAACGCGCTTGAAACCCGCGCCAAGGCTCTGCCTGCGCCGGTCGCGGAAATGGCGTTGCGCGGACTGCGGAAGATCGTCGGATTTCAGGACACGAGCTATGGCCGCGAATATCTCGATCGGCTGGAGGCGGTTCTGGCGCGCGATACCGACAGGACGAACCACCGTTTCAGCCGCGAGGCCGCGAAGTATGTCGCCAACGCCATGACCTATGACGACGTGATCCGCGTGGCGGACCTCAAGACCCGCCGCGCCCGCTTCGACAGGATCCGCGGCGAAATGGGCGCAAAGGACGACCACGGCTTGCGCCTCACCGAATTCATGCACCCACGCGCCGAGGAAATCGTCGGCCTCCTGCCCGCCGGGATCGGCGGCTGGACTCAGAAGCGGCCCAAGCTGATGGCCGCCATCGACTGGCTCTTCAACCGCGGCCGACGCGTGCGCACGGACAGGCTCCGCGGCTTCGGCATGCTCTACGTTTTGGCCGGGCTGCGCAACCGGCGCCGCCGCACGCTGCGGCACGCGCAGGAGCAGGCGCATCTGGAGGCCTGGCTCGCGACGGCACTGGACCAGATCGACCGCGACTACGACCTCGCCGTGGAGATCCTGCGCTGCCGGCGGCTCATCAAGGGCTATTCCGACACCCATGCGCGGGGCCTGTCGAAGTTCGACCGCGTAATGGACGGTGCCAAAATGGTCGCGGGCCGGGCGGACGCTGCCGAGTGGGTGGCCCGCCTGCGCGAGGCGGCATTGCAGGATGAGGACGGGACAGCGCTCGACGGGGCGCTGAAGACCATCCAGAGTTTTACCAATCAGGAGAGGGAGGAAAGACCATGAAAACCATCACCACCACGGCCATCCTGGCCATGCTGGCCACCAGTGCGGCGGCGGAGGAAGTGACCCTGCGCGGCGTCACGGCCTTTGCGGGCGGCACCACCTTCAGCCGCCCGTTCGAGGCCTTCGTCGAGCGGGTGAACGAGACCGGCCAGGGCGTCGTGCAGATCGACTATGTCGGCGGACCCGAAGCGATCCCCACCTTCGAGCTCGGCAATGCCGTGAGCGAAGGCATCGTGGACATCGCCAACAACACGACCGCGTTCTACACCAACCTGGTGCCGGCGGGCGACGCGCTGCACCTCGCCACCAACACGATCCAGGACCAGCGCGCGAACGGCTGCTACGACAGGATCGACGCGCTCCACCAGGAGCAGATGAACGTCAAGTACCTGGCGCGGACGGGCGACAACATCCAGTTCCACCTCTACCTCACCAAACCGATCGACGCAGCCGGACCTCTCCGGCCTGACCATCCGCACCACGCCGGTCTACAACGCGATGTTCGAAGCCCTGGGTGCCACGCTGGTCCGCACCGCCCCGGGTGAGGTCTATACCTCGCTCGAGCGCGGCGCGATCGATGGCTATGGCTGGCCGGTACAGGGCGTTCTGGATTTGGGCTGGGACGAACAGACGGAATATCGCGTCGATCCGGGCTTCTACCAGGTCGACGTGAACTTCCTCGTCAATCTCGACCGATGGAACGAACTCTCCGACGAGGCCAAACAGGTGCTGGAGGACGCCGCGGCCTGGATCGAGGACAAGAACGCCGAGAACGTGGACATCAACGCGGCCGAGGAGGTCAAGCAGGCCGAGGCGGGGATCGAGACCATCACCTTCGACGGCGACAAGGCGCAGGCTTGGCTCGACACCGCGCAATCGGCCGGCTGGGATGGCGTCGAGGCGGTCGATGCCGAACTCGCCGATGAACTCAAGGCCTGCCTGACGGACTGACCGGCATGTTCGACCGGATCCTGCGCGGCTGTGCCGCCATTGCGGGTGCGATCCTGGCTGCCATCGTGGCCGGGATCGCGCTCAACGTGGTGATGCGCAACGTCTTCGGCGCGCCGATCTTCGGCCTGCTGGATCTCGTCGAATACGGGATGCTGCTGGTCACGCTGCTGGGCGCGCCCTGGGTTCTGTCGCAAAGCGCGCATGTGGTCGTCGATCTGCTGACCGGCGCTCTTCCGGACCGAGTGGCGCTGCGCACGGCGCGCGCGACCGCCGGCTTGGGCTGCGCGGTCTCGCTGATCATGGTCTGGTACGGGGCGCGGGCGGCGATCACATCCTTTTCCCGGGGGTCCGTCATCCGCACGGCCATCGACGTGCCGGAATGGTGGGTGCTCTCGGTGCTGCCCTGCGCGTTCGCGCTGATCGCGGCGGAGTTCCTGCGCCAGATGATCCGTCCGCGCCTGCGGGCCGACGACCGCGCCGGGCTCTGAGACCGCATGGACTGGCCCCTCCTCCTCGGATTGATGCTGGGCGGCCTCGGCGTCCTGCTTCTCGCGGGCTTGCCCGTTGCCTTCGCCTTCCTCGCCGTCACGATCTTCGGCGCGTTCGAGGTGCTGGGCGGCGAACGCGGGCTGGTACAGCTTGCGCGCAACGGCACGCAGGCGCTGACGAATTTTCAGCTCGCACCGATCCCGCTCTTCATCCTGATGGGCGAGATCCTGTTCCAGACCGGCGTCGCGCACCGCGCCATCGACGCCGTGGACCGCGTGGTCACCCGCATCCCCGGGCGGCTGTCGGTCGTCACCGTCTTCGGCGGCACGATCTTCGCAGCGCTCTCGGGCTCGACGATCGCCAACACCGCGATGCTCGGCTCGACGCTCCTGCCGGGCATGCTCAAGAAGGGCTACGCGCCGTCCCTTGCCATGGGTCCGATCATGGCCTCCGGCGCCATCGCGATGCTGATCCCGCCCTCGGCGCTCGCGGTTCTGGTGGGCTCGCTCGCCGGCATCTCCATCGCCGGGCTGCTGCTGGCGGGCGTGCTGCCGGCGCTTCTGCTCTCCATCCTCTTCGTGGGCTGGATCACCCTGCGCGCCACCATGGCCCCGCATCTCGCGCCGCCGGACGAGACCGGCGATCTCACGCTCGCCGAACGCTGGCGGCCGTTCCTGATCTATGTCGTCCCCCTCGGCTCGATCTTCGTCGTGGTGATCGGCAGCCTGATGGCCGGGCTCGCCACGCCCACCGAATCCGCCGCTCTCGGCTGCGTCGCGGCCATCGCGGTCGGCGCCGGTTACCGCGCGATCGACTGGCCGAGGCTCAAACGCGCGCTGATGGAGACGGTGAAACTCTCCGTCATGATTCTCTTCATCATCATGACCTCGCAGACCTTCGCGCAGGTTCTCTCCTTCTCGGGGGCAACCAACGGCATCATCGGCGTGATCGAGGGCTACGATTTCGGCCCGCTCGGCGTGCTCCTGGGCATGATCGGGCTCCTGCTGCTGCTCGGCTGCTTCATCGACCAGGTCAGCATGCTGATGGTCACCGTGCCGATCTTCGTGCCCCTGTCCCAGGCCGCCGGAATCGACCCGCTGATCCTCGGCGTCGTCTATCTCCTGACGATGGAGATCGGCCTCCTGACCCCGCCCTTCGGCCTGCTGCTCTTCGTCATGCGCGGCGTGGCCCCGCCCGAGATCGGCATCCGCACGATCTACGCCGCCGCCCTCCCCTTCGTGGCGATGAAACTGCTGGTGCTGGCCCTCATTCTCTGGGCCCCCGCCCTCGCCACCTGGCTGCCGGGGGTGCTGCGGTAGCGGACGCGGCGCGTTCCGTCGTCCTGCAGTCCAGATCGGTATCGCTTCGATGCACCATTTTTGTTGCGTACCCCCTTTGCCCGACGTCTTCTGACGGAAGAGGATCTTCGGGAGATGTCAGGCATGACCCACCGCAAGCTTTACCTTGGCCCTTTGACCGACAATCGACGTTGGGAGATGGTCAACATCCGGACGGACGATGTCATCGTTGTCACCCCGCCGAAATGCGGAACCACGTGGATGCAGACGATCGTGGCGCTGCTGCTATCCGGCGATCCCGATGTCGAAACCGAATTGTCGGTCAAGATGCCATGGGTCGACATCCGTATTCGCGAGATGGAGGAGGTGGCGGCGCGGCTGGAGGCGATGACCCACCGACGCAGCATGAAAAGCCACACGCCGATGGACGGTTTGCCGCTGCATGATCGGGCGCAGTACATTTGCGTGTTTCGCCATCCGCTCGACGCGCATTTTTCGTATCGCAAACACGTGCGGAACATCCCGATGTCATGGTTCGACGGATGGTATCCTGAAGACGATGAGGATGGCATCACCTTTCGCCGTTTTCTGGACGGCGGCCCGGAAGGGTTCGATGGCGACGCGATGCCGCTGGCCCACATCCTCCAACACTACGAGGCCGCGATGGCCGTCGCGGATCGGGCTAATGTTTCGCTGATCCACTACGCGGACATGACGCGGGATCTCGCGGGCACCTTCGACATGGTCGCGGACTTGCTGGACATCTCGCATCCACCGCGACTGATGATGCGACTGATCGAGGCCGCGACCTTCGACAACATGAAGTCAAAGGCGAAGCGATATGCTCCGTCAGGGGGCAAAGGGTTCATGAAGTCTGACTCTGATTTCTTCCACAGCGGCACGAGCGGCAAATGGAATGGGAGTTTGAGCGAGAAAGAGTTGGCGGCATACGATGCCATGATGGACGCCAATCTGGCGCCCGAGGACCGCGCATGGCTGGAGTACGGTTCAGAACGCCGCGCGAGCGCCTGAACTATCGCCATGCAAAGTCAGCTTGAGGATCCGGTTTCGGAAGGGACTGCTGCTTCATTAGGGTCGGCTGCGTCCACTCAAGACGACAATGGCCCGGAGCTGATCCGCCGAGGTCGTCACGTGTTGAACAGGAAGTTCATCACGTCGCCGTCCTTGACGACGTAGGCCTTGCCCTCGGCCCGCATCTTGCCTGCTTCCTTGGCCGGCTGTTCGCCGCCCAGCGCGACGTAATCGTCGTAGGCGATGGTTTCGGCCCGAATGAACCCCTTTTCGAAATCGCCGTGGATCACGCCCGCGGCCTGCGGGGCCAGCGTGCCAGACCGGATCGTCCAGGCCCGCGCCTCCTTCGGACCGGCGGTGAAGTAGGTCTCCAGGTGCAGAAGCTCGTAGCCCGCGCGGATGAGCCGGTCGAGCCCCGCCTCCTCGAGGCCCATCTCGGTCAGGAACATCTCCGCCTCGTCGGGCTCGAGTTGCGCCAGTTCCTCCTCGATGCGGGCAGAGATGACGACATGCGCATTTCCCTGCGCCGCCGCCATCTCCGCCACGGCTGCGGAATGCGCGTTGCCCGTGGCCGCCTCCTCCTCGGCCACGTTGCAGACATAAAGCACGGGCTTCGTCGTCAACAACTGCAGCATCCGCCAGACCTTTTTGTCTTCCGCATCGACAGCCACCGTTCGCGCGGGCCGCCCGGCCTCAAGTGCTGCCTGCGCGGCCTCCATCAGGCGCTGCTGCTGCACCGCCTCCTTGTCGCCGCCCCGCACCTTGCGGACGATGTTCTGAAGCCGCTTCTCGATCAACTCCAGATCCGCCAGCATCAGCTCGGTCTCGATCGTGTCGGCATCGGCCACGGGATCGACGCGGCCCTCCACATGGGTGATGTCGTCATCCTCGAAGCAGCGCAGCACGTGGGCGATGGCATCCACCTCGCGGATATTGGCCAGGAACTGGTTCCCCAGCCCCTCGCCCTTCGACGCGCCCTTCACCAGCCCCGCGATATCGACGAAGGTCATCCGTGTCGGGATCTTCTGCGCCGATCCGGCGATCTCCGCCAGCCGGTCCAGCCGGGCATCGGGCACGCCCACTTCGCCCACGTTGGGCTCGATCGTGCAGAACGGAAAATTCGCCGCCTGCGCCGCCGCTGTCCGCGTCAGCGCGTTGAACAGCGTGGACTTGCCCACATTCGGCAGCCCCACGATCCCCATGCGAAATCCCATGTCATCTTTCCTCGGCCACTGGATCCGCGCTTCCATATCCGCAGGCGCAGCGCCGCGCAACCGGGGCCCGCGACGGGTGGCTCACCGATGACTTCGACAGGGCACCTGGCGGTTGTGTCCCTTCGACGAGGCGCGACGGTCCTGGCCGCGACGCCGCGAGCCGACGCTCAATAACCGCGGCGATTCTGGCGGCTTTCACGGCTCTGAAAGATGATGAACCATGCCAGCAGGATGAACATCGGATGCGTCAGACCGCCAGAAAAGATCAGGGCCGGAATCCAGATCAGGAACACGACGATTGCGAGGATCGGCCGACCCGTCAGAAGGATCGAGACCGGGGGGAGCAGGATGGCGAGGATGTAATTCATGGGCCTAATGTAGGCAGCGATCGACGGATTATTAGACCTCACCACGCCTTGCGCGATCAGCCGCCGTTGCAAGACGGAGCATTGCAGTTTCCGGACGATTTGGGCATGACCGGCGCCACACGGAATGGGGAACCGCTTATGTCACGGATCGACGCAAAATTTGCGGAACTGAAGAACGCCGGCCGCAAGGCCTTCGTGTCTTACGTCATGGCGGGTGACCCGGATTACGGCACTGCGCTCGAAGTGGTCCGGGGCCTGCCCGGCGCCGGTGTCGACATCATCGAACTCGGCCTGCCCTTCACCGACCCGATGGCGGACGGACCGACGATCCAGCGCGCCGGGCAACGCGCGCTCGAGGCGGGCATGACATTGGAGCGGACGCTGGAGTTGGCACGCGCCTTTCGCGACGGCGACGACAGCACGCCGATCGTGCTCATGGGGTACTACAACCCGATCTATTCGCGCGGGGTCGAGCGGTTTCTGTCGGACGCGAAAGAGGCAGGTATCGACGGGCTGATCATCGTGGATCTGCCGCCGGAGGAAGATGAGGAACTCTGCATTCCCGCCCAGGCCGCGGGGCTGAACTTCATCCGGCTCGCCACCCCCACGACGGATGACAAACGCCTGCCGAAGGTCCTGCAGAATACCTCCGGCTTCGTCTACTACGTCTCGATCACCGGGATCACCGGTGCCGCGGCCGCGCAATCCGCCGAGGTCGGTCCGGAGGTCGCGCGGATCAAGTCGCAGACGGATCTGCCGATCGTGGTCGGCTTCGGCATCCGGACGCCGGAGCAGTCGCGCGCGATCGCGGAGGTCGCCGACGGCGCTGTCGTGGGCTCTGCGATCGTGGAGCGCATGGGCCGCGGCGAAAGCCCGGCCGACGTGCTGGCCTTCGTCCGGTCGCTGGCGGAGGGCGCGCATTCCGCCTGACCGGACACCGGCGGATTCATCTTCGGCACGGCCGCGCAAGAAAATTTCGGAAAATGTGATCCTGACGCCCGTTATCCACGTATCCGTGGTAAAAGGGGGAGAGGATGCAGATCAGCGCGATCCAGCTTTCAAAGCCGTTTCTTCAGTCGATTGCCGATCTCGGAGAGGATGTCCGGGAGGGCCTTCTGAGCAGCCTCGAACTTAAGGTGTTTGAATCGGCCGTAGATCCAGCCGCAATCTTTGCAGACAACCCAAGAATCGTTGGTTGGGTTGTTCTCGACGGCGAGAATGGTGCCTCCACATTCCTCGCATTGAAAGGTGACTTGTACGAGGTCCACGATACCTAATCTCCACCTCGGGATTTAAGTCCGACTGTCAGGTTTCACAAGCCTTCAGTTGCAGTGCCGGATCGATACCGCACGACACATCCACCTTTGCGGGAAATTATCACCCTGAGGCTGAACCTGCGTCGCGTCGCCGAATGATATGCGTGGCCCTATAGGAGGCAACGACCGCGCCGTCCTGATTCAGGATCTCGTACTGGACATCCACGAATCCCCGGTCCGGCTTGGATTTCGACGGCGTCGCCTTGATGACCTCCGCCCGCACCTGCAAGGTATCGCCCGGATAGACCGGCAATCGCCACAGGACTTCGGCCATGCCGGGGGAGCCCATGGAGGATCCCGACCAGTCGCTATGAGCGAGTGTCAGGTTGAACGCCACGAGGATCGTGTGGAACCCGCTGGCGATCAACCGGCCGTAGGGCGACGCCTTCGCCGCCGCGTCGTCGAGGTGGAAGGGTTGCGGATCCCATTCCCGCGCGAAAGCAATGATTTCTTCCTTCGTCAATGTTCGAGACCCTGTCTCGTATCGAAGCCCCGCCGGCATGTCTTCGAAATACATCAGGCCTTCTCCCGGTTCTCGTCCAGAAACTTGCGCAGATCGGTCAGCACCGGCTTGATCGACAGCAACCGCTCCGTCCCGAATTCGTCCAGCAGCCACATGAACTCCGGCGCCACCTCCGCGATGACGCTTGCCCGCAGGTCGCGCCCCGCGTCGGTGATCCAGACCGTCTTCGACCGACCGTCCTCGGGGTTGGGCCGCATCTCGACCAGCCCGTGTCTCACCAGAACCTGCAGCGTGTGGGTGAGCGAGGTCTTCGGCACCTGGAAGGCGCGTGCCATGCGTTGCGGCGTGGTGCCGTCGCCGACACGGACAAGGTGGTTCAGCACGGTGAAATGGGGCGCGATCAGCCCGTCCGGCAGCCGGTGTTCCAGCCGGGTGCGGGCGAGCTGATCGATAATGCCGATCTCGTTGAACAACTCGAAGAATTCGGCCGGGTTTGGGTCAGGCATTCACGATCTTGCTTGTCACGGGCCAACGCGGGCTTTCGGACACCGCCTCGCCGTATCCGATCCGGGCCAACATTTGCACGGTCCCGCCATCGGGCGCCAGCCCCTGATGCACCTGGGCATGAAGCGTGGCCATCTCGGGATATTCCTGCAACGCCTGGCTCAGGGGTTGCAGACCCAGGCCGGCAGCGGTGCAGGCAAGGTTGACGCGTACCCAGTCGCTGCCCGCGGCGATCTGGTCGGCGCGCGAGTTGCCGCCCGAGACCAGCCAGAGATGCCCCATCGCCGTGTCGGTGTTGGCGTAGACGGCCTTCAACCCTTCGGTATAGGCCATCGACGATGTATCGAGCGCCGCCTCCCGAGTGAACATGCCGGTCAGCGCCATCGCCTCGAACATCGGGCCGGAGAAGTCGATGCCGTCCGGATTGGCGTTCACCTCGCTGCGGCCGATTCGGAACAGGTCCACGCTCTCCTTGTAGGTGCGCGGCGTCTCGATCTCGATCCGCAGCGCCTCGTGAGTGAGTTCCCTCCAGTAGGCTATGTCTTCGGCCGCGACCGAGCCGCCAACCGTCACGGACCGCGCCGCGCCCAGAACCGAGTGCAATGCCGTCTCTTCCACAGGCCGCGACGTATCGAAGGGCTCCTTGAGTGTGCGCCGGGCCATCACATGCGCAAAGAGCGGGTCGCGCTCTGCCGCATCTGCCACGAACCGACAGACCGCGACCGGGCGCGCATCCAGGTTCTCCGGGTTGGCACCTTCGGGGAAGAGGTCCATTTGGACCGCAAACCCGTCCTCCGCCGCCGCCATCCGCATGGTTTCGAGAAAACAGCCGAGCCCGATCACGATCTGCCGGCTGAAGGGATCGGTATGCGGCAGCAAGCGGTCGGTATCGACATGCAGCGCCACGGTGTCGTCGCCCACCATCTCCACCATCCACGGCTGCCGGTTGTGCGGGTTTGGGGCGAGGATCGCGTAGCTGAGCGCGCGCATCCGCGGCTCGGAGTATTGCCCGGCCAGCGCCCAGGGTTCCAGTGCGGCGTCGGGCGCGCGCGTGACGGCCAGTGCGCCGGCGCCGCCGGCTGCCAGAATGGTTCCACCGCCGAGCAGGGCCAGGGTCTTTCTTCGTGTCAGGGACATCACGTCTCTCCATCTGGTTCGATTTCGTACCAATATTTATAGTACGATTTCGAACCAATCAAGCGAAACAATCGCATTGCCGGGCGAAACCGGAATTGATAACGACCTTCAACGACATCCGGAGGGGGTCCGCGCCATGCCCGTCATCACCAGTATCGAAGATCTGAAACGCATCTACGAACGCCGCGTGCCGCGGATGTTCTACGATTACTGTGAAAGCGGCAGCTGGACCGAGCAGACGTTCCGCGACAACTGCTCCGATTTCGGCAAGCTCCGCCTGCGCCAACGGGTGGCGGTGGACATGTCGGGCCGGTCCACCAAGACGCAGATGATCGGCGAGGACGTGGCGATGCCCGTGGCGCTGGCGCCTGTGGGTCTGACGGGGATGCAGCACGCCGACGGGGAGATCAAGGCGGCCCGCGCGGCGGAGCGGTTCGGGGTTCCCTTCACGCTCTCCACGATGTCGATCAATTCGATCGAGGAGGTGGCGGAGAGCACGTCGAAACCCTTCTGGTTCCAGCTCTACACCATGAAAGACACCGATTTCACCGGGCGGCTGATCGAGCGGGCGAAGGCAGCAGGATGTTCGGCGCTGGTCATCACGCTCGATCTGCAGATCCTCGGCCAACGGCACAAGGACCTGAAGAACGGTCTTTCCGCCCCGCCGAAGCTGACGCCCAAGACCATCGCCAACCTCGCCACCAAATGGGGCTGGGGGATCGAGATGATGTCCGCCAAACGCCGCAACTTCGGCAACATCGTGGGACATGTAAAGGGCGTCGCCGATACCTCCCAGCTCAGCTCCTGGACCAACGAGCAGTTCGACCCGACGCTCGACTGGGGCAAGGTCGCCAAGCTGATGGAGCAATGGGGCGGCAAGGTGATCCTGAAGGGCATCCTCGATCCGGAGGACGCCAAGCAGGCCGCCAAGCTCGGCGCCGATGCGATCGTGGTGTCGAACCACGGCGGGCGGCAACTCGACGGTGCGCTGAGCTCGATCCGGATGCTGCGCCCGATCCTCGACGCCGTGGGCAGCGAGGTGGAGGTGCATCTCGATGGCGGCATCCGGACCGGTCAGGACGTGCTGAAGGCGATGGCGATGGGCGCCAGGGGCACGTATATCGGCCGGTCCTTCATCTACGGCCTGGGTGCCATGGGCCAGAAGGGCGTGGAGACGGCGCTCGAGGTGATCCACAAGGAACTCGACTTCTCGATGGCGCTGTGCGGCGAACGCAACGTGGAGTCGCTCGGGCCGCACAACCTGCTGATTCCGTCGGATTTCGAAGGGCGCTGGCAGAACTGAGCATCTGTCGATCGGCGCGCGGCTACCTGCGGCTCGGGGCGCCGCGCAATTGCCGCGCCAAGGCCGGGACAAGCAACAGGCTCACGGCGACCATCACGCCGGCGATCGCCCAGAACGCCGCCCGCAACCCGAAGACCTGCGCGAGCCCGCCCATGACCGGCGGGCCGAAGAAGAAGGCGCCATACCCCAGCGCGGCTGTGCGGCTGATGGCGGCAAGGCGCACTTTCGGTGGTGCGGACCGACCGACCAGTGCCAGAGCCAGCGGCACCACGACCGAAATTCCAAGCCCCGTCAGCGCAAAGCCGAGGAGCGCCACCCAGAGCACCGGCGCCGACCCGGCCATGGCGAGGCCCGTCGCGGCGATGAGGCAGGCCGCGCCGATCATCTGAAGCTCCGGCACCCGGCGCACGAGCGCGTGGCCCGAGAGCCGCCCGAACCCCATCATGATCGCGAAGAGCGCGGGCCCGAGCGCGCCCGCCTCCGCCCCGCCGCCCAACGTGCGTTCGAGGTGCAGCGCCGCCCAACCTTCGGTCGAGGCCTCCACGAGCATGGCCGAGAGCACGACGCCCCCCCCGAGCCAGATCAGCAGGACCGGTAGACCGCGCGTCTCCTCCTCCGCGTCCTGTCCCGGCTCCGCGACACGCGCGCGAGTCCACATCGCGAGGCACAGGAGCGCGATGGCGGAGCAGAACAGCCAAAGGATCGTCGATGGTGCCGTGCCTGCATCGCGCAACGCCCCGGAACTGAGCGCGGCGCCCGCGAAGGCAAAGGAATAGATCGCGTGGTTGAGGTTCATCAGGCTGCGACCGCTCCGCGACTCGCTGTCCGCGATTTCCGCATTCGCCAGCACGTCCGCCACGCCCGACCCGCCCGCGGCAAGCAGCATCGCAAGCGCGAACCAGGCCGGCCCCGGCGCCATCCCCGCGAGCCCGAAACCGAGGCCGATGGCGAGCGCACCCACCACCATCGCCCAACGCCCCGCCAGCGCGTGCGCGAACGGCGCCAGCCACATCGCCGCCAGTGCCCCGAGAGACGCCACGAGCATGAGACCGCCATAAAGCCCGTCCGACGCCCCGATCTGCGCCTTGACCGGCGGCACCAGCGCGGCGAAGCTGCCCCAGGCGATGCCGACCGCGACGAAGGCCGCCATCGGCCGACGCGACATTGCGATATCACCCACTCCGGACATGGCACCTGCGCTCGCATGCCGCGCGGGCAACCGCAAGTGCCGACAGCGGGCATTTTGGGTCTTTTCAGAGCGCGGGAACCGGTCTATACGCCCGGCTTCATGCGGTGACCGACAGCCTTGGAGGCGGCCCGCAGCAGACAAACAGGAGATACGACTATGGCTGGTGAGATCCCTGATCTCGTGGCCCAGGTCCGGACGGGGACAGGCAAGGGCGCCGCCCGTCAAGCCCGCCGCGACGGCTTGGTACCTGGGATCGTTTACGGTGGCGGCCTCGATCCGCAACCGATCAACATCGACTTCAACAAGCTTCTGGCGAAGCTCAAGGCGGGTCGCTTCATGTCGCAGCTCTGGAACCTCCAGGTCGAGGGCCAGGACGACGTGCGCGTGATCTGCCGGAACGTGCAACGCGACGTGGTGCGCGATCTGCCGACGCATCTCGACCTGATGCGGCTCAAGCGCACGACCCGCGTGAAGCTCTATGTCCATGTGGAACTGGAGGGCGAGGCCGAAGCGCCGGGCCTGCGCAAGGGCGGTGTCGTGACACTGGTCCGCCCCGAGGTGGAACTGAGCGTCATCGCGGGCGATATTCCCGAAAAGCTTGTGGCCAACATCTCGGGCATGGAGATCGGCGACACGCTCACCATTTCCAGCATCGACCTGCCGGAGGGTGCACGCCCGACGATCGACCGCGACTTCGTGATCTGCAACATCTCCGCGCCGTCCGGTCTGAAGGCCGCGGATGCGGCGGAAGACGGCGACGAAGACACCGACGCGGACGAGGTGCCGACCGTCGGAGAGGATGCCGAAGAAGAGCAGGGATAACTCTGCGCGGCACATCGGGACAGTGACAAGGGGGCCTTTCACGGCCCCCTTTTTTCATCAGACGCCGGATGATGCGCGGGGGTTTTGCGCGCCTCCTCCCGCTGGTATGCTGCGGGTGCAGTCTGAAAATGAGGCACGGCAGATGAAGCTGATCGTGGGTTTGGGCAACCCGGGCACGAAATATGCGGGTCACCGCCACAATATCGGTTACATGGCGGTCGACCGGATCGCCGAGGACCACGGGTTCGGACCGTGGAAATCGCGGTTTCAAGGGCTGGCGAGCGAAGGGCGGCTGGGCAGCGACAAGGCCCTGCTGCTGAAGCCCGAGACCTTCATGAACCGCTCCGGGCAGTCGGTGGGAGAGGCGATGCGCTTCTTCAAGCTCGACCCCTCGGACGTGATCGTGCTGCATGACGAAATCGACCTCGCGCCCGGCAAGGTCAAGTTCAAGACCGGTGGCGGCCATGCGGGCCACAACGGTCTGCGCTCCGTGCACGGCCATATCGGCCCCGACTACGCGCGGGTCCGGCTGGGGGTGGGGCATCCCGGCCACAAGGACGCGGTGCCGGGCTACGTGCTGCACGATTTCGCGAAATCCGACGGCGACTGGCTGGACGACGTGCTGCGCGGCGTCGCGGATGGCGCCGAACACCTGGCGACGGGCGATGGTGGCCGGTTCCTGAACGCCGTGTCGCTTCGCGCCAATCCGCCGCGCTCGGGCACCGGAACGAAGGCGACAAGCAAGCCTTCGGAAACATCGCCCGCGTCTCAGGAACCGGAAACGGCTCCCGCGCCGGAGGCCGCAGCAGCAGACGGTCGCTCGCCCCTGCAGAAACTCATGGACCGGTTCAGATGACAGCGCTGCGGTCGGCGTTTCGTGATCAGGCGGAAGCCTGCCGCACACTCGGCTCGCCCTTCATGCATCGTCTTTGCACGCTGCTGGCCGAGGACTGGCCGCACGGATCGGCACTGGCCGAGGCGTGCGACCGATTTGACGGCGACATCGGACCTTCCGGCGTTTCACTACCGCTCCGCATTGCGGGTGGGCTCCACGCGTTGCGCCTCGGAGGCGATCCAACGCTCGACGAAATCTATCCACCTGCAAACCCCGATGCCGCGACCTTCCGCGCGGGGATCCTGGGCGCCTTGGATCGCAACGCCGACTTCCTCATCGATTGGATCGCCAGCCCACCACAGACCAACGAGATCCGCCGCTCGGCCGCGCTGATCCCCGCGGCACATGTCGCGGTGGCAAGGTTCGGTCTTCCGATCCGGCTTTCGGAACTGGGCGCGTCGGGCGGGCTCAACCTGATGTGGGACCGGTTCTCGCTCGCTGGCCCCGGCTGGCGCTTGGGGCCACCGGACGCCGTGGTGACGCTTGCGCCGGACTGGGATGGCCCGCCGCCGCCAGACGCAGCGCCGGTGATCGTCGAACGCCGCGGCGTCGACCTGATGCCGCTCGACCCCGCAGACCCACAGGATCTCTTGCGGCTCACGGCGTTCCTTTGGCCTGACCAGCCCGACCGGCTGGCGATGACCCGCGCGGCCGCCGGCGCCGTGCCCGTGACGGTGGATTGCGGCGATGCGGTGGACTGGCTGGAGACCCGGCTCGCGGAGGCGCCGGAAGGGCAGTTGCACCTGGTTCAGAACACCATCGCCTGGCAATATTTTCCGCCCGAAGTTCAGGGGCGAGGCCGGTCCCTGATGGAGGCGGCCGGCGCGACCGCGACCGAGACCCGCCCGCTTGCCTGGATGCAACTGGAAAGCGACGGCGACCGCCGCGGCACAGGCGGCGCCGCGATCATGCTGCAGATATGGCCGGGTGGCGAATTGATGCCCCTCGGGCGTGCCGATTTCCATGGCCGCTGGGTGCATTGGCGATCCGGCTAAGACCGCGCAGGAGGCCAGGGCGTGTTGCACGATGAGCGCAACAGACGTTGCAAGACCGAATTCGCAATGCGATTTCCTGTCGGACGCGGGCGAGGTCTTGCGAAGCAATGACGAGAGAAAGGACAGGCATGCGGACACTCGGAAAATGGCTGGGACGCCTGCTGCTGGCCGCCATCCTCGCGGTCGTCGTGATCGGGATCTGGAAGCGCGAGGAGATCGGCCGGCTGCTGGCGGTCAACACGCTCTTCGACGATAAGAGGATCGTGGCGAACTTCTCAAACATGGATGCCGCGTTCCTGACCACGCCCGTACCCCGCGGCGCCGAACCTGTGGCAGAACTGCCAGACGGCCCCGACCTCACCCTGCCCGAGGGGACGGAGGCCTGGATCGAGGAGCGTGCGGTCACCTCGCTCCTCGTGCTGCGGGATGGGCGGATCCTGCACGAAAGCTACCACCTCGGCACCGGGCCGGACGACCGGCGGATCAGCTGGTCTATGGCGAAATCCTACCTCTCGGCTCTGTTCGGTATCCTGGCGTCAGAAGGCGCCATCGGGTCTCTGGACGATCCCGTCACGCAATACGCACCCGAACTCAGCGGCGGCGCTTATGACGGCGCGACGATCCGCGACGTGCTGCAGATGTCCTCGGGCGTGACCTTCGACGAGGATTACCTCGACTACGACTCCGACATCAATCGCATGGGGCGGGTGATCGCCCTCGGCGGCTCCATGGATGGCTTCGCCGCCGGCCTGACGGAGACGTTCACCGAGCCCGGGACCGACTGGCAATACGTCTCCATCGACACGCATGTGCTGGGCATGGTGATCCGTGGAGCCACGGGCCGCAGCGTGGCGGAGTTGATGAGCGACAGGATCATCGCGAAGCTGGGCCAGGACCGCGACGCCTACTATCTGACCGATGGCGAGGGGGTGGCGTTCGTACTCGGCGGGCTCAACCTCACCACCCGCGACTATGCCCGGTTCGGCGCCATGATCGAACAAGACGGACGTTGGCAGGGGAAGCAGATCGTACCGAAAGACTGGATCGCGGAGAGTACGACCGCCTCCGCCCCCACAGATCCGGGAGAGATCGGCTACGGCTACCAGTGGTGGATCCCGGTCGGCGCGCAGCCGGGCGAGTTCATGGGGCGTGGCATCTACGGCCAATACCTCTATATCGATCAGGCGCGGGATGTGGTAATCGTAACGACGGCCGCCGACCGGTCCTTTCGGGATCCGGGAGTGCACGAACAGAACGTTGAGATGTTCCGCAGAATAGCGACGGAGGCGGAAAAGCTTGATGGAACCGGATGATAGCGTCAACGTCCTCGGCGGACCCCTGGAGGTCTGCGGCCTGGACCCGGTTACCGGGTTCTTCCGCGACGGACACTGCAACACCTGCGCGGCCGATCAAGGCAGCCATACGGTCTGCGCGATCATGACCGCGGAGTTCCTCGCATTCTCGAAATATGTCGGCAACGACCTGTCGACCCCGCGTCCCGAGTTCCGCTTTGCCGGATTGAAAGCGGGGGATTCCTGGTGCCTCTGTGCTTCGCGCTTCCTGCAGGCGCACGAGGAAGGCTGCGCGCCCCGCGTGAACCTGAAGGCAACCCATGCCCGCGCGCTCGCTATCGTGCCGCTGCAGGTTCTGGAACAGTATGGCAGTGGCATGACCCTGCTCTGAGGCGCGGGCAGCGATGCGCCGAAGGGTCAGTCGCCTTCGCCCATCTGCATCCCCAAGGCTCGGGCCACGGTGAAGATGTCCTTGTCGCCGCGGCCGCACATGTTCATGCAGATGATGTGATCCTTCGGCAGCTCCGGCGCGATCTTCGTGACGTGGGCAAGCGCATGCGACGGCTCCAGCGCCGGAATGATGCCTTCCTTCTCGCAGCAGAGCTGGAACGCCTCCAGCGCCTCGGCATCGGTGATCGATACGTACTTCGCCCGGCCGACGTCGTGCAGCCAGGAATGCTCCGGCCCGATCCCGGGATAATCGAGCCCCGCAGAGATCGAGAAACCCTCCAGGATCTGACCGTCATCGTCCTGCAGCAGATAGGTCCGGTTGCCGTGCAGCACGCCCGGCCGCCCGCCGGTGAGCGACGCGCAATGCTCCATCTTGTCGTTCACGCCCTTGCCGCCGGCCTCGACGCCGATGATGTTGACGGTCGGATCGTCGAGGAACGGATAGAACAGCCCCATGGCGTTCGATCCGCCCCCGATCGCGGCGATGATCGTGTCCGGCAGGCGACCCTCGGCTTCGTGCATCTGCTCGCGGGTTTCCTTGCCGATGATCGACTGAAAATCGCGGACCATGGCCGGATAGGGGTGCGGGCCCGCCACCGTGCCGATGCAGTAGAACGTGTCGCGGACATTCGTCACCCAGTCGCGCAGCGCGTCGTTCATCGCATCCTTGAGCGTACCGCGGCCGGAGGTCACCGGGATCACCTCGGCGCCCAGAAGCTTCATCCGGAACACGTTCGGTTTCTGCCGCTCCACGTCATGCGCGCCCATGTAGACCACGCATTTCAGCCCGAACTTCGCGCAGACCGTCGCCGTCGCCACGCCATGCTGTCCGGCGCCCGTCTCCGCGATGATGCGCTCCTTGCCCATGCGGCGGGCGAGCAGGATCTGGCCGAGCACGTTGTTGATCTTGTGCGCGCCGGTGTGGTTGAGCTCGTCGCGCTTCATGTAGACCTTGGCGCCGCCGAAATGCTCCGTCAGCCGCTCGGCGAAGTAGAGCGGGCTGGGCCGGCCGACATAATGCTTCCACAGGAAATCCATCTCGTCCCAGAAGCTCTGGTCGGTCTTGGCCTTCTCGTATTCGGCCTCCAGCTCCAGGATCAGCGGCATCAGCGTCTCGCTGACGAACCGCCCGCCGAACTGACCGAACCGGCCCCGTTCGTCCGGACCGGTCATGAAAGAGTTGATCAGGTCTTCTGCCATGGCGCGCTCCCTGTCTGTCATCGGTCCTCTGGATACAGGTGCGACGGCCCAAGCGAAAGAGACAAAGACGCGGGTCTGCGCGGGAAGCGGCCGCCGTGCTGAGTCGGTTTACGCCGCCCGGAATGTGTCTCTCAACCTTCCGCGAGTGCGGTCTGCCTCGCAGCGGCGACAAAATCCCGGATCAGCGCCGGCTCCTTCACACCAGGCGCGCGTTCGACGCCGGATGACACGTCGACCTGCCGCGCTCCGGTCATCTCGATGGCTTCGGCGACGTTCTGAGGCGTCAGGCCGCCCGCCAGCATCCAGGGCCGCGCCCAGTCGCGCCCGGCGATCAGCCGCCAGTCGAATTGCAGCCCGTTGCCGCCCGGCAATTGCGAGGTCCGCGGCGGCTTGGCGTCGACCAGGATCTGGTCGGCGACCTGCTCGTACGTCTCGAGCGCCGCGAGGTCCTCCGCCTCGGCAATGCCCAGCGCCTTCATCACCGGCAGACCGTGACGGTCCTTGATCGAGGCGACGCGCTCGGGGCTCTCCTGCCCGTGCAGTTGCAGCATGTCGAGGGGCACTTCGCCCACCAGCCGATCGAGAAAATCGTCATCCGCGTCGACCGTCAGAGCGACTTTTGCCATCCCGACAGGTGCGTGCGCGGCCAAGGCCCGCGCCGTTTCCATATCGATGCAGCGTGGCGACTTGTCGAAGAAGACGAACCCGCAATACCTCGCGCCGGCTTCGGCAGCCAAGGTCAGCTCCGCTTTGCTGCGGAGACCGCAGATCTTCACGGCGATTCCGGGTTTCATGATCCCGGACCTAGCTTGCCTCGTCGAGAATCGCCAGCACTTCGTCCTTGCCCTTGTGCCGCTCGCCTTTCAGACGCTGGTTTTCACGCTCCAGACTGCGCTTTTCGCGCGCAAGCCGCGCGGCCTCGGACCGCTGCCCGTGCTCGCGCAGCCATTCCCAGATGAAGCCCACCAGAAGCCCGACCAGGATGCCGCCGTAGATGATGATGAAAAGCGGCAGCTGGATACTGGGTGCAACCGCGAAAAGGTCGGCTATCTCCAGCGGAAGAAGCCGGATTTCGACGATGTTCCGATTGGCGACGGCGATCGCGATGAGCGCGATCGCGAAAATGGCAATGCAGGCGTAACGTATGTATCGCATCAGGCTTTCCCGTTCAGACGATCTCGCAACAGCTTGCCGGTCTTGAAGAACGGCACGTGCTTTTCCTCGACATGGACGCTTTCGCCGGTGCGCGGATTGCGGCCCGTGCGCGCATCCCGCTTCTTGACCGAAAAGGCGCCAAAGCCGCGCAACTCCACCCGATCACCCCGCGACATGGCGCTCGTCACCTCTTCGAAGATCGTGTTGACGATGCGCTCCACGTCTCGCTGATAAAGGTGGGGATTCTCGTCAGCAATACGCTGAATCAGTTCAGAGCGGATCATACGTGCCCTCCCGGCCCGCCACAGGCAAATCGTGTGGTGACCGAGACTATAGGAAAAAACTGGCGTGACCGGAAGCGGAAGCCTTGACCGAAATGCATGTTTTCACGCCGAATATCCGCCTGGATGGCGGCAATTCTCGCAACAACCCGCACCGGCATCACAATGGCCCTGCGCCAAACCCGGCTGCCGAAACCATTGATTCGCCGCGGATAATGCAAATGCCCGGAATTGGGGGTTGCGGGGGAAGCTCGGCACGAAAACGGTCGCTACCTGCTGCGAAAGCGGCCCCGCCTCGGGAGATCCTCACCTGACGCCCGCCGCCAGTGCCGGGCGGCGCGGCGCAAGAAAAAGGCCCCGGAACACCTCCGGGGCCTCGTCGAATCCTGCAGGTCTCGCGTCGATCAGTCGTCGTCGCCCTTGAGCGCGGCCCCCAGGATATCGCCCAGCGACGCACCCGAATCGGAGGAGCCGTATTGCTGCACGGCTTCCTTTTCCTCGGCGATCTCGCGCGCCTTGATCGAGACGCCCAGACGGCGGTTGCGGCTGTCGAGGTTGGTCACGCGCACGTCCACCTTGTTCCCGACCGAGAAACGCTCGGGCCGCTGCTCGGACCGGTCACGCGACAGGTCGGAGCGGCGGATGAAGGACTTCATGCCCTCGTACTCCACCTCGATCCCGCCATCCTCGATGGAGGTCACGGTCACCGTGATGATCGAGCCGCGCTTCACGCCACCGACGGCCTCGGCGAACTTGTCGCCGCCCAGCGCCTTGATGGAAAGCGAGATCCGCTCCTTCTCGGTGTCCACTTCGGACACGACCGCCTGGACGACGTCGCCCTTGCGGTATTCCTGGATCGCCTCTTCGCCGCGCTGGTCCCAGCTGAGGTCGGAGAGGTGCACCATCCCGTCGATATCGCCTTCCAGACCGATGAAGAGACCGAACTCGGTGATGTTCTTGACCTCGCCCTCGACCTCGGTGCCCGACGGATGCGTCTCCGAGAAGACCTCCCACGGATTGCGCATGGTCTGCTTGAGACCCAAGGACACGCGGCGCTTGGCCTGGTCGATCTCCAGCACCATGACCTCGACCTCCTGGCTGGTGGAGACGATCTTGCCGGGATGCACGTTCTTCTTGGTCCAGGACATTTCGGACACGTGCACAAGCCCCTCGACCCCCGGCTCCAGCTCCACGAAGGCGCCGTAGTCGGTGATGTTGGTCACGCGGCCGGTATGCACCGATTCCAGCGGGTATTTCACGGCCACCAGATCCCATGGATCTTCCTGAAGCTGCTTCATGCCGAGGCTGATGCGGTGGGTTTCCTTGTTGATCTTGATGACCTGCACCTTGATCGTCTCGCCGATCGACAGGATCTCCGACGGGTGGTTGACCCGGCGCCAGGCCATGTCGGTCACGTGCAGCAGGCCGTCGACACCGCCCAGGTCCACGAAGGCCCCGTATTCGGTGATGTTCTTGACCACGCCATCGACGTTCTGGCCCTCGGTGAGGTTGCCGATGACCTCGGCGCGCTGCTCCGCACGGCTTTCCTCGAGGATTGCGCGGCGGGAGACCACGATGTTGCCCCGGCGGCGGTCCATCTTGAGGATCTGGAACGGCTGCTTCAGTCCCATCAGCGGTCCGGCGTCACGCACCGGGCGGACGTCCACCTGGCTGCCGGGCAGGAACGCCACGGCGCCGCCCAGATCGACGGTGAACCCGCCCTTCACACGGCCGAAGATTGCGCCTTCGACGCGCGCGTCATCGGCGTAAGCCTTCTCGAGCCGGTCCCAGGCTTCCTCGCGGCGCGCCATCTCGCGGCTGATGACCGCTTCGCCGCGTGCATTCTCGGCAGACCGCAGGAACACTTCGACCTCGTCGCCGATGGCGATTTCGGGCTGTTCTCCGGGATTTGCGAATTCCTTGAGATCGACGCGGCCTTCCATCTTGTAGCCGACATCGATGATGGCTTGGCCCGCTTCGATCGCGATGACCTTGCCCTTGACGACAGACCCCTCATCGGGCGTGTCCATTTCGAAGCTTTCTTCGAGGAGGGCTTCGAATTCCTCCATCGTTGCGTTTGCCATGTGGCTCTGGTGTTCCTTTACGTTGTGTCTGGCCGCGCGGTTGTCTCCGCGGGTCTCCGGTTTGATCGTCGCTGCCCCCAGCAGGTGAGGGCCCAAAACAAAGAGGGCCGGAAGTCCGACCCTGCCCCTTCATCTTGCTCGCAGTGGTTAATCCACCTTGTCGACGCGGCGTGCCATAGCGGGATCGGCCGCGAATGGCAAGCCCCAAGCGTCGTTTGGGACCGCAAACCCGCTGTCAAGACCGGCATCGTTCAGCAGTAGCGCTCCGGCCCCACCCACTGGTCATCCGAGTAGCGGTCGCCATGGGCCCAGCCCACGGGAAGCACCGCCTCTATCCGCGCCATGTCATCATCGCTCAGAGATGCATTCGCACCCGCGACCAGTTCGCCGAAATGCTCCACCGACCGCGTCCCCGGAATCGGCACCACATGCGCGCCGCGCGCGAGACACCAGGCAATGGCGAGTTCCTGCGGCCGGTATCTGCATCTCCGCAGCAAGCTTGCGAAATCCGTCCGTGATCTCGAGGTTGCGCGCGTAGTTCGGCGCCACGAAGCGCGGGTTGACCTTCAGGAACGGCAGCTCCGGGATGACCTCCGGCGCCAGCGGATGATCGGTGAGCATCGACCGCGCCACGGGGCTGAACGCGACAAGGGCCACGCCCAGCTCCGCACAAGTCTGCACCAGCCCCAGGTCGGGAAACCGCGTGGCGAGCGAATACTCCGACTGCACTGCTGCGATGGGATGGACCGCATGGGCCTTGCGGAGGCTCGACGGCGCGATTTCCGAGTACCCGATGGCGCGGGTCTTGCCCTTACGGACGAGGCCCGCCAGCGTCTCCGTCACCTCCTCGATCTCGCGCGCCGCGTCGCGCCGGTGGACATAGAAAAGGTCGACACAGTCGATCCCCATCCGTTCCAGCGATCCGTCGAGTTCGGCCTCGAGATGTTCGGGTGAATTGTCGAAGACGCGTGCGCCGTCGCGTCGCGTTATCCCGGCCTTGGTCGCGATGTGAAACCGGTCCCGGGTGCCGGGATGATCCTTCAGGAACTGCCCGATCGCCTTCTCGGACCGCCCCGCGCCATAGACATTTGACGTGTCGAGATGGGTCACCCCGGCGTCGAGGCAGGCCTCCATGATGGCGAAGGAATTCTCCTCCGTCGTCGGCCCGTAGAACTCTGCAAACGACATCGCCCCGTAGCCGAGGCAGCCGACCTCCGCCTCACCGATCTTGCGCTGTTTCAAATCTCTGCTCCCTCTGCTCTTTTGTCAGGTCACCAGAGCGACCAGGACTCTCGTCTCCGCGTTCACATGAACTGCAGTCTTCACGATCCGGCTCGACGCGCCGTGACCGCCTCGATCGCCGCCGCAACCGCCGCCTCGATACCCATCTCGGACGTGTCGATCACCAGGGCATCGTCGGCCGGTCGCAACGGGGCGGCGGCGCGTTCGGTGTCCCGCGCGTCGCGCGCCTTCACGTCGGCCAGCACCGCGTCGTAGTCGTCGGCATAGCCGCGCTCCGTCAGTTCCGTCAGGCGCCGTCTGGCGCGCACCTCCGGGCTCGCCGTCACGAAGAGTTTCGCTTCCGCTTCCGGGCAGATCACCGTCCCGATGTCACGGCCGTCCAGCACCGCGCCGCCCGCGCGTCGGGCGAAGGCGCGCTGGAAATCGAGAAGGGCCGCGCGCACCTCCGGGATGGCCGCCACTTTGGATGCGGCGTCCGCCACCTCCTGCGTGCGCAGCGTGCCGTCGTCCAGATCTTCGGCGACGAGGGTACGCGCCGCATTCGCCGGATCCTCGCCTTGCAGCATCTTCGCCCCGACCGCGCGGTAGAGCAGCCCGGTATCCAGATGGGCGAACCCGAAATGACGCGCCACTGCCTTCGACACCGTCCCCTTGCCCGAGGCGGCAGGCCCGTCGATCGCGATGGTGAAGCTCACCTGTCGACCCCGCGGACCAACGCGATCAGGATACCGGCCGCGATCACGATCAGCGCACCGAAAAGCGCCACCCACTTGCCTTGGGTCGCCGCAGAGGCCACGTTCACCGCCTCCGCAGTGATGTCGTCCGCTCCGGCACGCAGCAACGCCGCGACCGCCGAATTCTCGACGTAATCGGCAACCGCGTAGCCGATCGCCACGAATGCGCCAAGGACGGCAATCGCCGGCGCCGCGCGCGCCCACAGTGCCCATATGCTCGTGATGAGGAGCCCGAACACCGCCAGCGGAAAGGCGGTGTCGATCCACCGATAAAAGGTCAGGTAGGGCCCGATCAGCTCTTCCCGATCGAGGTACGTCAAGTAATCCTGCGCCGTCCTGAAATCGTAGCCGTCGTACCGGAAATCGAAGCTGCGCTCCTCGCCCACCAGAAGATCGGGGACCAGCAGGTAGAACGCACCAAGGCAGATCGCGGCCAGCAACAAAGCGTAGAGAAAGATGCGACCGGCGCTCATGCGCGTTCGATCCGCGCGCCGAGCGCAGCCATGAGGTCGGCGAAGATCGGAAATGACGTGACGATCGGGCCGCCGTCATCGACCGACACGGGCTTCCGCGCGGCCATGCCAAGGATCAGGAACGACATCGCGATTCGATGATCGAGATGCGTGGCACAGGTCTCGCCGCCCTTCACACCGCCGGCGCCCAGACCTTCGACTGCCCACCAGTCCTCGCCTTCCTCGACCGCCACACCGTTCGCGCGCAGTCCCTTCGCCATCGCGTCGATCCGGTCGCTTTCCTTCACCCGCAACTCCTTCACGCCCGACATCACGGTCCGACCCACCGCATTCGCCGCCACGACCGAGAGGATCGGGTACTCGTCGATCATGCTGGCCGACCGCTCCGGCGGAACGTCGATGCCGCGCATGTCGGGCGAGAACCGCGCACGCAGATCCGCCACAGGCTCTCCCCCCTCTTCGCGCGCATTCTCATAAGTCAGATCCGCGCCCATCTCCTGCAACGTGGTGTAAAGCCCCGCCCGGGTCGGGTTCAACCCGATCCCGGGAACCAGCACGTCCGAATTGGGCGTGATCAGCGCGGCGCAGACCGGAAACGCCGCGGAACTCGGGTCCCGTGGCACCGCGATCTCTTGCGGGCGCAGTTCCGGCTGCCCGGTGAGCGTGATGATGCGGCCTTGTGCGCTTTCCTCGACCGCAACCTCGGCGCCGAAGCCCGCCAGCATCCGCTCGGTATGGTCTCGCGTCGCCTCGCGCTCGATCACGACGGTCTGACCCGGCGCGTTGAGCCCGGCAAAAAGCACCGCCGATTTCACCTGCGCCGACGGCACCGGCACGTGGTAGGTGACCGGGATCGGTTCCGCCGCCCCGAGAATCGTCATCGGCAGGCGCCCCCCCGTCCGGCCCACCGTGCGCGCTCCGAACATCGCCAGGGGGTCCGTGACCCGCGCCATGGGCCGGCCATTCAGGCTCGCATCCCCGGTAAAGGTCGCCGTGATGGGCGAGGTCGCCATCGCCCCCATGATCAGCCGCACGCCCGTTCCGGAATTGCCGCAGTCGATGACCTGATCCGGCTCGGCGAACCCGCCGACGCCCACACCATGCACCGACCAGGCGCCCGCACCGTGCCGCGTCACTTCCGCCCCGAAGGCGCGCATCGCCCGCCCGGTGTCCAATACGTCCTGACCTTCCAGAAGCCCGGTGATCCGCGTCTCACCCACGCTCAGCGCGCCCAGGATCAGCGACCGATGCGAGATCGACTTGTCGCCGGGCACCTCTGCCATACCCGACAGACCCGCGCACGGGTACGAGATCATCGGAACCGGACCGCCGTGATCTGCCATCGCCGTGTCACTCCCACCTTGTTCAGGGGCCTGATAGCAACGCCGCGTGCCAGCGTCCATCGCCTGTCCGCGCTGACTGCACCCATCCGCCGACCTGCTCAAGTCCGCCGGAATGTCAGGTAATGCGGCACCCGGCCCTCGCGCAGCGCCTTCTGCTCGTACCGCGTCGACAGCCAGTCCTGCCACGGGCGCCGCCAGTCCGCTGGCCGCTCGGCCAGCCAGTCGAAGCCGTGGTGCGGCACCTCCTGCAGCGTCTGGCGCACGTAATCGGGAATGTCGGTCGCCACGCGCAATTCGGCGCCGGTGGCCATGACCCGGGCCAGCGGCTCCAGGTGCTCGGGCGTGACGAACCGCCGCCGGTGATGGCGCGCCTTGGGCCAGGGATCGGGATAGAGCAGGAACGATTTCGCGACCGACCCATCCGGAAGCACGTCGAAGAGATCTCGCACATCGCCCGGGTAAACCCGCAGGTTCTCCACACCCGCAGCCCTGATCTTGCCCAGCAGCATCGCAACGCCATTGATGTAGGGCTCGCAGCCGATGATCCCCACATCCGGGTTGCCGGCAGCCTGATGCACCATGTGCTCGCCCCCGCCGAACCCGATCTCGAGCCAGACCGGCCGCCCTCCGAACAGCGCATCGAGGTCGAGCTTCCGCCGCTCCGGATTGGCGTCCCAGTCGACGAGCCCCGGCGACAGCGCCGCCAGGTCCTCTTCCAGGTACCGCTCCTGGCTGGCCTTCAGATGCTTGCCCTTGCGACGGCCATAGAAATTGCGATGCGGCCTCTGCGCCATGTGCACGCGCGCTCCCTTCTTTGGGTCCTCAAATACCTTGGGGGAGCCCGAGGGGGCAAAGCCCCCTCGCTCGGCTCGCGCCTCGGCGCCGCGCAACCGAACGACGTGCGCGCCAGCGCGCTCCGCTTCAAAACGGTCCGACGCTCAGACCGCCGCCTTCAGCGCGTCCACCAGGTCCGTGCGCTCCCAGCTGAACCCGCCATCGGCCTCCGGCGCACGGCCGAAATGGCCATAGGCGGCGGTGCGGGAATAGATCGGACGGTTCAGGTCCAGATGTGTGCGGATGCCGCGCGGCGTCAGGTCGACGACCTTGCCGATGGCCGCCTCGATCACCTCCGCCGGGATCTCCGACGTTCCGTAGGTATCGACATAGATCGACAGGGGCTTCGCCACGCCGATCGCGTAGGACAACTGCACCGAACACTTGCCGGCAAGTCCGGCGGCCACGATGTTCTTGGCCACGTATCGCGCGGCATAGGCCGCCGACCGGTCGACCTTCGTCGGATCCTTTCCCGAAAACGCACCGCCTCCGTGCGGCGCGGCACCACCATAGGTGTCGACGATGATCTTGCGTCCCGTGAGCCCGGCGTCCCCGTCCGGACCGCCGATCACGAAGGTGCCGGTCGGGTTCACCCACCACTCCGTCTCATTGGTGATCCAGCCCTCGGGCAGGACCTCGCGGATGTAGGGCTCCACTATCGCCCGGATGTCGTCGGAGGTCTGCTCCTCGCTCTCGTGCTGGGTCGAGAGTACGATGGAGCTCACACCCACGGGTTTCCCGTCCACGTAGCGTACCGACAATTGCGATTTCGCGTCCGGACGCAGGGTCGGCTCCGCCCCGGACTTGCGCACTTCCGCAAGGCGGCGCAGGATCGCGTGCGAATACTGGATCGGCGCGGGCATCAGTTCCGGCGTCTCGTCCGTCGCATAGCCGAACATGATCCCCTGGTCGCCGGCGCCGTCCTTCTCCACGCCCTGGAAGATGTGGCGGACTGTTCGTGCAGGAAGTTCAGCACGTGGCATGTGTTCCAGTGGAACTTCTCCTGCTCGTAGCCGATGTCGCGGATGCAGTCCCGCGCGATCTGGCCGATCCGGCCCATGTAGTTCTTGAGCGTCTCCTGATCCGACAGGCCGACTTCGCCGCCGATCACGACAAGGCCGGAGGTCGCGAAGGTCTCGCAGGCGACCCGCGCCTCGGGCTCCTCGGAGAGGAAGGCATCCAGGATGGCGTCGGAAATGCGGTCGCAGACCTTGTCCGGGTGCCCCTCCGAAACGGATTCGGAGGTGAAGGTATAGCTATGACGTGACATGAAAACGCTCCAATGACTGTTTCTCCGACACGCCAGGAAGCCGTTGTGACGAAGGTCAAAGCGCTTTAGGCGCGCCCATGGCTGGCGTCAATCTCTATTGGCGGCCACTATTGGCGGCGGCGGCGCAGAGCCATCGCGGCAAGTCCCGCAAGCACCAGGACCACCGCCGGCCAATCCCCGGTCTGCGCATAAACGCGTCGGAGACCTGCGCATCGGCAAGGGCGCATCGACAAAGCCGTGCTGGCCAAGCGGAATGGACGCCACGATTCGCCCCCGTGCGTCGATCACCGCGGAAATGCCGGTATTGGCCGACCGGACCAGCGGCAGACCCTGTTCGATCGCCCGCATCCGCGCTTGCGCCAGGTGCTGCTGTGGGCCAGCATATGTGCCGAACCATGCATCGTTCGTGACCTGCAAAAGCAGGTCGGGACGGTCGCCGGAAACCCGCGCATTTGCCGGAAAGACGGCCTCGTAACAGATCATCGGCAACGCCTTCAGACCGCCTACCGTAACGATCTCCGGCCCCGGACCGGGGGTGAAGCCGAAATCCGCGCGTGCCGCCAGGCCGCGGATTCCAAGACTTCGGAACAGCCCGGGAAACGGCATGTACTCCCCGAACGGCACCAGGTGGTGCTTGTCGTAGACTGCCGTGACCTCCCCCGCCCCATCGACCACGAGGAGCGAGTTGTAACCGCGCCCATTCTCCTCGCGGAGCATGCCGAGTGCGACCGGAGCACCACGTGCCGCCTGGGCGACGACGGCCAGCGTTTCCTCGGCATGGTTCATGAGCTGTGCGATGGCGGTCTCGGGCCAGACGACCAGGTCGGGGACATCGCCTGCTTCGGTCAGTTCGATCTGGCGCCGGAAGAAGAACGCGGCCCTCTCCGGGTCCCATTTCTCCTGCTGCGGCGCATTGGGCTGTATCACGCGCACGACCGGCCCCTCGCTCGTAGGCACTTCCGCGAGCGGCGCGAGAAATGCGCCCGCCGCGACGGCGATGGCGACACCCCCAAGACTGACCAACCGGGCCAGGTTCTGCAATGCCAGGGGAACGGCCGCCATGGTCAGCGTCAAAAGCCCAAGCCCGTGCGGCCCGATCCAGGCAAGCGTCTGCGAGAGCCCGTGATCCACCCAGATCTGCGCGAAGCCGGCCCAGGGAAAGCCGGTGAACACATAGGCGCGGGCCAGTTCCGCTGCGGCGAGACACAGCGCCAACGCCATCATCGCGCGGGGAACCAAGCCCTTTCCCAGCAGATGCGCCACCGCCCCCGCCGCCGCCCAGAACATCGCGAGCCCACCGGCCATCAGCGCCAGCGCGAAAGGCGCCATCCAGCCGAAGATCTCCGCCTCGACCTGGAACGGCTCCACCAGCCAGCGCAGCGAAATGGCGAAATAGGCGGTTCCGAACAGCCATAACAGCAGCCCCGCACGCCGCGCATTCTGCGCTGCCGGGAACAGCGCGAATAGCCCGATGAGCCCCGACAGTGTCAGGATCCAGAGCGCGATCGGCGGCTGACCCAGCGCCGCGATCCCGCCGAACGCAATCGCGGCCAATGCCGGCACCGGACGCCGCAGCGCCATGACCCGCACGAACAGCGGGTCCGTCGACGCCGGGCCGGATGTCACCCCACGCCGCCCGGGACGCGGACCCGCAACCGCTTGATCCGGCGCGGATCGGCATCGAGCACTTCGAACTCCGGGCCTTCGGGGTGCAGAACGACCTCGCCCCGGGTCGGCACGCGCCCGGAGAGCATGAAGACCAGACCGCCCAGCGTGTCGATCTCTTCCTCGTCGACCTCGTCGTGGTCGGTCAGCGATTGCCCGATCTCGGCCTCGAACTCCTCCAGCGGGGTCTTCGCGAGCGCGACGTACTGGCCCGGTTTCTCACGGACCCAGTAGGTATCGTCGTCCACATCGTGCTCGTCCTCGATCTCGCCGATGACCTGCTCGATCAGGTCCTCGATCGTCACGAGGCCGTCGACACCGCCATATTCGTCGATCACCAGCGCCATGTGGCGCCGCTCCGCCTGCATCTTGGTCAGAAGGACGCCGATGGTCATCGATGGCGGCACGTAGAGCAGCGGTCGCAGCAGTGCCTTGAGGTCGAATTCGTGCCCGTGGCCGTTGAAGCCGAAGGCGAGCGCGACATCCTTGAGATGGGTGAAGCCGACCGGCGTGTCCAGCGTGCCGTCGAAGACGGGCAACCGGGTGAGCCCGCTGTCCTTGAAGGTCGCCACAAGTTCGTCGAGCGTCACGTCCTGCGACACTGCCACGATATCGGCCTTGGGAATGGCGACATCCTCGACGCGCATGCGCCGCAGGTTGATCATGCCATGGGGTACGCTGCCGGAATTGGATCTGGGTTGATCCTCCTCCTCCTCATCCCCTTCGGATGGGTTCAGCGCTTCGAAGACACGCGAGAAAAATCCACTCTGTCGCGTCGTGTCCGGGTCTGACTGCGCGCCATGCGCCGCGTCAGACGAGCCGTCGGTGTCGTCCATTTTTCCTTTCCAACAACGGGCGCGGATCTGGGTACCGCGCGGGTTTCACGAATATGGGTCAGGCAGCCCGAGATTGCAAAGAATCTCGATCTCCAGAGCTTCCATCACATTCGCATCATGCTCGTCTTCATGATCATATCCCATCAGATGTAAAGTTCCGTGAACGATCAGGTGCGTGACATGTGCGCTCGGGGGCCTGCCCTGATCGGCGGCTTCCCGCTCACAGGTCTCGAAGGCGAGCGCAATGTCCCCCAGGGGAACCGTTCCGTCCGGGTCCGGCCGCGGCAATTCCGGCGGACACAGCTCCTGCGCCGGCCAGCTCAGCACGTTCGTGGCTGCGGGTTTGCCCCGGAAATCGGCGTTGAGCGCGGCGATTCGCTCATCGTCGCAGGCCAGCAGGCAATCTCGACGCAGTCCGGGTCGAGATCCGAGCTGGGCCAGCAGGCGCGCGCCGCGCGTTCGACGATTGCTTCGAGGCCGAGCGCCGCCCAGCGGCGTCCTCGATCACGATGTCGATCAGCACGGGGCATCTGCGGAAGCCGACGCACTGCGGTCCGAAATGCCTGTCTTCCGGGCAGCGTCAGACCGGCTCCGCCATCGGCCTCGTAGGCTTCGATGATCTTCGCCACCAGCGGATGCCGCACCACGTCCTTGGCCGTGAAGTAGTTGAACCCGATCTTCGGGATGTGCTTCAACAGCCGTTCCGCATCCGACAGCCCCGATTGCACGCCGCGCGGCAGGTCGACCTGGGTGCGGTCGCCGGTGATCACCATGCGTGACCCCTCGCCCAGCCGGGTCAGGAACATCTTCATCTGCATGGTCGTGGCGTTCTGCGCCTCGTCCAGCACCACGAAGGCGCGTGACAGGGTCCGGCCGCGCATGAACGCCAGCGGTGCGATCTCGATCTTCTTCTCCTCCATCAGCTTGGCCAGCTGCCGGCCCGGCATGAAATCGTGCAGCGCGTCATAGAGCGGCTGCATGTAGGGATCGACCTTGTCCTTCATGTCGCCCGGAAGGTAGCCGAGCTTCTCGCCCGCCTCCACGGCGGGGCGGCTGAGAATGATGCGGTCCACATGGCCGTTGATGAACATGTTCACGCCCACCGCCACCGCGAGGTATGTCTTGCCCGTGCCCGCCGGACCGATGCCGAACGCGAGATCCTTCTCGAAGAGGCTGAGGACATAGGCCCGCTGCGCGTCGGTCCGCGGCTCAACCAGCTTCTTGCGGGTCTTGATCTCCACCCGCGCGCCGACTGCCATTTCGAGCTGGTCGCCCTCGCGCGGCACGAAATCCTCCTCGGTCGCGCCCATGCGGAACTCGCGGTCGATATCTTCCGCACCGACCGGGCGCCCCTGTTCCAGCCGTTCGTAGAGCGTCTGCAGCAAAGCGACGGCTTGCGCGTCGGTCCCCTCCTCCCCCATGACGGCGATCTGGTTTCCGCGGCGCAGGATCTGCACGCCCAGCCGCTGTTCTATGTCGGTCAGGTTGCGGTCGAATTCACCGCAGAGTTCGATGAGAAGCCGGTTGTCGGGGAATTCCACCACGGCCTCGTTCACGCCGTCGGAAAGTGCCGCGTCGCCATGCGTCAAGGGGCCGTTGTCCAATGGCTGCTCCTGAGACTCGCTACTGTCGCGAAGGTGCCATTAGGAGGGCAAACGCGCAAGCCGGACGGACGTCCCAACCGCGATGCGTCTGAGAAAAGGTCAATCGACCAGCACGCCGCCCAGCGAATTCGGACCGGAGGACGTGATGCGCACCCGGCGCAGGTCGCCCGGCCGGACATCGGCGCCATCGACGTGCACGGCATGAAGATGATCGGACTTGCCCACCATCTGGCCCGGATTGCGGCCGGGCTTTTCGAAAAGCACGCCGACGTCGCGGCCCACCATCGCCTCTTGCGCCGCGCGCTGCGCGCGGGTGACGAGCGCCTGCAGCCGTTGGAGGCGCTCGTCGGCGACCTCCGCGGCCACCTGTGGGCGCTCCGCCGCGGGCGTGCCGGGACGCGTGGAATACTTGAAGGAAAACGCGTAGCCGTAATTCACCGCCTCGATCAGGTCGAGCGTGGCCTTGAAATCCGCCTCCGTCTCCTCCGGGAACCCCACGATGAAATCGCCCGACATCAGGATATCGGGCCGCGCCGCCCGGATGCGCTCGATCAGACGCAGGTAGCTGTCGGCCGTGTGGCTCCGGTTCATCCGCTTCAGAATGCGGTCCGACCCGGATTGGACCGGCAGGTGCAGGTAGGGCATGAGCTTCGGGCAGTCCGCATGCGCCGCGATCAGGTCGTCGGTCATGTCGTTCGGATGCGAAGTCGTGAACCGGATCCGCTCCAGACCGTCGATGTCGTTCAGCGCCCAGATGAGCCTCGCCAGCGACCATTCCGACCCGTCCGGCCCTGTGCCATGATACGCGTTCACGTTCTGGCCCAGCAGCGTGATCTCCCGTACGCCGCGTTCGACAAGATCCCGCGCCTCCAGCAGCACGCGGTCCACCGGACGCGAGACCTCCGCCCCACGCGTATAAGGCACCACGCAGAACGCACAGAACTTGTCGCAGCCCTCCTGCACCGTCAGGAACGCGGTCGGGCCCCGCGCGGCTTTGGGCCGGCGCGCGAGGTGGTCGAACTTGTCCTCGGCCGGGAAATCGGTGTCGAGCGCCTTTTCGCCGCCCCGCGCCCGCGCCTCCAGCTCCGGCAGGCGGTGGTAGCTCTGCGGGCCGACGACCAGATCCACCATCGGCTGGCGGCGCATGATCTCCGCCCCCTCCGCCTGCGCGACACAGCCCGCGACGCCGATCTTCAGATCCGGCCGCGCGGCCTTCAGCCCCTTGAACCGGCCCAGTTCGGAATAGACCTTCTCCGCCGCCTTTTCCCGGATGTGGCAGGTGTTGAGCAGGATCAGGTCGGCGTCATCGGGTGTCTGGGTCTGTTCGTACCCCGCCAGCGCCTCGGCCATGCGCTCGCTGTCATAGACGTTCATCTGACAGCCATAGGTCTTGATGAAGAGTTTCTTGGGCGCCGTTTTCGGGGCTGGCATCGGGCGGAACCTGTTCGACTGTGGGAAAGCGTGACCGCAGATACCGGAGGCACCGCGCAGATGCAATGCGCGCGGCCGCTACGCCGGTTCGGTCGACGGAAGCGGCGCAAGCCCGCGGGACCGGGCCGGCTCCATCGCGATCCGGATCCTGCCGAGCCGCGGATGCAGGTTGCGCGCCAGCCACCAGCAGCACAGCAGCCCCGCCCCGCTCACCGCAAAAAGACCCGAGACGGGTGCTGCCAGCAGCACGAGCCAGGCGGCCCCGGGCGTCATGATGCCGGAGACGTCGCGGTAAGAGGCATAGATCGCCGACATCTCCGTGCGTTCCGACGGCTTGACCGCCAGCAGGAAGGGCAGCCCCGCGGACACGTCGAGCAGGATCAGGAAGGCCGAGCCGCCCACAAGTGCCGCCAGCGCCAGAACCGGCGTGCCTGCCAGCCACGTCGCCGAGATGAAGCAGAACCCGCTCACCATGAAACCGGTGCGCACCGTGCGGCGCACCGACCTGCGCTGCATCCACCGCAGCATCACCGGAGAGAGGAACAGGCACCCGTTGGTGACCGACAGCAGCCATCCGCCCAGTGCCGGGTCGAGCCCGCTCTCGATCGCGAAGATCGGCAGGTAGACGACATAGACCCACCAGCCGCAGGACCGGATCACCGCGAAGATCCAGCCGGTCACCAAGCGCGGCTGCGCCGCAAAGCGCCCGAGAAAGGCTAGCGGGTTGGGCGAAGGCCGCGTGCTGCGCACGATGAGCCGTCCGTTGCCGAGGCGCAGCCGCAGGAACACCGCGAGCATCACCACGATCGCGAGCGCGGCGATACAGAACGGCGCCGGGCCCCAGACCGCGTGCAGGCTGACACCCAGCGCCGGCCCCAGGGTCCATCCCAATGCGGCATAGAACAGCCGCGACGTCTCGCACTGGCCCAGGTTGTTGCGCGCAATGTAGTCGAGCACATAGGCGTTGGTGCAGACGAAGATCGTCACCGTCGCCGCCGTGATGAGGGCGAGCCCCGCGATCACCGGCACGGTTCCGCCCACCGATGCGGCCAGCGCACCGGAGATGAAGGCCAGGCAACCGGCGGTGTAGACGTACCGCCGCGGCACGAAGCGCGTCAGCCAGGGTACCAGGAGGCCGGTGGCGAGCGACAGAAGCCCGATGAGGAAATAGACCTCCGATACGATCCGCGCATCGCCCAGCGCACTGTAGATGGCGATCGGCATGACGGAGATCATCACGCCGCGCGCGATCGCCTCGCAGCCGCTCAGAATGGCGAAACCGCGCACGCCGGGGGTGGGCGCATGGCGAAGCCATTCGGGAATACGGCGGTCGAACATGGGAACAGGCCTTGTTTTTTGGCGCACCCTGCCCCGGTTCGTCGGCCCGGTCGCAGCCATTTGCGACGCGCGGTCGCAGACAGACCTTGGGACCCCAAAAACTGCGTCCGACTTGTCTGGCCCGCAGGTCGTCGATCACGTCTGCGAGCATGCTCGGACGGGTCCGCCAGGCCGACGGCCTATCCGCTCCGATGCCGAAGCCTTCCAGAAGCTCGAAAATGCTTCGGCGGTCGCCCGCCTCGGGGAGAGTTCTGCGTGGCTGACGACGATCTTCATGCGCGAGGGCTGCCGCGATCGACCGCATCGACACAGGCCCGGAAATTGCAAACCGCCTGGGTCAGCCGCGCAGCACCGGAAACCAGTCCTCGCGCAGACGCTGGCCTGCCGTCATGTCGTGACCAGGAAAGGGCGGAGAGGTCGGTCCCGGCCGCTCCACGTACCGCGCATCCTCTCCCACAAGCCGCAGGGAAAAGGCGCGGCGGCGGGCCCCGGAGGCGTTGCCGCGCGCCCCATGCAGCGTTCGGAAGTTGAAGGCCACCGCGTCGCCGGGCTCCATCTGCCATTCCCGCACCGTCATTCCTTCGGCATCGGGGTCCGGGACGGGCCGGTAGTCGCCCTCGAAGAACGCCTCTTGCGAAACCCACCGCGTCGGCACCACGTCCTTCTCCCAGCGGTGAGAGCCCGCGACGCAGCGCAAAGACGCCTCGCGCACCGGATCGAGCGGAACCCAGAAGCTGACCGTCTGCCGTCCGGCGACGAAATAGTAGGGTCCGTCGGAGTGCCACGGCGTCGCCATCGAGGTGCCCGGCTCCTTCACCAGCACATGGTCGTGGAACATCTGCACGCGGTCCGAGCCCATCAGCGCGCCGGCGGCCTCGGCGACCGCGGGATCCCGAACGACGTCCACGAACTCCGGTATCCGCTCCCAATTGCAGTAATCGTCGAAGAAGCGACCGGTTTGTCCAGCTTTCTGGTTCTCCGACGCATAAGGCCCCGGCGCGTCCATGTTCCGTGCGACACCCTCGCGCAACGCGTCGACATGGCGCGCGAAGAGGCCGCGTATCATCACCACGCCGTCACGGTCATAGGTTTCGATGTCTTCGCGGGTGACTGCGCTCACGTGCGGCGCAGGCGGATCACCACGTCCACGGACGCGATCTCGGCACCTTCGGGCGCGTCGGGAAGATGCGCGATCACGAGATCCTCCGCGGGCGCATCGGTCAGACGCCCGTCCTCTTCCCAGTAGAAATGCGGATGGTCGTGCGTGTTGGTGTCGAAGTAGCTTTTCGAGCCGTCCACGGTGACCTCCTGCATGAGGCCCGCGTCGCAGAACGTGCGCAGCGTGTTGTAGACAGTGGCCAGCGACACCGCCTCGCCATTGCGCTTGGCGGCTTCGAAGAGGCTCTCGGCCGTGACGTGCCGATCCTGCCCGTCCCCGATCAGAAGGGCGGCCAGCGTCACACGCTGACGGGTCGGGCGCAGGCCCTTGGCCGCCAACCAGTCCGATCCGATTTCGTGGGATCGTGCGCGTCATCTTCGCCTCATTCGTTCGCTGCAGGTCAATATAGGGCCTTCACGCTCTGAATTTCAATTGAAAATCCGTCGCACCCGGAGGCCCGGACGCGAGCGGTATCGGCCATCCGCACATGCGGTCCAACCGGTTTCCAGATGGCTTGCGGCAACGGCAGGCAGGGTGATAGAGGACATCCGACCATTCTGCCACGCCAAGGAGACGCGCCCCGCATGGCCCAGTACCCGACCAGCTTCGACCGTGAGGATCTGCTGAAATGCGCGCGGGGCGAGCTTTTCGGTCCCGGCAACGCACAGCTTCCCGAACCGCCGATGCTGATGATGGACCGGATCACCGACATCTCCGGCGATGGCGGCGCGCATGGCAAGGGCCACGTCATCGCCGAATTCGACATCACGCCCGACCTGTGGTTCTTCGAGTGCCATTTTCCAGGCAATCCGATCATGCCCGGCTGCCTGGGCCTCGACGGGCTCTGGCAACTGACCGGCTTCAACCTCGGCTGGCGCGGCTGGCAGGGTCGCGGCTACGCGCTCGGCGTGGGCGAGGTGAAGCTGAAGGGCATGGTGCGCCCCGACCGCAAGATGCTGACCTATTTCGTGAACTTCACCAAGGCCGTGCAGACCCGCCGCCTCACGATGGGCGTCGCAGACGGCATCGTCGAAGCCGACGGCGAGGTGATCTACGAGGTCAAGGACATGAAGGTCGCACTGAGCGAGAGTTGAGAGATGCAGCGAAATGCCATTCCTGGCTGGCCCGAAGGCCGAACCCGTCCCGCGCTCAGGTTTGTCGGGCAACGAAAGATCCGAACATAACGGCCGATGCCGGGTTAGTATCCCATGACATACCAGACGCGGAACAGGGTTTTGTTGTCGCTGTCCGCGGAAACACGGCAGGCGGTGATCGAGCGATGCGAAAAGGTCGACCTTGAAGTGGGGACGATCCTCCATCGGGTCGGCGACAAGACATATGCGACTTTCTTTCCCGAAACCGCCGTGATCTCCACGCTTGCGTCCTACGCCGATGGCTCGATGATCGAGATGGCCAATGTGGGGAGCGAGGCCTGCACGGGCTTCAACGTGATCCTGGGCGGGAGCATTCAGCTGACAACCAACGAGGCACAAGTCTCCGGCACCGCCCTGAAATTGCCGATCAACCAGTTCCATCACCTCAAATCACGCTATTCCGACTTCGAGAGCGCGCTCTTTTCAGCCGCGCAGTCCCTGTTCTTCCAGGTCATGGTCTCAGGCGCGTGCAATGGCGCGCATGATGCCAAGCAGCGCCTCGCCCGTTGGCTTCTGACGATGAAGGACCGGGCCGACGGCGAAGAAATAAATCTCACGCACGAATTTCTGGCCCAGATGCTGGGGGTGCGGCGCGCCACCGTGACCAAGGTCGCATCGGAACTTCAGGCCGCCGGGTTCATCCAGTACTCCCGCGGCCGGGTGAAGATCACCGACCACGCCGGGCTCCATGCCGCCAGTTGCGAATGCTACGACTTGGTGCGCAGCACAAACCATGAACTTCTTCCGGACAAGTCAGCTTAGGTACGATTTTGGACTTTTTCTGTGCGGTAGCGTACAGAAACCATTCTGCAGTTGCATTATATCCGTCCCTTGTTGTCCATAGAGCGCAACAAAGGAGGTTAACGGGGAGGTTCCGGATGCAGCAGAATGATACCTTCGATCCGGATGACGTTATTCAGGACGCAATCCGCCATTCGCCGCTTTCGATGGTGCTGACCGACCCGAGGCTGGACGACGATCCGATCACTTATGTCAATCGCGCGTTCGAAGAGCTGACGCTCTACAGCCGCAGTTTCGCGATCGGGCGCAACTGCCGTTTCCTGCAGGGTCCCGAAACCCGTGCCCGGGATATCGAACGACTGAAGAAGGGTCTGGCATCGGAAAAGGAATTCCAGATCACGCTGACCAATCACAAGGCCGACGGAACCGCGTTCCGCAACCAGCTCTTGATCGCGCCCATTCACGGACCGGATGGCGAACTGACCGCGTATTTCGGTTTGCAGCGCGAAATCGGCGCAAGCGAAGAGGCAGAGCAGTGGCAGGCGGACGACAAGGCGCTCGATCTGCTCATGGAACTGCAGCATCGGGTGAAGAATCACCTCTCGATGATCGTTGGCCTGATCCGCGTGCAGGCACGCAAGGAGGTCACCGCCGACTCGCTGAAGGCGATCAGCCGCCGGATCGAAGCACTCTCGGTGCTCTATGACGAATTGCTTAACGGCCATGACAATGGCGGCGGGAGTTCGGGAGGTCGCCTCGGGAGCTTATCTGAGCCGTATCGCCTCCGTCATCTCGAGCCTTGAGCCGCGCGGGTCGATCCGCGTCAACGTGGAATGTGACGACATCACGCTGTCGGTGGATCAGTCCGCCCGCCTCGGATTGCTCCTGTCCGAACTCATGACCAATGCCTTCGAACACGCCTTCGAAGATCGGTCGTCGGGCCGCCTCGAGATCCGGTTCTACCGTCTGGACAATGGCCGGGTCCGCCTGTCGGTCGAGGACGACGGCAAGGGCATGCCGGAGGACAGCAACTGGCCCTTCGCCGCGCCCAGCATCGAGGATCAGCGCGACCGGGCAGAGCACACGGAGGGAGAGCTCGACACGACCGGACACGACGCACAGCCCGGCGTCGGCGGCAGCATCGTCGCCGCCCTGACGGAATCGCTCGAGGCCAAGCTGACCGTCACCCGCCCGGAAAAGGGAACGCGCGTCACCATTGACGTCTAGGTGACCGTGACGTGAACCCGTCAGCGCGCGGCGAAACCGCGATTGCGCCATTCTACGGGCTTTGATTCAAAACGGACGCAGAAATCCAGATCGGGCAAGGTCCAATTCGCCGGTCGGGTGGGACCCTTGAACCAGGTCTTCACGAGATGTGTGCCATACGGCCGTCTCAATGGGTTTTATGTCGACATATCCGGCGTACGAAACCTGGCCGGATGGCTTGGGAACGCTGCGGCTTGCGGAATTGCTTGGCGCCCTCAGCCATGCGCTCGACGCGACCGAGGGCCAGCCGGTCGGCCACGCGATCCGTGTCACCCTGATCGGCTGCGAAATCGGCCGGCGCCTCGGGATCGCAGGCGAGGACCTGCACAATCTCTACTACACCCTGCTTCTGAAAGACCTCGGCTGCTCCTCCAATGCGGCGCGGATCTGCCAGCTTTACCTGGCGGATGATCTCGAATTCAAGCGATCGTTCAAGCTGGTCGATGGAACGACGCGCTCCGCGCTGCAGTTCCTCGTCCGCGAAACGGCGCGGGGAAGCACGGCCCTGCGACGCGCCAAGACGCTGATCTCGGTCATCCGGGACGCGGGCGCGATCGTGGACGATCTGATCGAGACCCGCTGCGAGCAAGGCGCGTCGATCGCCCGCGCCATGGGGTTCTCGCCGGCGGTGGCGCTTGGCATTCATGGCTTGGACGAGCACTGGGACGGCTCGGGCCGTCCGGACCGCCTCTGCGGCGACGCCATCCCCCTCGGCGCCCGGATCGCACTCGTGGCGCAGGTCGCGGACGTCTTCATGGCGAACGGCAGCGCTGCCGAAGCACGCGCCGAGATCGCCGGGCGACGCGGCACGTGGTTCGATCCGGAGATCGCCGACATCGCCGCGTCGGTCCTCGGCGACAGGACCGTGCTGTCGCAACTCGAGGACCCGAAGCTCGCGGCGACGATCTTCGCGCATCCGGCGGCGACCGAAACGATGGCTCTCGACGACGCCAAGCTCGACCGCATCATCGAGGGATTCGCGAGCGTCATCGACGCCAAGAGCCCGTTCACGCAGAACCATTCCAGACGCGTCGCCATGTATGTCGATCGTTTGGTGGATACCCTGGGATTCGACGCGCGCGCAGGTCGCTGGATGCGCCGGTCGGCGCTCCTGCACGACATCGGCAAGCTCGGCGTGCCGAATTGTATCCTTGATAAGCCGGGAAAGCTGGACCCCGACGAACGTGCGGTCATCGAGGCGCATACCCTGACCGGGAACATAATCCTCGACCAGATCGACATCTTCTCGCAGGTCGCGCATCTCGCGGCGGCACATCACGAACGGCTGGACGGGAAGGGATATCCGCACCAGCTCGACGCCGCGCAACTCACCCGCGACGTGCGCGTGCTGACGGTGGCGGACATATTCGACGCACTGTCTGCCGAGCGGCCTTACAAACCGGCCCTGCCCCCCGAAAAGGTGCGCCAGATCATGGACGAGATGGAAGGCTCGGCCATAGACAGCACCTGCTATGCCGCCCTGCGGGAGACGCTGCTCGACTGAATGCCGGTCTCGATCCGGGACGTGCGGCCGGTCCCGGTTCTGCAAAAGTCGCTCAGGGCCGGCAATCAGTCACCGGCGCTGGCGGCCTTTCGCGGATAAATCCATGTCCATCAGTTGCTTGACCTCCCGATCCGGACGGGACAACCCTGCTCCAATCCGACCGTTCGCCTCGCAAGGAAGCCGGTTGCACCGGTGCGCTACCCTGTCCTACATGGGAGCCGAACCATGAAGGGAGTGCGCAGGATGCGCCGAGTCGTCGTCACCGGGATGGGAATCGTCTCCTCCATCGGAAACAACGCCGCCGAAGTGCTCGAAAGCCTGAAGGCCGGCCGGTCCGGGATCGAGGCCGTGGAGGCCATGGCCGAACACGGGTTCCGCAGCCGCATCGCCGGCACGCTGAAGATCGACGTGGCCGAGCACGTGGACAAGCGGACCCTGCGTTTCATGGGCCCCGGCGCCGCCTACGCCCATATCGCGATGAAGGAGGCGATCGCCGATGCCGGGCTGGAGGAGGACGACATCGTCAATCCTCGCACCGGGTTGGTCGCCGGGTCGGGCGGCCCGTCGACCTCTGCCATGCTCACGGCCCATCAGACCGTGCTGACCACGGGCGGGACCAAGCGGATCGGCCCCTTCGCCGTGCCGAAATGCATGAGCAGCACGATCTCCGCCAACCTCGCGACGACCCACAAGATCAAGGGGATCAACTATTCGATCACCTCGGCCTGCTCGACCTCGCTGCATTGCATCGGGAATGCGGCGGAGCAGATCATGATGGGCAAGCAGGACGTCATGTTCGCCGGCGGCGGCGAGGAGCTCGACTGGACGCTCTCCTGCCTCTTCGACGCGATGGGCGCGATGAGCTCGAAATTCAACGACACGCCCGCACGCGCGAGCCGTGCCTTCGACGCGGATCGCGACGGCTTTGTCATCTCCGGCGGTGGCGGCATGCTGGTGCTGGAGGAGCTGGAGCGGGCGAAGGCGCGCGGCGCGAAGATCTATGCCGAAGTGACGGGATACGCCGCGACGTCGGACGGTCACGACATGGTCGCACCCTCCGGAGAAGGTGGTGAACGCGCGATGCAGCTGGCCCTCGCCACGCTCCCCGAGGGGCGCACGGTCGGCTACATCAACGCGCACGGCACCTCGACCCCGGTCGGCGACGTGGGAGAGGTCGAGGCCGTTCGCCGCGTCTTCGGTGACGAGGCGCCGCCCATTTCCTCGACCAAGTCGATGACCGGGCACGCGCAGGGTGCGGCCGGCGCGCTGGAGGCGATCTTCAGCCTGCTGATGCTGGAGCACGATTTCATCGCGCCGTCGATCAACGTGGAGACGCTCGACCCCAAGCTGGAGGACCACGAGATCGCGACGAAGCTTGTCGAAAATGCCGGACTCGACAGCGTCATGACCAACTCCTTCGGCTTCGGCGGCACCAACGGGTCGATGATCCTGTCGCGCCACAACGGCTGAGAGAGCTCCGATGACAAAACTGATGGACGGAAAACGCGGTCTGGTGATGGGGGTCGCAAACGATCGGTCCATCGCATGGGGCATCGCCAAGGCGCTGGCGGAAGCGGGCGCGGAGCTTGCCTTCACCTACCAGGGCGAGGCGTTCGGAAACCGCTTGAAGCCGCTCGCGGAGAGCGTGGGCAGCGATTTCATGGTGGACGTGGACGTGACCGACGACGCGAGCCTCGATGCCGCATTCACCCAACTCGAGGCGCGCTGGCCGACGATGGATTTCCTGATCCACGCCATCGCCTATTCTGACAAGTCGCAACTGACGGGACGATTCCTCAACACCAGCCGGGCCAACTTCAAGCACTCGCTGGACGTGAGCTGCTATTCCTTCATCGAGGTCGCGCGGCGGGCGCATCCGATGATGTGCGAGAATGGCGGCACGCTGATCACGCTTACCTACCAGGGGTCGAACCGGGTCGTTCCGAACTACAACGTGATGGGCGTGGCCAAGGCGGCGCTCGAATCCGCGACGCGGTACCTGGCGAACGATCTGGGACCGGAGGGGATCCGCGTGAACGCGATTTCACCCGGACCCATGAGGACGCTTGCCGGCTCCGCCATCGCCGGGGCGCGGCGCACGTACAAGCACACGGACCTGAATGCGCCGATGCGCTCCAACGCGACGCTCGAGGCCGTGGGCGCAACTGCCGTCTATCTCTGCTCGGACGGAGGGGCCTTCACCACCGGCGAGATCATCAAGGTCGACGGCGGTTTCCACGTGCTCGGCATGCCGCAGGCCGAGAATCTCTGACCGGCGCGTGCTCCGGGCGCGTGCCGCCCGAAGCAGCTATGGCACAGGCGTCACGCCGCCTTGTCGACCCCGACCACCTCGATCTTGAAGGTCAGGTCCTCGCCCGCAAGCGGGTGATTGGCGTCGAGCGTGACTTCGGCCTCGCTGACGTCCTTCACGGTCACCGGAACGACCTGCCCGTCCTGCGTCTGCATCTGGAGCCGGCCGCCGACCTCGAGCGGGATGTCCTCCGGGATGCCTTCGCGCGGCACCGCGTGGCACATGTCGGGGTTGGGCTGGCCATAGGCCTCGTCACAGGGCACGTTCACCGTCTTGGTGTCGCCGACGGTCATGCCGGGCAGCGCCTTGTCGAGGCCGGTGATGATCTGGCCCGATCCGACCTCGAAGGCCAGCGGATCGCGGCCCTCCGACGAATCGAACTTGGTTCCGTCTTGCAGGGTGCCTGTGTAGTGAATCTGTACTGTGTCGCCGTTCTCGACCTGGGTCATGGGATATCCTGTGTTTTGGGGATGGGTTTGGAGGCCGCGTCTCTCGCGGGTGCTCACTCTGACTACCAACGTAGTGACGCCGCGCGCATGATGCAAACCTTCGCCACTTTCACCTCGGGCGCGCCTGTGCAAGTCTGCCGGCGACTTTCACCGCGAAAGACCTGCCCATGGCGATTTCCACTTGCGTGTTCGATGCCTACGGAACCCTGTTCGACGTGGCCGCGGCTGCGCGGCAGGCCGCGACGGAAACCGATTTTCCGCAACTGATCGACACCTGGCCGGAACTGGCCGAGCATTGGCGCCTGAAACAGCTACAGTATACCTGGCTGCGGGCGGTCACGGGGGATCACACCGATTTCTGGACCGTCACCCGCGACGGGCTCGATTGGGCGCTGGAAAAGAGCGGGCTTGCACGCAACGCCGCGCTGCGCGAGCGGCTGCTGCAGCTTTACTGGGAGCTGCAAGCCTTTCCCGAAGTGCCGGAGATGCTCGCCACGCTGAAGCACGCGGGGCTGCAAACCGCGATCCTGTCGAACGGCTCGCCCGAGATGCTGCATGGGGCGGTGACATCGGCAGGTATCGGCGACCGGCTCGACGACGTGATCAGCGTCGAGGAGGTGGGCGTCTTCAAGCCCGCCTCAATCGTCTACGACCTCGTGCAGAAACGCTTTGGCGGGGAGCGATCCGATATCCTGTTCGTCTCCTCCAACGGCTGGGACGCTGCCGCGGCGGCGGCCTACGGCTTCGACACGGCTTGGGTCAATCGCGCCGGCGACCCGATCGACCGCTTGCCCGGCACGCCGACGCATGTTCTGACCAATCTCGAAGCAATTCCAGAAATCGCAGGTGTTGAATGAGCAATTTCACGACGTCCGACGGGCTGAACCTTCACTACGAGGACGAGGGCGACGGCCTGCCTCTGCTGTGCCTTTCCGGATTGACGCGGACGACGCGGGATTTCGACTATGTCGCGCCGCATCTTGACGGCGTGCGGATGATCCGGCTGGATTATCGCGGCCGCGGGCAATCCGACTGGGACAAGAACTGGAAGAACTACACGCTGCCGGTGGAGTGCCGCGACGTGCTGGAACTGCTGCAGCATCTGAGCGTGAGCCAGGTTGCGGTCCTCGGGACCTCGCGCGGGGGGCTGAACGCGATGGCGCTCGGCTCGGCCAGTCCCGACACGCTGCTCGGCGTGGCGTTCAACGATGTGGGGCCGACGATCGACTCGGAGGGCCTGGACTTCATCATGGGCTATATTGGCCGCAACCCTGGCGCCAAGACGTTCGAAGACGCCGCCGCCGCGCTCAAGCACGTGATGAAGGGCTTTTCCGGTGTCCCCGACGACCGCTGGCTGCAGGAGGCCAGGATCCATTTCGCCGAGACGGATGACGGGCTCCAGATCACCTACGACCCCAGCTTGCGCAACGCGATGGAGGCGGCGGGAGACAAGGCGGCGCCCGATCTCTGGCCCTATTTCGACGCCCTGCCCAACCGCCCGCTGGCGCTGATCTGGGGAGAGAATTCCGACCTCCTCAAGGAGGAGACGGTAGCGGAGATGCAGCGCCGGCGGCCGAACATGATCACCGCCCGCGTGCCCGACCGCGGCCATGTGCCGTTCCTCGATGAATCCGAAAGCCTCGACGCGCTCCATCGCTGGCTCGAGACCGTGCGGTGAACGATGCGGTGAACATCGACATGATCCGCGCCGCGGCGACGCGCGCGGCGGGCCATGTCCGGCGCACGCCGCTGTTGTCCTCGCCGTTCCTCGACGAACTTGCCGGGCGGCAGGTGTGGATCAAGCCCGAATGCCTGCAGCACACCGGCAGCTTCAAGTTCCGCGGCGGCTGGTCGGCGCTTTCCGCGTTGGACCCGGAGGCGCGCAGGAAGGGCGTCATCGCGTTCTCGTCCGGCAACCACGCGCAAGGGGTCGCTCTGGCCGCCGCGATGCACGAGACTCCCGCCGTCATCATCATGCCGTCGGATGCGCCTGCGCTGAAGATTGCCAACACACGCGGGTTCGGCGCCGAGGTCGTGCTCTATGACCGAGGGTCGGAGGATCGGGACGAGATCGGCGCACGGCTGGCGGCGGAGCGAGGCCTGACGCTGGTCAAGCCCTTCGACGAGCCGCAGGTCATTGCCGGCCAGGGCACCTGCGGGCTGGAGATTGCGGAACAGGCGCGCGAGGCGGGGATCGAGAGCGCGGATGTGCTTGTCTGCACCGGTGGGGGCGGCTTTGCCTCCGGCATCGCGCTGGCGCTGGAGGCCGAGGCGCCGGGGCTGCGCGTGCGCCCCGTGGAGCCCGAGGGGTTCGACGACATGACACGTTCGCTCGTCTCCGGCCGGATCGAGCGGAACGACCGCACCGCCGGCAACATCTGCGACGCGATCATCACGCCGCAGCCGGGTGAGATCACCTTTCCGATCCTGCAGCGGCTCTCCGGTCCGGGACTGACGGTCACCGAGGACGAGGCACTGATGGCGATGGCTCACGCGTTCCTGCGGCTGAAACTGGTGGCAGAACCGGGCGGCGCCGTCGCTCTGGCCGCCGCACTTTGCCGGAAGGGCGAGATCGAGGGCGACGCCGTGATCGTCACGATCTCCGGCGGCAACGTGGATCCGGCCATGTTTGCGCGAGCCTTGGAGACACTGACATGAAAACGATCGAAGGTGACCTGATCGGATTGGCCAAGGAAGGCGAGTTCGACGTGATCGTGCATGGCTGCAACTGTTTCTGCACCATGGATGCCGGAATCGCCAAGCTCATCGCAAAGGCGTTTCCGAGTGCTGTTCTCGCCGATGGCAAGACGGAGGAAGGCGACAAGGAGAAGCTCGGCACGATCACGACCGCCGAGGAGATGTTCGGCATGCACCAGCTGACGATCGTCAACGCGTATACGCAGTTCGATTACAAGGGCGGCGGTCAACTGGTGGATTACGACGCGATCACGTCCTGCTTCGAGCGCATCGCCGAGGCATTCGGCGACAGGCGCATCGGCTATCCGAAGATCGGCGCGGGTATGGCCGGGGGCGACTGGGACGAGATCGCGGCGCGGATCGACCGCGCGCTGGCGGAGTGCGATCACAGGTTGGTGGTCCTGCCGCAGAAGGGCTGAGGATGACCCGCTTCACCATCGCCAGCTTCAACGTGAAGAACCTGATCGGGGCGGAGCAGGAATATTACCGCTTCCAGCGCTACACGCCCGAGGAATTCGTCTGGAAGGAGGATTGGCTGGCCGACCAGCTCCTGACGCTCGACGCAGATATCGTGGGCTTTCAGGAAATCTTCGAAGACTCCGCCTTGCGGGCGGTGATCGACGAGGCCGACCTGCGCGGCGCCGAGGCCAACGCGGCGAACCTGCCCGACCGCAGCCGCGGCCACCACCGCAAGGCGATCTTCCGGAAGCTGGAATACGAGGGCTACACCGGCGCCGCGCTGGCCTTCGCACCCAACATCCACGACGGCGGACCGGGGCAGCGGCGGCCCGGCATCGCGCTCCTGTCGCGATTCGGGTTCGCGGACACGCCGGTCGTGATCCAGGAGCTGGGCCAACCGCTGGAGATCCCGTTCCGGGACCTGGGCGACGGCGATGGCGGCAGTTACCGCCTTTCCCGCCTCTCGCGTCCGATCCTGAAGGCGAATATCCCGGTCGGCGGCCATGTCGTCGCGGTCTTCAACTGCCACCTGAAGTCAAAGCTCGGCGAATTCATCCGCCCGCCCGGCGCCGATTTCGCGCCCGCAGCCGACCTCACCCGTTACGATCCCGCGGGCCGGGCGCTGGGTGCGCTTCGAGCAGCGGTCCGTCGGATGGGCGAGGCCTGGGTGCTGCGGCGCGAGATCCTGACAGAGCTTCGCGCCGGCCGCCCGGTCATGGTCATGGGAGATTTCAACGATGGCGAAGACGCGATGAGTTCCGAGATCATCTCCGGCGAGGTGCCGTTCAGGAACTACGCCTGGATGCTGCGCCACGATGCCGAGCATCCTGGCGACCGCTACTGCGAGGAGGAGAACCGCCGGATCACCGAGGACGTGGAAGCCGTGCGGCTCCATTCCGCGGAAAAGCTCTTCGTCCAGAAGAGCCTGCGCGACATGGTCTACACCACGGCCTTCGGCGGCATTTTCGAGAGCATCGACCAGATCTACATGTCGCGCCACTTTCTACCGCGGTGGGAGGGCAGCATCGGCGAGATGGAGTATTTCAGCGTCCTGAACGATCACCTGACCGACGGCTCCGACCCCGAGGCGCCCTACAACAAGCTCGCCTCCGACCACGGGCAGATCATGGCGCATATGAGGCTGGGCCGGGAAACCCGCCCGGAAACCTGAGGGGGCTTGGCAGCGCCTTCGCGATCGGTTGTAACGTGGAGCCAAAGGAAACCGACCGGGAGGACCGACCCCATGGAACTGGCTGATCTTGGCGACGTGCGCCTGCACTACCGCATCGACGGGCCCGAGGACGGCGCGCCGGTGGTCTTCGCCAACTCGCTCGGCACGGATTTCCGGCTCTGGGACAAGATCCTGCCGCTGCTGCCGCCGGGTCTGCGGATCCTGCGTTACGACAAGCGTGGACACGGACTCTCGAATTGCCCCGCCCCACCCTATCACATGGGGCAGCTCATCTCCGACGTGGAGCGGCTGATGGACCTGACCGGCTTTCGGGATGCGGTCTTCGTCGGGCTCTCCATCGGCGGCATGATCGCGCAGGGGCTGGCGACGAAACGAGACGATCTCGTCCGCGCCGCCGTGCTGTCGAACACCGGCGCCAAGATCGGCACGCGCGAGATGTGGGACGAACGGATCGCGGCCGTCGAGGCAGGCGGGATCGAAGCGCTGGCCGACGCGGTGATGGAGCGCTGGTTTTCCAAGCCGTTCCGCGAGACCCCGGAGATTGACGTGTGGCGCAACATGCTGGTGCGCCAGCCGGCCGAAGGCTACGTGGGCTGCTCCGCCGCCATCGCGGGGAGCGATTTCTTCACCACGACCGCCTCGCTGCGGCTGCCGGTGCTGGGAATCGCCGGGGCGGAGGATGGTGCGACACCGCCGGACCTCGTGCGGGAGACGGCGGAATTGGTTCCGGGCTCGAAATTCCACCTGATCCGGCGCGCCGGGCATCTGCCCTGCGTCGAGGAGCCCCGCGAATATGCCGAAGTGCTGGGCAACTTCCTGAAGGAGGTCGGCCATGTCTGATCGTTTTTCCGAAGGCATGCGGGTGCGCCGCCAGGTTCTGGGCGACGCCCACGTCGATCGCGCCGAATCGACCCGCACGCCCGAGGACACGCCGTTCCAGACGCTGATCACAGAGGCCGCGTGGGGCACGGTCTGGGCCTCCGACGCGATCTCGCTGCGGGAACGCTCGATGTTGACCCTCGCGCTGCTCGCCGCCACCGGGAATTTCGAGGAGATCCCGATGCATATCCGCGCCTGCCGCAACACCGGTGCCACGCGCAAGGACGTGATGGAGGTGTTCCAGCACGTCGCGATCTACGGCGGGGTGCCGCGCGCCAACCACGCGATCAAGCTCGCCAAGAAGGTCTGGGCGGAGGAGCGCTGAGTGGCCGGATCGGTCCATGACCAGGCGCATCTGGCCGGGCTCTTCGATCGCGGGCGAGGTGGCGCGGCTCTTCTCCGCCACCGCCGAGATCCGCGCGATGCTGCTGGTCGAGGGGACGCTCGCCAAGGTGCAGGGGGCCGCGGGCGTGATCCCGGAGATCAGCGGCGCCGCGATCCACCGCGCCTCGCTCGAAGTGCAGCTCGACCCCGCCGCGCTGGCCGGGGCGACGGCGGCGAACGGTGTATCGGTGCCGGCGCTCGTCGCTGCCTTTCGCGACGCGATGACTGCGCCCGAGCATGCGCAATACCTCCATTGGGGCGCCACCTCGCAGGACATCATCGACACCGGGGTGATGCTGCGGCTGCGGCAGGCGACGGCGCTGATAGGCGAAGACGTGGCCGCGACGCTCTCTGCGCTGGCCGGGCTGGCGGAGAGCCATGCGGACACGCCCATGGCCGCGCGAACCTATGGTCAGCAGGCCGCACCCACCGCCTTTGGCGCGGTGGTGGCGAGCTGGGGCTGGCCGCTGCTCTCGGCGCGCCGGGCTTTCGACAGGCTCGAATTCCCCGCCTCGCTCTCCGGCGCGGTGGGAACCAGTTCCGCGCTGGGTCCGGATCCCGCGATGTTGCGGGCGGAGCTGGCCGGAGCGCTGAACCTCGCGGATCCAGGACGCAGTTGGCATACGGATCGGACGCCGGTGCTGGACGTGGCCAGTGCCTTTGTTGCGGTCTCGACCGCGCTCGGCAAGATGGGCGAGGACCTGATTGCGATGACCCAGAGCGAATTGGGCGAGATCGCCCTTGGCGGATCGGGCGCGTCCTCCACCATGCCGCAGAAGCAGAACCCGGTCGGGCCGTCGCTGCTGGTGGCGCTGGCCCGGGTCCTGCACGGGCTCGAAGCCACGCTGAAGGGCGCCGCCATGCACCGGTTCCAGCGCGACGGGGCGGCGTGGTTCACCGAATGGATGGTCCTGCCGCAGATCGTCCTGGGTGCGGCGACGGCGGCACACCGGGCGCGTGTGCTGGCCGAAGGTCTGACGCCCGATTCCGGCCGGATGGCGCAGGCGCTCGGCGGCGACGCACTTCTCTTTTCGGAAGCCTTGAGCTTCGCCCTCGCCGAACGGATGCCACGGCCGGAGGCACAGGCGGCGGTCAAGTCGCTCGCCGGCCGGGTCCGCGAAACCGGTCGGCCGCTCGCCGAGCTTGCCCGCGCGGAATGGCCCGATCTGCGGCGCGACCTCTTCTCGCCCCACGCCGCACTCGGCTCTGCCCCGGCAGAGGCGCGCGCCTTCGCCAAGGCCGTGCGGGCCGGCTGATGCGCTTGCGTTTCACACGCCGCGTTCGCATGGGTCGGTCGTCGTGATGTCCATTCGGCCCGGCGTCGTCTTCATCCTCATCACCGTCCTCATTGACTCAATGGGGATCGGGCTCATCATTCCAGTGATGCCGGCCCTGATCCGCGAGGTGCAGGGGACCGGTCTCGCCTCCGCCGTGCTCTGGGGCGCGCTGCTCTCGGGCATCTTCGCCGTGATGCAATTCTTCTGCGGCCCGCTGCTCGGATCCCTCTCGGACCGGTTCGGGCGACGGCCGATCCTGCTGACCTCGCTGGTCGTCCTGGCGCTCGACTACCTGGTGATGGCGGTGGCGGGGTCGATCTGGCTCTTGCTCGCGGGCCGTGTCGTCGGCGGAATCACCGGGGCAACGCAATCGACTGCAAACGCCTACATGGCCGACATCTCCGCCCCCGACGAAAAGGCCGCGAATTTCGGACTTGTGGGGGCGGCGTTCGGGATGGGTTTCGTGCTCGGCCCCGCGATCGGCGGATTTCTGGCAGAATTCGGAACCCGCGCGCCCTTCTATGCAGCTGCGGCACTGGCGGCCGCGAATGCTGTCTTCGGCTACTTCGTGCTGGAGGAAACCGTGACCGGCCGCATCCGCCGCGCCTTCGTCTGGCGCCGCGCCAATCCGTTCGGCGCATTGCGCCACATCCGCGCCCTGCCCGGCGTCGCGGGGCTCCTGCTGGTCTACTTCCTCTACCAGCTCGCGTTCGGGGTCTATCCGGCGGTCTGGTCCTACTACACGCAACTCCGCTTCGGCTGGACCGAGGCGACGGTCGGGCTCAGCCTCGCGCTCTTCGGCATCTCGCTTGCGGTCGTACAGGGCGGGCTGGTCCGTCCGACGATCCGGCTGCTGGGCGAACGCGGCGCGGTGATCTACGGCCACAGTGCGGATGTGCTGATCTTTCTCGCCATCGCCTTCGTCTGGTCCGGGCCGCTGCTGCTGATCCTGACGCCGCTCGCCGCGTTGCCCGGCGTGATCACGCCGGCGCTGCAGGGAATCATGTCCAAACGCGTGAGCGACGATGCGCAGGGAGAGCTGCAGGGCGTTATGACCTCGGTCTCGTCCATCGCGATGATCCTGTCCTTCGCCGTCATGTCGCTCAGCTTCTGGGGCTTTCGCCGGGGACCGTGCGCCCGTGTTCCTGCCCGGGGCGCCGTTCGTCCTGTCGGCTCTACTGATTGGTGTGGGCCTTGTGGTCTTCGTGCGCTCGCCATCCGCGTGACGCGGCGTTGGTGGCCCCCTGAGACGTCGGTTTGCCGCTTGAACCGAAACTCTGAATCGGATCAGCCTTGCCGCAAACACATTTCCAGAAAACGCCTTCGGGGACATTCAGGGACGACCAGACCATGCAAACCATTAAAGCGGCCGTGTGCCACGAATTCGGCAAGCCGCTGGTGATCGAGGACATCCAGTTGCGCGCGCCCGCGATGGGCGAGGTGGAAGTGACCGTCGACGCGGTCGCGATCTGCCATTCCGACATCTCCTTCGCCGAGGGGGCCTGGGGCGGGTCGCTGCCGGCCGTCTACGGCCACGAGGCGGCGGGCCGGGTCAGCGCCGTCGGACCGGGCGTCACTGGGTTGAGCAAGAGCGACAGCGTGATCGTCACCCTGATCCGGGCCTGCGGCACCTGTCCCTCCTGCGCGTCGGGCAAGCCCACGATTTGCGAGACACCCTATGACGGCGACACGGGGCCGATCACGACCGCCGACGGTGGCAAGCTGCACCAGGCGATGGCCTGCGGCGCCTTCGCCGAGAAGGTAGTGGTGGACCAGCGGCAAGTGGTGAGGATTGCGGGCGACATGCCCAAGGACGCGGCGGCGCTCGTTGCCTGCGGAGTGATCACCGGGGTGGGTGCGGTGGTGAATGCGGCCGGATTGCGCGCGGGTCAGGACGTGGTGGTGATCGGCGCGGGCGGCGTCGGGCTCAACGCCATCCAGGGGGCTCGCATCGCCGGCGCGCGCCGGATCGTCGCCGTGGACATGAGCGACGGAAAAGCTGGAGATCGCCAAGCAATTCGGCGCCACGGACGGCGTTCTGGGTAGCCGCAAGGCGCCCTGGAAGGCGGCGATGCGCGCCATGGGACGCGGCGCGGATGCGGTCATCGTCACGGTCGGCGCGATTCCGGCCTATGACCAGGCGCCTCTCTACCTTGCCCGCGGCGGCAAGGTCATCATGGTGGGGATGCCGCATTCGGGCGCCAACGCCAGCTACGAGCCGGTCATCCTCAGCTATCTCGGTCAGGGCATGATCGGATCGAAGATGGGCGACGTCGTGATCCAGCGCGACATCCCGTGGATGGTCGATCTTTACGCGCAGGGACGACTGAAGCTCGACGAGCTGATCTCGGGCCGCTGGCGGCTCGACCAGATCAACGAGGCGATCGCCGACACCAAGACCGGATCGGCGAAACGCAACGTGATCCTGTTCCCGGGCTGACCTGGGGTCAGGCGCTCTTCTATCGTTCGCCGCGGCGGTAGGGCTGCATCAGCGCCTGCGGCACCCGGGCGCGGCGCGCCATCAGGATCAGTGCGACGATCGACAGGATGTATGGCAGCATCAGGAAGAGCTGGTAGGGGACACCCTCCACCACCGTCTGCAACCGCAGCTGGAACGCGTCGAAGAACGCGAAGAGCAGCGCGCCCAAAAGCGCACGGCCCGGCCGCCACGAGGCGAAGACCACCAGCGCCACGCAGATCCATCCCCGCCCCTGCACCATCGTCGGGAAGAACGAGTTGAAGGCCGCCAGCGTCAGGAACGCGCCCGCCATGCCCATGAGCGCCGAGCCCGCCATGATCGTGCCGATACGCAGCCGGATCGGGTCGATCCCCTGCGCATCGACCGCATGCGGGTTCTCGCCGGCCATCCGGATGGCGAGGCCGAGCGGCGTGCGATTGAGGCCCCAGGAGAGGGCGACGACGAGCACCAGCGCCAGATAGGTCGGCGCGGTCTGGTTGAAGAGCACCGGCCCGAGAAACGGGATCTCGGAGAGGAGCGGCACCTCGAGCGGCCGGAACGGCTCGACCGTCGGCGGCGAGGTGGCGACGGGCACGGCGAGGCGGAAGACGTAGTACGAGAAGCTCGACGCGAAGAGCGTGATGCCGAGGCCCGTGACATGCTGGCTGAGGCCCAGCGGCACGGTCAGCAGCGCGTGCAGGAACCCGAACATCGCACCACCCAGCGCCGCGACCAGCATCCCGGTCCAGAGGTCGCCGCCTGAATAGACCGTGAGCCACCCGATCATCGCGCCGAAGGTCATGATCCCCTCGATCCCGAGGTTCAACACCCCCACCCGCTCGCACAGGAGCACGCCCAGCGTGCCGAGGATCAGCGGTGTGGCGATGCGCAGAACGGCTTCCCACATGCCCACCGAACTCAGGATATCGGCAAGAACGTTCATCGGCGGACCCTGTATTGCGCGAGAAAGATCGCGACGAGCATGGTCAGGAGCGACAACGCCACGGTGACATCGGCGATGTAGGACGGGATCGACAGCGCGCGCGACATGCTGTCCGTGCCCACGAACATGACCGCGGAAAAGAGCGCCGCGCCGATCACCCCGATCGGGTTCAGGTTCGCCAGCATGGCGATGACGATGCCGGCATATCCGTAGTTCGGCGAGAGATCGGTGGTGACATAGCCCTTGACCCCCATCACCTCGATCGCGCCCGCGAGGCCGGCCAGCCCGCCGGAAAGACAGGCTACCGCCACCAATGTGCGACCCAGCGGCACGCCGGCAAAGGCGGCGGCACGCGGGTTCAGACCCGCCGCCCGCGCGCGCATCCCGAAGACGGTGCGCGATTGCAGCCACCAGACCGTTACGGACATGAACAACGCGACGAGGAGACCTCCGTGCAGCCGCGTCCGGTCCATCAGCTTGGGCAGCACCGCGCTGTCGGGTACCGGCACGGATTGTGGCCAGCCGAAGGCGAGCGGGTCCTTCATCGCGCCTTCGATCATCAGCGAGACGAAGAGCACGGCGACGAAGTTCAGCAGCAAGGTCGTCACCACCTCGTCCACGCCGAACTTCAGGCGCAGGCCGAGCGGGATCAGCAGCAGGATCATCCCCGCGACGGCCCCCGCGACAAGACAGAGCAGGATCGCAATCGGCCCCGGCATGGCGGCGACGACCGGCACCATGCCGACAGCCGGCACCGCGAGCGCGCCGACATAGAACTGCCCCTCGCCGCCGATATTCCAGAGCCGGGCGCGGAAAGCGACGGCGGCGGCGAGGCCGGTCAGGATCAGCGGCGTCGCCCGCGTCAGCGTCTCCGAAAACCCCAGCCGCGAGCCGAAGGCGCCGTTCAGGATGAGGCCATAGGCGCGGAGCGGGTTCGCCCCGGCAATGGCGATCAGCACGCCCGAGACCATGAGCGCTGCGAGGATCGCACCCGAGCGGCGCCAGGACCGTCAGCGCGCGCGAGGGGTGGTCGCGGCGTTCAAAGCGCATCCGCGGCCTCCGCCTCGATGGCCTCGGCGGCGGACCAGTCGCCGGCCATCATCAGCCCCAGAAGCTGCGCATTGGCGCGTTCGGCAGGAATCGCCGGGGACAGCCGGCCGTTCACGATGGCGCGGATCCGGTCCGAAAGGGCGATCACCTCGTCCAGATCCTCGGAGATCAGCAGCACGCCCGCGCCGCGCCCCCGCGCCTCGAGCAGCCGCTCGTGCACCCCGGCAATGGCGCCTTCGTCGAGGCCGCGGCTGGGTTGAGCGGCGACCAGGATGTCGGGTCCGGCGTCGAGGACGCGTCCGAGGATCAGCTTCTGCATGTTGCCGCCCGACAGGAGCCGGATGCGGCCGTCGACGCTGGCCCCACGCACGTCATGGCGCGTCGATGATCGTCCTCGGTCGCGGCGCGCGCGGCGGCACGGCGCACGACCCCGCGCGGCAGAGAATTTCGGCGACCAGATGCGCTCGAGCACCACGTTCTCCCAGGTCGTCATGTCGCCGATCGTGCCTTCGGCATTGCGGTCCTCGGGAATGCGCCCGATCCCTGCCGCGATGGCGTGGGGCACGTCAAAAACCGAAACCTCGCTGCCGCGGACCAGCAGCGCGCCACTGTCGGGCGGGTCGAGCCCGGAGACCAGCCCCGCCAGCGTCGTCTGTCCGTTGCCCGAAACCCCGATGATGCCCAAGCGTTTCGCCGGCGCGAAGCCGGAAGCTGACCCCGCGCAGCGAGGAACCGCCCTTGTCGAGGCTCAGGTCCGCGACATTCGAGCAGGACCTCGCCCGGCGTCGCCGGCGGCGCGCGCGGGGCGTTCGACCTTGCGGCCCACCATCAGTTCGGCCAGTTCCTCCTTCGTCGTGTCCCGGCGTGTCGCGCTCCGCGACCACGCGCCCGCGCCGCAGAACCACGACCCGGTCGGCGGCCGCCATGACCTCGTGCAGCTTGTGGCTGATGAAGATGAGCGACAGCCCGTCGCGGGTCATCTGCCGGAGCGTCGCGAAGAGACCCTCCGCCTCCTGCGCGGTCAGCACGGCGGTGGGCTCGTCGAGGATCAGGATGCGCGCGTCGTTGTAGAGCGCCTTCAGGATCTCCACCCGCTGGCATTCGCCCACCGACAGCTCCGAGACCCGCGCATCCGGGTCGACCTTCAGCCCGAAGCGCTCGCGCGAGGTCGGCCAGCTTCGCCCGCGCCCGCCGCCCGGTCGGAGCGCAGCTTCCAAAGGGCTTCCGTGCCGGTCATCACGTTGTCCAGCACGGTCAGGTTCGGGGCCAGCGCGAAATGCTGGTGCACCATGCCGACGCCCGCGCGGATCGCGGCGCGCGGACCGGCCGGGCGGCAGCTCCTGCCCGTCGACCCGGACATGACCGGCATCGGCGGTGTAGTGGCCGAAGAGGATCGACATCAGCGTCGTCTTGCCGGCGCCGTTCTCGCCCAGAAGCGCGACGATCTCGCCCCTGTCGAGATGCAGCGACACGTCCTCGTTCGCGGTCACGTGGCCGAACCGCTTGGTGATGCCGGAAAGTTCGAGCACGCGGGTCATTGGGGTTCTCCGTCAGGCATGCCAACGGCCCGGTGTCACACCGAAGCCCCGCCGAACTCCCGCCCGATGCACGGGCGGGATCGGTGGTCCGCTGCAATCAGGTCGGGCACGACACTCAGCCCGGTTCCTCGAAGTTGCGCGGCACCTCGAACTCGCCGGCCTTGATGGCCGCGCGCATCTCTTCCATCCGGGCCACCGCCTCCGCCGGGGCCACCCCTTCGACGTAAGCGATGTCGTTGCCGCCTTCTTCCATCAGGCTGAGCGGCGTGTAGTTCTTGGCCACGGCGGTTCCCGCCGGTCGCGTCGGCCAGTGCGGCATCCAGGAGCGGGCGGAAGGACCAGAGCGCGTTGGCGAAGACCGTGTCGGGATAGCGCGGCGTGTAGTCGATCAGCGACCCGATCGCCTTGATGCCGCGCTCCTGCGCCGCGTCGGCGGTGCCGATCCGCTCGCCGAAGAGGATGTCGGCGCCGCCGTCGATCTGGGCGAGGCCGGCCTCGCGCGCCTTCGGCGGATCGAAGAAGGTGCCGATGAAGCTGACGATGTGCTCCGCATCCGGGTTCACGGCCTTCACGCCGTCGGCGAACCCGTTGATCAGCATGTTGACCTCGGGGATCGGGATCGCGCCGACGGAGCCGACCATGCCGCTTTGGGTCATCTCGCCGGCCAGCATCCCGGCGAGATAGGCCGCCTCCCAGTTCCAGGTGCCGAAGACGCCGAAATTGTCGCCGGCCGCCTCGCCGGAGGAGCCCATCAGGAACGCGGTGTCGGGATAGTCGCTCGCCACCTCCGCGCCTCGCGCTCGACGGCATAGGATTCGCCGACGATCAGCACGTTGCCCGCCTCGGCATATTCGCGCATCGCGCGCGGGTAGTCGGTGCCCGAGACGCCTTCGGAGAAGGTGTACTCGATGGCGCCCTCGTCGTTCGCGGCCACCATCGCCGCGTGCAGGACGCGAGTTCCACGCGTTCTCGACCGGAGAGGCGTGGATCCCTGCGACCTTCACGGCGCCCGATTGCGCACGCAGGATCGCCGGTGCGAACATGGTGGATGCGCCCAGCGCGGCGCCGGTGCCGAGAAGGCGGCGACGGTTGATCAGTTTCCCTGTCATCGATGAATTCCTTGTCCCTGTTCGCCCTGGGCTTCTCCCGGGCGTTGTTGATGGCCGATATGCGGCTGGCCGAGGTAAGCATATCGCGGCCGCATGGTGTCAAGGCCGACCTCGCCCCCCGGCAGACCTGTCATCTGGCAATTGCCGCGTTTTCGATCATTTCCCGATCAGGTTCTCAGGACATGTGCCGCGGCACGTAGCTGGCGGGATCGACCGTTTCGGGCCGCCCGTCGAGCGCAAGCCGGGTTCGTTCGGGCGCGGTTTCGGCGATGACCCTGCCGCGCCGGATGACCTTCAGCCGGTTGGGCCGCAGCCGGATCGCCTCGGCCGGGTCGTGCGCCTGCAGGAGCACCATGTCGGCATGGCAGCCGACGTCGAGACCGTAACCTTCGAGCCCCAGGATCCGGGCCGGGTTCACCGTCACCGCATCGAAGATCGCGCGCTTGTCCGCGACCGATCCCATCTGCGCCGCGTGCACGGCCATGTGCGCCACGTCCAGAAGGTCGCCGGTGCCCATCGAATACCACGGGTCCATCACGCAATCCTGCCCCAGCGCCCACGGTGATCCCCGCCTCCATCAACTGCGGAATCCGCGTCAGCCCGCGGCGTTTGGGATAGGTGTCGTGCCGCCCCTGCAGCATCATGTTGATCAGCGGGTTGGGGATGGCGGCCATCCCGGCCTCCGCCATCAGGGGGAGCAGCTTCGAGACATAGTAGTTGTCCATCGAATGCATCGAGGTCAGGTGCGACCCGGCGACCCTGCCCTGCAGCCCGAAGCGCACGGTCTTGCGCGGCCAGCGTCTCCACATGGCGCGACATCGGGTCGTCGGTCTCGTCGCAATGCATGTCGACCCGCAGCCCGCGGTCGGCGGCGATCCGGCAGAGCGCCTCGACCGAGCGGGTGCCCTCCTCCATCGTGCGCTCGAAATGCGGGATGCCGCCGACGACTTCGACCCCCATGTCGAGCGCACGGGTCAGCGCGTCTTCGACGCCCGGCGCGCGGTAGTAGCCGTCCTGTGGAAACGCGACGAGCTGCAGATCGAGATAAGGCGCCACCCGATCGCGCACCTCTAGCAGCGCCTCCACCGTGACCAGCCGGGGATCGGACACGTCGACATGGCTGCGCACCGCCAGCAACCCCTTCGACACCGCCAGGTCGCAATAGCGCATCGCCCGCTCCACCAGAGCCTCCCGCGTGAGCGTCGGGCGCAGTTCGCCCCAGAGCGCGATACCCTCGAGCAGCGTTCCCGAGCACGTTCATCCGCGGCAGGCCGAGCGACAGCGTCGCGTCCATGTGGAAATGCGGATCGACGAAGGGCGGGCTCACCAGCAACCCGCCGGCGTCGATCACCGTGCCGGCCTCGGCGTCGATGGCCGGCTCGACCGCGGCGATGCGGCCGTCGCGCACGGCGATGTCCTGGCCCTCGCGACCATCGGGCAGCGAGGCGTTCCGTATCAGTAGGTCGAACATGGGCCGGCTCTGTCCTTTTTATTGATGTCATTCTGGTCAGCCCACGATTGCGGAACTCTCGGCACCGGGGCAAGACTGTCGTGATGGTCCGTACATGACGGGGGCGCTGCCCCCTCTTTGCGCGATGCGCCAATTCACCCCCGGAGTTTGTCCGGCCAAGTGAAGCCGCCAAAAGGAGACAGGCAATGAAACTGGCCGATCTCGACGTGATCGTGACCGCGCCGCCGGCCCCGGGCTGGGGCGGGCGCTACTGGATCCTCGTGAAGGTCACGACCGACGACGGGATCACGGGCTGGGGCGAGTGCTATGCGGCCTCGGTCGGACCGGTGGCGATGGAGGCGGTGATACGGGACGTATTCGACCGGCACATGGCGGGCGAGAACCCGGAGAACATCGAGATGATGTTCCGCCGCGCCTATTCCAGCGGGTTCACGCAGCGGCCGGACCTGACGGTCATGGGCGCGTTCTCCGGGCTGGAGATCGCCTGCTGGGACATTCTCGGCAAGGCGCGCGGACCGGCCGGTCTGGGCGCTGCTGGGCGGGCGGATGTAACGAGCGTGTGCGCGCCTACACCTATCTCTATCCCCTGGCGCAGCACGACATGACCGCCTTCTGGACCGCGCCCGATATGGCGGCGGAGGCGGCGGCGGATTGCGTGGCGCGCGGCTACACGGCGGTCAAGTTCGACCCTGCCGGCCCCTACACGATGCGCGGCGGGCACATGCCGGCGATGTCCGACATCTCGCAATCGGTGGCCTTCTGCGCGGCGATCCGCGAGGCGGTGGGCGACCGGGCCGACCTGCTCTTCGGCACCCATGGCCAGTTCACCACCGCCGGCGCGATCCGGCTGGGCCAGGCGCTGGAGCCCTACTCGCCGCTCTGGTTCGAGGAGCCGGTGCCGCCCGACGCGGTCGAGGAGATGGCGGAGGTCGCGCGGGCCGTGCGCATTCCCGTCGCGACCGGCGAGCGGCTGACGACCAAGGCGGAGTTCGCCGCGGTCCTGCGCGCGGGCGCCGCGTCGATCCTGCAACCGGCGCTGGGGCGCGCCGGCGGCATCTGGGAGGTGAAGAAGATCGCCGCGTTGGCCGAAGTCCACAAGGCGCAAGATCGCGCCGCATCTCTACGCCGGGCCGGTGGAATGGGCGGCGAACATCCACCTTGCGACCTCCATCCCCAACCTGCTGATGGCCGAGACGATCGAGACGCCGTTCCACGACGCGCTGATCAAGGGCGCCATCCGGGTCGAAGGACGGCTTCGTCTCGGTGGCGCGAGGCGCCGGGCCTTGGCATCGAGGTCGACGAGGATCTGGCCCGCGCGCATCCCTATACCGGGCGACGGGCTGCACCTGCAGATGCAGGAAGCGCCCTGCGATTACGTGAACGGCAACGCGTTCGAGGGCGGCGCGCCGGCCCCGACGGACTGACTGCCGAGGTCGTCGGTCCGCGAGCGGCAGACATGCGGGACCTTTCTGCCGTTCGCTGCACTCGCTCGATCTCTGCTGCGCCTGCAAAGTCATCCGGGAGGATGGGCGGGAAGCGGGCTTTCGCCGCACGCGCAATGCAATCCTAGGGTATTACTGGGTGCGGACTTTCAATTGCTTTTAACTAGGGTCAGGATGCATTGATTTTCAGCGCGCTGCGTGATTCACGGCTCGCAAAACGGAGCGGTGACATGAGCGATCTATACTGGCTGACTGACGAACAGATGGCCAAGCTTGACCCTTTCTTCCCGAAGTCCCACGGCAAACCTCGCGTTGACGACAGGCGTGTGTTGAGCGGGATTATCTTCATCAATCGCAATGGCTTGCGCTGGCGAGACGCCCCGGGAGCCTACGGGCCGCACAAGACGCTCTACAGCCGGTGGAAGCGTTGGAGCGAGAAAGGCATTTTCGCGCGGATGATGGTCGGCCTGGCTGCCGAACACGGCGAGGAAAAGACCGTGATGATCGACGCGACCTATCTGAAGGCACACCGCACCGCGACCAGCATGGGCGCAAAAAAGGGGGGCGTGGCCGCCTGATCGGTCGCACCAAAGGCGGCATGAACACCAAACTCCATGCCATCTGCGACAGCCAGGGACGCCCTCTCAATCTGTTTGTCACCGCCGGACAGGTCAGCGATTACATTGGCGCGCGGGCATTGCTGAGCAGTTTGCCTAATGTCGACTGGTTGCTCGGGGATCGTGGCTATGACGCCGACTGGTTCAGGGAAGCGTTGAAAGACAAGGGGATACGCGCCTGCATCCCCGGCAGAAAGCAACGCAAGACCACAGTCAAATACGACAAGCGTCGCTACAAACGCCGCAACCGCATCGAGATCATGTTCGGCAGGCTCAAGGACTGGCGGCGTGTGGCAACACGATATGATCGCTGTCCCAAGGTCTTCCTCTCAGCCATCGCCCTCGCAGCAGTCGTCATCTACTGGTTATGAATCCTGACCCTAGCACTACTTTGGCACTTTATGTTTGGCGGGTTCTGCGAGGAGCCTTTCACAGTGAGGGCATCGTAGGGGTGGCGGCAGTGCGAAGATGTCGAGGATCGCTTGCCTGATGGCCGGCATGGTCGGTTGCGGCGGCGGTCCTGGGACTCTTTTTTTTCCGTCCCGCCGCTTTGAGGCGGCGGGATTGGAGGAACGCGTAGGCGATCATCGTCATCAAGGCGTGTCGGTGTAAACCTGTCCAGGACCGGCCTTCGAAGTGGTCGAGCCCGAGTTCCTCCTTGAGTTGCTGGTGTGCCTGTTCACAGACCCATCTGGCTTTGATGGTGGATGCAAGCGTCTTGAGGGTGGTATCGACCGGCAGGTTCGATACGTAGTATTTCTGCTCTCCGGTCGAGCGCCGCTCCCCCACGAGCCAGACTTCTTCACCCGGCATGGCCTGGACGCGCCCATCGAGCATGCGATGCCGATGCCCGTCGGCAACCCGGACGCGGCAGGCTGCGAAGAGACAGGAGAGCCGACCTTTGGTGCCCCGCCGCCAGCTGACTTTTTGCCATTTTTCATCGGCCAACATGGCTGCGGCGGCAACCGGGGGCTTGTCGGGGATGTGATACTTGCGGCGCCTTCCGGCTTTCGCGACGGGAAAGAGCAGTGCGACGCCGGCCGGGTAGACATTCTGTCGTCGCGACAGACCCACCGCCCACTTGAGGCCGCGCACGCTCAAAGCCTGACGGAAAGGCCCGCTCGATCCGTATCCTGAATCGGCCAGCACGCAGCCAAAACGCGCGCCGGAAGCAATGATGCGGTCAATCTCTTCAATGGCAATCTCCGGCTTGGTCAGGGCGGTCTGCCGATCCTTCGGGACACGCGCCCGTGCCATGCGTTCAGGATCGTCGGTCCAGGTCTCGGGCAGAAACAGTCGCAACCCCACCATCACCGGCACCTCGCGCGAGGCCAGCGTCACAGACACCAGCGACTGGCAATTGGCCGTCTTCCCGAGCGAGGACGCATATTGTGGAGCCACGCCAACCGAGTGACATCCTTTCTTCGGCAGCGCGGTATCGTCGACAATCAGCCAGGCATCCTCGCCACCGACCATTCTGTCCGCTTCAGCCAGCAAGGCTGCTTCGAGCGGCGCAGCATCCCAGATCCCGCTGCCGATGAAATGATGAAGCTGGTCGTAGGTCACACCCGCGTCACGCGTTGACATCGGTTGGACACTTTTACGATCGCCCGGACCAATCAGACCGGCGATATAGGCCGGGCACATCCGCGCCCGCGTCCGGTGCCGCAGCCCCGCCACAAACGGTGCCAACCAAATTTCCAGATCGCTTCGCCAGGTTCCCATAGTCGCCAGCCTCCTTCAAAGCTGGCTCCCTATGAATCACCCAAATCGCTTCCTGCGAATCCACAAAATGCACCAAGTGCGAAAAATCTGCCAAAGTAGTGCTAGTGTTCCGAGTCTGACGCATGCTACCTGTTGCCCCTGATTTCATCGAGCGCGTTCAGCGCGCGGCGTTCTCGGGCGAGGATGTCCTCGGCCGTCTTGGTCCAGATGAAGGGCTTCGGTTTTGCGTTGTGCTGCAGCAGGTAGTCGTAGATGGCGGTCTCCAGATCGTCGACGCTGGAGTAGCTGCCGCGCCGGATGCGCTTGGACGTGATCTCGGCGAAGAAGCGTTCGACCATGTTCAGCCATGATGCGCTGGTGGGCGTGAAATGCAGCTTGAAGCGCGGGTGCTTCTCCAGCCAGGCCTTCACCTCGGGCGTCTTGTGGGTGGCGTAGTTGTCGAGCACGAGATGGACGTCGCGGGGCTTCTGCACGGCCCGGTCGATGCGGCGCAGGAATGCCAGGAACTCCTTGGCGCGGTGGCGGGGCATGCAGTCGCCGATGACCATGCCCGACTTCACATCGAGCGCCGCGAACAGCGTGGTCGTGCCGTGGCGCTTGTAATCGTGGGTCATGGTGGCCGCGCGGCCCTTCTTGAGCGGCAGCCCCGGCTGGGTCCGGTCGAGTGCCTGGATCTGCGACTTTTCGTCGACGCAGAGCACCACCGCCCGCTCCGGCGGGTCGAGGTAAAGCCCGACGATCTCGGTGACCTTCTCCTCGAACATCGGGTCGTTCGAGACCTTGAACTTGCGCGTCAGATGCGGCTTGAGACCGGCCTCCGCCCAGATGCGCCCCACGCTCGACGGCGAGATGCCCACCGCCTCGGCCATCGTGGAGCGGCTCCAGTGCGTGGCATTGGGCGGGGCTCTCCTGCACCGTCTTCGCGATCACCTTCAGGCGCGTCTCCCGGGGCAGCGGCGGCACCCGCGACGGCCGGGTCTTGTCGCGCTTGAGCCCTGCCACGCCCTCGTCGAGGTAACGCTCCTGCCAGCGCCAGACCGTCGGCTTCGACGTGTTCGCGCGCCGCATGATCTCGAAGGTGCCGTGACCGTCCGCCGTCGCCAGCACGATCTCCGCCCGCCAGACGAGCTTGCGCGGGGTGTTGCGGTCGGTGACCAGAGCTTGAAGCTGCATACGGTCATCGGGGCTCAGGTACAGGCAGATGTCATCGCGTCTCATCCCACGACAATGACACACCCGGCCCGACATGGGAATCCTTCGTCAGGTGGGGAACACTAGAACCCCCTCCGACCTCAAGGCCATCATCACCCGGCGCATGTCCGAGAACGACGGCTACTGGCGCGACTATTACCACGGCCCCGAGAGTGAAACCGCGCTATTGAGAATTTTCAGCTACAGTGATCGCATCCGGTACTACTGGACGGACCCGGAGATTGCCGAGGCGCTCGACAAGCTCATCGCAAACCTGAATGGTGCCGATGTCTCCGAGACCATCGTTTCGCAGTACTTCACCGGTCTGGAGTTCGGCGACGTGCCGACCGATCCGGATGCGCTCATCTCAAGCCACGTGCAGCGCTGCGTTACGCGATACAACAAAGCCGCGGGATTGGATTAGCTCGGAGACAACGCCGGTTTTGGGCGTGATCAGCCGTGCAGACGAACTCGGCAAACACAAAATTTTTGTCGGGTGCAGCGAACGGCAGGAAAGCCGGGCCGCACAGCAGCATTGAAGACCATGGCCTGACAGCGCTGGGCCGTAGACGAATGCGGTGGTGGCTCGTTTCTCCGTTTTGACGCGGGATAGTATCCGAGGACATGGTGGAATTTGGCGCCGCATTGCCGCAGGGCAGCTTGGAGTCCTTCCATGACACTCGAAGTGAGCCGACGGAACCCGCATGTGGCCTATTCTGGATCTCAGGATGCGAAGTCAGTGTCCGCAACGGCTCAAAGGAGCGCAGCCGGATCCCATCCCGCCGCCTCCAGCGCCTTGCGCGAAACGCGCCCGGTGAGCAGGCGTGCAAGGTGATAGCCGGCGGTCCGGTCGCTCGCGCCCGATCCGGTCGCGCCGACGACTTCGCCGTCTGCTACATGCCAGCGTGTGAAGTCGTTGGCGGCGATGTCGCCGGTGTCGAAGCATTCGAGTTCAGGGTCGGTCCTTCCGACCATGTGAAGTCCGACCATCAGGTCGGGCGGGCCGCCCATCTGAGTCCAGCAGAAGGGGACGCCCTCGGCCGGACAGTCGCGCCCGAGCATGGCGGCCGCGGCGTGGCGCCCCTCCTCCTCGGCGGCGCGCCAGTGGTCGGGTGCGTGCGCCGTCGCGGGCCGCCGCCGTCCGCCGGCGAGCCCGACGAGGACCGTCGGTTTGGCCCGAAGGCCCTCGTCCATGAGAAGCACAAGATGCCCCGATGATCTCTCGCCGCTCGAACGCCACCGGCTCGACTGCTCGTCGTGATTTCGACGCCCATCTCGCGCAGTTTTGCGCCTATCATCCGGGCGAGATCCGGTCCGAGCCGCTTCGCGCCGGGGGCGTCGTCGCGTACGACCAGACGGACGGAGACGCCTGCCTGCGTCAGCGTTGCGGAGGCTTCGAGGCCGATGAAGCCGCCGCCGATCACGAGGCAGTGCCCAGCCCTCCGGGCGGCGTCAAGGATCGCCTCCGCATCCTCAGCCGCGCGCAACGTCTTCACGCCGCCGAGTTCCGCGCCCGGGAGGTCGAGCCGACGCGCTGCCGCGCCCGGCGCGGCGAAGCACAGGTCGTAGTCCACCGTCTCGCCACTCCGAGAAGGACACGGCGCGCATCCGGCTCCACGGCACGCACCTCCTCGCCGAAGCGGAGGGTAATGCCCATGCGCTCGAGTTCGTCCCGCCCGATACGGCGGATTGTGGCGCGGTCGGCGGCGCCCTCAGGAAGTCCTTGGACAGCGTGGTGAGTTCGTAGAGAGGGTCGGCCTCGCGGTCGATCAGGATGAGCGGACCGTCATGACCGAGCCGACGGAGTTCGTCCGCGCAAGCCAGCCCCGCCGCGCCCGCGCCGGAGGACCACAGAGGTGGTTCGGGAAAACTGAACAGCCGGGATAAGTGGATTTTCAGCGCAACAGCAGCATGATGCTGTGAGCGAGGAAATGACCATGACGAGACGACCGCGCCGGAACCAAAGCCCGGCATTCAAGGCGAAAGTGGCCGTTGCCGCGATCGAAAGCGAAAAGACCCTGATCGAATTGGCGCAGGACTTTGATGTTCACCTCAACCAGATCAAGCAATGGCGTGACCAGTTGCTCGAAGGTGCGACCGGAGTATTTGGCGATGGGCCGAAAGCCGAATCTGAACCGGCCATCGATGTGAAGACGCTGCACTCGCCGCGACGGGCCTTCTCGTGAGCCGGGCAGACAGCGACCGTTGCCGCGAGCCAGATCGAGCTCGTACTCGTCGAGGCTTCCCTTCAAACCGAGAAGCAGACGGTCGTTGCCCTGGCGCGGCGCATATACCGCCTCCTGGTCGACCAGGACGGTGTCGACGACCCGGCACATCTCGATCAGCTGCTGCCAGTCGCGACTGTTGCGGGCAAAGCGCGACACTTCCCGCGCCGCGACCGCACCGACCTTGCCCAGGCAGACCTCGGCGCCCATCCCGCCTGCGCCCGCCCGCGCGACGCCGCCCGCCGCGAACCGGCCAAGGTCGTCGCGCCGGAGGCGCGCGTTCCGCGCGACGTCGATCGTCTCGATGCAGGACCAGCCGAGCGTCGCCAGCCGGTCGCGCATCGCATATTGCAGGGCGCCGCTCTCGCGGCCCGTGCAGCACCTGATGGGCGGAGGACTGTCGCACGTAGAGGATCGCCTTGCGCTCCAGGTGGTGGGAACTGATCTTCTCATGCTTCATGACGCGCCTCCGTCCGGCGAGGCGCCTGAGCGCCGGCGGCGTGGTCGAGGATCAAGCGGATCATCAGCTCGGTCAGCGTCCCCCGCGCCTCCTGCGGCAGCGTCTGCCAGTGCGGCGCCGGGACCCGATCGGCGTCGCTGGGGCGGGTGAACAACTCGAGTTGTTGTGGTGCTGGTCGGCGTGGCATCGGCATCTCCCGGAATCGCCTCTTGGCAACTCGATGCTGCGCTCGAATTGGGCGTTTGTGATGCGCCTTCGCGAATGCCGGCCGCATCATGCAACAATGCCGCCAGAGCTCGCAAAGCAGCCACTGAGGCAACCGGCGTCACCCCGACTTGCCAGCATTGGCAGGCCGCCCGATCAAACATCCAGACGGGAACCTCCAGCCGTCGGTCCGACGCGACACCGCTCAGGCTACAGCGAAACGCAGCCAAGCCTGCCTTCGCGATCACATCGTGAACGCGAACAGCGCGTCCCGCCCAGGGGTGCCAAGGGTAGAGCACCTCGCGCTCCTCGGTCCCGTGGGTGTTCTGTGATTGAGTTGTACTACAGGCGACACCCACATTCATCGCTTGACGGTAAAACCCCCGGTCAGGCTTACTTCAACCCGCTGACGCCAGTATCGATGGCAGCGCAACCGATGCGGGAATCCACTTACGAAACCACCGGAACCTGTTCAGAAAAACCGAACCACCTCTCTTGCCGACGATCGGACGGTACATCGAGGCGCTATCGGAACACTCGGACCCGTGGTAGCCTTCGTGCATCTGTGGACCGGTCATGGGAGCAGCCGTCATGGCAACCGGGGACGTCACCATTCTGGTGGGCACGACCAAGGGCGCGTTCCTGATCTCGGGCGGAGCGGGGCGCCAGGATTGGTCGGTGCGGGGACCGTTCTGCGACGGATGGCCGATCAACCACATGGCCGGCGACCCCGAGAGCGGCACCATCTGGGCCGCGGGCGGCGGCGATTGGCACGGGGCGGGCGTGTGGCGGTCGGAGGATGGCGGGGAGAGTTGGGAGGTCACGCGGCTCACGGCCGGCGAGTTGGACGACTGGGCCGCGGGCGACCCCGGATTTGCAGAAATGATCGGGTGGACGGACGCGCCCCTGCCCTTCGGCCGCGAATTCAGCCAGCTCTGGTCGCTGGCCCATGCCCACGGCACGCTCTTTGCGGGGACCAAGCCCGCGAGCCTGCTTGCGAGCCGCGACGGCGGCAGGAATTGGAAAAAAGTGGAGGGGCTGACCGATCATCCGTCGGCCGAGACATGGCATGGCGGGGCGGCGGGTCTGGTGCTGCACACGATCGTGGCCCATCCCGACGATGCGTCGCGGATGTGGGTCGGGATTTCCGCCGCCGGCGTTTTCGCGACCGAGGATGGCGGCGAGACATGGGAGCGGCGCAACCGGCTCGCCAACGCGGAGGACTGCGGGCATCACGACCACCCGGCCGCGCCACGCGACGGGGAAACCGGGCACTGCGTGCACAACATGATGCGCGCGCCGGGCGATGGCGACCTGCTCTACCAGCAGAACCACCACGGCGTCTGGCGCTCGCAGGATGGCGGGCGCAGCTGGGAGGACATCACGCCGGGCCTGCCCTCCACGTTCGGCTTTCCGGTCCGGGTTCACCCGCGCGATCCCCGGACGATCTGGACGCTGCCACTCAATGGCGATTTCATCGGACGCTATCCGCCGGATGCGGCGGCGGCGGTCTGGCGGTCGCGCGACGGCGGGGACAACTGGGAGCCGTTGCGCACCGGGCTGCCGCAACAGAGCTGCTATTTCACCGTGCTGCGCCAGGCGATGGCGGGCGACCGCAAGGATCCTGCCGGCATCTATTTCGGCACCAACAGCGGGTCGGTGTTTGCCAGTACCGATGAAGGCGACGCCTGGGACGAGATCGCCCGCCACCTGCCGACGGTCCTGGCCGTGGAGGTGCTGGAGCGGGCGTAGGACGCGACGGGGCACGACCTCCGTCGACGCTGGGGCGGAGCGAAACACCGAAAGCTGGCGGGCGGCTGTGCTGGCAGCTCCCGGAGCCGGCGCACGGCAAGGCATGATTTCTCGGACGCGGATCCGGCGCGCCGTCTTGACCGCTGAGACCCGGTCCCGAGACTCAGCGTCTGGATCGCGCGATGACCCGGTCGATCTGTTGCTGGAACGTCGCCTTGCGCGACGCGGGCAGATCGAACGCGGCGCCGAGGGTCGTGTTTTTCTGCCAGCGGATCTTCAGCGGCAACTTCAACGCTCCCGGAACCTCTAGGAACGCCGATCCGTCGAGCGCCATCCCGGCGCGGTTGGCGTTCATGGCGATGCGCGCCCCGCCGCGCGACATATCCTCCAGCACCACGGGGATCTGCGTGCCCTTGTAATGCAGAACGGCGGAATGTTTCACCGACGCACGGGGTTCGGACCGCTTCTGCACCTTGGCACCGCTGGAATGGCTTCTGCTTTGAGATGTCATCGCAACTGAGTACCCGATTGTGATTCAGCTCGGCAGCTTGAACCAATTTCGTTAACATCAGCTTCAGAACGAATGCAGGTACCGCATCAGATGGCATCACGGCAGCGGCACAAGCTCGGCGCCGTTCCAGAAAAACACCTTCTCGCAGGCGGCGGCGCCGCAACTGCCCGAAGATTGCCCGACCTTCACCCCCATGTTGCCATTGCTGAGCGGAACCAGCGACACGCCGAGCGCCAGCAGGTTCGCCTCACCACCCGACACCCCGGAGCGCGATGAGAGAAAGACGTCCGCCGAACACATCGAGGCGCCGCAGAAGGGACGCGGCATCCCGGCCTGGCACTCGACCCCGCGCCAGTCCAGCACCACGTCCTCGCGGCCGTCGCCATCGATCTCTCCCGACAGCAGGTAGTCCGGCGCCTTTACCGCGGCACCGTTGCAGCCGCGGGTTATCGCAGCTTCGGCCAGGGCGCGCATCGACGCTGCGCCTTGCTGCGGCGTCTGCTGGGCCGGCGCGTTTGGTTGCGGCGCCGCCTGCCACGGCTGACCGATCGCCGCGAACATGCGCTGGCAATACGCGGACAGCGCGTTCAGGCCCTCGCCAAACCGCCGCGCATCGACCTGCGTGATGCCGTCGCGGCTGCGGATTTCGAAACTCTCCACAGAGGCAATGGCGGGAAACAGCGGGTCGCCCACCGGCAGATCCACCCACCATTCGTTGAAAAGCTCGTCGAATCGGACGCCCGGCAGGCTGAAGCCGAGCGTGCCGACCACGATCATCACGTCATCGCGGGGACGAACGACGCCGTCCGGGAATGCCAGCTCCTCGTCCGACAGGCTCATCCGGAACAGTCCGGGTCGCGTGATCGTCGGCTCCATGTTGCCGGTTTCCATCGCCGAGCGTCCCTGCGGCGAGCGTTCCCCGCAGCTGAGCGCGAAGCCCGGGCTTTGGTAGATGCCGCCCATGAAGTAGGAGCCATCGTCGAAGGTGTTGAGCCGCCAGTCCTGCGCCACCGCCGCCGCCGGGCACATCAGCAGCGTCAGAATCACCACGATGCATCTCATGATCCACCTCCGTATCCGTCGTCCAGCTTCCTTGCGAAGAAGGCATTTGTGCGCCACATCCCCCAAGCCAAGGGAATTGCCGCCAGTCCGCCGATGACATAGGCCAAGGGTTTGTCCCCGAAACTCTCGAACAGCTGGGTGTAGGCGTGGATGCCCGCAAACGTCATCGCGGTGTTGAAGAGCGCGCGATTTCCCCGATGCGCGGCGACGGCGATCATCGCCACCAGCGCCACGGCCCAGAGCATGGCGTAAACTCCTGGGGCAACCACCAACGCCGTCTCCATGAAGAGTTCCCGCGCCGCTTGCCAGTCTTCGTAACTGCCATAGCCGTCCGTCGCACGAACGCCGCCGGGACCCCAGAGCGTTTCGCCGACGACATCGCCCCAGAGCGACCCCACCAGCGCGCAGAGGTTGGCGGCGATGAAGGCCATGACGAGCAGCAGACGCAGGTGGCGCGCGGTCCGCTCCGGCCGGCCCTTCAGCCCCGCGAAGAGGACGCCCATCAGCAATGCCATCTGCAGGATGGAGAGCGTAGGCTCAGGCGAATAGAAGACATATGCCGCGTGGAAGTAGGTCGTTCCCGTCTCCAGCGCCTGCGCGAAGGGCAAGATTGCGAGCGCCGTCACCAGCCGCACATCGGTGAGCCACCCGGCTCCGGCGATCAATCCCGCGGAGTAGAGAAAGAAGAGCGCCTTGGGCACGCCCGACACCTCGGCCTCGTACAGAAGCCAACCGATACCCGCCAGGTGCTGGGCCACGCCCATCAGCAGGATCGCGCCCTGGACGAACCGCGACGTCAGACCGCCGCGCCAGAGCGCCCGGCCGGCGATGGCGGCGACCGTGGCACCTCCGAACAGCAGCACCCAGCCCGCGATGTACGGATGCTTGTCGACCAGCTCGATCGACGAGCCGCCCAGCAGCATCCCGGCCCCGATCAGCGCTGCCGAATTGCCGAACATGGCGAAGGTCTCGCCACTGCGCGACAACGCCAGGAGACCACCGGTGAGGAACAGACCGCCGACGACCGCCACCGGCAACGGTGCCGCAAGCCAGAAGATCAAACCCAGCGTGGCGGCCAGAATACCGAAGCAGAGCACCGCATTGATGGCGAGGGTCACCATGACCTCCCGCCCACGCGCCGCAATCACCCGCGCCACGTCCGCGGAAATCACGCCGTCGCGCGTCAGCGCATCGGTATCTGCGACGACGTGGGGCATCAGGCGGCATCCACGACATGGTGGGTCAGGACAGCGGTCCGATGGCGATGGCAGGTCCGCTCCGGATGCGGACAGCGTGCGGTGGCGTCCTCTTGGACCGGGCGGTTGGACATGGCCGCATCGGCTCCGTGACCAATCGTCGACGCAAAGTCCTCGGCCAGATCGCAGACCTTGCGCCAAAGCCGCGCAAGCACCTCGTCATACCCGTGGAAAATCCGCATCGCAGAATGCCTCGCAACCCCGCGCGGATGCTGCCCGGCAAAACGCGCGTGATCAAGGAGGTTGTGCGTGGCGTTGGGCGCCCGTGGATCAAGCGCGCAGCGCCGCGTTCTCCGCCTCAAGTTCCGCGATACGCGCCTGCAGCTTGTCCAGTTCGGGCGCCACCAGCTGCGCGATCTCATCGGCCTCGAACCGCGGCGTGATGAATTGCGGGCAGTTCCAGTCGAAGGCCGCGACCGTCACCGTCACCAGCCGCTCGACCCGGCCCTGGCCCTCGACGGTGAGCCGTTCCGCCAGCGCGGGATCGCCAACGGCGTCGATGATCCGGGCGTGCCCCTGCAGTTTCAGCCGCGCCTTGCGGGGATAATCCATCGCGAAGACCGCCACGCGGTCGTCGCCCGCGAGGTTCCCCTTGGAGATGTACTGCCGGTTGCCACGGTAGTCGGCAAAGCCGAAGGTCCGGTCATCCAGCACCTTCAGGAAGCCGCGCGGCCCGCCGCGATGCTGGACATAAGGCCAGCCCGTCTCGGACACCGTCGCGAGGTAGATGCTGGTGCGGCTCCGAAGGAAGTCGGCCGTATCCGCGTCGAGCCCGGCAGCGGCTGCGGCGTGCTTCCGGGCGTAGATGTCACGGGAGCCGTAGCGCTCCTGCTCCGCCTGCACCGCGGGGGTGAACATCAGGTCGGCATAAGTCTCCATGGCATGTCTCCGGCAGGGGCGCGCACCGGGCATCGGCCGCGATCCACGACATGTGGGCGCACCCTGACGCGGATGCCCCACAATGTGACGCATGATCGCGGCGTTGTCAGGCTGCGTGATCCTCCCGGATCAGAAGAACGCCTGCAGCCCCGTCTGCGCCCGGCCGAGGATCAGCGCATGCACGTCGTGCGTGCCCTCGTAGGTGTTCACCGTCTCGAGGTTCACCATGTGCCGGATCACCTGGAATTCGCCGGAGATCCCGTTGCCGCCATGCATGTCGCGCGCCATCCGCGCGATGTCCAGCGCCTTGCCGCAATTGTTGCGCTTGACGAGCGAGATCATCTCGGGCGCGGCCTTGGCCTGGTCCATCAGCCGGCCGACCCGCAGCGCGCCCTGAAGGCCCAGCGTGATCTCGGTCTGCATGTCGGCGAGCTTCTTCTGGAAGAGCTGCGTCTGCGCCAGCGGCTTGCCGAACTGCTTGCGGTCGAGCCCGTATTGCCGCGCCGCGTGCCAGCAGAACTCGGCCGCGCCCATGACGCCCCAGGAGATGCCGTAGCGGGCGCGGTTCAGGCAGCCGAACGGACCCTTCAGCCCCTGCACATTGCGGCAGCAGCGCATCCTCGCCGACCTCGACGCCGTCCATCACGATCTCGCCGGTGATCGAGGCGCGCAGGCGACAGCTTGTTGCCGATCTTGGGCGCCGAGAGGCCCTTCATGCCCTTTTCCAGCACGAAGCCGCGGATCTTGCCGTCATGCGCGTCGGATTTCGCCCAGACCACGAAGACATCCGCGATCGGCGAGTTCGAGATCCACATCTTGGACCCGCTCAGCCGGTAGCCGCCGTCGATCTTCTCCGCGCGCGTCTTCATCCCGCCGGGATCGGAGCCGGCATCGGGTTCGGTCAGCCCGAAGCAGCCGATCCACTCGCCCGAGGCCAGCTTCGGCAGGTATTTCTGCCGCTGCTCCTCGGAGCCGTAGGCATAGATCGGGTACATCACGAGGCTCGACTGCACCGACATCATCGAGCGGTAGCCGCTGATCGACCCGCTCGATCTCGCGCGCGACGAGACCGTAGGTGACGTAGGACCCGCCGAGCCCGCCGTATTCCTCGGGGATCGGTCGCGCCCAGAAGGCCCATCTCGCCCATCTCGCGAAAGATCTCGGGATCGGACTTCTCCTCCGCGAAGGCTTCGATCACGCGCGGCTGCAGCTTCTCCTGCGCGTAGGCGCGCGCGCTCTCGGCGATCATGCGCTCGTCCTCGGTCAGCTGGTCGTCGAGGCGCAACGGATCCGCCCAGTCGAACGGACCCAGGTCCGGGGCATCCTTGGCACGCAGTTTCGGGGCGTCGTGTCTCATATCGTCAGGCATGTGTGTCACTCCTTCGCACGGAATATCTTGAGTACGACTATTGCACGATTCCGGCCGGAAGGCTAACGAGGCTTTGTCGCCGATACATGAGAAAAGCTCATAGATGTTCTCTCGCCGGTTCCTGCCCTCCACCGCCGCCCTGAGTGCGTTCGAGGCCACCGCGCGGCTGGGAAGCGCAACGCAGGCCGCGGCGGAACTATCGCTGACCCAAGGCGCCGTATCGCGCCAGATCCGCGCGCTCGAGGATCAATTGGGCGTGGCGCTGATGCTGCGCCGGGGCCGCAGGTTGGAACTCACGCCGTCCGGGGCGCGCTATGCCGAGGAGGTGCGAAACCTGCTCGTCCAGCTCGGCAAGGCGACACTGGCGCTGCGCACCAATCCGGATGGCGGCACGCTCAGCCTCTGCGATCCTGCCTGCCTTCGGGATGCACTGGCTCGCCCCGCGCCTGCCCGTCTTCGGCCGCGTCCATCCGCAGGTCACGGTGACGCTGTCGACGCGCATGGCGCCCTTCGATTTCGCTCGGGAACGATTCGATGCCGCGATCCACTTCGGGCGAGAGGACTGGCGGGACGCGCATCACATGTACCTGGCACCCGAAACCGTTCTGGCCGTCTGTGCGCCGGGTCTGATGGGGGACATCCCGCTCGAACGCCAGACGCTGCTGCACCTCGAATCCCGGCCGCGCGGCTGGGCTCGCTGGTTCGCCGCGCAGGGCACCGAGCCGCCCGCCGCGCCGGGGATGATGTTCGACCAGTTCTCGACCATGGCGCAGGCCGCGGTGCACGGGCTGGGCGTGGCGCTTCTGCCGACCTTCGTCGCCGAACCCTACCTGCAGGCAGGCACGCTCGAATTGGCCGCTCCGGACGGTCAGGATTCGATCGGCAGCTACTACCTCGTGTGGCCGGCGAACCGGCCGGAAACCGCCGCGCTGCACCTGTTCCGAACGTGGCTGTCGAGCATGCGCGACGCCGACGCCGCGCCGGGAACCGCAACGGCTTAGGAACCATTCCGGCACAGCAAAAGAGGGGCGGCAGCGAATGAGACGCAGCAGCCTGAGCCCACAACACCGACTCACTTGCATGGATGCGTGCATCGAGGCAGGCGCGGGTCAGCCGGACAGCGGCTCGACGAGATGTGGCCCCGACGCGCGGTTGGAGTTCACGGCCGGATCGACGCGGTGCCAGACCAGCGCATCTTCGGGCGCGGCGCGCATCAGGGGGGCCGCGCCCTTGCCTTCCTCGCCCAGCCAGAGCGCCCAGTCTCCTTGCGCCAGAACCACCGGCATCCGGTTGTGGATCTGCGTCATGGCCTCGTTCGCGGCGCAGGTCACGATGGCGCAGGTCCGCAGCGCCTCGCCATCGCGCTCCCAGTCCTGCCAGATGCCCGCGAAGACCACCGGCTCCCCGTCGGCCCGCGTGATGTACCACGGCAAACGGTTGTCATCCGCATCCTTCGTCCATTCATAGAAGCCGGTCGCCGGAATCAGGCAGCGCCGGTCGCGGCAGGCGCTGCGGAACGCGGGCTTGTCCGCCACCGTCTCGGCCCGCGCGTTGATCAGTAATGGGCCGTCATTTGGCGTCTTGTACCAATGCGGCAGGAAACCCCAGCGCATCGGCTGGAGCCGGCGCGCCTCCCCTCCCGTCACCGCTGCGATCGTGTTCGTCGGGCAGACGTTGTAAACCGGCCCTTCCGGCAGGTCGTTCGCCGGAACGGCATCAAAGAGCTGCACCATGGCGTCCTTCGGCAAGGTGATCGCGAAACGTCCGCACATGGCCAGACCCTACCGGATCAGAGTGTCGCGCGGAATGCCCACGGGTCGGCGGGCGGGCGCTTTTGCCCCGGACCTGCTCCGGGGCGAACAGTGCCGCACGCCGATCCGCCTCATTTCTCGGAGATCCTCCCGTCCGTGTAGGGCTCGTACCCGCCCTTCTCCGCGATGTACTCCGCCGTCACATCCGCGAGATCCGGCCCGAAATCATAGGCGTTCTTGTCCTCGCCCGCGAACATACCGTAGCCGTCGCCGCCATTGCGGACATAGTTGTTGGTGACCACGCCGTAGGTCTGCTCCGGGTCGATCGGCACGAAGCCATCGCCCTCTTGCACCATGACCTCGACCACACGGCTGCCCGGCTCGGCCTCCGGATCCCAGGTGAAGGTCATTCCGGCCACCTGCGGGAAGCGACCGGCGCCGTCTGCGACCTGGCTCAAACCGTTCTCCAGCGCGTCGATCAGCGTCTGCCCCGTGACCTCGAAGGTCGAGAGCGTGTTCTGGAACGGCAGTACCGACAGCACCTCGCCCATCGTCACCTCGCCTTCGTCGATGGAGGCGCGCAACCCGCCGCCGTTCTGGAATCGCGATCGTCACGCCCTGGTCCTTCACCCGGTCGAGCATCGCGTCGGCCACCAGGTTCCCCATCGCGCATTCCTGCACCCGGCACACCTCGCGCGATCCTTCGATCACGCCGGCCGAACTGCCGATGACCTTCGTCTTCAGACTCCTCGATCGGTCCGGCCAGCTCGCCCACCCGCGCCGCGATCTCCGCATCCGGCTCCACGCTCGCATCGAGCAGGATCGTGTTGCCGCCCGCCTCGATCAGCCGTGCCGTCATCGTCGAAGGTCAGCTCGAAATGCCCGACATACTTCGAATAGGCATAGGCCTGCACCACCGGCACCAGCGTGCCGTCGGCCTGCAAGGCATAGGTCGGATACGCCCCCTGCCGGTCCGGATCTGTGGCGCTCAGATAGGTGTGCGAATGTCCGCCCACGACGGCATCGACTCCGGGCACGTTCGCCGCGATCTCGACATCCTTCCTCAGCCCCACATGGGTCAGCGCGATGATCTTGTTCACGCCCTGCTCCTCGAGTTCGGCCACATCCGCCTTCAGCGCCGCGATCTCGTCCTCGAACTCCACGTCGGGCCCCGGGCTCGACGTCTCCACCGTATCCGTGGCAAGCGCGGAGATGATGCCGATCTTCTCGCCGCCCACCTCCAGCACGACGTGGTCGCCGACCTTTCCCGCCAGAGCGCTGGACCCGCTCAGGTCGAGGTTGCCGGAAATCACCGGGAAGCTGACCTGCTCCAGGAACCCGGCGAGCCCCTCCGGCCCGTCGTCGAACTCGTGGTTGCCCACCGCCATCACGTCGAAACCGATGCGCTCCATCATTTCGGCTTCCACGTCGCCCTTGTAGGTCGTGTACATCAGCGAGCCCTGGAACTGGTCGCCCGCATCCATCACCAGCACGTTCTCGCCGGAAAGCTCCTCGCGCAGCTCGTCGATCTTCGTGGCCACCCGCGCCACGCCGCCGAAACATTCGCCCGCCGCATCTTCCTCGGCCGAACAGGTGCTGTCGTACTTGTTGATCGGCTCGATCCGGCTGTGCAGGTCGTTGATGTGGATGATGTGCAGCGTGTAGTCGGCCTGCGCCATGCCCGCGCTGAGCGCGAGCGCCGCCGTCGAGAAAAGGAATTGGTTCATCGGACACTCCCAGTCAACTGTTTGACGCCTATCCTGCCGGGTGCCGCGGGAATGTCAAAGCGGATCGCGCCATTTCCGATCCTTGCGCCTGCTTGACGCCACGCGCGCCGCCCTGCATGACCATGCCATGATCTACAAGATTTTCCGCCCCGCCGAATGGGCCCAGCTTCAGCGCGACGGTGACACGGCCGGTGCGCCCATCGACGTCGACGACGGCTTCGTGCATTTCTCCACCGCCCGGCAGGTCGAGGACACCGCGGCCAAGCATTTCGCGGGCGAGGACGGGCTGGTCCTCGTCGCAGTCAACGACAAGACGCTGGGGAAGGACCTGAAATGGGAACCTTCGCGCGGCGGTGCGCTGTTCCCGCATCTCTACCGGCGGCTCACTACGGCCGATGTCGTGTCGGTTTACCGAATCGACATGGACGGCCCGCGCCACGTTTTTCCGGAGGGCATGTCTTGACCGACACCTGCATCAACCCGTCCCGCGCGCAGTTCGACCGCTTCAAGGGGCTGGACCGCGACCACCCGATCGAGATGCTGAATCTCGTCCGTTTCCGCGAACTGGCCGAATATCCCGACGACCATCCGCTCACTGGAAAAGGGCTGACCGGTGCCGAAGCCTATTCCAATTACGGGCGCGAGACTGCGCCGGTTCTGGAAAAGGTCGGTGGCTCGATCCTCTGGCGCGGAGGGTTTCAGAGCACGTTGATCGGACCGGAGGACGAGGCTTGGGATGCGTGCTTCATCGCGCGCTATCCGAACGCGCACGCCTTCCTCGCCATGATCTCGGACCCGGACTACCGGCAGGCGGTCATCCACCGCACCGCCGGCGTGCTGACGTCGCGCCTGATCCGGACCCGGCCGGCGGAGGGCGGCGCCACGTTCGGATGAGCCTCGCGGAACGCCTCGGCCTCGCCGCGCTGCGCCGTCTCGACCCGGAACGCGCTCATGGCCTGGCGCTCAAGGCCCTGCGGCTGGGTCTCGTTCCGGCGCCCGGACCGTTCACGACACCGCGTATCGCGACCGAAATCGCCGGCCTCCGCCTGCCCAACCCGGTGGGCCTTGCCGCGGGCTTCGACAAGAACGCGATGGCACTCGCGCCGCTCTCCCGCGCGGGCTTCGGGTTCCTCGAGGTCGGCGCCGCCACGCCACGCCCACAGCCCGGCAATCCCCGCCCGCGCCTCTTCCGGCTCGGCGAGGATCGCGCCGTCGTCAACCGCTTCGGCTTCAACAACGACGGAGCCGCGGCGATCGCCGCCCGCCTCGCCCGACGTCCCCGGGACGCGGTGATCGGCCTCAACCTCGGCGCCAACAAGGATAGCGCCGACCGCGCCGGCGACTTCGCCCGCGTGCTGGAGGTGACGCGCGACCACATCGATTTCGCCACCGTAAACGTCTCCTCCCCCAACACCGAGCGCCTGCGCGACCTCCAGGGGGCCGAGGCGCTGCAGGCTTTGCTGACCGGCGTGATGGCGGTGCGCGGCACCTGTCCGGTCTTTCTCAAGATCGCGCCGGATCTGTCGGACAGCGAACTCTCCGAGATTGCCGATGTGGCGGGCCGCACCGGCGTCGCTGCCATCATCGCCACCAACACGACGCTGGACCGCACCGGACTGCGCAGCCCGCATGCCGGCGAAACAGGCGGCCTCTCCGGCGTCCCGCTCTTTGCCCGGTCGACCCGCGTGCTGGCCCGGCTCTCCGGTCTCACCGACATCCCGCTGATCGGGGTGGGCGGCATCGCCTCGGCCGAAGACGCCTATGCCAAGATCCGCGCGGGCGCTTCGGCCGTGCAACTCTACACCGCGCTGGTCTACCAGGGTACGGGTCTCGTCGGCGATATCACGCGCGGGCTCGACGATTGCTTGGCCCGGGACGGTCATGCCCATATATCGGAAGCAGTGGGCACGAGCAGGGAGGACTGGCTCTGATCACGCTCTGGCACAATCCAAGCTGCTCGAAATCGCGCGCGGCACTCGAACTGCTTCAGGACCGCGGCGCGGAGGTGACCGTTCGGCACTACCTGGCGGACACGCCCGATCGCACGGAAATCCAACATGTGCTGAAGAAGCTGGGGCTGCCTGCGTCGGCGATCGTGCGCAGCGGAGAGCGGCTCTACCACGATCTCGGGCTGGACGACGTGGACGACGAGTCGAAATTCTTGGCCGCCATGGCCGAAAACGCCATCCTGATCGAACGCCCCATCGCCATCAGAGGAAATCGTGCCGTGATCGGCCGCCCGCCGGAAAACGTGCTGTCCCTCCTCTCCTGACGGCGCCTTCTTTGGGTCGGGAAATACCTCGGGGGAATCGCTCCGCAGGAGCGATGGGGGCGGCGCCCCCTCCCAGAATGGCGTGGCGCAGCACGCGCCTCAATCTGGCAGCGCCATCCTCCGCTCCAGCGCGGGATACCGCAGGCCCAGCGTGATCCCGCGGGATACGAACGACACGAGCAGCGCCGCCCATAGCCCGTGGTTGCCGAAGACCGGCATCAGCACCAGAACCGCCGCCACGTAGATCACGAAGCTGACGGCCATCATGTTGCGCATGTCCGCACTGCGGGTGGCGCCGATGAAGATCCCGTCGAGCATCCAGGACGCCAGCCCCAGGATCGGTGCCGCGACCATCCAGGGCAGGAACGAACGCGCCGCCGCCTGCACCTCCGGGTCCTTGGCCATCACGTCGATGATCCAGGGTCCGGCCAGCGCGAAACCCGCGGCCAGCGCGATGCTCGACCCCATGGCCCAGCCGCTGGTCAGCAGCGCCGACCGCCTCAGCCGCGCCAGATCCCGGCGCCCGAACGCACGCGCCACCAGCGCCTCGGCGGCAAAGGCGAAGCCGTCCATCGCATAGGCCGTGAAGGTCAGGAACTGCATCAGCACCTGGTTTGCCGCCAGCGTCACGTCCCCGAAGCCCGCGCCCAGGAACGAGAACGAGGTGAAGATCCCCATGATCAGCGCCGACCGCAGGAGGATGTCGGAATTGACCACCGCCATGCGCACCAGTCGGACGCGGTCGAACACCCGCGGCCAGTCGCGCCAGTCCGGCCGCCGGAACGCGTCGCGGCAGAACCAGAGACCGATTGAAACGCCTGCGACTTCCGCAATGACCGTGGCGATCGCCACGCCCTCGACCCCCCAGCCTAGACCCAGAACGAACCAGAGATCGAGCAGGATGTTGAACCCGTTCATCGCCAGCTGGACCCAGAAGACGGACGCCGTCCGCTCCATCGCGATCAACCAACCGGTCAGCGCATAGACCGCGATGGCCGCCGGCGCGGACCAGATCCGGATGCCGAGATAGGACGCTGCCATCGTCTCGACCTCCGCGCTGGCCGGCGCGAGCGCGAAGGCCGCCGCGAAGAGCAGGGGCTGCAGAACGATCAGCGTCAGTCCGGCCGCGCCCGCGATCATCAGCGCGCGGGTCAGCAGCGCGGAAACCTCGGCCATGTTCCCCGCGCCTTCCGCCTGGCCGACCAGGCCGGTGGTGCCCATGCGCAGAAATCCGAAGATCCAGTAGACGGTGGTGAGGATCACCGCACCAATGGCGACCGCACCGATTGGGGCGGCCTCCCCCAGTTGTCCCACCACGCCGGTATCGACGGCGCCCAGCAGCGGCACCGTCGCGTTCGACAGCACGATCGGCACCGCGATCTTCAGGACGCGGGCATGGGTGATCGGGGCGGGCGGTTCCAGCGGCGGCCCCGCGGCGTCAGCCATCGCGCGTCCGGAACCGTTCCGGTGGCATTACGAAATGCCCCGTCGCCTGGGCGAAGAGCCGCTCGCGGTTGTCCTGCCACCCCTCCACATGCACGCTGGCATAGCGCCGGCCGGAGCGGTTGACCCGCGCCCGCGCATAGGCGTCCCGCGGCAGCCCGGAGCGCAGGTAGTCGACGGTGAAGTCCACCGTCTTGGGCAGGCGCGGCAGGTTGCGGGCCAGCGTCTCCGCATCGAGCGCCCCGCTCTCGATATCCTCCCAGAGCCAGACCCAGCTCAGCGTGATCATCGCCGTCACTTCCAGAAACGCCGCCGTGGCACCGCCGTGCAGGGCCGGCATGATCGGATTGCCGATCAGCCGGTCGTCGAATTCCATCAGCCCGGTCAACTCGTCGCCGCGCCGGTCGAACGTGATCCCCATGAACCGGATATAGGGCACGCCCTCCACCAGCGCCTTGAGCGCGGCGTCTCGCCTCTGCTTGACCACCTGGACGGGCTCCGGCCTTGTGCGGCTCATGCGCTGCGCTCCACCGTGAAGGCGCCCGCGGCGGTCGCGACCGGGTTCTGCTCATCATCGTCGTAGGTCATGGCGCGCACGAAGGCGACGGAACGGGTCACATGGTAGCAGTGCGCGGTGGTCCGGATGGTCTGGCCCGGCGTCGCGGCGCGCATGTAGTCGATGCGCAGGTCGATCGTCGCCGTGCCGCCGGGATTGGACGGATGCGAGACCACGGCCGCCCCGCAGCACGTGTCCATCAGCGCCGAGACCGCACCGCCCGCGATCACGCGGGTATGCGGATCGCCGATCAGGTCTTCGGAATAGGGCAGGATGATCGTCGCCTCGCCGTCGCCGATCACCGTCAGCTCCATGCCCAGCGCCTTGCTGTGCGGGATCGCCTCGATGAACTGCTTGGCGATCCTCGACTTGTCGACCATGGCGCACCCTTCCTTGCGAGACCGCGCTCTTCTTCGCGCGTCGCCGGCCAAAGCGCAAGTGCGGTGGCTGTTGCGCTCGGACTGGCAAGGTCATACCCTTTTGCCAACCACTCCAGATGGAGCAAGCTGATGTCCGACCCGCGTCTGTCGTTCAAGGAGATGTGCGCAAAGTTCGACGTGACTCCGCGAACGCTGCGCTACTACGAGTATATCGAACTGCTGTCGCCGGAACGGGACGGCCGGGCGCGCTTCTATGGCTCGCGCGAGGTGGCCCGGATGAAACTGATCCTGCGCGGACGCAAGTTCGGGTTTCAGCTCGAGGACATTCGCCAATGGCTGCTGATCTACGAGCGTGAAGGGACGGAGGCGCAGATGCGGGCCTGGGTCGAGATGGCGGACCGGCAACTGGGCGAGCTGTCCGAACAACGCGCTCAGCTCGACGAGGCGATGTCGGAACTGAAGGACCTGCGCGACAGCGTCGCCGGCGAATTGGCCGCGAACTGAGGCCCGTCACCTCCGGTTCGCTCTCGAATTCGGCCAGGAATTGTATCTCCCCTCCTACAAAAATTTCGTTTGACGTGGGGTCAGGGGCACGCATCTTTCGCCCACCTCAAAGTGACGCGACGTATGGCTTACGTAAACGTCAACTGTCGTTGTATGAGGGTCCGGCATTCGCCATCTGGACGTCGAGAACAGCAACGCCAGAGTGAGACCCATGACCGACGCCACGATGACAATTCGCGAGATGTGTGAAGCCTATGACGTCACGCCCCGCACGCTCAGGTTCTACGAGGCCAAGGAACTCCTGTTCCCGATCCGCGACGGCCAGAAGAGGCTTTTCACCAAGCGTGACCGTGCGCGGTTGAAACTGATCCTCCGCGGCAAACGCTTCGGCTTCAGCCTGGAGGAGATCCGCCAGCTTCTGGACCTCTACCACATGGACGACCAGCAGCAGACGCAGATCGCCAAGACTTACGAGATCGCTCGGCAGCGTCTCGCGGACATGGAGGAGCGCCGCGACGAGTTGTCCCAAGCCATCGCCGAGCTTCGCGATCAACTGAAATGGGGCGAGAGGGTTCTCGCCTCGATGAACACGCCGAAAAAGGCCGCAGAGTAACACCCAGCGCCAAGGGAGCCACACCATGCCGATCTACACTGCCGCCGACCAAGGACATGCAATTCGTGATGCATGACGTCCTGAAGATTTCCGCCTCCGACATCACCGGCTACGACGAGCTCGAGCCCGATTTCACCAATGCCATCCTGACCGAGGCCGGCAGGATCGCATCCGAGGTGCTGCAACCGCTGAACGCGGTGGGCGACACCGAGGGCTGCACGCTGGAAAACGGCGTGGTCCGCACGCCCACGGGTTTCAGGGGCGCGTTCGAGCAGATGAAGGAGGGCGGCTGGCCCGGGCTCGACATGCCCGAGGAGTTCGGCGGGCAGAACATGCCGTACGTCATCAACACCGCCGTGGGCGAGATGTTTTCCTCCGCCAACCAGGCCTTCACCATGTACCAGGGCCTGACCCACGGCGCGGCTTCGGCGATCCTTGCGCATGGCTCCGAGCAGCAGAAGGAGACCTACCTGCCCAAGATGGTCAGCTGCGAGTGGACCGGCACCATGAACCTGACCGAGCCGCATTGCGGCACCGACCTGGGCATGATGCGCACGAAGGCCGAACCGCAGGACGATGGCAGCTACAGGATCACCGGCCAGAAGATCTTCATCTCAGCCGGGCGAGCATGACATGGCCGACAACATCGTCCACCTTGTGCTGGCGAAGATCGCCGGCGGACCCGAAGGCATCAAGGGCGTGTCGCTCTTCATCGTGCCGAAGTTCCTGGTGAACGAGGACGGCAGCCTCGGCCCCCGCAACGGCGTCTCCTGCGGCAAGATCGAGGAGAAGATGGGCATCCACGGCAACTCCACCTGCGTGATGAACTACGACGAGGCCACCGGCTACCTCCTGGGCGAGGAGCACAAGGGCATGCGCGCGATGTTCACGATGATGAACGAGGCGCGGCTCGGCGTCGGCATGCAGGGTCTGGCGCAGGCCGAGATCGCCTACCAGAACGCCCGCGATTACGCCATCGACCGGCTTCAGGGCCGCGACGTGACCGGACCGAAGAACCCCAACGGCCCCGCCGACCCGCTGATCGTGCACCCGGACATCCGCCGCAGCCTGATGGATCAGAAGAGCTTCACCGAAGGCGCGCGCGCCTTTGCCTTGTGGGCGGCTTCGATGCTCGACCGGGCGCACCGGATGGGCGACAAGGACGCGGACGGGATGGTGAGCCTGCTGACCCCGGTCATCAAGGGCTTCCTGACCGACCAGGGCTACGACATGACGATCAAGGCGCAGCAGGTCTATGGCGGCCACGGCTACATCGAGGAATGGGGCATGTCGCAATTCACCCGCGATTCGCGGATCGCGATGATCTATGAAGGTGCGAACGGCGTTCAGGCGCTGGACCTTGTCGGCCGCAAGCTCGCCGCGGATGGTGGCAAGCACGTGATGGCCTTCTTCGAGATGGTCCGCACGTTCATCTCCGAGCACAAGGGCCAGGACGCGGAGTTCGATGCGCAATTCCTCGAGCCGCTGAAGAAGGCGTCGAAGGATCTGCAGGCCGCGGCCACCTACTTCATGGCCGAAGGCATGAAGAACCCCAACAACGCGCTGGCCGGATCCAACGACTTCATGCACATGTTCGGACATGTCTGCATGGGGCTGATGTGGGCGCGCATGGGCTCGGCGGCCAAGCGGGCTCTTGCCGATGGCACGACGGACGTGACCTTCCACGAGACGAAACTGGCCACGGGGCGCTACTACATGAAGCGGCAACTGCCGGCCACGGCCCTGCATCTCAGCCGGATCGAGTTCTGGAGCGGAGACGGTCATGGCGCTGGAAGCGGCCAACTTCTGAGTCGGATACGGATGCGGTCTCCATCCCCTCGAAGGAAGAGACTCGCTCGGCTCTTCCAGACTGCAGGCTACGCCTGGACAGGCGCAGCCGGATCAAGAGGCCGTGAATTTCCGGCTTCACTTGGCGGGGAAAACTCCGTGGGGGTGTGGGGGTAAAAAACCCCCACCGCCTGCCACATAACAAGCGCCTTGGGAGGGGCCTGACGACATGACGATCAAACTCCATTGCTTCGGCGAATCCGGCAACAGCTACAAGGCGGCGCTGCCGCTGGAGCTTTCCGGCCTCGACTGGGAACCGGTGAAGGTCGACTTCTTTGCCGGCGCGACGCGCAGCCCCGAATACCGCGCCGAGAACGTCATGGGTGAGGCACCGTTGCTTGTCGATGGTGACACTCGGCTTACCCAGTCCGGCGTCATCCAGCAATGGATCAGCGACCAGACAGGCAAGTTCGGCGGCGGTGACACCGACCGCTACGAAGTGCTGCGCTGGGTGCTCTGGGACAACCACAAGCTCTCGTCCATGGCGGGATTGACGCGGTTCCTGATGAACTTCCTGCCCGAGGACAAGCGGCCGGCCGAAGTCGTCGGTTTCTGCCAGGGACGGCTCAAGGCGGCCTACGCGGTTCTGGATGCGCATCTTGAAGGCCGCGACTGGATCGTGGGCGACGGGCCGACCAACGCGGATTTCTCCTGCTGCGGGTATCTCTTCTATCCCGAGCCTTTCGGCTTCGACCGCGCGGACTGGACGAACATCAACCGCTGGCTTGATGCCATCGCGGCGCTGCCCGGCTGGAAACATCCCTATGACCTGATGCCGGGCTCGCCGGCGGATCGTGCCTGACGGCACGGAACTCCTTGAACATTGCGGGGGGTGCGACCCACCTGCACGCCAAAGACGGAACAAACCCGAGAAGGATCCCCGACATGACCGACGCCTATATCTACGACGCCGTGCGCAGCCCGCGTGGCAAGGGCCGCAAGGACGGTGCATTGCACGAGGTGACGGCCCTGCGGCTCTCCGCGCAGGTGCTGAACGCGTTGAAGACACGCAACAACCTCGACGGCCACGCGGTGGAGGACGTGATCTGGGGCAACGTGACCCAGGTCATGGAACAGGGCGGCTGCCTCGCGCGGTCCGCCGTGCTCGCCTCCGACCTCGACGAATCCATCCCCGGCCTCGCCATCAACCGCTTCTGCGCGTCCGGGATGGAGGCGGTGAACCTTGCCGCGAACCAGATCCGCGGCGGCGCGGGCGAGGCTTACATCGCCGGTGGCGTGGAGATGATGGGCCGGGTTGCGATGGGATCGGACGGCGCCGCGATTGCGGCCGATCCGAGCTTGGCGCTCGAGAGCTATTTCGTGCCCCAGGGCATCTCGGCTGATATCATCGCGACCGAATACGGGTTCTCGCGGGACGACGCGGACGCGCTCGCCGTGGAGTCGCAGAAGCGCGCCGCAGCGGCCTGGAAAGACGGTCGCTTCGACAAGTCGGTGATCGCGATCCGGGACCAGAACGGCCTCGATATCCTCGATCACGACGAATACATCCGGCCCGGCACCGACATGCAGAGCCTTGGCGCCCTCAACCCCGCCTTCCAGGCGATGGGTGAGGCGATGCCGGGCTTCGACAAGATCGCGCTGATGAAGTACCCGCACCTGGAACGGATCAACCACATCCACCATGCGGGCAACTCCAGCGGCATCGTGGACGGCTCGGCTGCCGTGCTCGTCGGCAACAAGGAATTCGGCGAGAAATGGGGCCTGAAGCCCCGCGCGCGGATCCGGGCCACGGCCAAGATCGGCACCGATCCCACCATCATGCTGACCGGTCCCGTGCCCGTGACGCAGAAGATCCTCGCCGAGACCGGTATGGAGATCGGCGACATCGATCTCTTCGAGGTCAACGAAGCCTTCGCCAGCGTCGTGCTGCGCTTCCGGCAGGCGTTCGACGTCGACCCGGACCGCGTGAACGTGAACGGCGGCGCCATCGCGATGGGCCACCCGCTGGGCGCCACCGGGGCCATCATCATCGGCACGCTGCTCGACGAGATGGAGCGGTCCGACAAGGAAACCGGCCTCGCGACCCTCTGCATCGCCAGCGGGATGGGCGCGGCCACCGTGCTCGAACGCGTGTAAGGGAACAGGCAGGCCCATGTCGTCGGATGCGCTCTCGATCTACCAGGACTGGCTGGACACGCTTCATGCGGCCGTCCTCCGCGGGGATCTCGACGTGGTCGCGGCGCATGTCAGCCTGCCCTACCTGCACCAATCCGAGGATGCGCGGCTGGTCATCGAAACGCGACGGGACATGGAAACGGGCTTTCACTCCTTTGCGCGGATGCTGAAGGCGCGCGGGGTGAACCAGTTCATCGGGCTCGCGACCACGGCGGAGTACCTGAGCGACGACTACATCGAAGGGTTCCACGTGGCGCACGCGCTCCGAAACGGCGTGCCGGTGCTTCCGAACTACACGAACCGGGCCGTGCTGCGGCGCGGCGCGGCGAATTGGAAGCTGAGCGAGATCGAGCATGGGTTTTCGCATGGCGAGTGGCCGATCAGGGTTGTCCACGTGGCAAAAGACACCACCACGGAACGCTCGCAGAAGGATGACGTGCGACGGGAGTCGACCCAGCCGCTGGCGCTCTATCAGAGGTTTCTGAACGCCCTGACCCGCGCGAATGTCACCGCAGATTTCGGTGCCTACTGCCGCTTGCTGGAGTTTCCGTATTCCTATCACAGCGTCGGCAAGGACATGATCGCGAGCGGGCCGGAGGACGTCCGGCCCCATTTCGACATGGTCACCGAGATGCTGCGCGAAAACGGCATCGAGGATTTCGCGCGGATCGCAGATCACGCCGAGTTCCTGAGCGGCAACATGATCTGCGGCTATCACACCTCGTGGATGATGCGCGACGGGACCGATGCGCTCGAATCGATCCGGTCGCGCATGATCCTGCATCGCCACGGAACGCGGTGGTTCGCCAAATCCGTCACCAAAGCGGTCGAGGACGATCAGTTTCCATATGGCCAGCCCGTCGTCGCCGACGACCTGGTCACCGATCTTGAAATTCAGAAGAGGACGAAGACATGAGCGAATTCACACTGGCCAAAGGCGACGATGGCGTCGCCGTCATCACCTGGGACGTTCCGGACAAGTCGATGAACGTGATGCGGCTCGACGGGCTGCGCGAACTGGAGGCGGCCATCGACGACGCGCTGGCGGATGAGGCGGTGAAGGGCATCGTGATCACCTCCGGCAAGCCGGACAGCTTCGCCGGCGGCATGGACCTCAATCTGCTTGCCAAGATGAAGGCGGATGCTGGCGACGAACCGGCCAAGGGTCTCTTCGAGGGGATCATGCAGATGCACGGCCTCCTGCGGAAGATCGAGCTGGCCGGCATGGACCCCAAGACCCAGAAGGGCGGCAAGCCGATCGCGGCCGCCCTGCCCGGAACCGCCGCCGGCATCGGGCTGGAACTGCCGCTGGCCACGCACCGCATCTTCTGCGCCAACAATCCCAAGGCCAGGATCGGCCTGCCGGAGATCATGATCGGCATCTTCCCCGGCGCGGGCGGCACCACGCGGCTCGTGCGCAAGCTGGGCGCGATGGGCGCGTCGTCCTACCTGCTCGAAGGCAAGATGGTCAGCCCCGACCAGGCCAAGGGTCAGCTGATCGACGAGGTGGTGGACGATCCCGCTTGCCGCGGCCAAGGAATGGGTGCTGAACGCCAAGGACGCCGACATCGTGAAGCCCTGGGATGCGAAAGGCTACAAGATGCCCGGCGGCACGCCGTATCACCCCGCGGGCTTCATGACCTTCGTCGGCGCCAACGCGATGGTGAACGGCAAGACCAAGGGCGCCTTCCCGGCGGCCAAGGCGCTGCTCTCGGCGGTCTACGAAGGCGCGCTGGTGCCCTTCGACACCGCGCTGAAGATCGAGGCGCGCTGGTTCACCTCCGTCCTGATGAACCCGTCCTCCGGCGCGATGATGCGCTCGCTCTTCGTCAACAAGGAGGCGCTGGAGAAGGGCGCCGTGCGTCCCGAGGGCATCCCGGACCAGCGCGTGCAGAAGATCGGCGTGCTGGGCGCGGGCATGATGGGCGCGGGCATCGCGCTCGTCTCCGCACAGGCGGGCATGGAGGTCGTGCTGGTCGACCGTGACCAGGCAGCCGCAGACAAGGGCCGCGCCTATACCGAGAGCTATCTCGACAAGGGGATGTCGCGCGGCAAGGTCACGGCGGAGAAGAAGGAGCAGATGCTGGATCTCATCACCGCGACGCCGGATCTGGATCACCTCAAGGGCTGCGACCTGATCATCGAGGCCGTGTTCGAGGACCCCAAGGTCAAGGCCGAGATGACGCAAAAGGTCGAGGCGGTGATCCCGGAGGACTGCATCTTCGCCTCCAACACCTCCACCCTGCCGATCACCGATCTCGCCCGCGCCTCGTCGCGCCCCGAGCAGTTCATCGGCATCCACTTCTTCTCGCCGGTCGAGAAGATGCTGCTGGTAGAGATCATCCGCGGCAAGGAAACCGGTGACCGCGCGGTGGCCAAGGCGCTCGACTACGTGCGCCAGATCCGCAAGACGCCGATCGTGGTCAACGACGCGCGGTTCTTCTATGCCAACCGCTGCATCATCCCCTATGTCAACGAAGGCGCGCGGATGATCACCGAAGGCGTCGCTCCCTGGATGATCGACCAGGCCGCGCAGATGCTGGGCTTCCCCGTGGGTCCGATCCAGCTCACCGACGAGACCTCCATCGACCTCGGCGCCAAGATCGCGCGGGCGACGAAGGCCGCGATGGGCAACGCCTACCCCGCATCGCCGGCCGATGACCTGATCTTCTGGATGGAAGAGAAGGGCCGGCTCGGGCGGAAGTCCAACGCGGGCTTCTTCGACTACGACGAGAAGGGCAAGCGGCTCGAATACTGGAAGGGCATGCAGGACAAGTACCCGCTGGCCGAAGAACAGCCCGAACTGGTCGAGGTGCAGGACCGTCTGATGTTCGCCCAGGTGCTCGAGGCCGTCCGCGCGCTCGAGGAAGGCGTGCTGATGGACATCCGCGAGGGTGACGTGGGGGCGATCCTCGGCTGGGGCTTCGCGCCGTGGTCGGGCGGTCCGCTCTCCTGGCTCGACATCCTGGGCACGGAATATGCCGCCACGCGCTGCGACGAGTTGGAGGCGAAGTTCGGCGAGCGGTTCAAATGCCCCGACCTGCTGCGCGAGATGGCCCAGAAGGGTCAGAGCTTCTACGGCCGCTTCGCCCCCGAGGCACAGGCCGCCTGAGCCACACGGCACCCTAAGGACGGCCGCGTGCGGCCTGTCTTTTTGAAGACGGGAAGCGTGGCGCGGGACACAAGGCGCGATTGTGCCATCAGCAGGAAGACGCCCTCGCAGCAACATGCGGGGGCGTTCTCGTGAGGGGTGTCAGAGGTGCGTCTGTTCCACGCCACGCGCCTATCGACGTGACGCCATGCAACTGCGGTGCACCTCGGCGCGTTGCACTAGCGTGGATCGAAGAGAGGCGAACGCGGTGAACACCAACAAGGATCGCAGTCATCGCCGCCGGGACCTTGCATACATCACATTGGCGGCGGCCCTTCTGATCATCGGCTATGGCGCCTTCCGGATCCTGTTCTATGCAGGCGAAGGCGCGGTATTTGCTCAGGAAACCATTCTCGTCATGTTGGGGGCCGTTGCCACGATCTTCATCACCGCAACGCTGCTGAACCGGCAGACGGAGCTCGAGCTCCGCAAGGAAGGCAGCGTTCTGCTGCTGGAGCAGAAGAACACGGTCTACATGGCAGCGATCGAGACTGTCGCCGACATCGTCGAAGGACGCCGGTATGATGACGCGCTCGTCGATGATCTGAGGGTGCTCAATCACAAGCTTGCGGTCGTCGGAAGCGGGGAAGTCATCGCCGCCTTCCACAAGGTCCTGGAAAAGCTCCTGGCCGGGCTCAGCGGCGGGCAACTGGGCGAGGAAGCGGCAGAAAACGTCATGCACGCGATCGCCGAGGTGACGGTTGCCATGCGCGCGGACATGCTTTCGGAAATCGGAGGCGAGATCGACGCGAATGTCCGCGAGGCGATATTGTCGAACTCCCACGGGATGGAACGGATCGATGACCTCGAAAACGTCGTGAAGACGGCCGAGTGATCCGGCGCAAATCCTGTTCCGTTCATGCCGTTCGCGAACGCGTCATGCGGCACCCGTTCATCACTTGCGGTTTTCGACGGGTTTCCACTCGCCCCCCCCGCATGCAGATCAACGGACCGAAACGCGGTGCTGCCGGCCTAATCGTTCGCCACGCAGGCCGCGAAATGGTGCATCTGCCCGTCCTCTCCGACCTCCTGCACGAGGCCGTGGATGTCCGTCTCGAAGCCCGGGCATTCCCGCGCGAATTCGCGGTTGAACTTGAGGTATTCCACGATCTTCGTGTTGAACACCTCGCCCGGAATCAGCAGCGGGATGCCCGGCGGATAGGGCGTCACGAGGCTGGTGGTGATCCGGCCCTCCAAGCTCGTCGATCGGCACGCGCTCGGTCGTGCGCTGCGCGATATGCGCGAACGCGTCGCTGGGCTTCATCGCCGGGGTGAGGTCGCTCAGGTACATTTCGGTCGACAGGCGCGCCACGTCGTACTTGGCATATAGCGCGTGGACATGCTGGCACAGATCCCGCAGCCCCATCTGCTCGTAGCGCGGCTGCTTGGCGCAGAATTCCGGCATGACCCGCCACAGCGGCTGGTTCTTGTCGTAATCGTCCTTGAACTGCTGCAGCGCGGTCAGAAGCGTGTTCCAGCGGCCCTTGGTGATGCCGATGGTGAACATGATGAAGAAGCTGTAAAGCCCGGTCTTCTCCACCACCACGCCGTGTTCGGCCAGGTACTTGGTGACGATCGAGGCCGGAATGCCCGCTATCCTCGAACCGGCCGTCGAGGTTGAGGCCGGGCGTGATGATCGTCGCCTTGATCGGGTCCAGCATGTTGAAGCCGGGCGCCATGTCGCCGAAGCCGTGCCAGCTGTCCTCGCCACCGGCCTCTGCACGCCATCCGCGTCGGTGCTCTTCAGCACCCAGTCCTTGCGTGCTGCCGATGCCTTCCTCGGCCAGCTCCGTCCGGGTCCCCAGACCTCGAACCACCAGTCGTCGTCGCCGAATTCCTCGTCGACCTTGCGCATCGCCCGGCGGAAATCGAGCGCCTCGTCGATGCTTTCCTCGACCAGCGCCGGTGCCGCCCGGCGGTTCCATCATCGCCGCCGCCACGTCGCAGCTGGCGATGATGCTGTACTGCGGGCTGGTCGAGGTGTGCATCAGGTAGGCTTCGTTGAAGAGATGCCGGTCGAGCTTGGTGTCCTGGCTGTCCTGCACCAGGACGTGGCTCGCCTGGCTGATCCCGGCCAGCAGCTTGTGGATCGATTGCGTGGCATAGGTCACCGAATGCTGCGGCCGGTCGCGCTTGCGGCCCATCGCATGGTAGCTGCCGTAGAACGGATGGAACGCCGCGTGCGGCAGCCAGGCCTCGTCGAAATGCAGGTTCTCGACATAGCCGTCGAGCATCCCCTTGATCGTCTCGGTGTTGTAGAGCACCCCGTCATAGGTCGATTGCGTCAGCGTCATGATCCGCGGCTTGACCGTATCCGCATCCACACCTTCCAGCAGCGGGTTGGCGCGGATCTTGGCCTTGATCGCCTCCGATCTCGAACTCCGCTCTGCGGGATCGGGCCGATGATGCCCTAGTGGTTGCGCGTGGGCTTCAGGAACACCGGGATCGCCCCGTCATGATGATCGCGTGCAGGATCGACTTGTGGCAGTTGCGGTCCACCACCACGACGTCGCCGGGCGCGACCGTGTGGTGCCAGACCATCTTGTTGCGAGGTCGAGGTGCCGTTGGTCACGAAAAAGCAGTGATCGGCATTGAAGATCCGCGCCGCATTGCGCTCGGACGCGCCGATGGCGCCGTTGTGATCCAGAAGCTGGCCCAGCTCCTCGACCGAATTGCAGACATCGGCGCGCAGCATGTTTTCGCCGTAGAACTGGTGATACATCTGCCCGATCGGGCTTTTGAGGAACGCCACGCCGCCCGAATGCCCCGGACAGTGCCAGGAGTAGGACCCGTCCTCGGCATAATCGAGCAGCGCCTTGAAGAACGGCGGCTGGATGCCTTCGAGATAGCTCTTGGCCTCGCGGATGATGTGGCGCGCGACGAATTCCGGCGTATCCTCGAACATGTGGATGAAGCCGTGCAGCTCGCGCAGAATGTCGTTGGGCAGGTGGCGGCTGGTCTTGGTCTCGCCGTAGACGTAGATCGGCACGTCGGCGTTCTTCCAGCGCACCTCCTCGATGAAGTTGCGCAGGTTCACGACCGCGGGATCCAGGTCCGGGCCCGGGCGTGAATTCCTCGTCGTCGATCGACAGGACGAAGGCGCTGGCGCGGCGACTGCTGCTGCGCGAACTGCGAGAGGTCGCCGTAGCTCGTGACGCCGAGAACCTCGAACCCTTCGCTTTCGATGGCCTCGGCCATGGCCCGGATGCCCAGGCCCGGACGAATTCTCGGACCGGAAATCTTCGTCGATGATGACGATGGGAAAGCGGAACTTCATGAGCCTCTCCTGTCGGGTACCGTGATGCCTGCTTTTCGTCTTTCCTTGATAGCCGCCGCCGTCAAGGGCCGGTTTTCCCGCCGGGCGCGAAACGCTGTCGCAAGGGTCCTGTCAAGGACGCAGCCTTGCCAGTCACCTTGGGATCATGTCGGGCCGGTGCTGAAAATGGAGGGACCGCAGTTGGCCGTTCAATCCATCGGACAGGCCACCTCGATCAGGGATGGACCCTCGCCTTCCAGTCCGCCCCGCAAGGCGTTTACGAACGTCTCCATATCCTCGGTGCGGGTGGCCGGAACTCCGTGGCCGCGCGAGAGCGACACCCAGTCGAGTTCGGGATTTTCGACGTCGAACATGGCCTGCGCGTTCCGGCCAACGCTCTCGACACCCACGTTCGTCAGTTCGTTGCGCAGGATCTGGTAGCCACGGTTGGCAAAGACGACGACCGTGATGTCGAGGTTTTCCCGCGCCATGGTCCACAGGGATTGCAGCGTGTACATCGCCGATCCGTCGCCGGTGAGTGCCAGGACCTTGCGGTCCGGGCACGCAATCGCGGCACCGGTGGCACAGGGCAGGCCCAGACCGATGGCGCCGCCGGTCCCGGCCAGGGCATCATGCGGCCGCGCGGTCGCCAGTTTCGGCAGGACGTGAAACCCGGAGGTGACGGACTTGTTCTGCACGATCGCGTTTTCCGGGAGAAGAGCCGCAATCGCCGCGCCCACCTTGTCGAGCGTCAACGCGCCGGTGGGAAGTTGCGGCAGGTCAAGCGCGTAGGTCTCCGGCTGCGTCCCGGTGCCGACACCCACGGAATCCGCCAAGGCCTGCAGCGTCCAGCCGATATCCATCGCGGGTTGGCAGAGATCGTCCAGCATGCAATCCGGCCGCTCGGGCGTGCTGGGCTTGCCGGGATAGGCGAAGAACGCGACGGGCCGGTCGCTCCCGACCAGCGTGATCGAGCGGGTATCGGCGAGCTGCGCGATCTTCGGATCGACCGGGTAGACGAGCTGGGTGAGCTTGGCCGTGCCGGCCCCCTTGGAGATCCGCGGGATCAGCGTGTCGGCCATCAGCCGGCACCCGGTCGCGGCGGCGATCCGCCCCGCAAGCTGGCGCAACTGTCCGAAGAGCGCGGCACCACCGATCAACAGCGCGGCCCCGTCGGAGCGCAGCCGTTCCGCCGCGGCCGCGATACGCGCCTCGGACGGGCGCAAAAGCGGCCGGACCTGCGCGGCTCTCCGCCGGACCGGTCGCGGGATCCCAAGCCGTGTTTGCGGGCAGAACAAGCGTCGCGACCCGCCCGTTGTCCGACCGGGCGGCCCGGATGGCCTCCGCCCCGTCCGCCGCCACGCTTTCGGCATCGGGCGACATGCGCGTCCAATGGCTGACCGCGTTGCTGACACCGAGGATGTCGCCCTTCAGGGGGCTTTCGTAGCGCAGATGATGGGTGGCGTGGTCACCCACCACGTTGACGATGCCAGACCCGGCCTTGCGGGCGTTGTGCAGGTTGGCGAAGGCATTTCCGAACCCCGGTGCGAGGTGGAGCAGCGTTCCGGCCACGTCGCGTTTCATCCGGTAATAGCCGTCGGCAGCACCCGAGGCACCGCCCTCGAAAAGGCAGAGCACGCAGGCCATCTCAGGATGCGAATCGAGTGCTGCGACGAAGTGCATCTCCGACGTGCCGGGGTTGGCGAAGACCGTATCGACGCCGTTCTGCAGGAAGGTTTTCACCAGCGATTCGGCGCCGTTCATTCGGTCTCTCCGTGTGTTTGACATTCAATGCTTCGCGCGGGCCATCACGCCGGGCCCGAGGACACCCGCGGCGCCTCCGCTCGCCAGGCCATTGCAAGCGGCGGCAACGCAAGCGCAAAGCCTGCGAGCGTCAGCATCAAGTGGCTGAGGCCCGCCACACCGCCGGCGGGCGCCGCCACGAGCAGACCCGCGGCGAAGAGCAGGAACCGCATCGCGGCGTTGACCAGACCCGTATGCAGGGGGCCGACGAAACTGATGTAGCCCTGCAGCGCCGAGGCGATGAACCAGACCCCGATCAGCGCGCAAACGAGGACGATGATGACTTCGGACGCCGTCCCCTGGCCGATGAGCGCGGGATTGAGCACGAAGAAGAAGGGCACGAAGTAGATCACGCCGCCGAGCTTCATCGCCTCGAACCCGCTGCGCATGGCCGGAGCCCCCGCCATGCTCGCCGCGGAAAAAGCGCCGAGAGCAACGGGCGGCGTGATGAAGCTGACCATCCCCCAGTAGAGGATGAAGAGGTGCACGGCCAGTTCGTTCAGCCCGGCCTGCACCAGCGCCGGCGCCAGAACGACGGCGAGAAAGATGTAGCAGGCGGTGACCGTCATCCCCATTCCGAAGATGAAGGAGGTCAGCGCGCCCATCAGCAGCAGCATCGGGACCGAATTGCCGGCCATGTGCACCAGCTCGTTCGCCAGCGGCCCGGTCAGGCCGGTCGCCTGGAACGCGCCGACGATCATGCCGATGCCCAGCAGCACCGCCACGATTTCGGACAGGGTGCGGCCGACGGAGACGATGATGTCGAGAAAGCCCTGCCAGGAGACGCGATCCTGTGCGCCGCAGACTGGTTGAAGACCAGAAGCAGCACCACAGCATAGAAGGGCGCGGTCGTCTCCCACCTGAAGGCGATCATCAGATAGATGAGCAGCACGAAGACCGCGATGTAGAGCCAGCCCTGCTGCAAGTGTCTGCCAGACCTGCGGCAGCTCCTCGCGCGACAGTCCGGGGAGCCCGCGCCGCGCGGAATAGGCGTCGATCTGGACGAAGAGCCCGAAGTAATAGAGCAGCGACGGGATCGCCGCGGCCAGCATGATCTCGACATAGGGCCGCCCCAGCCACGACGCCATGACGAAGGCGGTGGCCCCCATGATCGGCGGCATCAGCACGCCGCCGGTCGAGGCGCAGGCTTCGGTCGCGGCGGCGTAGCGTGCGGAAAAGCCGCTGGTCTTCATCGCCGGGATGGAGACCGCACCGGTCGTGAGCACGTTGGAGATCACCGATCCCGACATCGATCCCATGAACCCCGATGCGAAGATCGACACCTTGCCCGCCCCGCCCCGGTAGCCGCCCACGAGCGCCATCGCGAGATCGTTGAAGAAGCTTGCCCCCGCCGGTGAACTGCAGCACCGCGCCGAAGAGGATGAAGCCGATGACGAGCGTACCGAAGGCCCGCATCGGGATGCCGAAGGACGCCTCCGACGAGATCATGAAGAAGGGCACGACGTCGAGGAATGGCTGGGTGAAGCCGCTGAGCGGATCGGGGACATGTTCCGCGAAGGTCGGGTAAAGCGAGAAGAGCAGCACGATGGCGAAGAGCACCAGCCCGCCCGCGCGGCGCGTCCCCTCGAGGATCAGCAGGTAGAAGAGGATGGACATCCATTTTGCGGTGTCCGGCGCGGCGTATTCCCAGCCGGAACTGAGGCTTTCATCCGCGGTCGCCACGAAATATCCCGCGACGGCAGCGTCGCGCGACGCAAGAGCCCAGTCGTACCAAGGTACGTCGGCTGGACGGCGGCCCGTAAGCGCGGAAGGTGAGGAAGGTGAGGCTAAAGAAAAGCCCGGAGAGGACGTAGAGATACATCCCCTCCAGCAGCGCGTAATTCGCGATGCGCAGGTTGAAGAGCTGGTTGATCGCGAGCACGATCGCGGCGAGCGTGCAGGCGATGATCATCCACCGCGCGGGCCCCGAAAAGACCTGCCGCTCTGCGGCGAGTTCGGCCTCGATCGCGGCTTGGCCACGGCTTTGGTCAGCGGCGTCGGTCATCTGGTCCTACCTGCTCGGGCGGCGCGGCCGGGTGTGGGCGGCCCGGGCGTGCCGGACCGCCGTTTTCCGCCAGGCGGGTTCAGAAGACGACGGAAAATCCGCCGGCGGAGAGCGCGTCGCGGCGCTTCTGTTCCCAGGCCTGCTCCCAGTCGTCCGGGTCTTCGGCCTTGAGCTCTTCCCAGGCCGCAGCAGCGCATCCTGGCGGGCGATGAGCATGTCGTTGTGCTTCTGCGCCTCCTCGCTCCAGACGCCGGCCTCCTTGTAGTAGCGGATCGCACCCTCGTGGTACGGGACCACCCAGTGAAGTCTGCTGGTCGAGCGCCCAGCCGTCGATGCCGGGCGCCTCGCCTCGTAATCGTCGAAGTAGCTCGAACATGGCCTTGGTCATGTTGTAGACCAGATCCGCGTCCTGCTCGGCATAGGTCATCAGGACCGGGTAGGCAAAGCCCGCGGTGGGCGCGCCGTCGGTGCCGTCGATGCCGGCGCCGACGGTCGCGACCATCGGGGAGAAGAACGGGGCCACCTCGGCCATCCGCGCGAATCCTTCGGCGTTCTCCGGGTCGATCGGCGGCCAGTAGACGCCGCGCGGGCCGGACTCGGCCTCATAGGCCCGCCCCGAGTTGGTGGACGCGAAGGCGGCGTCGACGCTGCCGTCGATCATGCCCTTCCAGCTGTCGCCGAAGCCGCCGAACTCGACCCTCTCCACATCGTCCCAGGTCAGCCCGCCATAGGCCAGCTAGGCGTCGTTGTTGATGTTGAGCGCGGGCGCGCCCTTGACCCAGGCGACGCGCATGCCCTTGATGTCGGCATACTTGAAGCCCTCGCAATCCGGTTTGCCGGCCTGCTCGCAGGCCTCTGCCGCGACGGCGAGCGACAGCCCGACCGTGCCGCCATTGTTGGCCGCCAGAACCCGGACCTGCTGCGGGCCCCAGTTCTCCGATCCGAATTCGAACACGCCTTCCTGCGCCATGAACGATCCGCCGACACCATTGGCCGAAAACTGGACCTTGCCCTGACGCACCGGTTCGGTGCGGGCGACGTCGTTCTTGCCGGGCAGGACGCGCAGGTTCACGCCGAGCGCGTCCTGAAGCGCCGCGCCGATGGCGACGGCCTGGTTGTAGCCGGCCGAACCGGTGTCGTAAGCCGTCCAGGTGACCTGATCCGGCAACTCGACGTCCTGCGCGAAGGCAGGTGCCGACATGACCGCGCAGGCGGCCACGATTGAAGTCATACGCATGAATGATCCTCCCATGTTCAGCGAAGCGCTTGGCGCTTCTTTTCGCTGACCGAAAATGTCCGGACTGAGCGGCGGAATGTCAACCGTGCCCGCAGGGCAGGCCGACAGAAACCTCTTCCGGGATCGTGGCGCCGGGCCGCGATTGTCCGTGCGCAGGCCGCCTGCCGAGCCACTCATGCGAGTGCGTCGCCGCCGGGTGCGGCATCAAGCGCGCGGGCGATTTGGCGGGCGAAGTTCGCGGCCGCCACGGGCAGCGCGCGCCCCCGCATCTGCGCGAGGTAGAGCGGCCCGGCGGGGACACCGCGCTTGCCGATTGGGCGGGACACATTACGGTCCACGCCGTCCTCTTTCGGCAGTCCGATCGGTATCTGGAACGTTATCATGTGCTCGGGGCGGGGTAGCAGCGCAGGAATACGAAGCTGTCGGATTCGATGTCCGGGGTGATCAGGGACGACGACCGCCGCACTGCGATGCCGAGCAGCCGCCGATCGATCGTCGTCGAGGTGATGGATAGCGAATCCGCCGCACCCCGGAACCCCGGATCGAACCCGCGCGGTTGATCGCCTCGATGAAATCGAGCGTTTCCAGGTATCTCATGATGACCGCTGCAATTCTTGAGCCGCAACGCTTCCAACTTGGCAGCAGACAACAGCGGCGCCCAGCGTATCGTGAATTCAACCGGCAAAGCCGGAGGAGAACACTTGCGAAATTGTGACGATATGGCCGAACTCCTGACACGCCGCCGTTTCATGTCGACCACGGCCGGAATTGCCGGGACCGCCGCCTTGGGCGGTCTTGCCACGCCGGTGCGGTCAGCCGGAATCTGACCGTCGGCTTCATCTATGTCGGTCTGCGCGACGATCACGGTTACAACCAGGCCTATGCCAAGGGCGCGGCCGCCGTGAAGGCGTTGGAGGGCGTCACGGTCATCGAGCAAGAGAACGTCGCCGAAACCCAGGACGTGCAGCAGACAATGGAGTCGATGATCAATTTCGATGGCGCGTCGCTGCTCTTTCCGACCTCCTTCAGCTATTCCGACCCGCACATCCTGAAAGCCGCGCCAAATTGTCCGGACGTCCAGTTCTGGCAATGCGGCGGGCTCTGGTCCGAGGGCATGCCGGAGAATACCGGCTCCTGTTTCGGCTATATCGGCATGGTGCAAAACCTCAGCCGGATCGCGGCAGGCCATGCAATCAAGACGAAGAAGATCGAACTCGTCGCCGCCAAGGCGACTCCACGTGGCGCTCGAAAGCGTGAACTGCCTCGTCGAGGGCGTGATCGGATCGACGTCCCAGGATGTAGGTCGCGGCAGACATTCCCGGCGCATTCAGTCTGGTCGGCCGAGGGATGTGCGGTCTTGATCCAATGGACTAAACCGGTAGGTTCCCTCCAAGGTGAATGAACACGGACAGGATCGTGACACGTAGCCTCGACCTTGGAATTGACGTCCTGCAGGGCAGGTTTGCCGCAGGTGACAGCCCCGCGCAGGTTCTGGCGGAGATCCATGCGCGCATCTCTGCCGTGGATGATCCCGGGATCTTCATCACCTTGCGGCCGTCGGAAGATGTGGCCCGTGATGCCGAAGCTCTGCCGCCCTTCGATCCGGTGCTCTATCCGCTCTGGGGCGTGCCGTTCGCGGTCAAGGACAATATCGACGTGGCGGGCGTGCCCACGACCGCCGGCTGCCCGGATTTCGCCTATGACCCGGGCGGGGACGCTTTCGTCGTGGCGCGGCTGCGTGCGGCCGGGGCGCTTGTGATCGGCAAGACGAATCTCGACCAGTTCGCGACCGGGCTCGTCGGTGTGCGGACGCCCTATCCGGTTCCGCGCAACGCGCTCGATCCCGCCCTCGTGCCGGGCGGCTCGTCTTCCGGGTCCGCCGTGGCGGTCGCGCAGGGCATCGTCAGCTTCGCCTTGGGCACGGACACCGCCGGGTCGGGTCGCGTTCCCGCCGCGCTCAACAATATCGTCGGGATCAAGCCCACTCTCGGCCTCCTGAGTTCGTCGGGCGTGGTGCCCGCCTGCCGGTCGCTCGACACGGTTTCGGTTTTTTCGGCGGGCATCGCGGATGGATGGCGCGTGCTGCAGGTCGCGGCGGGATACGACGCAGCCGACAGCTATTCCCGCGCCCTGCCGACACCAGCCATCGATCAGCGGCCCGCGCCGGTGATCGGCGTTCCCGAAGGCGCCTCGCGGGTGTTCTTCGGCGACACCGCGCAGGAAGCAGCCTTCGACGCGGCGCTGGATCGCCTCTCGGCCCTGGGCGCGGAGGTGCGGCCGGTGGATTTCGGGCCGCTCCATGACGTGGCCCGGATGCTCTACGAGGGCGCCTGGGTTGCCGAACGCATGGCCGCGATCGAGGACGTGATCCGCGAGGCGCCCGAGTCCCTGCATCCGGTCACCGCGCACATCGTCTCGGCGGCAGATGGTCTCAGCGCCGTCGACGCCTTTCGCGGCTTCTACCGGCTGGCCGACCTGAAACGCGCGGCGGAGCCGATTCTGAAGGGGGTCGACATGCTCTGCGTCCCGACGATCCCGACATTCTACAGTCTCGCCGATCTCGAGGCTGATCCGATCGGGCCGAACTCCAGGCTGGGCACCTATACCAATTTCGTGAACCTGATGGATATGTGCGGGATTGCCGTGCCGACGGCGCCGCGCAGCGATGGCCGTCCCGGGAGCGTGACGCTTCTTGCTCCGTCCGGGCAGGACGGGCTACTCGCTGCGTTCGCCGCCCGCGTGGAAACGGACGCCGCGATTTCTCCCGGCGCAAATCTTCCCCGACCCTCGCCCATGCCCGCCACCGAAGACGTGCGTCCGGATGAGGTCGTTCTGGCCGCCGTCGGCGCGCACATGTCGGGGCTACCGCTGAACCACGAACTCACGGATCTAGGCGCGCGCTGCCTCGGACCCGCGCGGACCAGCGCGGAGTACAGGCTCTTCGCGCTTGCCGGCACGGGAGTGCCCAAGCCCGGTCTGCTCCGGGTCAACCGGGATGGTCAGTCGGTCGAGGTCGAACTCTGGGCGCTCGACACAACCGGGGTCGGCGCCTTCATGGCGCGGGTGCAGGCGCCGCTCGCCATCGGAACCGTCGAGCTTTCGGATCACCGGACCTGCAAGGGCTTCGTCGTCGAAGCATCGGCCGTCGAGACCGCGCAGGACATCACGTCGTTCGGCGGGTGGCGCAAGTATCTGAAACACGGCCGGACGCGGGACCGGATCAGCGCCGAATAGATCCAAGAGGCACGGCGCCTGTTTCACACCGGCACATTCGCCACTATTCTTCGGGCATGGAACTGCTCATCGTCTATTTCACGCGCACCGGCGGCAGCCGGCAGATGGCCGAAGCGGCTGCCGAAGCCGCCAGGGACGAAGTGACGACGGTGCTTAAGACGGCCGAAGCGGCCGGGCCCGACGATCTCCTGCAGGCGGACGGGTATGTTTTCTGTGCGCCGGAAAACCTGGCCGCGATCGCGGGGGTGATGAAGGATTTCTTCGACCGCAGCTATTACCCGGTTCTCGGACGGATCGAAGGGCGCCCCTACGCCCAGATGATCTGCGCCGGGTCGGACGGCGAGAATGCAGCACGGCAGACCGCCCGCATCGCGCAAGGGTGGCGGCTCCGCGAGGTGCAGCCGCCGCTGATCGTGTGCACCCATGCGCAAAGCGCGGAGGCGATCCTGGCGCCGAAGAAAATTCCGGAAGATCAACTCGCGCTCTGCCGCGATCTCGGTGCCGCGATCGGCGCGGGACTGAGCATGGGCGCCTTCTGAGATACCGGAATGTGGCGCCTGAAGCCTTTCGGCCAAAACTTGAATCGTGCGGGATTTCCCATGAGGGACGCGGTGTGATTCATCCTGTTCAGGAGGATGGATGATGTCAGCACCTTTGCCGTCAGCGCTTCGATCGCGGTTTCGGACGTACATTGAGGAAGGATTCGCGGGCGTGCCGCTGCGGCGCGACTGAAGGTTTCGCCCGCTACCGGCGCCCGATGAGCGCGGCAGATCAGGACGAGGGACATGCCGATCCGGCGGTTCAGGGTCGCCCGCCCGGGTCGGGCAAGTTGGCGCCGCACCGGGCCTTCATCGAAGAACTCGTCGCGCAGGACCCCGACATCACGCTCTCGAGTTGCGCGACGCGCTCGCCGAGGCGGAGGGGGTCCAGGTCCACCACTCGTCCATCGCCAAGCTGCTGACCCGGCTCGGCTTCACGTACAAAAAAGTCGCTGGTCGCCACCGAACGCCGCCGCGCAAGGGTAAGGCGACAGCGTGCCGACTGGATGAGGCATCGTCTCCCCGCCATCGCCGCTCGGCCCGAGCGGGTGGTGTTCCTCGACGAAACCGCCGTGAAGACGAACCTCACGCGCCTCCGCGGGCGAGCCCCGCGCGGTAAGCGCCTGACCATGGATGCCCCGTTCGGCAGCTGGGGCACGCAGACCCTGATCGCGGGGCTCACGGCGGACGCGCTGATCGCGCCCTGGGTGATCAAGGGCGCGATGGACGGCCCGGCCTTTGCCACCTACGTCCGCAAGGTGCTGGTGCCCGAGATCGAGCCCGGCACCGTCGTCGTTCTCGACAACTTGGCCACTCACCGAAACGTCGAGGCCGCCTGCGCACTCCGAGACCACGGATGCTGGTTTCTCTACCTGCCACCCTACTCGCCCGACCTGAACCCAATCGAACAGGCCTTCTCCAAGCTCAAGGCTCATCTCCGAAAGATCGGCGCACGAACATTCACACAGGTGTTCGACGCCATCGGTGCGATTTGTGATCTCTACGACACGCAGGAGTGCTGGAACTACTTCACGGCAGCCGGATATGTCTCGGGTCAACGTCGAAACGCTTTAATCGGACCGTCGCGACTACCGCTGGATACTCGACGCGACATACGTCGCGCCGCCGGCGGTGATGGACCCGGTCCCGCTGCTGGGCAGGGCGATGGGCGAATACGCACGGTTGCCTGACCGCGGACGCGTGAAGGTCGAGGACTGGACCGGATACCCGTACTGCTGACGGACCGTGGATCTGTAGGTGATCGCGTTCTGGCTCAGCGAGAGGATCGTGTAGCACCGGATCGGCCGGTCGCTGAAATACTGGCCGTTTTCGATCAGGTTCCCGCGCTTCCGGCAATAGGTCCGACCGACGAATCCGCCAAGGTTTCCGGAGGGCTGCGGCGCCGCGGCCTGTGGCGCGGCGGTTTGCGGAGCCGAAGGACGTGCCGGCGTCGATTTCGGTTGCGGGCTGGGCTGCGACGGGCGGGACCGGTCGCGGTAGGCGGCAAGCCGGCTCGCGGATACCTCCGAGGCGAGCCGGTCGAGCACCGCGCGGTCGATGAGATCTCCTTCGCCGATGTCGCGGTCCGCTCGGAACGCAGCCACGGCGCGCTTCGTCCGGGGCCCAGGGAGGCCATCTTCGATCCCGGCGCTGAACCCGAGGATGTTGAGCCGCGCCTGAAGGTCCCGCGCGCCGGAGCGCGACAACGTGATTTCCTCGCTCTTGGAATCCTGGGGAAGCGCCGCGGGCTCGGGATTGGCGGGCGGCTGGTTGGAGGACCGCGACGGCTCTTCCTCCTTCTTCAGCGCCGCAAGTCGCCGCTCGGCGAGGGTGCTGAACTGGCCTTCGGGGAAACGTTCGAGATAATCGCGGAAGTCGCTGGCCTGATCGCTGCCGCGAATGCTTTCCCAGAAGGATATGTCGATGGCCAGCAAGGTGTCTCGCGATGCGCGGTTCGGGGCGACGGACGCCGCGTCGGGCGGCATCGCGGCGGGCTCCTTGAAATAGATGGGATCGGCACTCAGCGAGCCATAGAGAAACGGCTCCTGCGCGCCTTGCGTCGTGTCGATGACCGCGTCCCGAACCTCGCGGAAAAACTGGCCGATCTCCAGGTCGGGTTTGTCGAGCGCCTGCAGGAACGCGGTGGCATAGGGGCTGTTCTCCCCCGTCCCGTCGAGCGCCACCGTGCCCTCCTTGGCGGCGTAGGCGACCAGCGAGTTGCCTTCGGGTTCATAGAGCGCCAGTCCGCGGCCGATCGAGCGGGTGGCGAGGGTCCGCGTCATCTGATCCAGAAACGGATTTTCGCGGCAGGCGTCCAGCACGACAAGCTGCAGATCCTTGGCACCCGATGTCGCCGCGACCAGCAACCCCAGGGGAATAGCCTCGTATTCGACGTCGAGATCCGCTTCCAGCTCCGAATCCACCGGAATCACGAAGTTCTGACGGTCGATCTCGACGCCATGCCCGGCGTAGTAGATGATCGAATGCTCCGCGCCGAGGCTGTCGTACCGGAAGGCCCGCAATTCATCGAGAAGCTCCGAGCGGGTGGCGTCGAGAAGCAGACGCACCTCGTAGCCCACACCTTCGAAGGCGATCGCGAGATCCTTCGCGTCGTTGGCCGGGTTGGGCAGGGCCGGAGCGTGTTCGTACTTGCTGTTGCCGATGACGAGCGCGACGCGTTGCGCGCCGGAGGAGGTCGCGAGGCCGACCAGCAGGAGGGCGGCAAGAAAGAGCTGCGTGATCAAACGGGCCATATGACAAACTCTGCGCGGCGAATAGTCGGGAGTTTAACGCGTCCGGCCGCAAAATGCGACAGGGCTGCATTGGCGCGGTCCCGACACTGCAACCGCCCGAACGGACGGCTTGTCTTCAGACGTACCCGCGACGGTCTTCTGGTTCAATTCCGGTATTCCGTACGTGTGCCCGTTGAGGACCTCTGCAAACCGGGTCACCAGGTGGTTCACTATATGAACCTACGGATTAAATATTGCAAACATTGGCATCATCTGGCAAGTTCGGCTTCAACCGGTCACGGAAAACCGTCGCCCTTCCGACGAAATCTGCCGAACACGGAGATCACGATGAACGAGATTCTGCTGAACGACCCCGCGACCGGCGCCATGTGGCAGCCGATGACCCACCCGGCCGAGCCCTTCAAGACCCCGCCGAAGGTGATCGTTGAGGCCGAGGGCATGATGCTGCGCGACAGCGATGGGCGCGAGATCCTCGATGCGCTGGCAGGCGGGCTTTGGAACGTGAACCTCGGGTTTTCCTGCGAGCCGGTGAAGCAGGCAATGGCCGAGCAGATGGCAAAACTACCCTACTATTCCTGCTTTCGCGGATCGGTGAACGACAAGGCCGTGGAACTCAGCCACGTGCTGCGCGAGTGGCTGGAACCCGACGGGATGGCCCGCGCCTTCTATACCTCCGGCGGCTCCGACAGCGTGGAGACGGCGCTGCGCCTGGCGCGGCAGTACCACAAGATCCGGGGCGACAAGGACCGGGTGAAATTCATCTCGCTGCGCAGTTCCTATCACGGAACGCATTTCGGCGGCGCCTCCATCAACGGCAACGCGCGGTTCAAGCGGAACTACGAGCCGCTCCTGCCCGGCTGCTTCAACGTCCCCGCGCCCTGGACTTACCGAAACCCGTTCGGCGAGGACGACCCGGAACGGCTGGCCGATCTCTGCGCCACGGCACTCGAGGCGGAAATCCAGTTCCAGAGCCCCGACACGGTGGCAGCCTTCATCATGGAACCGATCCTGGGCGCTGGCGGCGTGATCCCGCCGCATCCCTCCTTCATGCCGAAGGTGCGCGAGATCTGTTCGCGTCATGGCGTCTTGCTGATCGCCGACGAGGTGATCTGCGGCTTCGGGCGCACGGGCGATGTCACCGGCTCGCGCCACTGGGGCGTGAAGCCCGACATGATGTGCCTCGCCAAGGCGCTGACCACCGGGTACTTCCCGCTGGGCGCCTGCATGGTGTCGGGCGAGGTCGCCGAAGTCTTCGAAAGCAATCGCGGCGCGGACGGCAATATCGGGCACGGCTACACCTATTCCGGGCACCCGGTGGGCTGTGCCGCAGCACTTGCCGCGCTGGCGGAAACCCGGCGCCTGAACGTGACGGAGAATGCGGCCGTCCGTGGCGACGAATTCATGGACGGCATGCGGGTGCTGATGGCGAAGCACGATCTCGTCGGCGATATCCGCGGCGGCGAGGGGTTGCTGATGGCGATCGAACTGGTCTCCGACAGGGAGAGCAAGACGCCGTTGGCCAAGGACAAGATGGATCGCCTCTACCAGATCATCTACGACAACGGCGTGATCGTGCGGATCTCGGGCAACATGATCATCCTCTCCCCCGCGCTCATCATCGAGCCGTCGCAGGTCGAAACCATTCTCACCGCGGTCGACGACGGCATCGGACAGATCGCGGCCTGACATTCCGGATAGCAAAGAGGGCCGGCTGATTTCGTTCAGGACCGGACCGTCTTAGCCGCGGACGGCATTGCGGCCCCAAACGAAGCAGATGTCGCCGCGGGCAAACCTGGCCGCCGCGCGAAAACAACCTTGCCTTGCTGGATATTCGTTTTGGAAACCGGATACTGAACGCAGGCAAGAACCGCGGGGACAGGGGGACGACGTGCCGAACCAAGAATTCGACCTGCCGGACGGGACGCATACCGTCATTCTTGGTCTGGGCGACCTGAACGGGATCATGCGCGGCAAACGGTTCCCTGCCAGCCATTGGCCGACCGTCTGCGAAAACGGCAATGCGCTTTCCATTTCGCTCTTCGCCATCGACATGACCTGCGACGTCTGGGACACGCCCTATGTCAGTTTCGACAACGGGTATCCCGACATGCACATGTTCCCGGCCTCGACGCCCGTGGCGCTGCCGTGGGAGCCGGGCGTGGCGATGGCCTTCGGGCGCGCCGAAGGGATGGATCACGCGCCGATCCCGATCGACCCGCGCCAGGTGCTCCTCCGCCAGGTCGAACGCGCGAAATCGATGGGCTACGACGTTCAGGTGGGCACGGAACTGGAATTCTACCTCCTCGACCCTGAGACGCTGCTGCCCAAGGACGAGGGGATCCAGGTCTATGGGCTCGAACGCGCGGCCGAGCTGGAGCATGTGCTGGGCCCGATCCGCAGGCAGATCAACGACTGCGGCATTCCGATCGAACAGTCGAACCCGGAATACGCGCCCGGTCAGGTCGAGGTGAACATCAACTACGACGCCGCGCTGCTGGCCGCCGACCGCGTGGTCATGTTCCGCACGCTGGTGAAGCAGCTGGCGCAGGTGCACGGCTACAAGGCGACCTTCATGGCCAAGCCGTTCTTCGGCGAATCCGGCAACGGCTTTCACGCGCACTATTCGCTCTGGAAGGACGGCCGCAACGCATTTGCCGACAAGGGCAGGCTGAACGCCGCCGGTCGCAGTTTCGTGGCCGGGCTGCAAGCGCGCATGGCGGAGGCCGCCGTGACGGGGTCGGCCACCGTGAACGGGTTCCGGCGGCGCGTGCCCTACAGTTTCTGTCCGATCAACGCGACCTGGGGCATCGACAACCGGACCGTCGGCATCCGCGTGATCGAAGGGTCCGACAGCGCCGTGCGGGTGGAAAAGCGCGACGCAGGTGCCGACTGCAATCCCTACCTGCTGCTGGCCGCCGATATCGCCGCCGGGCTCGACGGGATCGCGCAGGGGATGGAGCCGTCCGCGATGTGTACCGGAAACGGATACGAAGATACCGGGGCGGCACCGATCCCCACCGATCTGGCAACTGCAATCGACCTCGCCCGCGGGTCCGATTGGCTGAAGGAGGTGATGGGGGAGCTGATCTGGGAGCTTTACCTGCAGATGTGCGAGCGCGAGCTGGACTTCTACAACCAGTTCATCGCCAACCAGATCACTCAGTTGGAACGCGACCGCTACCTCGGGAATTTCTGACGACACCGGCGCGCATCTTCGATGCGCCGAGACAGATCATGCACTGTCCGCCCGCAGCGCCGCGCGGAAGAACTGCCCCGAACGGTCGGCAAAGAGATTCTCGGCGACGTCGCCGGATGCAATCTGGTAGAGCGCCGCATCCGTTTGGTCCCGGGACAGGATCTCGCCGCGGCTGCGTTCCAGAAAGCCGCTCAGGTAGGCGCGCGTGTACTCGGGGTGGAATTGGACCGACAGCGCCGGAAACTCGTATTCCAACCCGCCGAACGGGCAATAGTCGGCCTTGGCGAGCACGCGCGTGCCCGGCGGCTGCACCGTCACCTGGTCCTGGTGCCAGACATGGGCGGGAACCGGGCCACCGTCCAGCTCGAACCTCCGGACGCCGACTTCGGGCGGGCCCACCTTCTCGGCCTTGCCGCCAAAGACATCCGCCATGATCTGGTGCCCGAAGCAGATCCCCAGCAAGGGCTTGCCCGCGTTCCGCGCCCCGATCAGGAACGCCCGCAGCGGCACCATCCAGGGTGTGTCGTCATAAACCCCCTTGTCGGAGCCCGAGATCACGTATCCATCGTAGTCACCCACATCCGGCAGCGGCGCGCCGCCTTCAACGTCTATGAGGGGCAGATCCGCCTCCGGCACCCCGCGCGCCAGCCACGTGGCCAGCACCTCGCCGAATTTCGGCTCTCCGGACATGAACTCCGGCGGCCAATTGCAGAGGTCGAGGACTGCGATCTTCACGTCAGTCACCAGACAATGGCAAGGTCGAAGCCAGCATTTCCGACTGGTAAAGGCCGCAGGCTTGCAACGCAAGGCGGGCGCGGCAGTTACCGCAACCCATCCTCGCCTTTCACGTCCCACGCTTCGAGCCCGCCCATGCGGCTGTGCACCCGCCCGCCGCAGGCCATGGCGAGCGCGAAGACGATCTCGTCCGCGCGGGGTCCGTCCGGCAGGCCGACCTCGATCCCGTCGAAATGGCTGCGCACATAGGCCGCGTTGATATGGCCCAGCGGCACGTCGAGCCGCGTGCCCACCCCGCCGCGCTTCATGCAGCTGGGCACGATGGCATTCGACTGGCCCAGGAGCCCGCGCATCGCGTAGCCGCCGGGCACATGCCAGAGCGCGCCATGCTCCAACTCCCCCGCCTCGCCGACGATCGCGCCCTTGCCGTAGCCGTCGATCGCCTCCGCCCCGCCGAGTGCCGCGATCAGCCGCTCGCTCATCTCCACCCCCAGCGGCTTCAGATCCTCCATCGCCGGCTGCAGATCGGGCTCGTAGCGCCCCGCGAACGGATTGCGCACGCAAGCGAGGCAGGCGGCGAGTCGCCGAGGTGCCTCTGGCGCCGGGCCGCCGTCGTGGCGCACCTCCTCCACGATCAGCTGCATCTTGCGGATGGGAAAGTCAGGCATCGGCGAAAGCTCCTTGCTCGCTTGTGGCCGCGCTATGTCCCTGCAGGCACAGAACTGCCTGCGCGATAAGCCCTCGTGCCGCCATACGCCGGGCGGTCGCGAGACCGGCGTCGAGCGCCTGGCGCACATCCTTGGGCGAAAGCGAGCCGACCTCCTTGGTGACAAGCCTGTCGCCCAGGTCGCTGTCGGGGCTCAGATCACTGGCGGGGACACGCCGGATCGCGGGGTGACCGGGCAGGTCCACGGCATTGGCGATCAGCGTCGCGGCGACATCCGCCGCCGCCGCGTTCCGCGCCACCACGGTCACCGCGTCGGCGATGCCCAGCGAGTGGCTGCGCCCGCGCCAGCCCGAAGTCGCCAGCCCCCGCGCAGCATCCTGCCACGCCAATTCGACGGCACCCGCCGGACCGACGCTGCGGAGCGAGGCACCCGGCCCGAGGTGGCAGGCGATGTCGCCGCCATTGTTGACATAGGCCTTGGCCACGGCCTCTTTCGAAATCATCGCCGCCAGCACCTCGTCCGCCACGGCGCCGGCAACCGCGGCCATCGGAGTCACGAACACCCCGGCGAAGGGACGCACGGCACGCGCCATCCGCCGCGCCACCGCCCCGGCCAGAACCGTGCCGCCCGTCACCGGCCGGCGCAGGTCCGGCAACTCCTGGACCAACTCCGCGAGGATGGTACGGAACCGCGCCTCGGCCATTGCAAAACAGGCTTCGCGCTTCGGATCCTCAACACCGATGACAAGATCGATCGGCCCGTGATGCAGGTGCAGCCGGTCTCCGGGCAGTCGCGCGACCTGCGGCCCGGCGCTCACCTTGCCTGCCCCACGACCCGCGCGTCGGCGCCGTATTCGCCGCCCGTCGCCAGCACATCTGCCAGGTCCCGGATCACCGCCAAATGGCCGCCCAACCGTTCGTACTCGACCCGCGGCGCCGTGAACTCCAGCGGCGCCACCAGCGCCGGCGTCGGCACGTAGCCGAAAGCGCCATCCGGCAGTCCCAGCACGTCCACCATCAGCGTGATCCCGCCCCCGGGCCACACATAGACAGGCGCGCCGCCCACGGTGACGCGCGTCGCCGCCTCCTGCACCGACCGGGTCAGGTTGATCGGGTTCTTGGTGACGCCAGAGCGCAGCGAGCCCCCTGCGCCCCCCATGAAGAGCACGGTGCAGAGCGCGGGCTCGCAATTCTCCGCGATCAGCTCCACCGAGGGCAGCAGTGCGTCGGGCATGGGCTGCTTGCGCGGCTCCAGCGCGTCGTCGAGAACGTAGTAGGCGGAATGCTCGCCCGTGGTGGAGACCATCAACAAGGTCAGCCCAGCGTGCGCGCCCTTCTCCGGCCGCCAGGGGTTCAGGATCTGCAACGGATCCTCGATGTTCGTGCCGCCCCAGCCCTGCCCCGGGTAGGCCACGCCAAAGTAGCGACCGGGGGTCGAGCGGCGCCCCTTGATGCGGATGCCGGTGTCGGGCCAGTCGATCACCTTGCCCGCCTGATGCTCGCTGACCACGCCGGTGATGTGGTCGTCGACCACCACCACCTCGTCCACCAGCCCCTTCCATTGCGCGGCGAACATGCCGATCGTCGCCGACCCGCAGCCGACGCGCATCCGTTCCTCGCGCTTCCCGTCCACGACCGGCGCCTGCCCCGCCTGCACGATCACCGTTGAGCCGCCGTCGATGGTCAGTTCCACCGGCTCCTTGTTGCAGAGCCGCAGCAGCGCGTCGCAGGTAGTCCGCCCCTCCGCCTTCGATCCGCCGGTCAGGTGTTCCACCCCCCCGAGGCTCAGCATCTGCGAGCCGTACTCGGAGGTCATCACATGGCCCACCGCCTCGCCGCTCGGCACGCACGGTCGCGGCCTCGTGCCCCAGGTGCCGGTCGGTGTCGATCTTCACCTTCACGCCGCAATAGGAGAAGATCGCCTCCGTCACCACGGTCACGCAATCCACGCCCGCGATCTGGCGACTGACGACGAAAGGCGCGGGCTTGTAATCCGGGTAGGTCGTGCCGGCGCCGATGGCGGAGACGAAAATCTCCTCACCGGGTGCGGCCTGCCCATCCCATTCGGCGGCGAGGAACGGTTTTACCTCGTCGCCCTTGGCGATGCGACGGTCGAGAATGGTCAACGGATCGCACCGGATGATCCGTCCGCCCAGATTTGCGTAGCGGTCGCAGGCCCCGGCCTTGCCTTCGGCGATGTAGCACATGACCGGGCAGGCGTCGCAGCGGATCTTCTCCGGCTTTTCCCGTTTCATCGCGCGGCCCGGATCGCCGCCAGCACCCGGTGCGGCAGCGCGGGCACCTGGGTGAGCCGTGCGCCTGTCGCGTGCCGGATCGCGTTCAGGATCGCGGGCGCGGTCGGGATCAGCACGTGCTCGCCCAGCCCCTTCGCGCCCATCGGGCCTTCGGGGTCGGGCTTCTCGATCAGGATGGAAGTCACCGGCGGCATGTCCCCGATCGTGGGGATCAGGTAGTCGTGCAGGTTCTCCGTCCGCCCCGGCACGAACTCCTCCATCAGCGCCATGCCCAGCCCCTGCGCGATGCCGCCCTCGATCTGCCCCTCGGCCAGGGTCGGGTTGATGACGCGGCCCAGATCATGCGCCGCCGTCACGTGCAGGACGCGGGTCGTGCCCAAGCCGAGGTCCACCTCCACCTCCGCGATCTGCGCGCCATAGCCGTAGACCGCGTAAGGCACGCCCTGCCCGTCCGCATCCAGCGCCGTGGTCGGCGGGTCGTAGGTCTCCTCCGCCGCCAGCACGTATCCGTTGGCATCCGCCGTCAGGTCGGCCAGCGCGATTTCCTGCCGCCGTTCGCCGTCCGTGACGGTCACGACACCGGATCCGCACGCGATCCGCGCCGTATCGGACAGGTTCGTCCGCCGCAGGATCTCGGCCCGCAAGGCCCGCCCTGCCGCCTCCGCCGCGCGTCCGGTGATGTAGGTCTGACGAACTCGCGGAGGTCTTGCCGCAATCCGGCGTCAGCGCCGTATCCGGTCCCACCAGTTCGAACCCATCGACCGCGACGCCCAGCGCATCCGCCGCGATCTGTGCGATGACCGTATTCGCGCCCTGCCCGATATCCGTCGCCCCCTGGTGCAAGCGCAGGCGGCCGTCGCCCGTGATCCCGATCCGCACCGTCGATGGGTTCGGCAGCGCCGTGTTCCCGCAGCCGTACCAGCATGACGCTACGCCTACGCCGCGCCGCCGCCCAAGCTTACGGGCGTTGCACGCGGCCGCCTCTTCCAGCGCGCGCCGCCAATGCGGCTCCAACGCCGTCAGGCACTCCTCCATCCCGACCGCTTGCAGCACCTGCCCGCAGGTCGTCCGGTCGCCGTCGCGAAACGCGTTCTTCAGGCGGAAGGCCAGCCGGTCCATCCCGCAGGCCTCGGCGAGCTCGTCGTAGAGCACTTCCTGGACGATCGCCGCCTGCGGCACCCCGAACCCCCGGAACGCGCCGGAGACCGGGCCATGGCTGTGCACCGCCCGTGACGTCGCACGGTAATTCGGCACCCGGTAGGGGCCGGAGGCGTGGACCGGCACCCGGGTCGCCACGGTCGGGCCCCAGCTCGCATACGCGCCCGTGTTGAACTCTCCGTGGAAGGTCATCGCGGTGACGTTTCCTTCCGAATCCGCGCCGATGCTCGCCTCCATCGTGCCCGGGTGCCGCTTCGTGCTCGCCCGCATCGACTCGTTGCGCGAAAACACCATCCGGCAGGGCCGTCCCGTCGCCAGTACCGCGAGCCCCAGCAGCGGCTGCACCGACAGGTCGAGCTTCGCCCCGAACCCGCCGCCCGCCGCCGCGGGGATGATCCGCACGCGCTCCTTGGGAAGCCCCAGCACCTTGGCAGTGTCATCGCGATCCATCACTGGCGCCTGCGTGCAGGCCTGGATCACCAGCGTGTCGCCCTCGAGCCACGCCGCACCCGCCTCCGGCTCGATATAGGCGTGCTCGACATAGCCCGTCCGGAACCGGCCCGTCACCACATGCGCGGCTTGTCGGAGCGCGGCCTCCGGCGCCCCGCAAGCGACGCGCCCGCGGATCAGCGTGTTCTCCGCCCGGTCCGCGTGCAGTTGCGGCGCACCCGAGGCGCCCGCCTCCGCCTGGGTCAGAACATGCGGGTGCGGCGTCCAACTTACGGGGAAGGCGCCGAGATCCAGCGCCTCCACGACCTCCGGATCGCCCACGACCAGCGCAACCGCCTCGCCCAGGTAGCGCACCACGCCTTGCGCCAGCGCCGGTTGATCGGCCAGGGGCGGGATCACGCCGAAGCGGTTCTCTCCGCGGATGTCATCGGCGGTCAGAACGGCCGCCACGCCGGGATGCGCGGCCTGCCACGCCGCCAGGTCACCCAACTCGAACTCTGCATGGAAATGCGGCGACCGCACTGCGCGGACCAGAAGCGCACCGGCGGGCACATGGTCGGCGCCGAAGACCTCCGTCCCGTCCACCTTGCGCTGACCGTCGAGACGCCGGATCGGCCGGCCCACGGCGGGCCCATCCTCCGCCACGGCTGTTCGTTCGGGCCCGTTGGCCGCCATCACCGCTGCGATGATCTTGCGATACCCGGTGCAGCGGCAGAGCACACCGCCCAGTGCGTCATGCACCTGCCGCTCCGTCGGGTGCGGTATGGCGCGCAGGAGCTCCATCGCGGCCATCAGGATCCCGGGCGTGCAGATCCCGCACTGCGCCGCGCCGTGGTCAAGGAACGCCTCCTGCAGTCGCCGGGTCAGCAGCGGCTCCGCCGACTCCAGCGTCTCGACCTCGCAGCCATCGACCTGCGCCACCGGCACCAGACAGGCGCAGACCTGCCGTCCGTCGACCAGCACCGTGCAGGCGCCGCAATCGCCGGCGTCGCAGCCGACCTTCACGCTCCGCAGGCCGAGCCGGTCGCGCAGCACCTCCGACAGGCGCACGCCCGGCGCGGCGTCCACCTCGTGAACCGCGCCGGCGATGCGCAGCGTGATCGGCTGCACGGTATCTTTCATGCCGCCTGCGCCCCCTCGCCGGAAATCTCGCCCAGCGCGCGCCGCAAGAGCTCCGCTGCACTGACCCCGCGGTAGGCCGCGTCGGCGCGCACGTCGTCGATGGGAGACAACGCGGTGGCGACCATGTCATCGGTGATCGCCGCGGGTGAGAGCGGACGGCCGACAAGCTCCGCCTCAACCTGCGGAAGGCGCGTCGCGACGGGCCCGCACGCGCCGACCGCCAACGCGGCCTGCCGCACGATCCCGTCGGTCACCTTGACCCGCACCGCCACCATCGCGATCGAGATCACGAGGTATCGGCGCGCGCCCAGCTTCAGGAAATGGCCCTGTCCCTCCAGAGCCGCGGCGGGTATGTGAATGGCCGTCACCAATTCATCGGTGGCGCGCACCGTTCGGCGCGGGCCTGTCAGGAACTCACGCAAGGGCAACTGCCGCCGTCCCCTCCGCGAAACCAATTCGACCTCTGCATCGAGCGTCAGCAGCGGCGGCACCCCGTCGGCGGCGGGCGATGCATGGCAGAGGTTGCCCGCCACCGTACCCCGGTTCTGGATCTGCTGTGCGCCTACCTCGCGGGCGGCCAGTTGCAAGCCCCGCAGTGCCGGTGGCAGGTTGGCGCGGACGACATCGCTCCACGTCGTCGTTGCCCCGATCCGCAGGCCGGCCTCGTCGCGCGTGATGCCGCGCAACTCCGGAATCGCGGTGATGTCGAGGATGTCGCCCGGCAGGCGCTTGCGTTCTGTGGCCGGAAACAGGTCCGTGCACCCCGCGGCCACCGTCAGCGGCCCTTCGGCGCGTGCGGACTCGGCAAGCAGGGACAACGCCTCGTCCAGGCTATCCGGTCTCAGATACTGCGCGCCGTTCCCCATGGAATCCCCGGATCGTTGGTACACAAGCAGATGTTGCGGCACGCAATCCGACCTGTCAATAAACTCCCATGTCGACGAAGCCGCCGTACAGCCTCTCTGACCAAGTGGGCTACAACCTGCGCCGCGCGAACCAGCGCCACGTGGCGATCTTCGCACGCCACGTCGAGGGGCTGACGCCGACGCAGTTCGCCGCCTTGGCGCGGCTGCATGAACAGGGCGGGCTGTCGCAGAACCTGCTGGGGCGGATGACGGCGATGGATTCGGCGACCATCAAGGGCGTCGTGGAGCGGCTGCGGGCGAAGGGGCTGGTGATCTCGCGCGCCGATCAGACCGACCAGCGGCTGCGCCTCGTGGACCTGACCACAGCGGGGCGCACAGCATTCGAAGCCGCGCGGGATCAGGCGCTGGCTGCGCGGGCCGAAACCGTGGAGCCGCTGAGCGCAGAAGAGGTCGCGGTGTTCGAGGCTCTGCTGGCGCGGCTGGTCTGATCAGACGCCGACATATTTGTGCAGCAGCGTCGGATCCGCCCGCAGCTCCGCCGGGGTGACCGCCTCGCGCCCGCGCCCGTTCTCGATGAACGCCACGCGGTCGGCGAGCGAAAGAACCGCCTCGACCCGCTGTTCGACCAGCACGATCGCGACGCCCTCGGCCCGCATCGCCGCCACTGTGTCGCGGATCATTCGGATCATCGACGGCTGCAGCCCTTCCGTCGGCTCGTCCAGCAGCAGCACGCGGGGCTCCAGGCACAACGCCCGCGCGGTCGCCAGCATCTGCTGCTCCCCGCCCGACAGCGTCTCCGCCCGCTGTTTCAGGCGTTCCTGCAAGCGGGGAAACATCTCCAGCACCTTGTCTCGCGTCGCCCGGCCGCGTCCGCGCGTCATCAGCCCGATCTCGATATTCTCCGCCACGGTCAGTTCGGTAAAAAGCCGCCGCCCCTGCGGCACGTAGCCGATCCCGCGTTTCGGCACTTCGTGTGCGGCCAGCGCGCTGATCTCCTCGCCGTCAAGTACGATCCGCCCCCCGGTCAGCGGCAAGAGCCCCATCACCGCCTTCAGCATCGTCGTCTTGCCCGCCCCGTTGCGCCCCATGACGCAGAGCACCTCGCCCGCGCGCACCTCCAGCGACAACTCGTGCAGCACGCGGACCGGGCCATAGCCCCCGGATATACCCTCGAGCCGCAGCATCATCCGCCTCCCAGGTAGGCTTCCTGGACCTGCGGATCGGTCCGGATATCCGCCGGGGTGCCGGTGGCCAGCACGCGGCCCGCATCCAGGACCGTGATCTCTTCGGCGAGGTCCATGACGACGTCCATGTTGTGCTCGATCAGCAGGATCGTCGTTTCTCCCGCCAGCCCGCGGATCAGGGCGATGAACTCCACGATTTCGCTCTCCGCCAGCCCTTGCGTCGGCTCGTCAAGGATGAGCAGTCGCGGCGCCTGCGCCACCCCCATCGCGATCTCCAGCAGCCGCTGGTGGCCGTAGGAGAGATCGCCGGCGACCTGATCCATGCGCTCCGACAGCCCGACCCGGTCCAGCGCCTCCCGCACGCGCCCCCGGTCCCGCGCGCCCAGCGCCAGCGCCACGTTGTCGAAGAGCGTGAGCCGCGCATAGATCGCCGTGATCTGGAATGTGTAGGCCATCCCCGCCCGGATCCGCCGATGCGCCGGCAGCGTGGTGATGTCCCGCCCGTCGAACCGCACGCTCCCGCGCGTGGCCGCGATCCGTCCCGAGACCATGCCGACGAACGTGCTCTTGCCCGCGCCATTGGGTCCGATAAGGGCATGGATCCGACCCGGTTCGAGCATGAAATCCACGCCATCCACCGCCGTGAGGCCGCCGAACACGCGGGTCAGACCGTGCGTCTCCAGCAAGTTCATGGCAGCCACGGCACCCACCGGCGGCGCACTTCGCCCATCAACCCGGCGCGCGCAAAGAGCGTGAGCAGAACCAGCACCACGCCCGCGATCAGCATGTAGGCGCTCGTCACTCCCGACGCGTAGTCGATGAGGTAGAACATGAAGAGCGTGCCCACCAGCGGCCCGATGGTTGTCCCCGCGCCGCCGAGCAACACCCAGAGCAGCGGAAAGATCGAGAACTGCACCGACGCGAACGTCGCGCCCACATAGCCGAAGAGCAGACCGTACCCCGCCCCGGCCGCGCCGGAGATGGTGCCTGAGATGACGACGGCGGCCAGCTTGTGCCGGAACACGTCGTAGCCGAGCATCCGCGTCCGCTCCTCGTTCTCGCGGATGCCTACCAGCACCGCGCCGAACTGCACCTGCATCATCCGCGCGGTCACCAGTAACGCCACGGAAAACAGCCCCAGCGCACAGAGATACCGCGTCACCGGGTCGGTCAGGTCGACCCCCGCCACCATCCGCTCCGCTTGGCTGATCACGAACCCCTCGTCGCCCCGCGTCCACGCGCCGAAATAGAGGATCGTGAGGAACAACGCCTGCGAGAACATCAGCGTCACGATCAGAAACGCTACACCGGTCGTGCGCAGCGCCAGCGGCGCCACCAGCGCGGAGAACAGCGCCGCACATCCCACGCCCAGCAGGAAGGCCGGCACCGCAGGCACCTCGCCGTGGCTCATCGCCAGACCCATGCCGTACATGCCAGTGGCGAAGAACATCGCATGACCGAGGCTCAGCAACCCGGTATACCCGAAGAGAACATTGTACCCGATGGCATAGGTCGCCAGCACCAGGATCCGTGCCAGGTTCCCCTGGTGATAATCCGGCAGCAGGAAGCAGAGCGCGAAGAGCCCTGCCACCAGCCCCAGGTGCAAAACCGTCTCCCGCCTCATGCAGGCGCCTTGCCGAAGAGTCCCTGCGGGCGGAAGACCAGCACCAGCGCCACCAGCAGCGTCGCCAGGATCTTCGACAGCGTGGGGCTGAGGAAGACCGAGATGATCCCGTCCGACATGCCGATCAGCAGCGCCGCGACCACCGTCCCGCGGATCGACCCCAGCCCGCCGATGATGACGACGATGAAGCTCAGGAGCAGCGGATCGCCCCCCATCAGGTAATGCGCCTGCTGGATCGGCACGATCAGCACCGCGGCCAGCGCCGCCAGCGCCGCCCCCAGCCCGAAGACGAGGCTGTAGACCCGCCCCACCGGAATGCCGAAGGCGAGCGCCGTCTCCCGATCGAGTTGCGTCGCCCGCATGACGAGCCCCGCGCGCGATTGTGACAGTAACGCCCAAAACCCCAGCAGGATCACCGCCGCCGCCCCGATCACGAAGAGCTTGTAGGATGTCGTGGACAGCCCCCATGGATAGAACCACTCCCCGGCGGCGAAATCGTACCAGGGCAGCGCGATGCGATGGTTGAACGGCGGCGCCACCGGCCGCGCCTCCGGCCCGAAGGTCATCAGCGCCGTCTGCTGCAGGATGTAGAGCACGCCGATCGTCGCCACGATCGTCGCCTCCGGGTCATAGTTCACGTGTTTGAGCACCAACCGGTCCGCCACCATCGCCACGGCGCCGGCGACCAGCGGCGCCACCAGCAATGCTGCCAGAAACCCCAGTGCGGGATGCGCCCCCAGCATCGAGGCCACGAACCACGCCACCACCGCGCCTAGCATGAAGAACTCCCCATGCGCCACGTTGACGACCCGCATCACACCGAAGACGAGGGAGAGCCCCAGTGCGGTGAGCGCCAGAACCGCCGCTCCCACGGCCCCCTCCAGAACCGCCAGCATCAGATGAGGCCCGAACTCCATGCCCGCAGGATTGCCCGGGAGGCGACGAAAGGGCAAGCTGACAGGAGGCCGGACCTTCACAATCTTCCCCGGCCATGACCGCTCGACGATCCCCGATGCCACATGCGGCGCATGGCGGCCTGGATTGGACCCAACGACCTCACCAAGGCTCCGGTCCATGGAACCATCACGGTCTTGCAAGGTTTTTTGCACAACAGCGAAAGGACCCAAGATGGCGAAGGACAACGCGCGGGGCCGGCAAGCGACACGGCCGCAGGAAATCCCGAAACCCGGCTGGCGAGACGCGCTTCTGCGCACGAAGGACGAACTGACCGCCGACCACGTCTCGATCGTCTCGGCTGGCGTCGCCTTCTTCGGCCTGCTCGCGGTCTTCCCGCTGATCGCGTCACTCATCTCGATCGCCGGGCTGGTGATGGACCCGGCCGCGATCGAGGCGCAGATCGAGCGGCTGGCGGGCTCGCTTCCCCAGAACGCCGCCGAGATCATCCAGGGCCAGGCGCGCAAGGTCGCCGAGGGCGCGGGCACCGGCGTCGGACTCGCGGCCGCTTTCGGCATCCTGCTCTCCCTCTACAGCGCGTCGAAGGGCATGAAGACGCTGATGGAGGGGATGAACATCGCCTATGACGAGGAGGAAAGCCGCGGCTTCATCCGGCTCAATCTGATGGCGCTGGTTCTGACGCTGTTTCTGATCGTCGGCGTCCTGATCGCACTGGCCGGAACCGTGGCCGCACCCGCCTTGCTCGGATCGTTGGGCCTGTCGCAGGGCGTGCAGGCGCTGGTCACCTACGGCCGCTGGGTGGTTCTGGCGATCCTGACGATGTTCGGGCTCGCGGTGATCTACCGCTACGCGCCCTCGCGCGAGAACCCGCAATGGAGATGGGTCAGCATCGGCGCGGTGACGGCGACCGTCGTGTGGATCATCGGCTCCATCGCCTTCTCGATCTACGTCGACAATTTCGGCAGCTACAACGAAACCTACGGCGCCCTGGGCGGGGTCATCATCCTGCTCACCTGGCTCTGGCTCTCCGCCTTCATCGTTCTGCTCGGGGCGGAACTGAATTCCGAGATCGAGCATCAGACGGAGCGGGACACCACGACCGATCCACCGCGGCCGCGCGGCGAACGCGGCGCGGTGAAGGCCGATACCGTCGGTCGGACCCCGTGATCGCTGCCGGAGTGCGGGTCGCTGGACACGTCTGGAGGACGACGTGGCGCTCCTGATCGGCTTCGTTCTGGTGGCCCTGCTGGGGCTCTTTCACCATGTCTGCCTGCGCGGCCTCGACCGCCTGACGGGGCGCGACAGAAGCTGGCCCAATGCCACGCTGATCTCGATCTTCATCGGGCTGCTGACGATCCACCTGGCGGAGATCCTGCTCTTCGCGCTTGCCTACGGCATTCTGCTCCGCTGGCCCGCCATGGGCGCGCTCGCAGGCGAATTCGAGCAGAGCTGGGAAGGGCTGGTCTATTTCTCCGGGATCAACTTCGCCACCCTCGGCTACACCCAGATCGAGACGTCCGGCCCCATTCGCCTCGTGAGCATGATGCAGTCGCTCGGCGGCTTCATGGTGCTGACATGGTCCGCCACCTTCATCTACTCCTCGTGGGCGAAGGCGTTTCGGTAAACCGGCGATCGTGCGTCAACCCGTCAAAACGGGTCTCAACGCCTCGATTTCTGATCCGACAAATGCAAAGAATGCGGAGACGCGGCGCGTGTGGCGCTGATCCGGGTGGCACAGCAGCCGCCAGGCGCGGGTCAACTCGGGCACCGGGCCGAACAAACGGACAAGATCGGGTTCGGCGTCACCGAGCGCGATCGGGAGAGGCGCGATTCCGACACCGGACCTTGCCGCCGACACCAGGCCAAGAACGCTGTTGCTTCGGGCTGCATACGTCGCCCCGGGTGCAACCCGTTCAAGCCAGACGGACAAGCGATGTTTCCGCAACTTCTCGTCAAAGCCGATCAGCGGGTGCGCGGCCATCTCGCCCACCGATTTCGGCGCGCGCGCCAGCGACAGGTAGGTGCGACTTGCGTAGATGGCCCAGATCAAATCCGCTATCTTGCGGCCGATCAGGTCTCCGTCTTCGGTATCGCCAGACCGCAAGGCAACATCCGCCTCACCTTTCGAAAGATCGACATAGCTGTCCCTGAGCACGAACTCGATCTTCAGGTCGGGATACTGTGAGTAGAACCGGTCGATGAGACCGCTTTGTGTCAGCCGGGCAGCGATCGGCTCGGGGCAGGTCAACCGCAAGCTGATCGAATTCGCGAGACCTTCCGATTTGACGCGCTGCTCGAACGCGGTTGCTGCCGAAGCCACACTTTCTGCATAGGGAAGAAGTTGGTCAGCCAATGCGGTCAAACGGTATCCGCTCTTGTGACGCTCGAAGAGCACACAGCCAAGCTCGCTCTCGAGACCGGCGAGGCGCCGCTGCACCGTCGACTGGTTCACCCCCATGGCGCGCGCAGCCGAAAGCGTGCTGCCATGCCGCGAGACTGCCAGCACGTACCTGAGATCGTTCCAATCAAGCATTTCGAGAAAATCCAGAAGCGGCCGGCCCGCAAGGTTGCGGGGCCGCTCTGCAAGATAGCAGATCGCGGATCATTTCACGAGAGATTAGTATGAAACAGACAGGTCGACCCGTCCATTTCAAAGCTTCCCGAGCGACGGCGCCGAAGACGGCGCGGGCCGGGTCAACGGAGACACGACCATGAAGAAGATCATTGCACTGACGATCCTGATAAATTCGACTGCAGCCTTTGCCGCCGATCCGGTCAGCACGGACGGCGACAAGTACGTGGTGCGTTTTGAAAACGAGCGAGTGCGGGTATTGGAATACACCGACGCGCCGGGGGAAAAGACACACGAGCATCGACACCCGGCGTTCGTTCTTTATGCACTGACGGATTTCCAGCGCGAAATCGCGCTACCGGACGGAAAGGTCATGATGCGCGAGTTCAAGGCGGGCGACGTGATGTATTCGGACGCGCAGACGCATATCGGATCGAATGTCGGCACGACCGCGACCCATGTTCTCATGCTCGAATTGAAGGAATAGTCCGGCACGAAGGGCGCCGCCTGGTGTTCAAGGCACGCGGTGGCGTCGATCGCCGCCTGCTTTATCTTAGCCGGGCGACGTCACAACGGCATCGCCGTGTAGTCCACCTCGTCCGGATACACCGTGTCCTCGATCGAGGTCGTGTGGACCTTCACCAGCCGCCCGTCCCGGACCTGGCTGATGTACTGAACGCCAAAGACCTGGTGCGTCTTCCCGTTGAAGACCTTCGGCCCCTGCGGGTGATCCATCCCCTCGGGCATGTCCGTCATCGCCTCCACCGCCTCGATCAGCGCCGCACGGTCGTCCGGCCCCTGATAGCCCGACGCCTCCATCCCCGCCTTGATGACATGCAGGGTCTCCCAGCAGCCGAACATGTGGGCGTAGGTCGAGACATCCTTGGAATCGCTCACAGATGCCCCGGTCTCGTCCACCCCCACGGCCGCGCGGTAGGCCGCGTCGTACTCCGTCTGATCCTCCTGGGCGTAGCGCGGGTTGCCTTCCCAGAAGTAGGTGCCTTCCAGGAACTCCAGCCCCGGCGAGCCCAGAGACACCGCCTCGAGGCTGTCGATGAAGCCGAAGAGCGGCGGCGCGGAGGGTCCGAAGAATTCCCCCATCTCCTTGACGAAGGTGAGCACGGCGGGGCCGACCATCACGTGGTAGATCACTTCCGTCTCCCGCGGGATGTTGGGAAAATACTTGGTGAAGGACGTCTCCGTCGGCGGGATCGCGATGTGCTCCAGCACCTCCCCGCCCTGCGCCTCGATCGCGGCGGTGAAGTAGTCGCGGTGATCGTGACCGAAGGCGAAATCGGGGAAGATCATCGTGACCTTCTTGCCGAGGTTGCCCGCGACGTAAGGCGCCATCGCCTGCACCTGGCTCTTCACGTCGGTGATGCCCGGTTGCAGCGTGTAGCGGTTGAGCATGCCGGAGGCGACGTGATGCCCTTCCGAGACCACGAAATAAGGCATCTTCAGCTCGCCCGCCGCGGGGGACGAACCGATCACCACGTGGGAGAAGAGCGTCCCGAAGGCCACGTCGCAATCGTGCTGGTTGACGAACTTTTCCACCACCTCGGCACCGCGCTTGGGGTCGGTGCCGTCATCCTCCGCGACGATCTCGACGGGGCGGCCGTTGATCCCGCCCTCGTCGTTGATCTTCTTCACCGCGGCTTCGGTCGTGCGCCCGTACCACCGGCCGTACGCCGCGCCGATGCCCGTGGAATGCTGCTGGAACCCGATGCGGATCGGCTCGGACGACTGCGCCTGCGCGAAGCGCGAAGCCAGCGGCGAGGCCGCGACGAGGCCGGTCGCGGCGGCGCCCTGCAGCACCTTGCGGCGGGTCGTGATCAGTTTCCGTGTCATGCCAAATCTCCCCCTGGTCTTGAATTCAAGCTTCATGACCAGCCGCGCCCATGTCCAGAAAAATCTGTGCCTGGCCCCTCGGTCAGGCGCCGCGCGGCGCGGCCAGAAGCCATAATCCGAGACACGTGTAGAGGATCATGAAAATCGAGAGCGGCAGCGTCGCCAGCGCGGCCCTGCGACCGTCCCCGAAAAGCTCCATCGCGATGCGGTGCGACAGCAGCACCGACCAGACATGGCCAAGCACCACCAGCCCCGCCTGGCTGAGCCAGATGATCCGGACGGTCGCGATCTGGTTGAAGAAGCCGGTTGTGACGCGGAAAGGCTCGATCCCGAGCCAGTCATCGCCACGGGCGAGAGGGTCTGTCACCGCGGCCACCGTGTACTGGATGTTGACCAGGAACGACGTCAGGTAGTGCGCGACGTGGTAGACAAACGCGATGGGCAGCAGGCTCAGCGCCAGCCAGCCGAAGGCCCGTCCGAAGGCGATGTCGGCGCGCGCGATCCGCCGACCCAAGCCAGACCGTCGCGGCGAAGACCATCGCGAGCGCGACGATGGCGCATGCAAGCCCGCCCAGCGTTTGCCGGACCACGGCGGAGCGGCCGGGGAATTCGAGCGGGTTGACGCCGATCAGGCCCAGCCACCAGAAGGTCTCGTTGAGCCCGTCGAAGCTTCCGGCGGCAAGCAGGGTCAGGGCGAAGATACCACCCGCGCGCGGCACCTTTCGCGCCAGGACCTGCCAACCGGGGCCGCCGAACCCCGCTGGGGCCACACATCGCCAAGGCGACAGCCTCGCATAGGCGGCGAAGATGGCGTGACCCAGCTCGACCTGATGCAGCCAGCGCGGTCCGAAGACCAGGAGCCCCGCCATCGTGACCAGAAAGTAGATGGCCACCAGCTCCGCAAGGCGCGCCGGGTCGTCCGGGGCGATCCCGGCCAGCAGGTACCCCGCAAAGGCCACTAGAAGCAGGACGGCCGGCCAGAGCCCGAAGGCTTCGGGCAGGTTCAGCAGCGGCGTCGGCTGACCGACCAGCTTGTATAGTCCCGACCATGGGTTGAGCCACGTCCAGAGGTTGCCGAACACGGACGTCAGGCTCACGAGCAGCATCCAGCCCATTGTCCAGAACCCAAGCGGCATGAGGTTCGACAACGGATCGCGAGGCCCGTGGATCCCCAGCCAGACCGCCGAGGCCAGCGCAGCGAAGGACATCAGCGAGGTGACCGTCCGCGCCCGACCAACCTTCCGTGCAGGCATGCGACGCCAATCGAAGAGGCGCCGGATGGCGCGGTCCGGCACGGCGAAAAGCGCCAGCACCGTCAACGCCACGGCAGCCACGCCCGCGACGGTGTAGACACCCGTCGGCAAAAGCAGGACGAAGCTCTGCTGAGATGCGTGCGCCGCGGCCTGTCCCGGCAGACCCATCATGCCCGCCACAAGCCCGAACTTGACGCAGATTGCCGTGTCCCGCACCTTCATGCGCATAGTCTTGCCGAGGAGACGGCGATTTGAAAGCGGGCAGTCTGCTGATCCTGATGGCGGCCGCAGGCTGTCGCGGCGTGGTTCATGCCGCGATCCGAACGTGCTGCGGCGCATATCCTGGTGACGGATACGCAGGTCAGTCCGCTTGAGCCCGGACTGGCAGGCGCCTTCGCGACGATCGAGAATTCCGGGCCACCGGACCGATTGGTCGCCGTCACGAGCCCGCGAGACGGAGGCAAAGCTCTACACCCCCGCAAGCGATGACTTGGGCCTGCCCATACCGACGGGACATGCCTCGCTCGCACTCGACGCAGCACATGTCCGGCTGTCGGGCGATTTCGAAGATGGCACGTTGGTGCCGCTGACGCTGACATTTGCACGGGCGGGCGATGTGAACCTGAAGGCCCGGCTGTCGGACCCGCAGGCCGCAGGCGCGGCCGGCGAGGTCGGGCTCTTCGGGCTGGGCGACATCTGCCGCGTCGGCGAAGGCGAGCCTGCGCCGGAGATCAGCCTGTCCGTCCAGGCCGAAGGGGATGGCTGGTCGGTGACGATCCACGCGCGGGATTTCGAGTTCTCGGAAGAGATGGTCGGTCTCTACCATGTACCGGGGATGGGGCACGGGCATCTTTACGTGGGCGGCATGAAGCTCGGCCGCCTCTATGCCCCCACCGCGCAGATCGGCGCGCTGCCCAAGGGCAAGCACGAGGTGCGCGTCACGCTCAACACCAACGATCACCGGGCCTACGTGGTGGGCGACCACCCGGTCACGGCGACGGCGGTGATCGTTGTCGAGTAGTGGTTGACGAGCCGGTGCGCCCGCGCCTTATTCGTGCACACGCGAACGGAGAGGCGGAATTGGCAGGCGGGGGCATCATCGGGGTGGATGTGGGCGGCACCTTCACCGATCTGGTGATGCTGGATGCCGACCGACGCTCCTTGCGCATCGCCAAGACCCCCACGACCACCGGCAACCAGGCCTTCGGGGTGCTCGCCGCGCTGGACGAAGCTCACGTGGACCTCGCGACCGTCGACCTGATCGTGCACGGCACCACGACCACCACCAACGCGGTGCTGGAGCGGAAACTGTCGCGGACCGGCATGATCACCACCGCCGGGTTTCGCGACGTGCTGGAGCTTGGCCGCCGCACTCGGCCGCAGGCCTATGGCATGAAGGGCGAATTCCGACCCGTGATCCCGCGCGATCTCCGGCTGGAGGTGCCGGAGCGCATGGACGCGGGCGGCGAGATCGTCACGCCGCTCGACGAGAACGCGGTGCGGGCGGCGGTTGCAGCCCTGATCGACGCGGGTTGCGAGGCGCTGGTGATCCACTTCCTGCACGCCTACGCCAACCCCGAGCATGAGTTGCGCACGGCCGAGATCGCGGCGGAGAGCTGGCCCAACGCCTACATCACGATGGGCCACGCGCTTCTGTCGGAGACGCGCGAGTTCGAACGCGGGGTGACGGCGGCGGTCAACGCCTCGGTCCAGCCGCTGCTGGAACGCTACGTGGCGCGGCTGCGAAACGAACTGGCGGGGCGGGGATACACCGGCGACGTTCTGGTGATGAACGGCAATGGCGGCATGGTGTCTTCGAAACTGGTGGCGCGCGAGGCGGCGAAGACCGTGATGTCCGGCCCGGCCTCCGGCGTGATGGCCGCGGCCTATACAGGCAGGAGAGCGGGGTTCGAGAACCTGCTGACCTACGACATGGGCGGGACCTCCACCGACGTGGCGCTGATCCGCGGCGGGCATCCGCCCGTGTCGAACGAGATCGAGGTCGAGTACGCCATGCCGATCCACGTGCCGATGGTGGACGTGCGCACCGTCGGCGCGGGCGGCGGCTCCGTCGCGCGGGTGAACGCGGCGGGATTGCTGGAGGTTGGACCGCAGAGCGCCGGCGCGGATCCCGGCCCGATCTGCTATGGACGCGGCGGGACGCAGCCCACGATCTCGGACGCCAACATGCTGCTCGGGCGGCTCGATCCGGGCCGGCTGAATGCGGTCCGGGGCGGCGTGGGGATCGAGGCGCTGGAGCGGGTCTTCGCCGAACTCGGCGCGCCCCTCGGCGTCGATGCACGCGGCGCGGCGGAGGCGGTGATCCGGCTGGCCAACACGAAGATGGCGGGAGCGATCCGCATGGTGTCGCTGTCGCTGGGCGCAGACCCGCGGGATTTCGCGCTTTTCGCGTTCGGCGGTGCCGGGCCGCTGCATGCCGCCGCACTTGCGCGGGAACTGGGCGTGCCGCGGGTGCTGATCCCGGCGCGGCCCGGGCTGACGAATGCGCTCGGCTGCGTCGTGGCGGACCTGCGACACGATTTCGTGCAGACCATCAACGCCCCGCTTGATGACGCCGACATGGACGCGCTGCAGGCGGTCTTCGCGGGCCAGGTGGCGATGGGCCAGGCCGCGCTGGCGCAGGAGAAGGTGGCGATTCGCGAGACGAGGATCGACTACAGCCTCGATATGCAGTTCATCGGCCAGTCCCATGTGGTCCGCGTCCCCCTGCCCGACGGCACGCCCTCGCGCGACGACCTGCAGGTGCGGTTCGAGGAGGTCTACTGGAACCGGTTCCGGGTGAAGCTGGCGGAGATCCGGGCAAGGATCGTCAACGTCAACTGCTCCGTCATCGGCGTCTGCGACCCTGTCGACCTCTCGGCGCTGATCGACCCGGCGGGTCGGCGAGCCACGGCGACACCGACCGGCACACGCCGCGTCACCTTCGACGGGCAGCCGCAGGACACGCCTGTCTACTGGCGCGACCACCTGCCGGGCGACGTGGTCCTGCATGGACCCGCGGTGATCGAACAAGCCGACAGCACGGTCCTGCTCCCGCCGGGCGACCGGGCCACCGGTATCACGGACGGCAATCTCGTCATCGACATCGGAGAGGTGGCATGACCATCGATCCGATCACGCTCTCTGTCATCCAGGCCGGACTGCAGCAGGTCTGCGACGAGATGGACCTCACCTTCTCTCGTGCCGCCTTCTCTCCCGTGATCGCGGAGGCGAACGACCGCTCCGACGGGATCTATTCAGCCCACGACGGGTCGCTCATCGCGCAAGGCGTGGGCGGGCTGCCGGTCTTCGTGGGCACGATGCAGTACTCCACCCGCACTCTGATCGAGATGATCGCGGCCGGCACCGCCGCCCGCCGCAGGAAGGCGACATCTACATCGTCAACGACCCTTATCTGGGCGGCACGCACCTGATGGATGTCCGGTTCGCGATGCCGTTCTACCGCGGGAACGAGATCTTCTGCTGGCTCTCCAACACCGGGCATTGGCCGGATACGGGTGGGTCGGTGCCTGGCGGCTTCTCCGCCTCCGCCACCGCCGTGGAGCAGGAGGGGCTGCGACTGCCGCCCGTGCGGCTCTTCAAGGAAGGAGTGATGGATGCGGAGATCTACGCCATCATCTGCTCCAACATCCGCGTGGCGGACCAGCGCATCGGCGACGTGAAGGCGCAGGCGGCCGCGCTGCAAGTGGGGGCGGACCGGCTCACCGCGCTGCTGGACCGTTACGGCGACGACCTGGTGCGCGAGGCCATTGCGGAGCTTCGCACCCGCGCGGCGGCGCAGATGCGGGCGCTGATCGACGAGATACCGGACGGGCGATACACCTCCACCGCCTGGGTCGACAGCGACGGCGTCGTGAACGACCCGCTCGCCATCCGCCTCGCCATCGACAAAAGGCCGGGCCACCTGCGCTTCGATTTCGCCGGCTCCTCGCCGCCCTGCGCGGGACCGATGAACTCGGTTCTGGCGACGACGCTGAGTTCGGTTTACCTCGCAATGCGCCATATCTTCCCGGAGGTGCCGATCAGCGCCGGAGCTTTCGAGCCGCTGGAGGTGATCCGGCCGGAGGGAACATTCCTCGACGCGCATTATCCGCGCCCGGTCTCCGGCTGCGCGGCGGAGGTCAGCCAGCGCATCGCGGAGGCCGTCTTTGCCGCACTGGTCGACCCTCTGCCGCACCGTGTCACCGCCGCGCCTGCGGGCACGTCGGGCAACTTCGCGCTTGGCGGGCATGATCCGGCGACGGGGCGCGACTACGTGATGTACCAGTTGTCGGGCGGTGGCTATGGCGGGAACGCGGATCACGACGGGCTGTCGAACGGATGCTCGACCATCGGCATCTCCAAGGCGCCGCCGGTGGAGATCATGGAGCAGAACTTCCCCGTGCTCTACCACCGCTACGCCCTGCGCGAAGGGTCCGGAGGCGCCGGCCGGCATCGCGGCGGGTTCGGGCTCGACTACGAAATCGAACTGCGACGCGGCACGGCACGGGCGAGTTTCGTGATGGATCACGGGCGGTTCGGACCGCAGGGCGCGCTGGGCGGCGCGGATGGTGCCGTGAACGAGGTCGAGGTCTGGCGCGCTGGTGAGCGGCACGTCCCCGAGCACCTCTCCAAGGAGCAGGACATTCCGCTGCAGGCCGGTGACCGCGTGCGCGTGAAGACCCCGGGCGGCGGCGGATATGGGGATCCCGCAGACCGCGACCCAGCGCTGATCGAGGAAGACCGCAGGCTGGGGAGGACGTGATGGGCGCGCGCGACTGGGCCGAGTTCAAGGCATCCGATTTCGACGCGCTCGACCCGATGACGATCATCGCGATACTCCCTGTCGCCGCCATCGAACAGCACGGCCCGCACTTGCCGGTCGGCGTCGACCAGATGATCAACGAGGGCATGCTGGAGCGGCTGCGCAAAGCCTGCCCCGACGACATCGACGCCCGCATCCTGCCGCTGCAGGCCGTCGGCAAGTCGAACGAGCACCTGTGGGCGCGGGGCACGCTTTCGCTCTCCGCCGCCTCCGCGCTCGCCGCGTGGTTGGACATCGGTCGCTCCGTTGCACGCGCTGGCCTCCGCAAGCTGGTGATCGTCACTTCGCATGGCGGCAATGTCGACCTGACGTCGATCCTCGCGCGCGAGTTGCGGGTCGAGGCCGGCATGCTGGCCGTCACCTGTTCATGGGGCAGCTTCGCGGAACCGGACGGTGGCTATTCCGACGCCGAAACCCGCCACGGTCTCCACGGCGGCGACTGGGAAACGTCGCTGATGCTGGCGTTCCGGCCGGACCTCGTGGACATGACCCGCGCCCGTGACTTCCGCTCCTCGGCCGAAACGACTGCGATTGCCCCGACAGGCGCGGTGAAATACGGCTGGATCTCCTCCGATCTCAACCCCGCGGGCGCCGTGGGCGAGGCGCATCTGGCGACCGCAGAAAAAGGCCACTTTACCGCCGACCGGCAGGTCTCGGGGTTCATCGAGCTTCTACACAACATCCGCGCTGCGCCACTCTTCGACATCTCTCACTGATTTTCGACCGTCGCTCTGCCGGACGGGATCGATCGAGACCGCATTCGCCACGGATGGCGCCGCTTGGTGAGCTATTGCTTGCCGCATTCGCATGCCTGGTGTATACACATTGTATTCAATTTGGATTCGGGTCGATGAAAAACAATTCCAAGGATCAGTGCCTCGCGGATCTGAAACGCCGGATCCTGTCGACGGAACTGGAGCCTGGTGCGGCCATCGACGAAGCGCAGCCTGGCCGCCGGCTTCGGGCTGTCCCGCACGCCGTTCCGCGAGGTGCTGCAGCGTCTGGCGGGCGAGGGCTATGTCGCGCTGTCGGAAAACCGGGGCGCCAAGGTGTCGCCGATGGATCTGGACACGCTGCGCACCTTCTTTCAGACCGCGCCGCTGATCTACGCCAGCATCGCCCGGCTGGCGGCAGAGAACCGCGACGCGCCGCAGCTCGTCGCGCTCAAGGCCGCGCAGGAGAATTTCGTCGCCGCCAATGCCGCCGCGGGACGCCGGCGCCGCGGCGATGGCCAATCACCGCTTCCACGCTGTGATCGGCGAAATGGCGCACAACCCCTATCTGATGGCTGCGCTGCGACGGATGCTCGATCGACCACACCCGGCTGAGCCAGACCTTCTACCGCCCCGCCTCCCCCGCCGAGCAGGCGCTGATCCGGACGCGCGTCCGACCAGCATGATGCGATGATCGCCGCCTTTGAGGCGCGAGATGCGACGGCGGTCGGTCGACCTGACACTGAAGCACTGGGACCTGTCGCAGCGACCGGATGGAACGGTTCGTCCGGCCCGACCCGCTGCCGCTGGAGGTGACTTCCACGAAGGAGCGGCGCCATGCGGTTTGAAGGCATCTACACGCCGCATCGTGACGCCCTACCGGCCCGATTTCAGCCTGGACGAGGACGCGCTGGACCGTGTGGTGGAGCAGCTGATCGCGGCGGGCGTACACGGGATCATCGTCGCCGGCACCACCGGCGAATACTACGCCCAGACCGCACGGAGGAGCGCGTCTGCGCTGATGCCAATGGTCGCCGACCTGATCGGGGGCCGGGTGCCGATGATCGTGGGCACCGGGGCGATGCGGACGGAGGACAGTATCGACTATGCCAAGGCGGCCGTCTCGGTCGGCGCCGACGCGCTGCTGGTGGCCACGCCGCCCTATGCCTATCCCACGGGGCGCGAGATTGCGCTGCATGCGCTGGCCATCGACCGCGCCGCGAACCTGCCGGTGATGCTCTACAACTATCCCGGCCGGATGAGCGTGAACATGGACGCGGAATGCCTCGACCGGCTCGGCCGGTCGCCAAATTTCTGCGCCATCAAGGAAAGCTCGGGCGACATCGAACCGCCTGCACATGCTGGCCCGCGACTATCCGCATATCCAGCTGGGCTGCGGCATGGACGACCAGGCGCTGGAGTTCTTTGCCTGGGGCGCGCGGTCCTGGGTCTGCGCCGGGTCGAACTTCGCGCCTGAGGCGCATATCGCGCTTTAGCAAGGCCTGCGCGGTCGAGGGCGATTTCACCAGGGGCCGCGCGATCATGTCGGCGATGATGCCGCTGATGCGGCGTGCTCGAACAGGGCGGCAAGTTCGTCCAGTGCATCAAGCACGGGCTCACCACTGCGCGGCATCGACGCCGGCCCGCCGCGCAGGCCGCTGCAGCCGCTCAACAAGGACGACAAGCGCGAACTGGAAGAGGTGATCCGCACGATGGACGCCGCCATCGCCGCGATCGAGGGAGACGCCAGAATGACCGACGCTTCTGACCCATGCCGAATACGCAGGCCATCGCCGCCGAGATGGACCTGCCGCGCGCCGCCGTTCATCGACGGCAAGTTCCGCAAGCGGCAGCGGCCCCGCGCATGGAGAACCGTGAACCCCGCCACCGGGGACGTGCTGGCCGAGATCGCGCCGCGACGCGGCGGACGTGGATTTCGCCGTCGGCAAGGCGCGCGAGGCGTTCGAGCAGGGCCACTGGTCGCGGCTGCATCCCTCGGCGCGCAAGGACGTGCTGATCCGCTTGTGCAAGCTGATCACCCGCGACCGGCGCGAACTGGCGGTGATGGAGAGCCTCGACAGCGGCAAGCCGATCCGCGACTGCGAGTTGATCGACATCCCCGAGACCGATCCACTGCTCAAGTGGCATGCCGAGGCCGTCGACAAGATCTACGACCAGACCGGCCCTGTCCGGCGACGACGCGATCTCCTGATCGTGCGCGAGCCGATCGGCGTGGTCGGCGCGATCCTGCCGTGGAACTTCCCGCTGCTGATGATGGCGTGGAAGATCGGCCCGGCGCTGGCCGCAGGCAACTCGGTGATCGTGAAACCGGCCGAGCAGACCAGCCTGACCGCGCTGCGGCTGGCGGAATCGCGCAGAGGCCGGGCTGCCGCGCGGCGTGCTGCAGGTGCTGCCGGGCGACGGGCCAGTCGTGGGCGAACCGCTGGGCCTGCACATGGATGTCGACATGGTGGCTTCACCGGCTCGACCGAGACCGGGCAAGCCGCTTCCTGCGCTATGCGGCCGACAGCAACCTCAAGAAGGTCGTGCTGGAATGCGGCGGCAAGAACCCGGCGCGTGGTGCTGGAGGATGCCGAGAACCTCGACCACGTCGCGAGCATGTGGTCAACGCGGCGTTCTGGAACATGGGCGAGAACTGCTCGGCCGCCTCGCGCCTGATCGTGCATCGCGACGTCAAGGACGCCGCTGATGGCGGAGTCGCTGGCCCGGCTCGCGACTGGCGCACTGGGCGACCCGCTGGACCCGGCGACCCATCTGGGCGCGCTGATCGACGCCGACCATTGCGCCAAGAGGTCGCCGGCTATCTCGGGCGGCGAGGCGCTGGCCGGCGGCAAGGCCGACGGCCCTTCGTGCCGCCGACGATCTACGAGGTCGACCGCGAAGATCCGACAAGCGCGCGAGAGGAGATCTTCGGCCCCATCCTGTCGGTGCTCGACTGTGGACAGCGACGACGAGGCCATCGCGCTGGCCAACGACACCGCCTATGGCCTGGCCGCCAGTCGGTCTTCACCGGCAACCTGCGCCAGGCGCTCCGCGCGGCCCGCGCGATCCGCGCCGGAACCGTCACCGTCAACTGCTATGGCGAGGGCGACATCTCCACGCCCTTCGGCGGCTACAAGCAGTCGGGGTTCGGTGGGCGCGACAACGGGCTGGCCGCGCATGACCAGTACACCGAATTGAAAACCATCTGGATCGACCTGAGCGATCCCAAGGAGGGCGACAATGTCGGTTGATGCAGTCGGAACCGCCCGCCGCGGCCGGGGCGCACGCCGCACGATCCGCCAGACGCGCAACGTCACGATGCTGCCGGCGCTGAACGGCCGCTTCCGCTGACCGAGCCGATGAGCGCGGAGCAGGTCGAGCGGATCGACGCGGCGTCGATGGATATTCTGGAGACCGTCGGCGTGCTGTTCCGCGACCCGATCGCGCTCGACGACTGGAAGCGGCGCCGGCGCCAAGGTGCGTCGGCGAGCGGGTCTATCTCGACCGCGGGCTGGTGCGCGAGCTGATCGCGACGATCCCGCGAGACGTTCACCTACCACGCGCGCGATCCGGCCAAATCGCCTGCCCTTCGGCGGGCGACCAGTCGATCTTCGTGCCGATGACCGGCGCGCCCTACCTGCGCGACCTGGACGACGTGCGGCGCAACCCGACGCTGGACGACCTGGCGATGTTCCACAAGCTAGCCACATGCTGCCGGCGCTGCATTCCACCGCGCATCACATCGTCGAGCCCTAGACCACCCGATCAGCCAGCGGCACCTGCGGATCACCTATTCGTCGATGAAGCATTCCGACAAGACGTTCATGGGCATGACCACCAGCCCGAAGAACGCCGAGGACGTGATGGAGATGTGCGCGATCCTGTTCGGCGCGGAGTTCATGGAGACCCACCCGGTCGTCACCGGCAACTGCAACGGCAACTCGCCGCTGGTCTGGGACGAGACCATGCTGGGCGCCATGCGGGCCTTCTGCCGCGCGCAACCAGCCGGTGCTGTGCTCGCCCTTCGTGCTGGGCGGCGCCAATACGCCGGCCTCGCGTCGCCCCCGCCGTGGCGCAGCTCAACGCCGAGGCGCTGTCGCGCGCTGGCCTATACGCAGGTGATCCGCACGCGGCTGCCCGGCGATCTACGGCCATTACCTGTCGCACCGTGTCGATGAAATCCGGCGCGCCGATGGCGGGCACGCCGGAGATCAGCCTGATGAACTTCATGATCGGCCAGATGGCGCGGTTCTACGGCGTGCCGTGGCGCACCTCGAACACGCTGGGCGGGGCCAAGACCTTCGACGCGCAGGCCGGCTATGAAAGCGCCACGACGCTGATGGCGGTGCTGATGGCGGGCGCCAACTACATCTGGCACTCGGCGGGCTGGAACGAGGCCGGGATGCACTGCTCCATGGCCAAGTTCGTCGTCGATGCCGAGCAATGCGCGATGGCCTACCGCATGGCCGAAGGCATCCGCTGGGACGATTTCGACGAGGCGCTGGCCGCCGTCGCCGATGTCGGCCCGGGCGGGCACTACCTGGGCCACCCGCACACGCTGGAGAACTTCCAGCGGGCGTTCTTCATGCCGGAGCATGTTCGACAACAACTCGATCGAGCAATGGGCAGGCCGAAGGCTCCGTGGAGATCACGCGAGCGCGCGCTGAGCACGCGCGCGCGCGATGCTGAACGAGTACGTGGAGCCGAAGCTCGACGCGGCCGTGGACGAGGCGCTGCGGGACTACATCGCCCGGCGCGAGCGCGAAATCCCGGCGGCGGACGCGCTGAACCAGGAGTACTGAGCCATGCGCTTCGCGGGCAAGGTGGCGCTGAGCCTGCCATGAAAGTCGCACGTCTCCCCGTGATCCCGGACCGGCCGGCTGGGCACCGGCTGCTGCCGGAGCGTCGAGCCTGCGAAACCGCTCGATACGCGCATCACCGCCGACTGGCTGGTGATCGGCGCGGGCTTTGCCGGGCTTGCCGCCGCGCGTCGGCTGAGCCAGTCTGCGCCCGGCGACCGCATCGTCGTGCTCGAAGCCCCCCGCGTGGGAGACGGACCCGCCGGGCGCAATTCCGGCTTCATGATCGACCTGCCGCATGACCTGTCCTCGTCGGATTACGGCGGCGCTACTGGAGGCCGACCGGGCGCAGACCGCCGACAACCGCCGCGCCATCGCCTTTGCCGCGCGAGATGGCCGAGGATTCGGGCTGCCGCGCGAGGCCTTCGACCCTCGCGGCAAGATCAACGCCGCGGCGACGCGGCCGGGGCATACGCACAATCTCGCATTACGCCGCGCATCTGGCGGCAATGGGCGAGCCGCACGAGATGCTGGATACCGCCGCGATGCGCGACCTGACCGGCACCGACTACTACCGAAGCGGGTTCTACACCCCGGGACCGCGATGCTGCAACCGGCGATGTTCGTGCGCGGCGTGGCGCGGGGCTCGCGTCGAACCGCGTCACGCTGCATGAGCAGAGCCCGGTGACGCACCTGTCCCATGCCGGCGACTGGCGGGCCGAGACCCCGTACGGCGCCGTCACCGCGCCCAAGGTGATCCTGGCGACGAACGGCCACTTGCGAGAGCTTCGGACACATGGCCGGGCGGCTGATGCACGTGCATACCTACGCCTCCATGACCCGGGCGCTCACGCCACGGACGAGGTCGCGCGGCTGGGCGGGCAGACCAGGTGGAACCTGACCCCGGCCGACCCGCTGGGCACGACCGTCGCGGCGCATTTCCGGCACGCGGCGGCGATCGGCTGGTGATCCGCAACCGCTTCACCTTCGACCCCGCGATGGAACCGGCGGGGGGTTGGGAGGGCCGCATCACCCGCGACCATGACCGCGCCTTCGACGCGCGGTTCCCGATGCTGAAGGGCGTCGGGATGGAGTACCGTTGGGGCGGCCGGCTCTGCCTCAGCTACAACAACGTGCAGGTCGTGCGGGAGTTGGAGCCGGGGCTCTATGCGGCCTGCTGCCAGAACGGGCTCGGCACCGCCAAGGGGACACTGGCCGGGATGCTCGCGGCAGAGTTGGCCTGCGGGACAAATTCGCCTGCGCTGGACCGCGCCCTGCGGGCGGCGGAGCCTTCTCGAATGCCACCTGAACCGTTGGCCCGGATCGGCGCGAATGCGCGGCTGCGTTGGGGCGAATGGCGTGCGGGCGCGGAAAAGTAGGGCTACAGCGTCAGGCCGGGCGGCGTGCCGACGGCAAGCTGCGCGATCTGGTCGACCTCGGCGCGTGCCAGTCCGCTGTCGCGGACAATGCGCTCAGCTTCGGCATTCAGAATGGCGGTGACCCTCGATCGGATGGTCTCGGCCTGCAAGGTCACGCGGGGAAGTTCGGCAAACCGAGCCTCCTCGACGGCCATGTCTTCGACCAGCGGGTCCTCCACTTTGCCGCCGCCGCCGGGATAGCGGTACCAGCCAACGCCGATCTTGCGGCCAAGCCGCCCTTCCGCAACGGCGCGCGCGAAGAGCGGAAGTTCGGGCGGTCCGGGCTGACGCGCGAAGACAGCGCGGCGTGCGGCGAGACAGGTATCGATCCCCGCCAGGTCCTGCGCCTCGAACGGGCCCAGCGCGAAACCCTCTGCGACCAGCGCATCATCGATGTCCGCTGGGGTGGCCCCAGTGAGCACCAGCGCCTCGATCTCCGCGCTCAGTACCGCAAGGAGCCGTTGCGATGGCGGAACGACACCGGACGGCATTCGGACGACCTGCGCGCCCAGCATCTTGCCAAGCCGGGAGACGAGACACGCACTATCGACGCCAACGCATTCCACCAGGGGCTGCCGCCCGGGAAGTCCGCTCACACTCAGCGCGGTTTCCGCCACGTTCGTCCAATCGAGCGACAGGATCGGGACACCGGTTTCCGTGACGCCGTTTGGCAAGGGCCCAGAGGCGAACACCGCATCCCAGCCGGCCACGTCCGCCTCTCCGGCCAGACCAAATCCGTCGGGCGGCTCGGCACCACCCCGGCGCAGCATGTCCGACAGTCGCGCCCGGTCGTGCGGGTCCTGCTCAACCAACATGACGGGGCACCCGGCGCGGGCTAGGGTCAATGCCAAGGCAGCGTGATCGGCGCCAAACATCACCACGCGCGGCACATGCGGCGCGGGCGCGTCAGTCAAGGAAGCCCTTGCTGCGGATCAGTTTCAGCATTGCCTTCAGCGACTGATCCTCCGTCTTGCCGGAGGTGTCGAGTTCGCCATCCGCGCGGGCGTACTCCGCCGAACGCGCATCGAGAAGCGCGCGCAATTGCTCCATGGCCCGCGGTTGCCCTTCCATCGGGCGGCTGTCGCCCTGGGCGCGCACGCGGGCCATGTGCTCCTCGGGGTCGGCCCTGAGCCAGATGGTGTGATACCGTGCCAGAAGCGTCTTGTAGGTCTCCGGTTCGCTGACGATTTCCACCCGCGACAGCGAGGATCAGGCGGTCGTTCCGCGCAGCGACGCGGCGCACGGCCTCCGCCTCCAGCTGGCGGTAGCCTTCGGCCCCGTAAAGCGCCATGATCTCGGCCACCGGCATGCCGCCCTGCGCCTCGATATCCTTGTTGAGCTCCACGAAGGGCACGCCAAGCGCCTCGCCGGCGCGACGGCCCAGGGTGGATTTTCCCGCACCCCGAAGCCCGATCAGGCAGATGCGCTGCGCCCGGTCGGTCACCTCCGCCGCGACCTCGAGCCGTTGGATCACGGACTCGCGCGTGGCCCGGTCGGCATGACGGAACAGCGTTACCAACCGCCGTTCCTCCTCTGCCTGCGGATCACCCACAAGATCGGCGACGCGCAGTCCCAGAGCCTGCGCCACGCGCTGCATCAGGGCGAGCGAGATGTTGCCCTGCCCGCTTTCCAGTTGCGCGAGATAGCGTGGTGAAACACCGGAAGTTTCCGACAGCACGCGACGCGGCATGCCCCGCGCCGTCCGGGCCGCCCGCACGATCCGTCCCACGCGCTGCAGGAGCGGGTCGGCGCTGTTGTCGGGTGGGCGCTGCTCGGTCATCGCGTCGTGGTCTCGGCCAGCATTGGTTCTATCATCGAGCGCACTTCGGCTGGCGCGGCGCGGCTGCGGAAGGTGTCATGTTCGATGAAGACGCAGGTGAACGCGCCCTCGAAACACAAGACTTCGTTCTGGAAGCCCTTCACCTCGAAGGTGATCGACTTGGTCCCCAGCCGAATGGGGCGCACGTCGCAGACGAGGCGATGCCGCGGCGTCACCGGGCTTCGGAAGTCGAGTTGCATGTTGACGAAGGGCGTGCCGAACCCACGGTCTAGCTCCATCTGGTACCAGCCGTCACCGTCGAGATGCGCCTCCCACCAGGCGTCGATCGCCTCGAGCGCCCAGGTCGGGATGCGGCCGGTATAGGCGATCTTCGCCGGGTCGCAGTCGCCCCAGCCGACGCGGATGACATGCCGGAACGCCACGTGGTTCAGTCCCGCCCCGCCACGATGATCTTCTCGCCCAGCGCCTTGGGGTCGGTGAAGCTGACCTCGTGGCTGCCCGGCATCCAGACGTATCGATAGATCCCCAGCTTGTCCGAGAGCCGCGGATGCCACGGCAGCGCGGCCGGCAGCGCCACGTCCTCCTGACAGTGGATATAGGATTTGCCGACCTGCCACTCCGCAGGGTTGGAGGAGAGCTTGATCGGGTCGGTGAAGGTCTTGTGCGGATGCGGGTTCAGCTGGTCGAAGGCCGCCTGCGCCATCGCCGCGTCGCCATCGTTGATGAAGGCATCGCGCCAGATCGGGAAGGGCAGCAGGATCGACCCGTCCTCCTGTTCGAGCTGCGCGAAGAGATCGCGAAAGGGCGGCGGCACCATGTCCTCGAGGCACTCGCCGTCATTGGGCACGAAGGCGCTCCAGTAGACCAGCCGCTTCACCGACCCTTCCGGCAGACGGTCGAACGCGCCCGAAATCACCATGCCGCCATAAGAATGGCCCAGCAGCACCGTGTCCTTGAGCCCATGCTCGGCGTAGTACTCCGTCAGAGACGCGATCGCGTCCTCAAGCCCCACGTCCTTGGCGTCGTCGATCCTGTTGCCTGCAAGCGTGGGACAATGCACGTCATGTCCCTCAGCGCGGATCGCTTCAGCGACGTCCTCCAAAAGCTCGCCCGTGTGCCACGCACCATGCACCAGAACATATGTCGTCATCCCGTCCCTCCCCTTGTGCCGCCCGATCCGACGCCGTCAGTATGTCTCCACGTGATACCGCCCTTCGGACCTCATGGCATCGCGCAGCGCGCTCCACGGTTGGCCCAGGCTCTCGCAGATCGTGGTGAAGGTGCGCTCCACCCCCTCCTCCATGCCGCGCAGGCCGCAGACGTAGATATGCGTTTTCGGGTCTCCGAGCAATTCCGCAACCGTCTCCTCCTCGGCCATCATGCGGTCCTGCACGTATTCCTTTTCGCCGGAGCGCGAGAAGACGAGGTGCTTTTGCAGGAGGCTCTCCGGCACCTTCTTCAGCGGGCCGAAATAGGGCAGGCTTTCCGGCGTCCGGGCGCCGAAGAACATGACCATCGGACTGCCCGCGGTCCCGGCGCGCTGCCGCTGCATGGTGAAGGCGCGCATGGGCGCCGAGCCGGTGCCGGTGCAGACCAGCAGCATCCGAGCCTCCGGATCGTTGGGCAGCAGGAAGGTGGCTCCGAACGGGCCGGTCACGTCGACGGTCGCGCCCTTCTCCAGATCGCAGAGGAAGTTCGACGCGACGCCCTTGGCTTCCCGTTTCACCGTCAGGGATATGTTGTGGTATCCGGCGCGTTCGCCGTCCCGCGGCGAGGACACGGAATAGAGCCGCGGCAGGTGCGGTTTGCCCGTCGCATCCTTGCCAGGCGGGATGATGCCGATCGACTGCCCTTCGAGCACCGGGAACGGCTTGCCCTGCACGTCGAGGATGATGTGGCGCACGTCATGGTCGGGGTCGTCGGTCAGGCGATAGTTGCCCTGCACCTTCATCTCCACCGGCTTGCCCAGCGAATGCAGGTTCACAGTGGGCTTCGACGCCGAACCCGGTGCAATCGCCTTGCCGCCCGCGCCCGCATGGGCTTCGGCCAGGAGTGCGGCGATAGCATCATCCATGTCGCCTTCTTCGCTGCCGCCGGTCTCGATCTCCTCCTGTTCGGGCAACTCCAGCCACTCGAACTGCTCCTCAACGGTGTAGGCCTTCTCCTTGCTTTCCACGACACGCCATTCGTCGATGGAGCCCGTCGGGCAGACCGGAATGCAATCCATGCAGAAGTTGCAGATGTTCGGGTCCACGACGACGTTGTCGTCGTTATGGGTGATCGCCTCGATCGGGCAGGTCATCTCGCAGGTGTAGCAGCGGATGCAGATCTCCGGATCGATCAGGTGCTGTTTGAACGGTGCCGTCACGCAGGCGCTCCTTTCAGGACGAGATCGGGCAAGCTCATCAGGTCGAGCAGGGCGTGGCAGACGCCCCGGCACTCCTTGCACCCGACGCACGGCTCGTTCAATTGCACAAGACTTTCGCCCAGCGCCCGGGTTCGGGGTGCAAAGCCTGCAACGCGTTCGATATCCATCGCTTCCTCCTCGGTCAGGGCCGGTCGAGCACACGCAGGCATCCCCTGGGAGACTCGATCAGCCGACGGCCTCACGCCATGTGCAGCTTCACGTATTCGAAATCGCCGGGCTTGTTGTCGATGCCGACTTTCGGCGGGGCGATCCAGCTGGCGAACTTGCCGGGCTCGAAGCAGGGCTTCATCAGCGACTGGATGAAGTCGCCATCCTCCTTCGACGGCAGCCAGTCGTCGCGGCGGGTGTTCCAGTCCGCATCGGAGATGATGTTGCCCTCCGGATCCGCCTTGATCGCGGAAAACACGCCGATCTGGCGGTGAAACGCCTCGTGCGGAAGCTTCATCTCGAATTCGACGCCCGACCGCGCGATCAGCTTGTTCCAGCGTCCGACACCACCCGCCGCATCGCGCACGTAATCGTCGCGCAGCCGCATGTTGATCGCGGTGAGCGCCGGCACGTCCTCCTCCACGATCCGGCCATCCGCGATGTTGCGCACAATGTAGGTTGCGTCCTTCAGCATGTGGTCGTCGTCGAGACGGTTCTCCATGTAGCGGCCCTTGATGCCGGCGTTGAAGGCGTTGGCGGCGTTGGTGGAGACCTCCGAGCCGAAGAGATCGAGGCTCAGCGAATAGTGCAGGTTCAGCTTCTTCTGGATCGTCGGCAGGTCGATCACGCCCAGATCCCGGATCTTGCCCATGTCATAGGGGATCCGTAGATCCCCGCCTTCACCATCGCGTCGCAGGTGGCCTGGATCGTGCGGCCGACGCCGGTTTCGCCCACGAACATGTGGTGGGCTTCCTCGGTCAGCATGAAGCGGCAGGTGCGGCTTAGCGGATCGAAGCCCGACTGCGCCAGCGACTTCGAGCTGCATCTTGCCGTCGCGGTCGGTGAAATAGGTGAACATGAAGAACGACAGCCAGTCCGGCGTCTCCTCGTTGAAGGCGCCCAGCATCCGCGGCTTCTCCTCCGAGCCAGAGGAACGCAGCAGCAGTTCGTCCGCCTCCTCCCGTCCGTCCTTGCCGAAATACTTCTGCAGCAGGTAGACCATCGCCCAGAGGTGCCGGCCCTCCTCCACGTTGACCTGGAAGAGATTGCGCATGTCGTAGAGCGACGGCGCGGTGAGGCCCAGGAATTTCTGCTGCTCCACCGAGCCGGGCTCGGTATCTCCCTGGATCACGATCAGGCGCTTCAGCATGTTGCGGTACTCGCCCGGGACCTCCTGCCAGGCGGGTTCGCCGGCATGTTCGCCCATGGGGATCTTGCGATCCTCGACCTCCGGTGCCAGCAGCACGCCCCAGCGGTATTCCGGCATCTTCACATAATCGAACTTGGCCCAGCCCTTGGGATCGACGCTGACGGCAGTGCGCAGGTAGACCATCGATTCCTGGAAGTTCTGCGGGATCAGCTTGTTCCACCAATTGATGTAGCCGGGGTGCCATTTCTCGAGCGCCTTCAGCACCTTGCGGTCGCTGGAGAGCCCCACGTTGTTGGGAATCTGGGTGTCGTAGCTCACGTTGATCAGATCGAGCATCGTCTTTCCTCCTGTCTGGCCGGATCAAGCTCCGACCTGAAAATCCTGTGTAGGGACGCGCCTCTGCGGGTTCCGCGTTCGGGGTATCGGCGCGATCGACCAACGCGGTCAGACGCGCTCCATGTTGTAATCACCGCGCATGCCGCTGCCGTAGCGTTGCAGCGCGCCGTCCGGGCCGACCGCATTGGGCCGGTTGAAGATCCAGTTCTGCCAAGCGGTGAGCCGGCCGAAGATCCGCGTCTCCATCGTTTCCGGTCCGGCGAAGCGCAGGTTGGCCTCCATCCCGGTCATCGCATCGGGGGAGAAGCTGGCGCGCTCCTCCATGAAAATGCGGATCTCGTCCTCCCAGTCGATGTCGTCGAGGATCATGGTGACGAGGCCCAGCTCGTCCGCCTCCTCGGCCTCGATTCTCTCGCCCAGATGTTCCTTCGCGGCGTCCACCGCCTCGGGCGTGCCAAGGAAGCGGGTCTGCAAACGGGTCAGGTCGTTGCCCATCGGGAAGGGGCCGAAGTTGCCTTCCGACAGGGTCACGGTGGCCGTCGGACGGTTGTCACCCTCGAACTCGTCCTCCATCATGTAGGAGCGGTCGACGGCGAAGAGGATCTCCGCCAGGACACCCGCGAAACAGGAGCCGTGCTCGATCAGCGCGACGAGGCTGCGCGAGGTGACGTCGACCCGCTTCAGCGTCCGCTTCCAGTACTGGATCACCTCGTTGGCCAGCCAGTGGTCGCGATTGTCCAGCAGCAGCTTCTCGTGTGCGAGCACACGCTCCGGGTCGCCCTGGCTGCGAAAGACCATCAGGCCCTGCTCCATCTCGTTGAGGCGCAGGTGCAGGATCGCGTCCTCCAACTCCCGGCAGGCCCGCAGCATCCAGGACTGCGCGCCTTGCGCGGTGAATGCGTCCATGTCGGCCGGCGCATCCCCGTCGGGTCCGTTGATCGTGATCGTCGCCGTGCGGCCGTCGCGGTCGACGGTCACCTCCACGGTCGAGTAGGTCACCGATCCGTCCTCGCCAAAGGTCCGGTCGAGCGGCGTCATTTCGATCCCCAACTCGACATCCGGCTTGGCGGAGGCCTTGGCGAACTCCGCCGCGCGCTCCTTCACCAGTTCGTCGAATTTCGCGTTGGAGACGACCTCGTCCACGAGGTTCCAGTCCTGCGCCCGCTTGCCGCGCACGCCTTCCTCGGTCGCGCAGAAGATGTCGGCCCGGTCTCGTCGCACCTTGCGCTTGTCGGTGACGCGGGTGAGGCCACCGGTTCCCGGAAGCACCGCGAGCAGCGGCACCTCCGGCAGCGCGACGGAGGAGCTGGAATCGTCGGTCAGGATGATGTGGTTGCAGGCCAGCGCCAGTTCATACCCGCCGCCTGCGCAGGAGCCCTTGACGGCGGCGATGTATTTCTGGCCGCTATCGGCCTCCGCCGCCTCGTAGCCGTTCCGCGTCTCGTTCGTGAACTTGCAGAAATTCACCTTGTGGGAATGCGCCGCCCCGCCCAGCATGCGGATGTTGGCCCCGGCGCAGAACACCCGGTCCTTGCCGGACTGCATGACGACGACCTTGACCTCCGGATGCTCGAACCGCATCCGCTGGACCACGTCATTGAGTTCGATATCGACGCCGAGGTCATAAGAATTCAGCTTGAGCTTGTAGCCGTCAAACAACCCCCCGTCCTCGTCCACATCCATGGTCAGCCAGGCGACCGATCCGTCATACTGCACCTTCCAGTGACGATACCGCGACGGGTCCGTCTGGAAATCGATTCTCTTGGTCATGCGCCACTCCCTATTCCGCGTATCGTAACCTCGTCGTTCATACCCGGCAAACCCATTTTATGCAAAATAGTGACTACAAAGGGTCAGAATTTCAGAATTCTGTCAATATTTTTGCACTTTAATTCCTATTTCATTATAGTCGTTTCTTTTGCCGTTCGCGGAAGGACCCAACAGTTGCCCAGGCTGACGCCAGCACCTCGCTCACTCCAAGCCATCCAGAAACCGTTCGATCGCCGGCAGCACTTCCGCGCCGGCCTCCAGATGCGGGGCGTGGCCGCAGCCCGGCAGGATCAGGCGCGTTAAAGGCGCGGGGCAGCGGCGCTCGATCACGTCGATCTGCGCCAGGGTGCCGTAAGGATCGGCGTCGCCCTGCACGGCCAGCACGGGGACGCGGATCGTGTCCAGCACCTCCTCGATGTTCCAGTGGTGAAACTCGGGGTTCAGCCAGCTATCGTTCCAGCCGCGGAAGGCGCAGTCGACGTCCCGGTGATACTTCGAGAGCTTCTCGCGCAAATCGCCTTGGTCGTAGGCTTCCCGCGCGGCTTCGATCGCGGCCAGCCCGGCCGGTTCGGTGAAGAAATGCGGCGCGATGAGGGCGATGCCGCGCACGCGCCTGTCCTGCACCCGCCCCGCATGGATGGCGGCGATGGAGGCGCCGTCGGAATGACCCAGCAGCACGCCGTGAAGGAACCCGATCGCGTCCAGCACTTGTGGAAGCACCTCGACCGCCTCCCGCGTCATGTAGTCTATGGGGAGCGGCAGGTCGGCCGGGTCGGAGGCGCCGTAGCCCTGCCGCGAATAGACGAAGACACCCCACCCGGTCTCCGCCGCGATGCGCGCGGGCAATGTCCGCCAGAGCGCCACGCAGCCCAGCCCTTCGTGCAGCATGACCAGCGTCGGGGCGTCGCAGGGCGGCGGACCGTGATGCGCGCATTCGAGCCGCTTGCCGCCCGCGCGCACCTGATCCGGCCAGTCCCGGCCGCGACGGCCCGGCGACCTCACCGCAGCTTGAACCGCTGGATCTTGCCGGTGGCGGTCTTGGGCAGTTCGTCCACGACCTCGACCCAGCGGGGATATTTCCACTTGCCGATACGCTCCTTGACGAAGGGCTTGATGGCCTCGGCGAAATCGCCCGCAGCGCTCGCGTCCTTCAGGACGACGAAGGCCTTGGGCTTCTCCAGACCATCCTTGTCGCGGGCAGGCACAACAGCGGCCTCGAGCACCGCGTCATGCGCGACGATCGCCTGTTCCACCTCGAACGGGCTGACCCATATGCCGGAGACCTTGAACATGTCGTCGGTGCGCCCGCAATAGACGAACCGTCCGTCTTCGCGGCGTTCGTACTTGTCGCCGGTGCGGGTCCAGTGCCCCTCGAAGGTGCCGCGGCTCTTGTCACGCTGGTTCCAGTAGCCGTCGGCCGCCGAGGCGCCCCGGACCAGCAACTCGCCCACCTCGCCGGGTGCGGCGTCCTCACCGGCCTCGTCGACCAGCCGCAGGTCGTAGCCAGGCACCGCCACGCCGGAAGTGCCGTATTCCACGTCGCCCTCGGCATTCGAAAGGAAGATGTGCAGCATTTCCGTCGAGCCCACACCGTCGAGGATCGGGGCACCGATCGCCGCCTCCCAGCGCTTGCCGACCTCGGAGGGCAGCGCCTCTCCCGCGGAAATGCAGAGGCGCACGCGGTGGTCCGGAACGCCGTGGGAGGCGAGATGCGCCACCATCGCGGCGTAGAGGGTGGGCACCCCGCAGAAGATCGTGGGCATCTCCGTTTCCAGGAACCTCGCCATCCCGTCCGGCGTCGGGCGGCCGCCCCAGAGGACGGTGGTGGCGCCCACCGAGAGCGGGAAGGTGACGGCGTTGCCGAGCCCGTAGGCGAAGAAGATCTTGGCGGCCGACAACACCACGTCGTCCTCGCGGATCCCCAGGACCTGCGCGCCATAGGTGTCGGCGGTCGCCTTCAACGCACCGTGCACGTGGCGCACGCCCTTGGGCTGGCCGGTGGAGCCGGAGGAGTAGAGCCAGAAGGCGCAGTCGTCGGCGCTCGCCTCCACGGCTTCAGCCGGTTCCGCGCCATCCATGAACTCGGCGAAGGAGGTGGTGCCATCGGGCGCGTCTCCGATCACGATGACGTGCCGCAGGTGCGGGTTCTTCTTCGCCGCGGGCTCCACCGATGGCCAGAGCGCGTCGCTGACGATGAGCGTGGTGGCGCGGCTGTCGCGCAGGATCAGGTCGTAGAGGTCGGGGCTGAGCAGCGTGTTGAGCAGGACCGGGATCACCCCGGCCTTCATCGCGCCGAAGAAGAGCGCAGGATACTCGATCTGGTCGAGGACGAGGCAGGCCACGCGTTCCTCACGACGGATGCCCGCGCGATGGAACGCCCCGGCGATGCGTGCGGTCTGGTCGGCCAGTTCGGCGTAGGTCAGGCCGCGCCCGGTGCCGGCTTCGCGATAGGCCGCCTTGTCGCCACGGCCCTCCTTGACATGACGGTCCACGAACCACACGGCCGCGTTGCCATTTTCCGACATGTTCCCCTCCCCTGGTCCCTGTCGCCTTTTCCCTTGGGCCGTCGAGTCGCGGCCCTTTGGCGATATGCTGCGCAGATTGGCGGCCGAAGGCAACAGACGGCAAGAGATCCGTGTTATGGTGCGAACTCCCGCGTCTCCGCCGACACGGCGCCGCCGAGTCCTGTTGATCCGTAGAGCCACGCAACCTGATCGTACCAGTCTAGCGGCGACTTGGCGCGCATGACCGCGTTGCGCAATGCCGCATGGGCGCCCTCGGGATGGTAGACATGCGTGCCCATCTCGCGGCTTTGCAACTGCACCCGCGCGGTGCGCAGCCGGCGCCGATCCTGGTAGCGGACCAGCGCGTCCGGCGATACCTCCCTACCCAGCTCGTCGGCGAGGCAAACAGCATCCTCCATCGCCATGCAGGCGCCCTGGGCCATGTACTGCATCATCGGATGCGCGGCGTCGCCGAGGAGCGCCACGCGGCCCTCAGTCCAGCGCAGGATCGGATCGCGGTCGCAGAGCACCCACAGCCGCCAGTCCCGTCCGCGATCGATCAACTGCCGTGCCTTTTGCGAGACATGCTCGAATCCGCGCCGCACCTCGTCATGGCTCACCGGATGGCCGGCCATCGGGTTCGGGCGCGTGGTTGTGGTAGGTGACGACGAGGTTCCAGCTCTCCCCGCCTTGGAGGGGATAATGCACGATATGGCATTTCGGCCCGGCCCAGAGCGTCGCGGAGTTCCAGCGCAGATCCTCCGGCATGTCCGCGGTCGGGATCACGCTGCGATAGGTCGAGTGGCCGGAGACGCGGACATCGTCCCCGACCATCTGCGCCCTCACCTTCGACCAGAGGCCATCGGCCCCGATCAGAAGCGCTCCGCAGACCTCCTCCCCGTCCGCGAGCCGGACGGTCACGACGCCCGCATCCTGCGTGTAGCTTTCGACGCCGGCGCTGGTGCGCAGCTCGACCAGCGGGTGGTTCTGGCAAGCGCGCAGGAACACGCCGTGCAGCTCGCCCCGGTGCACGACGGCGTAGGGGTTGCCGAAGCGCGTCCGGAACTCCTCGCCCAGCGGGATCTCGCAGATCGGCTCGGCGGTCAGCGCATCCATCAGTCGCAGGCTGTCGACATAGACGGCGAGACCACGCGCCGCGTCGCCTACACCGAGCGTGTCGAAGGCGTGGAACGCGTTGGGGCCGAGCTGGATGCCCGCGCCGATCTCGCCCAATTGCGAGGCCTTCTCCAGCACCAGGCTCGGCACGCCCTTCTGCGCCAACCCCATCGCCGCGGCAAGGCCCCCGATCCCGCCGCCCGCGATCAGGACGCGGGTGTCACTCGGCATCGGACTGGTTCTGCGGGTGGGCTGCCTTGAAGGCCGGCAGCTCGTCGCAAGCCGCGCCGATTTCGACGAGGCGCGGCATCTCGTTCACGTCAACGCCGAAACGCGCGGCGGAGAAGAGCTGCGGCATCAGGTAGATTTCCGCCATGCCCGGTGTATCCCCGAAGGCGAAGATCGTGCGCGGCCGGGTGGTCACCAGCGCTTCGGCTGCGGCCAGCCCGTCGCCGATCCAGCGCCGGCACCAGCGGTTCTTTCGCGTCTGGTCTGCGCCGAACTCCGTCTCCAAGTATTGCAGCACGCGCAGGTTTTGCAAAGGATGGATGTCGCATCCGATCACCGCGCAGAACGCGCGGACCTGCGCCCGCTCCGCCGGGTCGGCGGGCAGCAACGGGGGTTCGGGATGCGTCTCCTCCAGCCATTCGAGGATCGCGGGGCTTTGTGTCAGCACCTGCCCGTCGACCTCGAAGGTCGGCACAAGCTTCTGCGGGTTGAGCGCGGCGTAGTCCGGCGTCTTCTGCTGCCCGCCATCCTTCAACAGGTGGACCGGCCGGTACTCCGCCTCCACCCCCTTGAGGTTCAGCGCGATCCGGCAACGGTAGCTCGAAGAGGAGCGGAAGTAGCCGTGGTGGACGATCATTCCGGATCCCCGATGGTGAGCTCGATCGGCTCCAGCCCATCGATGCCGCCGGTGATCACATCGCCCGCCATCACCGGTCCGACGCCCGCCGGCGTGCCGGTCAGGATCACGTCGCCCGCACCCAGCCGGTAGAAGCGCGAGAGGTGCGAGATCACCTCCTCGACCGACCAGACCAGTTCGGCCAGCGTCGCGTCCTGCCGGACCTCGCCGTTGACCTCCAGGTGGATGCGCCGCTCCGGCATGACGGTCCAGTCGAGCGTGATCGGCGACAGCACCGTGCCGTTCTCCACGTCCTTGCCCAGATCCCAGGGACGGCGGTTGTCCTTGCCGTCCTGCTGGCGGTCGCGGCGGGTCATGTCGAGCGCGCAGGAATAGCCCAGCACCGCGGAGCCCGCCTCCTCCACCGACATGCGGAACGCTTCGGAACCGAGGTAGACGGCCAATTCCATTTCATAGTGGAAATTTTCCGTCCCCTGCGGATAAGGCGTGGCGGCACCGGAGCGCACGGCGTTTGCGGGTGTCTTGGTGAAATACCACGGCGCCTCGCGGTCGACCTCGGCCCCCATCTCGGCCGCGTGCTTCTCGTAGTTGCGGCCGACGCAGAAGATGCGGCGTACCGGGAATTCCGCGCCCGACGCGGCGACCGGCACGGTGAACGGCACGGGGACCGGGAAGAGAAGGCTCATCGTGCGCGCTCCTCGTAGTAACCCAGCTTGTCCTGCAGCGGGCGGTCGTGGATGCGAATCAGGAAGGCTTCCGTCTCTGCATGGTGGTCGATCGCGGCGAAGACCGGCGCGGTGAATGTGTCCTTCGGCGACCAGTCGATGCGTTCGCCATCGACGATCGAGTGTCCCTTGCCGCCAACGACGTGGAAGGCGGTGGAAGACGACCGCAGCGGAGGACTGGCCTTGTGTCCCGGCCGCAGCATCATCGCGGTGAAGCCCATGGTGGGCAGGATGTCGGTCCCGGTTTCCGGGTTGACGTAGTCGAGTTCCGCCGGCCCGTCGCCATACGCGTCCAGTTCCCGCAGCGCGCCCTCCGTCGCGGCCCAAGGGTAACGCAGCATCGGGTAGCCGCCGCGCCTTGGTCGTGGAGCGGGAGGGGACGAGGCCCGCGGCGCGGTACTCCACCTCGCTGGCGTCCGGGCGGTTGCGCTGCGACTGGAGCGGACCCTCGGTGGCGTAAGACCCCTCGAGATAGACGAAAAGCGGCAGGTCGAGCGCGTCAAGCCAGATCATCGGCTCGGTCCCCTCATGGCCGTGATCGTGCCATTCGCCGCCCGGGGTCAGCACCAGGTCGCCCTCCTCCATCGGCAGCCGCTCGCCATCGACGACGGTGTAGCCGCCGGTGCCCTCCACGATGACCCGCACCGCCGATGGCGTGTGCACATGGGCCGGCGCGCTCTCGCCCGGCAGGATCAGCTGCAGCCCGAGGTAGATGGACGAGGTCGCCTGCATCGCGCCCACGCCACGGCCCGGGTCAGAGAGCACCAGCACCCGGCGTTCGGCCTTCTCCACCGGCGTCAACTCGCCCGCTCGGAGCAGCAACGGACGCACAGCCTCGAACGCCCAATGGCCGGGCTTCGTCACCGGTTTCGGCGCGCCATGCGGCAGCACATTGCGCATCATCGGCCAAAGCGGCGCCACGCCCGCGGCGGACATCGCGTCGCGATATTCCTGCGGCAATTCCTCGATGGTCCCCAGCTCGGCCATGCGAATCCTCCCATTTTCGATATTGATAAGCATACTTACCATATATACTCTGTCAATCATGGAAGGGCAAACGATCCACACCATGGCCGGGCACCTGATCCGGCGTCTGCATCAGATCTCGACCTCGGTGTTCCAGAACCGCATGAAGGAAACCGCGATCGAGCTCACGCCCGTTCAGTTCGCGGCGCTCGATGCGCTGTCGCGGGCCGCTCCAGTGGACCAGGCGACGCTGGCGGGCATGATCGCCTATGACCGCGCAACGATCGGAACCGTGGTCGACCGGCTCGAGACGCGCGGCCTCGTTTCCCGCCGTCCCAGCCAGAGCGACCGGCGCGCGCGCGAGGTCGAACTCACCGGCAAGGGGCATCGACTGCTGTCAGACGCCTGGCCCGTCGTGGCCGGGTTGCAGCAGGACATACTTGCGGGTCTGACTTTGGAGGAGCGCCGCCAATTCCTGGAGCTTGCGAGCCGGGTCGCCGCCGCCGGAAACGCGCAGAGCCGCGCACCGCTCGTCACGAAAATCGAATGATACAGGCGGCCGGGACCCTCACTCGGAACCCACAGACCCCGCGACCACATCGCCCCGGCCATCACCACCCGCATAGCGTCCAGGTCGAGAAACCCCCGCAGATCGGCAAGCGCCTTGAACCCGCACGGCCCGCTGGACGACTTCGTCTACGACGCGGTGATCCTGCCCACGCTCTTCGATGACGGCTACCTTACCGAAGCCGAGCATTCACCGCTCCTCAGTCCGGCGCAAAAGGCCTGGATCGCGGCCCAGCATGACGGCGGCGCGATCTTCACCACGACCTGCAGCGGCGTCTGCCTCTTGGCGGAGGCCGGGTTGCTCGACGGGCACGCGGCCACGATCAACGCCCTCTATGCCGGACATTTCACCGAGCGTTTTCCGGAGGTCGCCGTCCAGACACGACGCCCGCTCGTGGTCTCCGGTCCGGAGCGCAACTTCGTCACCGGCGGCGATTCGATCTGTTCCGCCCACGTGAGCCTCTTCAACATCGCCCGCTTCATGGGTCCCGACCTCGCGCTGCGGTTTGCCCGGCGTTACGGCAAGACCTGGACGGAGTTGCTGCACGACCATGTCGAACAAACGATCGCGACGGATGCTCCCGACGATCGGATGATGGACCTCGCCCGCAGCTTCATTCTCAGCCACCTTTCGGAGCCCGGCGTGATCGGCGCCGCTGCGGAGCTTGCCAATGTCAGCCCCCGCACCTTCTCCCGCCGGTTCCAACGCGCCATTGGTCGGGATCCGCGTCGCTATGTCACCGACATGCGCATGGCCCGCGCGCGATCTTATGACCCGCAGCCGCATGCCGATAGAGGACCTCGCCGACCGCCTCGGCTATTCCGACAGAACGAGCTTCACCAAACGTTCCGGTCGCGCAACGGATTGCCGCCGGCCGAATACCGTCTGCGCTTCCAGGGCGCTGCCGAGCTTTTCTTAGATACTTGAAGGTTCGGCGGGTGGGCGCATTTCGCGCAAAAGCGCGAAACAGAACAGCCCGACGACGGCACGTTCAGTCCAACTCTTCTCCCGCGCGGTCCTCCAGATCGGCCCGAAGACGCGCAAGCAGCATCGTCTCACCGCGATACGGCGTCACCGCGTCGTATATGAAGACGGGCGCACGCCACTTCCGTTGCGGCGGATCGGTACGGGCTTCGGCGGACGCGTCTTTCCGTCCAGAGGACCACCAAGTCGCGAAAAGGGTCGCTGTCGTCATGGCATCAGCTTATCACGGCCGAGGCGGCGTTGTCTCCAGCAAGGTGAGGTGCGTGTCGCCATAGGGCCGGTGCTCCAGCAGATCGAACCCCTCGGGCGCGGGCTGAGGGGCATCTTCCTCCCATACAACGAACGCATCCGGCGCCAACCAGCCGCCTTCCCGCGCCGCATCGAGCGCGCGCGCGCCAAGCTGCTTGCCATATGGCGGGTCGAGAAACACGAGGTCGAACCTCTCCTCCGCCTGTCCCAAACGCGTCGCATCGGTGCCGATGAGCCTGGCGCGGTCCGCCACGCCCAACGTGTCGATGTTCTGCCGGATCAACCGCTGCCCAGCCTTGCCCTTCTCGACGAAGACCGCTTGCGCAGCACCGCGGGACACGGCCTCCAGCCCCAGCGCCCCGGTGCCGGCAAAAAGGTCCAGCACCCGCAGCCCTTGCAGGTCCAGCCGGGATGCGAGAAGGCTGAAGAGGCTCTCGCGCACGCGGTCCGGAGTGGGGCGCAGATGCGCCTTGGCATCGCCCTTGCCCAGCGCGGCGAGCCTGCGGCCGCGGAACTCTCCGGCGATGATTCTCACGGGGCAATACTCACGGGGCGATCCTCACGGGCGCAACAGCGCCTTGAGGTCGGTCTCCGGGTCGGCAACGGCCTCAGGATCCGGCGACTTGCCCGCCTCGATCAGCCGCTTGCCCACCATGTAGCCGCGCGGGTCGTTCATCGCGTCGACCGCCAGCAATTCGTCGCCCCGGAAGTACCAGAAGGACGCCGCATCGCCCTCGCCCGTCCGCGCCACGACCCGGTCATAGCCCAGGTTCAGCCCCGCGATCTGCAGCTTCACATCGTACTGATCCGACCAGAACCAGGGCCTTGCGACATACTCCTCGCCCGCGCCCATGATGTTGCGCGCCACGCATTCGGCCTGGTCGATGGCGTTGGGCACGCTCTCCAGCCGGATCCGCGTGCCGCGATAAGGGAAAGAGGCGCAATCGCCCGCGGCCCAGACATGCGGCGCACTGGTTTGCCCGCGCGCATCGGTCCGGATGCCGTTCTCGATCTCGAGCCCGGCCGCTTCGGCCAGCGCGGCATCGGGCGCGATGCCCACGCCGACGACGACGAAATCCACCTCCAGCTCGGTGCCGTCGCTCAGGACCGCCACGGTTACCGCATCGTCACCGGTCAGCCGCTCGAGCCCCACGCCTTCGCGGATGTCGACGCCGTGCCGGGTGTGCAGCGCGCGAAAGTAATCGCTGGTTTCGGGCGCCGCCACCCGTTGAAGGATGCGGTCGGCCATCTCCACCAACGTCACCTTCAGCCCCTTCTTGGCCGCGACCGCCGCCGCCTCCAGACCGATATAGCCGCCTCCGACGATCAGCACCCGCGCCCCTTCGGCAAACCGCGGCGCCATCGCGTCCACATCCGCAAGGTCCCGGACGACGAAGACTCCGTCGAGGTCGCCGCCGATGGCCGCGGGCAGCCGCCGCGGAACCGACCCCGTCGCCAGCACCAGGTCGGAATACTCCAGCACCTCATCCCCCAGCGTCACGGTCTGCGCCTGCGCATCGATGTCGGTGACGCGCGCACCCAGCCGCAGCGCGATGTCCTGCTCCCGGTAGAAACTCTCGGGCCGCAGGTAAAGCCGTTCGACGGCCATCTCGCCCAGCAGATAGGCCTTGGTGAGCGGCGGGCGCTGGTAGGGGATGACCGGCTCCGCCCCGATCAGGGTGATCCGTCCGTCGAACCCGTCCTTGCGCAGTTTCGCGACGCAGGAGGACCCGGCCTGCCCCGCTCCGATCACGATGACATGTGCCATGCCTTAACCTTTTCTGCTGGCCGCGTGCGGCAGGGCACCGTATATCCGGGCAGAAGCGGATTGCAACTCTACGGAAAGGAACAGGAATGGCGATTTCCACAGGCGAGACGCTCCCCGACGCGACGCTCGTGAAGATCGGCGAAAACGGCCCCGAGACGGTGGCGCTGGCCGACAAGACCAAGGGCCGCAAGGTGGTCATCTTCGCCGTGCCGGGCGCCTACACACCCACCTGCCATTCGGCGCATGTGCCGAGCTTCATCCGCACCAAGGACCAGTTCGACGCCAAGGGCGTGGACGAGATCATCTGCATTTCCGTCAACGACCCCTTCGTGATGAAGGCCTGGGGCGAGGCGACCGGCGCCACGGCGGCCGGAATCACGATGCTGGCCGACCCGGAAAGCGCGTTCACCAAGTCGATCGGCATGGAGTTCGACGCGCCGCCCGCGGGCCTGATCGGCCGCTCCAAGCGCTACGCGATGGTCGTCGAGGACGGCACCGTCAAGGCGTTCCAGGCCGAGGAGAGCCCCGGCGTCTGCGAAGTCTCGGGCGGCGAGGCGCTGCTGGAAGCGGTCTGATCCGGCACATTTGCCAAGCGGGCTCGCCACGGGCATCGTGTGGCGAACCGCACATCGGTGGGCCGCGGTGCGGCGACCGGGTGCTGGAATTGCAGCAGTTTGTGGCAGCCACCGACCTCCGATACCCGAACTTGGCGCTGTCGTCTGCAAATCGCCGGGCCTGGAGGCGGCCCGGCGATGCGCGGCGGTGCTGCGTACCTTTTTTCCGCGCGAGGGCACGAGCGAAGATCGGTATCAGGCCGATGAACGGTGGCTTGGGGATGCAGCGACAAGCACCCCGCCCTAGCCCGCCAGCGAGTCCATCTTGCGTGCCAGTTTCGCGTCCAGCTGCGCGAGCCCGTCCACGTCGTGGGTGCTGAGCGTCACCTCGACGGTCTTGTAGACGTTGCTCCATTCCGGATGGTGGTTCCATTTCTCCGCCCAGATCGCCACGCGCGTCATCCAGCCGAACGCCTCGACGAAATCGTCGAACTTGAACTGCTTGTGGATGGCGTCGCGGTCGTCGACCAGCTTCCAGCCGGTCTCGAAAAGCGGGCCCAGAAGCGTCTGCCGGGTTTCGTCGCTGAGTTTCTCGGTCATTGCTGTTCCTCCACCTCGACCTTTCGGAACGGACCGTAGCTGGTCAGGATTTCGATCTCCTCCTCCACCGCGGCGCGTTCGGCCTCAAGATATTCCTCCACGGCGTGGGCGAAACCCGGGTCGCGGATCCAGTGCAGCGAATGGCAGGGCATCGGCAGATATCCGCGCGCCAGCTTGTGCTCGCCCTGCGCACCGGCCTCGACCCGGGCCAGGCCATGTTCGATGGCGATAGTCGATGGCGTGATAGTAGCACAGTTCGAAATGCAGGCAGGGATGGTGCTCCACGCAGCCCCAGTAGCGGCCGTAAGATCGTCTCGCGGCCCGACGAAATTCAGCGCGCCCGCAACGTATCGCCCGTCACGGACCGCGAGAACCAGCGCCATGTCGTCGCGCAGCGTCTCCTGAGCCATGTCGAAGAACTTGCGCGTCAGGTACGGCGTGCCCCATTTTCGCGCGCCGGTGTCCTGGTAGAACTCCCAGAACGCATCCCAATGTTCGGGTTTCAGATCGTCGCCGGAGAGCGTGAGGATCGTCTCCGCCGAACTCCTGGGCCTGGCGGCGCTCCTTGCGGATGTTCTTGCGCTTGCGGGAACTGAGCGAGGCGAGGAACGCGTCGAAATCATCGTAGTCGCGGTTGAGCCAGTGGAATTGCTGGCTGGTTGCGGTGCATGAGCCCCAGTCGCGCGCCGCGCTCGGCCTCATCGGGCGTGCAGAAAGTGACGTGCAGCCGATGATCCCGTTCTTCTCGGCCAGCTGCACGGCGCCCTGGACCAGCGCCTGCAGGCCCAGATCCTCGAAACCGGGGCGGGTCAGGAACCGGCGGCCCGTGGCGGGGGTGAACGGCACCGCCATCTGCAATTTGGGGTAATACCGCCCGCCGGCGCGCTCGTAGGCGTGGGCCCAGCTGTGATCGAAGATGTATTCGCCCTGACTGTGGCTTTTCGCGTACATCGGCGCCACCGCGATGATCTGCCCGTCGACGCGGGCCGCCAGGTACTGCGGCTGCCAGCCGGTGCCGGCGCCGACCGATCCGCTGTCCTCGAGCGCCTTCAGAAAGCGGTAGGTCGTGAAGGGATCCGAGGGCCGCCCGCCATCCGCCGCTTCGGGGCAGGCGCAGGCATCCCAATCGGACGCCGAGACACCGTGCAGCCCGGGCAGAAGTTCGATCTCGATTTCCTGCGTGGTCATCGGATCACTCGCGTCCCGTCTTCACGCCATCTGGCCCCGGGACAGGACGGATCAAGGGGCAAGTTCTGGCAGATACCCTTCGAAGGTCATATTCTGCGGCCACACGGCGCGCGCGCGTCTCTTCGTCGGGCGACCGGATCGTCCATGCAGAGGACGTCCGCACCCTTCTCCTTCAACTCCGCGACACGGCGTCGGTCCAGGTCGGCGCCTGATGACTGATGAAGCTGGCGCCGACGCGATCGTAATCGGGGATCTCGCGCAACCGGTCGCAGGTGTCCGCGGGCAGCGGCCACTCCGACGGATCGAAGGCGCTGGTGACGAGCCCCCTCGGCCGATCCCCGCTCAGGACGGCCAGACTGGCGACCGAATGAGGATTGAAGGACATCAGAGCCAGGGGCCCGTCGTAGCCCCGGATCGCCTGCGCCACGGCCGTTTCCAGCGCGCCCACCTTGGATCCCATCGCGCCGTCCTGGTCCTTGACCTCGATCAGAACGGGCACCCGGCCCGCGACCAGCTCCAGGATTTCCGCGAGATCGGGAATGCCTTCGTCGCCCCCGCGCAAGGATATCGACCGCAACTGGGCCGCGGTCCGCACCCGGACGGCGCCTTTCGCCTCGGTCAGGCGGTCGAGCGCGTAATCGTGGAACACCATCGCCGTGCCATCGGCGCTCATCTGCATGTCGATCTCGATCCCGTAGCCTGCGTCGACCGCGGCCCGGACGGCGGCGCGGCTGTTTTCAGGGCGGCCCGCGGAGATGTCATGCAGGGCACGATGCGCCAGCGGCGTCTCGAGAAAGGCGACGCGGCAGCCGGGTCATGCGATCTCGAAGATGCCCTCGATCTCGACCGCGACCCCGAGCGGCAGCGAGCCTGCGGAGACGGCGGAACGGGAATGGCGGCCGGCGTCGCCCAGCGCCTCGACCAGGAAATCGGACGCGCCGTTGACCACCTGGGGCTGCTCGGTGAAGTCGGGCGTGGAATTGACGAAACCGGTCAGCTTCACCACGCGCACCAGCCGGTCCATGTCGCCGTCGCAGGCCGCCTTGACCTGCGCCAGCAGGCTGAGCGCGCAGCGCTGCGCGGCGGCCGCACCTTCCTCGACCGTCAGGTCGGCGCCGATCTTGCCTGTGATCAGCCCGTCCGCGTTCGCCGAGATCTGGCCGGAGACGAACAGCAGATTGCCCACCTGCACGTATGGAATGTAGTTGGCTGCGGGTGCATTGGCTTCGGGCAGTTCGATGCCCCTGTCGGCGAGCCTTGCGGATATGGACATGATGGACCTGCGCCTCCTGCGTGCGGTGTTCGGATTCGCCTGCACGCTAGACCATTTGCGCGGCACCCGGAAGGCGGCGTGCGGCGAGAGAGCCCGGCAGGCAACACAGACGCCCGCGGGTCAACCTGCCAGCGATCGTGCCGGGCGGCGGCGAAACCCCGCCCATCAGCAGGTCAGGTTTCGCGGAACGCCCGGATGAAGTAATCCCGCAACGGCTTGGTCAGGTAGGCCAGCGGCGACCGGTCCGCGGTCCGAATGAACGCCTCGACCGGCATCCCGGGGATCAGGACCACGCCCGAACCCAGACGGTCGATCTCTCCCGGCGCCAGAACGATCTCGGCGCGGTAATAGGTGGCGCGCGTCGCTTCGTCCTCGAAGGCGTCGGCCGAGATCAGGGAGACCTGCCCCACGAGCTCCGGCGTCGTGCGCTGATCGAGCGCGGAAAATCGCAGGTTGACCGACTGGCCGACGAGAACCTGGTCGATATGCACCGGATCGACCTGAGCCGCGATGACCAGCGGACGGTCCTGCGGCACGAGATACAGGATCGGCTCCGCCGCCTGGACGACCGACCGCGGGGTCTGCACCGTCATGCTGTAGACGATACCGGAGACCGGAGCGCGGACATCCAGCCGGTCCAGCTCTTCCTTCGTGGCCGCACGCTGCTCGCGCAATTCGAGCTCGTTGTGGCGCATGTCACGCAGCTGCGTGATCGCGTCTTCACGACGCTGCGTTATCAAGGACAGCTCCTCGATCTCGGTCTCGGTGATGCGGGCTTCTGCCTCGGCGCGGTTCGCCGCCAGTTCGCCCAGCTGCCCCCTCAGGTTGGCCGCGTTCCGGCGCAGCGCCAGAAGCGTGCTGGCCTGGGCGAGACCGCGGTCGAAGAGGCTCTGCTGGTTGCCCATCTCCTCCTCGATCAGTTCCAGCTGCTCTTCGAGAGATACGATCTGCGCATCGATACCCTCGATCTGGTTGCCGATCTGCGACTGGCGTTTCTCCAGCTGTTCCTGCGACTTGGACAGCGTGTCCCGGCGGGCATGGAACAGGTTGCGCTGGCCTTCCATCAGCTCGGCAACTTCCTCGTTTTCGGCTGCGAGCTCCACCAGTTCGGGAAGGAAGGTCACTTCCTCCGCGTCATTGCGTTCGGCCTCGAGTCGCCCGCGGCGGGCAATGCTCTCGAAGAGTTGCCCCTCGGTGATCACCAGTTGCGAGGTTAGCCGCGTGGGATCGAGTTCGATCAGCAGGTCGCCCGCTTCGACGACATCGCCTTCGTTCACCCGGATCTCCGCCACGACACCGCCGGTGGGGTGCTGCACGACCTGTCGGTTGCGCTCCACCTCGATCCGTCCGGTCGCGACCACGGCACCGGCGATCTGCGTCCGAACCGACCAGGTGCCGAAACCACCCACGAGAATCGCCAGGCCCACGAAACCGACGATCAGTGGCCAACGCGCGGACCACGCGTTTTCGGTATTCATGTCACGCCTCCCTTGTCCGCTCCGCTCATGGCCAACTCCTGATGATTGCGCACGGTCGCCTTCAGCACTTCGTCCTTTGGACCGAAGGCCATACGCATGCCGTTTTCCATGACCAGCAGCGTGTCGCATTCCTGAATGGCGTTCGGGCGGTGTGCCATGATCAGGACCGATCTGCCCTCCGTCTTGAGTGCGCGAATCGCCCGGTTGAGCGCGGCGCTGCCTTCGTTGTCGAGGTTCGAGTTCGGTTCGTCGAGCACAATGATGACCGGATCATCGTAGAGCGCCCGTGCCAGTCCGATACGCTGGATCTGACCGCCGGACAGCCGGCTCTGTCCTTCCCGGATCTGCGTGTCATAGCCGTTGGGCAGGTCCAGGATCATCTGGTGCGCCGCCGCCTTCTGTGCTGCGGCGACGACCTTGGCATCGTCGGGAACATCGGCCAGACGGGCAATGTTCTCGGCGATCGATCCGTCGAAGAGCTGGACCCGCTGCGGCAGATATCCGATCAGCCCGCCCAGCACATCCGGGTCGTACTGGTCGAGCGCCGCCCCATCGAGCCGGACCCATCCTCCGGCAGGTCGCCAAAGTCCGGTGATCGCCCGTGCGAGCGTGGTCTTGCCGGATCCGGACGGGCCGATCACGCCCATCGCCTGACCGGGTTCCAGCAGGAAATTCACCGATTTGAGCGACGCCTGGCGTTCGCCCGGCGGCAGCACCGTCAGACCCTTGGCTTCGAGACGCGCGCGCGGTTTTGGCAGGGCCGTTCGCGGCTGTCTCGGCGTGACCTCGCTCAGCAGCTCGCAGAGGTTCTGCCAACCCTTCGTCGCCCGCTGCACGATCGTCCACTGACCGACGGCCAGTTCGATCGGGGCCAGCGCGCGGCCAAGCAGGATCGACCCCGCGATCATGGCACCCGGCGTCAATTCGTTCTGCAACACCAGCCATGCCCCGAGCCCGAGCATCGCCGACTGCAGGAACAGCCTCAGCGACTTGGTCATGGCGCTGAACCCGCCGCCCACATCCGCTGCGGAAATCCCCTCGCTCAGCGCGGTGCCGCGCGCGGACTGCCAGCGGCGGTATGCCGCACCTTCCATCCCCATGGACTGCAGCATCTCGGCTTCGGTGCGCATTTGGCCGGACATGCTGCCGGCCTGCATTTCCGCAGCGCTCGATCGAAGATTCGGTCCGCGCGAGAGCACCTGGTTGAAGACCGTGATCAGGACCAGCATCGATCCGCCGAGAACCGCGAGCCATCCCATGAGCGGATGGAAGAGAAAGATGCCCGCGAGAAAGATAGGCGTCCATGGCATGTCGAAAATCGCCATCAGGACCGGAGCGGTCATCAGGCGTCGGATCGATTCGAGATCCTGCAACCCGCTCTGGGTCCTCGTATCCGGCGACAGGGCGGCCTTGCGCGTCACCGCCTCGAACACGCGCCGATCGAGTGCCGACTGGAATCGCGCTCCCGCACGGCCCATGACTCGACCGCGCACGAATTCCATCAAACCCATGATTCCGTAGAGGAAAATGACGAGCAACGACAACGCGAGCAGGGTCTCCTCGGATCGGGATCCAAGCACGCGGTCATAGACCTGCAGCATGTAAAGCGGGCCGGTCAGCATCAGCAGGTTGGCAAAGAAACTGAAGACGCCCACCGCCCAGTAGAGCCCACGGCTTTGCCGCCGTGCCGCGCGAAGTTCTTCACGGCCGTTCTGTTTACCCTGCATCCGCATCTTTCCTCTGTGCCGGATCAATCTCCACGACCGGTCTGGAACTTCCTTGTGATGCCTGTCACTTTACCAACCACGAAGCACCCCATGGGCCGTCTTCGGGCTGGGCTTCCAGCATCTGAATGTTAGGTAAGCCATAGAATCATTGACCAGGGATTTCCATTGCCACGCTCCGAGACGGTTAAGAAAGTCGCAGGAATGCGCTCATTTCTCTTTACGGTTGCGATCATGCTGTCCGGTTGCGCGGGCGGCATGGATCGCGATCCGTCCGATGGCATCTACGATCCGTACGAAACGCGGAATCGCAAGGTCCATGCCTTCAACAAGGATCTGGACCGGGACCTGATTCGCCCGGCCGCACTGAGCTACTCGCAGACCGTTCCCGAGGGAGTCCAGAACAGCATCCGCAACTTCGCGATGAATTTCGGCGAGCCCCGGATCACCATCAACAGCCTGCTTCAGGGCGATCTGCGCGGTACCGGCGTTTCGGTGTCACGGTTCCTGATCAATTCGACACTTGGGCTTGTGGGGATCTTTGACGTGGCCACCGACCTCGGTCTGGACCCGCATGACGCGGATTTCGGCGAAACCCTGTATGTCTGGGGGTTCGCCGAAGGCGCGTATATTGAAAGGCCGTTTCTGGGGCCAACCACCACCCGCGATGCGGTGGGAACGATCGTGGATCTCTTCACGAACCCGCTCTACTTCAATCTGGACAGGCCGGAGCGCTATGTCGGACCGACCTCACGGGCGGGCGCGGCGCTCGGGAACAGGGGCCGGTACTCCGAAACTGTCGACTCCGTCCTCTACGACAGCGCCGACAGCTACGCGCAGACGCGGATGGTCCATATCCAAAACCGTCGGTTCAGACTGGGAATTGAGGACCAGAGCACCCAGATCGACCCGTTCGATCTGGATACAGAGGGATTCTGACCATGCAGCGCCGTGACGTGATCCTGGGATTTTCGGCTGCCGCCGCCATGCTGCCCGCTGGCGTATTCGCGCTCACCGAAGCGGGCGCCCGCGAACTGATCGACCAAGCGGTGCGCGACATCAACGCGGTGATCGCGAGCGGGAAGTCGCAGAACGCGATGATCGTAGATTTCCAGCGGATCTTCGCGCGATATTCGGACACGTCCTACATCGCGGCTTACGCCATGGGCGCGGACGGACGGCGGGCGACCGCGGCGCAGAAGCGGGCGTTTTCCGATGCCTTCCAGGCCTACCTCGCCCGCAAGTATGGCAAGCGGTTTCGTGAATTCATCGGCGGCCGCCTCGAAGTGCAGAGCGTGAAGCAGGTCAAGAACTGGTACGAAGTCGGGACTGTCGCCTATCTTCCCGGCCAGGCGCCGTTCGAGGTCACGTTCCACGTGTCGGATCGGACCGGCAGGAACCTCTTCTTCAACATGTATATCGAAGGCATCAACATGCTGCTGAACGAACGCGGTGAAGTCGGCGCGCTCCTCGACCGCAATGGCGGCGACATAGACCGGATGATCGCCGCGCTTGGCAGCTTGGGCTGATCGGGACGTCAGCGGTTGCCGGCGTTCCGTGGCTGAGAGTCACTCGAACCTCCCCCCGCGCCGAAGATGTCGTTGAGAACCGAGTCGATGAGCGAGGCGGGGTCCTGCCCGCTGACGGGAAGGTCCCGAAAATCCTCGCCGAAACCGCCGCTTTCGCCGCGCGGGCCCACCATCGGCAGCGGCCGGACCGGCAGTCCGTCATGGACGCCCACCATGACTTCGCGCCAGATTTCGGCCGGAAGCCCGCTTCCGGTGACCCCCGAAAGCGGGGTGTTGTCGTCATACCCCATCCAGACACCCGCCACGTAATCGGCGGTGAAGCCGATGAACCAGGCATCGCGCGCCGCCTGCGTCGTTCCCGTCTTGCCGGCGATCTCGCGGCCGCCGAACTGCGCGCGCGTGCCGGTCCCTTCGGCGACGACCTTCTCCATCATCCAGACCAGTTGCTGCGCGGCCTCCTGCTGTATCACACGCTCCCGGATCCCGCCCGTCGCCGTCATGACCGGGGTTTCGTCTCCGGCCATGCGCAGCTCCTCCAGCCCGTAGGGCGTCACCGCCGACCCGCCGTTGAGGATACCCGCATAGGCGCCCGTCATTTCCAGCAGCGTGCTTTCCGACGCGCCCAGCGCCAGCGCCGGGCCGGCGGCCAGATCGCTCTGGATTCCGAACTCGCTCGCGACCCGGCGCACGAGGTCCCGACCGACGGATTCGGACACCTTCACCGCCGGGACGTTCAGTGAGTTCTGCAAGGCTTGCGTCAGCGTGACCTGCCCGAAATGCTTGCGGCTGTAGTTCTCCGGGCACCATTGGCCCGACCCGGGAATGTCCATGCAGAACGGTTCATCCACGATCGTGTCGAGCGGGCTGTAGCCGAGGTCTAGCGCCGTGGCATAGACGAAGGGCTTGAACGCGGAACCGGTCTGCCGCATCGCCTGCGTCGCGCGGTTGAACGACCCGACCACGTTGGTCTTGCGCCCACCCACCATGGCACGCACGGCGCCATCGGCGCTCATCACGACGACGGCGGCCTGCGCGTCGGAGCCGTCCTTGACCTTGTCCTCGAAGACCTGCTTCAGCCCTGCTTCCGCGGCCTTCTGGATGCGCTGGTCGAGCGTGGTGCGAATGAAGACGTCGGAGTTCGAACTGCGCGTGAAGAACTCCGGACCGCTCGACATGACCCAATCGGCGAAGTAGCCGCCGGAATCGGCTTCGGCGGCTTCCGACAGGGTCGCAGGGTTGGCCTGCCACTTCGCCGCTTCGGCTTCGGTCAGGTAGTCCTGCTCCCGCATCAGCCGGATCACCGTCGCGGCGCGTTCCTGCGACCGGTCGAGCTGGTTGGTGGGGGAATAGACCGACGGGGCCGTCAGTAATCCAGCCAGCATCGCCGCTTCGGCGGGGTTGGCGGCCGAGGCCGGCTTGCCGAAATATCGCTGCATCGCGGCCTCGGCGCCATAGGCGCCACCGCCGAAATAGGCGCGGTTCAGATAGATCGAGAGGATTTCGTCCTTGGAATACTTCACCTCCATGGCCAAAGCATAGAGCGCCTCCTGCGCCTTGCGCTGCAGCGATCCCCGACGGCAGTGGTTGATGTAGTCGGTCTCGCTCTCCCATTCGGACGCCTCGTACTCCTGGCCGAGACACAGGAGCTTGGCCGTCTGCTGGGTGATCGTCGACCCGCCGTGGCCCGACAGCGGTCCCCGACCCTCCGACAGGTTGATCTTGACCGCGCTCGCGATCCCGCGCGGGCTCAGGCCGAAATGCCGGTAGAAGCGACGATCCTCCGTCGCGATCACCGCATTCTTCAGGTGCGGGCTGATACTGTCCGCCGTCACGGCCCCGCCATACTGGTCGCCGCGCCAGGCAAAGACCTCGCCCTGGCGGTCCAGCAAAGTGACCGAGCCCCGCGCGCGCCCGTCGAGCAGGCGCTCCAGCGGCGGAATCTTGGTGTATTCGTACCCGACCAAAAGCGCGAGGATCAGGGCCACGATCAGGGCCGCGCGCGAGGTGATCAGCCAGGCCAGGCGCAGCATCCAGCGCAAGATGCCCCCGAAGAACCCGCGAATGCCACCACGGCGCGCAGTCCGGCGCGTCCGGGTCCGCTTTGGCTTGCGCGGCGGTTTCCGGCCGGGCCCGCTCGTTCTTGATGTGCGCTTGTCGGCCACCAGCGGTTTCCGCCTGCGCGATGAATTTGTCATGTGACCCCTGCCCGGTCTCTGCTCTTTGATGAACAATCTAACTGGTCGGACCGTCGATGTTTAGCCACGGACCGTCTGAAAAGCGATTCCATTTTCGCATAATTTTTGTGCAGAACGCGTGGCGTGCAACATTTTTAGGCACACGCCGGCGCATTTCGCCGCGTTTGTCCAACGCGACACTCCCCAACCCGGCGGCCATTCGGTTTGTCTTCAGCAGATCATTGCATGCGACCTGCTGAGACAAAGGGGACAAGGGTGAAACTGATCATAGCGACAATCAAGCCGTTCAAGCTGGAGGAGGTGCGGGAGGCACTGACCGACGCGGGCGTGCGGGGAATGATGGTGACCGAGATCAAGGGCTTCGGATCGCAATCCGGCCACACGGAGATCTATCGCGGCGCCGAATACGCCGTGAACTTCGTGCCGAAGGTCAAGGTCGAGGTCGTCGTGCCGACCTCGATGGCCGACCAGATCGTGGAGACCATCACCAAGACCGCCCAGACCGGCAAGATCGGCGACGGCAAGATATTCGTGCTCGACGTGGATCAGGCGGTCCGGGTGCGCACGGGCGAAACCAACGAAGACGCGCTTTGAAGACGCGTGGGACAAAGGGGATCTAGATCCATGACATCACTCAAGACATTGACCACTTCTGCAGCGATCGCGCTGTTGCCGATGGCAGCGTTTGCGCAGGACGCGGACGCCGTGGCGGTCGACAACGCATTCATCTTCAACACGCTTCTGTTCCTGATCGGCGGCTTCCTTGTGTTCTGGATGGCCGCGGGGTTCGCCATGCTGGAGGCCGGCCTCGTCCGCTCGAAGAACGTCGCCATGCAGCTCATCAAGAACATATCGCTGTTCTCGATCGCCTCGATCATGTTCTGGTTCATCGGCTACAGCCTGATGTATCCGGGCGATGCCTGGCTGATCGAGGGCTATATCGGCAATCTCTTTTCGCCCTACCCCGTGCATGGCGAACCGGATCTCGAAACCGGATACTCGGTGGCGTCCGACTTCTTCTTCCAGTTGATGTTCTGCGCGACCACGGCGTCGATCGTGTCCGGCACGTTGGCGGAGCGGATCAAGCTCTGGCCATTCCTGATCTTCGTGGTGGTGCTGACCGGCATCTTCTATCCGATCGAGGCGTCCTGGCAGTGGGGCGGCGGCTGGCTTTCGAGCTTCGGCTGCGTGGAAGGCTCCGACGCCCCCTGCGGCTTCAACGACTTCGCCGGTTCCACCCTGGTTCACTCGGCCGGCGGCTGGGCGGCACTTGCGGGCGCCATCGTGCTGGGACCGCGGATCGGCAAATATGCCAAGGATGGCCGGGTCATCCCGATCCCGGGGTCGAACCTCGCGCTCGCGACGCTGGGTACGTTCATCCTGTGGCTGGGCTGGTTCGGCTTCAACGGCGGCTCGGAACTGGCGCTTGGTGCCGAAAGCAGCGCCAACAACGTCTCGATCATCTTCGCAAACACCAACATGGCCGCCGCAGCGGGTGCGGTCGCCGCGCTCATCCTCAGCCAGGTCATGTACCGCAAGCCGGACCTGACGATGGTGCTCAACGGCGCGCTCGCGGGGCTGGTGTCGATCACCGCGGGTCCGCTCGATCCCACGCTCTTCGGCGCGCTCTGGATCGGGGCCATCGGCGGCGTGATCGTGGTGTTCACGGTGCCCATGCTCGACCGGATGAAGATCGACGACGTGGTCGGCGCAATCCCGGTCCACCTGCTCGCGGGCATCTGGGGAACGCTGGCCGTGCCGTTCTACACCTCGGGTGCCACCTTCTGGGCCCAGATCGTGGGAATCGTGGCCATCGGCATTTTCACCTTCGTGGTCAGCCTCGTCCTGTGGTTCATCCTCAAGGCCATCATGGGAATCCGTGTCGGCGAAGAGGAAGAGATCAACGGCCTCGACATGTCGGAGCTGGGCATGGAGGCGTATCCCGAGTTCTCGAAAGGCTGAGCCTAATCTAAATCGGTTGCACTTCGCCCGGGCGTTCGCGCCCGGGCGTTTTCATTCCGAAGCCCGGTCCAGTTGCCGGGTTTCATGCATTGCAGAGGTCTTCGCACCGCGCGCAATTCAACGGTCGTGCCGAAGGCCGAATGAGATCTTGCGGTGAGGTGGCGCGGTCAGATTCCACAGTCGATGATGGCCTTGGCGAGGATCGGCACAGTGCGCTTGTTCAACCCGGCGATGTTCATCCGGCTGTCGCCCACCATGTAGATGCCGTGGTCCTTGCGCAGCTTCTCGACCATCTCCGCGCTCGTGCCGAGGCGCGAGAACATGCCGCGGTGCTGCGCCAGGAACCCGAAGCGGTCGGAGCCGGACAGTCTCTGAAGCTCGCCCGCCAGTTGCTCGCGCAACTCCAGCATCGACAGGCGCACGGCCTCGAGTTCACTCTGCCAATCCGCGCGCAGGTCGGGGTCGGTCAGCACCGTCGTCACCACGCGCGCCCCGTGATCCGGCGGAAAGGAATAGTTCTGGCGGTTGAGATAGTTCAAGTTTCCTTGGTTCACCTGGCGCGCGCCGGTATCCTTCGACACCAGCATCAGAAGCCCGGTGCGTTCGCGGTAGACCCCGAAATTCTTCGAGCAGCTCGCCGCGATCAGCAGTTCCGGCAGCTCCGATGCCAGCTTCCGCGTGGCCGCTGCATCCGCGTCGAGCCCGTCGCCGAAGCCTTGGTAGGCAATGTCGACCATCGCCGTCGCCCCGGTCTTCTGCAGCGAAGCGATGACCGCATCCCACTCCGAGCTGTTCAGGTTCGCGCCCGTCGGGTTGTGGCAGCAGCCATGCACCAGGACCACGTCATCCTGTCCGGCGTCCGCGATATCCTCCAGCATGCCGTTCATGTCCACGCCGCCGGTATCGGAGTCGAAGTAGCGGTATTGCACGACCTGCATACCCAGGTGCTTCAGGATCGACAGGTGGTTGGGCCATGTCGGGTCGGAGACGAACACGCGCGGGCTGGGGCGGGCCATCTGGATGAGCTCGAACGCCTGCCGGCAGGCGCCTGTCCCGCCCGGGGTCGCCACCGCCGCGATGCTGTCGCGCGGCACTGCACCGTTCAGCACCAGGTCGATCATCGCATCGGCAAAGGCCGGATCGCCCGCAAGCCCGGTATAGGCCTTGGTCTCCTGCTCTTCCCAGATCCGCTTCTCCGCGGCCTTCACGGCCTTCATCACCGGCGTGCGGCCTTCGGCATCCTTGTAGACGCCGACGCCCAGGTCGATCTTCTGATCCCGCGGGTCGTCCTTGTAGAGCTGCATCAGCATCAGGATCTTGTCGGCGGGCAGGTCCTTGAGCGTCTCGAACATCAGGCGTCTCCTGTGGCGATGGGAAGGGTGGGGAACTGGCCCCATTCGGACCAGGACCCGTCGTAGAGCGACCAGTCGGTCTTGCCGATCCGCTCCAGCGCCAGGGCCAGCACGGCCGCCGTCACGCCGGACCCGCAGGTGGTGATCGCGGGGCGCTGGAGGTCGACGCCGGCGGCCTCGAACTCGGCGCGGAGCGCATCCGGGGATTTCATGGTCTTGTCGTCGTTCAGCAATTGGTTGAACGGCACGTTGTGCGAGCCCGGGATATGGCCCGCGCGCAGGCCTTCGCGTGGCTCCGGCGCGTCCCCGCGGAACCGGGCGGCGGAGCGGGCGTCGATGATCTGGACATCGTTCAGCTTCGCCGCCTGGCTGACCTGAGTCACGTCCCGCACGAGGTGGTTCTGCACTCGGACATACATGTGTCGGTCGCGGATGACGGGGTCCATGTCGTCCACCGCGCGCCCCTCGGCCCGCCACTTGGGTAAGCCGCCATCGAGAACCGCGACATCCGCATGCCCCATCAGCTTGAAGAGCCACCAGACCCGCGCCGCAGACATCAGCCCGGCCCCGTCATAAACCACGACCTGGTGGCCGTCGCCCACGCCCATCGCGCGCATCCGGCTGATGAACTTTTCCGGCGGCGGCGCCATGTGCGGCAGGTCGGAGCGGTGGTCGGAAATCTCGTCGATGTCGAAAAAGCGCGCATTGGGAATGTGCGCTTCGGCATACTCGGCCTTGGCGTCGCGGCCCGCCTCCGGCAGGTACCAGGATCCGTCCAGCACGCGCAGGTCCGGGTTGCCCAGATGCGCGGCGAGCCAGTCGGTCGATACCAGAGTCTTCGGATCGTCGGACATGGAATTCCCCCCCACGGCAGGCCAGACTTGAGCCTGATTAAGCGCGCAGACACCTCAACGCAAGGGCACCGGGAGGAGCACTGCGGGGCGGGCTTGATCGCCAGGCGCCACAGGCGCATCATGGCGCCCAGCAGGAGGGAAGCGGCCATGGCAGGCGGTTGGACGCGCGACGGCGCGGTGCAGGAGCAGATCGAGGCGAACATCCAGGACGAACTCGCCCGGATGAAACGGCCATCGCAGGGCGACCGGCCGAGCCGCACCCATTGCATCGATTGCGAGGAGCCGATCCCCGAGGCGCGGCGTCGGGCGGTGCCGGGTGTCACGCTCTGCATCGACTGCCAGCAGGAGCGCGACGCGACCGTTCCGGCCGCGCGGGGGCATCAACCGGCGCGGCAGCAAGGACAGCCAGCTCAAGTGAGCGCGGCGGGGTATGGAATCCCGCACTCTCCTCGGTAGTGACAGCTCGCCAAATCGCTGTTATCTTGAGAAAAATTAGTTAACTTCCTGTGCGGCAGCCCTGTGGGGAGGTCAAGGGCGACGCATGTGTTCGATCGCCCCACACAAGCGTATTTTTCATCCGGCAGCGTTTCATTGCCCAGAGATTCATATCGAAGGATCCCGCACCATGCCCAATTCCACCAAGCGCAACAACGACGTGAGCAAGCTGCATCCGGCCATTCGTCAGAAGGTCATCGATATTCAGGCAATTCTCGAAAAGGAAAAGATACCGCTGAAGGTGTACGAGGCTTTCCGAACGCCGGAATTGCAGTTCGAGTACACGAAACGGCACCCCCCCATTACCTGGGTCGGGCCGTGGGGATCGATTCATCAATACGGGCTGGCGGTGGATTTCGTCGCCTTCGAGAACGGAAACTGGCATTGGGAGACATCGCAGGGCCGCGAGAAATGGTGGCTGCGGATGCACGATCTTGCCAGGGAACGCGGCATGCGACCGCTCCGCGACAAGAACGGCAACCTCAAGGAACTTGCGCATGTCCAGCTGGACGGCATTTCATCTTCCGATCTGAAGCGGGGAGAGTATCCGGAGGGCGGCGATCACATCTGGGCGGAGTATCTCAGCGACATGATCGACAATTGGAGCGGATCTCCGCCCGCGCCTCCGAAGCCGAAGAACCTGCCGCAACGGCCGCCGATACCGGAAGACCAGCGGGACGAGATCAGGACCAGCAACGCGACCGAGCAGTTGCCCGGTGTCCTGTCGGCAGAGACCGACAAGAGGTTCCGGCGCCTGCACGCCTTCATCAAGGAAGCCGAAGGCGGGTTCGCCAACCACGCGGACGATCCCGGAGGGCCGACCAACCTCGGGATCACCATCGAGACCCTGAAGGGCTGGCGCGGAACGGACGTGACGATCGACGACGTCAAGGCACTGACGCAGGAGGAAGCGGACGAGATCTTCCGCACCAACTACTACATGGGGTGCCGCTGCGCCGAAATGCCGATTCAGGTGGCCATGGTCGTCTACAACTCCGCCGTGATGTCGGGACCGGAAAAGGCGGTACGCTTCCTGCAGGAAGCCTTCAACCGCATGGGAATGACGATTCGTGACGGGGCCAACCCGGCCGCGGAGCCTGTGCCTCTCAAGGTGGACGGGGATATGGGCCCGAACACGCTGGCCGCGGCGAACCAGACGGATTCAGCCGCATTGTCGTCCGCATATCTCGATGTCTATTCGGACTATCTGCGCGGCCTGTCGAATTTCAGCACCTTTGGCCGCGGATGGACGAACCGGATCGGAAAGCTGCGCGAATTCGTCACCAACCTTCCCCATGAAGAGGGCAAGCGCCCGGAGAAAGTCATGCAAGTGGAAAACAAGCCCTTCGGTCTCGACCTCGATCTCGACCTGGATATCGACCGCGCGGATCTGCTCAAGCTCGTACTCGCCGGCGCGACCGGCGGCACGTCGGCCCTCGGCAAAGTGGCACTTACGGAACTCCTGAAGAAGTCGGCCAAGGGCAAGATAAAGGACAAGCTCATCGACGCGTCCGGCTCCGCCATCCTCGATGCGATCATCGAGAACAAGCTGGGCGATACGACGGCGGTGGTGACGGACAACGGCAAGGACGCCAAGAAGCCGCTGACCCCGGTCAACTCGGCGTTGGGAGAGACCCTGGGAAAGGCGCTCGACGGCAAGAAGTCGGTCATCGGCATCGTCGGGCTGATCGCCGCCGCGGTGGTCCCGGAACTGGGGCTGACCGCGCCGGGCTCGCCGGGGCTCACCGAACTTCTGGACGGCGACAATCAGACGATCATCTTCACGTTGTTGACGATCTTCACCGGTTGGGGGTTCCTGGGCAAGATCGACAAGGCGATCCGGACCGTCCGCGGACACTTCTGACCCACGGCGCCACATGCCCGTGGCCTAGCTGTGTTCCTTCAGCAGCCGCTGCTTCTGGCGGTTCCAGTCGCGCTTCGCCGCCGTCTCGCGCTTGTCGTGGAGCTTCTTGCCCTTGGCCACGCCGATCTTCACCTTCGCGATGCCGCGATGGTTGAAGTACATGACCAGCGGGACCAGCGTCATGCCCTTGCGCTGGGTCGCGTTCCACAGATGCGCAAGCTGCTTGCGCGAGACCAGCAGCTTGCGGCGGCGGCGTTCCTCGTGGCCGAACGTCTTGGCCTGATCATAGGGCGCGATGTAGCAGTTGGTGAGCCACAGCTCGCCATTCTCGACCGAGGCATAGCTCTCGGCGATGTTGCCCCCCGTGGACCGCAGCGATTTCACCTCCGACCCTTCGAGCATGATGCCGCACTCGAGATCCTCCTCGATCGCGTAATCGAAGCGGGCGCGGCGGTTCTCCGCGATCACCTTGTAGTTCGGGTTTTCTTTCGCCTGGGCCATGGCGAGGAGGTAAGGCGCAGGGCGCGGGCATGCAAGCGCCGAAGCGCGCGTCGCCGCTTGCCTGCGACGGGCCTGCACGGCAAGGTAGCCCGAAACAAGAGCAGGGAGCAGGCAATGACGATCACAAGGCGGATCTTTGGACTTGGATTGGGCGCCTCCGCGCTGGCGGCATGTTCGGGCTTGCCGGGCGGTGGTCCAGGGATCGACTCCCCGACGACGTGGCGCGCCGTACCCAATGCCGGCTTCGACGCCTGGGTCGCCAGTTTCCGAGCGCGGGCGGCTTCGGCGGGCGTGTCGCAGGCCGCGATCGCCGACGGGATGCGCGGCGTGGGCTACCTGCCGCAGGTGATCGAGCGGGACCGCAGCCAGACCGAATTCACCCGAACGCTGCAGGATTACCTGGCCATCGCCGCATCGGACGAACGCGTCTCGAAAGGCCGCGCGGAGCTGCGCAGTCGCGGCTCGACCTTCTCCGCGATCGAATCGCGGTTCGGCGTGGAACCGCACGTGGTCTGTGCGATCTGGGGCCTGGAAAGCCGGTACGGAGAGCGGCGCGGGGATGCTCCCGTGATCTCCGCGCTGTCCACATTGTCCTATGACGGGCGGCGCGGCCGGTTCTTCGAACAGCAACTGGTCGCGGCGCTGAAGATCATCCAGGCGGGCGACATCACGACCGAGCGCATGACCGGAAGCTGGGCGGGTGCCATGGGCCACACGCAGTTCATTCCGACCTCCTACCTCGCCTACGCAGTGGATTTCACCGGCGACGGACGGCGCGACATCTGGGGGGAGGACCCGACGGATGCGCTGGCCTCCACCGCGTCCTATCTCAACCGCAACGGCTGGACCCGCGGGCGGCCCTGGGGGCTGGAAGTCCGACTGCCGGGTGGCTTCGGCGGCCCCTTCGGCCGTGGCACGCAGCGCAGCGTGGCCAGCTGGAGCGCGGCCGGGGTGCGGACGGCCAGCGGCGGCGCGCTGCCGGATCACGGGGCGGGCTCGATCCTGACGCCGATGGGCGCGAACGGGCCGGCCTTCCTGGTGTTCTCGAATTTCCGTGTTTTGCTCAGCTACAACAATGCCGAAAACTACGCGATCGGGATCGGGCATCTCAGCGACCGGATTGCGGGCGGCGGTCCGATCCGTGGCACGTTCCCGCCGGACGAGTTCGGCCTGACCTTGGCGGATCGCAAGGCGCTGCAACAGGGCCTGACCCGCGCCGGTTACGATGCAGGCGACCCCGATGGTGTGCTGGGCTCCAAGACCGAAGCCGCGATCCGCGCCTACCAGCGGGCGAACGGCCTGCCCGAGACCGGGCAGCCGTCGCGCGCTCTGGTGGATCGCCTTGCCTGAAACAGGCCAGTCGCGTCCGCTCCGGCTCGGCTTGCTTCATTTCGCCGCCGCACTCGTGCCAAGCGGCGACTTCTGCTTTCTTGGCCCGGATCGCGTGCACCCGTCCGCCAAGGGCACTGCGGCGATCGCCGCACGGGTGGCTCGGATCCTGCGCGGGGATGGAGCATGACAGCATAGCTCTTGGAACGCTACGTTCCTTGTGACAAGACTGTCTGCGCGCAATCACCCCCGGACCAAGAGAACATGACATGGGCGACGCTGCTCCCGATGCCGAACCGATTTTCGACCGCAGGAAGGCTGCGGACTGGTCGATCATCATCCTCGCCTGCCTCGCGCTCCTGGCGGCGCTGGCCATCGGCCGGATCTTTCTCGTCCCGGTGATCCTGGCCTTCCTGCTGGCGCTGGTCTTCAGCCCGCTTTGCAGGTGGATGTGGCGCCGCGGGATTCCCCAGACCGTGTCGGCCGCTGCGATCGTTCTGTCCCTCCTGATCGGCATTGTCGTGGCGTCGACCTCGCTGGCCGTGCCTATCGCCAACTGGATCGACGATGCGCCCCGCATCACCCGCGAGGTAGAACGTAAACTCAAGGACATCACCGGGATCGCCGAAGCGGTCATGAAGGCCAGCAAGCAGGTGGAAGAGGCGACGCAGCCCAAGAGCAACGACGCCGACGCACCGCTCGAGGTGGTGGTGCAGGAACAGGGCGCGTTGTCGGTCATCGCGTTCGGAACACCTCTCATCGCGGCGCAAACGGCTTTCGTGCTCATCCTGCTTTTTTTCGTGCTGGCTTCCGGCAGCCTCTTCCACGAACGGCTGGTACGCGTGATGCCCACGTTCGCGGACAAGAAACGGGCCATCGCCATCGCCTACGACATCGAACGCGAGGTGTCGCGCTACCTGCTGTCCATCACCGCGATCAACGCAGGGTTGGGCATCGCCGTCGGCGTCGCCTTCGCGCTGCTGGGAATGCCCAGCCCGGTCCTCTTCGGGCTGCTGGCCTTCGCGCTCAACTACGTGCCCTTCATCGGCGCGCTGATCGGAACGGCGCTGGCCTTCGCGGTGGCGCTGGTGTCGATGGACACTGCGGGTGACGCGCTTTTTGCCGCGTTCGTGTTCTGGGCCCTCACCGCGATCGAGGGGCAGTTCGTCACGCCGTGGCTGGTGGGACGGCAATTGCAGCTCAACACGGTCGTCATCCTCGTGGCGGTGGCCTTCTGGGCATGGCTCTGGTCCGTCATGGGAATGCTCATGGCGGTTCCGCTCCTCGTCAGTTTCCGCGTCTTCTGCCGCCACGTCCCGCAACTTGCGCCCGTCGAGGAATTCCTCTCCGCACGCGATGACCGGGACCGCTAGCGATCCTGGTCACCCGCCAATTCCTGCATGAAGTTCATCGAGATCGATCTTGCGCGGTCGGCGGATGCAGCGACGCGCTTCTGCGTCGCGCGCTGGAACTGATGAACGCCGTTCCCAAGATCGTCGATGTATTTCAAGTGATCCCGAGCCGGATGACGGGTCCGCAAAATTCCACGTGACGCACAACCGCAGGTAAAGCTACTGTGTCCTGCATGGGCTGCCGCCCATGGGATGCGTGAAGGAGTCGTTCACGATGAGCCGAACCAAGCAAAGGCGATTTCTCAACAACTACATGAATGCGGGACTGCCGGAAGGCGACGGTGAACCGGGCTGGGGCCCGGACAAGGCGCCGCGCGAGGGACGGCGCAAGGGCAAGCAATCCATGCATGATCGCAAGGCCCGCGCGCTGGAAAAACGCGGCGGGTTCGACATGCCCGAGGAAGTGGACGAGGAGCCCGACGACAGTCGCGCGCCGCTGGACCCGCGCGAGGACGGGCTTCCGCCGCTGACAACGCTGCAGATCGCGCGCGTCGAGGCAGCGCGTGACCGGCTTTCAAAACTCCGCGCTGCCAAGGACGGCATGGGCGATATCGACGCGGCGCTGGGCAGGGATTTCGCGGCGGAATTCGACGACGAACTGGACGAGGCGGTAAGCTTCGCAGACGGGTTCCTTCGATCCGGAACCATCGACAATCCGATCTATCTCGACAATCTCGACCGCCAGGTGCGCGGGCTTGCGGAGGACCTCAAGCGGGCTCGCGATGGCATCGCGGAAGCGAAGGAATTGGCCCGCGCGGAAAGGGAGGAACGAGACCGACACGAGTCGGAGGAACGCGCGCGACTGGAGGCGGAAGAACTGGCCCGGATCGAGTCCGAGGAGGAGGCGCGGGTGAGGCAGGAAGAAGAAGATCGCCGCCTCGCCGACGAGGAAGCGCAGCATCTGCAGGAAACGGCCGAAGCCGCCGCCAGGTCCAGCGATGAAGGCCTCACCGTCTACAAGAAGAAGGACGCCGAGATGGATGACATCATGGCGAAGTACGGCGGCACCGGTGGCTCCAAGAAGAACACCAAGAAGAAAAGGAACAAGCAGCCCAAGAAACAGGTGCTGCAGCTCGACAACCCGCTCCAGCTATTCAAGGCGCATTTCAACCCGAACGACTTTTCCGGCGCCGTTCATTTGAAGGACGAAGTGCTGGGCGTCGACAAACACTTCATGGACAAGGACGGGACCGGCGGCTATTTCACTCGCTTCTTCCGGCTGACCCCTTATGCCGGCACCCCGCTGGAACATGTCGAACTCGTGGTTCACGCGCATATGAACGGCGCAGGCGGCCTGCGCACGGATCCCAAGGTCATCCCGAAGGGTTACGAGGCGCTGTCGAATGGCACGATGACCGGCTCGTCGGAATGCCGGCATCTCACGGGCGGCCACCCGGCGCGACTGGGCATTCCGTGAGCCGCAGTGGCTACTTCGCCCGCCAGGTGCCCAGCCACCGCCGGAACCGTCCGCGGCGTTCGGACACCGCGTCGCCCGCCGCGTCCCAACTGTCTTGCATCTCCTCCAGCGCCGGGTCGATGCGCCGCTGCCGGAACCTCCGCCACCGCACCCAGACCGCATAGACGAAGGCCGCCAGCAGCGTCAGGATGATGATGTTCACCCACGGGATCGGCTTGCCGACCTCCGGGCCCGACTATGGGTTTGATGCCGACCGCGTTGGGGAAGACGACAGGAACTCGTTGCGCCAGCCGTAATGGGTGACCAGCACCCATTCCGGGTTGTCCTTGGTCGAGATCGCGTCGTTTGCCTCGGCCTAGAGGTTCGCCGTGTCGAACTTGAAATAGGGCGGCCAGCCCCAGCCGGTATCCTCGTTGCGATAGACGATCGGCTTGCCGTTCTCCCGCACGCCCTGAATGAAATGCACGTCGCGGTCCCGCAGCGTCGCCGACTGATCGTCCGGGCACCGACCAGAAGATCCGCGTCCAGTCCGAAGGTTCTGCCGCTCCTCGTATGTGTTCGACGATCCGCACGATGTCCTTCTGCGGCAGGGTGTAGTGGAAGAACGCCGCCACGATCGCCCAGAAGGTGAGGATCGAGAACCCATTTGACGTATCGCATATGCCGTCTCCCGTATCAGGCGAAATTGTTGAGATAGATGATCAGCGCCACCAGCAGCGTCGGCACCACGTAGACGCCCCAGATCAGCTTGCGCCGCAGCGAACCTTCGTACTCCTCCAGCCCCTGCGCGACAAAGCTTTCCTTGTCGCCGGCGGGGTCCTGGTGCCACTCTTCCTCCAGCTTGCCCCGTCGCACCGACCGCGAATACCAGGACAGGCACAGGTAGATGATGGTCAGCACGACGAAGCCCACGATGATCAGCCGCGCCAGTGCGATCATGTCCCTACCTCCTGACTGCGCCCCAGGGCCCGACACGGGCCATCAAGATCCTGCACGGGCGCCTCCTCCATTCCCGGCTCGTGCCCGAAGAGCGCCTCGCGCGCGCCGGCCTTGTCTACCTGATACTCCCGCACGAGGTAATCAACCACATAGCCCTTCTTCGTGTCCGGCCAGCCCGCGTAGGTGCGATAGAACAACTCCTTGTGGCAGATGTAGAGCTGGCGGATGTCCTTGGGCGCCAGTTCCGCCAGCAACATGTTGACGAGGTCCCGGTCCGGGTGGTCGGCAGCCCGCAACGTGTAGAAATAGGCCGGGCTCTCCGAGGTGATCGCCGGCCATGGCCCCCCGTTCTCCGACCAGTTGAGCAGCGCGCGCCAGCGCATGGAACTCCGCCGGCAGCCGGTCGGCATGGGCCCGCGCCAGCGCGCCGCATCTCCGCCGCGGCTCCGGATGTCGAGGTCGGTCGCATGCCCCGCGCACCGCGTCGATGAGGATGAAGTCCATCTTCTGCCGCAGGATCGCCGCGCTGTCGATGCCCCGCGCCGACACGATCGGCTCCACCAGCCCGTTCAATTCGAAGAACCGCGCGATCTGGTTGCGGTCCGCGAGGCCGAAGATGTGCCGGATCGGCAGATCGGTCAGCCGCGCCGTGTCGCCCGACGTGATGATCGCCCGATGCTCCACGTCCTGGAACATGTAGAGCGGACCGAAATGCGTCGTCCAGTAATTGCCCTGCACGAATTCCATGTGCTTGAGCTTGCACCGGGTTGCGCGTCACGTCCCCGGTCTCGGCGGCCAATTCGATCATCTCGCCGATCAGCACGTCGTCGTACCACGCGTCGTCTTCGTTCATGAAGCGGTCGACCATCTCGGCGAGCCGGTCGGCCTGCCGCACCGTTCCAGAGGTCGTGTCGGCCTCCACCGTCACCTTGCGGATGTCGAAGAGGTCGCGTGGCGAGCGCAGCGTGATAGACCGAATTCACCAGCTCCCCCGCCACCGCGTCCTTGGCGGTCAGCGCGAACAGCTGCGCCTCGTTCTCCTCGATGAAATGCCGCAGGATCGCGCGCGAGGTGGAGAATTTCGCATTGAGCAACGGGCTCCGCTTCTGCTCCGTCGTCAGCAGGATGAACTGCCGGTTGACGCCGTCGTGGTTGAGGTAGAGGTCATCGCCCAACTCATGCCCGATCTCGGGCGAGAACCCGGAGATGTCGATGTAGAAATCGGTCAGAGCGGTGCGTTTCCCCGTCAGATGCTCCAGCGCGCGATTGTAGCGCTCCACCAGCGCCGGGGAGGCGACGTGGACCAGGTTGCCGAACATCAGGCCGTATTGGATGAGGCGTTTCATTTGGTCGCCTCAATTTTGGCTCTAAGATAATCTTCCAACAGGAGCGAAGTGCTGAAGCAAAGTCTTTTCTGAAATGGTCCTCGAGAGTCATACCGAATGCACGTCGTAGACTATGTCACGTCTATGCTTCAAGATTTCTACGATGAGCAGACTTCTTGCCTAGATCCAGTATCTCCGCGCAAATTCGCATCGATGTCGAAGCTCGCTAGAATCTGCTCAGTTCATGTTCCAACATCAAAGAGCTTTGCAACACAGCTCAGCGCGCGGTCGTGCCCCAAATTGCGACAGTCTTTCTAACAGTGTGGCTTCAAGTTCACGCCGGTTGTCGTAATGGTTGGACCAGCGCTTTGCATATGCGTTTACCACTCCGGCTTGGCCGATTCAGTTTCCTGCCCAAATTTCATTCTTTTCTTCGTCCGAAAGCTTCAGTTCATGTCGCCATCATTGCGGAGTGTCTGACAGCAAAAAGCGAACCCTTGAACTGGTGTAGACCAATAGCATCAACCGCTTGGCAAGATCACTGTCGGCCTTCCATTTTTCTTGCTCTCTTCCACGTACTTGAGCTCCCCGTTGTGGCCGCTGAATGCGCCCGAAATTGCCGCCGATCCGGCAAGCATAGTGCCAATCGCGACAAAACTGTCTGGGGACTGCAATAATTCTAGCATGAGGTTGCACGTCCCTTCAATTGAGACAACGCCCGCCCTGCCCTCGCGACGACCTCAGCCATCCTTCCCCTCCAGATACCGCCGCTTCGCCGCCTCCGTCCGGCCCATGTCGCGCACCATCGCCTCGATCGCCGCCTCGTCGGACTTGTCGGCATAGCGGAATTCGCTGTCCGCGTAGCGGTTGATCTCCTGCACCACCATCTCCACCGTGATCGGCCGGCGCAACTCCTCGATCATGCCCAGCTTCTCTTCGTAGGGCCGGAAAAGGAACAGCTCCGGCTCCTCCATCCACTCGTCGGGCAGTTCGAAATCCATCGCGCGGACCTTCACCGCGTCGGTGATGTTCTTGATCGCCCGCCCCGTGAACCGCGCATCCGCCTCCTGGATCGCCTTCAGATAGGCGCCCAGCTTGGCGATGGTGTCCAGCTCCCCGATCTCGCGCTCCACGCCGGTCCAGACCGCCTGCAGCCCCTCCTCGCTGGGACGCCCGTGGCTCTCGAAGGACGCCGCCACCGCCCGCCGGATCTCCTGCGCGGCGTAAAGGTCGTGGTCGCCCAGCGGGATGTCGTGCTTCCTGCCCAGCAGCAGCGCCAGGATGTCGATGTAATCCTCGCGGCTTTGCGGCCCGTCCACCAGGAACCGCGCGCCCGCGCGCTGGCGCAGCGCGTCGTCCACGTTCTCCGGATAGTTCGAGAACATCCCGAAGGTGCAGTTCCCGCGCACCACCGTGTTGGCGCCCGAAAAACTCTCCATCAGCACCGCGGTGATCTCCAGCTGCCCCGCCGAAGACTGCCGGTCCCCCCGCTTGCCCGCCAGCTGGTCGATATCGTCGATCGTTCCGAAGCCGATCACGGCCGGATCGATGATGGAATTGATGAAGGCCTTCGCGTTCTGCCCCGACTTGCCCTGGTAGCTGTCGATATTGTCGGTCGACAGGTTCTGATACCGGAACGGATAACCGGCGTTGCGGCAATAGCCGTCGATCAGCCCGGCCATCATCTGGATCAGCGTGGTCTTGCCCGTGCCCGGCTTGCCGTCCCCCATGAAGGTGAAGATGAACCCGCCCAGCTCCACGAACGGGTTCAGCCGCCGGTCGAAATCATAGGCCATGATCATCTTCGCCAACCGCAGCGCCTGGTACTTGGCGATATGGTTGCCCACCACCTCCTCCGGCGTCTTGAAGGTCATGGTCAGTGTCGTGGACCGGGCCTTCGAGGCGGGGGCGAAGCCATTCACCGGGAAATCATCCGACTCCACCCGCCAGCTCGCCCCGGTGAACGCCTCCAGACGCGGCGCGGTCCGCGCCCGCCCCGCCACCTTCTCCATCACCGTCTCGGCGAACGCGGCAACCGTGGCCACCAGCTGCGCATCACCCGAGGCAAAGGCGGCAATCTTCCGGTCCAGCTCCCAGAGGCAGCCATGCAGCGCCGTTTGCCCGTTGTCGGTGAGCATCTCCTCGAACTCGCCCACCTCCACCGTCACCTCGCTCTGATGCGGGGCGATCAGGAACGCCGTGGCCGAGCCGAAGACGAAGAGCGTCACCAGCGCCTCCCCCGCCAAGAGCTCGGCAAACTCCGTCTTCCGGTTCGCCGGCAGCGCGCCCTCGAGATTGGCGCGCTTCAGATCGCCCAACCCCGATGTCTCCGCATAAGCTTCCGTCACGGCCAGCGCGATCGACAGACCCCGCCGCAATACGGTCAGAACCGTAGCCTGCAAGGGAGAGATCAGCGCATCCTCCGCGTCCGCCCCCTCGATCCGCGCCATCAGTTGCACCGCGCCCACCGGGGCCGTCCGCCGTGTCACCAGCCCCGGCGTCGTCGTCCGGAACCGCCGCCGCGTGCCGATGCCGCTCGACCGCTCCGCCTGAGGTTCCTCAGCCGCCCGCCCGATCCGTGGTGCATGATCGAACCCCTGCAGCATGGCCAGAGCCATCGGGTAATGCTTCACGATCTCCTCCTCGCGAAGCTCCATCTGGTCCGACGTCCGGCTCATCTCGCTGCTCCCCTGCCTTCACTTGGCCCGACAAACTCCCGCCGGAAGCGGCCGCCCCCGCCAAGGTCTCAATAGCGCAGGACCCGCGACCCGCTGACCACGTATTTCCGCACCGCGTCAAACCCCGGCAGGTCGCGCTCCGCCAGCACCTGGAACGGCCTCTGGGGCAGGATGATCGCGCGGCTCATCCGCGTCGTGCCCGTCTCCGCCCCGCGGGCCGAGAACGGGTCGAGCGCGAAGATCTCGCGCTCCACCTTGGAAAACCACCCCGCGCGTTCCTCCACCACCCGTTCGGAGCGCAGATCCTCTTCGGTCCACACCAAAGCCCAATCCTGCCCGACCGGCGCGCGCGCATCGCTCAGCACCTCGCCCAGCGGTCCGGTCTGCGCGGTGAAGGCCGAGGAATAGAGGGGGCCGACATGGAACCGGCGCAGCCGCTTGGGGTGGAGGTCGTCGAAATCCTCGTCGAACCCCTTGGCGATCGTCACCAGCTTCAGCGCCCCCACCGACTGCGCCATCAGGTGCGCCTGCACACCGGGCCAGCGGCGCTGATCCTTGGGCAGCGGCACCGCACCGGTATCCTCGCACTCCATCAGGTAGAGGATCGGCAGGTTCAGCCCGCCGTCCCAGACCGCCCAGTGGATCAGGAACCGCCGGCGGTCCTCGCCCAGGTTGCCCAGCCATTGCAGGTCGGGATCGTTCTGCGCCCAGAACAGTTCGCCGCGCAACAGCTCTTCGTAATAGAGGCGCTGGGACAAGGCGAATTGCAGTTTCGTCGGCACCTCGCGCCGGCCCACGATCATCTCCACCATCTCGCGCTTCAGCTGCGCGACAGAGGGCGCAGCGGCCAGATGCCGCTCCGCCTGAAGCGCGTCGTTGGCCATGGTGCGGATCTCGGAGATCGTCGGAAACCCGCTCTCGGTCCGGTCGATGGAGAGCGAGCCGAAGAACCGCCCGGTATCGCGGCCGACCAGCAGGTACTTCATCGACAGCGCCCGGAACGTGTAGTTCAGCCGCGCGGCATAGCGGGCGAGAACCTTGACCTCCTCGCGGCCCAGATCTCCATCCGCTTCCATGACGCCGGCGACGCGGATCATGTGGCCAAGGATCATCTCGAACTTGCGGAAATACCGGCGCGAGGCGAAGAGCTCGGTCAGGCCCGAGGAATTGTCTGGGTCGGTCATCTCTCGATGTGCCGCATGATCGTTTCCGGGAAGCGGGCCGCACGCCGGAAGATCGGTATGGCCGCCGGCACGACGACACACCTGAACTGTGCCGACCGAACCGACGCTCGAATCCCCGGCACGCTCAGCTCCCGCCACCCTTCCTGGCCCGGCTCAGCAGGACGAGCCCGATGATCCCCGACACGACGCCCACGATGTTGACCCAGACCGGCACGCCGAAGCCCAGCGAGGCCACAAGGCAGATGATCGACAGCGCGATCGCGGCAATTCCGAGGTTCATGGCATCACCCTCCGTAGGCGTTGGCGTCGTGTTTCCTGACGATGTCCTCGAAGCGGCGGGCAAAGCGTTCGTCCGCCTTGGCCTTCGCCTCCAGCACGTCGCGGGCAAAGATCATCTGGTCCTCGTGCGCCTCCAGCATGTCGGCCATCCGCGCGTTCGTCGCCGCACCGATCCCGGCCATGGCCGATTGCGCCTCCTGGTCGGTCTGCACGCCGATCTCGTTGATCCGGTGCGCCACGTCCTGCTGCTGCGCCGTCTTGAGCGATTTCGTCAGCGCGTCATAAAGGACCACGCGCTGCTTGGTATCGGTCTGCAGCTTGTTGATCAGAACCATCTGCGTCGCCGCCTGGTTCTGCAGGCTGTCGATCCAGGTCTTGCCCTTCTCGATGTAACGTTCGAGGGTCTGCGACTTGGCGATCTTGACCTGCTCGGTCTGGACCATCTCGTTGTATTGCCGGTTCATGTCGGCAAGGTCGGTCTCGAGCCTCGTGCGTTTCGCTGCGTCCGTTTCCGATGCAATGGAGTTTTCCAGGGAGATGATCTTCGGATCCATCGCCCTGATCTCCGACTTGAGGCTTTCCAGTTCGCCCACGACCGCCTCGCGCTCGTCCAGCGTTTCGGTCAGGTTGCTCTCCACCTTGTCCTTCTGGTCGTTCAGCATCGTCAACTGACCCTGAAGCAGCTTCACGATCACGTCCGATTTCGCGATGAGATCCTGCAGCTTGTCGTCGACGCTGGCGGTGCGGATGCGCTCCTGCCGCAGGCTGTCGGATTTCGCCTGGGAGAATACCCCGACGAAGCTTTCCCAGCCCGTCTTGGAGCGCATCTCCGCGAAATCTTTCGAGAACGCCGAGGTGACGTCATCGAGCCCCATGATCAACTCCGCGATATTGGCGTTCATCACGTCGGTATGGGCGTGCACATCCTCCAAGGTGGCGTTCTCGATGTCGATCGCCGCGTCGGTGCCCTCCTTCATCTTCTGGCGGGCCATGTCGATCCGGCTGGTGAGCTCCGCGATCTTCGATTGCGCCTCCTGCACCTGCGCCTGCGATTCCCGCACCTGGGCGTCGAAATCGGCCATCTGAAACTCTCCCTCGATCCGGACTGTTGGGGTAGACATAGGCGATGTTAAGCGAGTTTACATCACTCGCCGCAGTATATCGCCCAATTCTTGGCAAAAGAGCCGGACAAAAGAAAGACAAGCTTTCGCATTCCAGACAGTTGCACGTCTGGATGGCCGGCGAAACAGGACGGCTTGAAACTGATGCCCCGGCGCACAGGTTCATCCCTACGTCCATCAGAGCGGCGCGACATCGAAAAGAGGAAGTTCACCATGCCAACCAAGATCGTCTACTCGACCAGCGCGACAGCCACCGGAGGCGGTCGCGACGGGAAGACCGCCCTGGATGACGGCACCTACTCCGCCGATCTGGCAGTGCCCAAGGAGATGGGCGGCCCCGGCGGCGATTCGCTGAACCCCGAAAAGCTCTTCTCGCTGGGGTATGCCGCCTGTTTCATGGGAGCGATGCGGTTCTATGCCGGGCAGAAGAAGATCGAAGTGCCCGACGATGCGGCCGTCACGGTGGAAACCGGTATCGGCCCGCGCGAGGACAACGGCTTCGGCATCGACGTGAAGATCAAGGTGTCTCTCCCCGGGGTCGACGAGGCCACGGCGAAGGATCTGATCGAGGGCGGCCACCACGTCTGCCCCTACTCCAACGCGACGAAGGGCACGCTGAACCAGACGCCGGAACTGGTCTGAGCCGAACCGCCGGCGCGACCGACTGGCCTGGCACGAAGGCCGGATCCGGCCGCGCCGGCAACAGTTTCGTGACGACGACCTCTGAATGCAGGAGTGGAACAGATGAGGCGAACGGATCTGCCCGTCAGGATGTGAGCCGGCGCACGAGGTCGCTCGCAGGATCCTCGAGCGCGTCGATCACGTCGAAATGATGCTTTCCGGGCACCACCACATGCGCGCACTCCCAGGCTTGCGCCAGCCATTGCGCCTGGTCGAGGAACACCGGCCGCTCGTCCCCGCCGACCCAGACCGTCACCGGCACGTTGGGGGGCTGCTGAAACACAGGGCTTTCCGCCTTTGCCGCGGCGACATCGAGCCGGAACTGGTCGTTCATCGAGGTCTTCATCAGGGGCCGGAGGTCGGACACCGGCGAGATTGGAACGACGTGGGTGATCCGCGACTTGACTGTCTCGGGCAGCATCCCCGGTGCCAGCATCCGCGCGACGAGGTGGCCGCCCGCGGAATGGCCCGACAGCGTCAGCGCGCCTCCGATCTCGGCGGCCATCGCCGGCACGGCACGGCCGATCTGGGCGGTGATCTGCGCAATCGTCACGCCCGGGCAGAGGTCATAGCTCGGCATCGCCACGGCCCAGCCGCGTGCCAGCGGTCCGGCCGCCAGATGCGACCAGAAGGACCGGTCGAAGCGCAGCCAGTATCCACCATGCACGAAGACCGACAGCCCTTGCGCATCGTCATCGGGCAGGAACAGGTCGAAGGCCTGCCGGTCACTGTTGCCATACCGCAGGTCGAGCCGCGCCCGGCCATCGCCGGACAGCCGTTCGCGAAAGGCGCCCGCCGCGGCCGCCCAGCGCTCCGGATAGGCGTCGCCGCCGGGAATGTGGGCGGCATTCGCATAGGCGTCGTCTAGCTCGGCCATCGCCTGCACCCCTTCTGCCTCTGGACAAAACCGACAAGACCCTATTTCAGTGCCGCAAGCAATCCTGAGGGGAGACGAGACATGCTCGACACCACCACCGATCTGCGCGGCCTGCTGAAGGATCCGTCCCTGCTGGAAACCCGCGCGTATATCAACGGAACCTGGGTCGAAGGCGACAACGGCACCTTCGACGTGACCAACCCCGCCCGCGGCGACGTGATCGCCGAGGTGGCCGACCTGACCCGTGCGCAGGTGGCAGAGGCCATCGCCGCCGCCCAGAAGGCCCAGAAGGACTGGGCCAAGTGGACCGGCAAGGAACGCGCCGCCGTGATGCGCAAATGGTTCGACCTGATGATGGAGAACCAGGACGATCTGGGCATGATCCTGACCGCCGAGCAGGGCAAGCCCCTGGCCGAGGCCAAGGGCGAGATCGCCTATGGCGCGTCCTTCATCGAGTTTTTCGGCGAAGAGGCCAAGCGCGTCTATGGCGAGACCATTCCCGGCCACCAGCGCGACAAGCGCATCAGGTCATCAAGCAGCCGATCGGCGTCGCCGCCTCGATCACGCCGTGGAACTTCCCCAACGCGATGATCACCCGCAAGGCCGGCCCCGCGCTGGCCGCCGGCTGTGCCTTCGTCGCGCGTCCCGCCGAAGGAAACGCCGCTGTCGGCCATCGTGCTGGGCGTGCTGGCCGAACGGGCCGGCATCCCGGCGGGCGTCTTCAACGTGGTGCCCTCGGCCTCGTCCTCGGAGATCGGCAAGGAATTCTGCGAAAACCCGGCGGTGCGCAAGCTGACCTTCACCGGCTCGACCGAAGTGGGGCGCATCCTGCTCAAGCAGGCCGCCGACCAGGTGATGAAATGCTCGATGGAGCTGGGCGGCAACGCGCCCTTCATCGTGTTCGATGACGCCGATCTGGATGCCGCCGTCGAAGGCGCGATGATGTGCAAGTTCCGCAACAACGGCCAGACCTGCGTCTGCGCCAACCGGATCTACGTGCAGGCCGGCGTCTATGACGCCTTCGCCGAGAAACTGAAGGCGGCGCGTCGGCAAGCTGAAGGTCGGCGACGGCCTGGAAGACGGGGTCACGACCGGCCCGCTGATCAACGCGGACGCCGTCGAGAAGGTGCAGGAGCACATCCAGGACGCCGTCTCCAAGGGTGGCGCGGTCATCACCGGCGGCAACCCGCACGATCTGGGCGGCACCTTCTTCGAGCCCGACCATCGTCACCGGCGTGACGCAGGACATGAAGGTCGCCAAGGAGGAGACTTTCGGCCCGCTCGCCCCGCTCTTCAAGTTCGACGACCGTGGACGACGTGATCGCGATGGCCAACGACACGATCTTCGGCCTGGCGGCGTATTTCTACGCCAAGGACCTCAGCCGCGTCTACAAGGTCGCCGAGGCGCTGGAATACGGGATCGTCGGCATCAACACCGGCATCATCTCGACCGAGCTCGGCCCCTTCGGCGGCGTCAAGCAATCCGGCCTCGGCCGCGAGGGCTCGCATCACGGGATCGAGGATTATCTCGAGATGAAATACGTTTGCATGAGCGTCTGATCTTCGGGATCGGTTTACGACCAAAGATCGCCCCTGAACCTCTCGGTTTGGGGGCTTTTTTTGAACGGATCAATGGATCATGCCAGCCAGAACATGATGACCCCGATTTGCTCTTGCCGAGAGCATCCCTGCCGGCAAGGCATGGACATGGGGAGATGGAGTCGCGCAGCAGTCGCGTCACTGGCTATCCCCGAATTTCGCTGATCCGAAACGACAAGGACGTTCGGCGCGTCTTCGGCATGCGCTTCTCTCGAAGCAACTATTCCAAGTGCAAAAATACAAACGAAAAAGGCCCGGGCCAAGCAGGCCCGGACCCATACTGCTGCGCGTCGTGCAGGACGGCTCAGTTCACGGTCGAACTCGATGGCTTTGGAGCCATTCGCGATCTCGATCTGCCGCGGCTTGAGTGCTTCGGGCACTTCGCGCTTCAGGTCGATGTGCAGCATGCCATGCTCGTGGACGGCGCCCGTCACATGCACGTGATCGGCAAGCTGGAACCGGCGCTCGAAGGCACGGGTCGCGATGCCACGGTGCAGGTAGGTGCGCTGTTCGTCTTCATCCGCCTTGCGGGCGGACACGACGAGGGCGTTCTCCTTCACTTCGACAGACAGGTCGTTGTCGGAAAAGCCTGCCACGGCCACCGAGATGCGATAGGTGTCATCGCTGGTCTTCTCGATGTTGTAGGGCGGGTAGGTCGGCTGGGCGACGTCGCTGGACAGCACCCGGTCCATCATGTCGGCGATCTGGTCGAAGCCGACGCTGGCGCGGTAAAGGGGGGCGAGATCAAAAGTACGCATGAGGTAATCCTCCAGGTTGAGCGATTCCAAGTGTCGGGCCTTCCAACGGGACAGGCCCTGCGATTTAGAGATGTCCGAACCCCAATCAGGCGATCCGAACAGAGCTTATCTGGGTATGGATTTCACGGTGTCAAGAACCCCTGCGCGTCGAAAATTCGGCGGAACCGTCGCAACCGACACGTATCAATCCACGCGCAGAAACTTCGCGCCCGCCGCGCCACCCTCGCCCACGCCAAGACGCCGGATCCGAGCCTCGGGTCCGCGAGCCTGGCTGCGCAGATCTCGCTTCAACTCGGCAACAAGCGGGGGCAGGTGCGGGCCGACCGAGACCTGCCGGCCATTCGCCAGACGCGCCATGCCGGACACCACGGAGAGGATGCGCCCGCGGCCATTCAGATGCGAAAAGACCGGCGCGCCCGACGATCCGAAGGTCACATCGCAATCGAGAAGCAGAACGTTTCTCTGACGCTCCAGCAACTGGCACTCGCGTTGTCTCGATTGAACCTCCGCCCGTCCGCGGCCGTAGGACACGACGCTGACCGGACCGGGCTGCACGGCCTCGCCATGCAGTGCGAATGGATCGATGTCGTGGCTTGGGATCGGTGCGTCCAGTTCGAGCAATGCGAGATCGTGAGAGATGTTGCCGATGTCGAATGCCCCGTTCGGCACGAACCCAGGGTGCGCCACCAAACGCGCGACACCGCGTGTCGCACTCGCATCGCCGTGGCGCAGCCCAGCCCGGAACGTGATCGACTTCGGAGAAAGAAGGTCGCCGTTCCGGCCGTAGACGCAATGAGCCGCGGACAGCACCAAGTCCGGCGCGATCAGCGTGGCGGAGCAAAATCCGATGCCCGTGTCCAACCGTCCGACGGCTTCCCATCCGCGCGCTTGATAGTCGCGGTCGAGCGCCGTCAGCACGGCCGGCTGCGCCCCTGCGAGTCCGGGCAGAAGCGCTGCCATCACTGCGAGGTGGCGAAATCTCACGGCCGTACGAACTTGGCGCCGATATCGTTGCGGCCACCGACGGCGACGCGCTGCTCGGTCGGACTGGGCGCTATCCCGTAGCCCTTGCCGGCATCAAGCTCCGCGTGCAGCGCCTCGAGAGGTGCGGCGAGAGACGTGCCGAGCGACACCTTGCGCTCCGACGTCTGGGCCTTGGCCGAAACGACCGAAACGATGCGCGGCCGACCGTTCTCGAACCCGAAGATCGGCGCGCCGGAGCTGCCGAAATCCACATCGCAGGTCGTGACCAGCATGCCGGATTGCGCTGCCAGAACCTCGCACACATCCTGCAGGCTGGGGGCCTCGGACCTGTCGGTTGCGTAGGATACGACGCCGACACGATCGCCACGGCGTGGGCTCGCACCGGTCTCGAACGGCTGGATGGTTCCATTGCGGATCGGCAGGTTCAATTCCAGCAGAGCGAGGTCGTGTCGGACCCGCTCGGATGTGATCTCTTCGGCGAAACGATAGGCGGGATGCACCACCGCCCGACGCACCTGGCCGATGGCAGACGCGCGACCGTTGCGCCATCCCGCCAGGAACGCGATGCGCTCGTGATCGATCCGCACGCCGGTCCTGCTATCGTAAAGGCAATGCGCGGCGGTCAGAACCAGTTGTTCGGAAATCAGCGCGCCGGTACAGAAGCCAACGCCGTCGATGTCGAGGCGTCCGACAGCCTCCCACTGGCGGCCATCCTGCATTGTATCGAGACGTCTGAAGTCCCGAGTCCTGCGCGGTCGCCACACCGGCGAGACTCAGGCAAAGCAGCGGGATCGACAGCCATCGAAGCACGGACATTCCTCCATCAACGAGACGAGGTTAGCGTCATGTTGCGGCGAAAATGGGGCAGACCGCCAGCGTCAACGCGCAGTGCGCGTGTCGTCATTCCTGTGATCGGGCACAGCCATCGCGGCGGGTTTCGGTCCACCGGTCGCCCAGTCGAGGAGTTCGACCGTGTGGACCACAGGAACCGCCGTGCCGGAGCCGATCTGCATCATGCAGCCGATGTTTCCGGCGGCGATGACATCCGGCCGCTTTGCCTCGAGCGTGCGGATCTTGCGCTCCTTGAGCTTACCGGAAATCTCCGGCTGCATCAGGTTGTAGGTGCCCGCCGACCCGCAGCAGAGGTGGCTGTCGGCCGGTTCCACCACGGTAAAACCGGCGCGCTTCAGCAACGTCTTCGGGTGCCCCTTGATCTGCTGTCCGTGCTGGAGCGAGCAGGCGGCGTGATAGGCGACGGTGAGCTGTCCGGATCCCTCGCGCCTCTGGGTGCCGATCCGGTCGCTCCCTGCGATTGCGTCGCGCGCGGCGTTGACGGTGAACGCCTCCGCCCCTTCCGGCAACAGGTCCACCAGCACTTCGCTCACGTCGCGGGCGATGGCGGAGACGCGCGCGGCATCCTCGGCCAGCGCTTCGTTCCGGAACATGTGACCGTAATCCTTGACGGTGGTCCCGCAGCCGGAGGTGTTGATCACCACCGCATCGAGGCCCTGCCCGTCCATCTCGCGCGTCCAGGCCCGGATGTTCTTTGCTGCCGTCGCATGGCTTTCCGTCGTCTTGCCCATGTGATGCGTGAGCGCGCCGCAGCAGCCGGCCCCCTCGGCCACGACCACCTCGCAGCCCAGCCGGGTCAGCAGCCGGATCGTCGCGTCGTTGATGTCTGTGTTGAGCGCCCGCTGCGCGCAGCCGGTCATCAGCGCCACCCGCTTACGCCGTTCGCCCTGCGCCGGAAAGGTCTGCGGATCGTCATTCCGGCTGACCGGCGGGATCCGCTTCGGCGCCATGTCGACCATAGCCCGCAGCCGCGCATCGGGCAGCAGCGGCTTGAACGGCCGCCCACCTTGGCCAGCAGCAACGCCACGCGGAACCGGGTGGGATAGGGCAGGATGCGCGCCAGCACCCAGCGCAAGGCCCGGTCCGCAAACGGCCGCCGGTAGCGTTCTTCGATGTAGTCCCGCGCGTGATCGACAAGGTGCATGTAATGCACGCCGGACGGACAGGTGGTCATGCAGGCAAGACAGCTGAGGCACCGGTCGATATGCTTGACCGTCTTCTCGTCCGGGTCGCGGTCGTTCTCCAGCATGTCCTTGATCAGGTAGATCCGCCCGCGCGGGCTGTCGAGTTCATCCCCCAGCACCGCGTAGGTCGGGCAGGTCGCCGTGCAGAACCCGCAATGCACGCAAGCGCGGAGAATATCGTTCGACCGCGCAATGCCCGGGTCCTGGAGTTGCTCTTCGGTGAAATTCGTCTGCATCCGCTCAGCCCGCCTCGACCGCGTGCTTCAGGCGCATCCATCAGCCCGGGATTGAAGATCCCGCGCGGGTCGAACTTCGCCCGCATCCCCGCGCTCAGCCCGCGCAACCGCCGGCGGCTCGGGCTGGAACGTGCCGAGCCGCGCGCGCGTCGCGGCCGATGCCCGCACCAGCGTCGCATGCCCGCCGATCCCCTCCAGCCGCGCCCGCAGGTCGGTTCCCTCGGCCATCCGCAACCAGACGAGCCCGCCGCCCCAATCCATGCTCGCGTCCTCCGCACCTGCCCGTTCGATCACGCCGGTCCGTCGCTCGGCCGGACCGACACGCGCCAGACATCGCCCGGGCCCGTCGCAAGATGCGCAACGTCCCGGATCGCCGCGCCAGGTGTCGCGGCTCTCCTCCGCTCCGATGACCGACATCTCGCCATAGGTCGCCAGCAGCGTCCTTTAGCGCCCCGGCGCGGTAGTCGCACCTTTTCTCGAACCCCTCCAGCCGCAGCAGCGTTGCGCCTCTGCCCCGACCCACGCCGCGCCGGTCACCTCGAACGGCGAGCCGAGCGCCGCCGACATCACCGCAACCGCCTCGGCCGCATCCGCCTCTCGGAAGACGAGCGTCGCCTCGGTCTCGGGCTGCGGCAGCACCTTCAGGCTCACTTCGGTCAGCACGCCCAGCGTCCCCCATGATCCGCACATCAGCTTGACGAGGTCATAGCCGGTAACGTTCTTCATCACCCGGCCGCCGTTGACGATCACCTGCCCGGTGCCGTCCACGAACCGCACGCCCAACGCGAAATCCCGTGCGGCACCCGCCTGGATGCGGCGCGGCCCTGACCTGTTGCCGGCCATTACCCCACCGATCGTCGGCTCTCCTCGTGTTCCCACAGAGGCCGGTAATCCATCGGCTCGAACGCCAGACGCTGCCCTTCGCGTGCCAGCCCGCTCGATTTCCGCGACAGGCGTCCCGGCCCGGGCCACGAGCGTCAGCGCTCCCGGTTCATGCAGCGTGATACCGGACAGAGACGCGGTCGACACGGCCTCACCGTCGGTGGAGATCGCAGTCGTCGCACCGCCACACACGGCCAATGACCCGTTCGCCGACCGGATCACCTCCGCCAGCTCCGCTTCCGTCTCGGGTGTCATCGTCTTCACTTGGCCCATACTCCGGGGGAGTCGCGGCATGCGACGGCAGCAGCGCCGCCTACTCCGCCGCCATCCGACGCGCCTGGCTCACGCCCAGCGGGAAAACCTTGGCCGGGTTCAGGAGCCAGGCCGGATCGAACACGTCCTTCACGGCCATCTGCGCCTCCAGATCGGCGGGCGCGTACTGATGGGTCATCAGGTCGCGCTTCTCGATCCCGACACCGTGCTCGCCGGTCAGGCATCCCCCGACCTCGACGCAGAGCTTCAGGATCTCCGCGCCCATCGCCTCGCAGATCTCCAGATCCCCGGGCTTGTTCGCGTCGTAGCAGATCAGCGGGTGCATGTTGCCGTCGCCCGCGTGGAACACGTTGCCCACCGCCAGACCGTATTCCTTCGACATCTCGCCGATCCGGCGCAGGACATACGGCAATTCGCTGACCGGAATGGTCCCGTCGAGGCACATGTAATCGTTGATCCGCCCGATGGCCGAAAACGCCGCCTTGCGCCCCGCCCAGATCCGCGCGGCCTGTTCCGGCCCTTCGGCCTCCTGAAGGGCCACCGGGTCATGCCCGGCTGCGATCTCCTTGATCAGGGCCAGCTGATGATCGATCTCGTCCGCCGAGCCCTCGACCTCGACGATCAGCAACGCCTCGCAATCGGGATAGCCCGCCTGCGCGAAATCCTCGCAGACCTCGATCAGCATCCGGTCCATGAACTCGATCGCCACCGGCAGAACGCCGGCCTTGATGATGCCTGCGACACAGGCCCCCGCGACTTCGGCGCTGTCGAACCCCATGAGAAGGGGCCGCGCGCCCTCGGGTTTCGGCAGGATGCGCAGCGTCGCCTCGGTCACGACGCCCAGCTGTCCCTCGCTGCCGCAGACGACTCCCAGCAGGTCGAGACCACCGGCGTCAAGGTACGCGCCGCCAAGCTCGACCACGGTGCCGTCCATCTGCACCAACGTCACGCCCAGCAGGTTGTTCGTCGTCACCCCGTACTTCAGGCAATGCGCCCCGCCGGAATTCATCGCGATATTGCCCGCGATGGCGCAGGCGAGCTGGCTCGATGGATCGGGGGCGTAGAAGAACCCGTCCTCCTCGACCGCACCGGTCACGCTCAGGTTCGTGCGCCCGGACTGCACGCGGATCACGCGGTTGGCATAGTCGACGTCCAGCACCTCGTTCATCCGCGCCACGCCCAGGATGACGCAATCCGCGGTCGGCAGCGCGCCACCGGCGAGCGACGTGCCCGATCCGCGCGGGACCACCGGCACCCGTTCCTCGTGGCAGATGCGCAGGACGTCGGACACCTCCTGCGTCGACGACGGCAACACCGCAACCATCGGGGGGCACCGATAGGCGGTGAGGGCATCGCATTCGTAAACGCGCGTTTCGGCCTCTTCGAAGATGACCGCGTCCGCCGGCAATACGCTTTGCAGCCGCTCGACCACCCGTGCCTTGCGCGCCAGGATCCCGGGATCCGGGGTGGGCATATCCATGCTGAACCTCTGTGTGTGTCTCGTGTGACTAGCAAGTCTAGCAGAACCGGACAAGCCGCGCATTCGGTCGCATCCAAGCACATGCCCGCCTGAACACGGCGTCGTGACTCCACTTGCGCGACATCCCGAGCGTAGGGTGAGCTCATGAAGCATGTTTTGGCCTTCCTGGTTCTGACCGCGACGCCCGCCCTGGCCGACCCGCCGGTGATCGAGAGGGTCACCGCGGCGCCAGGTCCCGATGGCTGGCGGTTCGACGTGACGCTGTCACATGGCGATACCGGCTGGGACGACTATGCCGACGGCTGGCGCGTGCTGGACATGGACGGCACCGAACTCGGCATGCGGACGCTTCACCATCCGCATGTCGACGAACAGCCCTTCACCCGCTCCCTGAGCGGCGTGCAAATCCCCGACGGTACATCACAAGTCCAGATCGAAGCCCGCGACAGCGTCGGCGGCTGGTCCGGCATGCTCGTGACCTTCGCGCTGCCCTGAATTCCAGCGTGGCGGTCGCGTCAGGTGGCCAGTGTTTTGGCTGCGGTCCGCGGAAGAAGAAATCAGCCAATCCAAGTTACGCGCGGTCACCGTCACTTGTCATGAGTGAAGAATGACGTTGACGTTGAAAATCACAGAAATTCGCAAGGCGTGCGCATGACTATTGCAGAGCTGGCTGTAAAGTCAGGGGTTTCAGCTCCGCATATGTCCCAAGTCGAGCGTGAGATCAAGAAGGTCAACAACCATCTTCTGCGGCGAATCGCAGAGGCGTTTAGTGTTGAGCCTCAGCACCTGCTCGGCGCGCCCTACGTCCCGGACATCGATACGTGATAAGAGCCATGAGCGATCTGCGCGAAGAAGATCGAAAACGGGTGGTGACTTGTGCCGAGGCTCTGGCCATGTCCGCACCGCCGCGTCAGGTGCGGTGATAGGGACTGCCGGCGAGGATCGAGGCCGCGCGGTAGAGTTGCTCGGCCAGCATGACGCGCGCCAGCATGTGCGGCCAGACCATCGGGCCAAAGCTCAAGCTGTGATGAGCCCGTTGCCGCAACGCCGGTTCGATCCCGTCGGCACCGCCGATCACGAAGGCCAGATCACTGCACCCGCGATCCCGCCATTCCGCCAGACGTTCCGCAAATTCCGGTGACGTTTCCGTCTTTCCCCGCTCGTCGAGGAGACAGATCTGCGCGCCTTCCGGCAGAGCCCGGGCGATCAATGCGCCCTCGGCCTCCATGCCGCCGCCCTTGCGGTCTTCGACCTCGCGCACGGTTAGCGGGCCCAGACTCAGCGCACGGCCCGTCCTATCAAACCGTGCCAGGTAGTCTTCGGTCAGCGCACGCTCAGGGCCCGCCTTCTGGCGGCCCACTACGACAAGATGAACGCGCACCGCCTTGGGACCGGAACCGGATCAGCTGGTCGCGACTGCCGACGGCAGCCACATCTTCTCCAACTGGTAGAACTCGCGGACCTCCGGGCGGAACACATGCACCACCACGTCGCCGGTATCGATCAGCACCCAGTCACCGGTATCCTTGCCCTCGGTCCGGACGCTGATGCCAAACCGCCCCTTGAGCCGTTGTGCCAGCTTGTCCGAGATCGCCGAGACCTGGCGGGTCGAGCGTCCCGAACAGATCACCATGTAGTCGGCCATGGCGGATTTCCCGCGCAGGTCGATCTGCACGATCTCTTCGGCCTTGTCGTCGGAAAGCGAGGAAAGGGTGGCTGCCAGAAGTGACTCACTCGTTGCCTCTTCGTGGGCGCCGGACTGGACCACGCTTGCACCCGTGGCCCTATCATCAGCGGCGAGTGCCGCATCAGCATGAAATGACAGAACTCTGTCCTCCTCTATGGTCAGCACCGAATGCCCGGTGCAGGCATAGATTAATGTTAGCAACGCGACGGTGACATTTCAATGAAGCCGACGCGCCCGACGCATCTTCCTGACGCGATTGGCCAGAACTTGCTTTGATTGTCGCATTTGCCTGTCGTGGCGCGGCGCCGTAGAGTAGCGCGTCAGACCCGGGAGGCGACAGGATGACGTGGCGAACGCAGGTGTTGAGCATGCTCCTGGTGATCATGGCGGGAATGGCCGCGTCGCAAACTCCCGCGGTGGGGGTCTGGCACCAAATCACCGAAGACAGCCCGTTTTTCGCCGGAAACATCGCCGATCTGCACGGCGCCGCGATTCTCCAGGAAGACGGACGGTTCGCGATGCTCGTGCTGGGCACTGCCGAGGAAGGGGCTCTGGTATCGGTCAACGTGCAGATGGCCGAGCCCGCGTCGGAACTGACATCGACGCTGGTCATGCCGGCGGGCGGTATCCTGGTGCGCCCCGTCGACCAGGATCAATTGCTCTCGGAAACCGCTGCCGACGGCGAATCCGTGACCTACAGCTTTGGAATCGCCCCGGAAGATGTCGAGCGCTTCATGTCGGCCCTGCTCTGGCGTGTGAAGGCGGGCGATCGTCTGACCACGATTTCGCTCGATGGCAGCCGGGATGCGATCGCCGCGGCCATGGCGGCACGTGACCATGACCGCACGGACGTCACTCCTGTCGATTGACAGGGTTCGGAGACCCATCGTTCCGGTGGCTTTGCCGCAAGCGAGAAAATTTGGTCAGTCATCTTGACCTACCGGAGCGACAGCGCCAAGTAAGCGCCGCCGTCCGTCCACTTCCTGTAGCGATTCTACCTAAGGTAGTGCACTGTGAGGGTTGGTGGTTCTTGGGGGGACGCGACTTGGCGATCGAATACTCAACCAGCCTGGATCTCGACCTGGTCTATGCGCGCTGGTGGGGAGAGATCGATCTCTACCAGATCCGCACGAACTTGGTGATCTACCTTGCCGACCGCAACTACAGGCCCGGGCGGCCGGAATTGCTGGACCTATCCGGCGTGACGCGGGTGGATCTGGATTTCGAGCGGATCAGGGTCGTCCTGCGGGACGTGAACGATCAACTTCCGGGCGCGATGGTGCACACGCGGACGGTGCTCTGGGCACCCGACGACGACACCTATGCCACCGGGCGCATGTATCAGCAACTGGCGGAATATTCCGGCGGGATAAAGGTGGAAGTCTACCGCAAGGAATTGAAGGCGCTTGCGGTCTTCGATCTTCCCTTCACCTGCATGGCGGACCTCTCGCGCAACGGAGGATTCCTTCCGGCCGATCCGGGCTGAGGCGGCGCGCGGTCAGTCGAGCGCGGCGGCCGGGGTCGGATCGTCGCCCAGCAGACGAACCTCACGCTGCGGAAACGGTATCGACACGCCGTTGTCCTGGAACGCGTCCCAAAGCGCGAGATATACGTTTCCGCGGATATTGGTCAGTCCCCCCGTCGGATCGTCGATCCAGAACCGCAGGATGTAGTCGACGCTGGAATCCCCGAACCCCACGATGTGGCAGACCGGCGGCTTGTGGTGCAGCACGCGTTTCACACCCAGGGCCGCGTCGATCGCCAGCTGCCGCACCTTGTGGGGATCGTCGCCATAGGACGTGCCGAAATAGATGTCGAGCCGGACGAAGCGGTTCGAATGGGACCAGTTCACCACCTGTCCGGTGATCAGATCCTCGTTCGGGATCAGGTATTCCTTCCCGTCGCGCGTGACCACGGAGGCATAACGGGCGCCCAGCGTCTGGATCCACCCGAAGGTCTCGCCAAGGGAGATCACGTCGCCGGGCTTGATCGACCGGTCGAGCAGGATGATGACGCCCGAGACCAGGTTCGACACCACCTTCTGCAGGCCGAAGCCCAAGCCGACGCCGATCGCGCCCGACAATACGGCGAGCCCGGTGAGATCGAGGCCGATCGCCCGCACTCCGATGAAGAAGGCCAGCGCATAGAAGATGATCTGCACCGCCTTGACGATCAGCACCTGCATGGACGGGCTGATCGCCTCGTTGGACCGCACCCGGTTCGACGTCGTGACCGTGACGAACCGCGCGGCCGCCAAAAGAATGCCGATGATCACGACGCCCTGCACGAGCAGCAGAAGCGACAGGCGGAACTCGCCGATCTGAAGTGCCGCCGCATCCAGGATGTGCACCGCCTCGTCCATGACGCCCAGCACTTCGAGCACCACGTAGATGAAGACACCGTACCGGACGAGCATGCGCAGGAAGCGAGACCGGATCAGCCGCGTGGCGAACACCACCAGCAGCCACGCAGTCGTCAGCGTGGCGAGGATGCCCAGAAGATAGGACCGCGAGGGCCAGGTGACTTCGCGCATGATCTGCACGACCAGCCAGATCAGGAGGACGAAGAAGATCAGACGCAATCTCTGGTGGATCACCACGAGGACGCGCATGCGCCATTTGGGCCACCCCTCGCGCGAGGCCATCCACTCGCGGATCCTCGGTCCCAGGAATGCCCGCAAGAGATGGGCGACGACCAGGACTGCCAGCGCGATCAGCACCTGGTACGCGTTCCACGGGCGCAGCAAGGTGCCGATGAAGACCTCGCCCTGCGACAGTAGCGACTGCCCGACATCGAAGATCGCTTCGGCCGCGTCCGCCAGGTCCTCGTTCGGCAGCGGCGCAGGATCGGTCGTCTGCGCCTGCGCGGCACCTACCAAACCGATCGTATGATTGCTCATGTCTGCCCGGTTCCTGTTTTTTGCCGATTTTTGCATGGTGGGCGGGACTGGGCAAGTTCCCCGGCCTTACCGCGCCCTTGCGGCGACTCGGTACCGCATGTATCTGGGCGCTCATGATCGTGATTTTCGACATCAAGGACCGGACGCGCCTGCGCGAGCGCTTCTATGGTGCCAGCCGTTCGGTTCTGGCCCGGCTATGATGTCCCGCGCGGAGCTGCCCGCGCGATCTCCAGTGTTTTCAGGACGAAACAGACCGAGGGAGAGGACCGATGTCCCCCAAGACACTCTATGACAAGATCTGGGATGCCCATCTCGTGCACGAGGCCGACGATGGCACCTGCCTGATCTACATCGACCGTCACCTGGTGCACGAGGTCACCAGCCCGCAGGCCTTCGAGGGGCTGCGCATGGCCGGCCGCAAGGTGCGCGCACCCGAGAAGACCATCGCCGTGCCCGACCACAACGTGCCGACCTCGGCCGACCGCCTGCAGGGCATCAAGGACGAGCAGAGCCGGATCCAGGTCGAGGCGCTGGACAGCAACGCGCGCGAATTCGGGCTGGTGAACTACTACGAGATGAACGACGTCCGCCAGGGCATCGTGCATATCGTGGGCCCGGAACAGGGCTGGACCCTGCCGGGCATGACCGTCGTCTGCGGCGACAGCCATACGGCCACGCACGGGGCCTTTGGCGCGCTGGCGCATGGCATCGGCACGTCGGAGGTCGAGCACGTGCTGGCGACCCAGACGCTGATCCAGTCGAAGTCGAAGAACATGAAGGTCGAGATCACCGGCCAGCTGCTCCCGGGCGTGACGGCCAAGGACATCACCCTGACGGTGATCGGCCGGACCGGCACCGCGGGCGGGACCGGCTACGTCATCGAGTATTGCGGCGAGGCGATCCGGTCACTGTCGATGGAAGGCCGCATGACCGTCTGCAACATGGCGATCGAGGGCGGCGCACGCGCGGGCCTGATCGCGCCGGACGAGACGACCTTCGACTATGTGAAGGGCCGGCCGCACGCACCGAAGGGCGCGCAGTGGGAAGCGGCGCTGGCGTGGTGGAAGACGCTCCATTCCGACGACGACGCGCATTGGGACAAGGTCATCACGATTCCCGCCGAGGAGATCGCGCCGGTCGTCACCTGGGGCACCAGCCCCGAGGACGTGCTGCCGATCACCGGCGAGGTGCCCGATCCGGCCTCCTTCAAGGGCGGCAAGGTCGATGCGGCGCGCCGGTCGCTGGAATACATGGGTCTGAAACCGGGCACGAAGCTGAGCGATATCGAGATCGACACGGTCTTCATCGGCTCCTGCACCAACGGCCGGATCGAGGATCTGCGCGCGGCAGCGGAGATCCTGAAGGGCAAGAAGATCAAGGACGGTCTGCGCGCGATGATCGTTCCCGGCTCCGGCCTCGTGCGGGCGCAGGCGGAGGAAGAGGGGCTGGCCGACATCTTCACCGATGCTGGCTTCGAATGGCGTCTAGCGGGATGTTCCATGTGCCTGGGCATGAACCCCGACCAGCTCAGCCCGGGCGAGCGGTGCGCGGCGACCTCGAACCGCAACTTCGAAGGCCGTCAGGGCCGCGGTGGCCGCACGCACCTGATGAGTCCCGCCATGGCCGCTGCGGCAGCGGTGACAGGGCGCCTGACGGACGTGCGCGATCTGACGTGAGCACGGTCGTCAGCACTGATCATCAATTGAGAGTTTGAGGCGCGCCTGAATTCAGGCGCGATCTCATCGGGCATTTCAACTTATACGGGAGTCTTTTTCCCGGTTAGAGAGCGATTGCGGTATCATCTCAATTTTTGTGTCGTGTCGCGGCGTTAATCTTGAAAACGACAACGCTAAACACTGGACGCATCCGATTCGCGCCGCTACGTTTTTGTTACCGGTGATATTCGAATGCCGGCAATTTTGTATTTTTATTTCCTTTCCAAGGGGGAAACCATGTTTATGAAGCGAATCGCAGTAGCCACGGCTGCTGTCGCGTTCTCGATGTCCGCTGCATTTGCGGCCACCGTCAACACCAAGTCCAACGTGATCTTCATCGTCGACGAATCCGGATCCATGGGCGGCGACCAAGCTTTCCTGGAGAACACGGTCATCGACAAGTTGGACGCCGACCTCCTCACGGCAGGTGTCACTGACACTCGTCTCTATGGTGTGGTTGGATTCGGCGCCAGCAGCTCCGGCACCGAAGAAGATCGGCGGCCCGGGCCTCGAAGGTGCGGCCGCGACGAAGACAAATCTCGGGAATCTCGTAACCTCGGGCAGTTTCGAAGATGGCTATCAAGCTATCGATTTCGCGCTGAAAAACTACTCGTTCACGCCGGGTGCCGCCGTGAACTTCATCCTGGTGACGGACGAAGACAGGGTTCTTTCGGGCAGCGGTCTCAACGCGGCGGACACGTCGCTGTCGTCGACCTCGATCGCGAATGCGCTCAAATCCAGCAACATTCTGTTGAACGCCATCGTCAGCCACAACTTCTCGTCCGACGCGGGAACGGCCATCGGCATCGACAGCAATGGCAACGGATACGCGGCCGATGGATCCGGTGGTTTCACCACATCCGCAAACGGTGTGGCCGGTTCCGGAAGCGGGGACGCCTACATTCCGGTCGCACTTGCCACCGGCGGCGCGGCGTGGAACCTGAACTTCATCCGCTCCGGCGGCGACGATGCGCTGTCCTTCGCCGAAGCCTTCGTCGACATCAAGGTGGGCGAGATCATCTCGCAGCCGCCGACCACGCCGGGCACCAACGTCGTGCCGCTTCCGGCGGCCGGATGGATGCTGATCGCCGGTCTTGGCGGCCTCGCCGCAATGCGACGCCGCAAGGCGGCCTGAGGGCCTCCCGCAGAACTCGGTTCCAGTTGAAACAACCACGACGGTCCCCTTCACGGGGGCCGTTTCTGCTTGTGCGGCAGCGGCCGCGACGGTAGATCATGCACCGCACCGAGCCATCGGATCTCGATGGATGTTCCGAAGCCAGACCGAGGAGCCGACATGGACAAGTTCGAAACGCTGACCGGGATCGCCGCCCCGATGCCGCTGGTGAACATCGACACCGACATGATCATCCCCAAGCAGTTCCTGAAGACGATCAAGCGCTCGGGACTGGGCGTGAACCTCTTCGACGAGATGCGCTACGATGACGACGGCAACGAGAAGCCGGATTTCGTGCTGAACAAGCCGCAGTACCGCGAGGCGCAAATTCTGGTGGCGGGGGAAAATTTCGGCTGCGGGTCCTCGCGGGAGCATGCGCCCTGGGCCCTGAAGGATTTCGGGATCAAGGCCGTCGTTGCACCGTCCTATGCCGACATCTTCTACAACAACTGCTTCAAGAACGGCATCCTGCCCATCGTGCTGCCGCAGGACGCGGTCGACGTCCTGATGAAGGACGCCGAAAAGGGTGCCAACGCCCGTATGACTGTGGACCTGGAAGCGCAGACAGTCACGTCGTCGGACGGTGAAGTGTTCCATTTCCAGATCGACAGCTTCAAGAAGCATTGCCTGATCGAGGGGCTCGACGATATCGGACTGAGCCTGGAGAAAGCGGAGAACATCGCAGCTTTCGAGGACAAGGCCAGCCAGTCCCGTCCCTGGGTCTGAGCTTCGCAGGTAGATCGCGTGCAGGTAAGAAGGCTGGTCGCGCTGCCCGGTCGCTTCCGTTTCATGGACCTTGCGCGCGATTCGGTTGTTGATCCAAGCGGCGCAAAAAGTCGCAAGCACTTGCGTGACACAGTCGAAGCAATAAAGCGGCAACCTGGCTGCCAACTCACCCTGCCCGACCTTGCGGGCACACGGAGGTTGCTTGAGAGGTTCAGCATCCTGTTCCGACCGCTACTGGCCGACCTCATTGCGGTGGTGGTCAAGCCGGCCGATTTTCTGCTAGACCCCGTCTCGCTTGCGAACCTGCCAACCCCGATCCGGACGATAATCGCATGGGCATTCCCGCTTACCAGCATGAGCACGCGCGAACGGGCTTTGGGCTGGCTCGCCGAGATGACGACCGAAAGCCATCGGCGAACCCATATCACACGCAACTCGACGGACGTGCAGCCAGCCTGATCCGGCACCTCATCGCGGTTGTCGCGATTGTCGCGGCGCTTGTGTCGCCGTGCCAGGCGGCGGCGGATGCGATCCGGGTCGCTTTCTACCATACGGAACTGTCGCGTGACGGACCGGGGCTGCTCTATCGTGATATCGTGCATCGGGACGATCCGCAGGTCGCGGCCGTGGTGAATGTCATTCGTGGAGCGAAACCGGATATCCTCGTCCTGCGCGGAATTGACTGGGATCTCGAGGCGCTGGCGCTGGAGGCGCTTGCCGAGAAACTGGAAGACGGCGGGGCTCGACCTGCCGCATCGCTTTGCCGGCAAGCCCAACCGGGGCGTTCCGACCGGGCTCGACATCGACGGAAATGGCCGGCTGGGCGATCCGGAGGATTCACAGAGCTATGGCCCGTTCACCGGCCCCGACAGCCTCGCCGTGCTGTCCCGCTGGCCGTTATCGCGCGATGAGGTCGTGGACTTCACGCCGATGTTGTGGCGCGACCTGCCCGGCGCGCTGCTGCCCTGGCCGGGGCAGCCCGAGGGCCTTGGGGATGTCCTGCGCCTCTCCTCCACCGCACACTGGCTGCTGCCGATCGACACGGGCACCAATGGTCGCTTGTGGTTGGGCACTTTCGCGGCCACCTCGCCGGTCTTTGACGGGCCGGAGGACAGGAACGGGCGGCGCAACCATGACGAGATCCGGTTCTGGACCCTGCTTCTCGACGGAAAGCTCTCCGTTCCGCCGCCCGATGGACTGATCATCGCAGGTCACGCCAACCTAGACCCCGATCGCGGAGAGGGACGGCGCGAGGCGATCCGCGAGTTGCTGAGCCATCCGGACCTGCAGGATCCCCGCCCTGAAGGTGCGGCGGGACCCCTGACCGTCGACTGGCGCCGCGAAGACCTCGAACGGATGCGCGTCAGCTACGTGCTGCCGTCGCAGGATTGGCACGTGGTGGACGCGGGCGTTGTCTGGCCGGAACCGGGAACGCCGGAGGCGGAAACGGTCGACGCGGCCAGTCGCCACCACCTCGTCTGGGTGGATGTCGCGCGCAAGTGACCGCCTGTGCCATGCGGGCGGCACAGGCGATTGGCATGGATCATCCCTGCGCCGGTCGGGGCGCGACCAATTGCGGGTGTCGTTCGGAGTCCACGGATCCGCCGCGCAGGTGGGCCACCGCCGCGCCCAGCGCGGCGTCGACCGGCGTCTGACGGAACTCCGGCAGCAGGCTCCGGATCATGTCCCCGGACAGCCAGTGCGGTGTATCCCAAAGATACCGCATCTCGCGCAGGCCCCGCATCGCGGGCATCACCGGAGACATCAGTGCCAGCGGCATCCAGTTCATGCGCGTCAGCTTGACCGGACGCGCCATGACGCGTTCCAGACCCTCTGCCATCTCTCGCCCGGATAGCGTGTAGCCCGGAAACGGGACGTCGGCATATGCGGGGAGGCTGTCGCGCATCTCCGCCAGCGCCACCGCGGCGCGCGCCAGATCCGGCAGGAACGCCCAGGCATGGGGAATGTCGGGATTGCCTGGATACGAGAACCGCCCCCGCGCCAGCTTCTTTGCCAAGGCAAGATCGAACCAGTTGCCCGATGCCTCGACGTCGAGGAAATCCCCCGCACGCAGAAGTATGGTCCGGATCCCGGCGGCGCCGTACTCCGCCTCCATGGCGATGCGCAGCCGGCCGAGCGGGTTGGCGGCATTATGAGGCGACACCTCCGACCATGGTGCCGGCGTATCCGCGCCAAAGACATAGACGTTGCCCGGCACGATCACGGTCGCATCGGTTCCACGCACGGCCTTGATGACCCGCCGATGAAGCGGAAGCAGATCGCGCGCCCAGGTGCTGTAGTCCGGTGGGTTCCATGCGTTCACGACGATCTCGCAACCGCGGACGGTCGCATTCAGATCGTCGCGCGCCCGGTCGAAACGGCGGACGGTCCAGCCGGCGGTGGCGAAGGCGTCGGCAGCGTGGCGGCCAAAGCGGCCGTTGGCGCCAAGGATAAGAACGGTATGTGGCATGTCGTGACCTTTCGGGTTGAATGGATTGCCCGACAATTACGCCGATGCAGAACACAAAGAAATTGCATGGATTTGCAGATCGTATATTCACGATTGAATGGCAGAGCATCTCTCCGATCTCGACTGGTCCCTCGTTCAGAGTTTTCTCGCCGTGGCGGAAACCGGCTCGCTCTCCGCGGCCGCATCGGCACTGAGGCAAAGTCAGCCGACCATTGGCCGGCATGTCCGGACGCTGGAATCCGCACTTGAGGTCGAACTCTTCCGCCGGCACGCACGAGGGTTGGACCTCACTCCCATGGGTCAGCAGATCCGCCCTGCCGCGGAAGAGATGCGCTCCGCCATGCATGCGATCAGGCGCACGGCCGAGGCCGAGGCCGGACGGCTGGAGGGCACGGTGCGCATCGCCGCCAGCGTCTTTGCCGCCCACCACGTGCTGCCTTCGATCCTCGCCACGATCCGGCACGCCGAGCCTGCCATATCCCTGGTGCTGCAACCGAGCGATGACAGCGACAATCTGACCTTTCGCGAGGCGGACATCGCGGTGCGCATGTACCGGCCGCAGCATCTCGACCTCGTGACCCGCCACATCGGCGATCTGACGATCGGTATCTTCGCCGCGCGCAGCTACCTCGACCGCGCGGGACGACCCGCCTGCCCCGAGGACCTGCTGCGGCATGACCTCGTCGGATACGATCGCTCGCGACTGGTCATCGACGGCATGGCGGCGGCCGGTCTGCCGGTGACCGCCGACGATTTCGCAACCCGCTGCGACAACCAGACGGCGTATTGGGAACTGATCCGCGCGGGATGCGGCATCGGCTTCGGCCAGCGAAACGTGGGGCAGGCCGATCCGCTGGTCGAGGAAATCCGGTTCCCGGAGATGCAACCGCCCACCCTGCCCGTCTGGCTCACGGCGCATGAAACCGTTCGCCGCATTCCGCGGGTGGACCGGGTCTGGACGCTCCTGGCCGGCGGATTGGACGACCTGCTTGGGAATGCATAGACGCTCGGGGGGCAGCGGCAGCGCTTCGTGAACGGGCGATGTTGACCCTGGTGGACGCAGGCGCTACGCCGCTCTCGATACAGTCCCAGGAGACCCGGCCCCATGTCCAACCCCTCGCTTCTCATCCTGCCCGGAGACGGGATCGGCCCCGAAGTCATGGCAGAGGTGCGCCGGATCATCGACTGGTACGGCAAGAACCGCGGAATGACGTTCGACGTGAGCGAGGACCTGGTCGGCGGCTGCGCCTATGATGCGCATGGCACGCCGCTGCACGACGACACGATGGCCAGGGCGCAGGAGGTCGATGCCGTGCTGCTGGGCGCCGTCGGCGGTCCGAAGTATGACAATCTCGACTTCTCGGTGAAGCCCGAGCGGGGACTTTTGCGGCTGCGCAAGGAGATGGACCTTTTCGCCAACCTGCGCCCCGCGCAGTGCTTCGACGCGCTTGCCGATTTCTCCTCTCTCAAGCGCGACGTGGTGGCCGGGCTCGACATCATGATCGTGCGCGAGCTGACCTCCGGCGTCTATTTCGGCGAGCCCCGCGGAATCTTCGAGGAAGGCAACGAGCGCGTCGGCATCAACACCCAGCGCTACACCGAGAGCGAGATCGAGCGGGTGGCACGGTCGGCCTTCGAACTGGCGATGAAACGCAGCGGCAAACTCTGCTCCATGGAAAAGGCCAACGTGATGGAATCCGGCGTGCTCTGGCGCGAGGTCGTAACCCGTGTGGGCGCCGACTACCCGGACGTGGAGCTGTCGCACATGTATGCCGACGCGGGCGCGATGCAGCTCACCCGCTGGCCCAAGCAGTTCGACGTGATCGTGACCGACAACCTCTTCGGCGACCTGCTCTCCGACCTCGCCGCGATGCTCACCGGCTCGCTCGGCATGCTGCCGTCGGCAAGCCTCGGTGCGCCGATGTCGAACGGCCGGCCGAAGGCACTCTACGAACCCGTTCACGGCTCCGCCCCCGACATCGCCGGCCAGGGCAAGGCGAACCCGATCGCCTGCATCCTCAGCTTCGCGATGGCGCTACGCTACTCCTTCGATGCTGGCGACGAGGCAGCCCGGCTGGAGGAGGCGGTGAACGCGGTTCTGGCGGACGGACTGCGCACCGCCGACCTGCTGGGCGAGGAAGGCGTGAGCCCGGTTTCGACCACCGGGATGGGAGACGCGGTGCTCGCCAAGCTCGACGAGAGCCTCTGAATGACCGACCGGCGCAGCCGCGGATGTCTGGCCGACCGGGTAATGACCTTCGAACCCGCTCTGGATACCTGAGCGCATTCATCGAAGGGCCACCGCCGCATCGGCTCTCCGCCGATTGCCCCCTTGCCAAGCATCTGCAGTCGGAGTATCGACCGGCCACGGTCGGAGTGTAGCTCAGCCTGGTAGAGCACTGTCTTCGGGAGGCAGGGGTCGTAGGTTCGAATCCTGCCACTCCGACCACATAATTGCGTCAGTTTGGTGCAAGCTTTGCCCGGGTTTTGGCCATGGCTTTCTCTCGCAAACGATCGTCCCGCGCCCCCGGACACTCGCTGAATTTGACATGGCACCGGAGGTCACGATGTAGGCATGAGGCGGGCGTTGCAAACTCATGCCCTCGAACCTACGCTCGGGAAAACAGCGCTCGGTACGAGTTCCAGTACCGCGGCGCCCCAATGCTCCAGGAGACCGCGCCATGAACGAACACCCGTTGTGGGCATATGTCGAGGACGCGAAGGACCGCTTCAAGGCGTTGAGCGACCGTGTCTGGGCGACGCCCGAGACTTGTTATGCCGAGACGGACTCGGTTGCGGCGCATCTGGACGAATTGGCGTTCCAGGGCTTTCGGATCCAGGAGAACGTGGCCGGGATCCCGACCGCCGTGATGGGGGAGGCGGGATCGGGCGGCCCGGTCATCGCGTTCCTCGGCGAATTCGATGCCTTGGCCGGGCTCAGCCAGAAGGCCGACGTGTTCGAGAAGGACCCGCTCCAATCTGGCGCGAACGGACACGGGTGCGGGCATAACCTGCTCGGCTCGGCCGCGATGCTGGCCGCGACGGCGGTCAAGACATGGCTGGAAGCGACGGGCACGCCCGGGCGGGTGCGATACTACGGCTGCCCGGCGGAAGAAGGCGGGGCGGCCAAGGCCTTCATGGTGCGGGACGGCGCGTTCGAGGACGTCGACATCGCGATTTCCTGGCATCCGGGGTGTATTCCGGGCCTGCTGAAGGGCAGTTCGCTCTCCAACGCCCGCGTCGATTTCAGCTTCGAAGGTCGCGCGTCCCATGCCGCCGCCGCGCCGCATCTGGGGCGCAGCGCGCTCGACGCCGCGGAACTGATGAGCGTCGGCATCAACTACTTGCGCGAGCACATGCCGGACGCGGCGCGGATCCACCACGCGATCATCGATGGCGGCGGCATCTCCCCGAACGTGGTGCAGGCCTATGCCAAGGTGCGCTACGTCGTGCGGGCGGCCACCGCGCCGGAGATGCTGGCGCTGCTGGAGCGGGTCCGGAAGGTGGCCGCCGGTGCCGCGCTGATGACCGAGACCACGGTGACGGACAAGGTTCTGGCGGCCGTGTCGAACCTGATCTACAACGCGCCGCTGGGCGACGCGATGCAGCGCAATCTCGAGCAGCTTGGCCCGCCGGCCTTTTCCGATGTCGACAAGGCCTACGCCGCGCGGTTCCAGGCGACGCTGACCGAGGAGGACATTCTCGCCTCCTACCGCTCGCTGGGTATCGAGGAAGCCGGTCGACGGTCGCTGGCCGATTTCATCGTGCCTGCCGATGCGCCGACGGTATCGATGGCGGGCTCCACCGATGTCGCGGACGTGAGCTGGGTCGTGCCGACGGTTCAGCTCTGGGGCGCCAATCACGCCATCGGAACCCAGCTTCACAGCTGGCAGGCGGTCGCGCAGGGCAAGAGCCAGCCGGCGATCAAGGGCATGGTTCATGCCGCGGCGGTGATGGCCGCGACAGGCGCAGACGTGATGTCGGACCCCGATTTGCGCGCGCGCGCCAGAGAGGATCTGGCGCACCGCACCGGACCGAACGGATATGTCAGCCCGCTGCCGGAGAAGGCAGCGCCGCCGATCGCGGAAATGGCATAGGGCGAGGCTGCGAACGACGGCATCTGACGACGATCGAGGCCCTGTCGCGTTGCACAACCGAAACGGCTCCGCAGAAGCCGCCTTTTTCAGAAGTACCTGCATGTCGCTGTGATGCGGCGCCCCGGTCCGAAGTCCGGGACGCCGATCGTTTACCTCGCGACGTCAGACGTCAGGCAAGCCACCATCGCTCGACCCAGCGCCCGCCGTCCATCTCCCAGTTGGAGGCGACATCGGGGCCGTGCGCGATCTTGTCACTCATCGCATAGACGTAGTTGGCGAAGGCCCAGACGACGACCCCACCCTCATCGCGGACCATCTCCTGCATCTCGCCGTACATCTCGGCGCGCAGGTCGCTGTTCAGCTCGCCCCGCGCCTCGATCAGCAACTCGTTGAACCGCTCGTTGTCCCAATTGGTGTCGTTCCAGTCCGCGCCGGTGGCGTAGGCGCTGCTGAACATCCAGTCGCAGGTCGGACGGCCGCCCCAGTAGCAGGCGCAGAACGGCTCCTGCATCCAAACGTCCGACCAGTAGCCGTCATTGGGTCTGCGGTCGACAGTCAGGTCGATGCCCGCGGGCGCCAGATGCTCGCGATAGAGCACCGTCGCGTCGACCGCGCCGGAATAGGCGGCGTCGGCGGCGGAGCAGGTCAGGTCGATACTGTCCAGACCGGCCTGCTTGAGGTGGTATTTAGCCTTGTCCGGGTCATAGGTGCGCTGCTCCAGTGCCGCGTTGTGGTAGGGCACCGAGGGCGCGATCGGGTGGTCGTTTCCGACGATGCCACGCCCGTTGAGAATGGTGGCGACCAGCGCCTCGCGGTCGATTCCGTGCTTCAGCGCCAGGCGGAGCTGGTTGTCGTCATAGGGATTGAGCCCGGTATTCATCGGGAAGGTGTAGTGCAGAAAACCCGTCGCCTCCTCGACACGAACCGCCGGCATCCGTTCCAGCAAGCCGACCGTCTTCAGGTCGACCCGGCTCATGATGTCCACTTCGCCGGTGCGCAGACCGTTCTGGCGCGCCGTCACGTCGGGAACGTAGAGAATCTCGATTTCGTCGAACCAGGCCCGGTCCGGTTTCCAGTAGTCGTCGCGCCGCTTCAACAGGGTCGAGACGCCGGGCTGGTGGTTCTCCATCGTGTAACCACCCGAGCCGATGTAATCCTGCCAGTTCGCCTTGCCCTCCTCGACCGGCATGATGATGAAGTGATAATCGGCCATCAGGAACGGGAAATCAGCGTTCGGCCCGATCAGTTCGAAGATCACGGTGCGATCGCCGTCCTTGCGGAACTCGCTGATCGTTTCGGCCGTGGTCCGCATGCTCGAGCCCGAGTCTTCGCCGGCGTGATACTGGATCGAGCCGATCACGTCGTCGGCGGTCACGGGGCGTCCATCGGAGAACGTCGCCTCCGGGCGCAACTCGAAGGTCCAGGTCTGGGCCTCGTTCGAGCCTTCCCAGCTTTCGGCCACGTCGCCGACAAGCTCCCCGCTCGGGTTGATCTCGGTCAGCGTCGAATGCGTCGCGAAGCCCACAGACAGCATGTAGATATCGGTGTAGGTCCACGGATTCAGGGAGTCCTGCGTGGACCCTTCGGCCAATGCGACGCGCACGGACCCTCCCCGCTTCCCGGTCTGGGCGAAGGATGGCACGCCGCTCAGTCCGAGCGCACCGAGGGCGGCCCCGCCTTGCAGAACGCGTCTGCGGTCGGGACGAATAAGTCTGTTGGTCATGGTCTTCTCTCCCGTTGTTTGTCTTCTGTCGATCAGGCGCCGGTCGTCTCGCCGGCCTGCGCTGCGATGGCAGGTTCGATTGTTGCACAGTCCTTCGGAATGACAACCGGTGCATTGACCCATATCATTCGGGCGGGCTCGGCGCTCCTGTTGCGGGTCCGGTGCGGAACGTCGCCCGGGATGCTGAAGCTGTCGCCCTGCCTCAGTGTGACGATTTCGTCCCCGAGAACCAGTTCGATCTCTCCTTCGAGAACGAGGCAATGCTGTTCGCCGTCACGCACCACCAGATCACTTTCGTACCTGTCCGACCAGGGCGCATAATCGCTCAGCCCGACGTGGACATTGCCGCCGATCGTACTCGACAGGAGCCAATCGGTGTAACCCGTTTCCTCCGGCGTCTCGCCGTAGAGGAGGTTGAGGTTTCGGCGGTTGTCCGCGCGCACCACATGCGCACGTTCAAGCGGGCCCGCGCCGGGGCGGCGGACGAAAAACCAGGCCACGGGAACCGCCAGCGCGTCGGCCAGCCGCGCGACCTTGTCGATGGAGGCATTCACGGCGGCGCGCTCTATCGCGCTGACATGACTGACCGAGATGCCGCTCGCCTCAGACAGTCTTGCCAGGGTCATGCCGCGCGCCTTGCGCAGTTGCCGCACCTCCGACCCGAACGCCGCGACGCTGGTGTCGGGCGCAGATGCCGAAACTGTCTGCTGCTGTGCGGCGGTGGATTGACCCATGCTCTCTCCTTGACCTGCAGTATTTCAGACAGATCCTCACGAACAAGAATTTTCTTGCAATATTCCTCTATCTGGCAGGAAGTGAACCAAATTCCCTGCATTGACCAGGATCCAGATGACCTTTCGTTTCCTGCATCACTCCTCGCCTGCGCGCTCCGGGCCGTCCGGCTGGCCCGCGCGACGGATCCCGTGACCATGCGCCTCTTCATCGCGACGCTCTCCACCGAAACCAACACCTTCTGCTCGATGCCCACCGCCATGTCCGGGTTCGAGGATTATTTCCTGCGTCAGGCAGATGCCACGCGCATGCCGCCCAACCTGATGACCGAAGCGCTGCATGTCTGGCGTGCAAGGGCGGAGGCGCTGGGCTGGGACGTCGTCGAAGCCTGGCGGCCATCGCAGAGCCGGCGGGCCGCACGACGGCGGAGCGCTATGCGGAGCTCAGCGGCCGGATCCTGGCCGATCTCGGGGATGCGCATGGCGTAGACGTGGTCTTGTTGCAGCTTCATGGCGCGATGGTCGCGGAAGCCATCGACGATTGCGAAGGAGACATACTGCAGCGTGTGCGCGACCTCTGTCCCGGCGCGACCATCGGTACGCTGCTGGACCTGCACTGCCATCTGACGCGACGGATGATGGAGTGCAGCGACCTGATCGTGTGCTTCAAGGAATACCCGCACGACGATGCTTCGGAGCGTGCGGAGTAGCTGTTCGAGCTGGCGTGCAGGGCTTTCGCCGGTGAGATCCGGCCCGTCCTGCGGCAATTCGCCGGATGATAAGCCTCTATCTCACCAAGACCGGCGCCATACGTGCTTTCGTGGACCGTATGCACGCGCCGGAGGAGCGCCCCTGGATCCTGTCGGTGTCCCTCGTGCATGGCTTTCCCTGGGCCGATGTCGCCTAAGGCGGGGCGCGCGTGCTGGTGATCGCCGACGGTGATCCGGCTCTGGCAGAGGACACTGCGTCGGAACTCGGGCGCGCCTTTTTCGACCTTCGCCACGAGGTGACCACCCGGCTCTTCGAGATGAACGAGGCCCTCGACGCCGCGGGTGCCAGCGCGGAGGGCCCCGTAGTTCTGGCCGACATGGGCGACAATTCCGGCGGCGGGGCGCCGGGCGATTCGACGTTTCTACTTCGCGGCATTCTCGACAGGTCGCTTAGCGGCGCGACGGGCATCTACTGGGATCCGGTCGCTGTCCGGATCTGCCGCGACGCCGGGATCGGCAGCGATCTGCGGCTCCGGATCGGCGGAAAGATCGGGGCGACCTCGGGCGATCCGGTGGATCTGGAGGCACGCGTCATGAACATCGCCTGCGGCCTCGGTCAGCATCTGGGCAAGGGGCTGGAGCCGATGGGCACCGTGGTCTGGCTGCGCACGGGCGATGAGGTCGACATTCTCGTCAACGACCTGCGCACGCAGGTCTACCACCCGGAGGCTCTCGAACAGCTCGGAATCGAGCTTGGGCGCAAGCGGCTCGTCACGGTCAAGTCGCTCTTCCACTTCTACGGCTCGTTTCAGAAGGTCGCGTCGAGGATCATCCAGGTTGCCACCCCAGGCGGGACGTCGACCGATTTCGCGAGCATCTCCTACTCCAAGAGGAACGGGCCTTTCTGGCCTGCCGGCGAAAACCCTCTCGAAACGTAGCGCAATCGCTCCGCCTCTCGTGCCTGAAGTGTCTCATCCGCGGTGCGGTTGCACGTTTTGCCTGCGCGCCTTTGACGAACCAAATTCCGCCAACCGGTATGCACCCACCGAAGCCCGTGGAACCTTCGCTTCGGCAGGAGGTTATCCGTCGTCAGTGAACAGTGGTGACGGCAGGAGCAGGCGAACATGCGGAATGAGCGACCCTTCGATTTTCTGGCGGCACTCGTGGGAACGCTGCGCGAGGCCGCGGCGGCGGAGGATGCAGGCGCACCGCTGACGGGGTCGGTGGCCGCGGTGATGGCGTCCGGCGCGCTCGACGAACGTCGACCGGACGCTCTTGCCCGCACCCTCGTGACGCTCGCCGAAGCGAACTTGCCCGTGGCGCGACTGGCTGAAGGTCATGTGAACGCGCAGCATCTGCTGGATCTCCACGCGCCGGGCGCGTGTCCGGAGGGTGCCATCCTGGGCGTCTGGGGCGCCGATGGCGCGAACCCAGTCCGGCTCGATGGGAAGACCCTCGTCGGCTCCAAGCGCTATGCCTCGGGCCTCGGGATCCTGACGCATGCGCTGATTACCGTTGCGGATGGCGGGGAGTGTCGGCTGGCGCTGGTCGACGTCACAGACCCGGCCCGTCACCGGCCCGGCACCTGGAGCATGCTGGGGATGCGCGCGACGGTTTCCGGCGACGTCGAATTCGACGGCCTCTCGCCGCTTTGGATCGGTGAGCCTGGCGCCTACCATGTCGAGCCGACCTTCGTCGGCGGTGTCTGGCGCATTGCAGCACTACAATTGGGCGGGACACTCGGGCTGCTGGGTGCGGCGCGAGATTACCTTGCCGATCTGCGACCGGCTGGACGCGGAGGCGCAGGTCGCACGCCTTGCAGCGCCCCTCGGCCGGGCCTTCGCCGCGTTCGGTCTGGTCGAAAAGGCCGCGGAAGTCGCGCAGGGGCCGCAGGGCCGCGCCGACCCGGACCGGCCGGTCGCGCTGTCGATCCAGGCGCGGCTCCTGACCGAGGAACTGGCGCAGGATGCCATTGCGGCCGTCGAGCGGTCGGTCGGCCTGCCGCACTTCGCGGACGGATCGGAAACGGGACGGATCGCGCGCGATCTCGCGACCTATTGCCGGCAGGCCGCGCGCGACGCGATGGAACAGCAGTGCCGGCCGCATCGCTGCTCGGCGGAAGCGGCCCCCTCTCGGCGATCTGGCATGGATAATCCGCACGCGCTTCTGAGCAAAGCTCCGGTCCTGGTGTCTGGCACCTCATGCGGACGACGAGGTACTGGGCTGCGGCGCGCTGCTCGCCGATCGCTGGCGCATCGGGCGGCCGGCGCATGTCGTCTGCCTGACCGATGGCGCCGCCTCGCATCCGCGGAGTGCGGTCGACATCGCCGGACTCCGTGCGCAAGAGCTGGCGCGGGCCATCGCCATCCTGGGCGGCGATCCATACCGAGACCTGACCTGCCTCGGCCATCCCGACGCCGCCCTGCACGAGGTGCCTGCGGACGGTGATCGTCGCGCAATTGGCCGCGCTGATCCACCGCCTGGGCATTCGCGTCCTGATCGCGCCGTCGCCGCTCGATCCCCATTGCGACCATGTCACCACGGCCGCATTGGCCGATCGCCTGCTCCGGCACCTGCCGCATCTGACGCTGCTGCACTACCCGATCTGGTCGCGCTGGCAGGGACACGGCGAGGCGCGGCACCTTCCCGGCAGCCGTCGCCACACCTACCCGGTCGATGCCGGGCTGAAGGCGCGCGCCATCGCCGCCCATGCCAGCCAGCAGGGCCGCGTGATCCGGGACGATCCGGACGGGTTTGCCATGCCCGACGGCTTTGCCGACATGTTCGCCGAAGGGCCGGAGATCTACGACGAGAGGGTGGAGCTGACGCCATGGCCGTCCCGCGCACCCATCTCGACCGGCTCTATGCCGGAACGGACGATCCCTGGAACTTCCGTTCGAGTCGCCTACGAGACGGCGCGTTTCGCTGCAACGATCGCCGCGCTGCCGCGCCCGCGCTTCTCCGAGGCGCTGGAGGTCGGTTGCGGCAACGGCGAACTCGCGCGCCGGCTCGCTGCGCGCTGCGATGCCTATACCGGCGTCGACGCGGTGGCGAAGGCTCTGGAGGCCGCGCGGGTCGCCGTGCCCACCGGGCGTTTCGTGCAGGCCTTCTTTCCCTGCCCCTTGCCGGATGGCGATTACGATCTGATCGTCCTGTCGGAGATCCTCTACTTCTTGGACGAGCCCAGCTTGTGCGACCTCGCACGGCAACTCGACACCCGCTGGCCCGGGGCGGATGTCCTGGCGGTGACGTGGCTCGGGCCATCCGGAAACCAGATCGAGGGCGACGCCGCGCTGGCCTGCTTCGCGGCCGCCACGCAGCGCCGCCGCACCTCCGCGCCTCCCGGCGACCCGCGTCACCGGATCGACCTCTTCGCCCCGTCTGGTCAGGTCCGCCGCATGAAAGGAAACCTGCACATCCCCCGTGGTTGGGGCCGGAGCGGTTTCCTCGTCGCGATTCCCTGTCGCAACGAGGCACGGCGCCTTCCGGTCGCGCTGGCCGCGCTTGCCCGCGACGGCGTGGCGCGGGACGTGATCGTCATTGCCAATGGCTGCACCGATGCGACCGCCGCCGTCGCACGGGATTTCGCGGGCCTGAGTGTCGCTGTCCTCGACACCGGCAGTCTGGCGGGCGGTGTGGGCGAGGCGCGCAGGCTGGGGTTTCAGGCGGCGCTGAACGTGGCCCCGACTGCGACCATACTGTCAACGACCGATGCCGATTGCGTCGTGATGCCAGGCTGGGGCCGGACCGTCGCGCAGTCGCTGGACCGCGCCGAAGTCGTCTGCGGACGGATCGTGCCGGACCCCGAGGAGTTCGCCCGCCTGCCCGACATCGTCCGCCGCCACGGCACGCTTGAGGATGAGGTCGCGGCGCTGACCGCAGAGCTCGACGGCTTGCGCGCGCCCGCGCCCCACGACCCCTTGCCACGGCACAACCAGACGCCGGGTGCCTGCCTCGCCTTTCGGACCGAAGCCTATGTTCGCGCCGGGGGCTTTGAAGCGATTCCGTGCCACGAGGACCGCAGGATCGTCGCCCGGATCGAGGCGGCAGGTGGTCGCGTCACCCGGCCCTGGACTTTGACGGTCACCGCCTCCTGCCGTCTCAATGGCCGCGCGCCGGGCGGGATGGCCGACACCATCGCCGCCCGCGCCTCGGATCTGGTAAAGTTGCGGATCGAGATCGCACGCCTCGCACGGGAGGCCACGCGACTGCGGAGCGCCATCGCCGCGTATGAGGCCGCGCCCGTTCCCCTCCCCGCAGCAGCGACAGTTTCTGGCGTTCCATCCTTGGTCTAGAGCGCATCGCAGTCAATCGGCCTCATAGCCGGCCGCTTTGAAGTAGTTGTAGCACTCCTCGTCTGAGAAGAGGTCGCAGACATGTCCGACGGCGGCCCAAAGCTGATCGTAGGTCCGTGCGGCGGCTTTCCTGACCAGTGCCTTGAGTTTTGAGAAGGCCATCTCGATGGGATTGAGATCGGGGCTATAGGGCGGCAAGAAGAGGAACCAGGCACCGATGGCATGTAGAGCTGCTGCGGCGCCGGGGCTCTTGTGGCTCGACAGGTTGTCGAGAATGACGACGTCGCCTTCGCGCAGCGTCGGCCGTAGTTGGGTTTCGGTGTAGAGGCTGAACATCTCGCCGTTCATCGCTCCGTCGATGACCCAGGGTGCGTCCAGGCGATCATGGCGGAGGGCGGCGACGAAGGTCTGGGTCCGCCAGTGGCCGAACGGCGCGTGATCCGTGAGGCGCTGGCCGCAGGGCGCCCAGCCGGTGGTCTTGGCCATGTTGGTTTTGACCGAGGTCTCGTCCAGAAAAGCCAGACGCTCCAGATGGTTGGCCATGAAGGGCTGGCGCTTGGCGATCCAGATGCGGCGCAGGCCGGCAACATCCTTGCGCTTCTGCTCAAGCGCCTGGAGGTCTTTTTTTGTGCGTCAGCCCGAGACCGCGCAGCGTCCGCCAGACGGTGCCGCGATGGACGGCGATGCCATGAGTTTCGGCCAGTTCTGCGGCCAATTCGTCGAGCGTGATTTCACCCTTGGCGGCGACGCGAGCCTCGATCCAGCCGGTCACGCCCGCCAGCTTGCCGTGCCCGCCGCCGTTGCCTTGGGGCCGCGGCGCCAGCGATCCGGTGTCGCGCCGCAGCTTGATCAGATCGTTCACAAATCTCGGCGAGACCCGGAAGTGCCGCGCCGCCTCGCGGTGTCCGTGCCCCTCATCCACGAAGGAAACAACACGCTCACGCAATTCCACTGGATGTGCCTTACCCATCTGCGACCCCCATATCTGGCTCGCCGGAAGGGAATCACATTACAATCGCTCTGGGAATCCTGAATCGGATCGACCGCGACACGCTCTAGCCGGCAAGAAAAGAAAACCGGCTCCCTTTTTCGAGGAACCGGCTTTCGTCGTTCTGAACGCGCCCGCGCGGATCAGGTGATCGCGCGGGCGTTACGTGTCAGGCGTCGAGACCCAAAGGCAGCGCACGGCGCCTGTCGCCGGTCGCGACGAAAAGCCCGTTGGCGATGGCCGGCGGCACCGGCGGCACGCCGGGTTCGCCGACGCCGGTCGCGTGAACCGCGAACGGATGCGGGACGATATGCGTGACCACAGTCGGGTAATTGTCCGACCGCACCGTGTCGTAGTCGTAGAAGTTCGACTGCACCACGGCGCCGTTCTCGAACGTGATCCCCGAATGCAACGCCGTCGTCATGCCCATGACCGCGGCGCCCTGCATCTGGCTTTCGATGCGTTCCGGGTTGGCCGCGAATCCGCAATCGATCGCCAGGTGCATCTCGGGCACCGTGATCCGGCCATCCACGACCTTCACACGGGCCGCGCAGCCGACATAGGAGACGAAGCTGCGATGCACCGCCAGCCCGATGCCCTCGCCCTCGGGCAGATCCTTGCCGTAGCCGATGCCGTCGGCCGCGAGGTTCAGCACATTGGCGAGGCGCCCCGTCTCGATCGGGAATTCGTCCATCGGCTCGCCGTAATTCCAGAAGCTGTCCGGGAAACCCGACGCCACCGGATCGAGGCTGCGGGGCGCGCCGATCAGTTCCAGCCACATCTCCCGCTGGTCCTTGCCCAATTCTTCGGCCAATTCGCCGACGAAAGACCCGATCGCCCAGGCATGCGGGATGTTGGACACCGAGCGGAACCAGCCGATCCGTGTATGCGCCAGCGCCTTGCCGCTCTCGCAGCGGATGTTGGCGATGTCGAACGGCACATCCGTCATGCCCATACACTGTTCCAGCGGCATGGGGTTGCCCTCGTCCGGCGCGAACGTGGACAGGATCGACGGCGCCACCGAACGGTGAAGCCAGCCGGTGACCTTCCCGGACTCGTCCATCGCCACTTCGATCCGCTCGGCCGACGTGGTGTGGTAGAACGAGTGATGCACATCGTCCTCGCGTGTCCACTGCACACGGACCGGCGCGCCGACCTCACGCGACAGCAGGGCCGCTTCGGTCACGAAATCCGCCTTGGATTTGCGCCCGAAACCGCCGCCCAGAAGGGTGACGTTCACGGTCACCTGCGCCGGGTCCAGTTCCAGCGCCGCCGCGGTATCGGTGCGCGTCGTATACGGGCTCTGGACCGGCGCCCAGATCTCCAGACCCTCGTCGGTGTAGCTCGCGATAGCCGCCGGCGGCTCCATCGGGATATGCGCCATGTGGGCCTGGGTATAGGTCTGCGTGAAGGTCTTCGCCGCGTTCGCAAAGGCGTCGTCCACGCTGCCCTGGTCGCGCGCGACCGAGCCCGGCTGCTCCGACGTGGCGATCATCTCGGCGGTGTAGCTCTCCGAGTTGTAATCGCCATGCGCGCCCGCTTCCCATTCGATCTTGAGCTTCTCACGGCCCTGGATCGCGGCCCAGGTGTTGGACGCGACGACCGCGATCCCGCCCAGCGGCGCGAACTTCATCGCCAGACCGCCATAGGGTATCTCGTGCACGCTTTCGACACCCGGCACCGCCAGCGTTTCGGTCGCGTCATACGAGGTGGCCTTGCCGCCCACGACCGGAGGCCGGGCGACAACCGCGAACTTCATGCCGTCCAGCATGACATCCGCGCCATAGACCGCGTTGCCGGTGGTGATGTCGCGCAGATCGGTGATCTGGATCTCGCCCTTGCCGATGTAGCGGAACTGATCCTCGGTCTTGTAGGCGATCTCCTCGTGCGCGGGCACGGGCTGCGCCATCGCGGCCTCCGCCAGGTCGCCGAAGCTCAGGATGTTGCCCTTGGAGTTGATGACCGCATGGTTTTCGACCCGCACATCCGCAGGATCGACATCCCACTGCTCGGCCGCGGCGCGGGCCAGCATCGTGCGCACCGACGCGCCGATCTTGCGGGCGGCCTGGATGTGATGGCGCAGGGAGCGTGAGCCGTCGGTGTCCTGGTTGCCGTATTTCGGCTCGTCGCCCGGCGCCTGGACGATCTTCACCTGGCTCCAGTCGGCCTCCATCTCGTCGGCCATGATCATGGGCAGCGACGTGCGGCTGCCGGTTCCCATTTCCGAACGGTGCGCCACCAGCGTCACGGTGCCGTCGGCGTCGATCGACACGAAGATCAGCGGATCGTCGACAACGCCATGCGGCATGTCCGCGCCGCCGGTCGCATAGGTATCGAATGCGCGCGCAGGAACCGCGTAGGCGGCGAGCGCGAAGGCGCCTGTGGTGCCGAGAAAGCCGCGACGGGTGACCTTGGCAAGCCGCACGGTGTCAGTCACCGCGGGGGCGAGAGGTTCAAGATATTTCAACATGGCTCAGATCCCCGTGCTAGCGAGACGAACGGCATCGACGATGCGCTGATAACAACCGCAACGGCAGACATTGCCCGACATGGTGGCCAGGATCTCGTCGTCGGAGGGTTGCGGATTTTCGGCCAGCAGCGCGGCGGCCTGCATGATCTGCCCGGTCTGGCAGAACCCGCATTGCGGCACGCTCAGGTCACGCCACGCCACCTGGACGGCGTGATCGCCGGAGGGGTGGAGCCCCTCGATCGTCGTGACGGATTTGCCCTCGACGTCGCTCAGCGTGATCTGGCAGGCCCGCTCGGCCTTGCCGTCCACATGCACCGTGCAGGCGCCGCAGAGCCCGACGCCGCAGCCGTATTTCGTGCCGTTCAGCCCCGCCGTATCCCTGATGGCCCACAGGAGCGGCATCGATGGATCACCGTCCAGCTCTTGCTCCGTGCCGTTCAAATTCATCTTGGTCATGTGTCCTCCCTCTCGCGCACGCCATTGCGTGTCGCAGATATCGAAATCAGGTCAGTATTTCTGGAACGCAACAAGCAGCCGGACTCGCACCTTCAGGTAGGTTAGCACGATTCGGCGGCTCGCCTAGTCGCTCCCGTGCCCAATCTGGCCGCCAAACCGGCGGCGGCGCTGATTTTAGACGCGCAGGACGACGGAACCCCGCGGTCGGCACGTGCATTGCCTCTCAAAAGGAGGGCCTGACCGATCACATTCTTCCAGAGCCTCTCAGCCGCCGGCTTTGCGGCCACCGCCATCAGCTACGGCCCAGCGCGCATGGGCTTCGGCCTTTTCGTGCCCGAATTCAAGTCGGCCTTCGCGATGTCCTCGATATCGGTGGGGGTGGTCTCGAGCCTTGGTTTCGCGGGCTTCTTCATCGGCCTTGTGATCGCGCAGGCTCTTCTGGATCGGAAAGGGCCCGAGGCGCCGGTCCTCGTCGGATTGGTGGCGGCGACGATCGGACTCGGCATCGTGACCGTCGCCCCGGGCGTACCGGTCCTGGCTTTGGGTGTCTTCTTCGCAGCCTCGAGCGCCGGGTTCGCCTGGACGCCGTTCAACGACGCCGTTCACCGAAAGGTGCAGGACGTGGACAGGCCGACCGCCCTGTCGGAGATCAGCACGGGAACCAGCGTCGGCATCACCCTTGCGGGCGCGGTCGCTTTGGCCATGGTGCTGTCCGGTTTCGACTGGCGGTACTGCTGGGCGATGTTCGCCGCGGCGAGCGCATTGACGCTGGTGGTGAACTGGTTGTCGCTGCGGGAGGTCGACAAGGCGCCGGACGAGGGACTGCAGGAGAGGTGGCGCGATGTGCTGCAGCCAATGTCGGCCCCGCTCTTCGGGATCGCCTTCGTCTTCGGGATCACCTCGGCCGTCTACATCTCCTTCGCCGCCGACCTCTTCGCGCAGGACGGCGTTCCCGGATTGCCGCGGAACGCGACGCCGTCGCTGGTCTTCATCTTCTTCGGGCTCTTCGGCCTCGTCGGTCTGGCGACAGAACGGATCAGGGGCTGGACCGGGCTGCCCTGGCTGCTGCGCGCGCTCCTGATCGCCAGCGCGGCCTCGCTGGCCCTCGCCGGCCTGCTTCCCTCCAGTTGGTCGGGACTGATCGCCTCGGCAGGGCTGCAAGGCATGAACGTGATGGTGACAAGCGCGGTTCTGGCCTTCTGGTCGGAACGGCTGTTCCCGTCGTTGCCATCGCTCGGCTTCACGTCGGCCCTGCTGGCCATGGCGGCCGGCAGCGTCATCGGCCCGGCGCTGGCGGGGCTGGTCTCCAACAGCCTGGGGCCGGAGGTCATGTTCTATGGCACGGCCGCCATTCCGCTTGCCACTGCATGCATCCTGCGGACCAGGTTTCTGACCGAACGGCCGAACGCGACAACGGCGCAGGCGGCCACAGCGCCGGACTAGGGCCGGGCAGATCCGCCCGCCGCCGCGGACGAGGTCCGGGTCAGGCGCGTCCTTCTCCCGATCCCAGGAATCTGCACGACCATCGCCTGATCTCCCAGGCCGGGTTCGAGCTTTGCCACCTGGCCGCCTCTTGCTGACCGGCGATCATGCAGGTCATGAGCGACATCTCGAACGCATCGTAGAGCAGCGAGACCTCTCTGCAATTCTCGGCACGACACGCGATGACGCGCAATTCGATCATCTCGAACCCCGCGACCTGCGGCTCCGGTGGAGGGTGCGAGGTGGCTGTTGCCGCGGTTGCGGACCGGAACTCGGTTCCGCTCCAGGCCGCCGCCCCAAGCAGGATCATCTTCAAGAAATGTGCAAATCTTCCGGAACCGGTGCGATGCATGTTCCGCTCCTTCTGGCCAATACCCGGGAAGCGTGACGGCGAAACGGAACTCTGTCATACTACGGATGATGTATGCCCTTGGTGAGCCGTTTCGGCTCGGAGGCCGATGCAGGACAAGCCACGCACATCGGGGCTCCTGGGCGCGATCCGGGCGGCGCGCGACGACCCGCTGTCCCTCGACAGCCTGCAACGGCTTTGGCAGATCGACTATGTCGGCGACACGCCGGACCGGCACCAACTCGACGCCGTCGCAGAGGATGGTCTGGGTGCCATGGCGGGCGCGCAGCACGGCACCGCGATGCATGCCGAACTGGGTCGGATGCTGGAGCGGTTTCGCCATCCGGCACTGATCGTGCGCGTAGACGGTCGGATCGAGGCCATGAACCTCAGGGCGCGCAGGAGCATCGAGGCCGACCCAGGCGACTCGATCGACGAAATCGGATATGACCTCATCCCGGCCGGCGGGGTGTCCAGACAGGTCGGGCTGTTCCTCGATGCGGCCCGAAACGCGCCCAGCCACGTCGAACTCTGGCAGGCCATGGCACGCAAGACGGGCCGCACCGCGACGCTCGCCGCATTTCGCAACGACCGGCCGGGGTCGACCGCGCTCCTCTTCGTCATCGATCCCGTGTGGCAGGGCGAGGCAGAAGCGATGGCGCGGCAGTCATTCGGGCTGACATCCGCGGAGGCCGAAATCCTCGGCGCCTTCCTCAACGGCCGCTCGTTGCGTGAGATCGCGGCGGATCGCGGCCGCTCGCACACCACGGTGCGGACCCAGTTTCACGCCGTCATGACCAAGTTCGGCGTGCAGACGCAGGCCGAGCTCGTGCGCTCCGCCCTCGGAATTTCGCAGTTCATCGCCGATGCGGCGCCCGTGGCCCAGGTCGCCAGTCATCCACACCGCAGGCAGGTCCACGTCCTGCGGCCGGGGGGGCGGTGCGTGGAGGTGTTCCTGGCCGGCGACCTTGTCGGCGCGGTCGTGATCTATCTCGCCGAATGTACGCTCAACACCTTTACGGCGGCGATCGAGGCGCGGTTTCACGCGGCGGGCCTCTGCGTCGTCTCGGTGTCACGTCCCGGGTATGGCGCGACGTCGCCACCGGCAGAGGGCGACGACGATCTTGCCTGCATGGCCGCCGATGTCGAAGCCGTCGTTGCCCAGTTGGGCGTTGCGCAGGTTGTCATCGGCGGCCACGGCACATCGGCTGCCTTCGCCTTCGTGCTGGCCGCGGCGCGTCCGGACCTGGCGGAGCGTGTCGTGGTCTTCGCGGGAACGGTGCCCCGACCCCATATCGACGAGAGCCTGACCCATGCGCCCTTCGCGGCTGCACTACTGCGGGCGCGGGATGCCTCGCCGAGTCTGTTCAGACTGATCATCCGGACAAGCGGCGCCACCTGGAGGCGCCTCGGCACACGGCGGTTCAATTCGCTGAACCTAGCCAGGTCGGTTGCGGATTCGGATGTCGCCCGCAGCGCTGCCTGCATCGAGGAGTTCGATCACGCGCTCGGCGCGCAATTCGCCAACGGCTCCGCGCGTCTCGAAGCCGATCTCCTGCTCACCACGGAGGACTGGTCGGATCACGTCAGGCGCTGCGCGGCACCGGCGATCCTTCTGCACGGCGCACAGGATCCCGTCACCAACATCGCGACCGTCCGGGCCTTCGCGGCACATCATGACGGCGTATCCGTCGTGGAAGTACCAGACGCGGGTTACCTGCTCCACCAGACCCACGCGGACCTGTTTGTCCGCGTCTTGAAAGACGGGAGTGCTCTATGAGCAGAGGGCGTTCGAAGCCATCGCCCGGCGTGGCGGAAATCTCCTGCCCTATCTCCGTCGCACCGAAGCGGCCCTCGTGGCGCTCCGCCAGCGGCCGGCCGCACGCCGCCTCGAGATCGCTCAACCTTCATTTGATCGCAGCTGGGGTTGACGCGGATTTCCCGAATCGCGCCGGACAGGCTTCCATGCCGAAGCAGGGCGTCGCAGGCCCCGCAGGCTGGTCATCGAGCGGGCTTTGCGTACCTGTTGGATCTTTCATGTCGGGCAAAAGCGCCGGCCGAGAATGATCAATACCAAACGCGCGCGATTCTGCCGCATAGTGCCCGAGTCAGCGATCAGACGAGGCCCAATGCACCACGCCGCACACATCGACGGCCTGCCCGACCGCAGCGCGCTTCTCGCGGCGCGCCAGGCACATGTCCGCGCGGCGATGCGGGCAGCGGATGTCCCGGCGCTGCTCGAACTCGATTCGAGCCACATCGTCTATGCGACCGGTGCCAGCAACATGCAGCTCTTCACGTTGCGGACCCCGGCGCGCTACCTTCTGATGCTCGCCGACGGGCCGACGATCCTCTACGAATACGTGGGGTGCGAGCATCTGGCGAAAGGCCTGCCGACGATCGACGACATCCGGCCCTCCGAGGGGCTGGACGTCATCAGTTCGGGGGGCGATCTGCTTGGTGCCGCGCGCCGTTTCGCCGCGGAGATCGCATCAGCCATCCGCGCGCACGATCCGGCCATCGACAAGGTCGCCATTGGCCGCTTTCCCTGGGTCGCCGTCGACGCGTTGCGCGCCGCCGGGTTGACCGTCTCCGACGCGCAGGAGGCGTTGCTGCCCGCGCGCGCCATCAAGCTCGACATAGAACTGCCCTTCATAAGGGAGGCCATGCGGCGGGTCGAAGAGGGCGTGCGCCGGCTGGAGGACAATGCCGCGCCGGACCGGACCGAATCCGAGACCTGGGCGGAATTCCACTATTCGCTGATGGCGAAGGAAGGGCAGTACATCGCGACCCGCCTGTTCCAGAGCGGGCCAAACACCTATCCCTACTTCCAGGAAGCCGGCGGGCGAGTGCTCCAGGCCGGCGATCTTCTGTGCCTCGATACGGATGCCATCGGTTTCGAGAACTATGCCGTGGACTTTTCCCGGACCTTCCTGTGTGGTCAGGAGAAGGCGTCGGATGATCAGCGGCTCCTCTATGATCGTGCGCGGGAGCAGCTCGAAACCAATGCCGAATTGCTGCAGCCCGGGCGGAGTTTCGAGGAGCTCGCCACCAAGGCGTGGAAGGTGCCGGAGGAACACATGGCGAGCCGCTACTACTGCGTCGGTCACGGGCTGGGCATGTCCGGCGAGTTTCCGAACATTCCCCACCACGTCGACGGCCAGCCCTATCCGCTGTCCGGGCAGCTGGAGCCGGGAATGATCATATGCCTCGAGAGTTACGTGGGGTGGGATCGCTCCAACGAGGGCGTGAAACTGGAGAACCAGTACCTGATCACGGAGACGGGGGTGGAGTGCATGTCGACATATCCATTCGACGACCGCCTGTCAGGGCGTATGATCTAGGCAATGGAAACGAATTCAACCAGGGAGTTTTGAAATGACAGAAGATCGCGCATCCACGATCCGGCGGCTCGCACGCTCGGTCAATGCCGGGCGGCTCGACCGCCGGGAGTTCATGGCGCTGAGTTCCATCCTCGGCGTCTCCACGGCCGCGGCCTACGGGGCGTTGGGGCTGGCGCTGCCGACGCCGGCTTACGCGCAGGAGCCCAAGACCGGCGGCGTGTTGCGAATCGGGCAGCAGATCCTCGATATCAACGACCCGCGGACCTATGACTGGCCGCAGAAGTCCAACGTCGCGCGGCAGTTCTGCGAGCCGCTGGTGCGCTGGGAGGCCGATGGTTCGTTCTCCCCCTCGCTGCTGACCGGGTGGGAGGTCAGCGACGACGCCATGACCTATACGCTCACGGTGCGGCAGGACGCGGTGTGGAACAACGGCGATCCCTTCACCGCAGACGACGTGGTGTTCAACATCCGCCGCATGGCCGATGCCGATGCCGAGGCCAACTCCATGGCCGCCCGTCTTGGCGCCCTGCGCGAGGGCGACGCGACGCAGGCTGCCGAAGGTGCCGTGGAGAAGGTCGACGACTTCACCGTCCGTCTCAACCTCTTCCGGCCCGACATCTCGCTGATCCCGTCCTTCGGCGACTATCCGGCGCTCTGCGTGCACCAGTCCTTCGGCGGGCAGTTGCAGGACGCGCCGATCGGCACCGGCGGGTTCGAGCTCGTGGAATTCGACGTCGGCCTCAAGGCGGTCGTCAAACGCCGCGAGGACGGGAAGTGGTGGGGAGGAGAAGTCTATCTCGACGGGATCGAGTTCATCGACCTGGGCAACGACGACGCCGCCTTCGCCGCCGCGTTCGACGATGGCAGCATCGACATGAACGACGAGACGCAAAGCAACTCCGAAGAGCTGTTCAACGCGATGGGCCTCAATCGCGCCGTGGCCCTGACCGCGACCACGGCCGTGGCGCGGATGAACGTGAACGAGGCGCCCTTCGACAACCAGCAGGTCCGCAACGCGGTGCAGCGCGCCGTGGACAACACGATCTGCCTCGAACTGGCGATCAACGGGTTGGGCACGGTCGCCGACAACCACCACGTCGCACCGGTGCATCCGGAATACGCCGACGTTCCGCGTCCGCCGCATGATGCGGCCCTGGCGCAGGAGATGATGGCGGAGGCCGGACATGCCGACACGCCGATCGAACTGATCTCCATCGATGATGGCGAGCTGAAGGATTTCGCCGACAGCGTGGCGGCGCAGTTGCGCGACGCCGGCATCAACATCGAACGGCGCGTGCTGCCGGGGGCGAGCTTCTGGAACGACTGGACGAAGTACCCGTTCTCGACAACCTCCTGGGGCGGGCGTCCGCTCGGTGTGCAGGTCTACGCGGTGGCCTACAAATCGGGCGAGGCGTGGAACGAGACCGGGTATTCCGATTCGGAGTTCGACGCCAAGCTGGCCGAGGCGCTCGGGATTTTCGATCCGGAGGCGCGCCGTCCTCTGATGGCGGAGCTCGAGAAGATGCTGCAGGACAGCGGCGTGATCGTGCAAGCCTACTGGCGCGAACTCGCTATGCACCACACGGATGCGGTTCAGAACTACGTGCGCCACCCGCTACGGGAAATGCACCTGGAGAAGGTCTGGCTCGACACCTGATCGGATCTGAGCGAAGAGGCCATCGTCCTTCGGGGCGGTGGCTCACCGACTGAACCGCCGTCATATGGCGCGACCGTTCAGGACGTCCGGATTGTCCAGAAAGAACAGACCATGCGCATCCGCTCGATCCGCGGCACGCCCGTCAACATTCCCTTCCGCGCGCCCTACCGGTTCAGCTACGGGTCCATCGCGTCGTTGACCAAGACGGTGATCGAACTGGAGACCGAGGACGGCGTCGTGGGTCTGGGCGAATGCGCTGACGGCGACCGCGCGGCGGACGTGGCGCGCATGGCCGAACGCCTTGTGGGGCGGGACGTGCGCGATATCCACGGGGCGGCACGCCTCTGTGTGCCGGCGATGCGGTACACGCCCTGGGACAATGTCACCGCGGCGCGACGGGTGTTCGGTGGAATCGAAATGGCGATGTGGGATGCCCGCGGCAAGACCGAGGGCCTGCCGCTCTGCCTCATGCTGGGCGGCCAAATCCGCGACGAGATCGCCCTGACCGAGTATTTCAGTTACCGGCTGCCGGGGACGAGCGAGCCGGGGGAGGCCACTCCGCTCGAGGTCGCGCGCTATTGCGGGCGCATGATCGAGGATCATGGCGCGACCATCTTCGAGGGCAAGGTGGGCACCGTCGCCCTGTCCGAAGAGATCGAGATGGTTCGCGAGGTCCGGTCGGCCATCGGCGACCGGCCGCTGCAGCTGGACGCCAATGGCGGCTGGACCCTGCCCACCGCCCGCGATGCTCTGCGCCGGCTGGAACCCTTCGACATCACCTGGTTCGAGGAGCCTTGCGAGACCTATGAGGAGATGGCCGCACTGCGCCAGACCTCCGCCTGTTCGTTCTCAAGCCATGTCATCGACCTGCCAAAGGCTGCGAGGCTCGGCAGCCCGGATGCCATCGTGACCAACGTCAACGAAAACGGCGGCATACGCGGAACGGCGGACCTGATCGCGGCCTGTGCGGCGATGGGCGTGGGCTTCCGGTTCCACTCCGGCGAGACCGGCGTGGCCAGCGCCGCCTATTTGCACCTCAGCGCGGCGTTCGAGCATGTCCGTGGCGCCAGCCAGACCCTGTTCCGGTGGTATGCGGACGACGTGATCGAGGGCGGGCCGCACCAGGTCAGGAACGGGGTCGCGGCCGTGCCGGACGGTCCCGGGTTCGGCGTCACGCTGGACCGCGAGGCGCTGCGCCGCTGCCACGAGCGGTTCCTCATAGAGGGACGGTTTCCGTCGGGGGCGACGGCATCCCCAGCGGCGGCATATGGAAGCGCATTTCGCAAGGTATGATGACTATCGCCGGCCCTTGCTCGTTCGCTCGGGTCGCTTCCGCCCTGCCCAGCCGTTGTATGAAGGTGCCCAAGCCATGACACTCACCTTGACCCTCGACCAGAAAAGGTCGCGCTCGAATGCCTGCGGGCGCATGGCGCGTCCGACCTGCAGGCCGTACCCGTCGCGCACCCCATCCGCGACGCCGAGGCGGAACACATGCGTGGCATCGGCCTTGGATGTCTGCGCTTCTACTGCGGTCGTCTTGCGACGGGCAAGATCGCCGGGGACGCGGTGCCGGCGAAGTCGCGGCCGGCCCCTGCCCTGATCCGCGTCGATGCGGCGGACGGTTTCGCGCATCCGGCCTACGAGATGGCGGAGGACACGCTGATCGGCACAGCCAACGCATACGGCATCGCCCTGCTGAGCATCACCAACGCCCATGCGTGCGGCGTGCCGGGTACTTCACGTGACGTCTCGCGCGGCCCGAGCTGATGGGCCTCATGGTGGCAAACGCGTCTTCGACGATGGCGCCGTGGGGTGGCCGCACCCCGTTCTTCGGCACTAAGATAGCGGTGCGCGAGCGGATGGTCGAGTTGAGCGCACAATGGAAACGGCTCGTGTTCGGGCTCGGCGTCGGCGTGTCGCTCGGCTACGCCACCGTCGGCATGGTGGGCCACTAGGGACGGTTCGACTACACAGCGTCGGGCGCGACCATCAACCTCGCCTCGCGCCTCTGCGACGAGGCCGGGGATGGTGAAATCCTTGTCAGCCCACGCGCGGCGATCTCGGTTGAAGATGCGTTCCAAGTCGAAACCAAGGGCGGCATCGCGCTGAAGGGCGTATGCGAACCGATCGAGGTGTTCCGGCTCACCGGCACCGGGTGAGCCGAGGGTCGGTCGGACGGCGGCGTGTTGCTACCCTTGCCGTCAAGGTGCTTCAGGTGTGCCCGCGCCACCGGTCGCCCCTTCTGCCAGAAATGCCCCCTCGATGCACTTGGATGGGATGCCGGAAATCCGGTACACGATGATGACGCGCCTTTTCGTTTCGGGGGATGGGATGGAACCGCAAGGCATCAATCGCGCAGCGCTCGCGCCTGGGGCGGGTCCGACTATTCACGTCGGGTTGATCGGGCACGGCATTTCCCTCTCACGGACTCCCAAGATGCATGTCGAAGAAGGTCAGGCCCTCGGGTTCGACTACCGCTACGACCTCTTTGATGTCGCGGAGGACACGATCGGAATCGGCACGATTCTGGACCGGGTGGAGAGAGCCGGGCTGCGTGGTGTCAATGTCACGCACCCGTTCAAGCAGACCGTGATCCCACACATTGACGACCTCTCGACTTCGGCGGCCGCGGTGAATGCCGTCAACACCGTGGTGTTTCGTGACGGCAAGCGGTTCGGTCACAACACCGACTACTGGGGCTTTTTCGAAGCGTTCCGCACGACGATGGGCGACAGACCGCATAAGTGCGTCCTGTTGCTCGGCGCGGGCGGCGCGGGTGGCGCGGTCGCGCATGCGCTGCTCGACGCCGGAGTTTGCACGCTCTTCGTTCACGATGTGAACCCGAAGGCCGCCCGGACCCTGACCGAGTCACTGAACGCGCGCCTGGGCGAGGGTCGTGCGCGTCAGGTCGACGATCCCGCTGCCGCGCTCAACGAGGCGCAGGGGCTGGTGAACGCCACGCCGGTCGGAATGGCGGACCACCCCGGCTGCCCGATCCCGGCGGCGGCGGTGAACCCGCGGCTCTGGGTGGTGGACATCATCTACTTTCCGCTGGAAACGGAGCTCTTGCGGATCGCGCGTGCAGCCGGCTGCCACACGATGGACGGGTCCGGGATGGCCGTTTTCCAGGCGGTGCGCGCCTTCGCGCTCTTTACCGGCGCAGAACCCGACCCGAAACGGATGCGGGCCACGTTCGACGCGTTCGCCGCGCCGGGCAACGGACGCTAGATCACATCGGCGGCAGGAAACCCGATCGCCGCAACGCCGCTGCGGAGACGAACGTGTCGCACCGCGGGCGGCCAGCGCTTGCGATGCGGAGCGCCGTTTTGGCAAGACCAGGTCAGATTTCCTCCTGGCCGCGATGCGCTTGCTCAATCAGATCACAACGACTATCAACCGCGAGGAGCTTCAAAGCGACGGGCTTTGTCGGATGGCAGGCTCATGGGTTGCGCCACGCTCACCGAGAACCCAAAGGTCGAAAACCCAATGGACGCAAGCGCCGCAGAACCAACTTCATGGACGAGACGCTGGGATGCCTGGAAGGGCTCGCATATAGGCCGGATCGTCCGTCGGAGTTTCCGGCACCAGGGCCACCTCTATGGCGTGGCCATTGCCGCCATGGTGGTCATGGCGGCGTCGGCTGGTGCGATCGCTTGGGTGATGGAACAGATCATCGACGTCATGACGACACCGGGCGACCGTGCGCCGGTGCTGGGCGTGGCCGGGATCATCGTGGCGATCTTCACAACGCGTGGCATTGCGGGATACTTGCAGAGCTACTTCATGGCGCGTGCCGGCAACCGCCTGGTGGCGGAACTGCAGGACGAGCTTTACCGCAAGCTCCTGCAGCGCGCAGTCGGATTCTACAGGAACACCGAATCCTCCGATCTGCTGATGCGGTTCACGAATGGCGCTCAAGGGGCGCGCGGTGTCGTCGACACGCTGGTGTCGGGGTTCGTGCGCGATCTTCTGACGATGGTGTTCCTGTTCGCCGTGATGGTCTACCAGCAGCCAACTCTGTCGGCGATCAGCCTCATCGTCGGGCCGGTGGCCGTTCTCGGCATCCGCTACCTGCTGCGCCAGGTCCGCGCCATCATGGAGCAGGAGATGAAATCGCTGGCCGAGATCATCAAGGTGATGCAGGAAACCTCGGCCGGAATCGAGATCATCAAGGTCTTCGGTCTCGAGAACCGCCTGATCGGACGCATGGACAACGCCATCCGAAGCGTCGAACACCGCAACAACTCCATCATGCGGCTGCAATCCGTGACCAGCCCGCTCATGGATACGCTGGCCGGGCTGGCCATCGCCGGCGTGGTGATCGTCAGCGCGCTTGGCGTGGGCACGGGCGAGCCGGCGACTCCCGGCCAGTTGATGTCCTTCGTGACGGCTCTGCTGATGACCTACGAGCCCGGCAAGCGGGTGTCGCGGATGCGCGTCGCCATCGAGGCGCAGATGGTCATGGTCCGGATGGTGTTCGACTTGCTGGATCAGGAAGAGGAGTTGAAGGAGAAACCGAACGCGGCCAAGCTTGAGGATGGCGCGGGCCGTGTGGAATTGCGCAATGTCAGTTTCGAGTACAACGAGAATATCCCGGTCATCAAGAACATGACCCTGTCCTTCGAGGAAGGAAAGATGACCGCGCTTGTCGGTCAGTCAGGCGGCGGAAAATCGACGATCGCAGCACTGATCATGCGCTTTTTCGATCCCGATGGCGGTGCGGTTCTGATCAATGGCCAGGACATCCGGGACGTGACGTTCGAGTCGCTGCACGGAAAGATATCCTATGTCGGGCAGAACACGTTTCTCTTCGCCACAACGGTCATGGAGAACCTGCGATGCTCCAGGCCGGATGCCAGCGACGAGGAAATCTACGCGGCTGCCAAGGCAGCACATGCCCACGAATTCATCTCGGCGCTGCGCCACGGCTACGACACGATGGTGGGAGAAAACGGCGCCTTCCTGTCCGGCGGGCAGAAGCAGCGCCTCGCCATCGCACGGGCGATCCTGCGCCGGGCGGAAGTCCTGCTGCTCGACGAGGCGACAAGCTCACTGGACACCGAATCTGAATCCTTGGTCAAGAGCGCCTTGGCCAAGGCAACCAAGGGACGTACCACGATCGTTATCGCGCACCGGTTGTCCACGATCATGGAGGCGGATCGCATCGTCGTGATCCAGAGCGGCAGCGTCATCGAGGAGGGAACGCCCGCGGACCTGCTCGACCAAGACGCCGGCGCGTTCCGCAGCCTGTTCGATACGCAGTTCAAACCCAACACCGTCTAGCGTCAGCGCGACCCGGTCTGGCCGGCGGGACGCCCGGCAAGCCGCACAAACGTGCCGTCGGCCTGACGGCGGAATTTTGCCACGGCGTTCCGACCTATCGGGAACAGGATCCAGTATTGGCGCAGGCCTGCCCGAGGGAACAGAATCGGATGTAAAAACAACTGATTTTTGGCCATCGGCGCCGGCTAAGATATTGATTTTGCAAGGTCCGGTTTTGGTTTCGGCGAACGATTTGGCCATTCTGCGATCGGTTACTGGCCACTCCCCCAAAAGCATTTCTTGGAAATTCCATCTCATGGACACGAAAACGCTGCCTTTTCGGGCAGTTGTCAGATGTCGGCCCTCGGAAGGAGGGGGCGCACTCGCCTCTCTTTCAGGCAACGGACGACGTCACTGAACAGCATCCCGTGCTCGTCAGCCGACAGTGCCGGCGTCGTGAACTTTGCCTTGAACATGTCCGCGTCGTCCGAACGGAACCATCGGATTTCGTGGCTCGCGTCCCGTCCGGTGCATGACCGATTGGCGACGCTGATCTCCGTTGGATGCCGATCAAAGAGGCGCTACCCGACGTACCGCCGCGGCCTCAGCGCCTCTAAGCTTCCGTCGGCAACAAACCTGGCCATGCATTGCCTACCTGCTTCCTGACATCGGTGGGATCCATACGGAGTGCCGCGATACCGTCTACACCAGCAAGACGGACGACGCGGTCGTGAAATCCCCATGATCAAGTGCAGCACGGCCACAGCGCGGACCCCTCAACTTTTCCGCGACATTCGAAACCGAGACCGTCTCTGGTCCGACGGCACCGACCAACCGGGCCGTCGATTTGAACTTGCCAACCAGCATGGCAATCTCCTCGCAATCCACGGCCTTCTGGGTCGGCTTGGTGCTTGGTCAGCCCGTGTTGGAAATCCCTCATTGAACCGGACATCGGCGTGTCGTCCTGCGATCAGGCACCAAGGATGACGACGGCCAGCGGGATCGGTGATACCGCGATCGCGAACGCCAGGATTGTTGGCAGCGGGGCAAAAAGGCCGCTCATCCCGGCCAGAAGGGCGATTCCGCCGCCCCCGCCAATCAGGGCGTTGCCGGGAAGGTTCAAGACCAGCGCGAGGGCCACGTAGCGGCGGCGGAGCGCCAGTGCCATGATGCCGGGCGGGGCACCGTCGAGGAGCATCGCCAGCCGTTCGTCGCGCGACAGCGGGGCAGCTCGCCTGACCAGATCGGCCGCGCGGCGCATTCGCAGGACCGCCAGAAGGCGCGCGAGCGCCGTCATGGGCAGCATTCGGCCCAACGTGTAGGATAGCGACAGCGCGAGGACCGTCGCCACGTAGACAAGCGGGGCAATTGCCGCGCCGAATGCAGTCAGCATCGCCAATCCGATCTCCGCGCCCGGGACGAAGGGCACGGCGAGCAGCGCGACGTAGGCGACCGCGCCGATCATGATCATGGTGTGAACCTGCTGCTCGTTGGCGGGCATGATTTGCAGGTTCAATGCGTCCCGCACGATATGAGCACACCAGGTCGCAGCGATAACGACGCTCAGCAGCGCGGCAATCCGAAGGAGGACACGTGCCGGGCTCCCAAGCGACGGCGGCGTCGAATATTCCCTCATGTGTCGGCAACCGGGTGTGCGAAGGGCGTGGTCCTACCCTCGCCGACGACAGCGATCTGGCGCGTCCAGTACCACCGTCGCGTGGTCCACGTCCCCTCGAAGCGCAGCTCGTCCCCTTGCACGGTGCCGTACCAGACGACGGTATGCGGGGCATCCGGGCAGCGGCTCGTCGCGGTGAAGTGGATGGTGTCGCCCGTCTGCTTCGTTTCATAGTCCGACCAGCCGAAATCGCAATATTGCTGGCACTTCGCGGATTGGAAGCGTCCATCCATGAAATGCAGTTCGTCGCGCAGGACGTCGCCGGATCCCAGGATGGTATCGACTGTATGGAACACGCGCCCATCCAGCGCGCTGCCCGCCTGCCAGGGCCCTTCGGGCACGGCGAGATCGGGGATGTCCCTGTTCATCATGCTGACCGCCCCGGTCGCCGCACCGATGGCGACTGCGCCGACGACGAGGGCCTGAACTATGGGTGTCAAGATTGTCTCCTTCTGCTGAGATCGAGAACAGCGTCCCCGGCAGGCCGCTCGCGACGTGTGCGCGTCAGACCGTGGCGACGAGATAGCGGGCGCGCGCGCCGAAGCCGATGCTGCCATCGGGTTTCCGGAACGGCGTGAGGAACTCGGTCATGGCCGCGACAAGCGCGTCCTCGCCGGAATGCATCGCGGCCTTCGCGGCCACGCCCGACGATGCCAGGCCCCGCAGCGCCGTTTCGAGATCGGGGTAGTGCCACGGCGTGTCGACGTCGATCACCTCCACCGGCGTGAGCCCGCCCGCTTCGGCAAAGCCGCGCAAGGCGGCCTCCTCCGACAGCGCGAAAGGGCCGCCGGCGCCGGGTGGCGGCGGAGGCAGAAGCGGCTTGAGGGCCGCGACATGCCCGGCTGCCTCCATGCCCGCGGGCTCGCCCCAGGTCATGATGACGATCGATGCCGCCGGGACGGGTCACGCGTCCGGCCTCGCGAAGTGCCTGGCCCGCGTCGCCGGCATACTGGAACGAATTGAAGCCGGTCACGAGATCGAAGCTGTCGGTGCCCCAGGGCAGCACCTCCAGATCGCCCTGACGGAAATCCCCGCCGGGCGTGCGCTCGCGGGCGATCTCCAGCAGGGCCTCGGACGCGTCGAGCCCGGCGACGGTGGCGCCGAGCGAGGCCGAGAGCGTCGTGGCCATGCCCGCCCCGCAGCCGGCATCGAGATGGCGCGTGCCCGGCCCGACCTTCGCATGGGCCAAAACCGCGTGGAAGGCGGCGGCGAACTGCCCCTCCTGCACCTCCGCCCAATCGCGGGCGCGCGCGCCCCAGAGCGGGCCGTTCACCTCCGATGTGCCCTTCGGCTTCGTTGTCGACATTTTCATCTCCACATAGGTTCCGTTGTCCGTCGCGGGCGGGCTCGGTCGATCTGACACGGCGTGTGCCCGGAAGCGGCCGCGGGACAAGGCGGCCTTCGGCAGCCGCCCGGTCCGGTCACTTCAGGCCGATGCGTTCAGGCCTTGCAGCGAGGTCGCGCGGGTCCGCGGCCGCCGCGATCGTCTCGCCCGTCTTGCACTGCCAGCGGGAGACATTCAGCTCGGCATGGGTTTCCTTCCACAGGGCGATTTCCGCCTGGGCGCCCATCATGCAGGCCATGGGTGACACATCGGCATAGACGGGAATGTACCGTTCCCCGCACTCTTCGGGGCTGGACACGAGGCAAGCTGTCAGGACGATGTACAGCATGGGATTTTTCCTTTCTTGCGGGCCTGCCGAGCCAAGCCCAAGGCGGTCGCTGCCGGCGGCAAGTGCCTGGGAGTTTCTCCGACCAGACGGTCGCGCAAGGCAGCTGTCGCCTGTCGCGATGGTTTGTGGCTATACGACGGCCTAAAAAGTTCTAAAGCCTGGGGGCGTTCAGCGCAGCGCTTCGGCGGCTTGCGGCGGCGCGAGCCCGGCCGCGATGCGGAAGAACGTGTGTGTGCGCGTGAGATAATCCGGGTTCGCGCTCAGCCAGCGGCCGGACAGGCGCGCTTCGACCAGTTTGGGTGCGATGCGCTGGACCCTTCGGAATGTCTCCGCAGCCTTTTCGATCTGGCCCAGGCCGACATAGGCGATCGTGCCGAGGATCAGCGGCGTGGTTCCGTTCGCGGACTCCGCCAGCGCGGCCTCGGCGGCTTCGGCCGCTGCGGCGTAGTCATGCGCCGCGAACTGCGCGAAGCCCAACGCGCAGAGCATGGAGCCGCGGGCCGGATCGCGCAAACTGCGGCGCAGTCCGGCCTCGGCGAGAGGCACGCCGATATCCCCGTTCCCGTTGATGGCCTCGTAGAAGCCCAGCCAGCAGAGCGTCACGGCGCAGTTGGGATTCATCTCGTGCGCCTGCCGCAATTCGGGCAGGCCTGCCGCGACATCCTGGTTCATCAGGTGCAATTGCGCGCGAAGCCGCCGCGCCTGATGGTCCGTCGGGTCGATGGCGATGGCGCGGGTCGCCGCGTCGATGCCCGCCGCCAGAGTATCCGGGACGCTGTCGGTCGTGCCGTGATAGACGTGCCACCAGGCCACCCAGGCGAGAACCCGCCACGCGAGGGCCGACGCGTCGTCCCGCGCCAGGGCCTGCCGCGCCAGGTCCTCGGCCCGATCGCGGAGCCCCCGGTCATACGCCATCTCGCCGGACGAGATCACCGACCACCCCTGTTGCGCGAGGCCGTGGGCGGTCAGGTCCTCCGGGGCAATCACACGGATCCGCTCGGCCTCTGCCCGGTCGATCTGCGGCGAAAGGCAGGTGACGATGGCGCGGGCGACGCGCGCCTGCGTCTCGAAATGGTCCGCCATGTCGCGGTCGAAGCTTTCCGCCCAGACATGCCCGCCATTGGCCGCGTCGATCAGCTGCGCCGTGACCCGGACGCGGTCGGCCCGCGCCCGCACGCTGCCTTCCACGACATAGCGCACGCCCAGCTCGCGTGCTATCGCGCGCAGGTCGCGCGGTGTCTGCCGGTAGACGAAGGCGGAGTTGCGGGCGACCACGAACAGGTCGCGGAAGCGCGAGAGCTCCGTCGTGATGTCCTCCACGAACCCGTCGGCGAGCCAGTCGAGATCGGGGTCGCCGCCCAGCATGTCGAAGGGCAGCACGACGACCGACGGCCTGTCGGGCAAGGCAAGAGCCGATGCATCGGGCAAGACGTCGAGTGCGAAGTGCAGACCGCGGCCGGGCACGGTGACGATCGCGTCCGCGCCCAGCAGACGGCGCAGATTGGCGACCTGCACGTTCAGGTTGTTGTCGCCCACGATCGTTCCGGGCCAGACGGCCTGCATGATCTCGTCCCGCGACACGATTCTGTCGCGGTGGACCACGAGCGTCTCCAGAAGATCGAAGGCGCGGGCCCCGACCCGGACGACGTCAGGCCCGCACAGAAGCTGCCGTTTCCGGCGGTCGAGAATGAAGTCATCGAAACGGTACTCGATCCATGGGCCCGGAAATGGAAACGGAAGTTGAGAAATCGAATGCACCTTACCGGCATTTTCCGGGATCGTCCCGCGTCAACTGCGATGCGGCGCAATCCCCGATCGCTGCATGCCGACGCGGGCGACAGATCGGGCTGCGTCACGGCGCCGTGCGCAGGTCTGGATGCCGGTCTGACCCGCCGGATTTTAGATCTTTTTAGGCGGTCGTGTAGCGAGCACCGCGCAAAGCGGTCCCATTGGAAAAGGCCGCCCCAGATCGCGGCCATCTGACAGGGAGCAACACGATGAACAAGTCCATGACGATGACCGACACCGCCGCCGCGTTCTTCGACACCATCGAGACGGGCAAGGGCTGGACCGCCTGCGCGCCTTTCTGCACGCCGGGTGCCACCTTCTCCTGCCAGTCCGACGCCCTGGCGGAGATCGGCACGATCGAGGCCTATGCCGGCTGGATGGAGGGTCTGCTGAAGCTGGCGCCGGACGGCCGCTATGACCTGAAGGCCTTCGCCGCCGACGAGGCGCGCGCCACGGTGCTGGGTTTCGCGGTGTTCCACGGAACCCACACGGCCGAGGGCGGGCCGGTGCCGCCGACCGGGCGCAGCGTGGCGGCCGACTACGTCTATGCGATGACGTTCGACGGCCCGAAGATCCAGCACATGACCAAGATCTGGAACGACGCCCAGTCGATGCGCCTCTCGGCTGGACCTGAAGCCACCGGCGCGGGCGCGCATGTCGAAGGGGCTGGCGCCACGGCGCTCGAGGAGCAGGAGGACTGCGGGGCCGCCGAAGACTGGCCGACACCCGGCGCGCATCGACGAAAACAATCAGGGCATGCTGGTGGGCTATTCGCGCTTCACCCGCCTGCGCGCCCTGCGAGTCTTGGCGATCGGGACGGCGACCCGATTGCCGGACATCTTCGACAACAAGCAAGGAAACGACGAATGACCCTTCGGATCATCGGCTCCGGCTTCGGCCGGACGGGAACCATGTCGACCAAGATGGCGCTGGAAGAGCTGGGCTTCGGTGACATGACGATTGATATCCAAGCAAACGCCAGGGCCTACACCGCCGCCTGGAACAGCGGTTCGGCCGAGGCCGTGGCGGGGTTCTACGCCGCGGACGGCGGCATCGTCATCAACCGGGGCACGCCCTGGGAGGGGCGCGACGGCGTCGCTGCGATGGCCGCCGGGTTCTTTGCCGATGTGCCGGACCTCAGCCTTGTCTGCGACGGATTGCGCGTCGCGGGCGATCATGTCCTCTATCTCTGGACCTTCACCGGCCACCACGCCGAAACCCGCAACCCGCTGCGCATCAAGGGTTGGGAGGAATGGGACCTCGATGCGAGTGGCAAGGTCGCCGCCTCGCGCGGCTGGTTCGACGCAGCGGACTACGCCCGGCAGGTGGCGGGATGAGCCGGGTGGGCCTGCGGGAGTACCGGCGCGGTTCCACCCGCTGGTTCAAGGTCCGAATTGGCGGTCCGCTTGCGACAGTGCAGCAACGGCCGGTGTCAGGACCCTGCGCGCAGAGCTTCAGGCCACGCTGGACCGGATGGCGCGGGCCTACGTGGCCGGGGATGCGGCAGCCTGTGCGGCGCTCTTCACCGCCGACGCTGCTTTGTATTCGCCCTATGCTCCGCCTGCCCGGGGTCGCGCCGAGATCGAGGCGCTGCACCGCGACTGGACGACGGGCGCCACGGCCAAGCGTTTCGAGGTTCTCAAGTGCGGCGGCTGCGGCGATTTGGCCTGGGCCTTGGCGCAGTTCTCGGAGGGGCACGCGACCGGCGAGGGCGTCTCGCTGGACGTGTTCGTGCGCGGCCCGGATGGCGACTGGCTGATCCGGGTGTGCAGCCTGAACGATCTCGACCGCCTTGCGGGGCGGTTCGACCCCACCGCCCGCAACGACCCGGTCACTCCGGCAGGAGACCAAAAATGACCGATCCTTTCGCCAATGTCGATGCCGCCTCGCCCGACATTATCGAGATCATCGTTGCAGGGCTTGAAACCCGGGCAGCGGATCCGACATGCTGCCGGTGATCGACGCCTATCTTGACCGGCTCGACCCGCCCGAGGGTGGCCTGATCGTCGATATCGGCTGCGGCACCGGCGGCGTGACAAGGCGCATCGCCGACCGCTTCGGGCGCGCCGCTGTCCTCGGCGTCGAGCCGTCCGTCGCCCTGACGGACAAGGCGCGGTCGCTGGCGGGCGACCGGGCGAATCTGGAGTTCCTTGTCGGAGACGGTGCCGCGCTCGATCTCGGGGACGATGGTGCCGACATCGCCATCCTGCACACCGTGCTGTCGCATGTGGCCGACCCCGCCCCGCTGGTCGCGGAGGCCGCGCGCATCCTGCGTCCGGGCGGCACGCTGGTGGTCTGCGACGCCGATTTCTCCAAGGCTGCGCTGGGGATCGTGCCCGGCGATCCGCTGAACTCCTGCGCCCGTGCCTTCGTGGCCGGAGCGGTGACCGACCCCTGGCTTGCGGGGAAGCTGAAGCCCCTGGCGGACGCGGCCGGGCTGTCAGTCGCGCATTTCGGCACCGCCAACCGCGTCGTGACGGACGGGATGGGCAACCTCGTCTGGGTCAGGATGGCCGGGGCGCGTCTCGTGAGCGAAGGCGTGATCGGCCAGCCGCTGGCCGACGCGCTCGAGGCCGAATACCTGCGCCGCGCCGAGGCCGGGACGCTCTACGGCTTCCTGCCCTTCGTCACGATGATCGCGACGAAGCCCGCGGAATGAAGGCGCCACCACCACGCCGCCGAGGGAGCACGCCATGACCCGTGTCGCACCCCTGATGCAAGGAGACAGACACATGCCCAATGACGCCATGCCGGTTCTCCACCTGACTGAGGATGCCGCGGGTATTTCTCACTTTTCCGACCTCGCCGTGCCGCTTGACCCCGGTGGCTTCGCGCCGCCCGCACCGCCGATGCCGATCTCGGGCGTCGAGCCCGCGACCGGGCTTCTCTACCTCGTGCTGCCCGCGGGCTGGGGCGGCGCGCAGCACCCGTCGCCCCGACGGCAGGTGGCGTTTTGCCTCTCGGGCCGGTTGCGGGTCGAGGCGGGCGACGGCGAGGTGCGCGAATTCGGCGCGGGCGCGATCTGGCGGATGGAGGATGTGGCAGGGTCGGGTCACACCACGACGGTTCTCGGGGGTGACGATGTGCGCCTGGCCATCGTGCAACTGCCGCGACAGCACGGCGACCCGGCACCATGACCTGACAAAGCCAAATCGAAAAGTTAGAGAATTCATGATCTACCATAGCCCCATGCCGCCCGTGCCCCTTACCGGGCAGACCATCACCGAAAGGGTGCTGGACGGCCTTTCGGTGCGCCCGGATGAGACCGTCATTGTCGATGGCCCGTCAGGCCGTGGCATGACCGCGCGCGACTTGACCCTCGGCATCACCCGGCTGGCGGGCGGGCTGGTCGCGCGCGGCATGGCAAGGGGCGAGGTCACCGCGATTCTTGCTCCGAACCTGCCGGACTATGCGATCGCCTGTCACGGTCCGCTCTACGCGGGTGGCACCGTCACCACGATCAACCCGGCCTACACCGCCCCCGAGGTCCACCACCAGCTGGCCGACACCGGCGCCACGCGGCTGATCACGATCCCGGAACTGCTTGCCAACGCCCGCGCGGCCGCCGTGGGTACCGAAGTCACGAACATCGCCGTGATCGGAACGCCGGACGATGCGTCGGACGCGCCACACTTGTCGGACTGGATGGCCGACCCGCTGCCCGCACAGGTGCCGGTGGAGGTGACCGGCCATGTGGCGGTGCTGCCCTATTCCTCGGGCACCACGGGCCTGCCCAAGGGGGTAATGCTGACCCATCGCAACCTGGTCGTGAACATCGACCAGGTCCAGCCTGCCATCGCAGTGCAGCCCGGCGACCGGACGGTGGCGTTCCTGCCGTTCTTTCACATCTACGGTCTCTCGCTCCTGATCAACCACCATCTGGCGCATGGCGCACGGCTCGTGAAGATGCCGCGCTTCGACCTCGCGCTGTTCCTGCGGCTCTGCCAAGACTACCGCGCCCGACAGTCTTCGTCGCCCCGCCCGTGGCCCTTGCGCTGGCCAAGCATCCGATGGTCGCGGATTACGATCTGTCCGCCACAAGGCGGATGATGTCGGCGGCGATCCCGCTGGGCGCGGATGTGGCCGCCGCCCTTGCGGACCGCCTTGGGCTCGAGGTGTTCCAGGGCTATGGCATGACCGAGATGAGCCCGGGAAGTCGGATGTCTGCCTGCCCGGACAGAGCTCGCGCAGGCACGTGCGGGGTGACCTTGCCGAACACGGAATGCCGAATCGTCGATCCGGAAACCGGGCCAGGAATGCGGCCCCTCGAGGGGGAGCTGTGGGTGCGGGGGCCGCAAGTGACGGAGGGCTATCACGCCAACCCCGAGGCGACCGCGACGGCGCTCACGCCGGACCGCTGGCTGCGCACCGGCGATCTGGGGAGCTTCGATGCGGAGGGCCACCTGACGCTTGCATGACCGGCTGAAGGAACTGATCAAGGTCAAGGGCTTTCAGGTTGCCCCCGCCGAAGTGGAGAACTGGTTGAGCAGAACCCGGCTGATGAGCCAGCGGCAGATTTATTAAGACGTGTAGAAACGGAAAAACAATCACGCGCACTCAAGGCGCAGCCACAAACTTAGGTGTTTGATCCCACGGTTTGATGGTGCGATCCTTTCGTCAGGAATGGAAGGAAGCACTATGGGACAAGTTCGTCACGGGAGCGCCACGACCACGCACGCCGTCAGAGCTGCAATACAGCGATCGCAAGCTTCGCTCGCGCAGCTGAGCCGGGAGCTGGGCATCAATCCGAAGACGGTGGCGAAGTGGCGGAAGCGGGCGACGGTCGAGGATCTCAAGACCGGGCCGAAGGAGCCGCGCTCAACGGTTCTGACCGAGGACGAGGAGGCGATGATCGTCGCGTTCCGGCGGCACACGCTGCTGCCGCTGGACGATTGTCTCTATGCCCTGCAGCCCTCGATCCCGCATCTGACGCGTTCGGCGCTGCATCGGTGCCTGCAGCGGCATGGCATCTCGCGCCTGCCGGATGTCGAGGGCGACAAGCCGAAGCGGCAGAAGTTCAAGCGCTACCCCATCGGCTTCTTCCACATCGACATCGCCGAGGTGCAGACCGCCGAAGGCAAGCTCTACCTCTTCGTGGGCATCGACCGGACAGCAAGTTCGCCGTCACCCAACTCGTCGAGAAAGGCGACAGGAAGACGGCCTGGGAGTTCCTGCAGCACATGCTCGAAGCCGTGCCCTATCAGGTCCACACCATCCTGACCGACAACGGCATCCAGTTCGCCGAGCAGCCCCGGAACCGGAACACCATCTACTCCCGGCCGATGCGCTTCGACATGATCTGCGAGGCCAACGGGATCGAGCACCGGCTGACCAAGCCGAACCATCCGTGGACCAACGGCCAGGTCGAGCGGATGAACCGCACGATCAAGGACGCGACCGTCAAGCGCTACCACTACGACAGCCACGATCAGCTGCGCACCCACCTCGCCGACTTCATGGCAGCCTACAACTTCGCGCGCAGGCTCAAGACCCTCGGCGGCCTCACGCCCTACGAATACATCTGCAAAATCTGGACATCAGAGCCAGATCGATTCATCCTCAACCCGATCCACCAGATGCCGGGACTGAACACCTAGCAACCAGTTTCGGTCACGATGGTTCAATTGTGAACCGGCAGGAGGGCAAGCATCCAATCCATCACCTTACAGGCCCTAAAGGCTGACCTTTGCTTCGGTCTTTCGTGGAGTGCGCATTCCGGAACATCCGGCCGCCCATACCGATGACATCCGGCCACCCGTTCCGACGTATTCGGCCACCTGTGACGCGTTGCCGTGAGGCAGTGGGTCTCGGCTATCAGGTCTGAGACATTTCGTCATCCGTTTTGGCGATGGTTTTGCGCATCGATTGCCCTTCCAGCTCGATGCGGTAGGCATTGTGGACGATGCGATCGAGGATGGCGTCGGCGAAGGTCGGTTCTCCAATCACGTCATGCCATGCCGTGATGGGCAACTGGCTGGTGATCATGATCGAGCCGCGGCCATACCGTTCTTCGACGATTTCCATCAGGTCGCGGCGCTGCGTGGCGGTGAGCCGGTCCGGTCCCCAATCATCCAGGATGAGCAGCTGAGCTTTCGTGATGCTGCGGAACAAGCGGGGGAAGCGCCCGTCACCATGGGCCAGTTCCAGTTCTTCGAAGAGGCGGGGCATCCGTTTGTAGACCACGGTCACGCCGTCGCGGCAGGCGGCCTGCGCCAGAGCACAGCCGAGCCAGGTTTTTCCGACGCCACAGGGGCCGGTGATGATCAGGCTGCGCTTGTCAGTGATCCACCTGCCCGTGAGAAGGCTCTGGAACAGCCCTTTGTCGAGGCCGCGCCGGGCGCGGTAATCGACGTCCTCCGGACAGGCGCCCACATGGCGCAGCCTGGCCGAGCGCATGCGGGCCTCGAAGCGCTTGGTTTCTCGGCTGGCGACTTCGCGGTCGACCAGCAGGCCGAGCCATTCGGCATGGCTAAGACCGGCAGCACCATCCTGCGCCTGAAGGTCGGCGAAGGCTTCGGCCATACCGTCCAGTCGCATGGCTTTCAGATGATCGAGGGTTGGGTTGGGGAGCATGGTGTTCCTTTCAGTGGAAGTAATCGGCGCCACGGATGTTGGGGTGGGTGATGGCAGGCTCCTCCGTGGCGCGGGTGCGGGGCCTGCTCTCCAGGCCATTCTTCAGAATGGATTGGATCGATGAGTAGGATCTGGCGTTGATCTCGAGCCCGCGTCTGCAAGCAGCATCAAGCCGTTCCGGACCGAACCTGTCGGCCAGCCGGATCACGCCCAGACAGGTGCGATAGCCCTGTTCAGGGTGTTTGCGTTCACGCATCACGACCTCGGCGAAGATCGCGACGTTCGGCCCGACACGCGCGGCCCGGGCCTGGATGCGCTGCGGCGTCCAGTCCTCGCGGAACCTGTGGTGCGCGGGCATGTGATCGCGTTGCGTGGAATGCTGCCCGTTGCCGGAGGTGCGCACATGGGAGGCGACGCGTGTGCCGATATGGAAGACTTCGACCGTCCGGGCGGTGATGCGCGCCCACAGTTCTTTCTTCAGCAACTGATGGGGCACCGAGTAATAATGCCTGTCGATCGCGATGTGGTAATCGAGCCCGGCGCGGCACTTCTTCCATTCGGCATAGACGTAGGGTGCCACCGGCAGCGGCTTCAGGGCGGGCTTGTCCAGCCGCTCGAACAGCAGTCTGCGGCTGGCCCCGAGATGGCGCGAGACCTTGTCGTTGAGCCGATCCAGAAGCGGGCGAATGGCCGCGTTCACGTCTTCGAGGCTGAAGAATTGCCGATTGCGCAGCCGCGCCAGAACCCAGCGTTCGACCAGCAAGACCGCGCCTTCGACTTTCGATTTGTCCTTCGGTTTATGCGGCCGCGCCGGCACCACGGCCGTGTCGTAATGCGCGGCCAGATCCGCATAGGTCCGGTTGACCGCAGGGTCATAAAAGCAGGCCTTGGTGACCCCTGCCTTCAGGTTGTCGGACACGATCTGCGCCGTCACCCCTCCGAAGAAGTCGAAGGCGCGCCCATGGCTCGCGATCCAGTCCGGCAGCGATTGGGTCCAGGTCGCCTCCGCAAAAGTATAGCTCGAGGCTCCGAGGGCCGCGACAAACAGCTGTGCCGTGCGCACTTCGCCGGTCATGGGGCAGGTCACGTCGATCGTGTGCCCTGCGTAATCGACAAACAGCCGCTCGCCCGCCGGATGGCGCTGGCGCATCACCGGCGACAGCTTGCCTTCCCACTGCGTGTAAAGCTCGCAGAACCGGGAGTAGCCGTAGCCCTCCGGATGATCGGCGCGATATTCCTCCCACAGCAACGACAGCGTCACGCCCTTGCGGCGCAACTCGCAGTGGACATGCGCCCAGTCAGGTTGGCTCGCACGGTTTGACAAATCGCGCGCTGTCCGCGGATAGATCAGTCGCTCAAGGTCCGTATCGGACATCTCGGGCGGCAGCGGCCAGCTCAGCCCGGCGTCGCGAGCGCGATCCAGATAACCCTGAAGCGTGGTGCGCCCGATCGTCAGGCTTGCCGCAATCTGGCGGGTCGACAGACCCTCGGCTGACAGCCGCAATACGTCGCGTATCTTCCGCATCGGCAATCTCTTCATCGGGCTTCCTTCGTGCCAAAGGGCCGGAAGGTAGCCGGTTACAGATCGCCTCGCAGCATCACATCACAGGGTGGCCGGATGCCCCGGAATCAGTGGCCGGATAAAATTGGAATGGGTGGCCGGATAATTTCGGAATTGGTGGCCGCATGATCCCGGAATACGCACACGGCTCCGGCATCGCCGAAACGCTTGACCCTGCCGGTCCGAAGAGACATCAAGACACTTACGCTTGGCAGCGCCATCCCGCGGTGACCGGATATCCCGGAATAGCTGACCGGATGTCGCCGGAACGCCCGACCGGATGTGTCGGAATCCGCGCCTACTGCGCGCCCTTATGGTTCGCTTCGGCACGGGAGACGCAATGATCTCTGTTTCTTACGCCTCAGCGTTCGTGCGCACCGTAGGCTTCGTGCACGATAAAGCTGATCGAGCGGTACAACTGCTCCAGCCGGCGGAAATCGCCGCCATCCTGCGTGATAAAGCCCGCGCTGTCTGCGACTGCGACAAGCTGAAGCGCGATCGCCTCGCGCGGGGCATCGTCGACCAACTCACCCGTTTCGATCGCCGATTGACGCCGGTCAGCACCAGCCGGTCGAGGGTCACGCCGAAATCGACCAGCGCCTGCCGCGCGCGGGGACCGATCGTGTCACGTTCAAGCCGCATCCTCCCGATCAGGGACCACGGGTGCGAGATCTGCCGGTCGGGTTGAACGCGAGATAACGAGCGCGGTTCGCCTCCATCATTCCCTTGATCTTGTCCGCAAGGCTTTTCGGGCCGCACCAGTTCGCCTCCCAGCTCTTGAGCGTGCGCTCTACATAGTCCACGATGACTTCCTCGCAGAGGTTCAACTTGTTCCCGAAGTGATAATGGATATTCGCCCGGCTCGTCCCCAGCCGGTCAGCGATGTCGCGAAAACGCAAACCCTGGTAGCCGTGCTGCAGCAGAAGCTCGATGGTCACGCGCTTGACCTCGTCGCGCATCTTGCGACCAGTTTGCACTGTGTCTTCGGCTGTCATCCGACTTCATTCTTCTGCGCGCGATATTGATAGGCGGCGGCATAGGCGCTTGCAATGGCCGCGTCCGTCTTGCCCGGGCGCGCCGCGTCGCCGATAGTATCGGTGCTGTGACCAAGATCACGCAGGCGGGCTGCGATCGCGGGTCCAGTGGCGGCGCGCGCCCTGTGGTAGAACCAGTCCCTCGGTCCGGGTCGGCACATCAGCGCCTCGAAAGGTGTCGGCGCGGGTCCCCGTTTCAGCAACGCTTCAACAACGGGTCCGGCGCCTGCGCGGTAGCGGGCCCCGGTGGCAACCACCACATGATCGAAACCGCACAGCAGCGCGGGATCGCGCAGCACGTCAACCTCGAACACGAAGGACACGCCTCGCTCGCGGCACCGACGTTCCTGCGAAGCGATATAGTCGAGCAGGCTCTGTGAGGCGGCCGCGACCCCCTGAAACATCGGCGCGCACGCGGCAAGACGCAGCGCGCCGCCGGCCTCGGCGCTTTTTTCGAAAACGCTGACGGAGTTTCCGCAGGCCATTTCCGCAGCATAGGCGAGCCCCGCCGGACCGGCACCGACCACCGCGATGCGCTGCCCCGACCGTGCCAACGCGCCGAATGCCGGATCCGTCTCGTGCCCGGCGCGCGGGTTGACGATACAGCGCAAGCGTTCCCGCTGCGCATTCCGTCAACACAGCTGTTGCAGGCCAGGCAGCGCCGCACTCGTGTGCCCGCGCGCGCCGCCTTCGCCCAATCCGGATCGGCCAGCAAGGGCCGCCCGAGTGCGATGAAATCGGCATCGCCCTGCGCGATCGCCGCCGCCGCCGCCGCCGGATCGCCAAGGCGTCCGACGGCGATCACCGGCACGGTGACAGCGGCCTTGATGGCGCGGGCAAACCCGAGGAACGGCGTCGGCGCCGTGGCCATTGGCGGAATCATGATGGCGGCGTTCGGCTGCGACCGGTAATGCCCGCCGGTCACGTGGATTGCATCCGCACCGGCATCGGCGACCCAACGGGCAACATCCACCGCCTCGGAGGGAGTCAGGCCACCATCGAAGAAATCATCGCCATTCATGCGAAAGATCACGGCGAGGCCCGGAACGGCAGCCCGGACCGCCGCGGTAATCTCGAGCGCGAAACGCGCCCGGTTGGGCAGTTCGCCGCCATAACTGTCCTGCCGCGTGTTCTCCAGCGGCGACATCAATTGCGACAGAAGATAGCCATGCGCGCCGTGCAGTTCCACCGCATCGAAGCCGGCCCGTTCAGCCCGCGATGCGGCGGCGGCAAAGGCCGCGATCGTCTCGGCAATGCGGGCCGCGCTCATCTCGGCGGGGATGATGGTTTCGGTGTGGCCTTCCTGCACATGATGGGGGATTGCCGAGGGCGCGATGGGGGTCTGCCCGCATATGTCGGCGCGCGTGTGCCCGCCCCCGTGACCAAGCTGGATCGATGCCTTTGCGCCAGCGCCTTGGATGCCGGACACAATCCGCGCAAGGCCCGGCAGGAACCGGTCGTCCGATATGGCCAGTTCGAAATGCCGGTGCTTGCCCGCAGGTTCCGGCGCGGCCATCTCGACGGTCACGAGCCCGGTCCCGCCCTCCGCGCGCGCCCGGTAGTATGCCTCGGATTGCCGGGTGGCGTACCCTTCGGCATCCGACAGGCGCGTTGTCATTGGCGCCATCACGATCCTGTTTGCAAGTTCCATCGGGCCGATCCGGCCCGGGCGGAACAGCGCACCCTGAACTCGCTCATCCGCCATGGGGGCGGGGTCCATTCTTTCAGGACGCGATCTGCATCGCGCCCTCGCCGGTAATTCCGGCTTCTTTCAGAGCGGCGTCGATGCGGTCGATTTCGGTGCCTCTTCAGCTTCATCAGCGGCGGGCGGACCACCGCCTTGTCGAGGCGGCCGAGCATGACGAGGCCTCCTTCATGCGGTTGTGCATGTCGAGGAAGGGCGGCGAGTAGAAGGCCTGCGCGAGCGGGTAGATCCGGTCGTTGATGGCCTGCGCCTTCGCCAGATCCCCGGCCTGGACCGCCTCGGAAGAGGGCGACCTGCAGCTCGGGGATGACGCTGCCGGCACCCGAGAGCAGGCCGCCGCAGCCCATGGTCAGGGACGCCATCAGCCAGGCGCTGTGCGTGGTCAGCACGGTGACCGGCCGTGGCAGGGACTGGAAGGTGCGGGTGTGGCGCTCGTGCAGCAGCCGTCGTTCGACCAGTCCTTGATGGCGACGATCGACGGCACTTCCTCGAACAGCGTAAGAAGCGTCTCGAACGGATAGCCGAGCCCGGTGCATCGGGTACTGGAAGACGATGAGCGGCAGGTCGGTGGCCGCGGCGATCCGCTTGAAGTGCGCAATCGCCATTTCCGGGCGAAGCTGGCCGCCCATGATCATGCTCTGCGGCGGAAACACCAGCAGCGCAGGGCGCCGCCGCCGTCGGCCATCCGGGCGATCCGGGCGGCCTCGAGGCTGCCGTCGGCATAGACGCCGTTGATGAGCGGCACCTGGTCGCCGACCTCCTCGAGGGATCTCGAGGATGCGCGTTGCTCGTCGAAGGTGCAGGCGTGCACCTCGGAGGCGTGGCCGTTGACGGTCACCGCGTCGACGCCCTCGACGAGCGCGCAGTCGCGCAGATGCTTGCGGCTCTGGCGCATGTCGATGCTCATGTCGTCGTTGAGGGCGATCAGTGTCGCGGGAATGACACCGGCGGGCCGGAAATCCTTGAATCGGGGCATGGTCTGTCTCCTTTGCTGGTTGATGCGGGCGGTTTCAGTCGTTCCAGAGGCCGCCCGTGACGCTGATCGTCTCACCCGTGATGTACGAGGCCTGTTCGGAGGCAAGAAAGGCGACGGCATTGGCAACATCGGCCGGATAGCCGGGCCGCCGGAGGGGGATGCTCTGCGCGCGGTCGAATGCGCTTCGGCAGGCCCTCGGCCCTGCGCTTAATCTCGGATTCGTCGCGCATCTTGGTATCGACCACGAGGCCGGGGCCGACCGCGTTCACCCGAACACCCTTTTCGCCAAGCTCGCAGGCCAGAGTCTGGGTGAGCGAGACGGCCGCGAATTTGCTCGCACAATAGGCACCATAAGCTGCAACACCGGA
>CAVRIG010000006.1:0-290128 GCA_963721175.1 uncultured Alphaproteobacteria bacterium | reverse complement strand
CGAATCAACACCATCGAATTCGAGAGCCAGATCGGGCCCGAAGACAGTTGAGGGCGTATGGTAGCCGGCCGTCACTTCTTCGGCCCGACGCGCTGCGCGATCATGAAGGCGGTCTGCGCGGTCAACGCGTAGGGCTCCGGCGTTTCCATCAGACTGGCCACGCGCGCACCCTCCGCATTCCATCCCTCGCCCATTAGGCAGCAGCGCCCGCTTTGCCGGTCCCCGGCGGAAGGGCCATGCTCCATCCGGTCCACCAGCCGCGACAGCAGGCGCTGAACGGGTGCCGAACCCAAGGCTGGTCGAAGGCGCCGAGGCACGCGGGAAACGATGCGCAGCTGGGGGGACGCTTCGAAGAGCACGTCGATCTCCTGAGCGCCAGTGGAATACCATGCTGTCGCCACATCGCCCCAACTGAACCCGACAGTCTCTACCGGACCTTGGCCGAAATCGCATTGGCTGCGCTGCGGCCTCTCGAGCTCCACGATCTCGCCGCCGCGCCACGCCATCGTTCCCTTCCCGGCACTGATACAGCCCGGGACGGCAGCTTTTCCCGCGGAGAGCGCCCGAGCTTTTCGACCGGCAGTGCGGACATTGCCGACCGCCGGCCCAGATGATACCTTCGAGAAAACGACGCGCGTGCATTTCGCTCGGCATCCGCCTCCAGATGTCGGATATCGAGTTCATTTCGCTGATCATCGCAGTCCTCCATCCAGCCTGGCCATTGGGCAACATTGGCCTCGAGCGCTCTCGGCGAAGACCAAACCGAGAGAATCGCGCGAAATAAGGCAAGATGGAGGAAAAGCTGAGCAGCTTCAGTCGCTTACAGTTTCAGCTGCTTTTTCTCGTGGATAAGCGGGAACCAGGACGGAGCGGCCTTCGGGGAACACACGCCAAGGCTTAGTCGTCGAGTGATCGCGGTCCAGACTTCTTTTTCGTTTTCTGGCCGGCGTCCAGCATGCTGCTCGAAATACCCGGCGAACTGGGCCAGACACCGCCACGACGCCCTTCATGGATCGACCACTCATCCGGAGCATCCTTGCCGAAGTCGGGACAACCTGGGCGCCCGAGGCGATCGACAAAGAGCCCGAACTCGAATCTGGAGGGAACGGAGTCGATCCAGTCCTCGGCCCGGTCGCACGATGCCCGGAGCCAGTTGTTTAGATCCCCCGCAGCCAACGGAGCGCTGAGACGCTCCTGATCAAGGTCCTCCTGCTGAAACCTTGCCTGGCGTCGCAGCTCGCCAACGATCATGTCGGGGCTGCGCCCTGGGGACTTGTGAGCCGCCGCCCACGCCACAGGTCCGAGCGGCAATATCTCATCCTCAATCTTCTTCAGGTCGACGGCGTCGCGCACCTCGCGGCGATCGGCAGCCGCCAGGATCTTGTTCGTGGCAAGGTCGACGGGATGCAGGACGTATCCGAACTCGTCATCCGCCTGACTTGGAAAGAAGCGAAACGCGCTGTCTGAACCGCGCCGGGTTTGCCGGAGGCTGATTTCGGTTAGTTACGCGGCCATGTCTTCAGTTTCCAGAGCTGCATAGAAGTTGGCCTCGGCTTCTGCTGGCGGGATGTTTCCGATCGGCTCGAGCAGGCGACGGTTGTTGAACCAGTCGACCCATTCGAGGGTTGCGTATTCGACGGCCTCGAAGCTGCGCCAAGGACCGCGGCGGTGGATGACCTCAGCCTTGAACAGGCCGTTGATCGTCTCGGCCAGGGCATTGTCATAGCTGTCGCCGACGCTTCCGACCGAGGGTTCGATGCCCGCTTCTGCCAGCCGTTCGGTGTATTTGATGGACAGATATTGCGATCCGCGATCCGAATGATGGACAAGCCCCGAGCCCTTGGTCGGACACCGTTCATGAACGGCCTGTTCGAGGGCATCGAGAACGAACCCGGCATGAGGGGATGCGGCTGACGCGCCACCCGACGATGCGGCGGGCGATAGGCGTCGATGACGAAGGCGACATAGACAAAGCCCTGCCATGTGGCGACATAGGTGAAGTCGCTGACCCAGAGCATGTTCGGCGCAGGCGCGCGGAACTGGCGGTTCACCTTGTCCAGCGGGCAGGGCTGCTTCTTGTCGGGGATCGTCGTCTTGTGCGGCTTGCCTCGGATAATGCCTTCGAATATCCATGTCCTTCATCAGCCTCGCGACCGTGCAGCGGGCGACATCGAAGCCTTCCCGGCGCAGCTGGTGCCAGACCTTGCGCACGCCGTAGACCTTGTAGTTCTGCTCCCAGACGCGTTCGATCTCGGGTCGCAGTGCCTTGTCGCGCTTGGCCCGATCCGACAGCAGATCAGGGTTCGCCCGCTTGGCCATGTGGTCGTAGAACGTTGACGGGGCAATCGGCAGGTGCTTGCAGATCGGCTCGACCCCGATATCCCGTGTTGCTCTTCGATGAAGGCGATCATGTCCTGGACCGGCGGTCGAGCTCCGCCTGGGCAAAATATGCGGACGCCTTGCGCAGGATCTCATTGGCCTGCTTCAGCTCGCGGTTCTCGCGTTCCAGCGCCTTCATCTTCTCGGCCATCTCGCTCGTGACACCGGTCGCGCTCGCCACGATCCACCTCGGCCTTCTTGACCCATTCGTTCAGTGTCTGCGGCGCACAGCCGATCTTCGAGGAAATCGACAGGATCGCCGACCAGCGGCTCTCATGCTGCCCTTGATTGTCCAGAACCAGGCGAACGGCACGCTCGCGCACTTCGGGGGAATACTTGTTCGTTGTCTTGCTCATGATGCTCCATCCTACTCAGGAGTTGGAGCCTCCGGCAAACCCGGCGCGGTTCAGTCGCTCGCCCATTCGAGGCGCGTGGAAGACACTCGATCTCCCACGATCGCCCGCATGAAGCCGCCTTGACGGACCTTCCAATCCACACTGAAATCGGCATCCCTCAGGGAAGCCTCGTCGGCCTGAGCTGAGGATGACACCGCCTCGGCGTGATCTCCGAAGATATCTATATCGTTGGAGAACCGCCCGCCTCGTGCATTCAGCGCGCTTCCGCCGGCAACGTAGGATTCAGGTGACCGATTGGCCGATATGACGCGCATAATCCTATGCTGAAGTGGTGTCAGCGGCATCGCACGCCTCCTCGATCAAGCGCGCAAGGCGATACGCATTCGCGCCACCTTCGCGCTTCAGAGTCCGCGCCACGATCCTGGCATGCTCAGGCGTGACATGCGGAACCGGCTTTCTCGACCACAGGCACTCGGTTCCGAACTCAGAAAAGGCACGGCGGTAAAGGGAGGCAAAACTTTCTGCCTTGACAGCCCTTGATTTGCTGATTCTTTTTCCGGATTGCATAGTTCAAGCCCTCTCTCGCCGAGAATATAGGCTTTCCGATCATCGCGCGAAACAAAAACGCGGACTGCCTCCGTCCATGCGCCTGAGAGTAGCTCGAAGCCCTCGCTCCCTTGCCCTGAACACCATCTGATCATCTGTCCAGGTCGGACAGAAACAACAACACCCATCTTCAGGCGCCTCATGAGGAAATGTCACGCCAAGAGGCGAAGAAGCCTGCGCGCAGGGTCCTCGGCCTCAGAGGTCTCGAAGAAGGCTTCCTCGTAGGCGCCATCCCAGTTCCCATCTCCGAAGCGGTCCCCGAGCGAAACTTCCAGGCCGTCCCGGTAGGGCTCACCGCGATCGGCCGGGATGATCCGGAGATGCCGGTGTGGCAGGGAGAACGCCAGGGCGTCGCCGAGAACGTCAGCTACGCCGGGATCGCACCGATCGAGAGCATCTACGAGATCGTCCGCAAACCGCTCATTCAGCCGCCGCGCGTAGCCCGGCCCGATCCCCTTGAAGGCCGGATCGGCGGCAAGGAAGGCCGTAAGCGCGCCCTGATCCTCAGGGAGGGGTTGCGCTGGCGCAGCGATGGGGGCGATCCTCGCCCACCGGCACGACTGTCGCCCTGAATGTCGGGCGGATGGCTGATCTTCAGCAGCCTTGCAATCTGTTCGAACGTGCCCTCGAGGTCCCGTGTCATGTCCGCGTAATGGAACAGCGTGACGTTGGGCCTCTCCGCTATTGCCCGCGCCGCTTCGTAGTGTCGGAGAATATGCGCCAGCGGCATCGCATCCCCATCGAACCCCTCCGCCCCGCCGTCGAGGAAGCGGCGGAACGTGATGCCGTCGACATCGTCCTCCGGATAGAAGGTGTCGAACCAACCCATCGGGATGTTCCGCACGTGCTTGCGATAGGAGAAATGCGCGTCGAGCGGATGACGGAACACGCAGATATACTGCGCGTGCCCATCGAGCGGCAGGCCATCCATTGGCGTGTGGCTCTTCATGCTGCGCCGGTGGGTCATCGTGTCGAGCCGCGCCGCCACCTCCGGCATCTCGCGGATGCGGATATCTACCCAGGGCATTTTCACCGACAGTTCCGTTTCGACCTCGGGATCGCCAGAGAGCAGCAGAGCGACGATCGTCTGCATCCACGTGGTTCCGCATTTCGGAGGCGTGACGACGATGACATCGTCCGGACGGATCTTGACCATGTCCCAGCGCCTGTTGTCGGTCAGCGGACCAAGACCGGTCGGTCATGTCTGGCATCTCCTTCCCATGCATTCAGGTCAGAAGGCGTTCGGCGTGAGCAGAAGGCAACAACAAACAATCTGTCGCCAATGCCATCGCGAAGGAACTTCGAAAGAGTTGATGGAAGACCTGGTGATGGTTAACTGCCGGTCATGCCGCCGCCTTGCGGTAATGCAGCGGGGCAAATGGGCTTTGACATCGTGCAAGCTACAAGGACGGCCCAATCCGGCCTTTCAAACGTGGATCAAGTTGTTGCAACGCGGTTCGTCAGACCGGTCATTCATGCATCTTGCATCATTCTTGCGGCTTGATCGTCGGTGTGCGTGCGGGACCAAACCGACATTTTGCTGAGCCACAGAAATCAGCGAAAAATCCCAGCGATTGGGTTCACACCGAAGTCTTTGATATCTGTCGATGGACAGTCCGAGAAGCGCGCTTGCGGGACCACCCAAGATTGTTTGTGATATACAGCAGTCCGCTCCCTTTCGGCGGCACATCGGGAGTCCTGCAAATGGCTGATACCGCCCTTGACCTTGAGGACATGCGCGACACGGCGGCGGAACACATGGTTGCGGGCATCCCCCGAGCCCACATTGATACGACGGTGGACCAGGTTATCGAATCGTTGCGCGGCACGCTTTTCGAATGCGCGGATACAGTGTTTGTGACCGACGCGGCCGGGCGATTGCAGGGCATCGTTCGGATCAACGATCTGTTTGCTGACGGCGCACTTCGGATTGGCGACATCATGGAGCCAGAACATGAAACCGTCAGGTTGGATGCTGATCAGGAACAGATTGCAGCCCTGGCAATGCGGCTCAAAATGATCGCTGTTCCTGTGGTCGACCGAAACGAAAGGCTCATTGGAGCCGTACCGCCCGAGGCTCTCTTCCGCATTCTGCGCGACGAACACATGGAAGACCTCCAACTGATCGCTGGGATCACTGCGCATGAAGACGGCCCCGGTGCGGCGCTTCACGCAAGTCTGATCAATCGCGTCGCGCGCCGATTGCCCTGGCTTGTCTTCGGATTGGCCGCATCCTCGATCATTACGGTGGTCATGGTTCGGTTCGAGCATGCGCTTGCAGCCAACGTCGCCGTTGCGTTCTTTGTCCCGGCGCTCATTTACATCGCCGGTGCGATAGGAACCCAAGCGGTTTCAGTCAGTGTCCGCAGCCTGGCGCGTGAAGATGTGCAGATCCTGTCCCAGCTGCGAGACGAATTGATTATCGGTATCGGTATCGGAACCGCTCTTGGGACATTGGCCGCTGGCGCGGTATTGGCGGCCTTTGGCGACCAGCTGCTGGCCCTTGCCGTTGGCCTGTCCGTGCTGGCAGGCGGTGCGATGTCGGCTGTGGTGGGATTTGGTCTTCCTTGGGTGTTTCAGAGGCTCGGGTCCGACCCGGCAATGGGCAGTGGTCCGATCTGCACCATCATACAAGATGTGGCGAGCCTGTTAATATATTTTGGTCTGGTCAGCCTACTGGTGTTGTGATCCGTCCTGTCGGAAGCTGTTTGGCGAACGTCCATGGGGGTGTGTCTGTCGGTCGGAACCGGGCCGATGCAAATCCGGGATTTAGCAGGGCCATCATTTCGTGACGCACCAGGCCAAAACTGCGATCCGCGCGCTTTGAGCTCGGAGCTGCCTTGCGGCGGTGCGGCGCAAAATCCCTGACGTGCTCAGCTGCTATCAGCATTCCCGGCCCTAGGGCGATGCAGCGTCAGGTCGCAGGGCGATCCGTCGAGAGGCGAACAGATCAACGACAGCGGGTGATTTCCCAGGAACACCAGCCGTCCACCCGGGCGCAGCAACCGCCACACTTCCCGCAACCATGTCTCCGGTGGGCACCAGATCGATGCACCATACTCCGGGATTGCGAAGTCGAATGCAGTATCCGGGAGGCCGGTGTCTTCGGCATTCCCTTCGATGAAGGTGATATCCGCACCGTGGTTTGCCGCGCAGGCCTGGGCCGTGGCCAGTTGCTCGGCAGAGACATCGATCGCAGTCACCCGTGCACCGCGCCGGGTCATCCAGCCGGAGACGTAGCCCGTTCCACATCCGAATTCGATGGCCTCCATGCCCGTCATGTCGGTGGGAAGCAGGTTCAGGCCTTCGTCCGGGTTTCCCCAGCTGCCCCATTCCAGTGTCTCGAGACCGCAACGTTCACCGAACTCCACCCAGTTTGCCGCGTCCGCATTCCAGATATCCCGGTTTGTCGACACATGGTCGCGTGTCATCACGCGCCCTCCAGGTGATCGTTGAATTAATTATCGGCCCATCCCACGGCTGACACTTCGCGTCGCCAACTCCGGAACAGACCATCCCCGGCTCTGACCCAGCATTTGGGAATATGCCGAACGGCTGAATGCCGAATGCCGAAACTCGCGGATCGGGAAAGACACGTCCTTGCGGCGTAGGTGCATCATGATCGCATGAACGGCGATACCGTTTTCTGCGCCGGACCATCCTCCGCCGCGGATGTCTTGGCCATCTCGTCGATATTGAACCAGCGGCGAAGGTGGCGGATATGCTTCGGCGCGCCATCGACCCTGAGCCGCCCGTCGTCGATGGCAGTCTCCAGCGCAACGTCGCCGCGATAGACGCGGATCAGGTCTGCCAGCGTCGCCTCGAGGAAGAGGTCGGTGGCGCCGCCCGGATCGGACACGCAGAGATCGAGCGCCCCCGCCTCGCAGACGAACCAGTAGAGCCGCTTGTGCTCCGGCTGATCGGAAACGGTGAGGCGCAGGACGTGGCGCTTCGGCCCGAAGGCGGTCGGATCGACGGAATATTCCAGCCCCCAGATCAGAAGCCCGAGGTCGAGTTCGCCTTCCGCGAGCTCGCGCCGTGTCCACCGCTGCCCCCAGATCCCGAGCGCGCCGACCAAGGGAAGGAATTCGGCTCCCGCGTCAGTCAGGTGATAGGTCCAGGACTTGCCGGAAGGGCTGTGCCGACGCATGACAAGACCCTCCGTCTCCAGCTGGCGCAGTCGCTTCGTCAGCAGTGTGGCGGACATGTGCGGCACGCCGCGGTGGATGTCGTTGAACCGCTGCGCGCCGGCGCCAAGGTTCCGGATGACCAGCGCCGTCGAGCGTTCGCAGAAAATCTCCGCGGCCTTGGCGATGGGACAGAACTGGCCGTAACCCTTCATGGCAGCCTCCGGTGTCCTGGTCAGAGTTCCGCAGGCACCCCGAGTTGAATACTCCATTTCGTGGAGTACCCGCCGACCCGCTCGCTCGGCAAACTTTTCCTGCAAGCCAGAGAAGGGAGGCAGCAGATGACATTGAGCCCGGAGGCCCGCATGTGGGGCGAGCCGGGCAGATCCTATGACGGGATCTTGTTCGGCCTGTCCGACACCATCTCGCACGCCTTCCAGGCCCTCTGGCCCCGACCCGGCGAGCGGATCCTCGACATCGGACCGGCACCGGCTGGGCGCCCGGCTCGCGGCCTGGCGGGGCGCGGCCGTTACGGGCGTGGACATCGCCCCGGGCATGCTCGAGGCAGCGGAGATGCTGTCGGCCGGCCTCGATCCGCGCCCCAACTTTCAACGCGGGGCCGCAGAAGCGCTTCCCTTCGATGACGAAGCTTCGACGGGGTGCTTTCGACCTATGGCGTCATCTTCTCGGCGAGCCGACGCGGTCCGTGGCAGAGATGGCGCGGGTGCTGCGACCGGGCGCTCGCCTGGCGCTGGCGACCTCGGCCGACGATCCCGAGGGCTATATCCCGGGGTTCTTCGGATTGGTCGGCGCGTGGTCCGACGCGCCCCCGGCACCCGCCTCGCCCTTCGACAGTTCGGACATTCGTCATTACCATCGAATGCTGCGGTGCAGCCGGTCGAAGCAGTCATTCGCTATGCCGGTGAAATCCGGAGATTCATGACATTTTGCGCTGCTGACCAGCTGCGCGAACTTGCATCGGGCGGCTAAGGAATCCACGTCCATCCTGCTTTCGAAACAGCACGAAACCTCTCCGCGTCCCGGAGGTCTTGATAACTTCCTGTCCTCCGAAATGTTCTGCGGAACAAGACGATGTCCGTGGCCCGAGTGTCTTCGACGCTCAAACCCGGCCCATGCCGATGAAGAGTTGCCGGTCCGCGTCCTTGATTGCGCGTCGGCCGTGCATCACGCGGGTGTTGTCGATCACCGCGATATCGCCATCCTGCCAGTTGATCTCCACCGTGCAAGTTTCGGCCAGGTCGCGCAGTTCCTCGATTTCGTCCTGTGACACGCGTGAGCCGTCCTCCAGCGTGTAGACTGGCGGCTCGTAGTTGTGAGACGGTCCCAGGATGGCGTTGGCGAAGGCCTGCCCGTTCGTCAGCGAAGATGGCCGGACGGGGAGGACGGTCAGTTCGTAGTCGATGGAGCCGTCGTCGCGCATGGAGAAATCCTGGCCGGGAATCGCGGCCTTGAACTGCTGGATGTGCTCCTCCGTCACCTCTTCGGGCCGGTTGATGGCCGGATGTTCGTTGGCGAGATAGCGTTTCCAGAGTGCTTCGGGCAGGTTGCGACGGACCTTCATCTTCTGGCTCCAGCGTGCCTTCTGGGGGTCGTCGAACCGGGCGAAGACCTCGCGCCCGTCGCAGATCGTGGTCTGCGAGCCCTCGAACGCCGCGCGGGTGCTGTAGAAGGCCACGATGTCGGGGCAGACGGGGGTGTTGCCGTTCTCGATATGCAGGCCGATCGGGCCGAGGCCGGCATCGACCTTCTGGGTGTTGCGTTCGGAATGCTCGCGAGCGGGGTCGAAGGTGATGGTCCGGCACATCTGCGCGGTCAGGTCGCTGAACCCGGCCATGTCGGTCTTGAAACCGCGCAGGAGCGCCCAGCCGCCCCGGGCAAGGTGATCCTTCGTCAGCGCGATGATGTCGGTGTTGATGGTGGGTGTGGCCTGCTCGGCAGCCCGGATGACATTGTAGTGCATGTGCTGTGTCCTGAATAAGTTGGCTGTTTGATGGGGAAGGCTCACGCCTTGCTGACGGAGGCCAGGGCGTCGAGCGCACGGCTGTCGCGGGCCTGGGCCCCGACCGACCTGTCGACGAGCGACGGGAAAAGCCGCTGGATCCTGACGAAGACTTGCTCCTTGCCGCGCGGAAAGCTCTCGCGCTTGCCGGCGGCGATGGCGGCCCAGGCCTCGGAGGCCACGTGTTCCGGGCTGTCGAGCGTCATCTTGAGGGGCTTCACGAGGGCGGCGAACTCGGCCTCCGCCGCCGTCCGCGTGGCGCGCGGCGCGATGTAGGTGACTCCGACGCCACTGCCCGACAGCTCACGCCGCAGCGCATCGGAAAAGCCGCGCAGGCCGAACTTGGTGGCCGAATAGGCGGAGAAGAACGGATAGGCGATGTCGCCGAAGACCGATCCGATATTGACCACCCGTCCGCCGGCCGACTTCAGCGCCGGCAGCAGGTCGCGGGTCAGCGCCATGGGAGCCACGAGATTGGTCGCCACCATGCGCTCCAACATCTCGTCTTGCAGGTCGCGCAGGTGGCCGACATTCAGCGTGCCGGCATTGTTGATCAGCACGTCGAGCCGGTTTCCCGCGGCTTCCGCAAGGGCGTGCCGACTGTCCGACGTGGTGACATCCGCAGGGACGATCCGCACATCGGCGGCTGGGAAAAGGGCCCGGGTCGCCTGCAATGCGCTCTCGCTGCGTCCGGCGAGGATCAGATCGTAGCCGCGCCGGGCGGCTTCGACGGCCAGCGCGCGGCCGATGCCGGAACCGGCACCCGTGATGAGGGCTGTCCTTGCCTGGGTCATGACGCAAGCCTTTCGTTCGGAACTTGTCTGGGAAGCGGTTCGGCCTGCCGGGTGTTCGTGATGACGGCTGCCGCCTTGCGGTTCGGCGTGCCGGCGGCGAACAGCAGGCCGGGCTCCGACACGTCCGTGAGGATCAGCTCCGTGGGTCGCGCGTAGTCCGGCAGGTCGTCGAGCCGGGCGGCGATCTCCGCCGCGGTGACCGGGCGGGCCAGCACGGCGATCAGCACCAGGGCGCCATCGTTCTCGCGCAGGGTCAGCGCTGAACTGACGATGCGCGGATCGGCGTTGACGCGCGCCTCGACCCATTCGGGGGAGATGTTGCGCCCGGCGGGCGTGACCAGTAGCGCATCCTTGCGGCCGTCGACCACCAGCCGCCCGTCCTCGATACGGCCACGGTCGCCGGTGTGCCACCGCGCCGGCGCGGGCGGCCCGTGGAGGTAGCCCTCCATGACCGTCGGGCCGGCGACGGTGATTTCGCCATCGACGATCCGGACGTCCATGCCATCCAGCACTGGACCGACAGTGCCCGGAAGGCTCTCGCCGGGACGGTTCATCGCCACGACCGAACAGCATTCCGACAATCCGTAACCTTCATGCACCGGGATGCCCACGGCCTCGGCCGCCCGGATCAGCGCGGCCGGAGAAGCCGCACCCCCGACGGCGACGAAGCGCAGGCTTTCCGGCGCGCGCGTTTCCGCGCGTTCCAGCTCCGCCACCCAGCGTGCCAGCAGGCCCGGCGCGAGGAGGCTTGTGGTCGGCGCCACCTCGCCCATGGCGCGGGTGAACCCGTCGAGCGGCCCACCCAAAAGGGCTCGCGTCGCTTCCATGCGCATGACGACCTCCGCCCCGGCAAGGATCGGCAGGAAGATCCCGCAGACCTGTTCCAGCAATTGCGCCATGGGCAGGACGGACAGGTGCCTGTCTTGCGGACCCGCACCGATCACGCCGCGTAGCGCAGCGAGCGATGCATCGAGTTGCCGGTCGCCGATAACCACGCCCTTGGGTTGGCCGGATGAGCCGGACGTGTAAATGACGCGCTGTGCTCCGCCCCTGTAGTCCGTCATTGCGGCGGGCTCAGCGTCACTTGCGATCACCTGCAAAGGCCTTCCCGGGAAACTCCCGGGGTCGGCCGCAATCACCGCGCTCGCCCCGCATTCCCGCAGGACGTGGGCCGACTGTTCGGCGCTGAAGAAGAACGGCAGGGCCACCTGACGCTTTCGCGCCAATGTCAGCGCGAGGTCGGCCATCACGTAGTCGATCCCGCCCGGCAGTGCGATGGCGACCGTGCCCGGCGCGTCCTCCAGCCGGCATGCAAGTCCGGCCACGCGTCCTGCCAGACCGTCCCATGTGACGGTGCCGTTGTCATCGCGGAAGGCCACTGAATCCGGCCGTTCCGCTGCGTGGCGGCGCAGCGCCTCGAACACGGCCCGCATCAGGAGGCCTCGCTGCGCAATCCGGCCGCCCGGGTGCGGGGCGACAGCAGGATCGGCGCGACCGCCCGGTCCGTGCAGGCGCAGACCCAGGGGTCATGCGCATAGTAGCTGCCCCAGCTTTCGGGAGAGGCGACGCGCGAAGGATGGGCCGGCGCGATCCTGGAATACTCGAGGCCCGTCCGGTCCAGCAGACGGCGCAGCTTGGCCGTGGCGGTGAAGACGCCGCACCGCATGCCCTGCGCCCGACCCCATCCGACCATCACGTCGAGCATCGCCAGCACCGGAAATGGTGTGGTGGAAGCCAAGGACACCACTTCCAAGATCTGGGCTGCCGGAACCGGCAATCCGCCGGCACCTTCCACCCCCTCTCCGAACCCGCCATCGACATAGACGTCGGAGAAGAACCCGTCCTCGACGGTGCGAAGGCCGGCGGCGCACAGGATCTGACCTTGCGCGTTTCGCACGGTCACCAGACTTGGCGCGAATTCGGTGATCTCGGCGCCAAAGGCCGCCTTGTAGACGTCGCGGATATGCTGCTCGGCCTCGGCGCGCGCGCGGCTGCCCTCGGTCGGGAACTCGATTTTCATGTTGGGCCTGTTCTGCTTGGTGAACTCAAGACTGGCCCTGCATCTGGCTCCGCAGGCTTACGGCAGTCTTACAGGGCATCGGCAGTGCGCAAAAACCGGCCGCTCATCCTGTCGGGAAGAGGAAGGAAAAGACGCTCCCGCCGCCTTCGCGATCCGCCACCGTGACCGTTGCACCATGCGCCCCGGCCACCGACTTGACGATGGCGAGCCCGATGCCCGCTCCGTCGCGCCCGCTGGTGCCGCCCCGGCGGAACCGCTGGAAGAGGAGCGATTTCTGCGCGTCGGGTATGCCCGGCCCTTGGTCCATGACCCGCCAGCCTGGCGGACTGTCGCAGACCTCGATCTCGATCTCGCCGAGGCCATCGGAACAGTTGACGGCGTTGCGCACGAGGTTGCCGAGGGCGATGACCAGGAGCCCCGCATGGCCCTCGACATGCACGCTTTCGGCCCCGGTCACCGCCAGCCGCTTGCCTTCCCGCATGGCCGAAACGCCCATCTCCTGCGCAACCGACAGCGCGAGTTGGTGAAGCTCCACATCCGCGAAGGCCGTCACGCCGAGAGCCTCCGCGCGCGAAAGGTCGATGAGCTGTTCGAAAAGCTGCCCCAGTCGCTGCACGTCCCTGCGCAAATCGTGTTTCAGCGGGCCGTCCGCCATCTGGTCGATGGAGGAGCGCAGGACGGCAAGCGGCGTGCGCACCTCGTGCGCCACGTTGGACGAGAAATCCCGCTGCGCCCTGTAGCCCTGGTCCAGACGGTCGAAGGCTTCGTTCACCGCATGGACCAGCGGCAGGATCTCCGTTGGCAGGTGCTGCGTCGAAAGCCGCCGGTCGGTCGAGCCCGGACCGATTGTCCGAGCCTCGTCCGAGATGCGGCGGATCGGGGTCAGGGCCCTGCTCGCAGCGAATATTGCCGCAAACAGAATGGCCGCGATGCCGATCACGACCCAATGGATGGCCTCCGTGACCTCGTGAGCGAGTTGCGACAGATGGCTTTGCCCGGACGGCCGTGCGGCGGTCGAGGCCAGAACCACGAATTGCTGACCCTCGCGCTCCACCAAAAGCGATGCCCCGATCCGCATGCCGCCAAGGCTCAGGAACATGATGTCCCCGGGCTGCGATCCGGCGATCCGGTCTCGAAGGCCCTCGACCCTCTCGCTGCCGACAAGGGGCTGCAACGCCTCGTCGAAAATCGTGTAGCGGTAGATGCCACCGTCACCTCGAAACCGGAACCCTGTTCGGATCAAAACCCAGGTCGGGCTCGTCCGGCGCGATTTCGACCGCGAGTTCCGATACTTCCTGCGCGAGAGCGTCCTCGCGGTTCTCGGCCAGGTGCTCGTAGAACTCGTAAGTCAGGATCACCGAGAACAGCGCAATGCAGAACCCGAGTGCCAGCAGGATGTTGACCACCAGCCGGCGGCGGAGCGAATGCGCCGCGCCAAAAAGACCCGACAGCCCCGTCACCGGCCGTCATCGTCCAGGAAATACCCGATCCCGCGCAGGGTGTGGATGACGGCACTGGCCTGCATGTCCTCGAGCCGCTTGCGCAGGCGGTGCGTGGCCACCTCGATCGCGTTGGGCGTGGGAGGTGCGTCGAAGCCGTAGAGCGCGTTCTCGATGGCGTCCTTCGACAGGATCCGCCCCTTGCGGCGCATGAAGAGTTCGAGCAGGTCCAGTTCCCGCCGCGAAAGCCGTGCCGGCGCGCCGCCGACCTCCACCGTGCGCCCCACCGTGTCGAAGGTGATGTTGCCGGACGCCAGCGTCACGCCCAGGGCACCGCCCGGGCGCCGCAGCACCGCCCGGATGCGGGCCAGAAGCTCAGCCGCGTCGAAGGGCTTCACCAGGTAATCGTCCGAACCCGCGTCGAGCCCTCTGATCCGGTCCTCCAGCGTGTCCCGCGCTGTGCAGATGATGAATGGCACCTCCGATTTCACCGACTTCACCGCCTTCAGCACGGAGAGGCCGTCCACATCGGGCAGCCCGAGATCGAGGATGATCGCATCGTAATCGTAGCTCTTGGCGGAATGCACCGCGTCCTCGCCGCAATCCACCCAGTCCACTGCAAAGCCGTTGGCTTTCAGGCTGGCGGAGGTGTTCTGCGCCAGCCGTTCGTTGTCTTCCACATACAAGAGCCGCATCGGCCATGGTCCTACTTGCGGACATACGTCACCGTCGAGCCATCTTCGGCGGTAAAGGAGACATGCACAAGATTGCCCTGCGAGTCATACCACAGGTCGCGGTTCAGATCCCCCGACAGACGGTAGTGATGCGCGGCAACTGGTCCACGGCGCGTATTCACGTGCTCGGCGCCGATGTCGCTGACCGTGATATCCATGATGCTGCCGTCGATCGTGTTGAGCAGCTTGCCCGTCCGCAGGATGTCGTCGTTCCACAGGCTCGCCGGCAGCACGCCATTGCCCGTGGTCTGCAACTTGTGCGGAGTGCCGTCGTCATTGGTGGCCGAACTGACGGCCGTCAGCCGAGCTCCGGACCAGGATTCGACGCTCTTGTGCTGAAAACGGTAGGCCGTCGCCCGGATGATCGGCACCTTGACCGCGATATCCGTGCTCACGTTGACGATGAACGTATTCCCCGAACCTTCGAAATCGTAGCTGTGATCGCCGATGTCCTTGCCCTTGCGGACGACATCGAAATCCAGATGCCCGTCTGCCGGAATGGAGGACGCCGAAAGCGACGTGGCAAGCGCCAGGGTCAGCCCGGCCGCAAGTGAGAGAATGCGCATGAGTGTCTCCGTCTTTGAACAAGCATTCGTTGAAGCGCCCAGATGCGGGAATTGCCTTACGGGAGGCTTACAAGTTTTCGCAGCAGAAGCGTCGGGCTTGATGCCGCCGCAGTCTTCCGGCCCAATTCGGCCGGCCCGGAACGCCCCCTCCGGGACGCGTGTCTCATGAGCGCGGACCTCCTCGTCGCGGCCTTGTGCGTCGGTGGTTTCCGAGCAAGACGCCGGAGCAGCCTGGCTCGTCTCCCAGACCTACCCGATCGCCACGCCGAAGACTGCGCCGACCGCGGCGGTCGCGGCCATGGCGAGAGCGCCCCAGAACGTGACCCGCGCTGCCCCGCGCAGGAGCCCGGCACCCCCGGCCTATGCCCCCAATCCGCCGAGAACGGCAAGGGCCAGGATAGTCGCGAACGCCACGAGGAGCGTGATCCGCGCTTCCGGCACCAGAAGCACGACGATCAGCGGGACGACCGCGCCGACGGCGAATGTCGTCGCGGACACCAGCGCCGCCTGGATCGGACGGGCCGTGACGGTTTCCGAAATGCCGAGTTCGTCGCGTGCATGCGATCCGAGCGCGTCGCGCTCGGTCAACTGGATGGCGACCTTCTCGGCCAGGCCTCGGTCGAGCCCGCGGTCGACGTAGATCCGGGTCAGCTCCTCGAGTTCCGCCTCGGGCGTTTCCTCGAGTTCGCGGGTCTCGCGGGCGAGGTCGGCTTGCTCGGCGTCGGTCTGCGAGCTGACCGAGACGTATTCGCCTGCCGCCATGGACATCGCACCGGCGACGAGCCCGGCAAGACCGGCGATCAGAACCTCGGGCTTTCCGGACCCGGCCGCGGCGACGCCGACGACGAGGCTCGACGTCGAGACGAGACCGTCGTTGGCTCCGAGAACGGCCGCGCGCAGCCAGCCGATGCGATGAACCATGTGGACTTCGGAATGCGAGAGGCGGCTCATGGCGTGGCTCCTTCGGGCGATGTCGGCCTGCCCGGAGGAGACAGCCTGTGGTTTCGATGTGGCGGGCTCATGCGGCGCGATGCGCAGCGCGCGCAGCGCGTTCAGGATCACGGCGACGTCGATCACCTCCTGCAGCAGGGCGCCCTGCACCGGGGTCAGATAGCCATAGGCGGCGGCGATCATGCCGAGGACCGACAGGCCGATCCCGGCGACGACGCTTTCGACGGCGATCCGTCGCGAGGCGCGCGCGATCTCGATCCCCGGCCCCAGCCGGTCGATCCGGTCGACGAGGAGCACGACGTCGGCCGCCTCGGCCGATGCGGCGGCGCCCCGCGCGCCCATCGCGACGCCCGACATCGGCCGCCGCGAGCGCGGGCGCGTCGTTCACCCCGTCGCCCACCATCATGACGGGCCCGTGCTTGCGCTCGGTCAGGACCAGCAGAACCTTCTGGTCCGGCGTCAGCCCGGCCCGCAGCCCGTCGAGACCGAGCCCCTCGGTCACCCGCTCGGCCACGTCCGCGCGGTCGCCGGTGGCGAGCAGGATGCGCCCGATCCCCTCGCGGCGCAGCCCGTCGAGCATGGCGCCCGCGCCCTCGCGCAGCGGATCGGACATGACGAGATGCCCCGCCATGTGGCCGTCGACCGCGACGGCGACGAGGACCGATCCGGCGGCCATGGCGGGATGATCGCCCGCCAGCCGCCCGACGCGGGACGCCACGAAACCGTCGCCGCCGACGATGACCTGGCGGCCCTCGACATGGCCCACGACCCCTTCGCCCGGGATCTCCGCCACCTCCGACGGCACGGGCAGCGTGAAGCCCCGCGCCTTCGCGGCGGCGACGATGGCCTGCGCCACGGGATGCTTCGAGGCCTGGTCGAGCGCGGCGGCGAGGCGCAGGATGTCGTCCTCGGCCATGCCGTCGTGGCTGTCGATCGACACGATCTGCGGGCGGCCGTCGGTCAGCGTGCCGGTCTTGTCGAGGATCAGCGTGCGGATGCGCGCCATCGTCTCGAGCGGCCCCGCGCCCTTGATCAGCACGCCGAAATGCGCCGCGCGCGAGAGGCCGGCGACCAGCGCGACGGGCACGGCCAGGATCAGCGGACAGGGCGTGGCCACCACCAGCACGGCGACGGCCCGGATCGGATCGCCGGTGAACCACCAGGCGGCGAAGGCGATGGTGACGGTGACCGCGAGGAAGCCCAGCGACCAGCGGTCCGCCAGCCGCGACATCGGCGCCTTCGACGCCTGCGCCTCCTCGACCAGCCGGACGATCCCGGCATAGGTGCTGTCCTTCGCGGCGCCGCGTCGCGGTCAGGTCGAAGGCCTCGCCCGCGTTGGTCGAGCCGCTCATGGCGTCGGCCCCGCGCGCCAGCCGGACCGGCAGGGACTCGCCGGTCAGCGCCGAGGTGTCCACGAAGGCCGCCTCGGACGCCACCGTGCCGTCCACCGGCACCACGTCGCCCTGCCGGATCAGCAGGCGGTCGCCGGGTGCGATCTCGTCGAGCGGCACCTCCTCCAGCCCGCCGTTCCGATGCCGGGTCGCCGTCCGCGGGACGCGGGACAGGAGGTCGTGCATCTCGCGCCGGGCGCGGCCCTCGGCGAAGCTTTCGAGGAAGGTGCCGCCGGAATACATCACCGCGACGACCGCCGCCGCGAGCGTCTCGCCGAAGACGAGCGCCGCCGACATCGACAGCGCCGCGACGATATCCAGCCCGACCTCGCCGCGCCCGATGCTGCGCAGGATCTCGACCACGAGCGCGGCGAGCGCGGGAACGACCCCGGCGATCCAGACGAGGTTCGCGATGTCGGCCTTGCCGGCGAAGCAGAACGCAAGCCCCGCGATCAGGCCGGTTGCGGCCAGCAGCAGGATGGCGGTCTTGAAGCGATCGGTCCCGGTCGTGTTCCATGCGGCTCATCTCCCCTCGGCCGAGGCGATTGCCGCTGGCTCTTCGGAAAAAAGTCGTCCGACTCCCACGCCCCTTGCGCTGCCGTCATCATCGCGCAGGAGGAACAGGGCGTCGAGCCCGTGTTTGTCTTGCGAGCGCCGCGCCCGCTTCGGGCCCGAGCACCATGAGCGCCGTCGCCCAGCCATCGGCCTCGGCACAGGTGCGGGCCACGACGGTGACGGAGGCCGGCGACGCGATCAGCGGTGCGCCGCGGCTCGGGTCCATCGTGTGCGACAGGCGTCGTCCCTGCACCTCGACCCAGTGGCGGTAGTCGCCCGAGGTCGCCACGGCGGCGTCCTGCAGCGCGAGGATCGAATGGGGCGCCCGGCGCGCGGCGTCCGGCGCCTCGATCGCGATGGTCCAGGCCTGCGCCGTCCGGCCGAAGACCCATCGCGCGCATCTCGCCGTCGATCCCGACGAGGGCGTTGCCGATCCCGTGGTCGCGCAGGGTCTCGGCCAGCCGGTCGACCCCGTAACCCTTGGCGATGCCGTTCAGGTCGAGCGCGATGGGCGCGGCCTTGCGCACATGGGCGCCATCAGATCTCCAGGACCTCATGCGCCGGGCGGCGCGCGCGCGGCCATCGCCGCGCGGATACCCTCGGGCGCGGCGGCCTCCGGCCCGAAGCCCCAGGCCGTCACCGCATCGCCCATGCCGATGTCGAACGCCCCGCCCGAGGCGCGCCCGATCTCGAGGCCGAGGCGCAGCACCTCCGCCAGCCGCTCGGGCACCGCCACCCAGTCGCCCACCGGCGCCGCGTTGAGCCGCATCAGGTCGCTGTCCGGCTTCCAGGTCGACATCTGGGCGTCCACCTCATCGACGGCCGCTTGCAGCGCCGCGCGGACGGGGTCCGGGTCGAAGTCCGGCTCCGCGAAGAACATCGCCGACCAGCGCGTGCCCATCGTCGGGCCGTTCAGCGCGATGCGCGCCCGTTCAGTAGACGTCTTCGACATACCGTCCCTCCGCCTTCAGGACCGCGGGCGTCAGCCCGGCCGGCGCGAGGATCTCGGCCAGCGCATCGGCCACGCCCGCCGCCATGTCGCGTCCGCCGCAGACCATCACGCGCGCCCCGTCGCGGATGAGCTGCGCGACCTGGGCGGCCTCGCCGCGCAGCGCGTCCTGCACGTAGTGGGGCCGCGCCCCGCGCGAGACGGCCGTGACCAGCCGGGTCAGGCGGCGCTCATCCTGCCAGGCGCGCATCTCCTCGCCGTAGAAGAAGTCGCTGTCCTGATGACGCATCCCGAAGAACAGGTGGACGGGGCGGCGGCGCGCATTGCCGCGCACGAAGCCCGCGAGCGGCCCGATGCCCGTCCCGGCACCGATCAGGATCAGTGGCGCGCGGCCCCGGCCCGGACGGAAGCCGGGATTGCGGCGGAGGAAGGCGGTCACCGTGTCGCCCGGCTCCAGCCCTGTGAGCTGACCCGAGCAGAGGCCGCCGGGATGCTTCTTCACGACGATCTCGATGAACCCGTCGCGGCGGCCGGAGGCGAGCGAGTAGAGCCGCGGGACGGCGCTGCCCTCCGGCAGGATGCCGATCAGGTCGCCGGCCTGAACCGGGCGAACCCGGCGCCGGTCAGCCGCTGCCAGAGCGAGACGCGCGGCAGGGCGAAGCGGAGGATCGCGGTCGGGGCCTGCACCTCGGCGCCGTAGTCGCGCCGCGAGACGAGGGTCAGCGTCGTCGTTTGCGGCTGGACCGGCTGATGAGACAGTTCGAGTTCGATGCCGAGCACGTCGCCGAGCGCGCGGCCCCACCGGGCGAAATCCTGCGGCGATTGCCGGTCGATGGTGTCGAGCGGCAGAAGCTCTGGCCAGCCCTTCGCCTGGCCGCTTCCGCAACGCCCTTGGCGAAGGCGCAATAGGCCGGGAAGCTGCGGTCCCCGAAACCGAGCACCGCGAGTGGCATGTCCGGCGCCCGGTCGGACACGTTCAGCCGGTCGAGAAAACCCTGCGCCGTGACCGGCGCCGCCCCATCGCCATAGGTCGCGGCGAGCAGGATGATCCGCTCGGCATGAGGGTAACGTTCCGGCGCGAAGCGCGACATCGGGCCGACATGGACGCTCTGCCCAGCTTGCGTCAGCGCGGCGTGCAGTGTCGCGGCAAAGCCCCAGGTGCTGCCGCCCTCGCTGCCGACGAGCAGGATCGTCTCGGCGCGACCGGCGGGCTGATTGCCCCGGATGCGCGGCCGGCCGCGCCGCCCGGCGAGCCAGACCAGGACACCGGTCGCTCCCATCGCGGGCACGCCGAGCGCCATGAGCCCGAGCACGAAGCCGAGCGTCGCCGCGCCCTGTCCGGTGTGCAGCATGTAGATCGTTTCCGAGACGCGTTCCCATCCCGGTCATGTCGGCCCACGCCAGGAGCGCCCCGTCGCCCTGGTCGAGATAGCCGGTGCCCCGGTCGGTCTTGAGCGTGAACACGTCCGTCGCGTCGCCGGGATAGGGAAAGCTCAGCTCGCGCAGTTCGGAGACGGGCGTTTGCCGCAGCGTGGTCATCCGGCCCGGAGCGAAGCCGGCCTCCCCACTGACCTCGGCCGGGGCGGCCGGCATGGCGCCGCCATCCGGCAGGAGATCGAACGTAGACGCCGTCATCCAGAGGGCGGTCGTGGAGGACAGAACGAGGCCGACGACAGCGGTCCGGGCGATCTCGACGTGCAGCCGCCCGGCAAGCGGTCCGCGCAGGACTGCGAACCAGTGCCGCCAGCCACCCGCCCGCCGCGCGACCAGCGCCGCACCGGAGAGCGAAAGGACCAGCATCGCGGCAGCCGCCGCGGCCATGGCGATCCGCCCGCCATCCCCGAGAAACAGCGACCGGTGCAAGTTGGTGAGCCAGCGTTGCGTCTGGTTCGGGTCGGCCGAGCCGACGCCCTCGCCCGTCGCCGGGTCGATCACGGCGGCGCCGGGCGCGCCCTGATCGAACCAGTAGGCGGTGATCCGGCCCGAGGGTGACCGACGGATCTGCTCGACGCCCGGATAGACCGCCTGGATGCGATCCGCGAGGACGGCGACGGTCAGCCCGGCTTCCACCTGCGGCGCGGCGATGCGCTCGGCCGCAGGGAAGACCGACAGCGCCGCACCGCTCGAGCTCAGGATGGTGACGAGCGCGAGGGCCAGAAGACCCGGCCAGCGATGGAGTGCACGGATCATGGCCCCGCTCCTCACATGTCGTAGGCGAAGCTGGCGATGTAGCGGCGGCCGCTCACCGGCGTGCCCGCGCCGCCGGTCGTGAGTGGCACCACCACCTCGTTCGGACTGTCGCGCATGTCCTCGACAGCCGCGTCGATATGGAGCGTGTAGCCCGCATCGAAGAGCGCGTCGGCCAGGTCGAGCGTGATCTCGAGCGAGCGGCCCGCGCCGACGCTGGCGCCGGTGATGCCGTCGACCTGCGCGGTGTCTCCACCGGTGGCGCGATACCAGTCGCTCAGATGCTCGTAATACTTGGATTTGCCACCGGCCATCCAGAGACTGCCGACATAGGCACCCGAGGGGTCGGTGACGTAAAGCGCGAGATAAGCCCCGTCACCGCCGTAGGTGTTGAGGGTCGTGGTGAGCGTCACCGGTCGTGCCATAGCGACGCCGGGAAGCGTGAGTGCCGTGGTCAGCGCGAACGTTGCGAGAAGCGATTTCATTGGATGGATCCTTGTTCGGGGAGGGGCTCGAGAGCGGGTTAGTTCACCTGAACCTGCGGGCGCGCGCCGTTCCCGAAGAGGCCGTTCTGCGGCGGGGCGACTGTGCCGGCGGGCGCCGGATTGCGGGCGCCGCCGCGGTCGTCGTCGTCATCCTCGTAGTCCATCTCGACGACCTCGAGTGTCGCCGGATCGAGTTTCACCTCGATCTCCCGGCCATTGCTGTCGCGGCCTTCGATCTCGTAGCAGCCATCGTCGATCTCGAAGTCGCGCACGGTCCAGCCGTTCTCGCTCGGCCACCTGCATGGCGGCCTCGCGCGGCTGCCACTGGTCACGCGGCGCGGAGCAATCTCGTCATCGGCGAGCGCCGCGCCGGCGGGCAAAAGTGCAAGACGAAAGTGCTGTCAGGGTCTTTTTCATGGCAGGGTCTCCTTTCGTCTGCTGAGACCAATCTGGAGAGCCGACCTGAGGGTTTCCTGACGGCGAAGCAATTCCCGCTTCAGCTTGCCGTCAGGAAGAAAGAGGCCCCGCCGGTGAGTGCGGGGCCAGGTCGGGCCGAAGGGACAGGCGGCCTGGGGGGGGCGGCGGTCAGGCGATGTCGCCGGGACCGGGTGCACGCTTTTCGCCGGTGACCATGGCGCGGGTGAGGTTCTCATGGTGACGGAAGGAGGTCAGCACGACACCGCCCACATGCAGTGCGGCGAGCAACAGCATCAGGTTGGCCAGCGTCTCGTGGATCTCCTTCAATGATCCTTCGACCTCGCCCCGCGCGCCTATTTGCTCGTCACCATCGTCGTCGGCCCAGGCGGACGCCGCGATGGCGGGCAACCCCAGATGATGCCCCTCTGCCTGCAACTCTTTCTCTCACTATCTTTCTTTGGTCTGTTCGTCTTCTTGGCGATCAATCCAACAATTCTGCCGGCTGAATTTCAATCTGAGATTGGCATGAAGGTAACAGAATCATGTCTGCCCGAGGGGCTCGTCAAGCGTCCCATTCGCCGTTCGATACCTCCATCTCACGAGCGGTCCCAATCGCAATTCGTTGACATGTTTAACATCACAGGACACCGTGACAGAAACTGACACCAACTGAAAACCCGCGACTGCGGTTCATCAAGGAAACACCGATGTCCTACTCCAAGGCCGCTGATCTCTTGCGGATTGCCGACATGGCGATGTCGAGTTTCAACGGAGTCTCACTCCAGGATCTTCGCGAGGAAATCGGCTGCGACCATCGCACGGCTCAGCGGATCATGCGCGCCTTCGAGGCTGTCTTTCCTCAGGTGGAGATCCTGGAAGACCCGGAACGGCGCAGACGGTGGCATCTGCCGCGAACAGACCCACGCTGGTTGCAGGCGCAGGGCTTGAGGGATAGCGAGCTTGCCGCGCTTGGCATGGCGGCGAAACGCGCTGAGCAAGATGGCGCGCCCGACGATGCGCAGCGCTTGCGCGCTCTCAAGGATCGGCTCCTGGCCGCGATGCCCACCAGCCATGCCCGGCGAACCGAAGCCGATGCGGAGGCACTTCTCGAGGCGCAAGGCTTTGCCTGGCGTCCCGGCCCCCGCGTGGTGTCAGACATGCAACTGCTCGGAGTTCTGACTGAGGCCCTGCGCGCGCCATGGGAACTGCAAATCTCGTATCACGGAGCCAATGACGACCAGTCAAGGGAACGGCTGCTCGAACCGCACGGTCTTCTGCTCGGCATCCGGCGGTATCTCGTGGCACGCCCGTCCGGCGGCGATGGGCGCATGCGGCGATTCCGATTGGATCGCATCGAGGAGGCGGCCATCACGCCCCGCAGTTTTGCCCGCGAGCCGGACTTCGATCTTGGCGAGTTTGCAGCCCGGGCCTTCGGATCGTTCCACTCGGATACGGAATACGGGCCCGTGGAATGGCGGTTCACGGCCGCGGCTGCTTCCACCGCACGGCAATTCATCTTTCATCCGCAGCAGGAGATGGTCGAGGAGCAGGATGGGACGTTGACCGTGCGTTTTTCTGCGTCCGGCCACATGGAGATGGCTTGGCACCTCTATCAGTGGGGAGACCAGGTCGAAGTGGTATCTCCTGCTTGTCTTCGCGAGATGGTTGAAAACTACCGAAGAACGGATTTTCCGGCGCTGCCCTGACTCCCGCCATGACATCGGTCCGCTGTTGCCGCAAAGCTGCCGATTTGGGAGAGTGTATCGCGTCCAACACTCGACAATCAGGTCGAAGCAAGCGTTGCAGCCAAGCAGAAACCAGTCACTCTTCCGAAACCAACGTCTAATCCTTGCCCAAGCTCTGAGGATCGGCATCCTCGAAAAATGAGCCACCCGGTTGCCACATGACAGTTATTGCCGCCCCCATGAACCAGTCCTGAACCGACATTCAGCCTCGTCCGCGAGAATCAATTTCAGGAGTTGTCCATGGCCTTTCGCTTCATCCACGCATCCGACCTCCATATCGGTCGGAAGTTCGCAAACATCCCGCAACCGCCCGACGGCAATATCCGCGGACGCCTCATGGAGGCGCGGCATGGAGCGATCGGCAAGCTGGCCGATGCGGCCCGCAGCCGCGGCGCGAAGCATGTCCTGCTGGCCGGCGACACGTTCGACACCGCCACGCCCTCCCCGGCCGTGATCCGGCAGGCGGTCGTGGCCATGGGGGAGGATAAAGGCATTACCTGGTGGCTGCTGCCCGGCAATCACGACAATCTGCGCGACGCGGAACCGCTCTGGGAGACGATTGCCGGAAATGCTCCGGGGAACGTGATCGCTCTGACCGCTCCCGAGCCGCGGGACATGGGGAAGACGCGACCCTGCTGCCCTGCCCGGTCGCCTTCCGCGTCGGGCGCGAGCGATCCGTCGGAGCCGCTGGTGACGATGGCGAGCGACGAGGGGAAACTGCGCATCGGGCTGGCCCATGGCGGCGTCACCGACTTCACCGAATCCGGCGCCTCGATCGCGCCCGACCGCGACCGGACGGCACGGCTCGACTACCTCGCGCTCGGCGACTGGCACGGCAGGATGGCCGTGTCGGACAGGGTTCAGTATTCCGGCAGCCCCGAGCAGGATCGCTTCAAGCACAACCGGCGCGGCGTCTGTCTCTGCATCGACCTGGACGGACCCGGCGCGCAGCCGCAGGTCGATGAGATCGAGGTCGGCACCTTCCTCTGGTCCGAAGTGGAATTGCCGCTGCATCCCGCGTCAGGACGCTGCGGCCGCGTTGAACGCGATCCTGCCCGACACCGGGCGCCGCGACGTGCTGCTTCGCGTGGTCGCCACCGGCTGGGCCGGGCTTCCCGATCACGCAGACCTGCAACGCGCCGCAGACCTCTGCGCCCCCGACTTCGCGCATTTCGAACTGCTGACCGGATCGCTCGGCACCCAATACGAAACCGCCGACCTTGACGAGATCGACCGCGGCGGCGCGTTGCGGCTTGCCGCGAACCGGCTGATGGAAGATGCCGAGGCGGAAACGCTGTCCCAGCAGGAGCGGCAGGTGGCCGCGGACGCACTCGCCCGCCTCTATTCCTTTGTCCGGGAAGCCTCGAAATGAAGATCCGGACGATCACCCTGAACAACGTCCGCCGCTTCACCGACCCCGCGCGGGTGGACGGCATCGGCGACGGGCTCAACGTGCTCTGCGAACCCAACGAGCACGGCAAATCGACGCGTTTTCGACGCGATCCAGGCGCTGTTCTTCAAACCCCATGGCTCGCGCGACAAGGAGGTCTCGTCCCTGCGCCCGCATGCGGGCGGCGCGCCCGAGGTGACCGTCGAGGTCGAGACGGAGGACGGGCGCTTCACGATCGCCAAGCGCTGGTTCCAGAAGCCTGCCGCGACGGTGCACCGGGATGGGACGCTGATCGCGCAGGCCGACGCGGCCGAGGCCTGGATCGCCGACCTGCTGGGTGGCGATGCGGGCGGTCCCTCGGGCCTCATCTGGGTTCGGCAGGGCATGACCGACCTCACCGGCGGCTCCGCAAGGAACAGAAGCTGGCGCTCGAAGCCCGGCGCGATCTGATGACCTCGGTCGGCGCGGAGGTGGAGTCGATGACCGGCGGCCGGCGCATGGACGCGGCACTCGCCCGGTGCCGCGACGATCTGACGGGCTATGCGACGGGACCGGGAAACCGAAGAAGGGCGGTCCGTGGCAGGCCGCGCTCGACGCGGTAGAGGAACTGGAGACCCAGCAAGAAACCCTCGCGGCGACCGCGCGTGACCTGCACGACGCGCTTGCGGAGCGCAAGCGAGCCCGGCGGGATTTGAGCGAACTGGAGGCGCCGGACGCGGTCGAGGAGCGGCGCGCAAGGCTCGAGGCGGCCCGTGCCGCACATTCTGCCGCGCTTCGCCACGCGGAGGAGGTCGAGGCGGAAGCACGCAAGGTGGACATGGCCCGGCTGACGGAGGAGCGTGCCCGAACCCGTCTCGAGACATTCCGAGGGGCGAAGGTCGAGCAGGCAACTGCCGCGAAAGAGGTGTCCGAAGCCGAACAGGATGCGGCAGCGAAGCAGGCGGCGCTGAAGGCACAGCGCGACCTGCGTGAAGCTGCCGACCGCGATTTCGAGCGAGCGCAAGAAGACCTGAAGGCAGCGGAAGGCGACCGTGCCCGCGCCCTTCGCGCACAGGCAGCGCAGGACGGTGCGCGAACGACGCCGCGAACTGGAAGGCCGCATCTCCGAGGCGGAGAAGGCGCGCAACGCAATGGAGGTGGCTGCGGCCGCCGCCCGCTCCGGCCCGGGTGCCGAGGACATGCGCCGGATCGAGTCACTGGCCGCCGCACACGCCACCGCCATCGCCGCGCGCGACGCCACGGCGACTCAAGTGATCGCCCGGTATGCCCCGGGTCGCGACGGCACCATCCGAGCGGGCGACGCGGCCCTGCGTGAGGAGCACCCCCTGCCCCTGCCGCGCGCGACGATCCTCGACGATCGACGGTGTAGGCGCGTTGGAGATTCGCCCTGGCGAGGCCGGCCATGACGACGAAATTCGTCGAGGCAGCCGCAGGAAAGCTGCGCGACGCGCTGAAAGAAGTTGGCGCAGACGCCCTTCCAGGCCGCCCGTGCCGCCGCAGCCTCCCGGGCCGAGGCCGAGCGCAGCCATGGCGAGGCCAAGGCGGTGCTGGCCAGTCTCGCGCCTCAGGGGATCGATCCCCTGCGCGAGGCGCTTGCGAAGATCCCGACGCTCGACGAGGAGGCGGATGCGCCCGATCCGGAAGACGCGGAGGCGGCGCTGGAACGCGCGCGCGAGGCCCATGACGCGGCCCGTATCGCCCGCGAGACCGCCTCGGAAAAGCTCGCCGATCTCCGGACCGAAGCGACCCGGGCGGAAACCGCGCTGTGTCGTGCCGAGGTCGGCTGAAACGGGCGGAAGACGCACTGGCGCAGGTCGGTGACCATTCCGAGGATGCGCTTGCTGCCGACGCTGACGCCGCCGCAAGCGCGCTTGAAGCGGCCCAAGCCGCCCATGCCGAGAAGGCGAAGGATGCACCGGATCTCGCCGCCACGAAATCGACCCTGACCCGCGCCGAATCCGTCGACGCCCGGGCGCGGGAAGAGATCGCCCGCCTGAAGCCGTCGCTCGCCCGATTGGACGAGCGCATCAGCCGGTCCTCCGGCGACGCGGTGGAGGAACGCCTTGCCGAAGCGGAACAGGAACTCGAGGCGGCCAGAGCGACCCTTGCCCGGATCGAGCACGATGTTGCGGTCCTGACGCGGCTCGAGAACGCGTTGGAGTCCGCCCGGAACGAGGCGCGCGAGCGCTACTTCGCGCCCATCGCGAAGGAGTTGCGGCCGCTCCTCCACCTGCTCTGGCCAGAGGCCGAACTGACCTGGGGCGAGGAGTCGCTGCTGCCCGACGCGCTGATCCGCAACGGTCAGGAGGAACCGATCGACATCCTGTCCGGCGGCACGCAGGAACAGGTTGCTCTGCTGGTCCGGCTGGCCTTCGCAAGGATGCTCAGCCATGCCGGGCGTGTGGCGCCGGTGATCCTGGACGATGCGTTGGTCTTCACCGACGACGACCGGATCGAGCGCATGTTCGACGCGCTGCACCGACAGGCAGCTGATTTGCAGATCATCGTGCTGACCTGCCGCCAGCGCGCCTTTCGCGACCTTGGGGGCAACGTCCTGCGTCTGTCGGCATCCGAAACGGAAGGTGACGCAGTGAAGGAGATGGCAAAACGGCCGAATTCGCGACGCCGCATTCGACCTCAGGCGGCAGCGCTGGCTGACGAACTTCTTGGCCTCGGCATTTGCAGCATAGAGCATACGAGGAGTTACTTCTGGGAGACGAGGAATCCCGTCAGCTCCAGATGGCTCTGTCGCAGACTTCCACTTTCATGCATGGAGCGAGCGTCCCCTCGTCTCGCTCGCCCCATCTCTCGACGCGCGTCTTCAGTCGACCTCTGGAGCCGAGTAGCTGCCATTGACGACTTGCATGACAAGAGAGCGGCGCCAACGGCTCGATCTGCCTTGCTTTTGTGCTGCTGGGAATGTCTTGCGTTTGATGTCGCGGTAGATGCTCGCCTTTGAGCGAGCCACGATCTCACAGACAGCACTGATAGGCAGCAGAACATCGTGGGGGACTTCTTCATGGTTCATCGTTCTTCTCCAGTTTCTGAACTTGAGAGGAAGTGATGTCGATGCAGTTTCCCCGGAAATGAATTTGTGCAAGTAGTGGTGTCCGCAGCAACAGATCAAAGGAGGGAAGTCTGTCGTCCCGCTGTCGTCCCGAAGCAAGAAGAGACAAGCTCCATTGCGATGCGCGCTGCAAAAAATCCAATACTTTTCAAGTATTTGAAGTGGTGCCCGGGGGCGGAATCGAACCACCGACACGAGGATTTTCAATCCACTGCTCTACCCCTGAGCTACCCGGGCACGGGTGATCTGTTAGCGATCGGGTGGCGGCGTTCTAGGCGGTGCGTGCGGGCCGTGCAAGCCCCAAAATGCGCGGTTGTTTCAGTGCCTCTGGCGTCGGGATTCCATCTCCTGATCGGGTGTTTCCACGTCTTCGTCCAACGGTTCTTCGGACGGAATGGCATACGCACCCGTCAGCCAGCGCCCCAGATCCAGATCGGCGCAGCGCTGCGAGCAGAAGGGCCGAAATCGCTCGTTGGGTTTGGCCTTGCAGATCGGGCAACTCATCGCATCAACTCGCCGAGTGGAGCGCGTGCGCGCTTTCGATTCAATTCGATAATGCCCCATCGCGGTCCAGCCGATCAAGGCTGTCTCCGTCTCGTCCCCGCGAAAGGCCGCGCGCAATGCCGCTTCGAGGCTCTGACGGTCCTTCTTGGACATGGGCGCGAAATCGACCACGATCTGACCGCCGAGGCCCCGGACGCGCAAGGCGCGCGGCAGGGCGCGAGCGGCGGCGATGTTGGCCTTCAGGCCGGCGGCCGGCGAGGTATCTCCGCCGGTATTGATATCCACGGCCACCAGCGCGCGGGTCGGTTCCACGTGCATGGAGGCGCCGGAGGGGAGTGTCACTTCGGCGGCGAGCGCGGCGGGCAGCCAGTCCTCGATCGTGCCCGGTAGCGTCTCGGTCGCGGGCCAGTCCCGCCAGGCGAGTTCGTGGGGTCCCGGCCCTTCGATCAGCTTATCCGGCGCGCGTCCGTCGTCATCGAGAACGGCGCGGGCCAGTCCGATCATCGCGTCCACGTCCTCCGCGATGACATCCGCATTTGCCCCGGAACATGCGGACCGGAGGATGATGCCGAACCCGCAGGTCTCTGCCGACTCGGTCTCCGCCGCGGCACGGATGGCCACGCGTTGCTCCTCGTCCCGGATGCTGCGCGAGATGTTGATACCGGGCGCGTCGGGCGTGACGATGGCATAGCGGCTCTTCAACAGCAGCTTCGCCGTGACCGGTATCGCCTTGCCAAGCTCTGCATGGCCCGTGACCTGGACAAGAACGATGTCGCCGGGCGCGATGCCCTTCGCGCCGCGCAGGAACGCGCTGCCGTCAGGGGTGTCGAGAAACATGCCGCCCTGCCCCTTCACGGGCCGATTGGCGACGGGCGCGGTAGATCGCACCGGGGCGCGGCGCATCGCTGTCGACGAGCAGATCGTCGAGCACGCCGTCGGTGATCAGCGCAGCGGCCTCGCGGCCGGCGACCTCGCCCAGCAGGATCTGTTGCCCTTTCACGCGATCCCCTCGTAGCCGGCCGCGCGCAGCAGGTTGGCGGTCTCGGCCAGCGGCAGTCCGACGATTGCGGTGAAACTGCCGGAAATCCACGGGACGAGTGCGCCGGCGGGGCCCTGAATTCCGTACCCTCCGGCCTTCCCGCGCCAATCGCCGGTAGCGAGATAGGCATCGGTTTCGGCCTGGGACATGCACTTCATCTTGACCGCGCTCACCACGTCCCGCGCCCACATGCGGGTGCCGCGACGCACGCAGACCGCGGTGATCACGCGGTGCCGCCGCCCCGACAGAGCCTTCAGAAAGGCCGCGGCCTCCGCCGCGTCGGCGGGCTTGCCGAGAATACGGCGCCCGAGCGCGACGGTCGTGTCCGCGCAGAGCACGATATCATCCTCGCCCGCCTCGACCGCCTCGGCCTTCTGGCGGGAGATCCGCACGCAATACTGCCGCGGAAGCTCCCCCTTCAGCGGGGCCTCGTCGATATCGGGTGGGCGGATGTCGTCGGGGTCGATTCCGATCTGCGCCAGCAACTCGCGGCGCCGCGGGCTTGCGGATCCGAGGATCAGTCGTGGGGGCGACCCGGTGCCGACCCTACTTGAACCGGTAATTGATCCGCCCTTTGGTCAGGTCATAGGGGGTCATCTCGACCTGCACCTTGTCTCCCGCAAGCACGCGGATCCGGTTCTTGCGCATCTTTCCTGCCGTGTGAGCGATGATTTCATGGCCGTTTTCCAGCTCGACCCTGAATGTCGCGTTCGGCAGGAGTTCCTTCACGACACCGGGGAATTCGAGCAGTTCTTCCTTGGCCATGGTCTCTCCTTCGTTGCACGTCCGCCCAGAACGGCGGACGCCGGTTAAATGCGCCCAAAGACGACACTTTTCAAGTGTTAACTTGGAACAGAAACAGAACCGTGATGGATTTTACGGAGGCGGCGCGCAGCGGACGCACGGCATCGCCAACCCCGAAGCAAGGCTATCTCAGCGGGCTGAGCGGCGCCGCCTTGGATCGCCCCTTCTGGCAGGTCCAGTCGCGGCGATTGAGCACACCGCCATCGGCGCGAACTGCCTCAACCTTGGCGAGATCGACCTCGGCGTAGGTCCAGCCGGACGCGTTGATCTCTCCCGACGCAAAGACGCCGGTTTCGGGAAAACCGCGGTCGGGCGGGCCGAAGACACCGCCAGTGCCCACGGAGACATCCACGGCCTCCGACCAATCGACAGCCCCCACGACCGAGGACATGACCGTGACGCACTGGTTCTCCAGCGCACGGGCCTGGGCGCCGATGCGGACGCGGGAATAGCCATGCAACGCTTCGGTGACCGAGGGGATGAGGATCAATTCCGCCTCGCTCAGCGCCCGGCCGAGCAGTGGAAACTCGCAGTCATAGCAAATGAGAATCCCGATGCGGCCCAGAGCGGTATCGAAGAGCTTCAGCCCGCCGCCCGGAACGATGTCCCATGTCTCCGCCTCGAACCGTGTCATGATCTGCTTGTCCTGCACGCCCATCTGACCGGTCGGCGTGAAGAACCGGGCACGATTGACCGGGCGCCCATTGCCAGCTTTGGGCGGATGAAACGACGGCGCGGAGGCGGCCAGAAGGTGGACTCCGAATTGTTGCGCCAGATGGGCGTGGAGCGCGTCGGCCTCCGGCAATCTCTCGGACACCGCATGCAGCGACTGTTCCAGATCTCCGGCGACCGCGCGCCCGGCCAGCGTGGCAAGCTCCATCGCGCCGTATTCGGGGAAGACCAGCAGGTCGGCACCATGGCTCGCAGCCTCATCCACCCACGCGTGCAGCTTGTCCTCGAACTCGGCCCAGGAGCGCAGGTAGTCCAACGGGTAGGCAGCGGTGGCGATCTTCATCGGCGGGTCCATTTTTCGCGAACCTGCCGAAGCTGGCCCGCGAGCGCAAGGGAACCCGGTCCGGTAATCCCCGTTTCACCGCAATACGCGCGGTGTCAGGCGATGCGGTGCCTGCGGGGCCGCGGGCCGCGGCGGATGTCGGCGGTACGGGCGTGGCCTTCCATCCCCTCAATCCGGGAAATGCGCGCCGTGGCGTCGGCGACACTGTCCACCGCGCGATCGTCCATCGTCTGCCATGTCACGATCTTGAGGAACTTGTGCACGCTGAGGCCGCCGGTGTAGCGCGCCGCACCGGAGGTCGGCAGCACATGGTTCGGACCGCTCGCCTTGTCACCGAACGCAACGGTCGTGTTCTCGCCCAGAAACAGTGAGCCATAGACCTGCAACCGCTCCAGCCACCAGCCGGGATCGCGCGCCTGGACCTGCAGATGTTCCGGCCCGATGCGGTCCGCCACCTCTGCCATCTCGGCACGGTCGTCGCACAGGATCACCTCGCCCAGATCCGCCCAGGCCCGGCGGGCACAATCGGCATTGAGCGCGGGCAGGCACTCGATCAGGTCGGGAACCTGCCGCATGACCGCCTCGGCCAGCGGGCGGTGATCAGTGACCAGCCAGACGGGCGAGTTCGCGCCATGCTCCGCCTGACCCACGAGGTCCCATGCGACCTTGAACGGGTTCGCGGACATGTCGGCCAGGATCATGCTGTCGGTCGGCCCGGCGAACATGTCGATGCCCAAAGGGCCGAAAAGCTGGCGCTTGGCTTCGGCCACATATTGATTGCCCGGTCCCACGAGGATGTCCGCCGGCACGCCGCCGAAGAATCCGTGCGCCATCGCCGCGATGCCCTGGACCCCGCCCATGGCGAGGATCCGGTCGGCTCCGGCGAGCTGCATGGCATGGAGCACCGGCGCCGGGATCTCCCCGTTGCGCGGCGGCGTGCAGGCGGTGACATGGCGCACGCCGGCTGCCTTGGCCGTGGCGATCGACATCAGCGCGGAGGCGACATGCGCGTACCGCCCCCCCGGCACGTAACAACCCGCGGCGCGCAGCGGGATCACGCGCTGACCCGCCACGAGCCCGGGGCGCAGCTCGATCTCCGTCTCCGTCAACGTGGCCCGTTGAGCCTCGGCGAACCTGCGGATGTTGTCGTGCGCGAAAGCGATCGCCGCGCGGTCGTCCTCCGGCACCTGCTCCGTCGCGCGGGCGATGCGGTCGGGTGACACGACAACGTCGCCCTCCCAGCCATCAAACTTGCGCGCGTAGTCGAGGGCCGCGACCTCGCGCTCCGCCGCCAATCTCTCAAGCATGGCGCGCACGGTGTCGGACACACCCGCGAGATCCGAGGGCGATACCTCCTGCGCCTGCTTGAGATAGGTGACGGACATGCGAGAGGCTCCTCTTGCTGCGTGCCGCGGCGAGGATAGCACGGAACGGCGCAGGAAGGGCGAAAGCGCAAATTTCGATTTTCCAAAGATAGCCGACCTCCACCTCTGGTATTCATTGACTTTGGTCGCTGCAGTTTCCAACTTCGTGAAACAGGATGACGGGATGACCGGATGTTGCCCAAGGGCGTGACCCTGCGTGGATTGGAAGTGTTCGAGGCCCTGGCGGCGACGGGATCCGTCGCGGGTGCGGCCGGCCTGACGGGGCTGTCACAGCCTGCGGTGAGCCAGCAGTTGCGCAACCTCGAAAGCGCGCTCGGCACCGAACTGATCGATCATGACAGGCGGCCGATGCGGCTGACCCCGGCCGGCGACAGCTTTCGGACCCGGGCCGAAGCCGCGCTGATGCAATTGCGCATGGCGCAATCCGAACTGACGGTGATGGATCTCGCGCATCTGAGCTCGCTCTCCGTCGGGCTGATCGACGATTTCGACAACGACCTGACGCCCCGCCTCGTGACGATCATGGCCAAGAGCCTGACGCGCTGCCGGTTCAAGCTGATCACCGCGGCCAGCCACGAGATCATGCATGCGATGGAGGACAAGAAGCTGCACATGGCGATTTCGGCCTCGTCCGGCCGGGTCCTGCCGGGTGTGCTGGAATTTCCGCTGGCCCGGGATCCGTTCATCCTTGTGGCCCCCCGGGCCAGCCTGCAGGCGGCGCCGCAGAGCTTCGAGGAGATGGGCGACCTGCCCTTTCTGCGCTATGACCGCGAGCAGCTCATCGGAAAACAGATCGAAAGTCACCTCGCGCGGCAGCGCCTGGATTTCCCGGACCGGTTCGAGGTCGGGTCCCACCTGGCGCTCATGGCCATGGTCGCGCGAGGCATCGGCTGGGCGCTGACGACGCCGCTGGGCTACATGCGGGCGGTGCGGTTCCATGACCAGGTCGCTGCCTTCCCGATGCCGATCAGGCCCTTCGCGCGCACGATCGTGCTCTACGCGGGCGCCGACTGGTCCGGGACGGTGCCGCTGGACATCGCGCGGACCGTCAGGCAACTGATCCAGGAGCTGATGATCGACCCGGCGACCGCACAACTGCCTTGGCTTGCGGGAGAGTTCCGACTGCTCGAGTCCTGACCGCCGGACCGCCGGAGCCGGTTCAGATCACCGCCCCCTTGCGGAGATCCGCGACCAGTCCCGTCACGGCCGCCTGCACCAGATCCAGCGTTCCGTCGAAATCGCGCGTGTAGTACGGATCGGGCACGGTATCGCGCCCGCCGCCGGCATAGGCCGCCAGCAGGCGCACCGGCGTCCGGTTCCCCGCCGGCCGCAATCGCTCGATGTTGCCGACGTTGTCGCTGTCCATGCCAAGGATCAGGTCGAACCGGTCGAAATCCGCGGCCGTGAACTGCCGGGCGACCAGATCCGACATCTCGATGCCGCGCAGGCGTGCGGCGTGCTGCATCGGACCGTAGGGCGGCGCGCCCACATGCCAGTCCCCGGTGCCGGCACTGTCGCAGGCAATTTCGGGACAGGCCGTGCGGAACACGGCCTCCGCCGTCGGCGAACGGCAGATGTTTCCAAGACAGACGAAGAGAATGGCCATGTCGCGCGCAGCTTGCCCCCGTATCGCGGCAGGTTCAACCCGGTCGGATCCGGCGCTTGCGTTCGCGCCCACATCCCGCTTTGTTGCGCACGATTGGAGGCAGAGTCGACATATGACACGCATCGTGATCCTGACAGGTGCCGGCATTTCGGCCGAAAGCGGGCTGGGGACGTTCCGCGACGAAGGCGGGCTCTGGTCGCAGTACAGGATCGAGGACGTGGCGACCCCCGAAGCGTTTGCGCGCAACCCGGACCTTGTGGTCGATTTCTACAACCAGCGCCGGGTTCAGGCCGCCAATGCGACACCCAACGCCGCCCATGAGGCGCTGGCCCGGTTGGAAACGGAACATCCCGGCGACGTACTCGTCGTGACGCAGAACGTGGACGCGCTGCACGAACGCGCGGGGTCGCGCAACGTGCTGCACATGCACGGACAGCTCGAACAGGCGCTCTGCGCTTCCTGTGACCACAGGTGGTCGGCGCCGCAGCAAATGCAGCCCGGGGACGCGTGTCCCGCATGCAGTGCTCCGGATGCTCGGCCGGACATCGTCTGGTTCGGCGAAATGCCCTACCGGATGGACGAGATCGACGCCGCGTTGTGGAATGCGGATGTTTTCGTGTCGATCGGAACGTCGGGCAACGTCTATCCGGCGGCGGGCTTCGTGCAGATCGCCCACGCCGCGGGCGCACATACGATCGAGTTGAACCTCGAACCTTCGGATGGCGCCACATTGTTTGCCGAGACCCATTTCGGCCCCGCCACGCAGGTCGTGCCGGCCTGGGTGGACCGGGTGTTGGCCGCGCCGCCCGGTTGAGACGGCGCGCTGGCGGTCAGTGGCCGGAATGGCCCGACCGCCGGTCATTGTCGACGGGGATGTCCACCGCGACGTCTCCTGCCTTTTCGAAGGTCAACGTGACCGCGACGGTCGCGCCCTGCTCGAACGGGGCCGCGAGGCCCATGAACATCACGTGGTCGCCGCCACGTTCGAGCGCGTGCATTCCGCCCGCCGGAACCGCGAACCCGTCCTCGACCGGGCGCATCTTCATCACGCCGTTCTCGTCCTCGATATGTGTATGAAGTTCGACACGCGCTGCCGCATCGGATTGCACGGCGACCAAACGGTCATCCGCATCGCCCTCGTTCACGATGGTGAAGAAGGCAGCGCCCGATTGGGGGCCGCTGCGCGCGAAGGCGTCCTTGATCATGATGGTGGAATTCTCTGCCAAAGCGGGCAGGCCGATCAGCACGGCAAAGGCCGCGCCAATGAAGAATTTCGGGAACATCTCTGTCCTCCTGATGTCGGTTTGGAGTCCTGTGGGGTCTAGCGCGGGTCAGACGCGTGGCGGATCCCTCGCCGACCTGCGCGGCAGATGCGCAGGCGTCCCCTGCTGGTGCCCCGACCACGACACAAGCTCCGACACGCCGGACGGCGCAAACGCGACCAGCGGCATGACGAGGTTCAGTGCCAGGAGCGCCTGCGCACCATCCGCGCAGAGCTGCGGCGGGCTGGTCGGCCGCCCGTCGGCATCGGTGAAGACCATCACCATGCCCTGCCCGGTGCAGAGGATCATCTGTCCTTCGGCGGGCGCCTGCCCCCGGGCAAACGCCATGCCCTGCGCTGTCACCGCCAGGATCAGGCTCAGCAGGAGGGCAGAAAGGCTCGGCGGGCTGCGCATGGAAGAGAGGTAGTTCATCGACGCTGCCCACTCAACGTGAAAAAGCCCCGCGCAGGATCGTGCACGAGGGCTTCAAGCAGTCGTCAGATCTGTGGAAGATCAGGCGGCGGTCGCCTGCGCCTTCAGCGATCTCTTTCTTGACCTTCAGCGCATTGTCGCTGACAGCTCCGCGTCCTTCGCCTTGGCAGGAACGCGTCGAGCCCGCCGCGGTGATCGACCGAGCGCAGCGCGATGCGCCGAGATGCGCAGCTTGACGCCACGGCCCAGGGTTTCGGACTGCAGCGTCATGTCGTTCAGGTTGGGCAGGAAACGGCGCTGGTCTTGTTGTTGGCGTGGCTGACATTGTTGCCAGTCATCGGGCCTTTTCCGGTCAGTTCGCACACACGCGACATCGTTTCAGTCCTCATCTTCTCAAGGCGCGGCGCGTCGGATCGACAATCGGCCTCGCAATTGAAAGGGCGCCGCCCGCGCGACACCCCGGGAATCTCGTCCGGTGTCTCTACGCAGCAGCGCGCGCATCCCGTCAAGGCCCTATTGGCCGTCAGGAGCGCAGACGGTCCAGCAACTCCGCCGCCGCCGCCGTGGGCGTCATGTCGGCCTCCGCCACGCGGGTGCCGAGTTCGTCGAGCGCCGCCCGACCCTGCGCCGTGTCGAGCGGGGCCAGCAAGGCCTGCCGCACGTCCTCGGCCAGCCAGTACCGTGCCTGCGCCGCTCGGGTGCGCGTCCCAGATACCCGTTCTCGCGCCGCCAGTCCGCCAGCGTCTGCATCGCATCCCATGCCGCCTGCAGCCCCTCCTCCTCGAGCGCGGAGACCATCCGCGCCTGCGGGTACCCCTCCGGGTCCTGCGGCCGCTTGCGCAAGAGCCTGCAGCGCGCCCGAGTAGTCCGCACAGGTCCGCGAGGCGGCGGATTTCAGTTCGCCATCGGCCTTGTTCACGAGGATCAGGTCGGCGATCTCCATGATCCCGCGCTTCACCCCCTGCAACTCGTCCCCGCCTGCCGGCGCCAGCAGCAGCACGAATAGATCGGACAGTCTGCGCCGCGACGGTTTCGGACTGGCCGACGCCCACGGTCTCGATCATCACCACGTCGTAATCCGCAGCCTCGCAGAGCGTCACCGCCTCACGCGTGCGCCGGCCGACGCCGCCCAGATGCGTCTGGCTCGGCGAGGGCCGGATGAACGCATTTGCATCGCGCGCGAGCTGTCCCATGCGCGTCTTGTCGCCCAGGATCGACCCGCCGGTCCGGGCCGAGGACGGATCGATCGCCAGCACCGCGACCCGCAGCCCCTGCCCCGTCAGCATCGACCCGAAGCTTTCGATGAATGTCGACTTGCCCACGCCCGGCGTGCCCGACAGCGCCAGGCGCATGGCCTGCCGGTCCTTCGGCAACGCCTCCATCAGCTCCAACGCCGGTCCCGGTGATCGGCGCGGCGGCTTTCCACCAGCGTGATCGCCCGCGCCAGCGCCCGCCTGTCCCCGGCCATCAGCCGCGTCTTGAGGTCATCCAGATCCATGCCGGCCTTGATGGCGAAGCGACCGGTCCTTGTCCAGATGTCGGCGGCCTACACAGTGCCGCCCGCACGGCTGTATCCCGTTGCCATGACCGATACACTTCCCATTGTGGAGATCCTCGACGACATCGCGCAGGCGCTGACCACGCGCGGCCGCGCCGTCGTGCAGGCGCCGCCCGGGGCCGGAAAGACGACGCTGGTGCCGCTGCACCTGCTGCCGCACATGCCCGGCCGCATCGTCATGCTGGAGCCGCGGCGATTGGCGGCCCGTCACGCGGCCGAGCGGATGGCCGACCTCCACGGCTCGAAACCGGGCGAGGTGATTGGCTACCGGATGCGGGGCGAGAGCAAGGTCAGCGACCGCACCCGGATCGAGGTCGTCACAGAAGGCGTGCTGACGCGGATGCTGCAGTCCGACCCCGACCTGCCGGGCGTGTCGCTGGTGATCTTCGACGAGTTCCACGAACGCTCGCTCAACGCCGATCTGGGCCTGGCGCTCTGCCTCGAAATCTGTGGCGCGTTGCGCGAAGATCTGAAGTTGCTGGTCATGTCGGCCACGCTCGACGCCGAACCCGTGGCAGCGCTGATGGATGCGCCGATCCTGACTTCCGAAGGGCGCAGCTTTCCGGTGGATATCCGCCACCTGCCGCGCCCGCTGGGGCAAGGCCGGTGGGAACCCGCGCTGCACGATCTCGTGGCGCAGGCCGTGGCGGAGACGGAAGGCGGCGTGCTCGTCTTCCTGCCCGGTCAGGGCGAGATCCGGAGGGCGCAGAATGCGCTTTCAAGCCGCTTGCCGGAGGCTTGCCGGATCCTGCCGCTCTACGGCGCGCTTCCCTTCGACGCGCAGCGCCGGGCCACGACACCGCTCAAGGACGGTCGCAAGATCGTTCTCGCGACCTCGATCGCCGAGACCTCGCTGACGCTGCCGGACATTGCGGTGGTCGTGGATGCGGGCCGCGCACGCCGCGCGCGGTTCGATCCGGGCTCGGGCATGTCGCGGCTGGTCACCGAGCGCGTGTCCAAGGCCGAAGCGACGCAACGCGCAGGCCGTGCGGGGCGGGTCAGCGCGGGTGTGTGCTACCGCTTGTGGACCCGCGGCGAAGAGGGCGCCCTGCCCGCTTTCGCACCGGCGGATATCGTGACGGCGGACCTGGCTCCGCTGGCGCTGGAACTCGCGAACTGGGGGGCCGCGCCGGACGATCTGGCCTTTCTGACCCCGCCCAATCCCGGCAGCTACGCCGAGGCGCAGGCGCTCCTGCGGATGCTGGGCGCGCTCGATGCACAGGCGCGGGTGACGCCGCATGGCCGGGCACTCGCCGCGTTGCCGCTGCATCCTCGGCTGGGTCACATGCTGATGACGGCCGGGCCGCAGGCTGCCCCTCTGGCCGCGCTGCTCTCCGATCGCGACCCGTTGCCGGAGGCCGGATCGGACCTGGGACGTCGGCTGTGGGCTGTGTCGGGTTCCGCGAAATCTCCCGGCCTGGGCCGTATCCGGACGGAGGCTGCGCGGCTGCGCAAGCTCTGCAAGATTGCCGACACGGGGCCGCTCGAGCCCGGTGAGATGGTGGCGCTCGCCTACCCGGACCGTGTCGGGCTGCGTCGCAAGGGCGACGCGCCGCGCTATCTGCTCTCGGGCGGCAAGGGCGCCTATCTGGACGATGGCGACGCGATGGGCACCCTGCGGCTTCTGGTTGCCACGGATCTCGATGGCGATACGCGCAACGCCCGGATCCGACAGGCCGCACCCATTACCGAAAGCGCCCTGCGCGCGCTCTTCGCCGAGCAGATCGCCTGGGCGGACGTCTGCGACTGGTCGCGGCGCGAGAACCGGGTCGTCGCCCGCCAGCAGGAGCGGTTCGGCGCCATCGTGTTGCAGGACCGCATCTGGAAGGACGCGCCGCCCGACGCCGTCGCCCGCGCGTTCCTGGAAGGCGTGCGGCAGCTTGGCCTGGCACCGGAACCCGCGGCAGAGCTGTATCGTGCCCGGGTGATGCTGGCACGGGCGGCCGGTCATGACCTGCCCGACATGTCCGACGAAGCGCTGCTCTCGGACCTCGACACCTGGCTGCTGCCGCATGTCACCGGCCTGCGCAGCAAGGAGGATTGGAGGGGCTTTGGCCTGTTGCCGGCATTGCGGGCGATGCTCGACTGGCCGCAGCAGCAGGCTCTGGACCGGGAGGTGCCGGCCCATGTCCTGACCCCGCTCGGGCGCAAGGTCGCGGTGGATTACGGCGGCGAGGCGCCGGAGATCGAAGTGCGGCTGCAGGAGATGTTCGGCCAGACGGTGCACCCCACCGTCGCGGGCCGGCCGCTGCGGGTGACGCTGCTCTCTCCGGCGGGTCGGCCGGTCCAGACGACGCTCGACCTGCCGGGCTTCTGGGCGTCGTCCTATGCGGATGTGCGCAAGGACATGCGCGCCCGATACCCCAAGCATCCTTGGCCGGAAGACCCCACTCAAGCCGCCCCGACACTGCGGGCCAAGCCGCGCAAGGGTTGACGTAACCGGTTCGCGCCGGGGATCAGCCGCGCAGGAACCGCTCGGCAATCTCTCCGGTCATGTAGCTCAAGCGGCCACCCACGATCGTGGCCGCAACGCGCTGCGCTTTATCCAGAATTACAAGATCGGCGCGCAATCCGGTCTCCAGCCGCCCCCGGTCGGTCAGACCCAGAACACGCGCGGGACCTTCGGACACCAGCCGCCACGCCGCGACCAGCCCGATGGTTTGGGCCAGAAACAGCGCCGACCGCCGCAGGCTCGGGTAATGGTAGTCGGAGGCCAGCGCATCCGCGGCCTCCATGATCACCAGGTCCAGCGCCGAGACATTACCCTTGTGCGATCCTCCGCGCATCACGTTCGGCGCACCCAGAACCACGTGACCCGGTGCCTCCGCCGCCTCGACCGTTTCAGGGAACTCTGCGATCTCCACGCCCCGCGCGCACCAAGTCCGCCGGTCCGCCAGCGTCCGGTCGTCATGGCTGCCCATGCGAATCCCAGCGTCGCAAAGCGTGGCGCAGAGCGTGTCGAGCGCCGCCGGCACTGCGTCCCGTCCGGCGTGAAGGTTTCGCAGCAACTCGTGATGCGCCTCGGGACTGCGCCCAGCCTTGCAGCGCCTGCCCGGCCAGACGCGGCGGCAGCTTGCCTGCGGCCAGCCGGTCATGCGGCAGATGGTCATTGAAGACGACATAGGGCACGGACCAGCCCGCGAGCCTTGCCGGCAAGCCGTCGTAGAGATCGAGCATGTGCGTCTCGAAGCGCGCCTGCGGGATCACCTGCGTGATCATCTCGGTCTCGCGCAGCGCCGTGAAGACCTGATCCGCGAAGTCAGGCCCGCGCAATCCGCCTTCCCAACTGATGAACTGCGCCAGAACACCGGTGGTGATGCCGTTCGCGGCCATCTCCACCTCGGCCGACCGCAGACCTTCGCCCAGATCCTTCATCGCGCCGCGCCGTGGCGCCACATGCCGTTCGAACCCGTCGCCATGCATGTCCACGATGCCCGGCAGGATGGTGTATCCGGTCAGATCCACCTGCCGCTCCGCGGCTTCGGCGATAAGCCCACCTTCAATGGCAAGCGCTTGGTCTTGCAGACCGTCAGCACCCAACACCTGCGCCCCGCGGAACTCAAGGCTCAGCATTGCCGGTTCCCAGGCATGCGGCGTCAGGGCAGCCCAGCCGATCCAGCACAGCACCACCCCATGTCATGCTGCGGTCGAATTCGCCGGTTCGCAGAAACTCCACCGTCTGCGAGATCACGCGCGGGTTGTTCATCATGAAGGTATGCGTGACCGGCAGCACGATATGTTCGCGCATGCCGTCGACGCGTGTGGCGGATATCGACACCTTGCCGTCATCCTCGCCCGGCAGGATCGAGGAGAAGACGGGGTTCAGCGACCGGTTCCCGGCGATCACGCCCAGTTCGAACGGAACCGGCGGCAGGCTGCGCGGCAGGCTTTCCGGACCTGTGCCCATCTGCATGCCGGCCGGCCCATTGATCCAGTCGAAGACGGCCACGTCACTCAGCTCGTCCACCAGTTCGCTGCCCTGGTTCGGCGGCGCCAGCATCACGACCCGGCCGATGCGCGGGTCGCCCTTCTCACCGGCCCAGGCCCGCAACAGGATCCCACCCATCGAGTGGGTCACGAAATCCACGCGCTCCGTGCCGCAGGCCCGGATGGCCCGTGGGAGCGTGTCCGCAACCAGATCCTCCACCGGAGCCACCGTCGAAGGATAGCCGGGGCGCACCACGCGCCAACCCTCGGCCGCCAGCGCCTCCTCCATCAGGACAAAGCTGGTTTCGGTCCGCGCCAGCCCGTGGAGAAGCACCACGCAGCGTTGAGCCGCGTCGGCAGGACCCGCAAGACAAGCCAGAATGAGGATCAGACGCAACATGCGACTTGAGATAGGCCAATCGACGCGCCTATGAAATCCCATGTCCGGAGATTCCCGCCCCAAGACGCCACGTCTCGCCGTCCGCGCCCTGATCCTGCGCGACGCGAGACTGCTTCTGGTCAATGCCTGGCCGGACGGGAAATCCGATCTGCTCTGTGCGCCGGGCGGCGGGGTGGAGCCGCATTCCTCATTGCCCGACAACCTGCGCCGCGAGGTGCGCGAGGAGACGGGGCTCGAGATCGCTGTGGGCCGCGGTCTGTCTCGTGAACGAGTTCCACGCGCCAGAGCGGAGGTTTCCATCAGGTCGACATCTATTTCCGCTGCACCGTCACGTCGGGCGAACTGGACGCGGACTGGCAAGATCCCGAGGCGGTGGTGACGGAGCGGCGTTGGGTCACGAAGAGTGAGCTGCGCGGCTTGCGCGTCAAACCCGACAGCCTCGCCGATGTTGCCTTCGGTGACGCGCGGGGCATCACCTACGACCCGCTGGAGCCGCTCGTGATCTGAGCGCCAGCGCGATGCCGCCCACTACGAGCGCTGCGGAGAGCAGGACGCGCACCCCGACCGCCTCGCCCAGCAGCACCGCGCCGAGCAGGATGGCGATGACGGGCACGCTGAGTTGCACCACCGCGGCGCGCGCGCCGGGCAGGTCGGGCAGCACGTGGTACCACAGCGCGTAGCCGAGGCCGGACGTGACACCCCCCGAGAGGATCGCAAGGCCCCACCCCGTTGAGTTCAGGGTCAAGGTGGGCGACAGGAGAAGGAGGACCATGAACGGCAGGCAGAGCAGAAAGTGCGTGGCCGTGACCGCGATCGGATCGACAGCACCCCGCCCCGCGACCGTGTAGGCGGCCCATCCCAGTCCGGCCGCCAGCATGAAGCCTGCCGCCGCCAAGGTACCCGACCGCGCCGCCTGCCGGCCACAGCGCCAGCAGCAGACCCGAGAATGCGACAGCGGCGCCCGCAAGCTGGCGGCGGTCCGGTGCTGCGCCGACCCGCCACGAATGGGCGAAAAGACTGATCTGGACCGTGCCGAACAGGATCAGCGCGCCGAGACCCGCGTCGAGGCTGAGATAGGCGAGCGAAAACCCGATCATGTAGACCGCCAGCGCCAGCGCCCCGCCCCAGCGGCGCCTGCGTGTCGGGTCGATACGCCCGCCGCGCCAGAGAACCACAGCCGACAGGACCGCGGCCCCGGCGATCACGCGCAGAAGCGCGAAGGCCGGGGCGTCGGCATGTCCGCCATCGACGGCCGCGCGGTTGAGGACCGAGTTCATGGCGAAGGCGAGCATGGTCAGCGATGTCAGAAGAAAGAGGCGCATGCCGCCATCCCATACATGCGCCACCACGCAGTGCCCAGACTCGCCAGGACAAATGAACGCGCCGATGGATCACCGCGACCGCCTCGGCCTTCGGGCTGCGCTCCAAAAACGACAAAGGGCCCACGCGGGGCCCTTTGCACTCAGTTCGCGGTTGGCGCGATTTACATCATGCCGCCCATGCCGCCCATGCCGCCCATATCGGGCATGCCGGCGCCGCCGCCTTCGTCCTTCTTCGGCTTGTCGGCCACCATGGCTTCGGTGGTGATCAGCAGGCCGGCGATGGAGGACGCATCCTCGAGCGCGGTGCGGACGACCTTGGCCGGGTCGATGACGCCGAACTTGAACATGTCGCCATATTCTTCGGTCTGCGCGTTGAAGCCGAAGCTCAGGTCGTTGCTTTCGCGGATCTTGCCGGCAACGACGGCACCGTCGACACCGGCGTTTTCCGCGATCTGACGCAGCGGCGCATTCGAGCGCCTTGCGGACGATCGCGATACCGGCTTCCTGGTCGGAGTTGGCGCCTTTCAGGCCGTCGAGCGCCTTGGCACGCCTGAACCAGAGCGACACCGCCGCCGACGACGACGCCTTCCTGCACGGCTGCGCGGGTGGCGTTCAGCGCGTCATCCACACGGTCCTTGCGCTCTTTCACTTCGACTTCGGTCATGCCGCCGACGCGGATCACGGCAACACCGCCGGCCAGTTTCGCCACGCGTTCCTGCAGCTTTTCCTTGTCGTAGTCGGAGGTGGTTTCCTCGATCTGCTGACGGATCTGGCTGACCCGGGCTTCGATCTCGGATTTCTCGCCGGCACCGTCGACGATGGTGGTCTCGTCCTTGGTGATCGTCGACCTTCTTGGCCGAGCCCAGCATGTCCATGGTGACGCTCTCGAGCTTCATGCCGAGGTCTTCGGAGATCACCTGGCCGCCGGTCAGGATCGCGATGTCCTGCAGCATGGCCTTGCGACGGTCGCCGAAGCCCGGTGCCTTGACGGCCGCGATCTTCAGGCCGCCACGCAGCTTGTTGACCACGAGGGTCGCCAGCGCTTCGCCTTCGACGTCTTCGGCGATGATCAGCAGCGGCTTCTGCGACTGGATCACGGACTCGAGCAGCGGAACCATCGGCTGCAGCGAGGAGAGCTTCTTCTCGTGCAGCAGGATCATGCAGTCTTCGAGTTCGGTGGTCATCTTGTCGGCATTGGTGACGAAGTACGGGCTGAGGTAGCCGCGGTCGAACTGCATGCCTTCGACGACGTCGGTCTCGGTCTCGAGGCCCTTGTTCTCCTCGACGGTGATGACACCCTCGTTGCCGACCTTCTGCATCGCGTCCGCGATCTGACGGCCGATTTCGGCTTCGCCGTTGGCGGAGATGGTGCCGACCTGAGCGACTTCGTCGCTGTCGGTCACGTCACGCGCGGCTTTCTTGATCGCTTCGACGACCTTGGAGGTGGCCAGATCGATGCCGCGCTTGAGGTCCATCGGGTTCATGCCGGCGGCAACCGACTTCATGCCTTCTTTCACGATGGCCTGCGCCAGAACGGTCGCGGTCGTGGTGCCGTCGCCGGCTTCGTCATTGGTGCGGCTGGCGACTTCCTTCACCATCTGCGCGCCCATGTTCTCGAACTTGTCTTCCAGTTCGATTTCCTTGGCAACCGTCACACCGTCCTTGGTGATGCGCGGTGCGCCGAAGGATTTGTCGATGACCACGTTCCGACCCTTGGGGCCGAGCGTCACTCTGCACTGCGTCTGCCAGCGATGTTCACACCCTTGAGCATCTTGTCGCGGGCGTTGGTCTGGAATTTGACGTCCTTTGCAGCCATGTTTGCTACTCCATCTTTTGAATTTGTATTGGAAAGTCAGACGAACCGGGGTGTTCAGGCGGCCTTGGCAGCTTTTGCCGGCTCGATGATTCCCAGGATGTCGCTTTCCTTCATGATCAGCAGCTCTTCGCCGTCGATCGTGACTTCGGTGCCCGACCACTTGCCGAAGAGGATCTTGTCGCCTTCGCCGACGCCCATCTCGATCAGCTCGCCATTGTCCTTGCGCGCGCCTTCGCCACAAGCAACGACGATACCTTCAGCAGGCTTTTCCTTCGCGCTGTCGGGGATGATCAGTCCGCCAGCGGTCTTGTCTTCGCTTTCCACGCGGCGCACGAGTACCCGGTCATGAAGAGGTTTGAATGCCATCTTTGCAGCTCCTTGAGGCTCAAAGTTTCTCCCTTGCGTCCCGGCTTTTCGGGGGACGATTAGCACTCACTTTGTCCGAGTGCTAACGAGGCCGGAGATAGGCAAGCCGCGACAAGCTGTCAACACGTGTCTTGCGAAATTTTCACGACACCGCGATGAGGTCCATGTTGCGCGGATGGGAGCGCCGCTGTAGCAGATGGACATGCGTCTCACAACTGCATGCTTCCTGGCCATTTCGCTCGCCGCGACGTCCGTCGCAGCCGATTGCGACGGGCGCGACATCCGCCCCGATCTAACGGCGACGCAGGCCGCCGAACTCGAACGCCGGGTTGCGGCCTACCCGTTCAATCGCGGCAACCACTGGCGGGCGACGCGGGGACGCCAGGTCATCCACGTGATCGGAACCGTCCACATCGACGACCCGCGTCTGGCCGACGTGCTGGACAAGGTTGCGCCGACCCTCCGACATGCGGACCTGCTGCTGGTCGAGGGAACCGAGGAACAGGAAGCGCAGCTGCAGCGTGCCATGGCCGAACGGCCCGGGCTTGCCTTCATCACCGAAGGGCCCACCCTGCCCGATCTCCTGCCGGAGCCGCTGTGGCAGGATCTGAGCGCGGCGATGCGCGCACGCGGCGTCCCCGGTTTCATGGCGGCCAAGATGCAGCCCTGGTTTCTCTCCGTCATGTTGTCGCTGCCAGCCTGTCTGATGGAGGGCCTGAAAACCGGCGCCAACGGGCTCGACAACCGGATGATCGCACTGGCCCGGCGCAACGACGTTCCGGTCGAGGCGCTGGAGCCCTACGACACGCTCTTTCGTGTCATGGGATCGGACCCGCTCTCGGAGCAGGTCGACATGCTGCGCCTGGGCATCCTGCCGGAGCAGGTGGCCGAGGATTCGACGGCGACTCTGCTCGAGAGCTACTTCGAGGAGGAGACGGCCGAAATCCTGGAAGTCGGCCGCCTCGTCGCGCACGATGCGCTGGACATTCCGCATTCCCGGACGGACGAACTACTAGACGAAATGCTGGAGAACATTCTCGACACGCGCAATCTCACCTGGATGGAGCGTATCCTGGACGCGCCGGAGGGGGTGACGATCGTCGCCGTCGGAGCGGGCCACCTGCCCGGAGACGCCGGGCTCCTGAACCTGCTGGGCGAGGCAGGCTTCGCGCTGGAGCGGCAGCCCTTCTGACAGGGCCATGACACGGGACGAACGCGGCCGCTCAGGTTCCCAGTGGTTCCCCCGCCCCCTGCGCGGCGTCGGCACCGGACGGGGTCAGTCCATAGACGCCTGTCCCGAGCCGCTCGAACCATCCATAATGATCATCGCGCATCATCCGCGTCGCCTGCGCGACCCCGGTCGCCTCCGCCACGTCCGCGCCCTTGCTGGCGCCGGCCTCGAAGAGGTACATCGCGATTTTCAACGTATCCTGCCGATATGCGGTGACAAGTCCGGCACGCACCTGTCCTCCACGATTTGGATCGCCCTGCCGGCGCGCGAACTCCTTCAGCAGCCGGTCCTGCCGCAGCTTCGATTTGCGCGGTCGGAACGGGCCCGGGTCGCAGTGGACGGTGACCAGCCCATCCTCGAGCCGAACGACCATCACGCCCAGCCCCAGCCTGCGGGCCAGCGCCACGTTGTCCTTGACCGCGCGCGCAAAACGCTTGCCCGGCTTGTGGGCGACGGCGACATAGACATCGTCCGTCACCGCCTGCCGCGCCACGGCCTGATGGAAAAGCGACAGCGAGAATGCCAGTTTCAGCTCCACGACCACTGGCGGCTCGCCGCCGCGAAGCGCCACGACATCCGCGGCCCCGACCTCGGATTTCACGACGTAGCCTTGAGCTTCCAGCAAATACTTGACGGGCGGATAGAGGTCGGTTTCGCGCATGGAAACAGACTAACCACGCTTAGACCGCCGAGCCAGCCAAGAGGTCATCTTTGCCACAGGTGACAAGGCCGGTTCGGGCCCCTATAAGGCCCGCGAATTCGCATTTCTCTCAAGGACAGCACCCATATGACGACCCTCGTTTTCGGCCACAAATCTCCAGACACCGATTTCGACCGGATCCCCCGCTGATCTGGGCCTGGTACCTCTCCGAGGTGAAAGGCGAGGATGCAAGGGCGGTTCTGCTGGGCGAACCCAACACCGAGGCGTCCTTCGTGCTGAAACGCTGGGGTTACGAGAAGCCGGAGATCATCTCCGGTCCTCGACACGGGCCAGGAATGCGTGATCGTCGACACCAACAACCCGGCCGAACTGCCCGACACCATCAACGACGCCGACATCCGGGCCATCATCGACCATCACAAGCTGGTGGGCGGGCTCGAGACCAAGGGGCCGATCGACATCACCGTGCGCCCGCTGGCCTGCACCGCCACGATCCTCCACAACCTGATGGGACCCGACACCGAGCACACTGACCGACCCCGTGAAGGGGCTGATGCTCTCCTGCATCCTGTCGGACACGCTGGAATTCCGCTCGCCGACCACGACCGACACGGACAAGCAACTGGCCGAAAAGCTGGCCGGCGAGTTGGGCGTTTCGATCCCCGACTATGCGGCGGAAATGTTCGCGGCGAAATCCGACGTCTCGGCGTTTTCGGACGCGGAACTGCTGCGCATGGACAGCAAGGAATACGAGGTCGGCGGCAAGTCCTTCCGCGTCTCCGTTCTGGAAACCACGGCGCCCCAGATCGTGCTCGACCGCAAGGAGAGCCTGATGACCTCGATGAAGGACGTCGCGGCCGAGGATGGCGTGGACCAGGTCCTGCTCTTCGTGATCGATATCCTGAACGAGGAGGCGACGCTGCTCGTCCCCAACGATCTGGTGAAGACGGTCGCGGAAAAGAGCTTCGGCGCCAGCGTCTCCGGCGACAAGCGTCGTGCTGCCGGGTGTCATGTCCCGCAAGAAGCAGATCATTCCGAACCTGCAGCTTTGAGTTCGTCTTGGCGCCCTGATCCTGGCAGGATAGCCTGCGGATGGAGGAGCCACGCGGATGAGCAAGATCATCTATGAAAAGGACGGCCGGATCGCGCGGATCACGCTGAACCGGCCGGACGTGCTGAACGCGATCGACGACGAGATCCCCGCGCTGCTGTCCCAAGCCGTTGCGCAGGCGGATGCCGATGACGGCGTGCACGTCATGGTGCTCGCGGGCGCGGGCGATGCGTTCAGTGCAGGCTACGATCTCACCTACTACGCGCAGGGGAATCCGGGGCAGGTGACGCAGCCGATGCCGTGGGACCCGATCCGCGACTACCGTTTCATGTGGTCCAATACCGAGCATTTCATGTCTCTCTGGCGCGCGATGAAACCGGTGATCTGCAAGGTTCACGGGTTCGCGGTCGCGGGCGGATCGGACATAGCGCTTTGCGCCGATCTCACGATCATGGCCGTGGACGCACAGATCGGCTACATGCCCGCGCGGGTCTGGGGCTGCCCGACCACGGCGATGTGGGTGTATCGGCTGGGACCGGAGCGGGCCAAGCGGATGCTCTTCACCGGCGACAAGATCACCGGGCGCGAGGCGGCAGAGATGGGGCTTGTGCTGAAGGCCGTTCCCGCCGACGATCTCGACGCCGAGGTCGAGGCGCTGGCGGAGCGGATGGCGACGGTGCCGATCAACCAGCTCGCCATGCAGAAGATGGTCATCAACCAGGCGATCGAGCAGACCGGACTGATGCAGACCCAGCGGCTCGCGACGATCTTCGACGGGATCACGCGTCATTCGCCGGAGGGGCTGAACTTCAAGGCGCGCAGCGAAGAAGTAGGCTGGAAAGAGGCCGTGCGCGACCGTGACAGCGGCACCTTCGACTGGACGCTGAATTGCCCGGTAAACCGGCCGGAGTGATCGCCCGGCACGCTTGCCATTCCCGGTGGCCCATGTTCACTGCGGCTGAGACACGCACCGAAAGGACCTTGCCCGCATGACCCGGATCATCGAACGGCTCGCCGACATCTCCGATATGTACGACACGCTGCTCGTCGACCTCTGGGGGTGCGTCCACAACGGCCTCACGGCCTTTCCCGACGCGGTCGCGGCGCTGACCGGATTCCGGGAACGGGGCGGCGCTGTCGTCCTGCTGACTAATGCACCGCGGGCGCGGGCGGAAGTCGCCAAGCAGCTTCTGAAGATGAACGTGCCCGAGGATTGCTGGGACACCATCGTGACCTCGGGCGACAGCGCGCGCGCGGCAATGTTCGAAGGTGTCGTCGGCCGCAAGGTCTGGTTCGTCGGCATCGATTTCGACCTCACCTTCTTCGAGCCGCTGAGCATCATCGAAAACCCGGTGGACATTGTCCGCGTGCCCCTGGAGGAGGCCGAGGGTATCGTTTGCACCGGCCCGTTCGACCCCTATGCCGACCCAGCGGATCTGCGGCCCCAACTTCTTCTTGCGAAACAGATGGGGCTTGAGATGATCTGCGCCAATCCCGACATCGTCGTGGACCGCGGAGACCGCCGGGAATGGTGCGCCGGGGCGCTGGCGCAGATCTATCTGGAGATGGGCGGCGTCGCGCACTACTTCGGCAAGCCGCACCCGCCGATCTACGACCTCGCCTATCGCCGCATCGAGGCCCTGGGCCGCGGCATCGACAAGGACCGCATGCTCGCCATCGGGGATGGGGCGCTCACCGACATTCCGGGCGCCATGGGCGAAGGGATCGATTTGCTCTTCATTTCCGGCGGGCTCGCCGCCATGGATACGAAAACCGAACGACAGCCCGATCCGGGCGCGCTCGGCACCTATCTGGCGCGGGAACAGATCGCTCCGACCTACACGATCGGCTACCTGCGATAAGCGGCTTTGGCCGGGGTGCGGCGGGTTTGCGCGTTTGGGACACCGTTGCACACCCAGATTTCACTTGATTTTCTGCGCTCGCAAAGTAATTAAGTTGCGTAACACATGGCAAACTCGCACATAAAATTACCGGAGCGTGAAATGCTGGACAATCTGCCCCGCGGAACGATCTGCATTGAAGATATCGAGATGGGCATGACGCGCTATCTGCAGAAGGTTGTGACGGATGACGACATACGCATGTTCGCGCAGGTGTCCACCGACCGCAATCCGGTGCATCTCGATGACGACTATGCCCGCGACACGATCTTCGAGGGCCGGATCGCCCACGGGATGCTGACCGCCGGGCTGATCTCGGCCGTGATCGGAGAGCAGCTTCCGGGCCACGGCACCGTCTACATGGGGCAGAATCTGAAGTTCCTCGCACCCGTGCGGCCAGGCGATATGGTGCATGCAGAGGTCAAGGTGACCGGGATCGAAATCGACAAGCGCCGGGTGACGCTTGACTGCGAATGCACCATTGACGGCAAGAAGGTCCTGATCGGCGAGGCCAAGGTGCTCGCCCCGTCGCGCAAGTTCGACTGAGGTCGCAGCGGCAGGCGCGCCACACGTCACGCGCACGCAAATTTTCTCCGCACCCCCACGGACGCTTGCGCCTTGCCGGGGGCATGGCTAGTCACGGCGCATGCGGATCGTGCGGGATTACAGCTTTGTCGAGCGAACGGACCGGGGGGCCTCGGCCGCCATCGGCAATTTCGACGGTGTGCATCTGGGCCATCAATCCGTGATCGGCCTGGCCGCCGAGGCCGCGCCCGACGCACCGCTGGGCGTCGTGACCTTCGAGCCGCATCCGCGCGCAGTATTTCGCCCCCGATGCGCCGCCGTTCCGCCTGATGAGCGCCGCCGCACGCGCCCACCGGCTGGAAAAGCTGGGCGTCGAACGGCTTTACGAGCTGAACTTCAACGCCGCCATGGCCGGGCTCAGCCCCGAGGACTTCTGCCGCAAGGTGATCGCGGACGGGCTCGGCCTGGCGCATGTCGTCGTCGGCGCCGATTTCTGCTTTGGCAAGGCGCGCGCGGGCAACGCCGCCGATGCTCGAGGCATTCGGGGCAGAGATGGGCTTTGGCGTGACCATCGCCCAGCTGCTGGAGGAAGGCCCCGTGGCGGTGTCGCTCCACCGCGATCCGCACCGCGCTGTCGCGATGGCCGCCCGCGCGACGCGGCCGACATGCTGGGCCACTGGCACCGGATCGAAGGGCCGGTGATCGGCGGCGACCAGCGCGGGCGCGACGCTGGGCTATCCCACGGCGAACATGTCGCATCGCCGGGCTGCACCCGCCGCGCTTCGGCGTCTACGCCGTGCTGGTCGATGTGCTGGAAGGGCCGCACAAGGGCAGCTACCACGGCGCGGCCAGCCTCGGCGTGCGGCCGATGTTTCGACGGCGAGGCGCCCAATCTCGAAACCTTCCTGTTCGATTTCTCCGGCGACCTCTACGGCACCGCCCTGTCGGTCGGCGCTCGTCGACTACCTGCGCGGCGAGGAGAAATTCGACAGCCTCGAGGCACTGATCACGCAGATGGACGCCGACAGCCGACCGCGCCCGCACGATCCTGGACGCGCTATGAGCGACCCGATCGACCGCACCGGCCTCGCCCCGCGCTTCTGGGAGCACAAGAAGCTCTCGGAGATGACCCGCAAGGAATGGGAGGCGCTTTGCGACGGCTGCGGCAAATGCTGCCTCAACAAGCTCGAGGACGAGGACACCGGCGAGGTGGCCCTGACCCGCGTCGCCTGCCGCCTGCTCGACGACAACAGCTGCCGCTGCGCGCATTACGCGATCCGCCACCATTTCGTGCCCGAATGCATCGTGCTGACGCCGAAGAACATCGAGAAGCAACCTCTACTGGATGCCGGAAACCTGCGCCTACAAGCTGCTCTGGCAGGGCGAGCCGCTGCACGACTGGCACCCGCTGATCTCGGGCAATCCCGAGACGCGTGCACGAGGCCGGCGTCGTCGATGCGCGGCGTGACGGTGCCCGAATTCGAAGTCGACGAGGACGACTGGGAAGACCACATCATCGAGGAGCCGACCTGATGTTTTTCGCCTCCGACAATTCCGGCCCCGTGCACCCGCAGATCATGGACGGCGATTGGAGGCCGGCAACACCGGCTATGCGATGCCCTACGGCGCCGATCCCGATCATGGACGAGGTGCGCGCCCGGCTGCGCGACCTCTTCGAGGCGCCCGAGGCCGCGGTCTATCTGGTCGCCACCGGCACGGCGGCCAATGCGCTGGCGCTGGCCACGCTCATGCAGCCCTGGCAGACGGTCTTCTGCTCGCCGGTCGCGCATATCCACGAGGACGAGTGCAACGCGCCCGAATTCTACACCGGCGGCGCCAAGCTGACCCTGGTGCCGGGCGGCGACAAGATGACCGCCGACGCGCTGCGCGGCGGCGATCGACGGGCGAGGAGACGCGCGGCGTGCACGGCCCGCAGCGCGGCCCGGTGTCGATCACGCAGGTCACCGAACGCGGCGGCGTCTACACGCTGGACGAGCTGCGCGCGCTCTGCGACGGTGGCGCACGGCTACGGCCTGCCGGTGCATCTGGACGGCGCGCGTTTCGCCAATGCGCTGGTCGCACTTGGCTGCACGCCGGCCGAGATGACGTGGAAGGCCGGGGTCGACGCGGTCAGCTTCGGCGGCACCAAGAACGGCTGCGATGGGGGTCGAGGCGGTGATCTTCTTCGACCCCGCCCACGCCTGGGAGTTCGAGCTGCGGCGCAAGCGCGGGCGCGCATCTCTTTTCCAAGCACCGCTACCTCTCGGCACAGATGCAGGGCTACCTGGCGGACGACCTCTGGATCACCTCCGCGCGGCAGGCGAACGCGGCGGCCGCGGAACTGGCGACGGGGCTGCAGGCGCGCGGCGCGGAATTCCTGCACCCGGTCGACGCCAACATGATCTTCTGTTCCTTCCCTCGAGCGATCCATCAGCGGCTGCACGAGGCGGGTGCGATCTATTACGTCTGGAGCGGGTCATTGCAGGGCGACGATCCGCGACGAAATGCTGACAGCCAGGCTGGTCTGCGACTGGTCCGTGACGGCAGAGGCGATTGCCGAATTCCTGTCGCACTTCTGACGCGGCTGGCTCAGGCGCCGCTGACGAACTCCGTCCAAAGCCCGGCCAACGCCTTCGGATGGGTGACCGGCGCCATGTGCCCTGCCCCGTCGATCACCGCTTCCCGGGCAACGGCGAGCCGTCGAGCTATTCCGGAATTCGTGGCGCGGATGACGCCATAGGCATCGCTCGCCACGCACCACGAGCGCCGGAACGCGGCAGTCAGCCAACCGCGGACAGCAACTGCTCGCTGTCGTTGTAGATGAAATCGGTTTCGCTCGGCACGACGATGATCGCCCGGCTCATGGCGGCGCGGGTCGCCTCGGGCAGGTCCGGCCAACGCGGCCCCTCGCTCCAGATCCGGTTGAAGCAGCCGGGCCGCCAGGTCCCGGTCGCCATCGGCGAGCGCCGACATGGCGGGTTCGGCCATCTCGTCATGTTCGACCATGGTGTCCGGTGCATCGGCCAGCGCGACGCAGAAAAAGACCGGCTCGATCATGCGTGACCGTGCGGACAAGGTCCGGCCGCTCCACCGCCAGCCGCAGCGCGATCGCGCCGCCGAAAGAATGCCCGATCACGTCCATCGGCTGATCCAGACACCTCAGCGCTGCCGCGTGGACCGTATCGGAAAAGCTGCTTTGCCCATCCCAGTCCGCGCTTTTCCCGTGGCTCGGCATGTCCGGCGCGGTGAGCGTCACCGCGCCGTCAAGCGCGCGGCTGAACCCTTTCCAGGCCCCGGAATGCCCGAGCGTGCAGTGCAGCGCCAGCACCTGGCGCGGGCCTTCGCCAAGAACTCGCACATGGGAGTCAAAGCCGGGTTGCGGACTCACAGTTTCCCGGCGAGGTACAGGTCCAGATCCTCCAGCTTGTCCTGTCCCCAGAACCGCTGACCGGTGTCGAGCACATAGAACGGCGCGCCGAAGACACCCGTGTTCACCGCCTCCTCCAGGTTGGCGGCATAGGTCTCCGCGCCCGCCAGGAGGCCGCTATCCGCCAACCCGGGATCGAAACCGGCGGCTTCGAGGCGCTCCCGGATCACGGTGTCCTCGGCGATGTCCTTCTCTTCCGCCCAGACGGCCCGCGTGATGCTGTGGACCAGCTCGCCCAGATCACCGCCCCCGTCATTGCCGGCCGCGATGATCGCATAGCTCGACGGTGCGGCGTTGGTGGGCCAGTGTTTCGGCTGCGGGTTGAGCGGCATGCCCAGCTTCTTCGCAGTGCGCGGCAGGTCCTGAGCACGGTACTCCTGCCGGTTCGGATGGCGATCCTTGGGCGGCGTGCCGCCGGTGCGACCGAAGAGGGCGATGATATCCAGCGGCTTGTAGGCGATGGTCGCGCCGTGCTTGTCGGCCATTCCCTCCAACCGGGTGCCGGCGAGGTACGTGAAGGGCGAGATGGTGGAGAAAAAGTAGTCAATATGGGCCATCCGGCACTCCCGCGGCTCGTTTATGTTTGCCGGACCGTACGCTCGTGCTAAGCGGTGTCAACTGTTACGAATCTGTTATGTTCGTCGCTGCCCGAGGGATCATCTCATGCCCAGCGTATCCGAGCCGAAACTGATTTCCGGCAATGCGAACCGGCCCCTTGCAACGGCAATCGCGCGGCGCATGACGATGCTCCGGGGCGCTCGTGTCGGGCTTTGTCGACGCGCGGGTCGAGCGGTTCAATGACGGCGAGATCTTTGTCGAAGTCTACGAGAACGTCCGCGGCGAGGACATGTTCATCATCCAGTCCACGTCGAACCCGGCCAACGACAACCTGATGGAATTGCTGATCATGGCCGACGCGCTGCGGCGGTCCTCTGCCAGCCGGATCACCGCCGTGATCCCCTATTTCGGCTATGCCCGTCAGGACCGGCGCACCAAGGCGCGGACGCCGATCTCGGCCAAGCTCGTGGCCAACATGCTGGTACGTGCCGGGATCGAGCGGGTTCTGACGATGGACCTGCACGCGGCCCAGATCCAGGGGTTCTTCGACATTCCCGTCGACAACCTCTATGCGTCGCCGGTCTTCGCGCTGGACATCATGACAGCAGTTCAAGGACCGCATGAATGACCTGATGGTCGTGTCGCCGGACGTGGGTGGCGTGGCCCGCGCGCGCGAGCTTGCGAAACGCATCAACTGTCCGCTGTCGATCGTCGACAAGCGGCGGGAGAAACCCGGCGAAATCGCGGAGATGACCGTGATCGGTGACGTGACGGGCAAGACCTGCCTGATCGTGGACGACATCTGCGACACGGCGGGTACGCTCTGCAAGGCTGCCGAAGTGCTGATCGAAAACGGCGCGAACGAAGTGCACTCCTACATCACGCACGGGGTCATGTCGGGACCAGCGGTGGAGCGGGTGGCGAATTCCGCGATGAAATCGCTGGTGATTACCGACACGATCCAGCCCACCGAAGCGGTGAAATCGGCAACGAACATCCGCGTTGTGCCGACGGCGCCGATCTTCACCCAGGCAATCCTGAACATCTGGAACGGCACCTCCGTGAGTTCGCTTTTCGATGCGGATACGCTCAGTCCGATCTACGACGGGCTCTACGCCGCGGAGTGAAAAAGACGGATCGGCCGCCAGCCTTGCCCTCGACACTCCATGCTCAAGATCGGTAGCTTTGCTATAGCCGACATGCTTCGAGGCGATACGACCGATGCCAATGCCGTGGACATACAGGCACGCTTCCAAGGAGTGGCGGGCGTTTCTCGATGATGTCAAAGACCGGATGTCCCTCGACTCCGACAACATGGCATATACGGCCGTGGACGCCGTTTTTCAGGTGTTCCGGCGCCGTTTGACAGCCCAGCAAGGTCTGGATTTCGCAGGTGTGCTTCCGACGGTGCTCCGTGCGATCTTCGTTCATGGCTGGCATGTCACAAACCCTCCGACGTCCTTTCCGGATCGGAACACCCTGATCGCGGAGGTGAAATCCGTGCGGGCACATCACAATCTGACGCCGGACAACGCAATTGAAGCGACCGCCTGGGCGCTCCGACGCTGCACCAATCGACGGGACTTCGACCGCATGTTGGCGCAACTCCCCCATGAGGCCGTCGCGTTTTGGCACGTGGAGGTAGAGGATTTCAGCCGAACTGGAGCAGCGGATCATTTGACTCCGCCGCCGCGGAACGGCTCGGAAGGAAATGAAAGGCGTGTTCGACGCACCAAGCCGCACCAAGCTGCCGCATCGGAGCGGTGCTTGCTTCAAGTGCGACCGCGCCCGTCTCCGCCTGCGGGGCGAGACACCGCGGATCGAAACAGCCTCAGAGGTTCGGCTGCTTCGGACTCAACCCGATTTCACCGCCCATGGCGACCATGTCGGCCAGAAGCTTGGCCGCGTCGTCCACCGGGCCGGGCTCGTTCTTGAAGGTCTCCTTGGCGCGGTCGTACTTCGCCTGCGCCTCCTCCATCAAACGGTCCATATGCTCCTGCGTCACGTCGCCCCTGGCCATGGCAACTTCGGCAAGAACGGTCACGGTGTCCGCCGTGATTTCCGCAAAGCCGCCGGTGACGACGAACTCCTGCGTTCCGCCATCGGCTTCGACCTTCAGCACGCCGGGCCGCAATGTCGAGATGACCGACGTGTGCTCTGCCATCACCGTCATGTTGCCCTCGGCGCCCGGGATCATGACCGACGTCGCCTCGACCGACGCGAGGCGCCGTTCGGGGCTGACCAGATCGAATTGGAATTTTTCTGCCATCTGGCGCTCCTCAGGCTGCGTCCGCCGCCATCTTCTCGGCCTTGGCGATCACGTCGTCGATGTCGCCGACCATGTAGAATGCACCCTCGGGCAGGTGGTCGAACTCGCCGGCGACCACGCGCTTGAAGCTGTCGATCGTCTTCTCGAGCGGGACCTGAACGCCGTCCGACCCGGTGAAGACCTTCGCCACGTCGAAGGGCTGAGACAGGAATCGCTGGATCTTGCGGGCACGCGTCACGGTCAGCTTGTCCTCTTCGGACAACTCGTCCATGCCGAGGATCGCGATGATGTCCTGAAGCGATTTGTAGCGCTGCAGCGTCTGCTGCACGTCGGAGGCGACCTTGTAGTGCTCCTCGCCCACGACCGCCGGGTCCATCAGGCGCGACGTCGAATTGAGCGGGTCCACCGCCGGGTAGATGCCCAGCTCCGAGATCGCGCGCGACAGAACGGTCGTCGCGTCGAGGTGGGCGAAGGTCGTGGCCGGCGCCGGGTCGGTCAGGTCATCCGCAGGCACGTAGACGGCCTGGATCGAGGTGATGGAGCCGCCCTTGGTCGAGGTGATGCGCTCCTGCATCGTGCCCATGTCGGTCGCAAGCGTCGGCTGGTAGCCCACCGCCGACGGAATCCGGCCCAGAAGTGCCGACACCTCGGAGCCTGCCTGGGTGAAGCGGAAGATGTTGTCGACAAAGAACAGAACGTCCGTGCCGGACTGGTCGCGGAACTGCTCGGCCAGCGTCAGGCCGGTCAGCGCGACGCGCGCACGGGCTCCCGGAGGCTCGTTCATCTGGCCGTAGACCAGCGCCACCTGGCTCTCGCTCAGATTGTCGGGCTTGATCACGTTCGAACTCGATCATCTCGTGGTAGAGGTCGTTGCCCTCGCGGGTCCGCTCCCCCACGCCGGCGAACACGGAATAGCCCGAATGCACCTTGGCGATGTTGTTGATCAGTTCCATGATCAGAACCGTCTTGCCCACGCCGGCGCCGCCGAAGAGGCCGATCTTGCCGCCCTTGGAATAGGGCGCCAGCAGGTCCACGACCTTGATCCCGGTCACCAGGATCTCGGATTCGGTGGATTGCTGGTCGAACTCAGGGGCGACCTGATGGATCGACCGGGTTTCCTTGGCGTCGATCGGGCCGCCCTCGTCTACCGGTTCGCCGATGACGTTGATGATCCGGCCCAGGGTCGCGTCGCCCACCGGCACCGAGATCGGACCGTCCATGTCGGTCACTTCCTGGCCACGCACGAGACCTTCGGTCGCGTCCATGGCGATGCAGCGCACGGTGTTTTCGCCCAGGTGCTGCGCCACTTCCAGAACCAGTCGCTTTCCGTGGTTGTCGGTTTCCAGCGCATTGAGGATCGCGGGCAGATGGTCATCGAAATGCACGTCACAAACGGCGCCGATGATCTGCGTGATTTTGCCTTTAGCCTTGGCCATGTCTCTCGTCTCCGGTCTTTTACAGCGCTTCCGCGCCGGAAATAATCTCGATCAGCTCGTTGGTGATGACGGCCTGACGCGAACGGTTGTACTGGATCGTCAGCTTGTCGATCATGTCGCCCGCGTTGCGCGTCGCGTTGTCCATCGCCGACATCCGCGCGCCCTGTTCGGAGGCGCCATTCTCCAGCAGCCCGGCGAAGATGGCCGTCGCGACCCAGCGCGGAAGCAGGTCGGCCAGGATCTGTTCCTCGCTCGGCTCGTAATCGTATCCGACCGTGCCGGTGTCCTCTTCCTCTTCGTCGTCGAACGTGGCCGGGATGACCTGGTAGTCGGTCGGTTCCTGCGTCACCACGTTGTGGAAGATCGAATAGAAGATCGTCGCCACGTCGAATTCGCCGTTATCGAAGCCGTCGAGCAGCTTCTGCGCGATCGCCTGGGCGTCGGCATAGCTCACGGTCTTCGCGCCGCCGAGGTCGACGTGATCGACGAAGCTATCCTGCCAGTCCCGCCGCATTGCATCGCGGCCCTTCCTGCCGACCGTGATGATCTTGACGGTCTTGCCTTCCTTCTGCAACTCCGCAGCCTTGGTCTTGGCCCGCTTGGCGATGTTGGCATTGAAACCGCCGCAGAGGCCACGCTCGGCCGTCATCACGACCAGAAGGTGGGTCTGGTCGCTGCCGGTGCCGGTCAGCAGCCTCGGCGCGCTGTCATTGTCGCCCACGGACGCCGACAGCCCCGCCATCACCGACTTGAACCGCTCTGTATAGGGGCGCGACATTTCGGCCGCTTCCTGCGCCCGGCGCAGTTTCGCAGCCGCGACCATCTGCATGGCCTTGGTGATCTTGCGGGTCGACTTGACCGAACTCGATCCGGTTCTTGAGGTCCTTCAGGGAAGGCATACAACCGCCTCCTTACGCGAAATCTTTGGCGTATTCGTCCAGTGCGGATTTCAGCCGGTCCGCAGCTTCGCCCGAGATCTTCGGATCCTCGTTGGTGATCCAGTCGAGCAGGTCCTGGTGCTTGCCGCGGATGTGCTGCAGCATCCCCCGCTCCCAGCGGCCGACTTCGCGCACCGGCACCTTGTCCAGGTAGCCATTGGTGCCCGCGAAAATGACCATGACGATTTCCGCGTTGGTCAGCGGCGAATACTGTGGTTGCTTCATGAGTTCGGTCAGACGCGCACCGCGGTTCAGCAACCGCTGCGTCGAGGCATCGAGGTCGGAGCCGAACTGCGCGAAGGCCGCCATTTCACGATACTGGGCAAGCGACAGCTTGACCGGTCCGGCCACCGATTTCATCGCCGTGGTCTGAGCGGACGAGCCCACCCGGCTGACCGACAGGCCGGTGTTCACGGCCGGGCGGATGCCTTGGAAAAACAGCTCCGTCTCGAGGAAGATCTGACCGTCTGTGATCGAGATCACGTTGGTCGGGATGAAGGCCGACACGTCGCCGCCCTGCGTCTCGATGATCGGCAGCGCCGTCAGAGAGCCCGAACCATTGTCCTCGTTCAGCTTCGCCGACCGCTCCAGCAGCCGCGAGTGGAGGTAGAAAACGTCGCCCGGATAGGCTTCCCGTCCCGGCGGGCGGCGCAACAGCAACGACATCTGGCGGTAGGCCACCGCCTGCTTTGACAGATCGTCGTAGACGATCAGCGCGTGACGGCCATTGTCGCGGAAGTATTCGGCCATCGCGGTCGCCGCATAAGGCGCCAGAAACTGCATCGGCGCCGGCTCGGACGCGGTGGCAGCGACGACGATGGAATAGTCGATGGCGCCGGATTCTTCGAGACGCTTCACCAGCTGCGCCACAGTCGACCGCTTCTGGCCAATGGCCACATAAACGCAGTAGAGCTTCTTGCTCTCGTCGTCGCCGGCCGCGTCGTTGTAGTTCTTCTGGTTCAGGATCGTGTCGAGCGCCACGGCGGTCTTGCCGGTCTGGCGGTCGCCGATGATCAGCTCGCGCTGGCCGCGGCCGATCGGGATCATGGCGTCGATCGCCTTCAGTCCCGTCGCCATCGGCTCGTGCACGGATTTGCGCGGGATGATGCCGGGCGCCTTCACGTCCGCCACGCGGCGTTCGGAGGTCTTGATCTCGCCCTTGCCGTCGAGCGGGTTTCCGAGCGCGTCGACGACACGCCCCAGCAGTGCGTCACCGGCGGGCACGTCCACGATCGAATTCGTGCGCTTGACCGTGTCGCCTTCCTTGATGTCGCGGTCGGAGCCAAAGATCACGACACCCACATTGTCGGATTCCAGGTTCAGCGCCATGCCCATGATGGAGCCGGGAAACTCGACCATCTCACCGGCCTGCACGTTGTCGAGGCCATAGACCCGTGCGATCCCGTCTCCGACCGACAGAACGCGGCCGACTTCGGCCACTTCGGCTTCCTGACCAAAATTCTTGATCTGGTCCTTCAGGATCGCAGAAATCTCTGCTGCTTGGATACCCATTTATCCGACCTCTTTCATTGCGTTCTGGAGGGAGTTGAGCTTGGCGCGAATTGACGTGTCGATCATCTTCGAGCCCACTTTGACGATCAGACCACCGATGAGGCTTTCATCGACGGTCGCATGTATGGTGACGGTCTTGCCGGTGGTCTTCTTCAGCGTCTCGGCAATCCTGTCGGACTGCTCATCGCTCAGCGGTTTGGCGCTGACCACATCGGCGGTCACTTCGTTCTTGTCATCCGCGATCAGTTCGCGCAGCGATTTCACGAGTTGCGGCAGGACGAACAGGCGCCGCTTGGACGCCATCAGCTTCAGCGTGTTCGACATGATCGACGTCAAACCCATCTTGTCGCCGATCGCGGCGATGGCGTCGCCCTGCTGCCGCCGCGTGTAGATCGGCGAGCCGATCAGCGCATTGAAATCCGCACTTTCGCTCAGGGCGGAGGACAGCCCCTTCAGGTCAGCCTCGAGGTCATCTACAGCCTTTTCATCCTTGGCCAGGTCATAAACAGCGGTCGCATACCGCGCGGCAATGCCGGTGGAAATCGAAGCTGGTTCGGACACGTCCATCCCTTCATGACTCTGCCCCGGTATCCAGCCGCGATATCTACGTCTGCCGGGGTCGTTTAGCACGGCCGGAGTGGTCCCAACCGTTAAATCAAGCGCGGCATAGCAGAGCCTTTTGCAGCCCGCAACATACGAAATTGCGGGCAGTTGTTTGCCTTTTTTAAGGATTTCAACAGCCTAGCCGACATGCGACCCTTTGCGCCCATTTTATATCGACCGAACGCCGATCACTTGCGCAAGGATCGGGCGATTTTGATGGCGCAGCTATCACGGTGCCCGCCCACCTGGCGTGCGCCTCATCCTCCCCGGCGGAGGGTGAAGAGATGGCTTTCCCTGCCATGCGCTTTGCGACCCAAAGAACCGGTCCGCGCGCGCAGCAATCGCTTACATTTGATACGACCGGATCCGGCCCGCAACGGGTTTCGTCATCCCTTCGAGGACTGGGATCGCCCGGCGTTCGGGCACTTTCTGGATCCTGCCTTTCGGAGGATAGACGCGCTTAGACGCCTCGACCACGAAGGCTCCGCCGGCGATCACGGTGGGCATCTGCCGTCCGACCTTTTCCAGCAGACGCGCCGATTTCATCCAGACCTTGCGGTCGGACGGAAACTGGTAGAGCGCGCCCAACTGGCGTTCCGGCAGGAACTGGTGTTTGCGGAGCTGCGTCTCCAGCTGACCGATCGAATAGGGCCTGCCATAGCCGAACGGTGTCGCATCGCGCCGCGCCCAGAGCCCCGCCCGGTTCGGCACGATGAAGATCGCCCGACCGCCCGGCCCGAGCACCCGCCATGCCTCCTCGAGCAGGTGCGAGGGATGTTCTGACGTCTCAAGTCCGTGCAGCAGGATGAGACGGTCCACATGCCCGGTTTCGAGCGGCCAGTGGGTTTCCTCGCACAGAACCGAAACGTTGGGCCTGTTGGACGGCCACGGCATCACGCCCTGCGGACCGGGCATGAGGGCCACGACACGGCGCGCGTTTTCGAGATACGGCCTGAGAAGCGGCACGGCGAACCCGAAACCGGCCACGGTCTGCCCCTTGGCTTCCGGCCAGAGTTGCAGGACCCGGGCGCGCAGGCTGGCCTGGACCTCGCGGCCGAGGTCCTTGCGATAGTAGAAGGTGCGCAAATCCTGAACGTCGAGATGCACTCAACTTCCTCCGCCCCGTTCTGGGGCCCTCAGACTTTCACTTGTCCTTCAGAGCGGTTCGCGCCACCCTGCGGACGTATCCTAGCAAGCACGAGACAAATGACCATGCCCCTCGAGATCGTCACCGTTCCCTGCCTGTCAGACAATTATGCATTTCTCGCGCATGATGAAGACGAGGGTCACACGACGCTCGTCGACGTGCCCGAGGCCGCGCCGATTCTCGCCGCTCTGAAGTCGCGGGGCTGGTCGCTGGACCAGGTGCTGATCACCCATCACCATTTCGACCATATCCAGGGGCTGGAAGAAGTTCTGGCGGAACACGACGCGCGTGTCGTCGGCGCGACGGCGGACATCCATCGCCTGCCCAATCTCGACCAGCAGGTCGCAGAAGGCGACGTCGTGGAGATCGGATCGGAAACCGGTACCGTCATCGATGTCTCCGGTCATACGATCGGCCACCTGGCCTTCCACTTCCCGGGCGCCAATGTGGTCTTCACCGCCGACAGCCTGATGGCATTGGGCTGCGGGCGCGTCTTCGAGGGCACGAAACCGCAGATGTGGGAGAGCCTGTCGAAACTCGCCGCCCTGCCGCCGGACACCACCGTATGTTCCGGGCATGAATACACGGCGGCCAACGCAAAATTCGCGTTGACGATCGACCCGAGCAACACCAAATTGAAGAAGCGGGCAGATAAGGTCTCGGAGATGCGGGAAAGTGGCCAGCCGACGGTTCCGTCGCTGTTGTCGGACGAACTGGACACAAATCCCTTTCTGCGCGCCGACGATCCGGCCATTGCGGCACATCTCGACATGCAAGGTGCGGATCCTGCTGATGTATTTGCCGAGATCCGCACACGGAAAGACAATTTCTGACGGCGGAACCAGCCCAGGAATTGGGCGTTGAAAACAAAAAGGCGTGTCTAGCGCCAAGAAAAAACTTGAAGCCGACGCGCTATCAACCAAACTCTAATGTTATGAGGCCATGGTTGGTGATGCCTACGCTTGGCTCGGGACCTCTGGACGCAGTCATCCACGCCCCGCCAACCCAGATCAGAAGGAGCACACATCGTGCCTTCATTCTCGACAACACTTGAGCAGGCAATTCATGCGGCGCTGGCACTCGCCAATGCCCGCAGACATGAGTTCGCTACATTGGAACACTTGCTTCTGGCGCTGATCGACGAGCCAGATGCGCTGAAGGTCATGAAGGCCTGCAGCGTCGACACCGAGGAATTGCGTCAGACCCTGGTCGAGTTCATCGACGAGGATCTCGCCAATCTGGTGACCGAGATCGATGGATCCGAAGCCGTCCCCACCGCGGCCTTTCAGCGTGTGATCCAGCGCGCGGCGATACATGTGCAGTCCTCCGGACGTACCGAAGTGACCGGCGCCAATGTCCTTGTCGCGATTTTTGCAGAGCGGGAATTGAATGCGGCATATTTCCTGCAGGAACAGGACATGACGCGGTATGATGCGGTCAACTTCATCGCGCATGGTGTCGCCAAGGATCCGTCCTATGGCGAAAGCCGACCGGTGCAGGGTGCATCGGAACCTGACGAAGAGGCGCAGGGTGTGACGGAAGGCGACAAGAAGGAATTGGCGCTGGCCAAGTATTGCGTGGATCTCAACGCCAAGGCCCGCGAGGGCGACGTGGATCCGCTGATCGGTCGCGAACACGAGGTGGAACGCTGCATTCAGGTGCTGTGCCGCCGCCGCAAGAACAATCCGCTCCTCGTCGGTGATCCCGGCGTGGGCAAGACCGCAATCGCCGAAGGGCTGGCGCGCAAGATCACCGCGGGCGAAACTCCGGCCGTGCTCGCCAAGACCACGATCTTCAGCCTCGACATGGGCGCGCTTCTGGCGGGCACCCGCTATCGTGGCGATTTCGAGGAGCGTCTGAAGGCCGTGATGTCCGAGCTCGAAGACCACCCCGACGCAGTGCTCTTCATCGACGAGATCCATACCGTGATCGGCGCCGGTGCGACCTCCGGTGGCGCCATGGATGCCTCCAACCTCCTGAAGCCCGCGCTTCAGGGCGGCAAGCTGCGCTGCATGGGCTCGACCACCTACAAGGAGTTCCGCCAGCACTTCGAAAAGGATCGCGCGTTGAGCCGCCGGTTCCAGAAGATCGACGTCAACGAGCCCTCGGTCGAGGACAGCGTCAAGATCCTGCGCGGCCTCAAGCCCTACTTCGAGCAGCATCATTCGGTGAGATACACCAATGATGCGATCAAGACCTCGGTGGAGTTGTCGGCGCGTTACATCAACGACCGCAAGCTGCCCGACAAGGCCATCGACGTCATCGACGAGGCCGGTGCCGCGCAGCATCTGGTTGCGGAATTCAAACGGCGCAAGACCATCGGCGTGAAGGAGATCGAAGCCGTGGTGGCCAAGATCGCCCGCATCCCGCCCAAGAACGTCTCCAAGGATGATTTGGCGGTGCTGAAGGATCTCGAAGTCAGCCTCAAACGCGTGGTCTTCGGCCAGGATCCTGCGATCGAAGCGCTAAGTTCGGCGATCAAGCTCGCGCGTGCTGGCCTGCGGGAGCCGGAAAAGCCCATCGGCAACTATCTCTTCACCGGCCCCACGGGCGTCGGCAAGACCGAGGTCGCCAAGCAGCTTGCCGATACCCTCGGCGTGGAAATGCTGCGCTTCGACATGTCGGAATACATGGAGAAGCACGCGGTGTCGCGTCTCATCGGCGCGCCTCCGGGTTATGTCGGCTTCGACCAGGGCGGGCTGCTGACGGACGGTGTCGATCAGCATCCGCATTGCGTGCTGCTGCTGGACGAGATCGAGAAGGCGCATCCGGATGTCTACAACATCCTGTTGCAGGTGATGGATCACGGGCAACTGACCGACCATAACGGGCGGTCGGTCGACTTCCGCAACGTGATCCTGATCATGACCTCCAACGCAGGTGCCGCAGAACAGGCCAAGGCCGCCATCGGCTTCGGTCGCGAGCGGCGCGAGGGTGAGGATACGGCGGCCATCGAGAAGATGTTCACGCCGGAATTCCGCAACCGTCTCGACGCGGTCATCTCGTTCGCGCCGCTGGGCAAGGACACCATCCTGCAGGTGGTCGAGAAGTTCGTGCTGCAACTGGAGGCGCAGCTTCTGGATCGCAACGTGACCATCGAACTCTCGAAGCCGGCGGCCGAATGGCTGGCCGACAAGGGCTACGACGACAAGATGGGCGCACGTCCGCTGGGCCGCGTGATTCAGGAGCACATCAAGAAGCCGCTCGCCGAGGAACTTCTGTTCGGCAAATTGGCAAAGGGTGGCGTGGTCCGCGTCGGCGTGAAGTCGGGCGAACTGGAGCTGCAGGTCGAGGGTCCGGACAACCCGCGCCTTGGCAAGAACAAGCCGCCCCTGCTCACCGCTGACTGATACGGTAGCGCATCTGCGCATTTTTCACTCCCCGCCGGTCCCGGATCGGCGGGGAGTTTTCGTTTGCGGGTTCAGCTCGACGGCGTCAGGATGTCAGCGAGACTGGATCAGTCCCAATGGATCGTGAAGTTGGATCGGAGTCCGCCGACTGAACACCACTAAAGCCTGTTCGGCCGAAACTCTGAATTGTGGGGATTCCCATGAGCGACGCGGTGTAATGTCATCCTGTTCAGGAGGATGGATCATGTCAGCACCTTTGCCGTCAGCGCTTCGATCGCGGTTTCGGACGTACATCTCGAGTAAGGATTGAGCGGGCGTGCCGCGTGCGGCGCGACTGAAGGTCTCGCCCGCTACGCGGCGACCCGATCAAGCGCGGCAGATCAGGATCGAGGGCACATGCCGATCCGGCGGCTTCAGGGTCGCCCGCCGCGGGTCGGGCAAGTTGGCGCCGCACCGGGCCTTCATCGAAGAACTCGGTCGCGCCAGGATCCCGACATCACGCTCTGTCGAGTTGGCGCGACGAGCTTGCCGAGGCGCGAGGGCGTCGAGGTCCACCGCTCGGTCCATCGCCAAGCTGCTGACCCGGCTCGGTCTTCACGTACAAAAAAAGACGCTAGGTCGCCACCGAACGCCGCCGCGCAAGGGTAAGGCCGACAGCGTGCCGATCTGGATCAGGCAGCGTCTGCCCGTCATCGCCGCTCAGCCCGAGCGTCTGGCGTTTCTCGACGAAACCGCCGTGAAGACGGAGTATGGCCGAATTCGGACCGCAGCCCGCCGACGCGAAACACTTTATCAAGAGCGAGGCTGTTTCGCTCCCGAAACGCCCCGGCATGTGTCGCTTCGGCGAAGCACCCAATCGGCGCCGGTGCCGTGGCGAAGGCGACCAAAGTCCGTCCCGATTGCACCCGGGAACCTACTTTTCCGTGAACTTGATCTCGATACGCCGGTTCTGCGCCCGTGCTGCATCGGTGTCGGCCGTATCGATCGGCTGAAACTGTCCAAAACCATTGGCCGAAACGCGCGTGGGATCGATTCCCAACCCATTCACCATGTACCGGACCACCGACAACGCCCGCGCCTGGCTCAACTCCCAGTTGTCGGCAAAGCGGCCGGTGCCTGTCAGGGGAACGTCATCCGTGTGCCCATCAACCTGAAGAACCCAATCGATGCCTTCGGGAATATCATTGGCGATGCCGCGCAAGATGCCCGCAATCTTTGCGATCTCCGCGCGTCCCTCTTCCGAGAGCTCCGCGCCGGCGGGCGGGAAAAGCACTTCGGAGGAAAAGACGAACCGATCGCCCACGATCCGGACGCCTTCCTGCGCGCCCAGCACATCGCGCAGGCGCCCGAAGAACTCCGACCGATAATTCTCGAGGTTCTTCGCCTCGGCCGCCAGTTCCTCGGCCTCCGCGGCCAATTTCTCGGCTTCGGCGGCCAGGCGCGCACGTTCCTCCTCGAGCCGGGACCGCTCTGCCTCTTCGAGCTCCCGCCGTCGACGCTCCTCCGCGGCCACCCGGGCCAGCGCAGTGTTGAGCTGCGATCCCAAAGATTCGAGCTGCACCTCGCGGGATGAATCACGGTCCTGCGCGTCATCGAGAAGCGCCTGCACACGCCCCAACTGATCGCGCAAGGCCGCGACCTGCTGGCTCAGAACGGCCGCTTGCCGCTGCGCCTTGGTGCTGGCCTGCTCTTCGCTGGCGAGCTTCTCCCGGGCGGCGGCCAACAACGCAGCCCGACGCTCGGCCTCAGTCGTCGTGTCCTCTGCCCGGGTCTCCGCCGCGAGTTTGGCGGCGAGCGCATCCGCCAGCCGCTTGCGCAATTCGTCGCGGCTCTGATCGGCTGTCGACTGGCTTTGCTCCAGCCGCTCCAGCGCCGCTGTCAGACGCGCCTGAAGATCGGCCTTGTCCGATGACAGCGACGCGATTTCTGCGGAGGCTGCGTCCCGGTCCTGCCGGTTCGACGCCTCCAGCGCCGCCACGCGTGCCGCGGCTGCATCCCGGACCTGCTCCACCTCCGCTTCGAGTTGGGCGATGCGCGCCTCCGCGGCGTCGCGTGCGGCTTCGGTCTCCGACCGCAACTCGGCAAGCTGCGCATCTGTCGCAGCCTGCGCCCGCTGCAAGGTACCTTCCAGTTCCGCAATCCGCGCATTCGCCGCCGACAGCGCGTCGCCACGTTCCGCCTGTGCGCCCTGCAGCCCGGCAATCCGATCCTCCGCGACCGAAAGCGCACTCCGCAGATCGGCATTCGCGGTTTCCAGCTCCCCGGCCCGCGCCTCCGCGCCGGCCAGCGCATCCTCGACCCCTGTCAATTCGTTTTCGAGCGCAGCGGCCCGATCCTGTGCCGCGGTGGCGGTCTGCGCGGCGTCAGTCTGCTCCGTCTCGAGACCTTCGATCCGCAATATCGCGGCGAGAAGTTGTTCGTCGAGGTCGTCCTGGGCCGCCTCCGCCGCGGCGAGCAGGGTCAGCGTTTCCTCCGCCTCCTTGCGCTGCTCCTCCAGCGACAGCGTCATCGCCGTGAGTTCCGCATCGGCGTCCTGAAGCTGGTCCCGCAACCGCTCGGCCGCAGCGGCTTCGGCCAGACGGGCAGACTCCTCCGCGCTCAATTCTTCACGTGCTAGTTCAAGATCGACCGCCAAAGCCTCTGTTTCTGCGACGCTTTCCGCAGTGCGTTGCCGCAGGTCGGTGATTAACGCCTCCAGCGCCTCCCGTCTTGCCGCGGCCAGTCGAGCCGCCTCGGCACTCTCGTCGATCTCCGAGCGGGCCTGCGCCAACGCCGTGTTCAAGGCCTCCTGTTCCGACAGGAGATCGGACTCGCGCGCTTCGAGGTCTGAAATCCGTGCGGTCGCCTGCGCCTGCTGATCCGAAAGTTCGGCCTCGCGCTGCTCCAGGCTGGAAACGCGCCCCAAGGCGGTGTCCCGCTGGGAAATCAGCGCCGCGACCTGCGCCTCGAATGACGTGATGCGGGTCTGTGCCTGATCCAGAGCGTCCTGCGCCTCGTCGCGCTGTCCCAGAAGCGCCGCGATCCGCGTTTCGGCCGACCCCAGCCGCTCGGTCAACGCGCCGACCCGGTCCTGGCTGTCGGTCAGCGTAGCGCGCAATTCGCCGACCCGTGCCTGCAGGGCCTCACCGCGTTGTTCCGAAAGGCCCAAGGCCTGCGCCAGGGCCGCGACCTCGCCCGCGAGGGCGTCGAGCTCGCTCTCCTGCCCGGTGATTGTCTCGCGAAGAACGTATTGCACAACCATGAAGATCGAGAGGACAAAGAAAAGCACCAGCAGCAACCCGGTCATCGCATCCACGAAGCCCGGCCAGATCGATGCCTGGAACCGTTGCCCTGTCCGGCGCGAAAGAGCCATGTCTTACGTCTCCGGGCCGGTTCTGAGTTGCAGACGCCGCACGTTGCCGCGTTCCCCGCGAAGTGCTTGCGTCAGCGACCGCAAGTCCGACCGCAGTTCGGCGACGCTTTCCTGGCGTCCCGCGCTGATTTCCTCGAGGATGCGGAGCATCTGGACGTCGATCGAGCGCAGCCGCATCCGGCTTTCGGCATCTATCCCCCCTTCCGCACCATGCTCCTCGAAGTAGTCGAGCAACCTGTCCTGCCCCTCCGCGATCCGCGACAGCGTGTCCGTGGTTCCGGTCTGGTCGTCCATCTTGCGGGCGAGGAAGTCGATGGCATCGGCGAGGTGCCCCAGCTTCTCGTCGAGCAGGCTCCTGTTTGCCTCCGACTGTGCGAAGACCTGCTGCATCCGCTCCATCTGATCGGCCATGTGGTCGAGGACACCGGCCAGCGCCGCGGCATCGCTCGCCGGTCCTTCATCGCCGCTGGCAAATCCGAGCCGGGTGATGGAGCTCAGCCACTCCTCCAGTTCGCGGTAGAACCGGTTCTGACCGTGACCGGCGAAGAGCTCCAGCAGGCCGACGACGAGCGACCCGGTCAGGCCCAGGAGCGAGGAGGCAAATGCGACGCCCATGCCACCCAACTGCGCCTCGAGCCCCGACATGAGGCGATTGAAGACCTCGACTCCGCCCTCGCCTTCCTGCGGCGCCAGGCTGCGGATCGTGTCGACCACGGCCGGGACGGTCGTGGCGAGGCCATAGAACGTTCCCAGAAGACCCAGGAAGATCAACGTGTTGACGATGTAACGTGTAATTTCACGGGCTTCATCGATCCGGGTGGCGACGGAATCCAGAATGGATCGCGTCGACGAGGCGGCGATCTGCATCCGGGCCCCGCGCGCGCGCAGAAGCGCCGCCAGCGGTGCCAGCAGACGAGGCGCCTTTCCGGCTTCGAGGTTGTCGGCCGCGAACCGCTCGATCCAGCGGATCGACACGATCAGTTGCGCGACCTGCCAGAAACAGGCCAGCACGCCGATGAGGAAGACACAGAAGATGAAGCCGTTCAGATACGGGTTGGCCTGAAACACCGGCAGGACCCGCGGCAATGCCACGAAGGCGCCGAACCCCGTCAGACCCAGCACGACCAGCATCAGGAAGACCTGCCGCACAGGCTGGGAGAATTGGGGTTTTACCTCTGTCTCTGGCTGCGCCATGAACTGCTTTCGCTCCGGAAAAGCCTCTTGAATGCGGCCTTGGCGCTCAACCTACACCGGAAAAGGGGCAATGATCCAACGTTTTTAAGGCGTTGTCGCGGTGATGACCTGCACCCTGCGCACCAGCCAGTCAAGGTCCGAATCGGCCAGACCGATCTCCGCGAGGTGCTCGGCGGTGTTGTAGAGATACTCCGTGTTGGGCCCGCGCCCGCCGACGGCTCGTGCGATGATCCGCGCCTGTTCTTCGAGCGGCATACCGCCGCAATACTGCACGTGGTGCGGGTCGATCACGTAGACCACCGCTTCGACCTGCCGCCCGTCGACGAGATCGAGCATCAACCTCTTTTCCACGTAGGCCGAGGAGATCAACTCGCGTTCCCTCAGGTAGGCGAGCGTGGCGTCCTCGGTTCCCGGTTCCGCACGCAACGCGACACCTTCGCAGGCGGACCCCTCGACCTTGTCGAGCGCCAGGACGAGACCGGGTTCCTCCTCGGTGCCGCGATGGTGGATCGAACTCATGCAGAACGAACGGGCGTATCCGGGCAGGCGTGCCACAACCTCTTCGGCCACCTGAAAGCCGGGGTTCCACAAAAGACTGCCGTAGCCAAAGATCCACATCATCCGCTCGCTGGTTCTTGCGCCCGACAGCCTGTAAAGCTTGCGGGCGGCGAGTGAAAGGGTGCGGGGACGCATGCGGCGACTGGTTTGGATATCTCTCGGGCTTGCGGTGCTCTGGTGCGTCTGGTGGGGCGGCGCGACCCTGTGGCTGGTCCGCGGCATCGAAGGCTGGTTCGAGGATCGGCGTGCGGAAGGGTGGCAGGCGGAGCTGTCCGATGTCGGCCCCGGCGGCTTTCCCACACGGGTCGAGGCGCAGTTGGACGGCATACAACTGGCCGACCCCGAGACCGGGCTTGCGGTCGACCTGGACGATCTGACCCTGTCCGCGCGGGCGATCTGGCCGGGCGACATGGCGGTGTTGCTGCCGGACACCCCGATCGGCATCGCGACGCCGCAGGATCGCTGGACGCTGCTGGTCGAGTCCGCACGCGCCGATCTCAACCTGCACCCCGGACGCGATCTGCAGCTCGAGAACATGTCGATGGATTCGGGGCCGTTCCGACTCGAGGAGGACGGCGGTCCTGCCCTCTTCGGCGGCGAGGCTCTGGTTCTGGCGCTCACGCAGGGCGATGCGCCTGAACGGTATCAGGTGCGGTTCGATGTCAGCTCCTTCGCCCCGGGAGAACCGGCGCGGTCGGTTCTGCTTCTTCCCTCGGACTGGCCGCTGATCTTCGACAGTCTGGTTGCCGAAGCCACGGTGACATTCGACCGGCCGATCGACGCCCGCACTCTGGCGGATCGGCGACCGCAACCGCAACGGATCGACATGCGGCGCATCGAGGCACAATGGGGCGACATGCGCTTCCTGGCCACCGGTTCGGTGACCCGTGACGCGTCCGGCCAGGCAGAAGGCGCCCTGACGATCAAGGCCGAGAACTGGCAGCGGATGCTCGACCTCGCGATCAACGCCGGACTGCTGCCGCAGGAGTATCGGCCGCAAATCGAGGGGGTGCTGCGGGGCCTCGCCTCGGGCACCGGCAGCACCGACGATCTGGACGTGACGCTGCAATTCGAGGGCGGCAGGACATGGATCGGCTTCATCCCGCTCGGGCCGGCGCCAAGCCTCGTCATTCGCTGATCTTTTTCGCAGCCCCCGGCATTCCGGTCGGGAACGCGTCAGCGGCAATAGGATCCGCTGCGATAGCGCGCCGTGTCGAAATGGAAATGATCCCGGTGATGAATGTCCGCGTCCGGACCCAGGACGGTTCCGAACGGGCCGCAGGCGCCGCGATGCAGTTTGCGCATCACTTGCGTGGTCTCCCCGGCGGTCCAGCCATGTTCGACCGAAATCACGGACCCGTTCTTCAGGACGAAGCCCGAGATATCGATGGCACGGCCCTTCCCATGCTCGGAAATTCTCGCGCCAGGCTCGTTGTTGCGGGATCGGCAGGCATAATGTGCCGCAACCTGGAGCCGCACGAGGCCGCCGCCGATGCCGCGCAGTGTGGGCTTGGCAGTGCGGGTGACCCATGAGTTGAGGGTCTTGGCGGTGCGGCAGTCCATGATCGCGCGCGGGGACAGGGACACGCCCGAAACGGCACGGATCCGAACCGCCTGCTCGACGCCGCAGCCGCTGACCCGTCCGGCGACATAGCCCGCCTCTTCGCCCTGGATGTCGATATCACCGCACACGGCACCTCGGCGCCGTTCGCGGCGCTGCGCCATGGCGCGCTCGACCACCTGTGGCGGACGCAATTCGGGACGCAACGACAGGGCGGCGGCCTGCAGGCTGACCGGTTCCGCCGCCACGTCGGGCGGGCCCGGCAATGCCAGTTCGAGCACCGCATCGGGCACCACCGGTGCGGCACGGGACACGGGCCGCAACGATGCCTCTGGCGGCGTCGCCCCGACCATTCCGGCCAGGACGCACAAGGCCAATGCGAGCCTCACGGCTTCTTGCTCCGCCCGAAATCGGGCGCCTCGGTGTCCTGCCCGGCTTCGATGATGCCGCGCCGGATCGCGCGGGTATGGGTGAAGTACTCGAACAGGTGATCGCCATCGCCGGTTCGGATCGCCCGCTGCAGAGCAAAAAGTTCTTCGGTGAAACGGCCCAGGATCTCCAGCGTCGCGTCGCGGTTCGTCAGGAACACGTCGCGCCACATCGTCGGGTCGCTGGCCGCGATCCGGGTGAAATCGCGGAAACCGGCGGCGGAATATTTGATGACCTCGCTGTCGGTCACGCGGCGCAGGTCGTCTGCCACGCCCACCATCGTGTAGGCGATCAGGTGCGGGGCGTGGCTGGTGACGGCAAGCACAAGGTCATGATGATCGGGGTCCATCTCGTCGACATAGGCGCCCAACTGCTCCCAGAACCGGCGCAGCCGCGCGACGGCGTCGCGGATCGGTCGCCCTCGGTCGGCACGATCAGGCACCAGCGATTGTCGAAGAGCTCGGCGAAGCCGGCATCGGGGCCCGGAATGCTCGGTTCCGGCCAGCGGATGCGCCGGCACGAAATGCACGCCCTCGGGGATGTGCGGCGCGACCTGGCGCGATCACGTCGCGCTTGACCGAGCCCACATCGGTCACGCGTGGCGCCGGGTTTCAGCACCGGCGCGATCTCCGCGTCACGGCGCCCATCACGCCCACGGGCACGCACAGAACCACCAGATCCGCGCCTTCGCAGGCTTCCGCGGCGCTGTCGCAGACCTCGTCGCACAAGCCGAGTCTCACGCGCGGTGTCGCGCGTCTCATCCGTACGGGCGTAGCCCGACGATCCGGCTCGTCATGCCCGGCACGCTTCATCGCCCAGGCCATGGAGCCGCGATCAGGCCGAGGCCGATCAGGGCGACCTTGTCATAGATCGGCGCGGTCATGGGATGGCCCGCCGAACGGCGTCAGGCTGTCGATCACGCGGCTGGTCTGTCCGCATCGCCCACGGTGATCCGCAGGCCTTCGGGAAATCCGTATCCGGCGACGCGGCGCACGATGATCCCTTCGGTCTGCAGCTGCCGCGTCGGCCGGCCTGCCGCCTCGGCTTCGATCTGCAAAGCGCGCGAGAACGAAATTCGCGTGCGATACGTCACAGGCGACCCCGATGCTGCCGCAGCGCTCCGGTCAGCCGCGCGCGCTGCTCGCCGTTCAACTCGGCGCAGCGCTCGACCCAAGGCCGCATCGCGCACCGCGGCCTCGGCGGCGGCCAGCTGGGCGCCCGACAGGTTGAACGGGCCGCGGATACGGTTCAGCACGTCGATCATTTCGCCGCGGGCCGTAGCCCCAGCCGACCCGCAGCCCGCCAAGCCCGTAAAGCTTGGAAAACGTCCGCGTCATCACCACATTTGCCGGTCGCCTCGACCAGCGCTGCACCGCCGTCATAGCCTTCGGCATATTCGGTATAGGCGCCGTCGATCACCAGAATGCACCTGCGCGGGCAGTTCCGTCGGCCAACCGCTCCAGTTCGCCGTCGGCCGAGCATCGTGCCGGTGGGGTTGCCGGGGTTCGTCGAGCAGCACGACCCGCGTCCGGTCGGTCACGGCCCCGAGGATCGCGTCCACATCCACGACCCGCTCCCGTTCCGGCACGCAGACCGGCGTCGCGCCCCGGCCATGTGCGCGAGGATCGGGTACATCGAGAACCCGTGCTCGGTGTGGATCATCTCGTCTCCCGGCCCGGAATAGGCTTGGCGTCACGAATTGCAGGACCTCGTCCGATCCGGCGCCGCAGATGATCCGCTCGGGCTCCAGCCCCCGCACCTCGCCGATCGCGGCGCGAAGGCCGGCGTGGTCGGTGGAGGGATAGCGGTGCATCCGGCCGGACGCCTCCACCACCGCCGTCCCGCGCAGCCGGCGGCGGGCCCAGCGGGTTCTCGTTCGACGACAGTTTCAGCACGTCGGTCCGGCCGGCAATGCTGGACGTCCCGCCGAGTAGAGCGCGATGTCCATGATGCCTGGCTGAGGTTCGATCCGGCCCATACTCTTCTCCATTCGGGTGTTGTAGCGGCGCACCCGAGGACCCGCCAGACGCAAAAGGCCGCGGCGGTTTCCCGTCGCGGCCGGTTTCCTGCATCTTGCGAGCGAAGATCAGTTCTTCGCGTAGAATTCCACGACGAGGTTCGGTTCCATGATGACCGGATAGGGCACGTCCGACAGACCCGGCGTGCGCACGAAGGTCGCGGTCAGCTTGGAATTGTCCACCTCGAGTAATCCGGCACGTCCCGCTCGGGCAGTTGCGTGGCTTCGAGGATGGCCGCCATCTGCTTGGACCGGTCGCGAACCTCGATCACGTCGCCTTCCTTCACGCGGTAGGAGGGGATGTTCACCAGCTTGCCGTTCACCCGGACGTGGCCGTGGTTCACGAACTGGCGCGCGGCAAAGACCGTCGCCACGAATTTCGCGCGGTAGACGACCGCGTCGAGCCGGCGCTCCAGCAGGCCGATCAGGTTCTCACCGGTGTCGCCATGCACCCGCTCGGCTTCGGCATAGATGCGGCGGAACTGCTTCTCGGTCAGGTCGCCGTAATAGCCCTTGAGCTTTTGCTTGGCGCGCAGCTGGATGCCGAAATCGGAAATCTTGCCCTTGCGGCGCTGGCCGTGCTGGCCGGGGCCGTATTCGCGGCGGTTGACGGGGGATTTTGGACGGCCCCAGATGTTCTCGCCCATCCGGCGGTCGATCTTGTACTTGGCAGCAGTGCGTTTTGTCATCTGCTGATCTCCTTCTTTGACGATTGTCAAAGGGCGTTGTCCTTTCCCCGGATTTGGCCGGGCGACAGGCATCCCCTTGCGGGGGCCACCAACACCAATGAAGGCGCGCTTATACGCTGGCCGTCGCGCCTGTCAACGCGAAAACCCGACGTTTTTCCGGATCAAGCGAGGCGCGCGCAATCGGCGTGCCGCGGGCATGTCACGATGTGGTCGTTGACCAGCCCCATCGCCTGCATCGCCGCGTAGACGATCGTGGGGCCGCAAAACCGGAACCCGGCCGATTTCAGGTCCTTCGACATCCGTTCGGAGAGTTCCGTAAACGGCGGGACTTCGTCGAGGCTGCGCCAGTGATTCTGGATCGGCGTCCCGTCGACGTAGTTCCAGAGGAACTGGTCGAAACTTTCCCTATCCGCAATCCGGAGATAGGCGCGCGCGTTGCCGATCGTCGCCTCGATCTTGCCGCGATGCCGGATGATCCCGGGATCGGCCAGCAGACGTTCGACATCGGTGTCGGACCACTCCGCGATGACCTCGGGCACGAACCCGGCGAAGGCGCTGCGGAAATTCTCCCGTTTCTTCAGAATGGTGATCCAGCTGAGTCCAGCCTGGAAGCCGTCGAGGACGAGCTTTTCCCAGAGCGCCCGAGGATCGCGCTCGGGCACGCCCCATTCCTCGTCGTGGTAACGAATGTAGATCTCGTCGGGTCCGGCCCAGCCGCAGCGTTCCATGTAACCATTTTCCTTCGACAAAGTCCGGTGCGGCAAGAACGCATTAAGTTCTTGTTATCCTCTTTGGAGCAGATTGCGGCGCGGGTCACCGAGGCGAGACGCGCATGACAAGCTACATCAGCCATACAGATTTCTTCAAGGAAGCAGCCGACATCGCCCCGCTGGATCACATCGTCTCAAACACCGAGATACTGAAGATGGTCGCCGAAGCCGTGCAGCGCGGCCACGCGATGCTGGCCTATCAACCCGTCGTCCATGCCAAGGCCAGCGGCACCGCCGCGTTTCACGAGGGCCTCGTCCGTGTGCTCGACCCCGCGGGCCGTGTCGTTCCCGCCGGCGAATTCATGCCCTTCGTGGAGAACATCGAGCTCGGGCGGGCCATCGACCGGCTGTCGATCGAACTGGGATGCCGCACCCTGTCCCAGGTGCCCGGTCTGCGCCTTTCGATCAACATGTCCTCCCGCTCCGTCGGCTACCGACCGTGGGTCGAGACACTCGATGAGTGGCTGGCCAGGGATGAGAGCATTGGCCCGCGCCTGATTCTCGAGATCACCGAAAGCTCCGCGATGACGGTGCCGGAATTGGTCATCGACTTCATGGACCGACTGCAGATGCGCGGGATCTGCTTCGCGCTCGACGATTTCGGCTCGGGCTTCACGGCGCTCCGTTACTTCAAGGATTTCTTTTTCGACATCCTCAAGATCGACGGCCGCTTCATCCGCGGCATCTCCCATGACCGGGACAACCTCGCCCTGGTCAAGGCGCATGCTGTCGATCGGGCGCCATTTCGACATGCTCTGCGTGGGCGAAATGGTCGAGACGGCCGAGGACGCGGCGGTGCTGGCGGAACTCGGCCTCGATTGCCTGCAGGGCTACCATTTCGGCGCACCGGACGTGGAGCCGGACTGGCTGCCGCCCAGCATGAAACCCGAGCTCTGCATCGCCTGACAGCGCGAACGAGGCACCTTCGCGCCTGCGACGTTGGCGAACCCGGCACACATACTGCCGGTTGCCGCTGCGCAGCCAATCCGATATGCCGAAGCGGGAGTTTGGTGGGCCACCCATCGCAAACGCGATGCCGGCAGGCTGTCGGTCGGGGCCCGACCGCAAGCCAGGTAGAGGACATGATTCATGACCAATGTCGTGATCGCATCGGCAGCCCGCACGGCGGTGGGCAGTTTCGGGGGCGCCTTCGCGACACGCCCGCGCATGATCTGGGCGCCGCCATGCTGGGCGCAGTGGTAGAGCGCGCAGGCGTGGACAAATCAGAGGTTTCCGAGACGATCCTGGGCCAGGTCCTGACCGCCGCCCAGGGACAGAACCCCGCGCGCCAGGCGCATATCAATGCCGGTCTGCCGCAGTCGAGTCGGCGGCCTGGGGGATCAACCAGGTCTGCGGCTCGGGCCTGCGCGCCGTGGCGCTGGGCGCCCAGCACATCCAGCTGGGCGATGCCGATATCATCTGCCGCGGGCGGGCAGGAAAACATGACGCTCGCCCCCCATGCCGCGAACCTGCGCGCCGGGCCACAAGATGGGCGACATGAGCTATATCGACACGATGATCCGCGACGGGCTCTGGGATGCCTTCAACGGCTATCACATGGGCCAGACGGCCGAGAACGTGGCCGAGAAATGGCAGATCTCCCGCGACATGCAGGACGAATTCGCCGTCGCCTCCCAGAACAAGGCCGAGGCCGCGCAGAAGGCGGGCAAGCTTCGAGGACGAGATCGTGCCCTTCACCGTCAAGACCCGCAAGGGCGAGACGGTCGTCGAGAAGGACGAATACATCCGCCACGGCGCGACCATAGAAGCGATGCAGAAGCTCCGCCCCGCCTTCACCAAGGACGGCTCCGTCACCGCCGCCAACGCGTCGGGCCTCAATGACGGTGCGGCCGGCGTGCTGCTGATGAGCGCGGACGAGGCCGAGAAGCGCGGGATCGAACCGCTGGCGCGCATCGCCTCCTACGCCACCGCCGGGCTCGACCCGTCGATCATGGGCGTCGGCCCGATCCACGCCTCGCGCAAGGCACTGGAAAAGGCGGGCTGGAAGGTCGAGGATCTGGACCTGGTCGAAGCCAACGAGGCCTTTGCCGCGCAGGCCTGCGCCGTCAACAAGGATATGGGCTGGGATCCGTCGATCGTGAACGTGAACGGCGGCGCCATCGCCATCGGTCACCCGATCGGCGCCAGCGGCGCGCGGGTCCTCAACACCCTGCTGTTCGAGATGAAGCGCCGCGGTGCCAAGAAGGGCCTCGCCACGCTGTGCATCGGCGGCGGCATGGGTGTCGCCATGTGCGTCGAGCGTGCCTGACGCTTTTGGCGGGCGGACCTTGCAGGTCCGCCCGGCTGTCTCGCAGCGGCAGGTCACGTCGAAGCACCCGCTTTCAGCGAAATAAAGTTGCGCCCACCCGCGAGACACCGTTAACAAGATTTCAACGATGAATTCGGAGGAGAATCCCCAATGTCCCGTGTAGCCCTTGTGACCGGCGGCAGCCGCGGTATCGGCGAAGCCATCTCCAAGAAACTGAAGGAGGACGGCTACACGGTTGCCGCGACCTATGCCGGCAATGACGAGGCCGCCACGAAGTTCACCGAAGCGACCGGCATCAAGACCTACAAGTGGAACGTCGCGGATTACGAGTCCTCAAAGGCGGGCATCGGACAGGTCGAATCCGACCTTGGCCCCATCGAGATCGTCGTCGCCAATGCCGGCATCACCCGCGACGCGCCCTTCCACAAGATGACCCCGGACCAGTGGAACGAGGTCATCGACACCAACCTCACCGGCGTCTTCAACACCGTGCACCCGATCTGGCCCGGCATGCGGGAGCGCAAGTTCGGCCGCGTCATCGTGATTTCCTCCATCAACGGGCAGAAGGGTCAGTTCGCGCAGGTGAACTACGCCGCGACCAAGGCCGGCGACCTCGGCATCGTCAAGTCGCTGGCCCAGGAAGGCGCGCGCGCCGGGATCACCGCCAACGCGGTCTGCCCGGGCTACATCGCGACGGAGATGGTGATGGCGGTGCCCGAGAAGGTGCGCGAGTCGATCATCGCCCAGATCCCCGCCGGACGGCTGGGCGAACCGGAGGAGATCGCGCGCTGCGTGGCCTTCCTCGCCTCCGACGATGCAGGCTTCATCAACGGCTCCACCATTTCGGCGAACGGCGCGCAGTTCTTCGTCTGATCTGCAACAGGCGACACGTCATGTCGGGGCCGTCCTGCGGGGCGGCCTTTTTCGTTTCGGGACGGGTGTGGAATTCCAGACCTGCTTTTCTCGGCGGCACACGTCATGGTTGGCACATTGCAAGACCCAATTTCGCAACAACAAAATTCGAGGAAAAGGCCATGTCGAATTCACACGGTGCCAGCAATCTGGCCGGGCTCGAGGCATTCTGTTCCCGCACCCATCACTACCACGACGGCGACCGCTTCGGCCGCATGTTCGCGGATCTTCCACCGCTCTTCACCGACCCGCGCGTGCTCGAGAACCTCGGCAAGCCGGGAGGCGTCATGGATGGCGGCCCGCACGGGACGACGTCGCTGACCAATCCCGTCGGCTTCGTGTTCTTCGGGCAGTTCGTCGACCATGACGTCACGCTCGACGTGTCCTCGAGCCTCGACGGCGTCAACGATCCCCACGAGACGCAGAACGTGCGCACCCCCACGCTGGACCTCGACTGCATCTACGGCACGGGACCCGAGGCGCAGCCTTACCTCTACCATGCCTCCGGACCGTTCAAGGGCGTGAAGCTGGTGACCGGCGCGGATGTCGGCACCGGGCCGCATGCCGCCGACGATCTGGCGAGGGTGGGCGACGTGGCGCTGATCGGCGATTTCCGCAACGACGAGAATCGGATCGTGAGCCAGATCCAGCTCGGCATGATCCGCTTTCACAACAGGATCTGTGACGATCTCTCGTCGGATCATTCGGGCAAGGACCTCTACGAGGAGGCGCGTCGCGCCTGCACCTGGCATTATCAGTGGTCTGTCGTGCATGATTACCTCAAGGGCATCTGCGGCGAAGGCATGATCTCCCGCATTCTCTCCGAAGGCCGCCAGTACTACCGGCCGAAATCGCCGTTCATTCCGGTGGAGTTCTCCGTCGCGGCCTATCGCTTCGGACATGCGATGGTGCCGATGAGCGTCCAGACACAACAGGGTGGCAGCTTGTTCGAGCTCTTCGGCGCGGTGCTCGGCCGCGGCTTCAGCCCGATCACCGACGCGCGCGCCGTCACCGACATGCATGAGATGTTCGAAACGCATCTTGGGCGCACGGTGCAGCGGGCCGGCCGGCTCGACACCAAGCTCGCGTCGGACCTGCTCGCCCTGCCCGCCAAGGTGGATCCGGACGGCCGGTCATTGGCGACGCGCAACATGGTCCGCGGCCAATCCTTCCTGCTGCCGGCGGGCGAAACCGTCGCACGGGAGATCGGCAGATCGACAACCGAGATCGAACAGATAAGTGACGCGGCGCGCGCCGACGAGCCGGGCCTGCGCGGGGGCACACCGCTCTGGTACTACATCCTGAAGGAGGCCGACCTGATCGGGCGTGAAAACCTGGACGGCACCCGCGAACCCGGCGAAGGGCTGGGTCCGGTCGGTGCGACCCTCGTGGCCGAGACGATCATCGGCCTCATCGAACTCGATCCGCGGTCCTGGCTCGGCGCGAACCGCAACTGGCGGCCGAAGTCACGCTCCGACGACCCGAGCGTCGAATTGAGCAGTGTCGGCCACCTCTTGACCTATGCCTGAGGGCGACGCGCGATCCGCGTAACGACGGGTTAACCATGATCTGGTATGCTGGGGCCAACCGACAGAAAAGGAGGCCCCAGCATGCACGGACACACGACCCCACGCTTTGCAGCGCACGACCCGAAGGCCGCGCGCATTTCCGAACTCTCCGAAGAGTACCTGGTGGCAAACGCGAAGCGCCGCAGCGAAATCGGCGAGGAGATTGCAGGGTTGATCTCGGGCCGTATCGTGCCGTTGCGCCGCGTGGAACGCGCGGCATGACCGACCCTTTCGGTCGTTGATCCGCGGCGACGCGTTTTGTGCCGAATTCAGTAAATCTCGACGCGAATTCCCGTCATCGCTTCGAACGGCTTCCGGTGACCCAGGACAGGAATTCGCGCAGCGCTCTGGCGCGCTCCTCATGAGCGCGGTGAAATGCCCTTTTAGTGGCCGGGCTCGTCGTTGCTTCGATCATTGTTGCCTCCTGCGGCATAATTTCTCCATCTTGCAGCCATATATGCGTGCAAAAACGAATTCGAACAAACGAGTTTTTTGCCGGTTTCGATGAAGAGAAATTTAACTGAAATGTCGGATCTCCTACCCCCGCTCACGGCCCTGCGTGCGTTTGAAGCCGCCGCCCGGCACATGTCGTTCGCCAAGGCGGCGGGCGAGCTTCACGTCACCCCCGCCGCGCTGTCCTTCCAGATCAAATCGCTGGAAGAGCATCTCGGCTTTCCGGTCTTTCGCCGGATGAACCGGGCGGTCGAACTGACCGAGGCAGGGCAGACGTTGGCACCGGGCTGCACCAACGCGTTCAACCAGCTCAACGCGGCCTGGGCTGCCACCCGGCGGCTGCAGGACAGCTCCGGTCTGACGGTGACGGCCGGTCCCGCCTTCACGTCCAAATGGCTTGCGCCGCGGCTCTATGAATTTGCGCAGGCGCATCCGGAGATAGAGCTGCGCTTCTCGGCCTCCCTGCGCGTGATGGATTTCGACCGGGACCAGATCGACGTCGCGATCCGCTTCGGCGTCGGAACCGATGACGGGCTCTGGTCCTTGCCGCTGGCCGAGGAATGGGTGACGCCGGTCATGACGCCCGACATGGCCGTGCGCTACCCAACGCCCCAACACCTCAGGGACGCCGTGCTGATCGTCGACCAGTCGACCGATTTCATCGATCCGCCGTGCGATTGGTCCACCTGGTTGCGCGCGGCCGGAGTGCCGTCTGTCGAACCGCACGGACCGAGATTTTCGCAGGCCGATCATGCGGTCGATGCGGCCTTGGCCGGCGTCGGCGTGACGCTGGGGCGTCGCGCGCTGGTTGTAAAGGATATCGCGGATGGGCGGTTGGTGGCGCCCTATGGCCTGGCTCTCAACACCGGCCATCGGTTCCGTTTCCTGTGCCGCCAGGGCGCAGAACGGAAACCGCCAATCAAGGCGTTCCGCGACTGGATGCTGGCGGAGATCGACAAGACGCGCCACGTGTCCGATGCGCTGACAATCATGCCCTTGGATCAGGTTCCGCCTGCCGACGACCAGCGTTCTTGAACGCTCCCGTCGCTGCTTTGGACCGAAAAGGAAAGACCCCGGAAGCGTTTCCGGGGTCGATGTCAGTCGGCGCCATCCTTCGTCCCGGCCGTCGGCCGGGTTGACGCGGCGTTACGTCCGCGCAGGCCCCCCAATGTCCCGAATTGTCTAGTGTGACAAACGCTCGATCTCTTCCTTCAGACGCAGTTTCTGTTTCTTCATGTGCGCGATATCGATATCGCTGGAGCCCGGCGCGCGTTGCGCCTCCTCCACTGCGTCACTCAAGGTTTGATGCTTTTTCTTCAGCTCTTGCAGATGCGAGCTCAGGGCCATTGGCAATCTCCTCTTTCGTGGTTGCAGCCCGAGTGAACCACAATTTCCGAGTCGCGTCACGCTGCATGCGCGAAACTTGAACAATTCCCGGTTTACCAGTCGTTGCGGTTCAGAACTCAAGTGATTTGCCGCGGCGCAGCACGGCCGAGATCCGGGCAGTGTAATGGTCCCTATCACCGGGATGGCAGGCGCCCGTGTGAAGGACTACCGGCGCATGCAAACGCAGCTTTGTCCGACCCTCCTTGCGGGCGCGCACAATGACCAATTCGGCGGCACGACCCTCGCGCGCGGCAAGCGGCAGGATCTCGATGCTCCCCAGCGGAGACGTCAGCGCGGAAACGGCCGCGCCCAGTCGGTCGGCCTTGAGGATCAGATGCATGTAACCCTTCGGCTTCAGTCGCTTCGCCCCCTCCCGCACCCATGTCTCCAGCGGCGTCGCCTCCCCCAACGCCACCTCGCGCGACGGGTTCGGCGCCGCCGTGCCCTGGCCGCGATCGAAATAGGGCGGGTTCGCGATCACGTGATCGAAGCTCCGCGATTTCATCTCTGCCGGCATGTCGGCAAGATCTGCGGTGAGCACCTTGAAGTGCTGCCCCGCCGCTTCACCGTTGCGCCGGGCCAGCGCGGCATACCCTCCGTGGCGTTCGATCCCCCGCAGGTCGAGATCCGGCACCCGCACCCCAAGACACAAGGCCGCCGTCCCGACCCCGCATCCCAGGTCCAGCACGCTCTGCCCCGGATTCGCAGGCACGCTGGCCGCCAGCAGGACCGGGTCGATACCCGCACGGTAGCCCACGCATGGCTGCCACAGATGCAGCGCACCACCCAGGAACGCGTCCCGGCGCAGGTCCGCCTCGGCCCAGTCCGTCAAGAGCTGACTTCGATGTCGTTGTCGCGCATGACCCGCACCGCACGATCGTACTCGTCCGCCCGCACCATCATCCTGCGGGGAAAGATATCGATCCCGCCATAGAGGTTGCTGATGTTTACGTCGAACTCAAAGCACTCTATATCCTCGCCCCTGAGGAGCGTCGTGGCAAAGGCGATGACGGTCGGATCGGTACTGCGCAAGAGCTCTTTCATGGAAGGGACTTAAAGCGTAGCGGCGGTCGGAGTCGAGGGGCCGGGGGGTACGAAGATGGACGCCAGTTACAAACCGCACGACCGTTTGGCCGCCCTTCTTGGCGCCGAGATGGCACGGGTCAACGCGTTGATCGCCGAGCGCATGTCGTCCGAACACGCCCCCCTCATTCCCGAAGTGACAGCGCATCTTGTGGGCGCCGGCGGCAAGCGGCTGCGCCCGATGCTGACTCTGGCCGTGGCGCGCATGTGCGGTTATGACGGACCCTATCACATCTACCTCGCCGCGACGGTGGAGTTCATCCACACCGCCACCCTGCTCCATGACGACGTCGTGGACGAAAGCGCACAGCGGCGCGGGCGCCCGACCGCCAATCTCCTCTGGGACAACAAATCTTCGGTGCTGGTGGGCGATTTCCTGTTCGCGCGCAGCTTCCAGTTGATGACCGACACCGGCAGCATCCGCGTGCTCCGGATCCTGTCGGACGCGGCCGCGACGATCGCGGAAGGCGAGGTGCTGCAACTGACCGCGGCGCAGGATCTTGCCACCGACGAGGAGATCTATCTCAAGGTCGTGCGGGGCAAGACGGCGGCGCTGTTCTCCGCAGCGACCGAGGTCGGCGGCGTGATCGCCGGCGCGCCGGAGGAGCACGTCCGCGCGCTCTTCGAGTACGGGGATGCCCTGGGGATCGCGTTCCAGATCGTGGACGATCTGCTCGACTACCAGGGGCAGTCCGCGGCGACCGGCAAGAACGTGGGCGACGATTTCCGTGAACGGAAACTCACGCTGCCGCTGATCAAGACCGTGGCCAAGGCCGACGCGGAAGAACGCGCGTTCTGGGAGCGCACGATCGAAAAAGGCCGCCAATCCGACGGCGATCTGGACACCGCGATGGATCTGCTGGAACGGCACGGTGCCCTGGAAGCCACGCGGAAGGATGCGCTGTTCTGGGCGGCGAAGGCGAAGGCCGCGCTGGAGACCCTGCCCAAGAACGACATTCGCGATATGCTGAGCGATCTGGCCGATTACGTGGTCGAGCGGATCAGCTGAACCTCGGCATCGCCAAATCCGTCATGGTTCCAAGCCGCGTGGAGCAAACCCACCAATCCGGATGATCGGCCTGCAATTGGCGTCCGGCGGCATCCGCGGAAGACTGCTCGGAGAAGAGGCCGAAGCAGGTTGCGCCCGATCCGGACATGCGGGACACTAGGCACCCATCGGCCGCGGACAAGCCTGCCAGAACCCGCGGGATCGCAGGTTCGATCTCGGACGCTGGCGGCTCCAGATCATTCCGCTGCTCCCTTAGCCAGAGCGCCAGATCCGCCGCACTTGTGAAACGCTGCATCTCGGCCGGCATCGGAGAATTGTCCTTGCGCCGAAGCGCGTTGAAGATGTCCGGCGTCGAGACTTGACATCGCGGGTTGACGAGCACCGCGAACAGACGCGGAAGGTCCGGAACTTCGGTCAGTCTTCCGCCAATCCCCTGCATCCGGACCGTCCGCGACAGGAGGCATGCCGGGATATCCGCACCAAGCGCCAGGAGTTGCGCGGCCAGCGGACTTCGATCGGGGGCGAAGAGAGCTTCCGGAACGTTATCGCCTGCCGTCTGGGCATTTCGATGGCAAATCAGGCCGCGATACGCCGCAGCCGCGTCCGCCGATCCACCGCCGATACCGGACGCCAAAGGCAGGTTCTTCGTCAGCAGAAATGATGCACCGGGCATATCGTCGAACAGCCTGGCCACCTTCAGGACCAGATTGCCATTATCCGCCGGCACCTCTGCCGCCTCCGGCCCCTCGGCGGTCAATGACCAGCTGGTGCCGGCCTCCATCCGAAGTTCGTCACCGCACGCGGCAAAGGTCACCAGGCTGTCGAGAAGGTGGTAGCCGTCCGCGCGCTGTCCGGTCACATGCAGCGTCAGGTTGATCTTGGCCGGCGCATTGATCCGGATTCCGACCTTCGCCGCGTGTGACCGATCAGTTATCGCCGGCAACCTTCAGCGGCTCGGATCCTTCTTCGGCCAGAACCACATCGAGCCCGACCTCCAGCTTGCGGCGGATCCGCTTCGGATCGGCCTCGCCGTCACTGTCGTTCTTGTCGATGAAGGACAGCGCGCGCGACCATTGGAATTCCGCTTCGCGGGTGCGTCCCACGGCCCAGTAGACGTCGCCGAGGTGATCGTTGACCACCGGATCGACCGGCATCAGTTCCACCGCGCGCTCCATGTGGCCCACCGCCTCTTCGTAGCGGCCGAGGCGGTAAAGCACCCAGCCCAGGCTGTCGACGATGTACCCTGAATCCGGGCTGCTGGCGACGGCGCGTTCGATCATGTCGAGCGCTTCCTCGAGCTTGATCTGCTTTTCGACCAGCGAATAGCCGAGATAGTTCAGCACCTGCGGCTGATCGGGCTCGAGCTCCAGCGCCTTGCGGAAATCCGCCTCCGCCTCCTCCCAGCGATCCTGACGCTCCAGGGCGATCGCCCGCGCATAATGCAGGAACCAGGCGCCCCGCGTCCCCTCTTCGGTCCGTTCGAGCGCCATGTCGTAGGCGCGGGACGCCTCGGCGAAATTGTCCTGGCTGCGGTAGATGTCGCCCAGGGTCGAATAGACGACCGGCAGTTCGTCATGCGACTTGGCGAGGTTCTTCAACACCTCGATCGCCGCATCGTATTTCTCCAACGCGCGCAAGGCGCCGACGCGGCCCAGTTCGGCGGCGTGATAATCGATGTGGTCACGCGGCATCTGCGCAAACGCATCGATGGCGAGTTCATGCTGTCCGATCTCGTCCAGCAACTCGGCCGTCAGCAGAAGCGCATCGCTGTGATCCGGCCGCAGAACCTGCGCGACCCTGGCATAGAGCAACGTGTAATCCGGCTGCGCCTCGTTGCTGAGCGCGGCGGCGATGGAGTAGTAGACCTCCGCCAGGCCGTCACGCGCCGAGGTGACATTCGTGAAAGGGACCTTTTGGCCTGCTTCCAGCGCCTCGCGCAGCGACGCGATGCCGGGATCGGACGCCGGACCGAATGCCTTGTCGAGGCTCTCCAGCGCGTCTTCGTTGCGGTCCAGCTGCGACAGGATCTGCGCACGGGCCAGCGCCCCGCGGCGCGTCAGTTGCAGCGCGCCATCGGCACCTCCGGCAAAGACCGCTTCGGCCCCTTCGTAGTCACCGACATGCGCAAGCGCCAATGCCTTGTGATAAAGCGCGAACCCCTTCAGGCCCTGCTGCTCCGCAAGATCGTCGAACGCGCTCAGAGCGTCGTTCACATCGCCATTGCCAAGCATGGCCCAGGCCGCGACGAGGCCATCCACCAGCGGGCCGATCCCGCCTTCGCCGTTGCCGTTGCGATCCACCAGCGCGGCGAAATCCTCTTGGATCGCCAGATCGGTCGCGACGATCATGTGCGCGACCTGACTGCTCAGACCACGTTCTTCCATGTTCTTAGCGACAGTGACGGCCGCGTCGAAGCGCCCTTGCAGGACTTGCGCCAGGGCGAGCGATTCCATCAGGTCGGGATTGCCCGGCTCCAGCATGAGCGCCCGCGTGTAATATCGCGCCGCAGCCGCGTAATCGTTGTTCTGTTCCGCCTGCCTGGCCGCGAGATAGGATCCCGACAGCCCTTCGGCCTGAAGCGCCGGCGTCGTGCCGGCCAACAGAACCGCCAGAGCGATCGTGCGAATCGGATTTTTCATCTTCTGGTGTGCCTCGCTGGTTCCCACGTTCCCTGCCTGTGTCACAAGTTAGGCAGGATCGCGCTGCGGCGCAATGATAAGGCCGCGAACATGCTTTTTCCCATTCGCCACCTGTCCGCACCATTCGACTTGCGCCGCATCTCCGTCATCCGACGATGCGGGGCGGTTCTTACATGTTGGGATAATTCGGCCCGTCTCCGCCCTGCGGCGTGACCCACGTGATGTTCTGGCTGGGATCCTTGATGTCACAGGTCTTGCAGTGCACGCAGTTCTGGAAGTTGATCACGAAACGGGCATCCTTGCCCTCTTCCTCGACCACTTCATAGACGCCCGCCGGGCAATAGCGCTGCGCCGGTTCCGCGTATTTCGGCAGATTGACCTCAACGGGGATATCCGGATCGGTGAGCCGCAAATGCACCGGCTGGTGCTCCTCGTGGTTCGTCATCGAGAAGCTTACATTCGTCAGCCTGTCGAAGCTGAGCGTCCCATCCGGCTTGGGATAGTCGATCCGCTTGTGCTTGCTGGCCTCTTCCGTGGCGCCGGCGTCGGACTTGTCGTGTCCCATCGTCCCGAACAGCGAGAAACCGAAGGTGTTGGTCCACATGTCGAGACCACCCAGGGCGAGCGACGCCGTCAGGCCCCATTTCGACCACATCGGCTTGACGTTGCGGACCTTCTTGAGGTCATCCGCGATCGGTCCGTTCACCACCGCCGCCTCGTAAGCCTCCAGCACGTCGCCTGCACGCTCCGCGGCGATGGCCTCCGCCGCGGCTTCGGCGGCGTGCATGCCCGACCACATCGCGTTGTGGTTGCCCTTGATCCGCGGCACGTTCACCATGCCCGCCGAACACCCCAGAAGCGCGCCGCCCGGGAAGACGAGCTTCGGCATCGACTGCCATCCGCCCTCGGTGATGGCGCGCGCACCGTAGGCCACGCGCTTGCCGCCCTCCAGCAGCTCCGCCACCATCGGGTGATGCTTGAAGCGCTGGAACTCCATGTAGGGATAGAGATGCGGGTTGCGGTAGTTCAGGTGGACCACGAAGCCCACATAGACCTGATTGTTGTCGAGGTGATAGATGAACGACCCGCCGCCGGCATTGGAGCCGAGCGGCCAGCCCATCGTGTGCGTCACCGTGCCCTCGCGGTGCTTCGACGGATCGACCTCCCAGATTTCCTTCATGCCGAGCCCGTATTTCTGCGGCTGACGATCCTTCGACAAGTCGAACTTCGCGATCACCTGCTTGGACAGCGACCCGCGCACGCCTTCGCAGAAGAACACGTACTTGCCGTGCAGCTCCATGCCCGGCTCGTAGGCATCGCCTGGCGTGCCATCGGGGTTGAGCCCGAATTCGCCCGCGACGACGCCCTTGACTTCGCCATTCTCGCCATAGACGACCTCGGAACAGGCCATCCCGGGAAAGACTTCGACGCCCAGTTCTTCCGCCTGTTCGGCCATCCAGCGGCAGACATTGCCGAGGGACACGATGTAGTTGCCGTGGTTCTTCATCAGCGGCGGCATGGGCAAGTTCGGGATCCGCACCTTTCCCGCCTCGCCCAGCATGTAGAAGTTGTCTTCACGCACCGGCACGTTCAGCGGCGCGCCCTTCTCCTTCCAGTCCGGGATCAGCTCGTCGAGCGCCACCGGGTCCAGAACAGCGCCCGACAGGATATGCGCGCCCACTTCGGACCCTTTCTCGAGCACCACGACGTTCAGATCCGCATCGATCTGTTTCAGGCGGATCGCCGCCGACAGACCGGCCGGACCCGCGCCGACGATCACGACGTCGTATTCCATCGCTTCGCGTTCAATCTCTGCCATTCGACGTTCCCCCTTGGGCTGCGCCGCGCCCACCTCGCAGGCACGCTTCCATTCGATCGCGCTTGGCTATCGCAGCGCTCCGCCCTTTTCAATCGCAACACCGCGTAAATTGCGGTGACTGCGACAGTTGGCCCGGCGATCAAGTTCTACACTCGAACACGTACATCAGCCGAAAGTTCGATTGGGGATGTCCGCCGATCGCCGATCAGGTATCTGGGCAGGGTGCCACGCGCCGCCTTGTCGTCGCGGTTGTAAAGTCGGCGAGTATCGAGACTGAGTTCACATTTCGGAACAATCCGTACGCGCGATCGGTTTCGTGTCTGAAAAGCATGCCGATTACGAGCCGGGGCGGCGGTTCTATTTCCATGATTCCGATGGAATCGAATACGAGATCGTCAGTTATGCCCGACCGCGTGGTGCCACTGTGCGAAGGGTCGCCACCGCCAAAACGTGAGGGTGTTCGCACCCCCTTGCATTCCACCGCCCCTTTGGTTCAGGTAGTCGGCAACCTGAAAAATATGTTCCCGCGCACGTCCCGGGAACAACTGCCGGACGCAAGGCCCATGGATAAGATCCCGATGACCAAGCGCGGGCATACCGCGCTCCAATCCGAATTGAAGACGCTCAAGTCGAAGGAACGCCCGGCCATCATCCAGGCCATCGCGGAAGCGCGCGAGTTGGGCGACCTGAAGGAGAACGCCGAATATCATTCCGCGCGCGAGAAGCAGGGCTTCATCGAAGGGCGCATCCAGGAACTGGAGAGTGTTCTGGGTCTGGCGGAGGTCATCGACCCGGCCAAATTCTCCGGTTCGGTCAAGTTCGGGGCGACGGTGACGGTCGTCGACGAGGATACCGAGGAAGAAAAGACGTGGCAGATCGTGGGCGAGCACGAGGCCAACATCGAAAAGGGTCTGCTCAACATCAAGTCGCCGATCGCGCGCGCGCTCATTGGCAAGGAAGAAGGTGACAGCGTCGAGGTCCGCACCCCCGGCGGCGAGAAATCCTATGAAATCCTGACCATTTCATATGCCTGACACGGCGATGGACGAAGCCAGGTCCAGCGCATCCCGTCCCACACCTCTTGGCATCTACGACCGACACCAGGCCCCGCGCATAACGGGAATCGAGATCACGGCCGCGATCGTGTCGGCGCTCTGGTTGATCGGGGCTGCAATAATCCTCGTGACACTGCCCGACGGTCCCGACGGCTGGGGCGTGGACAGTGTGCGGTTGATGATCACTGCCCTGGCGGTCTTCATGCCGATCGCAATGGTCTGGGTCGCGGCGACGGCAGCCCGGTCCGCGCGGGTGATGCGGGAGGAAAGCCAGCGCCTGCAGGCCGCGATGGACGCGATACGGCAAGCCTACATCACGCAGAGCCAAAGCGGCGGAAAGACGCCCGACAGCGGCATTTCGCGCAAACTCGACGAAATCGCCGCCGCCACGCGCAGGACCGAAACGGCGCTGGCCACCCTGGCCGAGGCACACGCCGCGGATGAGCGGCAGCCGACGCAGCCAGAGGTCTCCTCCGCCGCTCCCGTCACGGAGGAACAGCACGTTCTGGCACTCGGCACACCCTCGGCCGGTTCGGAGACGCCACTGGCGTCGGCCGATTTCATCCGGGCCCTGAACTTTCCGGACACGGCCGAGGACAAGGAGGGCTTTTCGGCCCTGCGGCGCGCGCTTCGGGATCGGAGCGCAGGCCAGATCATACAGGCCGCGCAGGACGTGCTGACCCTTCTCAGCCAGGAAGGCATCTACATGGACGATCTGCGCCCGGACCGCGCCCGTCCGGAGATATGGCGGGATTTCGCCAAGGGCGTGCGGGGCAAGGCTGTATCGGGGCTGGGCGGGATCCGCGACCAGTCCTCGTTGGCGCTGGCATCGGGACGCATGAAGAAGGACCCGATCTTCCGCGACGCCGCGCATCATTTCCTGCGCAAGTTCGATCGCTCCTTCGCCGCATTCGAACCCGGTGCCACGGATGCCGACATATCGGCACTGGCGGATACCCGCACGGCCCGCGCGTTCATGCTTCTGGGGCGGGCGGCCGGCACGTTCGACTGATTGCCCTGTGGTAAACGGCAGGACGGGTTCAAAGCCGGTTGCCCGTTTCATAGGGGGCTCTGCCCCCGCCGCTCCGTGGGAGCGGCTCCCCCGAGGTATTTCGGGACCCAAAGAAGATGGCGCGAAAGGCAATGGCCGGTCAGGCGCGCAGGCTTCGCGCGACACGGCGTCGCCGCATGGTCCGGATCAGAATCCGAACTGGGAAAACGGCATGTAGCGCACCGGGTCTCCAGGCCTGATTTCCAGGGCGCCATCCGGCAGGTCCACCAATCCCTCCGCCCAACTCAGGCCGCTGATCCGGCCCGAGCCTTCGGACGCGAAGATCTCGACACGGCCATCACGGACCCGCGCGCGCGGGAATTCGCGGCGGCCGGGCTTCTTGGACTTGGCGAAGCCTGCGGGCAGTTCCAGCACCTCCGGCTCGAGCCAGCCCTGCCCGGCCATCTGCGCCAGCGCCGGGCGCGCGAAGATCAGCGCGCAGACCATGGCGGCGACTGGATTGCCCGGCAGGCCGAAGACCGGGGCGCCGTTCCAGAGACCCAGGGCCAGCGGTCGCCCCGGCTTCACGGCGATGCGCCACATCTCCATCGCGCCGGCCTCCTGCAGCAGCGCCGACACGTGATCTTCGTCCCCGGCCGAGGCTCCGCCGCTGGTCAGAATGACCTCTGCCGATTTCGCACCTCGGTCGAACCGTTGCCGCAGCGCTTCGCGATCGTCGGGGACATGACCCAAGATCCACCGGCGCATGCCCCCATGCCGCCAGAAGGCTCAGCAGCATGGGTCGGTTGGCGTCGAAAATCTGGCCTGGACCTGCCTGTTCCCCGGCGGGTCGCAATTCGTCTCCGGTGGAGATCACACCGACTTTCAAGCGATGGCGGACGGGCACTGCGCCGTGACCGGTCGCCGCGGCCAGTGCGAGATCAGCGGGAGTCAGCCGTCGGCCAGCCCGCAAGATGAGATTGCCGGCCAAAACATCCTCACCGGCGCGACGCGTGTTGGCTCCGGCCTTGAGCGGGCCGTGAAACGCGATCTGTCCTTCGCTGACGGTGACATCCTCCTGCAGAATCACCGTGTCCACGCCCGGCGGCAGCGCCGCTCCCGTGAGAACGCGGATGGCATGGCCTTCGGGGACAGTGCCTGCCATCACACCCGCCGCGGCACGGTCTGCAACCAGGAGCAGGCGATGGGTCTCAGGACCTTTCGCACCGGCAAAGCCATAGCCATCGACCGCGGTGTTGGCCTGCGGCGGATTGCTGCGCCGGGCGTGGAGATCTTCCGCCAGCACGCGGCCTGCGGCGGCCCCGAGCGGGACGGTTTCTACACCGACACGCAGCGGCATGACGCGCCGCAGGTGAGCCAGCGCATCGCCGACGGGGATCCAGTCGACACCTGCCGGTAGGGCGAAACAATCGTTCCTCAGCGGCGGCGGCTCGGGACCGGAGCTTGGCACGGCCGCGCGCAGGAGGTCTTCATCGCCCGCCCCGAAGATCCAGCCCTCTTCGGCGTTCCCGCGTCGCAGGAGCCGATCCATCACCTCTGGCGCAATCCGCGCCATCGTCTCGGCCAAAAGCCGGACCTGCGCACGGTCGCGGATTTCGTCCGGACCCTGCGCCGCCGCCACTTCCCGCGCGAGCAGCGACGGAAACACCTCGAAAACCACGACATCCGTCGTCGGTGGCTCGAACGGGGCGACCGAGATCCTGGGGCCGAACCTGTCGCGCAGCGCCTGAAGCCGAGGCAACCCGAGCAGCGCCTGGGACCCGACAGAGCCCGTGGTGAAGAGTTTCCAGCAGGGTTGCGCCCGCGGGATCAACGCCTCGACCCCGCGCCGCTCCGGCATTCCGTGGTCGTGACGCATGGTTCCATGGGCGGGCAAATCGGCGTCGGCGATGCCGGCAGGGCAGCCCCAGAACGGGCCCGTGCCTGGAAAAACGCGGTTCAAGACTTTGGCCACATCGAAGCGGTTGTTGGCGTTGTCGGGCGCGTCCTCGATCCGGATCGCCAGCCACTCCCAAACTGAGAACGGATCCGGCGATCCCGTCACGGCCCGTGCAAATCCCGCCGGATAGGCGAAGGGAAAATCGAACCCTGCCACGACGCGGCGCCCTGCTGCGATTTCCGCGTCGAAGAGATCTTCGAGGAAGGCGGCAGCTTCGGCGCGCGTGCGCAGGTACGTGCACTCCGCCGGGCCGCCACGCGAGACGCCGATCCAGATCGCATCCGCCGAAGGGCGGCGCGGCGACGGCTTGGACCGCGCCGACCAATCCACCACCACAAAGCAATCGAACGCGCTCACAGATCCAACTCCGAGGCGATGAAATCGGCAATCGCGGCCGTGTCGTCGAGGTCGAGAACCGGGCGGTCGAAATCGTGGAACACATCGCTCGCCACGGCGCGGATCGACGGATCACCCGGCGCGATGAGGCTCTTGCCCGACTCCGCGCGGTGGGTTTCGATCTTGGGGTGGTCCGCACCCTTGTATCCTTCGATCAGGACCAGATCGACGGGTTGCAGCCGCGCCAGCAGGACGGCCAGCGGCGGCTCGTCGGCGCCGCGCAACTCCTGCAGGATCGCGACGCGGTAACGCGTGGCCAGAACCACCTCGGACGCGCCGGCGAGCCGGTGCCGATAGCTGTCCGAGCCCGGCCGGTCCATGTCGGCGTCGTGATGCGCGTGCTTGATCGTGGAGACGCTGTACCCGCGGTTGCAGAATTCGGTCACCAATCGTTCGGTCAGGCCGGTCTTGCCGGTGTTCTTCCAGCCGACAATGCCCCAGACCTTCACGACCACCGCTCCGCCAGCGCCAGGTCTTCGGGCGTGTTGACGTTGAAGAACGGGTCTGGATCGCCGCCGGGGAATTCGGCCAGCCGACCGCCGTGGCGGTCCGTCCAGACCACGACCTTGCGCAAGCCACCCTCCAAGGCCGCACGCAGGTCGTCGCGCAGCGCCACGGGCCAGAGCCCGAAGGTCGGATGGCGCCCCTCGGGGCTCGCGGCCAGGGCCAGGGGATGCTCCATACCTTCCGTCGCGAGGATGAGGCGCGGCACCAGGTCGGGCGGAAAAAACGGCGTGTCGGCCGCGGCGGTCACGATTGTGTCGGCGCCCTCCCGCGCCGCCCAATCGAGCCCGGCCAGCACGCCCGCCAGCGGTCCGGCAAAGTCTTCGATACTGTCGGGGATCACGGGCAGGCCAAGATCGGCAAACCGCGACGGGTTGCCATTCGCGTTGAGCGCGAGGCCGGCCACCTGTGGCGAGAGCCGGTCGATGACATGCCCCAGGATCGTCCGGTCGCCCAGCGGCTTCAGCCCCTTGTCACCGCCGCCCATGCGCGTCGCCTGACCGCCCGCCAGGATCACCCCGAGCGGCGCCTTCATTCCGGCGCGCCCTTGCGGCGAATGCTTGCGATCCTCGTCCGGCATGGACGCGGCGTCGGCATCGCGCACCAGCCGGTCCTCCCCGCTCAGGCAGACGAAACGCTGACCCCGCATGCGGCCGATCAGCGTCAGACCGACCTGCCGCGCGATCTCCACCCCCCAGGCGGTGAAGCCGGACCGCGACGCCAAGACCGGAATGCCCATCAGCGCGGTCTTGATCACCATTTCGGAGGTCAGCCGCCCGGTCGTGTAGAGGATCTTGTCGGCGGGATCGGCGCCTTCGGACACATCCAGCCGGCGATCTTGTCGACCGCGTTGTGGCGCCCGACATCCTCCATGTAGACCAGCGGCCGGTCCTGCTGGCACAGCACCGTGCCGTGGATCGCGCCCGCCTCGAGATAGAGACTGGGCGTGCGGTTGATCTGCGCGGCCAGAGCGTAGAGCCACGAGGTCCGCACCTCCGCCGCGGGCAAGGTCAACCCCTCGAGCCCCTCCATCATGTCGCCGAAAACCGTGCCCACGGCGCAACCCGACGTGCGGGTCTTCTTGGCCAGCTTCTCCTCGTAGCTGGTCTCGCGGGCCGTGCGAACGACGACTGTCTCGAGCTCCTCGTCGAACTCGACGCCGGTCACGTCGTCCTGTCGCGCCCAGCATGCCCTGGTTGCGCAGAAAACCGAGCGCCAGATACTCCGGGTAGTCGCCGATCGTCATCGCCGTCACGATCTCGCGGCGAATTGAGAAAGATGGTCAGCGGGCGTTCCTCGACCACCGAAATGGTCTGCTCCGCCCCGGTGTGATCGAGGCCCTTGACGGCGCGCGTCAGGTCCGCCGCGGTCCGGGTCCGGCGCGATGATGTAGCGTGTGATGTCGACCGGCTCGGCCAATTGCATCCCCCCCGACAGCCCGGTATGGCTTGGCTATCTGAACCTCTCCCGAAACTAAGGGCAACACGTGCCGTTCACCACCACCAAATCCGCATTCTGGGCCGGGTTTCGCGACAGCGCGCCGTTCCTCGTGGTCATGGGCCCGTTCGCGCTTCTGTTCGGCGTTCTGGCCACCGAAGCCGGGCTGAACGTGTTCGAGGCGCTGGTTTTTTCGGTCGTCGTGGTGGCGGGTGCGGCACAGTTCACCGCCCTGTCGCTCATGGTAGAGGATGTGCCGACGCTGATCGTCCTGGCCTCCGCGCTGACCGTGAATCTGCGCATGGCGATGTATTCGGCCTCGATCACGCCGCACCTGGGCGCGGCGCCGTTCGGCAAGCGGGCGATGGCCGCCTATCTGCTGGTTGACCAATCCTACGCCTGGCCGTCGCGAAGTACGAGCAGGAGCCGCAGATGCCCCTGCCCCAGAAGCTCGCCTATTTCTTCGGCGTGGCCGTGCCGACCTGCGTCGATTTGGTATGTCTTCACCGTGGTCGGTGCCCTGGCGGGGCGGCAGATCCCGGAGAGCTGGGCGCTGGATTTCGTCATGCCGATGGCGTTCCTGGCCCTGATCGGACCGATGCTGCGCACGCCCGCCCATGTCATAGCCGCTTTGACCGGGATTTCGGTGGCGCTGCTGTGCGCCGGGTTTGCCGTACAATCTGGGGCTGCTGGTCGCCGGCGCCGCGGGCATGGCTGCGGGCGCACAAGCCGAGCTTTGGCTGGAGCGTCGCGCTGGCATGATCACCACGCTGGAACTCTGGACCGTGATCATCGGCCTCGGGATCGGCAGCTTTGCGATCCGCTTCCTGTTTCTCGGCGTGGTGGGTGACAGGCAGTTGCCGCCATGGGTGCTGCGGCATCTGCGCTATACGGCGGTGGCGATCCTGCCGGCGCTGGTGGCACCCGCTGGTTCTGTGGCCGACCGCCACGGATGGCGAGCCGGACCTGCCGCGCCTAGCCGCCGCTGCGGTCACGTTCGTGACCGGGTACCTCACGAAGAATGTCGCCGCCGCCATCCTCTGCGGTGCCGCGACGCTCTATGCCCTGCTGTATTTCATGTGAACCGGCCCGCGCCGCGTGTCAGTCCGCGGGGACGACTGCCGCGATCCCGTCGGTGACTTGGCCGTCATCAGCCTCGTAAAGCTGATCGGTGACCACGCCCGGCTTTCGCGCAATCTGTTCCATCAAATCAACGGGGTAGAACGTGACCCTCACGTCCTCGAACCCTGGGAGTTGGTGCAGGATGCCCGAGGTCGCCTTCGCGCAGAAGGCGCCTGGCACCGGGCCGTTGGCCTGAACCAGCCGCAGCGCCCGCTCCGGCGGTCTCGGAGCTGACGGTCATGGTCTGCGTTATCACGTGGTGCGAGTTTCGCGCATGCGAACTCTTGTAGGAACGATAGAAATGTTCGTGGCGATACCGTAAAGAACGTCGCCATATTGGGACACGCCAGTCGGGACGGAACGATCCGGCCGGGATCGAAGATCACCCGCTGGCTGCCAGAGATCATGAGGCTGGTATGCCCACCCGCTCCCGGACCTGTTGTTCACGACCGTGACCAGTGTCAGGGATGGCGGTCCCGGATGGCGGTAGGCGACGCGCTGTCGCTCCTCCGGCGACAGCGGTTCCCCTCCGCCAACGGCGCAGGCCCGCAAGCGTCAGAAACGCGATCAAGACAAGAATGACTTCGCATGCATGGACCTGCCCGAATTGTGACCGGCGGTCCTAGCTGACGAAAATCGCCATGAAGATCAGGACCGCAAAGATCACGATGACCGCCCATTGCGACGAAACTCATGAACCCGGCAAATGTCTTTTCCTGCGTGTTGATGTCCATGTCGCCATGCTTGTGCTCGGCCATTTCGATTGTCCCTTTGCGCTTTTGGTTCGATCCCGGGCGGGTTAGCGGATTTCGAAGCCTGTGTCACGGGGCCAATTCGGCGCATCCGTTCAGGAAGCGAACCGCACCCGTCACGCCTTGCTCTCGTAGAGATCAGGCGCCGTCCTCGCGCCGCGTCCGGTCGCGAGTTCGCCCGTCTGATGGAGGTGACTCAGATGCGCCACCGCCTCGACCAGCGCCAGGCCGTATTCGCCCGCCCCGATCTGGCGCTTGAACAGCGGCGCAAAGCAGTCGGCCGCCGTCTTGGGCGTGTCGATGTAGTCCAGCAGCCGCTTCAGCGCGCCGTGGTGGTTGTCGATCAGCTGGCGCATCCGCAGCGGCAGGCCGGTGAAGGGCAGCTTGTGCCCGCCCAGCACCAGTTGGTCGGGTCGCGCCAACGGGGCCAGCCGCTCGCAGCCTCCAGCCAGTCGGCGATCGGGTCGGCCTCGGCTCGGTCGCGTAGACGCCGATATTGGGGCAGATCGACGGCAGGATCTGATCGCCGCCCAGCACGAGATTGTCGTCGCGGCTCCAGAATGTCGCGTGTTCGGGCGCGTGGCCGTTGCCCATATGCACGTCCCAATCGCGCCCGCCGATGCTCGATCGCGTCGCCCTGCTGAATGCGGGTGAAGCCCAGCGGCAGGGGCGCCACGATGTCGGCAAAGTTGAAAGGCCGCTCTTCCGCCCGGGCCTCGCAGGATCTCGGCGTCCATCCCGGCGCTGCTCCAGAAGGCCACGCGTCTCGCGGCGGCGCCTGTTCCTGCGCATCCAGCGTCAGCATCCGCGCGATCAGCCACGCGGTGCGCGTGGTCACCAGTTCGGCCCCGTGCTCCGACTGGAACCAGCCCGCCAGACCGATGTGATCGGGATGGTGATGGGTGACGATCACCCGCCGCACCGGCTTGCCGGCCAGCGGCCCGTCCAGCAGGCCCTGCCAGATCGCCTTGCTCCTCTTCGAGGCAAAGCCGGTGTCGATCACCGTCCAGCCATCGCCGTCGTCCAGCGCATAGACATTCACGTGATCCAGCTTCATCGGCAGCGGCAGACGCAGTCCAGAGCACGCCTCGGCGCACCTCGATCGCTCGCCATGCCCGGGCGGCGTCTCCCACGGATACCGTATGCCTGCGGCCGCATCGCTTGGGCATCAGGCCGCCAGTTCGTCGGGCTCAGCGCAAACACGTCCGCAGTCGCCGGCGCGCGCTTGGGCAAGCAGGCGAACGATGTTCGGGCAGCAGCCGCCGGATGTAGAAGCGGGCCAGCCGTTCGCGCGGACCGTCCCTGCCCTGCCAGCGCCGCCACGAGGTGCAGATGCCCGCCCAGCACCCGCGCGAAGCCGCGCAGGTAGGGCACCGCCCCGGCGAACCGCATCCGTCGGTTGACCGACACCAGCCATTCGGTCGTTTCGCGCAGTTCTTCGGCCGCCTGCCAGACCGCTTCGGCCAGATCCGGCAGCGTCCGCGCGGGCATCCTCGGCCTCGCCTCGATCTCGTCCAGAAGGCGAAAGGCCGCCTCGCCGCCATCCATCATCTTGCGCGCCACGAGGTCCATCGCCTGAATGCCGTTGGTGCCCTCGTAGATCGCCGTCACGCGCACGTCGCGGCGTATTGCGCCGCGCCGGTCTCCTCGATGAAGCCCATGCCGCCATGCACCTGCATCGCCCATCGCGGCGACCTCGATGCCGGTGTCGGTGCCGAAGGCCTTGGCGATCGGGGTCAGCAGCGCCGCGCGCGCCTTCCACTCTGCATCGCCGGTCGCCGTGCTCATGTCGATCGCCACGGCACAGCACAGCGCGATGGCGCGGGCGGCAAAGACCTCCGCCTTCATCGTCCATCAGCATCCGGCGCACATCGGCATGGTCGACGATCGTCCCCGTCCCATGCTCCTCCATCGACCGGCCCTGCTTGCGGTCCATCGCATAGGCCAGCGCATGCTGATAGGCGCCCTCGGCCACGCCGATGCCCTGCCCGCCGACGCCGAGGCGCGCGTTGTTCATCATCGTGAACATCGCCGCCATGCCGCCGTTCTCCGGACCGACCAGCCAGCCGGTCGCGCCCTCGTACTGCATCACGCAGGTGGGCGAGCCGTGCAGGCCCATCTTGTGCTCCAGGCTCACCACCCGGAGGTTGTTGGCGACGCCGGCCTTGCCATGTCGTCCGGCAGCCGCTTGGGCACCAGAAACAGGCTGATGCCCTTGGTGCCCTTGGGCGCCCCGGGCAGCGCGCGCCAGCACCAGATGGCAGACATTCTCGGCGAAATCGTTGTCGCCCCAGGAGATGTAGATCTTCTGCCCGGTGATGCGGTAGGTCCCGTCGCCTTTCGGTTCCGCCTTGGTCGACAACGCGCCGACATCCGAGCCCGGCCTGCGGCTCGGTCAGGTTCATCGTGCCCGTCCATTCGCCGGAGATCAGCTTGGGCAGGTAGAGCGCCTTGATCTCGTCGCTGGCATGATGCTCCAGCGCCTCGATCTGGCCCTGGCTCATCAGCGGTGCCAGCTGCAGCGACAGGCAGGCCGCACTCATCATCTCGTTCACGGCGGTGGTCAGCGTCATCGGCAGGCCCATGCCGCCATGCTCCGGCGCCGCGCGACATCCCGATCCAGCCGCCCTCGGCAATGGCCCGAAACCGTCGCCGAAGCCGGGCGAGGTCCGCACGACGCCGTTTTCCAGCCTCGCCGGATGCAGATCGCCCGGCCGCTGCAGCGGGGGCAGGATCTCTTCGCACATGCGCCCGGCTTCGGTCAGGATCGCGGAGACCATGTCCGGCGTCGCCTCGGCGAACCGCTCGGTCTCCGCGACCTGCCGGAATCCGACCACGTGGTCGAACAGAAAACGGAAGTCCTCGACTGGGGCACGGTATGGCATCGTTCTCTCCGGTCCGATGTCTGGCTTGGCTTGACCGGGGTTCAGCCTGTATCCGAACGCCTGACCCCGGTTGCGATCATGCGGTTCGTGCCGGACGCACGCAACCCGAACGCGGCGTCACGGGAGCCAGATGGATACGCGCACCCTCCAACCCGATCCCGACGGCCTCGCGACGGCCGCGGATCTGCTGCGCGCGGGAGAACTCGTCGCCTTCCCGACCGAAACGGTCTACGGGCTGGGCGCGATTGCCACCAACGGGACCGCGGTGGCCGGCATCTTCGCCGCGAAGGGCCGGCCCAGCTTCAATCCGCTGATCGTGCATGTTGCGAGCCAAGCGGCGGCGGAGACCCTTGCGGAGTGGAGCGGCGACGCGGACCGCCTGGCACGCGCCTTCTGGCCCGGCCCGCTGACCCTGGTTCTGCCACTCGCCGCGGAGTCCGGTCTCAGTCCACTTGTCACCGCAGGTCTGCCGTCGGTGGCGGTCCGCGTGCCCCAGCATCCGACAGCGCAGGCTCTGCTCGCCGCGGTCGGCGCTCCCGTCGCCGCGCCGTCCGCCAACCCGTCCGGCCGGATCAGCCCGACCACGGCGGCGCATGTGCTGCGCCGGCCTTGGGGGCCGCATCGCCGCAGTGCTGGATGGTGGCCCCTGCCCCGTCGGTCTCGAGAGCACCATCGTCGGGCTCACCGACACGGCCGCGCCTGCTGCGCCCCGGCGGGCTGCCGTCCGAGGCGATCGAGTCCGCGCTGGGCCGACCCCTGTTGACGGCCACCGAAGACATCACGGCGCCCGGCCAACTCGAATCGCACTACGCGCCGGGCGCGGCCGTGCGCCTGGGGGCCACGCGCGCCGATGAGGGCGAATCCCATCTCGGTTTCGGCGCCATCGCCGGGGACCTGTCACTCTCTTCCAGCGGCGACCTGCACGAGGCCGCGGCCAATCTCTTCGGCCACCTGCACCGCCTCGACGCGCTCGGCCGACCGATCGCCGTTGCGCCGATCCCCGACACCGGCCTTGGACGAGCGATCAACGACAGACTGCGCCGGGCCGCCGCCCCGCGCGCGACCTGATCCGCCATCTTCTTTGGGTCGGAAAATACCTCGGGGAGTTTGAGGGGCAGCGCCCCTCAAGGCCCGCGTGGCCCGAACGCGAACAATCTCGCGTGGCCGCATGGCCACACCGCCCTGGAACCAGCCGCTCAGGCGCTGCCGGCTTCGGCCGACAGCAGCGCCGGGTTTATCCCCAACGTCTCCAGCGCGCGCGCCCATTTCTCGGAATCCGGCGCGTCAAAGAGCAGGTCCGCACGCCCGTTGCAGGTCAACCAGCCGTTCTGGGCCAGCTCGCCCTCCAATTGCCCGGGCCCCCAGCCGGCATATCCCAGCATCATCATCACGCGCTCCGGCCCGCGACCCGCGGCGATGTCTTCCAACACATCCAGTGTCGGGGTCAGCGCGATATCGTCCTGCACCTGCAGCGTCCGCAGGTCCGACACGTATTCCGTCGAATGCAGCACGAACCCGCGCCCCGTCTCCACCGGACCGCCGAAATAGACCCGCACCGAATCCACCTCCGCCTCCGGGGTGATGTCCAGCTGTTCCAGAAGATCGACAAAGCTCATGTCGGCGGCCGGCTTGTTGACGATCAGCCCCATCGCGCCCTTGTCGGTATGATCGCACACATAGATCACCGCCTGCGAAAATCGCATGTCCGCCATTCCAGGCATGGCGATCAAGATGGATCCGGTGAGATCCAGCCGCGTATCGGTCACCGACGCAGGTCCTTTCTTCGGTGCCCCTACAATCGGCGGTTCGGCAGGGTCAATCAAGCGCGAATGACTTGTCGCGAAACTGTCGCAGACGTGACTTGGCATTTCAGCGCCGATCGCCCATGTCCGACGACATGACTCTGCTCCGCCTCTGTCTCGTGGTCCTGTTCGCATCCGGAATGATTCCGGCACATGCGCAATCTTCCGTCGACAGCGTGCTGTCGCACCGGATCATTCCCGGCTGGATCCAGAAGGACGGCACCCGCATGGCGGCGCTCGAGTTGCGGCTGGCGCCGGGTTGGAAGACCTATTGGCGCAGTCCCGGCGATGCGGGCATCCCGCCGCAATTCGCGTGGCGTGGGACCCGCAACATCGACGCGGTGAAGGTGCATTGGCCCGCGCCCTTCGTGTTCTGGCAATCCGGTATGCGGTCGGTCGGCTACAAGGACCGCGTGGTTCTGCCCCTGAGTGTCGTGCCGACGGATGCGGGGCGCGACGTCCGGTTGGCGGGACGCGTCGACCTCGGAATATGTTCGGACATCTGCGTGCCGGCCAGCATCGACATCGACGCGATCCTCCCGGCGGAGGCGTCCCGGCGCAGTCCCGAAATCGTGGCGGCCCTTGCTGAACTGCCCTACACCGCGCGCGATGCCGGCGTCACCCGCGCCGCATGCCGCCTCACGCCCACTGAGAACGGCATGCATATCGAGGCTCAGCTGACCATGCCGTCGAGCGGCGGCGAGGAACAGGCCGTCATCGAACCGCCCAGCCCCGGGATCTGGGTGTCGGATGCAAGCGCGCGCCGGTCGGGGGACCAGCTGGTCGTGGCTGCGGAAATGATCGCGCAGACCGCAGGACCGTTCGCGGTCGATCGTTCGCAACTGCGGATCACCGTGATTGGCGGGAAATACGCCGTGGACATCCTCGGGTGCACCGGCTGACGCGGCGGGACCGAAGTCTTGCCCACATCGTCAGTGAATTGCCTTTCGACGCGACGCTGCAAACCCAATCATCGCAATGACATAGGCCGTCAGGCAGAGCGCCGCACTCCCTGAAACGAAGGCCATCAATGCGCCGGCCATTCCGTTTTCGGCAAAACCAAGCGGCAGCCACGATGTCAGAAACCGGGGCATGCCGCCCGTTGCGATGACAGCGCCCAGCGTCGCCGCGCCCCACACGATCACAATCGCCCAAACCACGATAACAAGCATCCGGAGCCGAGGAGCCCGCCGCGCCACGATCGCCTTGCGCATCGTGCGCACCAGGTTGCCCGCATCATGCTGCACCGCCAGCAACGACGGCACGACCAGCAGCACCAGCACCATCCCGAATCCCAGGCCATAGACCAGCGTGATCACCGTCGGCTTCAGCCATTGGGCCTGGCTCGAGCTTTCGTAAAGCAGCGGCACGAGCCCCAGCACGGTCGTCAGCGTCGTCAGCAGCACGGGCCGCAGCCGGTCCGCCGCGCCGTCCACGATCGACGGGAACAGCCCGCGATCCTCGCGGTACTGGTCGATCGTCGTCACCAGCACGATCGAATCGTTGATGATGATCCCGGTCATCCCGATCAGACCCACGACCGTGAACATGCTGAGCGGCACGTCCCATGCGTGATGGCCGTATATCGTGCCGACAAGTCCGAAAGGGATGATCGCCATCACGACGATCGGGCGGGTCCAGCTTGCGAACACCCAGGCCAGCGCCAGGTAGATGCCGGTCAGGCACAGGATGAAGCCGGTCAGCGCATCGCTCAGGAATGCGTCCTCCTGTTCACTCAGACCGGCGAGGTTGAAGTCCACCTGACGCTCCTGCGCGATACGCGGCAGGATCTCCTCCTGCAGCGCGCGCTCGATCTCGGTCGCGCGGGCGGGATCGTCCTCGGAGATATCGCCGGTCACCTCGATCACGCGGATGCCGTTCTCCCGCTTGACGGTGGAGAAGCCGGTTCTCCGGTCCACCGACACGATATCTGCCAGCGGAACATAGGCGCCGTCCGGCGACCGCAGCAGCGTGCGTTCCAGGAAATCGGCGCTCAATTCCGCCTCGGGCAGTTCCACGCGAATCTCCGCACTCCGGGCGCCTTCGGGGAAGGTCGCGGCCTCGATCCCCGCCAGCCGGTTGCGGACCAGGCGGCTGAGATCGCCGACCGTGAACCCGAGCGCGCGCCCCTGCGCCGTCAGTTCGAGGATCAACTCCTCCTTGTCATAGGCGAGGTTGTCCTGCAGCGCGCTCACCTCGGGGTAACGAGCCAGCGCCAGCTGCAAGTCCTGGCTCGCGGCCTTCAGCACCTCCGCCTCCGCACCGAAAAACCGGACATCCAGCGCGTCGCCGCCGGGGCCCGACCGCCAGCCGCGGAAGCTCACGATTTCGGCCATCGGATGCTGCGCCACCCGGTCCTGCAACTCCGCCACGAAGGCGAAACTGGAATAGGGCCGCAGATCCGCGTCGATCAGTTCGATCGAGATGCCCCCCAACTGATCCTCGTCCTTGGTGTCCGTACCGGAAAGCCCGTAGCCCGCGTTTCCACCGATCTCGGACAACACGAAGTCGAGCGGATTGCGGCCGTAGCGTTCCTCGTATTCGGCGGCCAGTTCCTCGGTCGCGCGCTGCATCTCCTGCATCATCGCGAAGCTGTCGGCACGGGTCGCGCCGTCGGCCATCGCGAAGTTGCCGGTTACCGACCCTTGTTCCGGCGCGTTGAAGAAGCGCCATTGCACGTCCTCCCGGATGAAGAGCACGACCTGGCTCGCCATCACCAGCACAGTGGCCGCCAGAACCGCGTAGCGGGCTTGGATGACGCCCGCCATCAGCGGACGGAACAGCCGCTCGCGCACCCATTGGAAGCCCCGGTTGACCGTGCGCGATGGCCAATCATACCACGCCTGACGGTTGGCGGAGGCCAGGGCGCCGGCCATGTGGTGCGGCAGGATCAGGAAACATTCCATGAGGCTCGCGATCAGCACCGCGATCACGGTGAAGGGAATGTCGGAGATCATGTCGCCGAACCGCCCGCCGACCACCACCAGCCCGAAGAACGCGATCACCGTCGTCAGCGTCGCGGCAAAGACCGGCATCGCCATGCGCCGTGCCGCGGTCTCGGCCGCGACCACCGGCGCCTCGCCGTAGCGGCGCGCGCGGGCGTCCGCGTGTTCGCCCACCACGATCGCGTCATCGACCACGATCCCCAGCGTGATGATCAGCCCGAAGAGCGAGACCATGTTGAAGGTGAGCCCGCCCAGATACATGAACCCGACGGCGGCGAGCATCGCGACCGGAATACCGGCGGCCACCCAGAAGGCGGTCCGTGCATTGAGGAACAGGAACAGCAGCCCCACCACAAGCGCCAGGCCCAGGAGCCCATTGTCGACGAGAATGTCGAGCCGGCCGGAAATCGCCTCGGCCCGCGTGCGGATCAACTGAGCCTGGACACCTTGCGGCAGGGTCGATTGCAGATCCGCCACGACTTCCTCGACCGTTCGCTGCAACTCGATCGCGTCACCGGCGGCGGAGCGGTCGACACGGATCGAGACCGCGGGATCGTCGCCGACGAAGTAGCTGTTCCTGCGGTCGCTGCCTTCCTCGATCACCGTCGCGATGTCGCCCACGGTGATCGTCGATCCATCCGGGCGCGTGCGCAGAACGATGCCCGCGATGTCGCGCGGGCTCCTTTTCTCGCTGCCGGTCCGGACGCGGGCATTGGCGCCGCTCACGTCACCTGCCGGCGCTGCGTCGACCTCGGCCGAGATGGCGGCCGCGATGTCAGCCATACCGATATCGTTCGCGATCAGGCTGACCGACGGCACCTCCACCAGGATCAGGGGCGCCGCAACACCGCGGATCGAGGTCCGCGTCACGCCCCGTGCAAAGAGCCGCGCGATCAGTTCGTCGGCATAGAGCGCGACCTGCTCGGGTGCCACCGGTCCGCTGATCACGACGTCGGTCACGCGGTCGCGCCAGTTGCCCCGGCGAATGTTGGGTTCATCGATATCCTCGGGCAGCGTCGTCACCGAATCCACCGCCTGCTGCACGTCGTCGGCAGCGCGCGACATGTCCCAGCCGGGCTCGAAATCGAGCTCGATGCGGGCGCGGCCCTCGGTCGACGAACTGCTGGCGCTCTCGATCCCCTCTACCGCCAGAAGCACGGGCTCAAGCACCGAGACGATGCCGGCATCGACATCTTCGGCGCCCGCCCCGTCCCAGGCGACGCTGACGGTCACATTGTCGATCACCACGTCGGGAAAGAACTGGGCCCGCATGTTGGGTACCGCCAGCAGCCCGCCGACGAGCATCACCAGCATCAGCAGGTTCGCCACGGTCCCGTGACGAGTGAAATAGGACAGAATCCCCCCTGCAGCGTCAGGCAGGGGCCGGATCGGCTGGCTCATGCGTCCAATCCTTGCGGGACGCGCGGGCTCGGCACCTGCATCAGCTTCCCATCCGGCTTTCCAGGCGCTGCACCATCTGCGCGGGCACCTGCGGTTCGGAGAGACGCGTCAGCACCCGTGCCTTGACCTCGTCGGGCATCCTGGAGTTGCTCTCGACAAAGGCGATCAGCCGCGCACGTCGTTCGTCGCTCAATTCCAGCATGTCCGCCGTCTGCTCCCCGGCAGCCTCGTCCCGGCGCAGTGGACGCACCTTGATCCCCTCCCCCAGAAGCGGTGTTCGCGCGGTCACCAGTTCGCGTCCGGGAAGCGTCTCACCCCGCACCAGCACATCGTTGCCCTGCCGGCGCACGAGCTGCACCTCCAATGCTTCCAACCGGTCATCCGGTCTCAGCGCGAGCACCGTCCCTGAGCCGTCCAGCGCGGCTGCCGGCAGGCGGACGATATCCTCCAGGGGCGGTTCCTCGATTTCCACGGTGACGAAATCCCCCGGCTTGAATCCTGGCGCGTCCTGCAGCGTTGCGAAAACCAGCCGCCCGGTCTGAGATTCGGCGACAGATGCACTGTCCCGCGCGATCCGTCCTTCGGCGACAAGATCGATGCCCGCGACGTCCAGCCTGGCCTCGACCGGGCGCGCGGCAAGGCGGCCATCCTCGTTCAGAAGCCGCGCGTATTGCGCGGTGGAGAGGCGGAAGGCCACCTCGAGACGCTCAGGGTCGATCAGGGTCGCCAGCTGTTCGTTGGCCGACACCAGACGGCCCTGCGCCAGCGTCACGTTGGTGAGAACGCCATCGAATGGCGCGGTGACGAGCGTATCCTCGACCCGCCGTTCCGCCTCGTCCAGTGCGATCCCGGCCCGCTCGAGGCTCGTGGCCGCCTGGGCCACGCGCGCCTCGGCCTGCGCCACGGCCTGACGGCGGGCCAGCACGGTCTGCCGCGCCGCCGCCTCGGCCAGTTCGGCGGTTTCGACGGCTGCCGTCGTGCCCACGCCACGCTCCTCCAGGTCCTGCTGCCGTCCCAGCGCACGTGACTGCAATTCGGCCTGATCCCGCGACGCGGCAAGGTCGTCGCGCGCGATCTCGAGCGCTGCGTTGGCATCGCGCACCTCGGCCTCGGCATCGGCCAGATCCGCCGCGACCCGGTCGCGCGCCGCCTTTGCATCCACCGGATCGATGCGGACCAGAACGTCGCCCGCGGCAACGTCCCCGCCTTCCACGAAGGTCTCGGACATCTCCAGCACCCGGCCGGACGCCGCGGCCCGCAACTCCAGCGTGCGCCGCGCGCGGATCTCTCCATAGGCCTCAAGAACCGGCACCTCCGCACCCGGTATGGCGGTCTGCACACCCACCGCAAAGATCCGTTCGCTCGCGGGCGGCGCAGTCCGCTCCTGCGCCATCCGCGTCTCGACCGCTCCACGGATCATCTGCGCCGCATAGAGAAGCAGTCCCAGCGTCACGGCCGCCAGGAACAGCCCCATCAGCGATTGGCGCACAAACCTCATCTCGCAAGCCTCTTCCGGCGGGTCTTCGGATAGCTGAGCACATAGGCCCGGCCACCCGGATCCCCAAGTAAAGAATTGTCGCGGAGTGTAACGGGTTACGCGCCGTTCGTCACTTGCGGCGCATGTGCTCGTCGAGCCGCGGCATGATCTCGACGAAGTTGCAGGGCCGATGGCGGTAATCGAGCTGCGGCGCGAGGATCTCGTCCCAAGCGTCCTTGCAGGCGCCGGGACTGCCGGGCAACGCGAAGAGATACGTGCCGCCCGCGACCCCGGCCGTCGCCCGGCTCTGCACCGCGGACGTGCCGATCTTCTGCATCGACACCATTGTGAAGACGGTGCCGAACGCGTCGATCTCCTTTTCGTAGACGTCGCGATGCGCCTCCACCGTCACGTCGCGCCCCGTGAGGCCGGTGCCACCGGTCGAGATCACCACATCCACATCCGGGTCGTCGATCCACTCGCGGAGCTTGCCCGCGATCTGCGCCCGATCGTCCTGCACGATGGCCCGCGCGGCCAGCCGATGCCCCGCCGCTTCGAGCCGCGCCACGAGCGTGTCGCCCGACCGGTCGTCCTCCGGCTTGCGCGTGTCGCTGACCGTCAGAACCGCGATGCGCACGGGGAGGAAGTCGCGTGTGTCGTCAAGTCGGTCCATCTCTCTCGCCCGTTCGTTTCGCGTCACACATCGAACCAGTTCGGTGTGGGTCCCAAGTTTACCACGCGGCTTCGGCCGATCCACCCGTCCTGGCCCCAGCTGTCGTGGATGTGACCGCAGAGGGCAAGATCGGGCGCGATGCGCCGGATGGCGTCCCGGATCGCGGTCGACCCCACGGAGACACCGCCCGACGTCACATCCGCCACGCCCTTGGGCGGAGAATGCGTCACGAGGACGTCCGCTTGGGTACAAGTCGCGAGCATGGCGCTCGCCTGCGCCTCGTTCAGATCGCAGGACCAGTCTCCGAAGGGCGTTTCCGGTACACCATAGCCAAGCCCGAAGATCGTGCACCCATCGATCGTCACGGACGTCCCGTGCAGCACGTGTGTGCCGGTCCGGGCCGCCGCCTCCAGCTCGGCCAGGCTTTCGGCATTGCCGGGCACGACCACGAACGGCGCGTCGATCCCCGACAGCATCTTCATCGCCTCATCCAGACCCTGCCGCATGTTGCAGAAATCGCCGGCACCGATCACGAGGTCGGCCTCCTGCCAGGCCTCCACGATCGCCTTTGTCCGCGCCCGCGACAGGTGCAGGTCCGAAAAGGCGAGGATCTTCACGATCCGCTCTCCAGATACGCGCGGATTTCCAGCAGATCGGCCCAGGCCTCGCGCTTCGCCGCAGGGTTGCGCAGAAGATAGGCCGGGTGAAACATCGGCATCGCCGGGCAACCATGCGCATGCTGCCAGCTCCCGCGCAGACGCGTGATGCCGCGGCGGCCCAGAAGCGCCTGGCAGGAGATGTTCCCCATGACGATCAGGACCTTCGGTGCGGAAAGTTCGATATGCCGCGCGACGAAGGGCTGCATCATCGCGATCTCCTCGGGTTTCGGGTCGCGGTTCTGCGGCGGCCGCCAGGGCAGCACGTTGGTGATGTAGACATCGCGGTCGCGCCCCATCCCGATCGCCGCCAGCATCCGGTCGAGCAACTGGCCCGCACGACCGACAAAAGGCCGCCCCTCGCGATCCTCGTCGCGCCCCGGCGCCTCACCCACGATCATGAGCGGAGCGCCCCGGACCCCGTCCGAGAACACCAGGTTGCGCGCCCCGTGCCGAAGGTCGCAATGCGGATAGGCCGCAAGCGCATCCCGCAGTGCGTCGAGATCCCCTGCTTCGCCAGCAGCCCGCGTTGCATCAGCCACCGGGTCGCCGTCATCCACATCCGGCGCGCGGCGCCAAAGCCTGCGTCTGCCGCACCTCTGCCACGGCCGCCTTGGCGTCGAGGTCGTAGCGATCGACCGGCGCGTCCAGAATGGCCTCGTCCGCGCCCAGTTCCACCTGCCAGGCCAGCGCCGCGAGCGCCTCATGATACCCACCCGATTCCATGACCGGCACCCTAGTGCCAAGTCGCGCATCCTGAAATACATTCCCGGACCTGCCCCTTCTTTGGGTCGAAATATGCCTCGGGGGAATCGCGAACATGCGTCCGCGTTGGGGGCAGCGCCCCAAAACGGGCTTCCCCGACACAAAGAACGCTCGCCGGCTTGCTCCCCCTCCCATGCACTCCTATAAAAGCGCGCGACGATCGGAGTGGACATGACATTCAGACATCGCCACCTGCTGGGCATCGAACCGCTGGCGCCGCCGGACATCACGGAAATCCTCGACCTGGCCGAGACCTATGTCGACCTTTCGCGCTCGGACACCAAGCACACCGACGCGCTTTCGGGCATGACCCAGATCAACATGTTCTTCGAGGCGTCGACCCGCACCCAGGCCTCCTTCGAACTTGCCGGCAAGCGGCTGGGCGCCGACGTCATGAACATGAACATGCAGGCTTCCTCGCTGAAGAAGGGCGAGACGCTGATCGACACCGCGATGACGCTGAACGCGATGCGGCCCGATCTGCTGGTGGTGCGCCATCCGCACTCCGGCGCCGTCGATCTGCTGGCGCAGAAGGTCAATTGCGCGGTGCTGAACGCGGGCGACGGACGGCACGAACATCCGACTCAGGCGCTGCTCGACGCACTGACGATCCGGCGCGCCAAGGGCCGGCTGCACCGTCTGTCCATCGCCATCTGCGGCGACATCGCCCATTCCCGCGTCGCGCGGTCCAACATCCTGCTGCTGGGCAAGATGGAGAACCGCCTGCGCCTGATCGGGCCGCCCACCCTGATGCCCGCCGGCATTGCCGATTTCGGGGTGGAGGTGTTCGACGACATGGCGAAAGGTCTGGAGGATGTCGACGTGGTGATGATGCTGCGCCTGCAGAAGGAACGCATGGATGGCGGCTTCATCCCGTCCGAGCGGGAATACTACTTCCGCTACGGGCTCGATGCGGAAAAGCTTGTCGCGCGCCAAGCCGGACGCCATCGTCATGCATCCCGGGCCGATGAACCGCGGGGTGGAGATCGACGGGACCTTGGCCGACGACATCAACCGCTCCGTCATTCAGGATCAGGTCGAGATGGGCGTCGCCGTGCGCATGGCCGCGATGGACCTGCTGGCGCGCAACTTGCGGATGCGGGGGGCGGCATGACCTCCATCGTGATCCCGCAGGGTGAGCGCGGCGTGGTGCGGGTCTTCGCGCTGTCCCTCGACGCAGACGCCGCCAAGGCGCTGCGCGAGAACATGCCGCCGGAGGATGACGAACGCCCGACGCCGATCGAAGCCGCACTGGGCGCGACCGGCATCAACCCGGATTTCGTGGAGGTCTTCCCCTTGGCCGATGTCGCGGAGATCGGCCTCGTCGGATATCTCGCCGAAGGCAACGGGATCGATCCCCAACAGCTGGAGCCGGACCGGCGGAAACTCGCGGGACTGGAAGGCTGGGTCCTGCTGGTCTACTCGGCGGCCTTCGCCGGCCGGGGTGCGACGCTGAAACCTGCGCCAGAGCTTTCGCTGGTCGGCACCTACTCGGAGCCGGGCGTGGACTGGACCGACCGGATCGACCTCAAGAGCGACTCGGCGAAGCGCTCCGCGGCACCCACCCGAAAGCCCGCGTCGGATGCCGCCATGTCCGGGCGTGTCGCGATGATCGCCCTTCTGGTCATGTTTCTACTGACGGCAGTCGTAATCTGGATCGCCGCGTAGGGAATTGGAAGCGAGCGGCGGCAACGCCGCCCGCATGGCCGGAAGACTTGTCACGCGCCCTGCTCAGCCAAAGACCAAAAAGCGCTGCAACATCGCACCGGTCGCAGTGTGCCGAGCCGTGCCGAGGTTTTCGATCTCCCACTCCCAACCGAGTTCCGGCGGGCCGGGTTCCTCTTCCTCGGGCGCCGGAACGGAACTGTTCGGTATGACGGAGCCGTCTCCGGTCGCCAAGAGGCCGGTCAGGAATACGAATACGTCCTCCGTCGAGTCGGAGCGTGCGACCTGACTGGCCTCTTCCTCCGCCATCAGAACCTGGGACGCGAAGTCGACTTCTTTGGCCGCCGTGGCGTCGGAACCGCGATCGTCCGCATCGACGTATGCATAAACATCCGTCAGATCGGCACTGGCCTGATCTTCGATCAGAGGCGCCTCGTGCATGGAACCGTCCAGGATAAACATTGGTCTGTCTCCTTATTCATTGGGGTCTGTCAATGCTCCAAGGCACGTCTCAATTCCCGTGCAAGTTTCAAATCCTGCGATTTTTTCCGGACCCGCGCCCGCACCGGGTCCCTTCATGGTCGCCGCATCCGGGCCGGTACGCAGCCTCTGGACCTCCCCCCGTCCCATCCATAGAAACGGGCAACCGCGCGACGAGGCGTTCCATGACCACGCTCCATTTCACCAATGCCCGGCTGATCGATCCGGACGCCGGTACCGACGGCACGGGCGATCTGTGGGTTCAGGACGGAGCAATCGTCGCGCCCGAGAAAAGCGCGGACTGCGTCATCGACTGCCGCGGCAAGTGCCTCGCCCCCGGCATCGTCGATATCGGCGTCAAGGTCTGCGAGCCGGGCGAGCGGCACAAGGAATCCTACGCCTCCGCGGGCCGCGCGGCCGCGGCGGGCGGGGTGACCACGATCGTCACGCGCCCCGACACCACACCCGCCATCGACACGCCCGAAACCCTGGAATTCGTCACCCGGCGCGCACAGGCCGATGCCGGAGTGCACGTCCTGCCCATGGCCGCACTGACCAAGGGGCGCGCTGGGCGTGAAATGACGGAAATCGGCTTCCTGATGGATGCGGGCGCCGTGGCCTTCACCGATTGCGATCATGTCGTGACGGACACCAAGGTCCTGTCGCGCGCGCTGACCTATGCGCGGTCCTGCGGCGCGCTGGTGATCGGGCATGTCCAGGAGCCGGTCCTCTCCGACGGGGCCTGCGCCACCTCCGGCAAGTTCGCCTCGCTGCGCGGTCTGCCCGCGGTCTCGCCGATGGCCGAGCGCATGGGGCTCGACCGCGATATCGCGCTGATCGAGATGACCGGGCGTGCGCTACCATGTCGACCAGGTCACGACCGCCCGCGCCCTGCCCGCGCTGGACCGCGCCAAGCGCAACGGGCTCGACATCACCGCCGGAACCTCGATCCACCACCTCACGCTGAACGCGATGGACGTGGCCGACTACCGCACCTTCTTCAAGCTGAAGCCGCCGCTCGCGGGACGAGGACGACCGGCTGGCGGTGGTCGAGGCCGTGGCGACCGGCCTCATCGACATCATCTCCTCGATGCACACCCCGCAGGACGAGGAAAGCAAGCGCCTGCCCTTCGAGGAGGCGGCGAGCGGGGCCGTGGCGCTGGAGACGCTGCTGCCCGCCTGCATGCGGCTGGTGCATGGCGGCTACATGGACCTGCCGACGCTCTGGCGCGCGCTGTCGCTGAACCCGGCGCGCCGGCTCGGTCTTGCCGCCGGCCGCCTCGCGCCGGGCGCACCGGCCGATCTGGTGCTCTTCGATCCGGATGCGCCGTTCCAGCTCAACCGGTTCGAATTGAAATCGAAATCCAAGAACACCCCGTTTGACGATGCCCGCCTGCAGGGTAAGGTCCTCGGCACCTGGGTTTCGGGACACCGCGTGTTCGGAGGGACTTGATGCCGGTCATCGAATTCGAGCCTCGCAGTGCTGCTGGTGTGGGCACTCATCGGCTACCTGCTCGGCTCGATCCCGTTCGGCGTGGTCCTGTCGCGGGCGATGAACCTTGGCGACCTGCGGCAGATCGGCTCCGGCAGCATCGGCGCCACGAACGTGCTGCGGACCGGGTCGCGCCCCGCCGCCGCGCTGACGCTGATCCTCGATGCGCTGAAGGGTGTGGTTGCGGTCCTCCTCGCCCGCAGCATGGCCGCGGAGGATGCGGCGCAACTGGCCGGGCTGGCCGCGATGCTGGGCCATTGCTATCCGGTCTGGCTGCGGTTCGCGGGCGGCAAGGGGGTCGCCACGTTTCTCGGGCTGGTGCTGGTTCTGAGCTGGCCGGTGGGCCTTGCCTGCTGCGCCACCTGGCTGCTGGTGGCGGCGGTCTTCCGGATGTCCTCGCTGGCGTCGCTGACTGCCGCCGCAGCCTCCACCTTCTTCGTCGTCCTGCTCGACACGCCGCCGATCTTTCTGCTGTGCGTTCTGCTGACGCTGCTGATCTTCTGGCGGCACCGTTCCAACATCGCCCGGTTGCGGGCGGGAACCGAACCAAAGATCGGTCAGAAAACCTGAACGCCACGAGTTCCGCGACAATCCCTGTCGGCCGTGGTCGGGCGGGCGGGCCGGGTCGGCGTCGCAGACGCCGGCCTCGGGGCGGTCGACAGTGCGGCCTCAGTACGAATATTCGGGAAAGATCCGCGTCAGGTCGCCGTTCCAGTCGCCATGGAAATGCTCCAGCAATTCGTCCGCCGGCGCCTTGCCGCTCTCCACGCTCTCCTTCAGCGCGTTGAGGAAATGCGTCTCGTCCGGAAGCAGACCGCCCGACCCGGTGCGCGCTCGCGCCTTCAGTCCCGCCTCCGACAGAGCCACGGCTTCGCGCGCGAGGTCGATCATGCGCAGGCCGTTCACCTCGGCCGCCAGCCCGTCCGTGTAGGCCGCGACCCGAAGCCCCTCACGCGTCTCCGCATCCCAGGCCTTGACCATGTCCCAGGCCGCATCGAGCGACGACTGGTCGTACATCAGCCCCACCCAGAACGCCGGCAGCGCGCAGAGCCGCCGCCAGGGGCCGCCATCCGCCCCGCGCATCTCGATGAACGTCTTGACGCGCGCTTCGGGAAATATCGTCGTCAGATGATCCGCCCAGTCGCTGAGCGTCGGCGTCTCTCCCGGCAGCGCGGGCAGCTCGCCCTTCATGAAATCCCGAAAGGACATGCCCAGAGCATCCACGTACTCCCCGTCGCGGAAAACGAAATACATCGGCACGTCGAGCGCATAGTCGACCCAGCGCTGAAATCCGAACCCGTCCTCGAATACGAAGGGCACCATGCCGGTGCGGTCATCGTCGAGCCGGTCCCAGACCCAGCCGCGCAAGCTCTTGAGCCCATTGGGCTTGCCTTCGAAAAACGGCGAATTCCCAAAGAGCGCGTTGGCAACCGGCTGCAACGCCACGGCCACGCGCATCTTCTTCACCATGTCGGCTTCGGTGGAGAAATCGAGGTTCACCTGCACCGTGCAGGTCCGCCGCATCATGATCTTGCCGGAGGTGCCGACCCGGTCCATGTAGGCATCCATCAGCTTGTAACGCCCCTTGGGCATCATCGGCATCTCGTCATGGGTCCAGATCGGCGCGGCACCCAACCCGATGAAGCCGACGCCCACCTTGTCGGCGATGTCCTTCACATCCGCGAGATGTTCGTTCACCTCGTCGCAGGTCTGGTGGATCGTCTCCAGCGGCGCGCCCGACAGCTCCAGCTGCCCGCCGGGCTCCAGGCTGATGTTGGCGCCGCCCTTGGTCAGTCCGATCAGGTTCCCGTTTTCCTCGAGCGGCTGCCATCCGTGCCCGTCGCGCAAGCCCTCCAGAACCGTCACGATCGACCGCTCCCCGGCATAGGGCAGCGGTTTCAGCGTATCCTTGCAGTAGCCGAACTTCTCGTGCTCGGTCCCGATGCGCCAGTCGGACTTCGGCTTGCATCCGGCTTCGAGGTACTCGGCCAGCTGTTCCTGGCGTTCGATTGGTCCGCCGCCGGACTGGGGAATGGACATGGGATCTCGATCTCTGGCTTAATCGTCAGGCGGCAGGCTTTGCCCGATTTCACCGGGGTGTCAATGCGACGGGGGTCGTAAGTCTCGATCGGGGCACTGGCAGCCGGATGTTCGCATGTGGCGCAGGCGTCCAGGCAGATGCCAGCGTCGTCAGTGAACGGGAAGTTGCGGGTCGCGCCGGTCGCGTGTCCAGATCACGATGTCGCTATCCACCTCCGTTTCCAGCGCCGAGAGCAGCCGCTCCACCCGCAGGCCGGGAAGCGTGGTGAACGCGTCGAAAAGCGCGTCGGCCCCCTCCGCATCGACCGGAATGAAGAGCACGTCGGCACCACCGGACAACCGCCAGTGCGGCGACTGCCGCGCCCGGATCAGCGCGAGTTCGGACATTTCGCGCAGGGCCATCGCGCCGCCGGTCAGCGGCCCGAAATAGATCACCTGGCCTTCGTCGACGTCCACGGCACCCGGTCCGCCGGTCGGGCGCGACCGGAAACGCGCCCGCTGGTAGCCCGTCAGCGCGAGACCGGCCCCGACCGCAGCCACGACCCAGCCGATCATGCCGAGCAACCCGCCCGGACCGATTCCGGCCGCGAGCCCGAGCGCGGAAAGCGCCGCACCGAAAAGCACCTCCCGCCAACGCCAGAGCAGAGTTTGCGCCTCCGGCCGGATGAAGCTCATGTCCAGTCCCCCAAGGCCTGCTGCCACACCGTCATCGCCGCGACTGCCGCCGTGTCCGCGCGCAGGATGCGTGGCCCGAGGCTCACGGCGTGCGCGCAGCCAAGTCTGGCGAGGCGCCCGCGTTCGGCATCGGAAAACCCGCCCTCCGGCCCGATCAGAATGGCCCAGGGACCAACAGCCTTGCAGTTCAGGCCCGACGCCGGACCTGCCAGGCCTTCGTCGCAGAACATGATGCGTCGCGCGGGATCCCAATGGTCCAGGAGCGCCGACAGCTTCGTGGCCTCGGCAACTTCCGGCACGTAGGTCCCCCCACATTGCTCCGCCGCCTCGACCGCATGTGCCTGCAACCGGTCCCGCCGGACCCGTTCGGAATTCGTGAGGTCGGTCAGGACCGGCACGATTCGCGCCGCCCCCATCTCCGCCGCCTTCTCCACGATGAAATCGGTCCGGGCCTTCTTGATCGGCGCGAACAGAAGCCAGAGATCGGGCGGTAGCCGGAGCGGCGCCGTCTGCGTCTGGCAGAGCAGAACGCCCGCCCGCTTTCCGGCCTCGGCGATTTCCGCGCGCCATTCGCCGTCGCGCCCGTTGAAGAGTGACACGTGCCCGCCCTCGCCCTGCCGCATCACACCGAAAAGGTAATGCGCCTGGTCCCGCGACAGAGGCACCCGTTGCCCCTCCCCCAGTTCGGCGTCTACAAACAGGCGAATTTTCTCACTCATGAGGTGCAGAGATATGCAAGACGTGCAGCGGGCGCCAGAGGGTCAGGTCTCGGACGCGGTCAAGGGCAACTGGGTCGACACCCATGCACCGGCCTGGACGCGGCCCTACCTGCGACTTTCCCGCGCGGACCGGCCCATCGGCACATGGCTGCTGCTGCTGCCCTGCTGGTGGGGGCTTGCGCTCTCGATGCTGCACGACCAGCAGACGAGCTGGCATGACGCGTGGATCGCCATCGGCTGCGGCATCGGCGCGTGGCTGATGCGCGGGGCGGGATGCACCTGGAACGACATCACCGACCGCGACATCGACGGCGGGGTTGAGCGCACCCGGTCGCGCCCGATTCCGTCGGGTCAGGTCACCGTCTTCGGCGCGCTGGCGTGGATGTGCGGGCAGGCGCTGGTCGCCTTCGCCATCCTGTTGACCTTCGCGCCGGCCGCGATCCTTTTGGGCATCCTCGCGCTCGCGCCGGTCTGCGTCTATCCCTTCGCCAAGCGGTTCACCTGGTGGCCGCAGGTCTTCCTCGGACTTGCCTTCAACTGGGGCGCGTTGCTGGCGTGGACCGCGCATTCGGGGAAACTGGAGGCGCCGGCGGTCGTGCTTTACTTCGCCGGGATCGCCTGGACGCTCTTCTACGACACGATCTACGCCTACCAGGACGCGGAGGACGACGCGCTGATTGGCGTAAAATCCACCGCGCGGCTTTTTGGAGAGAACCCCGGGCCATGGCTGCGCCGGTTCCTGATGGCCTGCGTGGGGCTCATGGGCCTCGCCGTGATCTTCGCCGCGCTGCCCGAGGCCTCGATACTTGCGCTGGTGGTGGCGCTGGCGGGACCTTGGGCGATGGGATGGCACATGGCCTGGCAGTTGCGCGGGCTCGACATCGAGAACGACGCCAAGCTGCTGCAGCTCTTCCGCGCGAACCGCGATACAGGCGCCATTCCGCTACTTCTGTTCCTGCCGGCCCTGCTGCTGTGATTGCAACCGACCCGGTCGATGCGTATCTCTGCCGGGTCCCTAACTGCTTCGATGTGACCGCATGCGCCTGTCCCGCTACCTTCCCGCATTCCTGACGTTCATCGCCGCCATGGGCCTGGCCCTGCTGGCCGCGAGCTACTCCGTGACGATGATCGAGGATCGTTCGGAAATCGGCGTGCGCGGAGCCCTGGATCGCGAGGGCCTGACCTGGGCCGAGGTGACCGCCGACGGGCTGCAGGTCACGCTTCTGGGAACCGCACCCACCGAAGCGCTGCGGTTCCAGGCGCTGAGTGCTGCGGGAACGGTGGTCGATGCGGCGCGTGTGATCGACGAGATGACCGTCGAATTGCAAGGCTGGATCGCGCCGCCGCGCTTTTCGGTGGAGATCCTGCGCAACGACGCGGGGATTTCCGCGATCGGGCTGATACCTGCCTCCCAAGATCGCGAGGCGCTGAAGGACAATTTCACCCGCATCGCCGGCGACAAGGACTATACCGACCTGCTGGAGAGCGCGGATTACCCCGTCTCCGAAAATTGGGGCGACGCGCTGGCGTTCGGCATGTCCGCGCTGGGTCAGTTGCCGCGGGCGAAGATTTCGGTCGAGCCCGGGCGCGTCAGGATCACCGCGATGACCGACAGCGGACAGGAGAAGATCGAACTCGAAAGGGCGCTGCGCCGGGCCACGCCGCCGGGACTGGACATCACTCTGGACCTGACCGCGCCGCGTCCGGTGCTGACGCCGTTCACCCTACGGTTCGTGCACGACGAAGATGGCGTCCGGTTCGATGCCTGCTCCGCCGACAGCGACGAGGCGCGGGAGCGGATCATCGCCGCCGCCCGGCAGGCCGGCGCAACCGGAACCGCCCGCTGCACCGTGGGCATGGGCGTGCCGACCCCGCGCTGGGCCGAAGCCGCGGAACTGGCCATCAACGCGGTCGCGAAACTCGGCGGCGGGTCGGTCACGTTCTCCGACGCCGACGTGGCGCTGCGGGCGCCGGAGGGCACGAAGCAGGCCCTGTTCGACACGGTCGTCGGGGAGTTGGAGAACGCGCTGCCCGATGTCTTCGCGTTGAAGGCGGTCCTGCCCGAGACCAAGGATCCGTCGGCCGGCCCGCCCGAATTCGTCGCGACGCTGAGCCCGGAGGGACTGGTGCAGTTGCGCGGGCGGCTGAGCGATGCGGCGTCGCGGGATCTGACCACGTCCTATGCCCAATCGCTGTTCGGGACCGAGACCGTGCACACGGCCGCGCGGCTCGACGAGGATCTGCCCGCAGACTGGTCGGCGCGCGTGCTCACCGGACTCGAAGCGCTCGGCAACCTGTCCAATGGCGCCCTGATCGTGACGCCGGACGCGATCAGCGTCACCGGCGATACCGGGGACAGCGAGGCGAACGCGCGCATCGCCCAGCTTCTGGCCGACCAGATCGGCGAGGCCGAGCAGTTCGATATCCAGGTGACGTACCAGGAGAAACTCGATCCCGTCGCGGGCCTGCCGACGCCCGAGGAATGCGAAGCCGAGATCGCGGGCATCACCTCCGCCGACAAGATCAATTTCGAACCGGGCAGCGCCACGATCGACTCGGGCACGCTTGGGATCGTGGACGACATCGCCGAGGTGCTGAAGCAATGCGGGGATCTGAAGCTGGAAATCCAGGGTCACACCGACAGCCAGGGGCGCGAATTGATGAACCTCGAATTGAGCCAGGAGCGGGCGCAGGCGGTTCTGAACGAGTTGCGGGCGCGGCGCGTGCTGACCGCGAACTTTACCGCCAAGGGCTACGGCGAGACGCAACCCGTCGAGGACAACGGCACCGAAGACGGCCGCGAAGCCAATCGCCGCATCGAATTTCGCCTGATCCGACCCGAACCGCTGCCTCCGGAGCCGCAATCAACTCTCGACAGCATCGCTGAACAGAGTACAGATGTGACGCCGGCAGAAACCCAGGAGACGCAGGGTGAGTAGAGCGGAGTTCGTGATCGCCACGGCGATCATCCTTTTCGTGGCATTCTGCCTGGGGTGGTTTGCCAATTGGCTCGTGCACCGATTCAGCCGCGTGGCCGGTGCCGACATGGGCGAACTGGACCGGATGAGCCAGGAACTCCACGAGGCCGAGGAGACCCGCGATCAGGCCATCACGTATCTGCAACAACGCGAGGCCGAACTGACCAATCAGCTTTCGCAGACCGAGGCGGAGTTGCGTGCGACTATGGATGGATTGCGGGAAGCGCGCCACGAAGCGGAGGAATTGCGCGCGTGGGTCCAGCGTCAGCAGCAATTCAGCGGCTGAGCCTCTGCGTTGCGGAGCTCAGCGTTTCCGCGGATAGACGTTGTTCAGGCGATGGTATGGCGCCGTCTGGATCAGATGCTGCACAGCCTCCGGATCACGCCAGCGGTCATGCCCGCTGGTGCGAATGACCGAAAACATATAGGCCACCGCACAGGACGCGACCGCGGCGACGCTCAGATTGGCTAAAATCTCGAATTCAGACATCTCGGTCTCTCCTTCTTGACCATCAATATAGGGCCAGCGCATTAAGATTGCGAAGTCTTCACTGGCCGGGCCTGCGTGCCTCCAACGCGATTTCGGCCAATCTGCGCATGCCTTGTGCGTCCGCATTTGCCTCGTCCTCGCGTTTCGACAGCCGCCATCGCCCGTATCCGGCCACCGCCGCCACGATCAGGACGCAAGCCGCCGTCGGTACCGCCACCAGGCTGTTGATCGAGCCGAATACGAGACCCAAGGCGGACGTCGCGGCACCGCCAAGGCTGACCTTGTAGATCGGTGCCAGGATCTTCTCGGCGGATCGGGCCGCGGCCTTCGCATCCTCCTCGCGTTCGGCCGCGGCACGCACGAACCAATCTTCCAGAGTGCTGGCAATTTCGGTGACATTGTTGATCTCCCCCAGGACATAGCGCAGGTCGCGGGGACCGAGAGGATCCTCCATCAGGCTCTGGACCGCTGCGCGCACCTCGTGCCAATTGGCGGCGTCGCCCAGTCCCTCGCGGGCCGCCAGCGCAACCAGCGCCTCCACCAGCGTTCGCGAACTGGGTAGCGCAGTCATGCCCGGCAGCCACCAAGCTGCACGACAGCGTCGTTGATGCCGCAGCCCGGCCCGGCGACACGGCCCCGCATCAGCGTGCCCAACGGCTCAACGCGTCCTCATCCTCGTCCTTTGCAGCCACCCAGCCGGTCGTCCCGTCGCGCGTGATCTCGCGTTTCCAGAAGGGCGCACGGGATTTGAGGTAATCCATCAGGTATTCCGCCGCGGCGAAGGCATCCGCCCGATGCGGCGCTGCGGTCGCCACCATCATGATCATGTCGCCCGGCGCCAGGCGGCCGTGGCGATGGATGACGAGAACGCCGCCCAGGCTCCAGCGACTCCGGGCCTCGGCGGCGAACCGGTCGAGCTGCGCCTCCGTCATGGCGGGGTAATGCTCGATCTCCATCGCCTCGAGCCCTGCGTCGGTGTCGCGCACGATACCGGAAAAGGTCACGACGGCCCCCATACCGGACTGCCGGTCGGCGAAATCGGCGGCTTCCGCGCCGAAGTCGAACGGGCTCTCCTGCACCCGGACGATCACAGGTCAGCCCCCCGTCATCGGCGGAAAGAACGCGACTTCGCGGACGCCGGACAGGGACGCGTCGAATTCGCTCAGCTCCTGGTCCAGAGCGACCCTGAGTGCGGACAGATCCTCGAACGCCAGCGCATAGCGCTCCTCGCGGCCCCGCAGCTCCGCCACCAGATCTGCCACGGTCGCCGCGTCCGTCTCGACCCGTTCTTTCGGCAGCCCGATCCTCTCACGGACCCAGGCGAAATAGAGGACGTCCATCACGGGCTCTCCTTCAGATGCGGCAGCGCCTTGCGGAAGTAGTCCCAGCCCGTGATCGCGGTCAATGCCGCCGCCACCCAGAGCATCCACATCCCCACGCGCCCCGACCATTCCATGCCCGCGAGCTTCCAGCGCAGCCCTTGGGTGTCCGGTATCTCCCCGCTCAGCATGCCCGCGATCATCTCCTGATCCATGCCCCAGGTGGATATTGTCAGATAATGTTCGAAGACCCCCTGCGAGAACAGCACGGCGATCGCCAGCATCTGCACCGTCGTCTTCCACTTGGCCAGTTGCGTGACCTTCAGCGTTCCCGCCACGTTGCCGAGATACTCGCGCAGTCCCGAGACGAACACCTCCCGAAAGAGGATCAGCGTGGCCGGCAGCACCAGCCACGGTGTCATCGTGGAATATCCCAGGATCACCGCCAGCGCGATGATGACCATGGCCTTGTCCGCGATCGGATCCAGCATCGCGCCGATCTTCGTCTCCTGCTTCCAGGCGCGAGCGAGGTAGCCGTCGAACCAGTCGGTGATCGCCGCGCCCAGGAACAGGAACAGCGCGAAGAAATCCGCCCACGGCCGATTGAAATAGAGAAACATCAACGCGACCATGGGTGCCGCCAGCAGACGCAGGACCGTCAGGACATTGGGCAGATTCCAGTTCATCCCTTCTGACTACCCGCTTCGGCGTGGCTGGGAAAGGGCGCTAGTCCACTGCGGCGCGAATGCGGTCGACGCTCGCCATGGCGTGAACGCCCCAGGCAGGGTCTGTCGCCGCATCCTCGGAGGAGAGCCACGCCACCACCAGTTCCCGATCCGGGTCGACGAACAGGAATTGACCGTGGATGCCCAGCGCCCGCAGCAGCGGCCTCTCGCCGTGCACCACGTACCATTGCGAGCGGTACGACATCTCGACCCCCGGAAACTGGTCGGCGAAATCGCCCGCCTGCCAGGCGTGCCTGTCGCCACCCGCCCAGATGTCCGAAATCCACGATTCCGGGACGATCTCGCGACCGTCGCGCTTGCCGCCCTGCAGCATCAGCTGTCCGATGCGTGCGAGGTCGCGCGGGGTGAGGCAGACGCCGCCCGCCGCCCGCGCCCCGCCGATCCGGTCGACCGTGATATAGCCGGGCTGCTCCGCCCCCAGCGGCTTCAGCAGGCAGTCCGACAGCAGGTCGGCGTAGCGCGTTCCCGACGCGCGCTCGAACGCCCAGGCGAGCATGTCCGTCACGGGCGACACATAGTGGAAGCGGGCGCCGTGCGCACCGTCCGGCATGGTCAACGTGAACTGGAACCCCCGCAGGTCGGTGATCAGCTCCTCCGGCTCGGGCGGATTCCAGTTGGCGGCCTTGCGATACTCGACGATCGGCCCGCTGGCCGCGAGGTAGTTTTCGTCGAAGAGCACCCCGACCTGCATGTCGAGCGCCTGCCGGATCGTCGCTCCGGCATAAGCGGTCTGCGCCAGTTCCGGCAGGTAGTCCGTGACCAGCGCCTCCACATCGAGAATACCCCGCCCCACGAGCACGCCCGCCACCAGACCCAGCAGCGATTTCGACACCGAGAAGATGATGTGCGGATCCTCCGCGGTCATCCCGTTGCGGTAGCTTTCGTGCACCAGCCGCCCGCGATGCAGGATGACCAGCGCGTCGTTCGCCATGCCGGTGAATGCGGCTTCGAGGTTCGCGCCAGAGAGGTCGAGTTCCCCGCGCGACAGCTTCCAAACGGAGGTCTGATCGTTGGCCATGTGCGCGGTAGGCACGAGTTCGCGCACGTGGTGGAAGGACCAGTGATTGAAGGGCGTCCGTCGCCAATTCACCAAGGTTGCCTGCGCAGCCTCGACCGGGGGAAAGCCCTGCATCACGTTCATCTCGCGTTCTCCAAAAAAATTCGACAGGCGCGCAGCATCAGGCGTTTTCGTGGAAGAAGGCATAGATCTTCTCGGCCAGCGCCGCGCTCACACCCTCAACAGCCTTCAGGTCGGAAAGGTTCGCGCGGCTCACTGCCTTAGCGGACCCGAAATGCGAGAGCAGCGCCCGCTTGCGTGCCGCACCGACGCCGGGAATGTCGTCGAGTGGCGTCGCCCCCACGGCCTTGGCCCGTTTCGCACGGTGCGTTCCGATGGCGAACCGGTGCGCCTCGTCCCGCAGGCGCTGCACGAAGTAGAGCACCGGATCGTTGTGGCGCAGCGCGAAGGGGCGCCGGCCCGGGCGGTGGAACTCCTCCTTGCCCGCGTCCCGGTCGATCCCCTTCGCGACGCCCACGATCGGCACGTCGTCCACGCCATGTTCCGCCATGATCCCGGCCACGGCGCTGACCTGCCCGGCGCCGCCGTCGATCAGAAGCAGGTCGGGCCATTGTCCCTGCGTCCGATCCGGATCCTCCTTCATCAGCCGCTTGAAGCGGCGCGTCAGCACCTCCTTCATCATCCCGAAATCGTCGCCGGGGGTCAGCTCCTCCCCCTTGATGTTGAACTTGCGGTACTGGTTCTTCATGAATCCGTCCGGCCCCGCAACGATCATCGCGCCGACCGCGTTCGACGCCCTGGATGTGGGAGTTGTCGTAGACCTCGATCCGCTCGCGGCGGGGCATCGAGTTCGAATGCCTCCGCCAGCCCGCGCAGCAGTTTCGCCTTGCGTCGCCGTCTCCGCCATCTTGCGGGCGAGGCTTTCGCGGGCGTTGCGCAGCGCGCTTTCCACCAGTTCCGCCTTCTCGCCCGCGCTGGGGCACGAGCAACTCCACCTTGCGGCCGAGCTTGCCGGTCAGTGCTTCGGCCATCAGGTCCGGGTTCTCGATCGGGTTCGACAGGATCACCTGCCGCGGCGGTTCCTTGGTGTCGTAGAACTGGCCGAGGAACGCCTCCAGCACCTCCGCCGCCTCCACATCGGCGCCGACGCGGGGATAGAAATCGCGGTTGCCCCAGTTCTGGCCGGCGCGGATGAAGAACACCTGCACGCAGGCCTGCCCGCTGTCCATGTGCAGCGCCACGATATCCGCCTCCGTCACGCCGCGCGGGTTGATCCCCTGCGCGCTCTGCACGCTGCGTCATCGCGCGGATGCGGTCGCGCAGCGCGGCGGCGCGTTCGAATTCCATCGCTTCGGACGCGGCCTGCATGTCGGCGGCCAGCTTGGCCTGGATGTCCGTCGACTTGCCCATCAGGAACCGCTCCGCGTCCCGCACGCTGCCGGCGTACTCCTGCTTTGAGATCTTGCCGACGCAGGGCGCGCTGCACCGCTTGATCTGGTGGAGCAGGCAAGGCCGGGTGCGGCTGTCGAACATCGCATCCGAGCAGTTGCGCAGCAGGAAGACCTTCTGCAGCTGGTTCAGCGTCCGGTTCACCGCGCCCGCGCTGGCGAAGGGGCCGTAATAGCTGCCCTTCTCCTTCTTCGCGCCACGGTGCTTCTTGATCTGCGGAAAATCCGTCGTCCTGGCTGACGAGGATGTTCGGAAAGCTCTTGTCGTCGCGCAGCAGCACGTTGAACTTCGGCTTGAGCTGCTTGATGAGGTTCTGCTCCAGCAGCAGCGCCTCGGTTTCCGTGCGCGTGGTCAGGAACATCATCGACGCGGTCTCGGCGATCATCCGCGCGATCCGCGGGCTGTGACCGGCGGGACGCGCATAGCTCGACACCCGCGCCTTGAGGTTGCGCGCCTTGCCGACATAGAGCACCCGCGCCTGTGCATCGAGCATCCGGTAGACGCCCGGACTGCCGTCGAGCGTCTTCAGGTAGGACTGGATGACCCCGTGGCCTGTCGGTACGCGGCTGCTCTTCCGCCATCTCGTCAGTCTATCGATTCTTCGCGTCCGCTGCACCGGATCAAGGCGCAATGCAACCTATAGTTAATCCACCGTTTCCTGTGGATAACCCTGTACATAAATTCCGGTCGTCCGGAAAAATCTGACACGTTGTGAGGCGGCTTCATCGCTTTGCTCAATTTTTAGGCAATTTTTCAAGGGGTTGTTTTGTCGACATATTTTTCCGTCCCCATGATAAGCGTTTGAAAACGCGGCGGTTTTGATGACAATTCCGTGACAGTATGGACGTAGGTGCACAACTTTCGGTGGATCCGCCCTACTCCGTCCCCAGCACGTCCGTTGTCTGCCAGCTCAGGTGCTGTCCGCCGTCGACGCAGATCAGCTGCCCGGTGACCGCGGGCGCGTCCAGGAAGTACCCCAGCGCGGCGGTGATGTCCTCGGCGTTCGCACCCCGCCCAAGAACGGTCGCGCCCGCTGGCGGGCGAAATGTCTCCTCGCGTCTGGCTCGCCGCGCGCAGGGTCGGACCCGGGCCGATCGCGTTGACGCGGATGGCCGGCGCCAGCGCCTGCGCGCTGGTCCGGGTCAACGCCCAGAGCCCGATCTTGGCCAGCGTGTAGGTCATGAATTCCGGCGTCAGTTTGCAGCACGCGCTGGTCGATCATGTTGACGATCAGCCCCGGCGCCGGCGGCTCGCCGGTCGCGTCGGTCGCGGGTTCCAGCCCCTGCGCGGCCATCGCCTGCGTCAGCACGAAGGGCGCGCGCAGGTTGATGCCGATGTGCCGGTCCCAGCTTTCCCGCGTGGCACTGCCGATCGTGTCGTGTTCGAAGATCGAGGCGTTGTTGACGAGGCAGGTGATCGGCCCGCCCAGCGCCGTCGGCCGCGGCGTCGAACAGCGCCTCGGACTGCGCCTCGTCCAGCAGTCGGCCTGCAGCGTCACGGCGCTGCGCCCATGCGCCCGGATCTCGCGCGCTGTGTCCTCCGCGCCGTCGGCCGAGACGCGTAATGCACCGCCACGTCGAAGCCCCGGCGTGCCGAGATAGAGCGCCATCGCGCGGCCCAGCCGCTTGCCCGCTCCCGTCACCAAGGCTCGCTTGCCGGTCATTCCTCTGGCCTCCCCTCACGATCAGCTCAGCACGACGACGATATAGAGCACGTAGAGCGCCGTCAGCACCACGCCCCAGATCCGCGATGATGTCGACCCGCAGGAACACGAACGGGATCAGGATCAGCGACGCGGCCAGCATCACCCAGAGGTCGAAGCGCAGGAATTCCGGATCGACCGGGATCGGCCCGACGAAGCGAGGCGATGCCGATGATCGCGAGCAGGTTGAACATGTTCGACCCGATGACGTTGCCCAGCGCCACGTCCGCCTGCCGCCGCAGCGCCGCCATGACCGTCGTCGCCAGTTCCGGCAGCGAGGTGCCCACGGCGACCAGCGTCAGCCCGATCACCGTGTCGCTGACGCCGTACTGCCGCGCGATGATCGACGCGTTGTCGACCAGCAGGTTCGCGCCCAGCGGCAGTCCCACGAGGCCCAGCACGAGGAACATGCACGATCCGCCACCACGGCATGTCGGGATCGGCGCCTTCGACGTCCTCGTCGTTGAGGGCCGCGTCCATCGCAGCTTCGGACGCGGCGGCGCGACCGGCGCGCCGATGTCTCTTGGCATCGCGAAAGGCATCGGCCAACACCACGAACAGCCCGGCCAGCAGGATCAGCCCGGCGATCCAGTCGAAGATCCGCGAAACGCCAGCCCGATGAACAGCACCGTCGCCGCGATCATGAAGTTGAAGGTCTTGCGGCGTCTCGCATTCGGAGGTGTGCATCGCCGCCAGCATGCGCCGGCATGCCCAGCACCAGCAGCACGTTGGCGGTGTTGGATCCGACCACGTTGCCCAGCGCGATGCCCGGCTTGTTACCGATGACCGCCTTGACCGAGATCAGCAGCTCCGGCGCCGAGGTGCCGAAGGCGACGATGGTCAGGCTGACGATCAGCGCGGGAACGCCGAGCCGCAGCGAAGGTTCACCGCCCCCTTCACCAGCGCATCGCCGGCCAGCAGCAGTATCACCAGGCCGAGGCCGCAGAGGAGCCAGGGCATCAGATCAGCCACGATCCCTCCCGCAGGCGCAGGGGCCCTTGCCGATCCTGTAGCGCCCGCATCCCGGGCACTTGGCGTTGCCGCAGCCGCTTGCCCCCGACAGTGCAGCTTGCCGAACATGCCAAGCACCACCATGAACGACCAGAAACAAAAGGACGATCTTGACCAGCATTCAGTCAGAGCCCGAAGCGCGCGTAGGCTGCGCGCTCTTCGATCCCTGCCAAGGCGTCCTCGATCATCGATGCGCCGAACCGGCGGAAGAACGGGCGGCGGATTTCATACCGACGGAACCGCACCTTGTCGCCGAAGCGTTCCTTCATCTTCGGGCACCACGTGCCCGATGCCGTCGATCAGCCCGAGATCCAGCGCCTTGCCCGCCAGCCAGAATTCGCCGGTGAAGACATCGGTCTCACCATCGAGTTTTCCGTCGCGCCGGGCCTTCACATGGTCGATGAAGTTGCTGGTGCAGGTCCTCGAGGATCGACTTCAGGCGCGCCACGTCCTCTTCCTTTTCGGGGCGGAACGGGTCCAGCATGGATTTCGATTTGCCGGCGGTGTAGACGCGCCGTTCGATCCCCTGGCGCACCAGGAACTCGTGCGCCCCGAACCCCGCCGAGATCACGCCGATGGATCCCACGACCGAGCTTTCGTCGGCCCAGATCTCGTCCGCGGCGGAGGCCAGCCAATAGCCGCCCGAGGCCGCCACGTCCTCGACGAAGGCAAAGACGGGAACCTTCTTTTCCTCCGACAGACGCCGGATGCGCGAGCCGATCAGCGAGGACTGCACCGGGCTGCCGCCCGGCGAATTGATCTCCAGCGCCACGGCGTCGGGCTTGCCGCGGGTGAACGCCCGCTCCAGCAACGGCGCCAGCATCTGGTCGCTGAGCGTGCCGCGTGTTCCGCTGGCGATGACACCCGACATGCGCAGGACTGCGACGGTCGGGCCTGATTTCATGAAGGGGATCCAGCGTTTCATGAGGTTCGATGTAGATCCCGGCCAACGGGCAAACAAGGCTTCGACGCCACGTAAGGCGAAATGACGTCAACGGGCGGCTGTCGGGTGCCAAAGGCGTTCACCCGGGAAGGAAAGACAGGGACCAAGGCGATCATTGCCGAATGCGCCAGCCGGTCCGGAAGATCCACCAGATCACCCCCAGGCACAGGGCCGTGAAACAGCGCGATGGCCGCCAGCGACGCAAGTATGGGCACGTCCGAGAGCCCGAAGAACGCCCACCGGAACCCGGAGACGAGGTAGACCACCGGGTTGAACATGGAGATGGTCTGCCAGACCGGAGGCAGCATCGAGATCGAGTAGAACGACCCGCCGAGAAACACGAGCGGCGTCACGATCAGCAACGGCACCAGCTGCAACTGCTCGAAATTGCCCGCCCAGATCCCGATGATGAACCCCATCAGCGCGAAACTGATGCAGGTCAGCACGAGGAAGGCCAGCATCGCCAAAGGATGCTGGATCGAGATGTCGACGAAGAAGAACGACGTCCCCAGGATCACGATCCCGATGAAGAGCGCCTTTGTCGCCGCCGCGCCCACATATCCGATCACGATCTCCAGGAAGTTGATCGGCGCGGACAGCAACTCGTAGATCGTGCCGATGAATTTCGGGAAATAGATGCCGAAGGACGCGTTGGAGATCGCCTGTGTGATCACCGTCAGCATGATCAGGCCCGGAACGATGAAGGCGCCGTAGGACACACCCTCCACCTGATCGATGCCGCGAGCCGATCGCGGCACCGAACACCACGAAGTAGAGCGACGTCGAGATGATCGGAGAGATGAAGCTCTGAAGCAGCGTCCGCAGGAACCGGGACATTTCCGATCGGTAGATGGACCAGATCGCCATTCCGTTCATGCCGCGTCCTCGCTGTCCTTGACGCCTTCCTTGCCGTCGTCGTGCACGAGGTCGACGAAGATCTGCTCCAGGCTCGATTGGCGGGTCGACACGTCGCGAAGCAGCAGCCCGGCATCGGAGAGGTCGCGCAGCAGCGAGGTGATGCCAGTCCTTTCGCCCTTGGTGTCATAGGTGTAGGTGAGCGTGGTGCCCCCGTCGACCAGCGAAAGGTCGGTACTTCTCGAGCGATTTCGGCACCGCGTCGATCGGCTCCGCGATCAGGACGTGCAACTCCTTCTGGCCCATGCGCGCCATCAGGTCCTTCTTGTCCTCCACCAGCAGGAGTTCGCCATTGTTGATGACGCCGATGCGGTCGGCGATCGCCTCGGCCTCCTCGATATAATGCGTGGTCAGGATGATGGTCACGCCGCTCGCCTTGAGCTTGGCCACGATCTCCCACATGTCTTTGCGCAATTCCACGTCGACGCCAGCTGTCGGCTCGTCGAGGAAGAGGATGCGTGGTTCATGCGCCAGCGCCTTGGCGATCAGCACCCGGCGCTTCATGCCGCCGGAGAGTTCCTTGATCTGGCTGTCGCGCTTGTCCCAGAGGCTCAGCTGTCTGCAGCGTATCCTCGACCACAGAATCGCCGCGCGATTTCCCGAAGAGCCCGCGGGAAAACTGGACCGAGTTGATCACCTTCGAGAAGGGCTCGAGCGAAATCTCCTGCGGGACCAGGCCGATCATCTGGCGCGCGGCGCGGAAATCCCGCTGAATGTCGTGCCCGCCCACCGTAACCGTACCGGCGGTTGGCATGGTGATGCCGCAGACGGTCGAAATCAGCGTGGTCTTTCCCGCGCCGTTGGGTCCCAGCAGCGCGATGATCTCGCCCTCGTGGATGTCGAGATCCACGCCCTTGAGCGCTTCGAACCCGTCGGCATAAGACTTGCGAAGTCCCCGGACTTCCAGAATGGCGGACATTGGATGCCTCCTCGGCCATGGCCGGACGTATTGTTGGCAGCGGGGATGTCACCCGCATGTGTCATTGCAACTTGCCGAGGGCACAGAGGCCGGGCGCGCTCACGGCCGCAGGAAGTGACACATAGCGCCCGCCGCGCTGGCGGCTACTTCCGGCCAGTCAGCTTCTTGAACCAGCTGCGCTTGACCTCGGCCTCTTCGCTGTCGTCGCTGGGCGGAGGTCCTTCGAGAACCTCCTGCAGGTTCTGAAAGAACTGGTCGGCCATCTTCTTGGCGAAGCCGTCGATGATCCGGCTGCCGAGCTGCGCCAGCTTGCCGCCCACCTTGGCCTCCACGTCATAGCTGAGTTCGGTGCCGCCGTCGGCCTCAGCGAACTTCACCTTGGCCGAGCCCTTGGCGAAGCCGGCCGCACCGCCTTTCCCCTCGCCGCTGATGGTCATCGCCTTGGCCGGCTCCAGCTCGGTCATGGTCACCTGACCCTTGAAGGTCGCCTTCACCGGGCCGACCTTCTGCACCACCGTCGCCTCATAGCCGTCGTCGGGCGATCCGCTCACGTCCTGCGCGCCCGGCACGCAGGCCTGCAGCACCTCGGGTTCGAGCAGCGCATCGTAGACCTGCTGCGGGCTCGCCTTGATGCGGCGCGTATCTGACATCTGCATGGGCACTGTCCCCCCTCATTTCCGAGCCAAGACCTAACCCAAGATCCCGCGCAGCGCCATGCCGCAATTGGTGTGACATCGCCCGGCGCTGTGATAGGGCCAGCGCATGGAAATCCGCGCAGAAAGCCGCTCGCAGATCGGCATCGCATTCGTACTGGCAGGCGTTTTCTGCATTTCGATCAACGACCTGGTCGTCAAGCAGCTGTCCGGCACCTACCCGCTGCACCAGACCGTGTTCCTGCGCTCGGGAATCGGGATGATGTTCTCGCTGGTGCTCGTGCAGATGGAGGGGGGCTGGTCGATCCTGCGCACGCGCCATCCCGGCTGGCATGCCCTGCGCGGGTTGCTGATCGTGATCGCCAACATGACGTTCTTTCTGGCGCTGGCGGCCTTGCCGCTGGCCGATGCGACGGCGCTGTTCTTCGTGGCGCCGCTCTTCATCACGCTCCTGTCGATCCCGCTTCTGGGCGAGAAGGTCGGACCGCTCCGGCTCTCGGCGGTCGTCGTGGGCTTCCTCGGCGTCGTCATCATGCAACGTCCGTGGGCCGACACGGGCGCGCTCGAGGTACCGCGGATCGTGCTCCTGCTGCCGGTGATCGCCGCGCTGACCTATGCGCTCAACCAGATCCTGACGCGGCGGCTGGGGGTTACCACGAAGGCCTCGGCGCTGGCGATCTACATCCAGGGGATGTTCCTGGTCGTGTCGCTGGGTTTCTTCGTCGTGGCGGGCGATGGGCGTTTCGCGCAAGGGCTGGAGAACGAAAGCCTGGTCTTCCTGCTGCGCGCATGGTCATGGCCGACGCCCCGGGACTGGACCTACTTCCTGGCGCTCGGCGCAAACTCGGCCGCGATCGGCTATTGTCTGAGCCAGGCCTACCGCGTCACGGACGCCGCCACGGTCGCGCCCTACGAATATGTCGGATTGCCGCTGGCCGTCCTCTGGGGCTGGCTGATCTTCGAGGAGCTGCCGCAATGGGAAGTGTGGCTCGGCATCGCACTGATCCTTGGCTCCGGGCTGTTCGTCTTTGTCCGCGAACGTCGCAAGGCCCGCCTCGTGGCACGCGCCGCCGAAGTCAAGGCGCGATACTGACGAACGAGCGGGACGAGGATGCGAGAGAGCCGGGGAAAATCAGGCAGAATGACGCACACGACACGTATTGCCCATGGAAGCCCGGTATCAACCGCTCTAAGCTTGTGGGTGGGCGAGAGAGGACCGTACCCGCGCGAATGTTGACGATTCGAACTGTCATATGTGCCTTGGTGTTGTTGCTTCCGATTCGCGTACTGGCGCTGGAGCAGGTGGACCTGCGCCTCGCGGGACTGGACCGGTATCCCAACGTCGATGGCGAAGAGCTGACGGAGATCTTGCGTCAGGCCTCGCTGCTTGAAACGCTTGTGAACGACGACGAGACCAACCCGCGCGACGTCGTGGCCGCCGCGCGCAGCGATTACACCCGGCTGGTCGAGGCGCTTTATGCGCAGGGTTACTACTCCGTCGCCGTCAGCATCAAGCTGGACGGGCGAGAGGCAGCCCAGCTTGACCCGTTTTCGGTGCCGCCGCAGTTCACGCGGGCGGACATCATCGTCGATCCAGGCCGGCCCTTTCGGTTTGGCCGTGCGAGTGTCGCGCCGCTGGCTCCCGGCTCGCAACCGCCCGAGGAGTTCCGGACCGGCCGGACCGCCCGCGCAACACGGGTTCGCGACGCCGCGCAGTCCGCGGTGACCGACTGGCGGGACTACGGCCACGCCAAGGCCGAAATCAGCGGCCAATCCATCGTCGCGCGCCATCCCCAGGCGCAACTCGACGTGGATATCGATGTCGCCCCCGGCCCGCGCGTGAGCTTCGGCGACGTGATCGTCTCCGGAGAAAGCCGGGTGCGCGAAACGCGTGTGCGCGCGATCGCGGGCATACCGCAGGGTGAAGTCTACATGCCCGCCGCGGTGCAGAAGGCCGCCAGCCGCCTGCGCCGGACCGGAACGTTTCAGTCCGTGCAGCTGACCGAAGGCGAGGTCGTCGGCCCGGACGGCACCATGGACATCGAGATCTCCGTGATCGACCGCAAGCCGCGGCGCATCGGCGGCGGGGTGGAACTGTCGACGCTGGATGGGCTGACACTGACTGGATACTGGCTGCACCGCAACCTGCTGGGCGGCGCGGAAACCCTGCGCTTCGACGGGGTGATCGCGCAACTGGGCGGCCAGTTCGGCGGCGTGGACTACAGCCTCTCCGCCCGGTTCGAGAAACCTGCCGTATATGGTCCCGACACGCTGTTCTTTGCGGAGGCCGAACTGGTCTACCTCGAAGAGCCGGACTATGACGAGCAACGCGCCGGCCTGACCTTCGGCGTGTCCCAGCGATTCGGCGAATATCTCACCGTCGAGTTCGGCCTTGGCGCCAGCTACTCGCTGGTGCAGGATCGCTATACTGCGCCCCCGCAGGAGTTCGAACGTGAGTTCATCGTCTTCAACGTGCCGACCGCGCTGACCTATGACCGGCGCGACAATGAACTGGACACCACAAAGGGCTATTACCTGTGGCTCGAGGCCGAGCCGTTCTACGAGGCGGAAAACGACAATTTCGCGTTCAGCATGAACTTCGATGCGCGCGCCTATTACAGCGTCGGCGCCAACGGGCGCACGGTGTTGGCCGGGCGTTTCCTGTTGGGATCACTCTTCGGTCCGGAAGAGAATGAAACACCTCCCACCTATCTCTATTATTCGGGCGGCGGTGGCACGGTGCGTGGCCAGCCATACGAGTCGCTCGATGCCGATTATGGCAACGGGATCATGTTTGGTGGCCGCACCTTCCTCGGCTTGTCAGGTGAAGTCCGGTACGCCGTGACCGACACGATCGGTGTCGTCGCCTTTGCCGATGCCGGCTATGTCGGACCCGAAAGCTTCCCGAACGGCGATGGCGACTGGCAAGCGGGGGCTGGCCTTGGCGTGCGCTACAAGACGCCCGTCGGCCCCATCCGCGCCGACATCGCCGGTCCGATCTATGGGGACACCGGCGACGGCGTACAGATCTACATCGGCATCGGGCAGGCGTTCTGATGCGGTGGCTCCTGCTCTGTCTCCTGCTCTTACTGCCGGCTGGACTTGCCGCGCAATCCGACGATTCCGACCGCGGGTTCATTCAGGGCCTTCTCGAAGGTGCGCTGTCCGGTCCCGGCCGCGAGGTGCGGATCGAGGGGTTCGCAGGCGCCCTGAGTTCGCGCGCGACGATCGAGCGGATCACGGTCGCCGACCGCAATGGCGTGTGGCTGACGATCAGCGACGTTGCGATGGTCTGGACGCGATCCGCCCTGCTCCGCGGTGAGATCGAGATCGACGAGATTTCGGTCGGCCTCGTCGAACTGCCCCGCCCACCGCTTCCGGCCGAAGGCGAATTGCCCGCACCGGAGGCCAGCGGCAGTTTTTCCCTTCCCGATCTGCCGGTCGCGATCCGCATCGCCCAGATGCAAGTGGCGCGGGTCGACCTTGGGCCGCCCGTTTTGGGAGAAGCCGCGGCACTCTCGATCAACGGGTCGGCCGCGTTGGCGGGCGGTTCGGCCTCGGCGCAGATCTCGGTAAACCGCCTCGACGCAGGTGGCGAAGTGAACCTGAACGCCTCCTACGACGACGACACGACCAACATCCTGCTGGATCTGCAGGTGCAGGAACCCGAGGGTGGGCTGGCCGTGAACCTGCTCGGCATTCCGGACCGGCCGTCGCTGCAACTGTCGATCGCAGGTGAAGGAACACTTGACGATTTCACAAGCGACATCCGGCTCGTCACGGATGGCGAGGAACGGCTGGCGGGCAGCGTGTCCCTGCGCGGCGTGGATGACGGCGCGAGGCGTTTCGCCGTCGATCTTGGCGGCGACCTGGCGCCGATGTTGGCGCCGGATTATCAGACCTTCCTCGGGCCCGACGTGCAACTGACGGCCGAGGCCGCGCAGCGGCCGGACGGCACCTTGACGCTGGAGTTGCTGGATCTGCGCGCGGCGGCGCTGGAATTGCGGGCCACGGCGGAGATCGCTCCGGACGGCTGGCCGCACCTGCTGTCGCTCGATGGCACGATCGAACCGCCTCAGGGCGACCGGATCCTGCTCCCCTTGTCCGGACCACAGACCTACGTCGAAAGCGTCCGCCTGACCGGGTCATTCGACTCCAGCGAGGGCAACGGCTGGCAGATCGAGGGGCGCGCGGAAGGCGTCGAGCGCGACGCGGCGCGTCTCGACACCGTGGGCTTTGCCGGGTCGGGCGTGATCGACCGCGACACCGACCGCGTCTCCGGACGTCTGGAGCTCGATGCCGGCGGAATAGATCCGGGCGACGCGGCGCTTGCCACCGCGATCGGCGACACGCTGCGCGGTGTGCTGAGCTTCGACTGGTCGCGGGAGACACCGCTGACACTGACCGACATGGAGCTGGGCGGCAGCGACTATAGCCTGACGGGCGACATTACCGTCAGCGGGATCGACGGCACCGGCGACCTGACCGTGGCACCGGATCTGACCGTGACGGCGCAGGATCTGGCGCGCTTCGGACCGCTCACGGGCCTCCAGTTGGGCGGCGTGGCCTCTCTGGCGGTCTCCGGTTCCGCAGAGCCGCTGACGGGAGTGATCGACCTGACCCTGTCGGGTACGACGAACGACATCACCACCGGCATCGCACAGGTCGATCCCCTGCTTGCGGGGGAAGGCACCCTGTCGCTCGGACTCGTGCGCGACGAGAGCGGGCTGCGCGTCGATCCGTTGCAGGTGCGCACCGCGGAGGCTCGGATCGAGGGCAGCGCACGGGTCAGCACCGGCGACAGCGATGTGAACGTCGAAGCCGAAATCGTCGACGTCGCGCGGATCCTGCCGGCACTCGACGGCGCCGTGAACCTGAGCCTGCAGGCGGACCAGACGGGGAACGTGTGGCAAATCAACGCCGACGCCGCACTGCCCGGTGACGCGTCGTTGCAGTTTCGCGGCAGCGTGGCCGGCGACGGTGACACCGAAATGACCGCAAACGGCCAACTCGACGGCGAAATCGGCCGTCTCGCGGCGTTCTCCGGGCTCGCCGGGCGCGACATCTCCGGCCGCGTCACCCTCGGTGCCGAGGGCAGTGCGGATCTGCTCGACGGAAGTTTCACGGCGACGGCCCGTGGAGAGACGACGCAACTCGCCTTCGATGTCCCGATGGTCGAGCCGCTCTTTCGTGGCACAACGCGCTTCGATCTGGAGGCGGAGCGGGATGCCGATGGCGTCCTGCAACTGAGCCAGCTCGATCTGACCGGACCGGGCCTGACCGCGTCCGCGTCCGGCCGGCTGGACGCTGGCGAAAGCGACGTGCGGCTGAACGCGGCCATTCCGGAGTTGGAACTGATCCTGCCCGACTTGCCGGGCGCCGCGCAGCTGACCGTGACGGCGGACCAGACCGACGACGCTTGGGCGATCGAGGCGCTTGCGCAGTTGCCCGGCAACGCGCAGGTCAGCTATATCGGAACGGTCACCGGCGACGGGCAGACTTCGCTCGATATCGCGGGCCGGGCCGAGGCGGAGATCGCACGGCTTGCCCCGTTTTCCGACCTGGCCGGGCGGCCTCTGAGCGGCGGAGTGGCGGTCGACGTCGAAGGCTCCGCCGACGCACTCGCCGGCAGCTTTGACCTCTCGGCCTCGGGCGAAACCCGGTCGCCCACCTTCGGTCAACCGATGGTGGAACCATTGCTGCGCGGAACGACCGAGTTCGCCGTAACTGCCCGCCGTGATGCCGACGGTGTTCTGGAGGTCAATGATCTGGACGTCAACGGCCCCGGTCTGACGGCCTCCGGAACTGGACGGCTGGATCCCGGCAGCAGCACGGCGCGGCTCAGCGCCAGTCTGCCGAACATCGCGCTTGCATTGCCCCAACTGCCGGGCGCCGCACAGCTCACTGTCGAAGCACAGCAGTCGGATGAAACCTGGGCCATCGACGCGCTGGCCCAACTGCCCGGCGACGCGCGGGTCACCTATGACGGAACGATCACGGGCGACGGACAATCGGCGCTCGAGGTCGGCGGACGAATCGAGGCGGAGATCGCGCAACTCGCCGCCTATGCCGGTCTTGCCGGTCGGCGTCTCTCGGGCGGCGTCAGCCTCACTGCCGAAGGCACGGCCGACGTACTCGCCGGCAGTTTCGAGATCGACGCCAACGGGGAAACGCGCTCGCTCGCCTTCGAGCAACCGACGATCGAGCCGCTGCTGCGCGGCACCAGCACCTTCGAAGTGTCGGCGGAGCGTGATGCGGACGGTTCGCTGCGCATCGAGACAGTGTCGCTCGAAGGCCCTGCCCTCGACGCAGAACTGTCGGGATCATACGCGAGCGACGAGGCGGCACTGGACTTCCGCGCCTCCGTGTCCAACCTCGGGCTTGTGGTTCCGGAATTGCCCGGGGCTGCGTCCGTCGAAGGAAGTGCGCGCCACGATGGCGGCCCCTGGCAGATCAATGTCACCGGCAACGGCCCGGGTGGCATCACGCTCCGGAGCTCCGGAACAGTGGCGCAGGACGTGTCGCGCGTCGATGTCTCGCTCAACGGGTCCGTCCCGCTGGCGCTTGCAAACGCGCAACTCAGCGGGCAGTCGCTCTCCGGCATCCTGCGCTTTGACCTCGCCGTGGACGGCCCACCGGCGCTTGACTCCGTCACCGGCCGCATCGGGTTGGAAAACGCACGGTTCGCCCTGCCGGCGCAGGGCATCGCGATCAACGACATCGGCGGCCAGGTCAACTTGTCGGGCGGACGCGCCCAGGTCGGGATCAACGGCACCATCGCGTCCGGCGGGCAGGTCCGAGTTTCTGGCCCGATCACTCTTTCCCCGCCGTTTTCGGCGAACATCACCGCAGAGCTGGTGAACGCGACGATCCGGGACCGCGAACTCTTCGAGGCCAACCTGAACGGGCGCGTCACCGTCGAAGGACCCCTCACCGGCGGCGCGCGGATCGGCGGGCAGATCACGCTCGGCACGGTCGAGGTGCGCATCCCGAATATCGGTCCCTCCTACGCGGCGCTCGACGGTCTGCGTCACGCGTCGCCACCGGCAGATGTGCAACGTACGCTTCAGTTCGCCGGCCTCGCCGACACTGGGGAGGACAGCGGCGAGGGTTCGGGTCCGGCCTACCCGCTGGATCTGACGATCAGCGCGCCCAATCGCCTCTTCGTGCGTGGTCGCGGGCTGGACGCCGAACTGGGCGGAGAGCTTCGATTGACCGGCACCACGAACGACGTCGTGCCCATCGGGCAATTCGACCTGATCCGCGGGCGGATCGACCTGCTTGGCAACCGGCTGAGCCTGGACGAGGGCTCCGTCCGTATCCGCGGCAGTTTCGATCCGGTCCTCCGGTTCCTCGCACGCTCGGAGGTGGATGGAACCGACGTCATCCTGCTGCTGGAGGGCGAGGCCTCCTCGCCGGAACTGACCGTCACGTCCAGCCCGGAGCTTCCGCAGGACGAGGCCTTGTCCCTCCTGCTTTTCGGGCGTGACGCCACCAGCATCTCGCCGCTGCAGGCGGTTCAACTTGCCGCGGCGATCCGAACCCTGTCCGGGCGTGGCGGGCTGGGAATTCAACGGCTGCGCGAAGGGCTCGGCGTGGACGAATTCGACATCGGCACGGATGCGGACGGCAACGCCGAAGCGCGGATCGGGAAATACATTTCGGATACAGTCTATACCGACGTGGTCGTGAACGGCGACGGCGACAGCGAGATCAACCTGAACCTCGACGTCAGCGAAAACATCACGGCACGGGGGCGCGTCGGGTCAGACGGTGACACCGCGATCGGGATATTCTACGAGCGCGACTACTGAGGTCCCTCAGGAGGACTCGCGATATGGATCCTTCGCCCAACCTCCCGACAGGGCAGTGCATAGCAGCGCGATGACCCGGTTCCTCGACATCGGCGGAAAACATCTGACGGCGGAGATTTCGCCTTACGGCGCCGCACTTTCGCGGGTCTGGCTGGAGGGACACCCTCAAAGTCTCGTTCTGGGGCTGCCTCATGCCGAGGATTACGCGAACGCTCCGCAGGCCATCGGCGTGATCGTCGGTCCCATCGCGGGCCGGGTTTCCGGTGCCAGCGTCTGGATCGGCGGGCGCACATACCAAATGGAGGCGAACACACCACCCGATTGTCTGCACAGCGGGTCCGAGGCGCTTCAACACAGGGTGTGGGACGTCGTCGAGCACACGGAAACCGAGGTCACACTCCGCTGCGTTCTGCCGGATGGCGCCTGCGGCCTGCCGGGACGGCGCGCGTTCCGCGTCACCTACGAGATCCGTGGCAGATCGCTGATCCTGACCATCGAAGCGCAGACGGACGCGGACACGCTGGTCAACGCCACGTCCCACGCCTACTGGACGCTCGACGAAACGGGCGATCTTACCGCGCACCGGCTTGGCGTGAACAGCACCAGGATGCTTGAGACCGGCGCCGATCTCATTCCCACGGGACGCATCCTCGACGTGACTGGCGGACCGTTCGATTTCACCGTGCCGCGCGATCCGGTTTCCGGTCCGCCGCTTGACGGTTGCTTCTGCCTTGCGCAGGAGGTTGGCGAGGCGTTGCGCCCAGTCCTGCGACTGAGTTCGACCGTTTCTGGCATCCGGATGACGGTCGACAGCAATCAGCCGGGTGTCGTGCTCTACACCGGAGAGTACTTGCCGCGCCTCACAACCCCACCGGGAACGGGCGCGATCCGGCCGTTTTCGGCGCTGGCCATCGAATCGCAGGGATGGCCCGACGCGGCGAACCACCCGAAATTCCCCTCGATATTTCTCAAGAAAAACGGTATGATCAAAAATATTAGCCGGTTTTCATTCGAGAGTTCGTAGTGTTGCCGCGTTCCGGGCACAACTTTTTCAGGAAACCGATTTAGAACGAATGCGTATGTCTAGTGAGTGAGTGTTTACGATGCATAAGCAGAAACCCGTTGTGAAGATCAAAGGCACGACCAAATCGCAGCCCAAACCGGCCGAAACTCCGATATTTACGGATTACGCGAGTATCTGAATCGGCTCCCGTGCCGGGCTTCGGTGACCTTTGACAATGATGCGTGACCGTTGATCGGTCCCGCCATGGACTATCGTCATGGCAGACCCTGTGACGACCGTCCGCAATCTCGGGCCGGCCGTTGGATCCGCATGCCATCGTGCGGGAATCCGATCGGCGGAAGAGTTGCGCGGCCTTCAGGGGCGGCCATGGAACGATTGCCAAGGAGCCGAAAAGGAAGCGCTGCGCCGCGGGTTCGATGCGATCAAAGCCGATGCATCGCCTCGGCCGGTCTCCGAACTCGACCGGACACTCGATGCAATCGGCGTGATCGAGCAAAAGCGAGAATGATCAGCCGAACACCCATTTGACTGCATCGCAGGAGCTGGAAACCGACCAGTACCGCCGACCCGGAGCGACAGGCGCCGCCGGGCCGCAGGGCGATCCGTTCAGCCGACCAGTTCGAGGCCCGAGAAGAAGTAGGCGATTTCCGCGGCAGCGGTGTCCGGCGCGTCGGACCCGTGGACGGAGTTCTCGCCGACGCTTTCGGCGAATTCCGCACGGATCGTGCCCGGTGCCGCGTCCGCGGGATTGGTCGCCCCCATCACTTCGCGGTTCTTCGAGATGGCCCCCTCGCCCTCGAGAACCTGCACGACCACCGGTTCGGAGGCCATGAACTCGCACAGCTCGTCGTAGAACGGGCGCTCTGCATGCACCGCATAGAAGACGCCGGCCTGCTCCTTGCTCAGCTTGATCCGCTTCTGCGCGACGATGCGCAGCCCCGCATCCTCGAACTTGGCATTGATCTTGCCGGTCAGGTTGCGTTTCGTTGCGTCGGGCTTGATGATGCTCAGCGTCCGCTCCACGGCCATGATATGTCTCCTGTCTGGGTGGGGACGGAATGCGCCCCGATGCAAAAATCGCGGCCTCGTAGCATGGGGTTCACGGCTTGGAAAGCCGCGATTGACGCCGCCCGACACATGGCCCAAGAAGCCGGCCATGTTGCGTCTTTCCGATATCCGCTTTGCCATCGAAGGCCGCCCGCTGTTCGACGGGACCTCCGCGATGATCCCGACCGGGCACAAGGTCGGGATGGTCGGCCGCAACGGCACCGGCAAGACCACGCTGTTCCGCCTGATCCGGGGCGAGCTGGCGCTGGAAAGCGGGGAGATCGCCCTGCCCTCCGGTACGCGCATCGGCGGAGTCGCGCAGGAGGTGCCGTCGTCCGGAACCTCGCTCCTCGACACCGTACTCGCGGCCGATACCGAACGCGCAGCGCTTCTGGCCGAGGAGACCGAGGATGCCCATCGCATCGCGGAAATCCAGACGCGGCTGGCCGATATCGACGCATGGTCGGCAGAGGCGCGGGCCGCGTCGATCCTGAAGGGGCTCGGCTTCGACGAGGACGCGCAGCAGATGCCCTGCTCCGCCTTCTCGGGCGGCTGGCGGATGCGGGTGGCTCTGGCGGCGGTGCTCTTTGCGCGGCCCGACCTGCTTCTGCTGGACGAGCCCACCAACTACCTCGACCTCGAGGGCGCGCTGTGGCTCGAGAATTACCTCGCGCGGTACCCGCACACGGTCATCATCATCTCCCACGATCGCGGCCTGCTCAACCGCGCGGTTCAAGCGATCCTGCATCTGGAGGATCGACAGCTGACGCTCTACCAGGGCCCCTACGACCAGTTCGCGCGGCAACGTCATGAGAAACTGGCGCTCGCGCAATCCATGGCCAAGAAGCAGGAGGCGCGGCGGGCGCATCTGCAATCCTATGTCGACCGCTTCCGCTACAAGGCCGACAAGGCGAAGCAGGCGCAATCCCGGCTGAAGGCGCTTGCGCGGATGCAGCCCATCACCACGCCGCAGGAGGCCGCCCTGCGCCGGTTCGAATTCCCGTCGCCGGCCGAGCTGTCGCCGCCCATCATCGCCCTGGAAGGTGGAGAGACGGGTTATGACGACACGCCGGTCCTGCGTCGGTTGAACCTGCGGATCGACCAGGATGACCGCATCGCGCTTCTGGGGCGGAACGGTGAGGGCAAGTCGACGCTGGCGAAGCTTCTCTCCGATCGTCTGCCGCTCTTCGCTGGAAAGATGACCACCGCATCGAAGCTGCGCGTGGGCTACTTCGCCCAGCATCAGGTGGACGAGTTACGGGTGGAGGAGACCCCGCTCGAGCATCTGCGCCGTCTGCGGCCGGGCGAGACACCCGCCCGCTGGCGCGCGCGGCTGGCGGGTTTCGGGCTGGGTCCCGAACAGGCCGAGACCGTCGTCGGACGGCTCTCCGGCGGGCAGAAGGCGCGTCTGTCGCTGCTGATCGCGACGATCGACGCGCCGCACATGCTGATCCTCGACGAGCCGACGAACCACCTCGACATCGAATCGCGCGAGGCGCTGGTGGAGGCGCTGACCGACTATTCCGGCGCCGTCATCCTGGTGACGCATGACATGCACCTCCTGGAACTGGTGGCGGACCGGCTCTGGCTGGTGAACGACGGCACCGTGCAGCCTTACGACCAGGACCTGGCGGCCTATCGCGCGCATCTGCTGAGTTCGGGGCCGAAACCGGAGAAGCCGTCGGACACACCCAAGCCCAAACGGCCGTCGCGGGACCGGATCCTGGCCCTGCGATCCGAACTGCGCAAATGCGAGGCGCGGGTCGAGAAGCTGGAGGACATGCGCGCGAAGTTGGCCAGGAAACTCGCCAACCCTGAGTTGTACGCAGAACCGCGCGCCGGCGAGCTAGCGACGTGGAACCAGAAATACGCCGAGGTGATGGACGGGCTGAACCGGGCCGAGGCGCTGTGGGTGGCGGCGCAGGAAAAACTGGACGACGCCGAATCCAGCTAGGTTTTGCGGTTCGGTCTCCTATATTGGCGATATGGCAGGTTACGATACAGGATTGATCCTCGGCGCAGTGCTAATGGGCGCGATCGTTCTCATCATGCTGTCGTCACTCGCCCGCAGCCGCGCAGGGCAGCTCGTGCGAAACGGCACCGCCTGGATCATCATCTTCATCGTCGTGGTGGCGGGCTTCGGCCTCTGGGAAGACATTCGTGACGACTTCATGCCGCAACAATCCGCCTTCGCGGATCAGGGTCGCGTGGAAGTGCCCCGAAACCGGGACGGCCACTACTACATGACCGCGCAGGTCAACGGCGCCCCGGTCGATTTCGTGGTCGACACGGGTGCCACGGAGATCGTGCTCACCCGGGAGGATGCCGAACGCGCCGGGCTGGCGGTCGACCAGCTGCAATTCTACGGCCGAGCCAGCACCGCGAATGGCGAAGTGCGCACCGCTCCGGTCCGGATCGACGAGATCGACATCGGCGGCATCAGCGACCACGACGTGCCGGCATATGTCAACGAAGGTCAGATGTTCCGGTCGCTGATGGGCATGTCGTACCTGCATCGCTGGGACCGGATGGAAATTGCCGACGGCAAACTGATCCTGAGCCGCGAACAGCCTTAGGACACTCGAAGAACGGTTGTCAAGACCCTGATTCCGCTTTCTTTTCCCATCGACCTGACGCTTCGGACCAGTACTGCGCCGCGCAACCCGCCTCGGTCAGGGTCTTCCAGTGACCACGCGCGTCCTGCACGGCCGCATCGTCTTGGCCGTCGAAGATCACGCAGGCTCGCTCCGCCGCATCGACCTCTTCCGGATTGACCGCCGCGCCGTCGACGCAGATGAGACACTCCGCGCTCAGCCCTGCATCGGTCGTCAGGAGGATAGGCTGCAGCGCGTCATGCGGACCGCCGGACAGACCGTGTGGCAGGAACGCATCCTCTGGCCCGAGCCAGAGCCGTTCGTCGAGCCAAGCCATCCGGTCCGGCGCGCGCCCGCGCACGATCACGCGCCAGCCCTGCGCCAGGCTTCGCTCCAGAAGTTGCGGCAGCGTCGCCTCCAGCGGCCGGCGGGTCAGGTGATAGAAGAAGACAGCACCCATTCCGGCGCCTTATTCCTTGGTTTCGAACCTGTCGGCCACCAGCCGGTTCAGCGACAGAACGCCCCAGCCGGTCGCGCCCTTGGGTGCCAGCGTGGTGTCGGACTTCACCGACGCCATCCCGGCGATGTCGAGATGGATCCAGGGCGTCTCCTCCTTGACGAAGCGCTTGAGGAACATCGCCGCGGTGATGGATCCGGCGGGCCGTCCGCCCACGTTCTTCATGTCGGCGATCCGAGATTTCAGCATCTCGTCATATCCCTTGCCCAGCGGCATGCGCCACGCGCCCTCACCCTCCGTCTCCGCCGCCTTCAGGAAGGCATTGCAGAAATCGTCCTCGTTGGAAAAGACGCCGGCGTTTTCGTGGCCGAGCCCGATGATGATGGCCCCCGTCAGCGTCGCGAGGTCCACCATGCCCGCGGGCTTGAACCGCTCCTGCGTGTACCACATCACGTCGCAGAGAACGAGGCGGCCCTCGGCGTCGGTGTTGATGACCTCCACCGTGTCGCCCTTCATGGACTTGATGACGTCCCCGGGCCGGTAGGCGGTGCTCGACGGCATGTTCTCGACCAAGCCCACGAGCCCCACGACATTGGCCTTCGCCTTGCGCAACGCGAGGCTCCGCATGGTGCCCGCGACGGTCGCGGCACCGCCCATGTCCATGGTCATGTCTTCCATCCCCGCCGCGGGCTTGAGGCTGATCCCGCCGGTGTCGAAGACCACGCCCTTGCCCACGAGGGCGAGCGGCGCCGTATCCTCCGCGCCCCCCTTCCACTGCATGACCACGACATAGGAGGGGCTGGCCGAGCCCTGCCCGACCGACAGAAGTGTGCGCATGCCGAGTTTTTCCAGCGCGTCCTCGTCCAGGATCTCGACCTCGAGCCCGAGCTTGGTCATCTCGCCCAGCCGGTGCGCGAATTCGGACGTGGTCAGGACGTTCGCGGGTTCGTTCACCAGATCGCGGGTCATGAACATGCCTTCGGCGATGGCGGCCAGCGGCGCGAACGCTTCAGTTGCTTCGTCGGGTGAAGTGCACATCACGGTCAGCGTTCCGTCGGCCTCCTTGGCCGCGGACTTGTGCGCGTCGAACACATAGCTGCGGGCGACAAGACCGAACACCAACTCCGCAACCCTGCGCAGGTTTCCCGCGAGAACCGTCACCGACGATGTGCCGCGGGCCGACGCGAGGCCTGCACCGGCCTTCCGCGCCAGCGCCGCGTCGGCATTGCGCGGCAGCTTCACGACATCGACCGCGTCCGCCGCGAGGCCGGAAGGAAAGCCCAAGGTGATGACCGACCCCTCGTCGAGCTTGGCGAAGCGCTGGCTTTCGACCATGCGGGCCAATGCGCCCTTGGTCAGCCGGTTCACGCGCCGCGCACCGGGATCGAGCTTGCCGTCTGCCGTGACAAGCACGGAAACGCGGCCTTCGATGTCCTTGATGGCGTCGAGATCGGTCGCGGCAAAGCCAGGATGAATCGGTGTCATGGAGGTGCCCTTTGTTGTTCGGCCCTTCCCTAACGCGACCATTGCGAGAACACCAGAATGCAGTTTTCGAGGTCCGATGTATCGGCTAGGCTGATCGCCACACCCGCCAGATTTCATCGGGGGAGACCACTTGGCCAAATTCGACAGGTACATGCTGTCGCAACTTCTGTTGTTTTTCGGCTTCTTCGCTCTGGTGCTCGTGGCGGTCTTCTGGATCAACCGCGCGGTGCGCCTTTTCGACCGGCTGATCGGAGACGGGCAGTCGGCCATGGTCTTCCTGGAATTCACGGCCCTGGGACTGCCGGGCCTCGTGCTGCTGGTCCTGCCGCTCGCGGCCTTCGCTGCCGCGGTCTACGTCACCAACCGGCTGTCGGTGGAATCCGAACTCACCGTGATGCTGGCCACCGGCTCCAGTCCGTGGCGGCTGGCGCGGCCCGTGGTCTGTTTCGGTCTGATCGTTGGTGCGATGATGGCGGTTCTGGCGCATTTCCTGGTGCCCGCTGCGCTGGACGAACTTTCGATGCGGGAGAACGAGGTCAACCGGGATGTGACGGCCCGCATCCTGACCGAAGGCACGTTCCTGCATCCCTCCGAAGGGGTGACGCTCTATACAAGGGAGATCGGCGAGGACGGGGTGCTGCGCGACGTCTTCCTGTCGGACAGGCGCGATGCCGAGACGCGCGTCATACACACCGCAGACACCGCGTATCTGGTCCGAAAGGACGGGAGAACGTCGCTGATCATGGTGGATGGGCTCGCGCAACGCCTCAACACGGCCGACATGCGTCTGACGACGGGAACGTATCGGGACTTTTCCTTCGACATTTCCGCACTGGTCAGCGCCGCCGAGGACACCACCCGTCAGATACGGTCGATGCCGACCACCGAGCTCGTGCAAAACTGGGACGAGCTTGCAGGGCGCGGCGGCGGCTCGCCCGGGCTCCTGACCGAAGAGTTCAATTCCCGTTTTTCGCAGCCTCTCTTTGCCGTGGTCGCCGCCATGCTGGGATTTTCCGTGCTGATCAGCGCCGGTTTCTCGCGGTTTGGCGCCTGGCGCGAAATCCTCGCCGCGTTCGCGCTGCTGCTTCTGCTCGACGGCCTGCGGGCATCGGTGACCGACCCGATACGCGACAACGGCTTGTTGTGGCCGCTCAGCTACTTGCCGAGTGCCGCGGGCGCACTTCTGGTCCTGGCACTCCTGGTCCGGGCCGCGCGTCCGCTGCGTCGGGGGCGAAAGGCGGCGGCATGATCCTCCATCTCTACTTCGCGCGCCGCTTCTTCTTGTCATTCCTCGGCCTGGCAGTCGTTCTGTTCTGTTTCATCGCGCTGATCGACGTCGTCGATCTCCTGCGTGTTTTCTCCGAAGCCGACGTGACCTTCGGCCAGATCATGATTCTGATGCTGCTGAAAACGCCCAGCACCCTGAACGAGATCCTCCCGCTGATCATGCTGCTGGCGACCATCGCGCTCTTCGTGACCCTTGCGCGCACCTCCGAACTGGTTGTCACCCGCGCCGCGGGACGCTCGGCCATCAGATCCCTGATCGCGCCGCTGATCGTGGCGCTGATCATCGGTGTCGTCGCCGTCACCACCCTCGGGCCGATCGTCGCCGCCTCATCGAGTCGATTCGCAACCTTGTCGGAGAGCTACCGGACCGGCGGCAACGCGGCACTCTCCGTTTCGGGAGAAGGGCTATGGCTCCGGCAGGGCAACGAGGATGGTCAGACGGTGATCCGCGCCGCCCGCTCCAACGCCGACGCCTCCGTGCTCTACGATGTCACCTTCCTGAGCTTTCCGGCGACGGGCGGACCCATCCGACGGATCGAGGCCGCAAGCGCCGCCCTGACCAACGGTGAATGGTCGCTGCGTCTGGCCAAGGACTGGCCCCTCAACGCCGGACAGAATGCGGAGGCCGAGTCGCGCACCCACGAGATCCTGACACTGCCCTCGACACTGACGCTCGAACGCATTCGCGAAAGCCTCGGCGCTTCCTCCGGTGTCGCGATCTGGGAAATGCGCGAATTCATCGAGCAGCTCGAACAGTCCGGCTTTTCCTCCCGGCAGCAGCGGGTCTGGCTGCAGGCCGAGCTTGCGCGCCCACTTTTCCTCGTGGCCATGGTCATGATCGGCGCAGCGTTCACCATGCGCCACACCCGCTTCGGCGGCACCGGCCCCGCTGTCCTGTCGGCCGTTCTGCTGGGCTTCGCGCTCTACTTTGTTCGCAGCTTTGCGACGATCCTCGGTGAAAACGGACAGCTCGTCGTCCCGCTCGCGGCCTGGGCGGTTCCGGTGGCAGGCAACCTTCTTGCCATCGGCCTGCTTCTGCATGCGGAGGATGGATGATGCGGCTCCTCCTCGCCGTCTGCGTCGCTCTTTTCAGCCTGGCCACCGCAGCGGCATCGCAGGACGTGCCGCCGGAACGGGCCATTCTCGTCGCCGACGATCTGGAGGTCACGACCGAGCGGGTCCTGATCGCGCGCGGAAATGTCGAGGTGTTCCAGGGAAACATCACCCTGGAGGCGCGCCAGATCACATACGACCATGACACGGATCGTCTGACCTTCGAAGGCCCGCTCGTCATGCGCGACGGAGAAGAGGTCCTGATCCTGGCCTCCGACGCGGAAATGGATACCGACCTGCGCAACGGTATCCTGCGCTCTGCCCGGCTGGTGCTCGACCAGCAACTCCAGCTGGCTGCGGTCCAGATCAACCGGGTCGACGCGCGCTACAGCCAGCTCTACAAGGCCGTCGTCACGTCCTGCCGCATCTGCAACGACAACCGCCCGCCCTTGTGGCAGGTCCGGGCGCGCCGCGTCGTGCACGATCAGCAGGAGCAACAACTCTATTTCGACGACGCCCAGATCAGGATCCTGGGCGTTCCAATTCTCTACCTTCCGCGTCTGCGCCTGCCCGATCCGACCCTGGAACGTGCGACCGGCTTTCTTGCCCCGTCGATCAAGACGTCCTCGCAGCTGTCCACCGGGGTCAAGATCCCGTACTTCATCAAGATGGGCGATCACCGCGATCTGCTGTTGAGGCCCTATCTCTCTCCGGAAACCACCACGCTGGAATTTCGATATCGTCAGGCCTTTCTCAAGGGCCGCGTCGACTTCATCGGGGCGTTCAGCCGCGACAACCTGCTTCCGGACGAAGACCGATACTTCCTCTTCGGGGTGGGATGGTTCAACCTGCCGCGCGGATTTCAGCTGAATTTCGATATAGAGGTGACATCCGACGACAGCTACCTGAACCAGTACGCGTATTCGTACAAGGACCGGCTGGACAGCGCGGTCACGGTGAGCCGGACGCGGCGGGACGAGTATATCGGTGCGGATCTGATCGGCATCCGCTCCCTCCGCCCAAACGAAAATGAAGCGACGCTGCCCACGGTCGTCGTCGATGCACTCTACGAACGGCGATTCTTTCCAAAGGCGCTCGGCGGAGAACTGCGGTTCGGACTGTACCCCCATGCGCACGTGCGCAGTTCGACAAGCACGGTGCCAGGCGAAGGGCGCGATGTCGCGCGCCTGACCGGTTACATGCAGTGGCTGCGCGGCTGGACCCTGGCCGGTGGATTGCGGGCCGAGGCGCAGTTGGGGCTCGCTGTCGACGCTTTCGACACGCGGCAGGATAGTTTCTATGGTGGATCCGAGTCCCGAACGTATGGTTACAGCGCCGTAACGTTGCGCTACCCGCTGAGACGCACCGACACCGGCGGGGTTGTGCAATATCTGGAACCGGTCGTGCAGCTGGCCTGGTCCGACGGGCAAAGCATCAATGTGGCGAACGACGAAAGCGGGTTCGTGGAGTTCGACGAAGGCAATCTCTTTGCCCTGTCCCGCTTTCCGGAGCCGGACCGGCGCGAATACGGCGGCGTGCTTGCGGTCGGCCTCAACTGGGCGCGTTACGATCCGAATGGCTGGGAAACCTTCATTTCGCTCGGTCAGATCTTCCGCGAGGATGCGATCGCCGATTTCACCCGCGCATCCGGACTCGATGGAACGGAATCCGATTTCCTGCTGGCCGGCCAGATCAGATCGCAATCAGGCTTGTCGCTTGGCGGTCGTTTCCTCTTTGACGACAACTTCGACTTCGCAAAGGCGGAGTTCCGCGGCGCCTGGTTCGGCAACTCGCTCTCTCTTGGAGGCAGCTATGTTTGGTTGGTCGAGGATCCGGGCGAAGACAGGTTCAATGCCATCTCGGAATTGATCGTCGACGGCAACTACCGCTTCGACCGCCACTGGCGCTTGTCCGGCAACTGGCAATATGACTTTGAAGACGACCGGTCGGCGATCGCCGGATTCGGCGTGGGCTATGACAACGAATGCGTTTCGGTCGATATGTCGGTGGAACGGCGCTTCAGCGAGTTGTCAAGTGTTGAGCCCACGACGAATTTCGGGTTTACCATCGCACTCAGAGGCTTCTCGGCCCAGAACGGAGCAGAAAGATATACAAGATCATGTTCATCCCCCGCCTTGTGACCCGGCTTCTTGCTCTCCTCATGGCCGGTGTGTGCGTCACGATCATGCCGGCAATGGCCCAGAACCCGTTCGAACCCGTGATCGAGGTGAATGACGGGGTCATCACCGCGTACGAGATTGAACAGCGGCAGCGGTTGCTGCGGCTCATCTCCCCCGCCAACTCCGGGCTCGAAACCGCGCGTGAGGAACTGATCGACGATCAACTCCGGCTGCAGTACATGCGGCAGTTGGGGCTCGAACTGACGGAGGAGGACATACTGGAAGGCATGGAAGAATTCGCGGGGCGGGCCGAACTGACCGCCGACGAATTCCTCCAGGTTTTGGCCGAGAACGGCGTTTCGGAGGAGACTTTTCGCGACTTCGTGTCGGTCGGTCTCGCCTGGCGCGAACTGATCCGGGTGCGGTACGGCAGTCGCGTCTCGATCGGCGCGGCCGAAGTAGACCGGGCTCTGGCGGCGGCAAGCACCGGAAGCGGGGTCCGCGTCCTTCTCTCCGAAATCATCATGCCTGCACCGCCGGCCGAGGCCGCAGCGGTCCTGGCGAGAGCCGATCAGATTGCGCAATCCAGTTCCTTCGAGGAGTTTTCCGCCTTTGCGCTTGAATATTCCGCGACACCATCGCGAGAGCAGGGCGGCAGAATTGACTGGTCACCGATCACCAACCTGCCACCGGCTCTGCGTGCGCAAATTTTGGCGCTCGCCCCGGGAGAAGTCACGCAGCCCATCGCGTTGCCCAACGCCGTCGCCTTGTTCCAACTGCGCGATATCCAGGAAACCGAGGCGCCTCAGCCGGAATACAGTTCCATCGACTATGCGCGGTACTTCATACCCGGCGGGCGCACCAGTTCCGCGCTGAGCGAAGCCGCCCGCATCCGGGCACAGGTGGATCGGTGCGACGACCTGTACGGTATCGCCGAGGGTCAGCCCGAGGGCGTGCTGGTGCGCGAGTCGAAACCACCCGCGGAGATCCCGCAGGATATCGCTCTGGAGCTTGCCAAGCTCGACAGGGACGAGGTGTCCACGGCGTTGACGACCGCGAATGGATCCACTCTGGTGTTCCTGATGCTGTGCGAACGCACGCCGGCGCTGGACGACGAGGTCAGCCGTGACGCAATCGCCGGGCGTCTGCGGCAGGAACAACTGACCGGATTGGCCCAGGGCTTTCTCGAACAGTTGCGCGCGGACGCACGCATTCGCGAGCGATGACGCATCGACCGATTGCCGTGACCTGCGGTGAACCGGCGGGGATCGGCCCGGAGATCGCTGCGGCCGCATGGCGGACGCTGCGCAGTGAAGTGTCGATGTTCTGGATCGGGGACCCGCGTCATCTTCCCCTTGGAACGCCAATCGCGGAGATCCAAAGCCCAGCCGAAGCGGAGGCGGTCGGGCGCACGGCCCTGCCGGTGCTGCATCATGCCTTCCCGGGGAGCGTCGCAGCCGGAGTTCCCGACCCCGCGCAAGCACAGTCGGTGATCGACGTGATCGCGCAAGGCGTAGCGCTGGTAGACGCGGGCGCTGCCGGGGGGCTGTGCACCGCACCGATCCACAAGAAGGCGCTGAAGGACGGTGCCGGTTTCCCCTGGCCCGGCCATACCGAGTACCTGTCCCATCTTGCTGGCGGCGCGGATGTCGTGATGATGCTGGCCTCCGACCAGTTGCGCGTCGTGCCCGCGACGATTCACCTGGCGCTCGCCGACGTGCCGGCGCGCCTGACACCCTACCTGTTGCGGCGCACGGTGGTCATCACGGCGGCGGGGCTGCAGGAGCAGTTCGGCATCGACCGCCCGCGGATCGCGGTGGCCGGCCTCAATCCGCATGCCGGCGAAGGCGGCACAATGGGAACCGAAGAGGTCGACTGGATTGCGCCCCTGGTCCGCGACATGGCGGCCGAGGGCTTTGCGGTGACCGGTCCACATTCGGCGGATACGATGTTCCACGCCGCCGCCCGCGCGACCTATGATGCCGCCATCGCAATGTATCACGACCAGGCCCTGATCCCGATCAAGACGCTCGATTTCGACCGCGGCGTGAACGTGACGCTGGGCCTGCCCTTCATCCGCACCTCGCCGGATCACGGAACCGCATTCGACATCGCGGGAACCGGAACGGCCAATCCATCATCGATGATCCATGCCATCCGCATGGCCGCCGACATGGCACGCCGCCGCAAGCCGCGCGCGGCATGACCCGCATCGACGACCTGCCGCCCCTGCGCGAGGTCATTGCCGCGCACGGGCTCAGCGCACGCAAGTCTCTGGGGCAGAACTTCCTTCTGGATCTGAACCTGACGGCCAAGATCGCGCGGCTGTCCGGCGACCTGTCGCAATGCGACGTGCTGGAGATCGGGCCGGGTCCGGGCGGGTTGACGCGCGGTCTCCTGGCCGAAGGTGCGCGCCGCGTGCTCGCGATTGAGAAGGATCCGCGCTGCCGTCCGGCGCTCGACCAGATCGCGGCGCAGTATCCCGGCCGGCTCGAGATCATCGAGGGCGACGCGCTGAAGATCGACCCGCTGCAGCATCTCGCACCTCCGATTCGCGTGGCGGCGAACCTTCCCTACAACATCGGGACGGAACTTCTCGTGCGCTGGCTCACGCCGCCCGCCTGGCCGCCGTTCTGGGACAGCCTGACGTTGATGTTCCAGCGCGAGGTGGCGGACCGGATCGTCGCGCAGCCGGGCAGCAAGGTTTACGGCCGGCTTGCGATCCTGGCGCAATGGCGCTGCGACGCGCGGATCGTGATGTCCCTGCCCCGGGAGGCGTTCACGCCGCCGCCCAAGGTCACCTCCGCCGTGGTGCAGTTGACGGCACTGCCGGCGCCACGCTTTGCCGCGCCGGCACAGGTTCTGGAACGGGTGGTGGCCGCGGCCTTCAATCAGCGACGCAAGATGCTGCGCGCCGCCCTGAAAGGTATTTCACCGAAGATCGAGGAGCATCTGGCGGAAGCCGGAATTCAGCCGACGGACCGTGCGGAGACTGTGTCGCTGGAAGCATTCTGTGCCTTGGCACGCAGCCTGGCATCCGACTGACTACTCGGCCGCTTCGGGTGTGCCGTTGTCGGGCGATTGCTGATTCTCGGAAGAACCTGACTTGTCAGTGCCTGCCTCGTCGGACCCCTTAGGCGCCTTGGGTTTCCGCGGTCGCGGCGCGCGCTTGGGCTTCGGCTTGCCCTCCGGCGTCTCGACGAGTCCGCTTTCCTCTTGAGTCGTTTCCACCAGATCGGGTTGATCGCCGGAGCCCGGAACGTCGCCCTGACTGTCCGAACCGGAGCCCTGACCTTGATCGCGATCCTGCCGATCGGACCTTTCGCGGTCCCGTTCGGCCTGGCGTTCGCGGTTCTGACGCTCCTGCTCCTCGCGGCGCTGGTCAATCTCGCGCTGCGCCTCGCTCAGCAGGCGCAGGTAATGTTCCGCGTGTTGCTGGAAGTTTTCCGCAGCGACGCGATCATTGCCCAACTGTGCGTCGCGCGCCAACTGGTTGTACTTGTCGATAATCTGTTGCGGCGTTCCGCGCACCTTGCCTTCCGGCCCGGAGCTGTCGAAGACGCGGTTGATAACGTTGCCGCCCGACGGACGGTTGTTACGGTTCTTGTTCCGGGACCGGGATCTTGAAGACTTCATGAAACCTGATGTGTCTTGACTGTCATCTCGCTGGCGCGGGGTGCATAGGCACCTAACAAAAGCGGCCAGCATTTTGGGCTTGAGGAGCCTGCGCAGGTCGTATCCTCCGCCAAAGCTCGATTATTGATAAACACGACGGAGACGGTCGAGCAAGGCAAAACTGGGAAAACCGTGACAATTCGAACGAAAAAGTGACCCGAAAGAGTCGTTTCAGCGGTCGCGGACCTGCAATACCCGGTCGCGACCGTCCAGATCCGGTATGATCTCGACCCCGCTCCACCCGGCATGCGCGAATATTTCGCGCACCTGCATCGCCTGCGTGGCCCCGATCTCCACGATGACGCGCCCGCCCGGCGACAGGGCGCCGCGCGCATCTGCGGCAATCTCGCGATAGGCCGACAAGCCGTCATTATCGTCGGTGAGCGCCATCCGGGGCTCGTGCCGGGCGATTTCCGGCTGTGCGGCATCCATTTCGGCGCGGCTGATATAGGGCGGGTTCGACACGATCAGGTCGAAACACCCCTCCACCGCCGAAAACCAGTCCGACTTCCGGAGATCGGCGCGGTCTGACAGGTTGTGCATGACGGCATTCGCGGAGGCCTGCAGACAGGCGGCCTCGCTCAGATCCACGCCCATGCCGACAGCGCTGGGTCGTTCCGCCAGCAGGGTGACGAGAATGCAGCCCGAGCCCGTGCCCAGATCAAGGACGGAGCCGAAAGGTTCGGCGAGCGCCACCTCGATCAGGGTCTCGGTCTCGGGGCGCGGATCGAGGACATCGCCCGAGACCTTGAACCGGCGGCCATAGAATTCCCGCTCCCCGATCAGGTGGGAGACCGGGACTCGCACGGCCCGCAGCGACACGAGTTGATCGAAGCGTTCGGCAATCTCCGGCGCGAGGTCCTCCGGCGCGATGAGCGTGATCCGGGTCGCGTCGACGGAGGCCGCATGCGCGAGCAACATCCGCGCGTCGCGTGCAGGATCCGGCACGCCGGCGGCACGCAGCCGGGAGGCTGCCGCCGCAAGGGCTTCGGCGGCAGTCATGCGTCCATCTCCGCCAATTTGCGCGCCTGATCCTCCGAAATCAGCGCGTCGATGATTTCGTCCAGATCGCCCCCCATCACCGCGTCGAGCTTGTAGAGTGTAAGCCCGATCCGATGATCTGTCATGCGGCCCTGCGGAAAGTTGTAGGTGCGGATGCGTTCCGACCGGTCACCGGAGCCGACTTGCGCCGCGCGGCTGGCGGAGCGTTCGTCATGCGCCCGCTGACGTTCCATGTCGAAGAGCCGCGCTTTCAGCACCTGCATCGCCATGTCGCGGTTCCGGTGCTGCGATTTCTCGGAGCTCGTGACGACGATGCCGGTCGGCAGGTGCGTGATCCGGACCGCCGAATCGGTCGTGTTCACGTGCTGCCCGCCCGCACCGGAGGAGCGCATCGTGTCGATCCGCAGATCGTTTGGGTCGATCGTGATATCCACGTCCTCAGCCTCGGGCAGCACCGCAACGGTCGCGGCCGAGGTGTGGATGCGGCCGCCGCTTTCGGTTTCCGGCACCCGCTGGACCCGGTGGACCCCGCGACTCGAACTTCAGCCGCTCGAACACGTTCGGGCCGGTGACATGCGCCACAAGCTCCTTGATGCCGCCCAGTTCGGTTTCCTGCTCCTCGATGATGTCGAAGCCCCAACCGCGCGCCTCCGCATATCGCTGGTACATGCGCAAGAGATCGCCCGCGAAGAGCGCGGCTTCCTCGCCGCCCGTGCCCGGACGGATCTCCAGCATCGCGGGGCGCGCATCGGCGACGTCGCGCGGAAGCAGCGCCAGTTGCAACGCGGCCTCGGCCGCGCGCAGTTCGCGCGCGCAGGGTCTGCAATTCCTCCTCGGCCAGCTCGCGCATGTCGGGATCGGAGAGCATGGCATCGGCCTCCGCGATGCTGGCCCGGATCCGCACGTGCGCCTCGATCTGCTCGATCACCGGGCGCAGTTCCGCGTATTCGCGGGCCAGGGCGGCGATATCGCCGCCCGACGCCTGCGCCATCTTCGCCTCAAGAAACTGGAAGCGCTGGCGAATCTGTTCGAGCCGTTCGGAGTTGATCATGGCAAGGTGATGATCCATAGCAGTGTCTTGGTCAAGCGCGAGCCGTGATGTAGAATCCGCGCATGATCCGCATTCTCATGTTCGCCGCCTCTGCGCCACCGCCGCCGCCGGGGTTGTCGCTGCCGATGTCGTGGGCCCGAGCGGCAAGGACCGTCGATTGCTACTGCACCGACAGCACCGGGGGCGCGGGTCGAGCTGGGCGAAACCATCTGCCTGCATGTCGACGGGCGCATGTTCATGGCGCAGTGCCAGATGTCGCTGAACGTGCCGATCTGGCGGGAAGTGGCGGTCGGCTGCCTCAGCTCAAAGCTGCGCGAGCCAGCCTTCGATCCGCGCGCGGTTCACACCCATATCACACCCGCCGAATCGTAGGCGGCCGAACACGCGCAACTGCCCGTCGGAAACTTCCGCCGTCGTGTAGTCGGGAAACCCGAACACCCGCGACCGGGTGACGTATGTGACCCGCCCCTCCTCCACTGTCCCGGCCAGGATCTGCGTGCGTGGGCGTGTCGAGCGCGATCTGGTCGAACCGCTGCCAGGGTCCCTTCGTCCGCCGGGACCACCCGTATCGCGCCGCCGGTCAGGTCCCGATCGGCTTCGGCCTCGACCGGTCGATGCCAGCGCTCCGGGTCCGAAGGCGCGAACCGGACATAGGCGAGCCCCGCCAGAACCGCGACAAGCACCACCCATCCGATCATTCTGGCCACCGTCTTCCCTTCCGAATTTCGCGGGTCACACGCTCAACGATAGGTCACGCCGGGCAGGACGCAAAGCATCTCGTAGAGCAGGTTCGCGCCGGTCAGCGCGGTGTTGCCGGACTGGGATCGTAGGGCGGCGACACCTCCACGAGATCGCAGCCGACGATGTTGACGCCCCTGCAGCGCCGCGGATCAGCTCCAGCGCCTGCGGCGTGGTCAACCCGCCGATTTCCGGCGTGCCGGTGCCGGGCGCATAGGCGGGGTCGAGACTGTCGATGTCGATAGGTGACATAGGTCTGGCGCCGCTGCCGATGTCGCGCCGGATCTCCGCGCCCAGCGTTGGCCAGCGACGCGGTGCCAGAGCTCGTGGCGCCAGAAACTGCTGGAAGCCCCAACCCGCGCTTCGGTGAAATCCTCGGCCGTGTATCCGGTGCCGCGCAGCCCGACCTGGTAGGTCTTTCCGGGCTCGATCAGCCCTTCCTCGTAGGCGCGGCGGAAGACGGTGCCGTGGGTCTCGCGTTCACCGAACATCTCGTCGTTCACATCGGCATGGGCATCCACATGCACCAGCGCGACAGGCCCGTGCCGCGCGGCGATCGCCCGCAGGATCGGCAGGGTGATCGAATGGTCGCCGCCGATCGCCATCGGGATCACGTCCTTGCTTGAGGATCGCGTCGTAACTCTCTGCGATGATGCGCAGACTGTCCTTCAGCGAAAACGGTGTTGATCGCGAGGTCGCCGATATCGGCCACTTGCAGGCTGTCGAAGGGCGCTGCCCCGGTGGCCAGATGTTGTAGGGCCGGATCATCGCGCTTTCGGCTGCGCACCTGCTTGGGCCCGAACCGCGTGCCCGACCGCCACGAGGTGCCGATGTCGATCGGGATGCCCAGACACCGCCACGTCCAGCCCGCTCGAGGTCATTGACCTGACGGCAGGCGCATGAAGGTGTTGGGCCCGGAAAACCGCGCCAGATCGTTGCCGCTGATCGGTTGATGCGTCATGCCGTCGCCTGCGCCTCCGACTTTTCCGCGCTCGCGTGCTTCAGCCGCCACCCGATCAGGCAGCAGAGTTCCATCGCCACATGCGCACCCGCGATCGCGGTGACGCCGGTCGGTGATCGAAGGGCGGCGACACCTCGACCATATCGCCGCCCGCGATGTTGATCCCGGCGAGGCCGCGCAGCATGCACCGCCGCCTGCGCGGAGCTCGAGCCCGCCCCAGACCGGCGTGCCGGTGCCCGGCGCGAAGGCCGGATCCAGCGCGTCGATGTCGAAGGTGAGATAGGCCGGGCGGTCGCCGACGATCTCCGTGCACGCGTTCCGCAACCGCTTCGCGGTCCGATGTCATGGCACCTCGGCGCGCGTCGATGATCGGCACGCCCAGCGTGTCGGGGTTGGTCGTGCGGATGCCGATCTGGACCGACCGTTGCCGGATCCACGATCCCCTCGCTTCATCGCCTTGTAGAACGATGGTTCCGTGGTCGATCCGGTCCATGTCGTCATCGGCCCAGGTGTCGGTATGCGCGTCGAACTGGATGAGCGACATCGGACCGTGACTTCTCGGCATAGGCGCTGCAGGATCGGAAAGCGTCACGTAGTGATCGCCGCCCAGCGACGACGCTCGCCGCACCGGCGTCCAGGATCCCGGCGATATGCGCCGTGCACCGCCGCCGGAAACTCAGGCACGCTTGGCATAGTCGAAGGCCAGATCGCCGTAATCCACGATGGCACCTGCTCGCTCATCACGTCGAAGGGCCAGCCATAGGGCGCGTCCGGAGGCCTGCAGCGCGCTGGCCTCGCGGATCGCGCGCGGGCCCAGCCGCGTGCCGGGCCGGTTGGTCACCGCCTGGTCGAAGGGCATGCCCGTCACGGCGATGTCGACGCCGGTCAGATCCTTGGTGTAGCGCCGCCGCAGGAAGACTCAGCGCGCCGCCGAAGGTGTTCTCGAAGCGTGGGTCCGCGCAGATCCTCCCGCGTGAACGCATGGTCCACCTGCGCCTTGGCGTCTTCCAGAGCCATGACGTCCGAACCTCAGCTTGCGGCCTTTGCCGGCGGCTGCGCGGTTTCGACGAGCCGGGCAAAGAAGCTGGCGCCATATGGCGCGACGGAATCGTTGAAGTTGTATTTCGGGTGGTGCAGCCCCGCACTCGGCCCCTGCCCCAGAAACAGATACGCGCCCGGACGTTCCTCCAGCATGTAGGCGAAATCCTCCGCCCCCGCGACGGGTTCGGTGTCGCCGACGACCTTGTCCACGCCCACGACTTCGCGCGCGACGCCGGCGGCGAAAATGGCCTGGTCCTCGGCATTCACGGTCGCCGGGTAGCCGATCTCGATACTCGACCTCGCACATCCACCGCGAAGCCTTGCCGCCTGCCCTTCGGCGATCTCCTGAATCCGGCGATGCACCAGTCGCCTGCACCTCCTTGTCGAAGGTCCGGATGGTGCCGTTCAGGAACGCCTCCGACGGGATCACGTTGTTCGTCGTTCCGGCGTGGATCTGCGTCACCGAGACCACCGCCTGGTGCGACGAGGGCACGTTGCGGCTGATGATTGTCTGCATCGCCTGCCCGATGGCGCAGGCCGCCACGACCGGATCGCGCGCCTCCTCCGGCATGGCTCCGTGCCCGCCGACGCCCCGAAGCGTGATCGTGAACTGATCGACCGCGGCCATGCATCGGACCGCGCGGGTGTGGAACTCGCCCTCCGGCAGGTCGGGCACGTTGTGGATGCCGTAGACCTCCGAAATGCCGAAGCGGTCGATCATGCCTTCCTCCACCATGATCTTCGCCCCGCCCGGTCCTTCTTCGCCCGGCTGGAAGATCAGCGCGACCCGCCCCGAGAAATTGCGCGTTTCGGCCAGATACTTCGCCGCGCCCAGCAGCATCGCGGTGTGCCCGTCATGGCCGCAGGCGTGCATCTTGCCCGGATGGGTGGAGGCATAGTCGAGCCCCGTCGCCTCCTCGATCGGCAATCGCGTCCATGTCCGCACGCAGCCCGATGGTCGGCCCGTCGCCCTGCCCGTTGATGATCGCGACGATGCCGGTGCGCGCGATCCCCTCGTGCATCTCGTCCACGCCGAATTCCCGCAGCCGCTCGGCCACGAAGGCGGCCGTCTTGTAGCATTCCATGCTCCAGCTCGGGGATGGTGTGCAGATGCCGGCGCCATTGCGGCCATGTCGTCGGCCAGACCGGCAATCCGGTTGATGACGGGCATGGGGTGGACTCCTTTGCGCTCGCAGCGTTTGACTGCCATCTGACACCGAACCGGAGCCGCCTGCAATGCCCCCCTTGATGTCCGAAGATCGAAACGAAGACCCGATTCACGCATCGGAACCCGGCCTTCGACGCCTTCTTGAGATCATGCGGCGGCTGCGCGACCCGGAGACCGGCTGCCCCTGGGACATCGAGCAGGATTTCGCCACGCATCGCGCCCTATACGATCGAGGAAGCCTACGAGGTGGCCGACGCGATCGAGCGCGAGGCCTGGGACGAACTCGAGGGCGAATTGGGCGATCTGCTGCTGCAGACCGTCTATCACACGGCAATCGGCGCGGAGAAGCGGGCTCTTCGACTTTCAGGACGTGGCGCGAAACGATCGCCGACAAGATGGTCGACGCGCCATCCGCATGTCTTCGGCGAGCGAAAGCCGCGACAAATCGGCCGAGCAGCAGACCCGCGACTGGGAGGCGATCAAGGCGGCGGAGCGGGCTGAGCAAGGCGCAGAAGGGCACGCTGGACGGCGTGGCGGTGGGCCTGCCGGCGCTTCTGCGCGCGCAGAAGCTGCAGAAGCGCGCGGCGCGCGTGGGGTTCGACTGGCCCGATACCGAGCGACGTGATCGACAAGATCGTCGAAGAAGCGGCCGAGCTGGTCGAGGCGCGCGACCGCTGACGCAGGCGGAACGCGTCGAGGAATTTGGCGACCTGCTCTTCGTCATGGCCAACCTCGGCGCGGCACCTCGGGATCGATCCGGAGGCCGCGCTGCGCGGCGCCAACGCCAAATTCACCCGCCGGTTCGACGCCGTCGAAGCGCAACTGGCGGCAAGGGGCAAGCGGCCGCAGGACAGCGACCTGGCCGAGATGGATGCGCTGTGGGATGCCGCCAAGGAGGTCGAGAAGTCGGCCCGCTAGGTGACGTGGCGTCCCCACCATGGCTGCAACCTGCGCATCGTGCCCATGCGCGCAAAGCCCTTCTGGACACTGGCCGCAGGCCGGGTATGTGTGCGGCACCGAAAGGGGAGCACCGGTCATGGCGCCGCGCAAGATCATCATCGACACCGATCCCGGACAGGATGACGCCGTGGCGATCCTGCTCGCGCTGGCAAGCCCGGAGGAGATCGATTTGATCGGCATCACGGCCGTCGCGGGTAACGTGCCGCTGCCCCTGACCGCGCGGAACGCCCGCATCGTGTGCGAACTTGCCGGGCGGCGCGACGTGCCGGTCTTTGCCGGGTGCGATCGCCCGCGGGAGCGCGACCTGGTGACGGCGGAGCATGTGCATGGGCGCACGGGGCTGGACGGGCCGGACCTGCCGGAGCCGACGATGCCGCTTCAGGACCAGCACGCCGTGGAGTTCATCATCGAGGCGCTGAAATCCGAGCGCGAAGGCTGCATCACCCTGTGCGCGCTGGGTCCTCTGACCAACATCGCCACCGCCTTCTGGAATGCGCCCGAGATCGTCGAGAAGGTCGAAGAGATCGTGCTGATGGGCGGCGCCTATTTCGAGGTCGGCAACATCACGCCCACGGCCGAGTTCAACATCTATGTCGACCCGGAAGCCGCTGATATCGTTTTCAAATCCGGCGTTCCGATCACGGTCATGCCGCTCGACGTGACGCACAAGGCGCTGGTGACCAGGGCGCGCAACGACGCATTCCGCGCGCTCGGCACCCGCGTCGGTGTCGCCGTGGCGGAGATGACGGATTTCTTCGAGCGGTTCGACAAGGAGAAATACGGCTCCGAAGGCGCGCCGCTGCACGACCCCTGCGTGATCGCCTACCTGATCCGGCCGGAGCTCTTCACGGGCCGCCTCATCAACGTCGAGGTCGAGATCGGATCGGAGCTGACGATGGGCATGACCGTCGCCGATTGGTGGGGCGTCACCGACCGCGGCCGAAGAACGCCACGTTCATGGGGCGATATCGACGCGGACGGATTCTTCGACCTGCTGACCGAAAGGCTGGCCCGGCTATGAGTGCATCGCTGACCCTCGCGGGGACCGAACATCTGGAGAAGCTTCTGCCCCTGGTCGAAGCCTTTCAGGCCGAGGCCGGCATCGAGATGTCGGAAGAGCGCCGCCGCGCCGCCGTCGACACCGTTGCTGGAGGGTATCCCCCACGGCACGATCTACCTCATCGGCCCGGCCCGCGCGCCGATCGGATATATCGTGATCAGCTTCGGCTGGTCGGTGGAATTCGGCGGGCTCGACGGTTTCGTCGATGAACTCTACATCCGGCGCGCGGTGCGGGGGCGCGGTCTGGCCACGGACGTGCTGCTTGCGTTGCCCAGGGCGCTGGCGCAGGCGGGTCTGCGAGCGTTGCATCTGGAGGTGGCGCGCGGCAACGAGGCTGCCCAGAAGCTTTACCTCCGCGCAGGGTTCAAGGCCCGCGAAGACCATTACCTGATGACGCGGGCATTCTGAATTCCTATCTCTGCGTCATGACCCTGCATATACCATTCGACAACTCCTACGCCCGGCCTGCCGGAAGGCTTCTTCAGCACTCAGGCGCCGAAGGCGGTCTCAGATCCGCAGCTGGTGGCCTTCAACGATGCGCTCGCGGCGGAACTTGGCATCACGCGCGGCGACGACGCCGAGGCCGCGGAGATCTTTGCCGGCAACTCGCTGCCCGATGGCGCCGAACCACTCGCGCAGCTTTATTCGGGGCACCAGTTCGGCGTCCTACAACCCGCAGCTCGGCGACGGGCGGGCGCTGCTGCTGGGCGAGGTGATCGACCGTTCAGGGCACCGCCGGGACATCCAGCTCAAGGGCTCCGGGCCCACGCCCTACTCCCGCATGGGCGACGGGCGCGCCTGGCTCGGGCCGGTCCTGCGCGAGTATGTCGTGTCGGAGGCGATGCATGCGCTCGGCATACCGACGACGCGGGCGCTCGCAGCCGTTCTGACCGGCGATCCGGTCTACCGGGAGGCGGCGTTGCCGGGCGCCGTGCTGACCCGCGTGGCCGCGTCGCATATCCGCGTCGGCACCTTCCAGGTCTTCGCCCATCGCGGCGAGATCGAGAAACTGAAGCGGCTGACCGACTACACCGTCGAACGCCACCATCCGGACGCGAAGGGGCCAATGGACCTGCTGGCCCGTGTCTGCGCGGTGCAGGCCGAACTCATCCCGCACTGGATGTCGGTGGGGTTCATTCATGGCGTGATGAACACCGACAATTGCACGGTTTCCGGCGAGACCATCGATTATGGTCCCTGCGCCTTCATGGATGCGTTCGATCCGGCGCGCGTGTTTTCCTCCATCGACCAGACGGGCCGCTATGCCTACGGCAACCAGCCGCGCATCGTGGTCTGGAACATGGCGCAGTTTGCGACCGCCCTGATCCAGCAGATGGAGGACAAGGACGCCGCGGTCGAGGAGGCGACGCGGATCGTGCACGACATGCCGCGGCTGTTGGAGGCCGCGTGGTTGCGCCGCTTCGGGGCCAAGATCGGGCTCGACGCGCCGACGCCGGACGATATCCCGCTGATCGAAGACCTGCTGGAGCGGATGACCAAGGGACAGGCCGATTTCACCAACACCTTCCGGGCGTTGCCCACCGGCAAGGCGCGCGATCAGTTCGCCGATCCTGCGCTTTTCGACGAATGGGAGAAGGATTGGACTGCCCGGCTCGCCTCCGAATCCGATGCGGAGGCGCGCATGAACGCCGCCAATCCCGCCTTCATTCCGCGCAATCATCGGATCGAGGAGATGATCGAGGCGGCTGTGGCAGGCGACTATGCCCCGTTCGAACGGCTGATGACGGTTCTCGCGCGGCCCTACGCCGACCAGCCGGACCAGAAGGATCTGGCCAAGGCGCCCTTGCCCGACGAGGTGGTTCCGGCCACGTTCTGCGGCACCTGATCCCCGTTCGGGAGAGGTCACATGCCCTTGGCGGCTTCCTCCACCCGTCGCCGCCGCTTTTGCGGACGATTGACGAGCAGGATGCCCGCGGCCACGAGGCCAAGCGCGATCCAGACCGAGAGACTGATTGTCTCGTCGAGCAGCAGCCAGCCCAGAAAGACCGAAAAGATCGGAGTGAGAAAGCTGAACGACGCAACACCGCTCGCCGGGTAGATCTTCAGCAGCCAGAACCACATCAGGAAACCCACCGTCACGACCGCCACGATCTGGAACGCGAGCGCACCCACATGGATCGGCGCGAGATCGCGCAGGAACGGGCCGAAGAAGAGCGAGATCACGAACAGGATCGGCGCCGACACGGCCAGCTGCCAGAACAGTTGCGTCTCGGGCGCCGCACGCCCCGCCGGCGTCACCCGCACCACCAGCGCGATGCCGGCCCAGAGGAAGGCGCCGAGCAGCGACAGGATGTCGCCCGCGAGACTCGGCGTGCGCGTCCCGTCGCCCCGGTCGGCGAATGCGAGCGCCACGCCACAGACCGCCAGAATCAGCCCGAGCGCCTTTGCCCGCCCGATCCGTTCGCCCGGGATGAGCACGTGCGCCGCCAGGCTGAGCCAGACCGGCATCGTGTAGAAGATCACCGACGCGCGGCTGACCGTGGTCAGGTCCAGCGCCGTGAACAGGCAGGTGAACTCTACCGCAAACAGCACGCCCAGGACCACGCCCCAGATCGTGGCGCCCGGCGGCATGACGACCGGTTTGCGCCGATACCGGATCCAGAGCAGTACCAGCAGTGCGCCCCCGATCGACCGCAATGACGCCATGAAGACGGGGGAGAACCCGCCATTGGCCACCTTCACCACCACCTGGTTGAGCGCGAGCAGCAGCGAAAATCCGGTCAGTGCCACGGCCCCGAAGAGGTCGATGTTGTCCTTGCGGTCCATGACGCAACACCGCCCGTGTTATACGCCGGTGTCAATCGGCGATCGGCCGGTTCCGGCCGATTTGCGATGCGTCGGAATTATTGCTGACGGCTGCGGGTTTTCGTGCAAGTCTTGCCTTGGGTTGGAACAAAGGGGACTTGCATGAGCCTGATGAAAACTCTCGCCAAGGTCGCAGTAGGTGTCGCGGTCGCGAAAGGCGCTTCCGCGATGATGAACCGTGGCGGCTCCGGTGGCGGCTCCAGTGGCGGCCTCGGCGGGCTGCTGCAGGGAATGTCGGGCACGTCTGCCGGACGCGGCGCATCCTCCGGCGGCGCCAAGAGCACGGGCGGCGGGCTGGAGCAGATGCTGGGCGGCCTGCTGGGTGGCAATGCTGCGGGCGGATCAGTCGGCCAGGGCGGCCTCGGCCAGATCCTCGAGCAGCTCGGCGGCAGTTCCGGAAAGGGCGGCGGAAGCCTGCAGGATCTGATTGGCGGTCTCGCCAGCAGCGGCGGCGCCGGCGGCCTGCTCGGCGGACTGGCCAGCGCACTCGGTCAGAAGCCGGACAAGGCCGACCACAGTTTCGGCGAGGTGCTGAACTCGCAATTCGATGAGACGCCGGAAGAGCCGATGACGCCCAGCGCGGATCAGGAGGCCGCTGCCGCACTCATGCTGCGCGCGATGATCCAGGCCACGAAGGCGGACGGCGAACTGGACGAGTCCGAGAAGTCGAAGATCCTCGACCATCTCGGCGGCGATGTCGATAAGAGCGAAGCCGACTTCGTGCGGACGGAACTGCAACGCCCTGTCGACATCGACGGTCTGGTCCAGGACACGCCGGCTGGGTTGGCCGCGCAGGTCTATACGATGTCGGTGCTGGGCATCGACCTCGATTCGAAGGCCGAGGCCGAATACCTGGACAAACTCGCCCGAAAACTCGGTCTGGATGCCGCGCAGGTCAACGCGATCCACGAAAAGCTTGGGGTACCGACACTCTACGCATGACGGCTGCGTCGGCGCTTGCACCCGCGGACCGGCTCATGCCACACCCGGCGCGACCATGGCGACACGGGACCTGCTCCGGCATGACGGACACTTCGATTCTCGATCGGCTGGAGCGCAAGGGCATCCGGATGACGGACCAGCGCCGCGTCGTTGCGCGGGTGCTGCAGGACAGCGACGACCACCCGGACGTCGAGGAGCTTTTCGCGCGGGTCCGCCGGATCGACCCGGAGGTCTCGATCGCCTCGGTCTACCATGCGGTGAAGCTGTTCGAGGAGGCGGGGATCGTCGACAAGGTCGATTTCGGAGACGGGCGGGCCCGCTACGAAGATGCCGACCGCGATCATCACGACCACCTCATCGACCTGACCACCGGCGAGATTATCGAGTTCGTCGATACCGAGATCGAGGCCTTGCAGGAACGTATCGCGGCCCGGCTGGGATACGACCTGAAGGGACACCGTCTGGAACTCTACGGTGTCCCCCGCAAGAGGCGTTAGGGCCCGGACCGACCCGCGAGGCAGGGTCAGCCGATCATCTGGCTTTCGGGCGTCAGCGTCTCGTCGTAATGCCGCTTGAGCCGCTGCAGCGCGATCCGAAGCACGATCTTGCCCGACCGCGCGGACCAGCCCATCCGCTTTTCGGTGTTCTCCAGCCCCTCGAGGTAGCAGCAGCAGCGAAGGGCGACGTCGCTCAATCCGGGCCCGAGCTCGCGCAGCGCGCCGACGACCCTCTCACGCGCGGCGGCGGGACCGTAGCCGCCGGCAGACGGCGCCTTCGACGTCTCGCTCACCCCGGCGGTCAGGAACTTGCTCCAGTTCTGCGATACGTTGGGTTCCATCTGCGCGAGTTCGAAATCCTCGCGCAGCCGCTCGCCGCACCGCACCAGATCGTCCGACAGGAACGGCTCCCCGTTCCGGTCGCGCCGCCGCGCCAGAACCGTCAAAGGCGATTCGGCGAGGTTGTAGCGGGATTTGCGGGTCGAGAAATCGGCCCTCGCCGGCGCGGGCGTCTCACCGGGATCGTTCGCATGCCTGAAACGCGCCGGCGCTTCGGCCAGTTCGTTCTGTTCGGTGGTCGCGCTTGACCCGGACTGTTGTTCGAGAAGGTCCTTGACCAGGTCCCGTCCCGCAGGCGTGATCGAATAACGCAGAATGCGACCGGTGCTCTTGGTTTCGATCCAGCCCTTCAACGCCATGGCCTGGGCGGTTTCCTGACCGACCACCCCCGTTCTGGTAGTAACACCATCCGGACCCTCGCGGACGACGACGGCAACATCCATGTCCTTGGCGATGGCCATCACCGCGCCGTTTTCGCACATCCGTCTCAGGATTCGTGCGGCCTCCCTGTGCAGAGTCTGATCCTCATCCGAACCCTCGTTGATCGTGTCGTTCGCCATGGGCAGAAATTCCTTTTCAACACTCTGGCGGCCCCCCCTGCCGCATGGTTTCAGTTTGGTCTCCATCCTTCGCAGCGCTGCGTCCACCAGCGGATCGTCCCGCTGCGCTTCGACCCGGCGTACGCGACGCGAGATCGTCGAGGCGTGGCACGCGCTGATCCTGGCGAGGTCCCGTATCGACACGCCCGCCCCCGTATGCGCGAGGTAGTGTCGGACATCGTCAGGCAGCCACGCCGGAAAGGGCGGGCCTCTGTCCCCGCCTTTCAGGTCACGCACGATGTCGCCCGCTGGTCGATCAATTGGGTCGGGTTTCTGCACAAGGTCATCCACAGCTGAATACAACCCATGATTGATATATTGGTTACCGAAACCTTAACGGGCTCCATTCTCCCCAGTATTGTTTCCAAATGATAAACCTACGCTTAGACAGCGTTCGCATAGTGCCCGATATGCGCAACAGTGCGCACTCCCATGCCACGGTCGCATGACTGCAAGAGCCATGGGAGACGCTGAAAATGACGGATATCTTGGGACAATTGACCAATCTGCAAAGGCCAAGCCTGCTTGTGCGGGCCGCGCGAATCGCTGCGACCCACTATCGGCGCGAGCATCATCTGCGCTCGATCCTGGGGAGTTCGCATCTCCCGCGCCACGCGGTTGCGTTGCTGAGACTCACCGAAATCGAATCGGAGATGAACGCGCGCCGGGAAATCCGTAATGCGAACTACTCGGTAACCCGTCATATAGATGTGTTGACGGCAATCGTCGTCGAAGCGCGCCTCTTCCGGAGCGCGCCAGACGACGATTCGCGGAACGGCACTCAGGTGAACGCGTCGGCTTCCGCTTCCTTGCGTTGCATCACGAACGCATCCAGGGCCTCGGAGATCGCCGGGTCGAGTGCCGGCTGCTGATACTGCGCCAGGAGCTGGTCGACGCGAAGGCGTGCCAGTTCCTGCGTATCGCGTCCGCCTTCATCGGCCCAGGTCTCGAACGGCTTGTAATCGAGCAGGTCGGACTTCCAGAACGCCTGCTTGAAGTTCGCCTGCGTGTGGGCGCACCCGAGGTAGTGGCCGCCCGGGCCGACTTCGCGGATGGCGTCCATCGCCTGCGCGTTCTCGTCCATTTCGATACCGCGCGCGATGTGGTGCAGAACGCCGAGCTGGTCGGCGTCCATCACGAATTTCTCGAATGAGGAGACCAGCCCGCCTTCGAGCCAGCCACAGGAATGCAGCATGAAGTTCACGCCCGCCAGAAGCCCCATGTTGAGGCTGTTCGACGTCTCGTAGGCGGCCTGCGCGTCGGGCAGCTTGGAGCCGCAGAACGATCCCGCCGACCGGTAGGGCAGCCCCAGACGGCGCGCCAACTGCCCAGCGCCATAGGTGATCAGCGACGCCTCGGGCGTGCCGAAGGTCGGCGCGCCGGAGTTCATGTCGATCGACGCCACGAAGGCGCCCATGATCACCGGAGCGCCGGGACGGACGAGCTGGTTGTAGGCGAGCCCTGCCAGGCATTCCGCCATGACCTGCGTCAGCGTGCCCGCGACCGACACCGGCGCCATGGCTCCGCCGACGATGAACGGCGACACGATGCAGGCCTGGTTGTTGGCGCGCATAGACCTCCATCGCGCCCATCATCACGTCGTCGAAGGTCATCGGCGAGTTGATGTTGATGAGCGAGGTCATCACCGTGTTCTGCTGAACGAAGTCCCGCCCGAAGAGCACGCCGCACATGTCGACGGAATCCTGCGCGCGGCTTGGTTCGGTAACCGAGCCCATGAAGGGCTTGTCGCTCAGCGTCATGTGGGCATGGAGCATGTCCAGATGGCGCTTGTTCACCGGTATGTCCGTCGGCTCGCACACCGTGCCGCCCGAATGGTGCAGCCATTTCGACATGTAGCCGAGCTTCACGAACTTGCGGAAATCCTCCATCGTGGCATAACGCCGGCCGCCATCGACGTCCCGCACGAAGGGCGGGCCGTAGACCGGCGCGAGCACGAGGCTGCGGCCGCCGACCTCTACGTTCCGCGCCGGATTGCGCGCATGCTGGGTATACGTTGATGGCGCCGTCTTGATCAGCTGCGCGCGCAAGGCCGCGCGGGATGTGCACGCGTTCGCCTTCGACATCCGCACCGGCTTCCTGCCAGCGCTCCAGCGCGGCAGGGTTCGAGACGAAGTTGACCCCGATCTCTTCCAGCACCGTCTCGGCATTGGTCTCGATGATCTCGAGCGCCTCGTCGTTCAGCACTTCGAAGTTTGGAATGTTGCGCTCGATATACTTCGCGGTCGCGAACGACACCGCACTCCGTTCCGCGCGCCGTGCGGCGCCGCCGCCGCCCCGACCGCGCCTGCGCTCTGCTGCCTCTGCCATGGCTTTCCTCGATGACCTGATGCGGAGACAACTCCGCGGAATTGACTGCACCACGTCTACCCCGAGCGGGACGGGCGATTTGTGTCTTTTCCGGCGATTCAGTCGGGAAAGCGACACGCCGGCGAAAGTCGGATTCCCCAGCCATGCGCGCGCGCACGCCACCACCGGCGCGCGGCTGACGCGGGCCGGCTCTTGCCACCGTCGCGGGCGCGGCCTATTGCGCGTTGCATGACCCCGGATCACGACCGCCTCCTGATCATCGACTTCGGCAGCCAGGTGACGCAACTCATCGCGCGGCGCCTGCGCGAGCTCAACGTCTATTGCGAGATCCACCCCTTCCAGAAGGTGACGGACGAATTCCTGGCCTCTTTCGCGCCCAAGGCGGTGATCCTGTCGGGCGGGCCGGCCTCGGTCATGGACCCCGGAGCACCCTGCCCGCCCGCCTCCGTGTTCGCGCTCGGTGTGCCTGTTCTGGGCATCTGCTATGGCCAGCAGGTGATGATGCACATGCTGGGCGGGAAGGTGGAACGTGGCCACGGCACGGCGGAGTTCGGCCGCGCATATGTTGCGCCGGTGGGGAAGGTCGATTTGTTGGAGGGCTGGTTCCAGACCGACCGCGAGCAGGTCTGGATGAGCCATGGCGACCACGTCAGCGCCATCGCGCCCGGTTTCGAGGTCTTCGGTACTTCGCCGCATGCGCCCTTTGCGATCACCGCAGATCCCGCGCGCCAGTTCTACGCCGTGCAGTTCCATCCGGAGGTGCACCACACGCCGAACGGCGCCAAGCTCTACGAGAATTTCGTGCGCGCGGCCGGGTTCAACGGCGACTGGACCATGGGCGCCTACCGCGAACAGGCCGTCGAGGAGATACGGGCCAAGGTCGGCGACAAACGCGTTATCTGCGGGCTTTCCGGCGGAGTCGACAGCTCGGTCGCGGCCGTCCTGATCCACGAGGCGATCGGCGAGCAGCTCACCTGCGTCTTCGTCGACCATGGGCTGCTGCGCAAGAACGAAGCGGAGGAAGTCGTCACGATGTTCCGCGACCACTACAACATCCCGCTGATCCATGCGGACGAGAGCGACCTGTTCCTCGGCGAACTCGAAGGCGTCTCGGATCCGGAGGAAAAGCGCAAGACCATCGGGCGGCTCTTCATCGACGTGTTCCAGCGCGAAGCGGACAAGGTCGAGGGCGCCGAGTTCCTGGCCCAGGGCACGCTTTATCCGGACGTGATCGAGAGCGTCAGCTTCGCCGGTGGCCCGTCGGTCACGATCAAGAGCCACCACAACGTCGGCGGCCTGCCCGAGAAGATGGGGCTGAAGCTGGTCGAGCCGCTGCGCGAGCTCTTCAAGGACGAGGTGCGCGAATTGGGCCGAGAGCTCGGACTGCCGAAAAGCTTCATCGGCCGCCATCCCTTTCCGGGCCCGGGCCTCGCGATCCGCTGCCCCGGTGACATCACCCGCGAGAAGCTCGCCATCCTGCGCGAGGCCGACGCGGTCTTCATCGACCAGATCCGCCGTCACGGGCTTTACGACGACATCTGGCAGGCCTTCGTCGCCATCCTGCCGGTGCGCACGGTGGGCGTGATGGGCGACGGCCGGACCTACGACTTCGCCTGTGCCTTGCGCGCCGTCACCAGCGTCGACGGCATGACTGCCGACTACTATCCCTTCAGCCATGAATTCCTCGGCGAGACCGCGACGCGCATCATCAACGAGGTGCCGGGCATCAACCGCGTGACCTACGACATCACCTCCAAGCCGCCGGGAACGATCGAATGGGAGTGAGCGCCGCGCCGCAAACCCCACCGGTCGCCGCATCGAACGACAGCTTGCGCGGTGCTGCCTGGATGCTGGGCACGATCCTGTCCTTCACGGTCATGGCCGTGTCGGGGCGCGAGGCGGCGGCGCAGCTCGACACGTTCGAGTTGATGACCTACCGCTCCGCCATCGGTGCGGCCATCGTCATCGCCGTCATCGCTGTGACCGGAAAATGGTCCGCGATCCGCACGCGCCATCCCCGCACTCACCTTCTGCGCAATCTCGCGCATTTCACCGGTCAGAACCTCTGGTTCTATGCCGTAGCCGTGATCCCGCTCGCCCAGGTCTTCGCGTTGGAGTTCACGTCGCCGCTCTGGGTCATCGTGCTGAGCCCGCTGCTCCTCGGGGAACGGCTGACCCGCACGCGCATACTTTGTGCCATGATCGGGTTCATCGGCATCCTGATCGTCGCCCGACCATCCGCCGCGGGTCTCAACGCCGGTGTCATCACCGCCGCGTCCGCCGCGATCTTCTTCGCGCTCTCCATCATCACGACGAAGCGTTTGACGCGCACCGACAGCATCCTCTGCATTCTCTTCTACCTCACCACGATGCAGCTTGTGATGGGCCTCGCCGTGACGCTCATCGATGGCGACATTGCCGTGCCCGACTTGCAGGTCCTGCCATATGTCGTCGCCGTCGGCCTCGGCGGGCTGCTTGCGCATTTCTGCTACACCAAGGCGCTGTCGCTCGCGCCGGCCACGGTGGTCAGCCCGATCGACTTCGGCCGCCTGCCGACCGTGGCCGTCGTTGCCTGGCTGCTCTATGGCGAGACGATCGAGATCTGGGTCTTCGTCGGTGCGGCGATCATCTTCGTGGGCAATTACATCAACGTCTGGACCGAAACCCGCCGGCACTCTTGAGTTGTTGTTGCATTGCGTCACGCGCGGATTTCCCGCGCCACACGAATTGACGCATCGACATGCATCGCAATACCGTAACTGCGACCGTCGCAACGCTCATGTCCTCGCGCCGCGATGGGTGGGAGAGAACAGACATGAGAGTGGTTGCGGCAAGTGCAGTGCTGCTGGCGGGTGCGGCGCAGGTCCACGCGGGTGCCATCGACCGGACCGGGCAGTCGATGGTGATGCTCTACGAGACCGGACGGTACGTCGAGATGAGCTTCGGCGTCGCCTCGCCAAGCGTCTCGGGCACGGAGAATGTCGCACTGGGCGGCCAGGGATCGGGTGACATGTCGCCCTCCTACGTTCAGTTCGGCGCGGCCTACAAGGCGGATCTCAACGACCGGATCACATACGCGCTCATCCTCGACCAGCCCTTTGGCGCCGATGTCGATTACCCGACCGGCACGGGCTACTTCGCGCAAGGGTCCACGGCCGAATTCGACTCCCTGGCCCTCACCGGGTTGCTGCAATACAGTTTCCCGAGCAACTTCAGCCTCCATGCGGGCCTGCGTCTGCAGGCGATCGAAGCAAGCGCGGCGGTGCCTTTCGTGGCCAACTATCGCGCGAACGGCGCACGCGACTACGGGCTGGGGTATGTCGTCGGCATGGCCTACGAGAGGCCCGAGATCGCGCTGCGGGTCTCCCTCACCTACAACTCGGAGATCGAACACAATCTCGACACCGTCGAAATCCGGGCCCGGCACGCTGGTCAGTTCGACCCCCATCGACACGCCCGAATCGGTCAACCTCGAATTCCAGACCGGCATCGCGCCCGGTACGCTGCTCTTCGGCGGCGTGCGCTGGGTCGACTGGAGCGACTTTAACATTCGCCCGGCGCTCTACGCGGCGGCGACCGGGGGCGCCTCGCTGGTCAGCTACGTCGATGACGTGACCACCTATTCGCTGGGCATCGGCCGGCGCATCAATGACACGTGGTCGGTGGCCGCGAGCGTCGCCTACGAAGAGACCACCGACAGCTTCGTCAGCAACCTCGGCCCCACCAACGGACTGACCTCGCTGTCGCTGGCGGCGGTCTACACGGTAGACAAGATGAAGGTCACAACCGGCATCCGCCTGGTCGACGTGGGCGATGCGAACACCCGGGGTCCCGTGACCCCCGCGGGCATATTCAGGGGCAACGAAGCGGTCGCCCTCGGCGTGAAGGTCGGCTGGAACTTCTGACGCCCTGACCGCCCCACTTCACCCGCCGCGGCAGATGCTCTACAGGTCTGCGAAAGCACTGCGGGGGCGAAGAACACATGCTCTATTCCACGGCGAACGACTGGCGCTTGGCCCCGCGCAAGCAGGTGCTCGTCTTTGGCATGTCGGGACTGGGCAAGACCCATGTCAGCCAGATGCTGCGCGAATCGCGGACTGGTTCCACTATTCCATCGATTACCGGATCGGCACGCGCTACATGGGCGAATACATCACCGACAATGCCAAGGCGCAGGCGATGAAGGTCCCGTTCCTGCGCGACCTGCTGCTGTCGGACAGCATCTATATCGGATCCAACATCACCTTTGACAACCTGTCCCCTGTCGCGACCTACCTGGGCAAGCCGGGCGATCCAGCGCAGGGCGGTCTTGCCGATGGCGGAATACCGCAACCGTCAGGAGCAGTTCCGCACGGGCGGAGATCGCGGCGCTTGCACGACACCGGGTATTTCATCGAACGGGCGGAGCGCCTCTATGGCTATCCGCATTTCATCTGCGACACCGGCGGGTCGATCTGCGAATGGGTGGACCCCGACGATCCGCACGACCCGCTGCTGAGCGAGCTTGTCGCGCAACGCGCTGATGATCTGGATCCAGGGCTCCGACGCGCATACCGAAGAACTGATCCGCCGGTTTGACCGCGCGCCCAAACCGATGGCCTACCAGCCCGAGTTCCTGGACCGTTGCTGGAAGGATTACCTGGCGCGAGACCGGGTTGCCGGAAGACAAGGTCGATCCGGACGCCTTCATCCGCTGGACCTATGCCAAGGCGCTGTCGCACCGCCAGCCTCGGTACGAGGCCATGGCGCGAAACTGGGGCGTGACCGTGACCGCGGACGAGGTCGCAACGGCTGGCGACGCACGACCAGTTCACCGAGCTCGTCGCCGACGCACTTGAGCGTCGCGGCTGAACGGCCTATCTGCCCTGACGCCGAATTCATTGTAACCCTCCCGATACCTGGACCCCATGCCGATCAAGCTCCCCTCCGCCCTGCCCGCCTATGACGTGCTGACGCGCGAGGGCGTGATGGTGATGGACGAGGATGCCGCGGCACGGCAGGACATCCGCCCCCTGCGCATCGGCCTGCTGAACCTGATGCCCAAGAAGATCCAGACGGAGAACCAGTTCGCGCGCCTGATCGGCGCGACGCCGCTGCAGATCGAATTCTGCCTGATCCGCATGTCCGAGCACCAGACGCGCAACACGGCCGCGGAGCACATGGAGGAATTCTACCGCCCCTTCCAGGACGTGAAGCACGAGAAGTTCGACGGGCTGATCATCACTGGCGCGCCGATCGAGCATCTGGACTTCGAGCGATGTGACCTATTGGGACGAACTGGTGGAGGTCATGGACTGGACCCAGACCAACGTGCATTCCACTTTCGGCGTCTGCTGGGGCGGGATGGCGATGATGCATCATTTCCATGGCGTGCCGAAGCACATCCTGCCCGGCAAGCTCTTCGGCGCCTTTCGCCACACCAACCTCGCCCCGGCCTCGCCCTACCTGCGGGGATTTTCGGACGACTGCATCGTGCCGGTCGTCCCGCTGGACCGAAGTGCGGACACCCGATGTCGAAGCGGCGGGTCTGCCGATTCTGCTGGGCTCCGACGAAGCGGGACCGTGCCTGATCGAGGATCCGGATCATCGCGCGCTCTATATCCTCAACCACTTCGAATATGACAGCTGACCGCTGGCCGAGGAATACCGGCGCGACCTTGCCAGCAACCAGATCGACGGGGCGGAAATTGCCTTGCCGCTGAACTATTTCCCGGATGACGATCCGGCGGCGCAACCGCAGAACCGCTGGCGCAGCCATGCGCATCTGCTCTATGGAAACTGGATCAACGAGATCTATCAGACGTCTCCCTTCGACATGGACAAGATCGGTGGCTAAATCTTGCTGTACCTCGTACTCGTTTCGCTCGTCATCGTTGCGGCGATACAACTCACGGCCGGGTTCCGCGAAGAACGCGCCGAAGTCGAAGTTTCCCGCTGATGGCGAGATCCTGGAGGTGGATGGCGTCCCGATTCACGCCGAGGTCTTCGGCGAGGGTCCGGATCTCGTCCTGATCCACGGCGCGTCCGGCAACACGCGCGACTTCACCTTCTCCCTGGTCGAGGCCTTGCAGGATCGTTACCGCGTGATCGTCTTCGATCGGCCGGGGTTGGGCTGGTCCGGACAGCCCGACGGGTATCGCGGGTTCTGGAACAGTGCGGCAGAGAGCCCACAGCTTCAGGCGCAACTTCTTCGGCGCGCCGCCGATCAGCTTGGTGTCGAGACCCCGCTGGTCCTGGGTCATTCCTATGGCGGGGCGGTCGCGATGGCGTGGGCGCTCGACTACCCTGACACCGCCGGGGTCATCATGGTGGCAGCCGTGTCCCATCCGTGGCCCGGCGACTTGAACTGGCAGTATCCGGTCAATGCCTCTCCCGCTGGCGGCGCGCTGTTGGTTCCGCTGATCACCGCCTTCACCCCGCCCGCAGTCATCGACAGCGTGGTATCGTCGCTCTTCAAGCCGCAAGCGGCGCCCGAAGGATATACGGATCACATCGGAACGGGCCTGACGCTGCGGCGCAAATCGCTGCGGGCGAATGCCCGGCAGGTCAATTCGCTGCGGCCCTACGTGGTGGAGATGGCGGAGGATTACCCGGACCTGACGCTGCCGATCGAGATCGTGCACGGCGATGCCGACACGATCGTGCCGCTCGAGGTTCACTCCGTCCCGCTCGCGGACCGGGTGGAGAGCGCGAATCTCACCGTGCTGGATGGCGTCGGCCACATGCCGCACCATGTCGCCCAACGTGAGGTGATCGCCGCGATCGACCGCGCCGCGGCGCGTGCAGGTTTGCGTTAAGCCTCTTAACATTCCATATTGAGATCAGAGCAGCCAGACAGGAGCGCGACCGATGGAGCTTCCCTTCGACGGTGCGATCACCGATTTCTACAAGAACGGAGCCCCCAAGGACGTGCGAGATGCGATCGCCCGTGCCGACAAGGACGACATCATCACGGGTGACTACCCGCATTCCGAACGTCTGTCGCGGAAATCCTACGAAAAGGACCTGCTGAAGCTGCAGATCGAGCTGGCGCGGATGCAGGGTTGGGCCAAGGATAGCGGCGTGCGCGTCGCCATCGTGTTCGAAGGTCGGGATGCGGCCGGCAAGGGTGGCACGATCAAGCGGTTCCGCGAAAATCTCAACCCGCGCGGCGCCCGGCTGGTGGCCCTGCCGAAGCCCAACGACCGGGAAGCGAGCCAATGGTATTTCCAGCGCTACGCCGACCACTTGCCCAGCGCGGGCGAGATCGTCTTCTACGACCGGTCCTGGTACAACCGCGGCGTGGTCGAGCATGTGTTCGACTTCTGTACGCCGCAGCAGCGCGAGCACTTCTTCAATCAGGTTCCGAAGTTCGAGGAGATGTTGGTCAACGACGGGATCGTGCTGGTCAAGTTCTGGCTGAACGTCGGCCGCGCCGAGCAGCTTCGCCGGTTCCTGAAGCGCGAGGGGGATCTGTTGAAGCAATGGAAACTGAGCCGGATCGACGTCGAGGGGCTCAAGATGTGGGATGCATACACGACCGCCATCGGCGAAACGCTCGAGCGCACGCACACCGAAACGGCGCCATGGACCATCATCCGCAGCGACGACAAGCGACGCGCCCGGCTGGAAGCGATCCGACATGTTTTGAGCCGGTTGGACTATCCTCAAAAGGACGCGAAGGCTCTGGGCAAGGCGGACCCCGAGATCTGCGGCGGGCCGGAGATATGGTCCGGCCATCAGGATGGCTAAACGCGGCTACCACCACGGAAATCTGCGCGCGGCGCTGATGGAGGCCGCGCTCGAACTGATCGAGAAGAAGGGGCCGACCGGCTTTACACTCTCCGAGGCCGCAAAGCAGGCCGGTGTGACGCCGGCGGCCGTCTACCGTCATTTCGAAGGGCGTGAGGACCTGATCGCCGAAGCCGCGCGGCAGGGCTACGAGATCTTCGCCGACCTGATGGAGCACGCCTACGATTCCGGGCAGCCCTCCGCGCTGGCCGCGTTCGAGGCGACCGGACGCGCCTACCTCGCCTTCGCGCGCAGGTATCCCGGCCACTACATTTCCATGTTCGAAAGCGGGATTTCCGTGAACCGGACGCCTGAGCTCGCCGCCGCCGCCAACCGCGCCAACGCGGTGCTGGAACGTGCCGCCGAGGATCTGAGCAAGCATATTCCCGAAGATCGGCGCCCGCCGGCCTCCATGTTCTCCGCCCATATCTGGGCGATGAGTCACGGAGTCGTCGAACTGTTCGCGCGCAACTCACCCGGCCGCGCCTCGCCCTTCCCGCCCGAAGACCTGCTGGAGAGCGGAATCGGCGTCTACCTGCGTGGGCTTGGGCTGATCCGGGCCGATGAATAGGATGCCCGAGTCGCCAAACCTGGGCTGAGGGGTCATCCACATCGAACTTTCGGCGAACCGGGGGCCGTCCGGGTCGGACGGCCCCCAAATACTCGTCAACACTATCGGATGGCAACCCGCATCCCGGGGCACTCACCCCCCGGATCAGACATCAATTTTCCTTTGGGGGTCGCCACCCAGACCTAACTCACGGGAGCACCGGAGCCGAAGTTTCACGCCCTCCGAGAATTTCCCGGAAAAGATCGGACTCGAGCGTGTTCCAGCCGCTATCGGCATTGGGCGGCGCCCAAGGCCTCGTCCGCATGGCGCGCCGCTGCGTTCCGATTCCCTTCGACACTCTGCACAGACTCGCAATTCTTGACGCCGGCGGCGGCTCTGCTACGCCAAATCCATGAGATACCGCCCGGAAATCGACGGATTGCGCAGCGTGGCCGTCTTGCCCGTGATCCTGTTTCACGCGGGGTTTTCGTGGATGTCCGGCGGTTATGTCGGCGTTGACGTCTTCTTTGTCATCTCCGGCTACCTGATCACGACGATCCTGCTCGCGGATATCGAGGCGGGGCGGTTCTCGATCCTGCGGTTCTACGAACGGCGCGCGCGGCGCATTCTGCCCGCGCTCTTCGTCGTCATGGGCGCCTGCATTCCCGTCGGCTGGTTCTGGATGCTGCAGACCCAGTTTCTGGAGCTTGCCGAAGCCGTGGCCGCAACGACGCTCTTCGTCTCGAACATTCTCTATTGGACCGACACCGGATATTTCGCTGCGGCCGCAGAGGAAAACCCGCTCCTGCACACGTGGTCGCTCGCGGTGGAGGAGCAATACTACCTCCTCTTTCCTCCCGTTCTGGCAGGGCTGATGTGGGCCGGGCGGCGGTCCGCCCTGCTGACGGTGAGCGCGGTGGCTCTGGCGAGCCTCGGTTGGAGCTTTCTGTCGCAAGCCGACCAGGCGGCGAAATTCTTTCTGACGCAGTTCCGGATCTGGGAACTTCTGGCCGGAGCGCTCTGCGCATTTCTTCTGCAGCATCGCGCGCCTTGGACGAACACGCCCCTCGCTGCGGTCGGTCTGGCGATGGTGGTTGGTGCGATGCTAGTCTTCGACGATGCCACGCCGTTTCCGCAATTTGCGATGGTGCCGGTCCTCGGCACGGTGCTGATCGTTCTCTGCGCCGGTCCTGGCACCGCCGTGGCGCGTCTGTTGTCGATGCGCGGGTTCGTGGGTATCGGATTGATCAGCTATTCCGCCTATCTCTGGCATCAGCCACTCTTTGCCTTCGCGCGGGTGACGTCCGTGTTCAGCCCCGCGCCGGCCCTGATGGTGGCGCTGGCGCTTCTGTCTCTCCTGCTGGCCTGGGGCACGTGGGCCTGGATCGAACAACCCTTTCGGGGCCGGCCGCCTCGCGCACTTCCCCGGCGCGGGCACCTCTTTGCAGCAGCCCTCGCGGGCATGGCCGCGTTGCTTGGCGCGTCTCTATATGTGGGCGAGAACGACGGCGTGCCGCAGCGCGATGTCGTCGCTCGCCTGATCCCGCCGCTGATCGATGCGCGGGCCGAACGGTTCCGCACCTGGGACGTGCTGGAGGGCCGGACCCCTGCGCGATTCGACCTCGACCGTTTCGACCCCGACGGCGCGCCAGTGCGGCTTCTTGTGCTGGGCGACAGCCATTCCAAGGGGATCTTCAACGCGATCTACCAGAATCCCGACCTCTTCGAGGAGGTGCAGGTGCGCTGGCTGGGCCTGGGGTTCTCCTGTGGCGCGCCCGGATCGGATGCGGAGGTGGAAACCGTTTGCCTGTCCGACAGGATCCGCGACGACGCCGCCCTCTTCGACGCGGCCACGCACATTCTGATGGCGGCGCGCTGGTCGATCCCGGAAAAGCTTGCCCGCCTACCGGAATACGCGCGCGCCCTCACGGCGACCCATGCGACCCTGTTGATTGCCGGCAACACGCAGGAATACAGGCTGGATGCACCCGACATGATCCTGCAGGCCGCGCGGGACAACGGGTTCGATGGCGCCGGCCCTTTCCCGCGGGAGCGGGCCGACCAAATGTTCCATGACGCGCGCATGGAGGAGCTCGACGCCGTCGATGCCGAAGTTCGCGCGGTGGCGGCCTCGGTCGGTGCAACGTTCCTGGATCGGCGGTCGCTGATCTGCGACGACGTGGCGCGGCGCTGCACCGCGGTGACGCCGGAAGGAGACGCCGTCGTCTACGACTACGGCCATTGGACGCTTCAGGGGGCACGGTACTTCGGTGAAGTGATGGCGAAGCGGGACTGGCTGCAGTTGCCCTAGCCCGCCGGCTTTTCGCGCCGGGATGACCTTACCGGCCAGGCGAAAAAGAACGGGGCGAAAAAGAAAGGGCGGCCCGAAGGCCGCCCCAGGTCGGAAAACTCCAAGTCTTAACGCTTGGAGAACTGGAAGCTCTTGCGGGCCTTCGCGCGGCCGTACTTCTTGCGCTCCACCACGCGGCTGTCGCGGGTCAGGAAGCCGGCGGCCTTCAGCGCGCCGCGCAGGGACGGATCATAAAGCTGCAGCGCCTTGGAGATGCCGTGCTTGACCGCACCGGCCTGACCGGAGAGCCCGCCGCCCTTGACCGTTGCCAGCACGTCGAACTGATCCTCGACACCGGCGATGGTGAATGGCTGGCGCAGGATCATCTGCAGCACGGGACGGGCGAAGTACTTGTTCATCTCCTTGCCGTTCACGGAGACCTTGCCGGAGCCCGGCTTGATCCAGACGCGCGCCGTGGCGTCCTTGCGCTTGCCGGTGGCATAGGACCGGCCGAGCGCGTCCCGTACGGGTTCGCGCGCTTCCAGCGTCTCCGTGCTCTCGGCAGTACCGCCGGTGACAGCGGCGAGATCTTCGAGCGTGTTGATTTCGTCAGCCATCTCTATCAGCTCCGGGTGTTTTTCTTGTTCATGGATTTCACATCCAGAATTTCGGGGCTCTGTGCCTCGTGCGGGTGCTCGCCGCCGGCATAGATGCGCAGGTTCGTCATCTGCTTTTTCGCCAGGCGATTGCCGGGCAGCATGCGCTTCACCGCCTGCAGCACCACGCGTTCCGGGTGCGCGCCTTCCAGGATCTGTTCCTTGGTGCGCGACTTGATCCCGCCGGGATGGCCGGTGTGCCAGTAGAAGCTCTCATGACGTTTGTTGCCGGTGATCTGCACCTTGTCGGCGTTGATGACGATCACGTTGTCGCCCATGTCCATGTTGGGCGTGAAGGACGCCTTGTGCTTGCCGCGCAGGCGCGTGGCCACGATCGACGCGAGGCGACCCAGCACGACACCTTCGGCGTCGATCAGGATCCACTTCTTGTCGATATCCGCAGGCGTTGCAGAAAAGGTTTTCATGGTTCGGTCCCGTACCAGTGGGGTGGAATTCGATTGCGCGCTTATACAGGCTGCCCCGGCCAGTTCAAGCGCGATCTCCACCCAAAAACACATGTTTTTCATGTGCTTGAAATTAAGGTATCATTATACCCCAAAAATCTTCTCCGTTACGCGCTCGCAGAGCTTTCGGTTGTTCCGGAAGGAAACAGGTTTGCAACGACACGAGCGGAGGTTGCGATGCGCAGCCGGGGAAGCCGGTCGATACTCAAGACTGGCATCGCCGCCTGTAGGCGTCCAAGTGCCGCTGCTCTCGGCATGAACCAAAGTCGTATGGACCTGAACCATCGGTCCATGCCGCCGCGTTTGAACCTGCGGTTGATTTGCCGCCCCTCGCTTTCGGGGCATGTGACGGCGGCGCATTGGCGCTTTCCTCTAGTTCGAAAGGCAAACACATGATCCGCAGACTTCTCCCCCTCGCCCTGGCCGCGACGCTGGCCGTGCCCGCGCTGGCGTCCGACACTCTCAAGCTCGATGCCGATACCGAAGCGCGGATCCGTGCCGCGCTGACCGAAGACGGCTATGACGTGCGCAAGATCAAGATCGAGGACGGCATGTACGAGGCCTATGCCACCAAAGACGGTCACAAGTACGAGGTCTATCTCGACGCGTCCCTCGAGGTCGTGAAGGTCGGGGAGGACTGAGGCCATGAAGGATGTGCGGGTCTGGGACGGTTTCGTCCGGGTGTTCCATTGGTCTCTCGTAGGGCTCTTCGTGGCCAACGCGTTTCTCGTTGATGACGAGTCGGACCTGCACATCTGGATCGGCTATGCCGTGGCCACACTCGTGGTGGCCCGGCTGCTCTGGGGCTTCGTCGGCAGCCGCCACGCGCGGTTCTCCGATTTCCCCCCCTCCGCCTCCGGTGCGATGTCTCAATTGAGCGATCTCGCCACCGGCCGAAAGCGACTGCATCTGGGACACACGCCGCTGGGCGCGTTGATGATCTACAACCTGCTGGCCACGCTCGCCGTGATCTCGGTGTCCGGATACCTGATGACCACGGACATGTTCTGGGGCACGGAGTGGACGGAAGGTCTGCACGAGTCCGCCGTGACCTGGGCGGAGATCAGCGTGCTGCTTCATCTCGGTGGCGTTTTCTGGGAAACGGTTCGAACGGGTATCAATCTTCCCGCGGCGATGGTAACGGGCTACAAACGCATTCCGGATACCGAACAACACTGAACATGGTCACCACAGTCGGGGCGCCGGCGCGCCCGCCCATCGGACTGATGACACTGATTGCGGCGCAGAGCCTCTGCGCCGTCTTCTTCGTCGGCGACGTGATCGCGGATATCAGCCGCGACGGCGGGGTCGAGCCGCATATCGTGATCGAAATTCTTGCGGTTCTGGCGCTGATTGCCGGGCTCGTGTTCGAGATCCGCTACATCGGGGCCCTTCTGAGGCGTCAGGTGCATCTGCAGCGGGCCGCGTCCATGGCCGCCGCCGCCATGGCGGACGTCATCGAGGCGCATTTCACGGATTGGAGGCTGTCACCGGCGGAGCATGATGTGGCCAACCTTCTGGTGAAGGGCCTTTCCATCGCCGAGATCGCAGCGCTTCGCGGCAGCGCCGAAGGGACGGTGAAATCCCAGCTCAACGCGATCTACCGCAAGTCCGGCTGCCAGAATCGGGGCGAGGTGCTGGCCTGCATCATCGACAGCGTGATGGAGCGGGACACGACGTCCCTCTCGGTACCGCCCCTCAATCAGTCGAACGGAGTCGAGGGTAGTAGGCGCGTGGCCAGATAATTGTGACATCCGCCCTGCCCGCTACTTCGCACGGCGCGTCGCCGCAGGCATCCTAGCGGGTTTCCGGCGGCAAGGGTTTGGACCTGACGAACTGCTCGCGCCAGATGATCACCCCACCTGCCGCCACGATCAGCAACACGCCCGGAAAGAGCTTGTCCAACGGCGCTTCACCAAAGATCAGCCAGCCGAAGGAAAATGCTGTCAGGATCCCGAGATAGCTGAATGGCGCCAGCAGGGACGGTGCGGCCATCCGGTAGGCGAACATCAGCATCAGCACGGCGACCCCGCCCGCGAACGCCATGATCAGGATCAGACCGAGGTCGGCGACTGATGCGGTCACTGAAAAACCGCCCGTCGCCAGCGTCAGGATGATGGCGCCCGCCGTCGATGCGACAGAGGAATAGAGATAGAGCAGCGCGTTCGACACGCCGACCTCGAAAAGCCGTACGCTGACGATCGTGAACCCGTAGCACAAGGCCGCGACGATCGGCAGCAACGCCGCCGGGGCGAAGGCGTCCGACCCGGGCCGCAGGATCCAGATCACGCCAGCGAAGCCGATCACGAGGGCCAGGATGCGCCACAGCCCCACCCGTTCGCCCAGCATGAAGATCGAGATGAGAACGACGAACATGGCGTTGGTCTGCGCCAGCGCGGAGATCGTCGCCAGCTCCAGCAGCCCAAGCGCGGTGTAGAAACAGATCTGCGCCAGCGACACGACCACCCCGCGGAAGAGCGCGAGCTTCCAGCGCGAGATCAGAATGGTTTTGCGCAGAGCACGCAGCTCGCCCATCCAGGCCATCACCAGCAGGGATGGAAACACACCCAGGACGTTGCGATAGGCCGCGAGCTCCGCCGCGCTGTAGCCTCGCGCACTCAGGATGCGCACCAGGATCGCCATGATGTCGAAACCGATGAGCGCCGCCAGAACGAGGCAGATGGCCAAGGCCGTCCGCGGTTGGTCAAGCATCTGTATCGGCGGCGGACCCACGTGGCGGGATCGAATAGGTGAGCGACGCGCGCGCCACGGGATCGTCGCTGCCCTCCGACCGGATCAGCACGTCCCCAACCGCCAGTTGCCGCCCCAGCTTGAGGATGCGGGCCTCGGCCAGAAGGTCGCGGTCGCCGACCGGCTTGCGCATGAAATCGATGGAGCAGTTGGTCGTGACCGCCAGCGCCTTGCGGCCGATCATGCCCAGGACGGCGATGTACATCGCGACATCGGCCAACGCGAAAAGCGACGGGCCGGAGACGGTCCCACCCGGCCGCAAGTGATCGTCGCGGACGAGCAGGCGCATCGTGGCCGCATTCTCCGTCAGGCTCTCCACGGCGAAATCCCGGGCGACCTGCGGAAAGATCTGGTGCATCAATGGGTCCACGTCCTCCGCCGTCAATTTCAACGCCATCACTTTCCCTCGCCGCTGCGTGTGCGTAGGGTTGGCCGAAACCGAGCGGAGGAACAAGATGGCACTTCTGGAACGGCACGTCACGAACGCGGTGGCGCATCTGCAGATGAACGCGCCGGACCGCCTCAACGCACTTTCGGACGAAATGCTTGCGGCGCTGCAGACCGAATTCGACCACCTGAAGGAGGACCGGTCGATCCGCGCGGTGGTCCTGTCGGGCGCGGGCAAGGCCTTCTGCGCGGGGCATGACCTGAAGCAGATGACCGGGGCGCGTCAGGCCGAGGATGGTGGCCGCGCCTATTTTGCAGACCTCTTCAACCGCTGTTCGACGATGATGCAGACGATCCGCACCTTACCCCAACCGGTGATCGCGCAAGTGCACGGACTCGCTACGGCCGCCGGCTGCCAGCTTGTCGCGTCCTGCGACATGGCCGTGGCCGCCGAAGGGGCCCGGTTTGGCGTGAACGGCATCAACGTGGGGCTCTTCTGTTCCACCCCCATGGTGGCACTCAGCCGCAACATCCCGACCAAGCACGCGTTCGAACTGCTGACCACGGGGGGGTTCATGGAGGCGTCCCGCGCGCAGGAACTGGGTCTGGTCAACCGGGTCGTTCCGCCCGAAGCGCTCGAGGGCGAGACGCGCGTTCTGGCCGAGCAGATCGCGGCGAAGCTCGCCGTGGCCGTGAAGATCGGCAAGGAGGCCTTCTACCGGCAACTCGAACTGCCGCTCGACCAGGCCTACGCCTATACCGGGGACGTCATCGTGGAGAACATGATGTACCGCGAGACACAGGAGGGCATCGCCGCCTTCATCGAAAAGCGCGATCCGGACTGGGAGCAGTAGGGCTGCGGGTTGTTTCCGGTTTCCACGGCAATTGTTTCAAATTCGAACCTTTGGAGTCCGGCGCAATTGTGTCAGAAGCTTGGCCGAGTGGTTCGGGTCGCCGCGCTGCGGAATGTTCCTCCAGGGTCGTCTCTCCGGCCCGTTTCGTGTCCGCGCCGGCGACCCTCGCTGCATCTTCCCACATGCGCATCGCTTGCGCGACAGGCGCTTCTGACCTAGATCGCGTGTCATGACGCAAACCCTTCACATCGTCGGCGGCGGCATGGCCGGATCCGAAGCCGCATGGCAGGCGGCGGAGGCCGGCATTCAGGTCGTGATCCACGAAATGCGGCCCGAGGTCGGCACCTTCGCCCACAAGACCGGCGATCTGGCGGAAATGGTCTGCTCCAACTCCTTCCGCTCCGACGACGACGAGCAGAACGCGGTGGGCCTGCTGCATTGGGAGATGCGCGAGGCGGGCGGTCTGGTGATGGCCGCCGCCGACAAGCACAAGCTGCCTGCGGGTGGCGCTCTGGCGGTAGACCGCGAGCCCTTCGCGGCCTGGATCACCGCGCAATTGCGAACGCATCCGAACGTGACGATGGAGCCCGGGGAGATCACGGAACTGCCCGACGACGGCCATTGGATCATCGCCACGGGGCCCCTCACCTCCTCCGCGTTGGGCGATGCAATCGCGGCGGAGACGGGAAAGGAAGCATTGGCCTTTTTCGACGCCATCGCGCCCATCGTGCATTACGAATCCATCGACATGAGCCGCGCCTGGATGCAGTCGCGCTATGACAAGGGCGAGACCGAGGAGGAGCGCACCGCCTATCTCAACTGCCCGATGGACCGCGAACAGTACGAAGCCTTCATCGACGCGCTGATCGAGGCTGACAAGACCGAGTTTCATGAAGGCGAGACGGCGACGTATTTCGACGGCTGCCTGCCGATCGAGGTCATGGCCGAACGCGGCCGCGAGACCCTGCGGCATGGCCCGATGAAACCCGTGGGTCTCACCAATCCGCATGCGCCGGCCGTGAAGCCGCATGCCATCGTGCAGCTTCGGCGGGACAACAAGCTCGGCACGCTCTACAACATCGTCGGCTTCCAGACCAAGATGAAGTATGGCGCGCAAGCCGATGTGTTCAGGCGCATTCCGGGGCTCGAGAACGCACGGTTCGCACGCCTTGGCGGCATTCATCGCAACACCTTCCTGAATTCGCCGACGCTTCTCGATGACCAGATGCGCCTGAAATCGCGTCCCCACATCCGCTTTGCCGGTCAGATCACCGGCGTGGAGGGCTATGTGGAAAGTGCCGCGATGGGTTTGCTCGCGGGCCGTCTCGCCGTGGATGAGATCCTGGGCCGGCGCAGCAGCGCGCCTCCGCCGACGACGGCCATGGGGGCGCTGGTCACGCACATCACCGGAGGCGCCGATGCGAAGACCTTTCAACCGATGAACGTGAATTTCGGTCTGTTCCCGCCGCTCGACGGAGTCCGTGGCGGACGTCGCGGCCGCAGAGACCGCTACAAGGCGTATACCGACCGCGCAAAATCGGATTTCCGGGCCTGGCTGGAGATACGTACCGCCACAGCCGCCTGATCTCCCGGACCCGATCCTTCACACGTCGGACTGGACGGTGCGTTTATCGGCCGTTAACCTTCCATCCATGGGTGAGACGTTTCTGGACAAGGCCTACGACGCGCGCACCGTCGAAGAAATGCGCGATCTTTATGACGCATGGGCGGCGAGCTACGAGCACGAGCTTGCCGAAAACGGCTATGTCACACCAAGAAGATGCGCCGAAGCCCTGGCTCGATTTTCGGACGATCTGACTGCACCGGTCTTGGATTTCGGCTGCGGAACCGGGCTATCCGGTGTCGCATTGGCGCATGCGGGGTTCCGGACACTCGACGGGGTGGACATTTCCGGTGACATGCTCAAGCGGGCAGAGGACAAGCAATTCTACCGCACTCTCCGGCAGATAGAGCCGGGCAAGCGACCGATCGCGAACCGGGGCGACTATGCCGCTGTCGCGGCGATCGGCGTGATCGGCTCGGGCGCTGCGCCGACCACGACTTTCGACCAGTTGATGAAGGGACTGGCGCGCGGCGGCCTTATGGTGCTGTCCTTCAACGATCATGCGCTCGACGACCCGGCCAACGAAGCGCGGGTCAGCGAATGGATCGACTGTGGCGCCGCGCGGCTTCTTTTCAAGGAACATGGCGATCACTTGCCCGGAATAAACTTGAAGTCCACAGTATACGTGATTGAAAGAGCTTGAATTTCGTCACCCGGTTCGCGCCATCGCCCACGGGTCCCCTGCACCTGGGACATGCGTTTTCCGCCCTGACGGCCTTTGATCGGGCACGCGCGAACGACGGTCGTTTCCTTCTCAGGATCGAGGATATCGACCGGCAGAGGTCGAAGCCCGAATGGGAAGCGCAGATCTTTGCCGACCTGCACTGGCTCGGCATCGCGTGGGAGGAACCGGTGATGCGTCAATCCGACCGGATCGCAGTCTACAAGGACGCGCTGGACGATCTTGCGACGCGCGGGTTGATCTTTGCCTGCACGTGCAATCGGCGCGACATCCAAGCCGCCATTTCGGCCCCACAGGAGGGGGTGCCGATGGGTCCGGACGGCGTGATCTATCCGGGGACATGCCGTGCCTGCAAGGTGTCGCGCGGGGTGGCGCAGCACACGGCCGCGGCACTTCGCCTCGACATGCGGCTGGCATTGGAGGCGCTCGAACCTGCGGACAGATTGCAATTCGTCGAGACCGGAAGAGACGACGCTGGCGAGATAATCGCGTTCACCGCCGAAGAAGCCATATCAGGTTTGGGCGATATCGTTCTGTCTCGAAAGGATTTTCCCGGATCGTACCATTTGGCGGTCGTTCTCGATGACGCCGACCAGGGCGTCACCGAAGTCGTCCGGGGCGCAGATCTCTTCGAGGCCACCAGGATCCACGTCATCCTGCAGCGCCTCCTCGGTCTGCCAACGCCGCGCTACCGTCACCATCGTCTGATCCGCGACGCGGAGGGTCGACGCTTGGCGAAACGGGACGACGCGCGCGCGATCGCCGCGTTTCGCGCAGACGGCGTGTCGCCGGAAGGGATCCGCGAAATGGTCGGCTTGGACTGATCGTCAGCATGCACGGCGACCCACGTCAAACCGAATTGACGTCAGCCTCCATGCCCCCGGTGACATCGGTGAAGAAACAGTTTTGCCGTCCGGTGTGGCAGGCCGGCCCGGTCTGGTTTACCAGCAGCAACAGGCAGTCGCGGTCGCAATCCACGCGCATCGCCACAAGCCCCTGAGTATGGCCGCTGGTCGCGCCCTTGACCCAGAATTCCTGCCGCGAACGACTCCAATAGGTCACCTGCCCGCTGTCCAGCGTACGGCGCACCGCCTCCGCATTCATCCAGGCCATCATCAACACTTCGCCCGTCCGGGCATCCTGGGCGATCGCGGGGATCAGGCCGGCCTCGTCGAACTTCAGCGTTTCTGCGTCGAAAGTCCTGGAAGACATCGGGACAACCCTCTGGCAAGCTCGCGTGATGTGACTATGTATATCGCAGGCGAAAGAGGCACCAGTCGCGATGGCAACCGACACCGATCTGATCAAGCTCTATTCCGGGCGCATCCTGGAACTGGCGGCGGATATTCCGCACCTGTCCCGCCTGGAAAACCCGGCCGGCACGGCAAAGCGCCGCTCCCCCGTCTGCGGCTCCATGGTGACGGCGGACGTCGTGCTGCGCGACGGCCGCGTGGCGGAATTCGGGCAGGACGTGAAGGCCTGCGCATTGGGTCAAGCCTCTGCCGCGGTCACCGGGGCTGCCGTGATAGGTCGAAGCCCGGCGGAGCTTGCCAAGGCGCGCGATGACCTGCGCGCGATGCTGAAGGAGGATGGTCCCGTTCCCGACGAACCCTTCGACGGCTACGAGGTCCTGATTCCGGCCCGGGACTTCAAGAACCGCCACGCGTCCATTCTGCTGTCGATCGAAGCCGCCGCCGAAGCGGCCGCGCAGGCCAGCCGATCCGACTGCGCCTGAGGCCCGTCGTTATGACGTTGGTAGGGATTTGGCGTTAATTCCATCCGCAAAACAGGACGGATGGACATTTCATGACAGCGTATGAACCGGACCTCGATCCGAAGATCTTGTGTCGGCTGTCCGATGCGGCCGGGCGCATGGGCTACGAAATCGTGGACATCGCCGGATTCTTCGACCTGGTCGAACTGCGCGCCCGCGAACAGGAGCAGGCGGTCGGGCAACTCCGCACCCACGCAAATACGGTCAACGCCGCCACGGGGAAAGTTCTGCGCGTCAGCAACGAGTTGACCGAGGCAACCGAAAAGGCGAACGGTGCCGTGGAGGACACGGTGGCCCGTGTGCGGAACTCTGGCGCGTCGGCACGCGACATGGCGGCGTGGGTGCACGCGCTTTCGGGCCGGACCGACGATGTAGGCGTGACACTGAGCGCCGTGAAGAAGAACAACCAGGACATCGTGTCGATCGCGCGCCAGGTGAACACGCTCGCGATAAATGCCAAGATCGAAGCCGCACGCGCCGGCGATGCCGGTCGCGGTTTCAGCGTCGTGGCCGACGCGATCAACGGCCTGTCCCAGCAGACCGGCACGGCGGCCGTTCAAATTTCCGAAAATGTCGACATTCTGGCCGGCTGGATCCTCAAGCTGGCCTCCGAAGCACGCGACGTCGCGGCCAAGGCGGCCGACATCCTCGAACAGACCGAACAGAACGATGCTGTGCTGTCCGAGATGGAAAGCTCCATTCGGGACAGCCAGGCGCAAGCGCGCAACATCGTGGCGGAAGCGGATCGGATGCGCGTCACGATACAGCAGTTCGGACCGAGCCTGCAGGGGATCACCGATGCCGTCCGGGCCACGACGGGCGGGATCGCATCGGCCCACAAGCGCATCAACAATCTGATCGACACGTCGGAGACGGTGGTTCAGGGCACAGCAGCTCTGGGAAACCTCGGCAAGGACGCGCGTTTCATCACCTTCGTGCAATCCGCGGCCTACGAGATTTCGCAGATCTTCGAGAAGGGCGTCGCCGAAGGCCGCATCTCGCTCGACGCACTCTTCGATCAGAACTACACACCCGTCGCCGGCACCAACCCTCAGCAGGTGATGACCCGGTTCACGACTTTCACCGACCAGGCCCTGCCCGGAATCCAGGAGGCAGCTCTGGACCTCGACCCGGCCGTGGTATTCTGCGCCGCGGTCGACAAGAACGGATATCTTCCGACCCACAACCTCAAATTCTCGAAGCCGCAGGGTGACGATCCGGTCTGGAATACCGCCAACTGCCGCAACCGGAGAATCTTCGATGACCGCGTGGGACTGAAGGCGGGGCGGAGCAGCGAACCTTTCCTGCTTCAGGTCTACCGCCGGGACATGGGCGGCGGCGAATTCACGATGATGAAGGACATCTCCGCCCCGATCTTCGTCGGCGGCCGCCACTGGGGCGGTCTACGGTTTGCCGTCAAGTTCTGACCGAAAAAAGGCGCCGCAACTCCGGGCGGGAGCGCGGCGCCAAGTCAGGCGTTTCTCATGTGGGATCCGGGTTCCATCGAAACCAGGAACGGGGATCCCTGGTATGGCGGGCCGGGGTCAGGCAAAACCCGGGCCCTGTCCGAACAGGCAGCGTTCAGAGATGGTCCGGCACGAGAGCGCAGGCAGTTCAGGTCGCAAGAAAAGGTCAGGTTCTCACTTGCATCAGGAAGAAACAGAAAGACGGGTTACAACAAGCTCGGCAGGTGCAGCGCGACGATCAGCATCACGCCCAGTGCCGCAACCCCCAGAGCATCGGGGAGAATGGTCGTGTGGTTGCGCAGGCAGATGGTCTTGAGTTCGGTGATCGTTTTCATCGCGGTGCCTCCTTTCCGATTTGTTGCCACTTTGTTCTCATATCAGGAACAATCTGTAAAGAACTTTTTAGGAACTTTCGCGAACTTTAGGTGAATATGCACGCCAATCGAGTCTAACCGACTGAAATCAGGCGGATCGCTTCGTCCTGCCGCATGAGCCAGAGAAGCAGCCGCGCCGCCTCGCCCCGCTTCGTGACGAGCGTCGGGTCGGCCGAGAGCAGCGCGCGAGCATCGGATTGCGCGACCGCCATCAACGCCGCCTGCTGCTCCAGATCCGCCACCCGGAATCGCGGCAGCCCCGATTGCGCCGTGCCGATGAGATCTCCCGCGCCGCGCATTTCCAGATCCGTCTGCGCGATCCGGAACCCGTCTTCGGTTTCCCGCAAGACCTCGAGCCGCCGCCGACCGCCCTCCATCAGCGGCGCCTGGTAGAGCAGCAGGCAAGTGGATGCCGCCTCCCCGCGCCCGACGCGCCCACGCAACTGGTGGAGCTGCGCAAGCCCGAAAATCTCCGCCCGCTCGATGACCATGATCGTCGCGTTGGGCACGTTCACGCCGACCTCGATCACCGTGGTCGCGACCAGCACCTTGGTCTCGCCGGACTGGAACCGCGCCATTGCCGCGTCCTTGTCGGCAGGCGGCATCTGACCATGAACGAGACCCACCTGCCCCTCGCCCAACACGGCGCGCAGATGCTTGAAGCGCTCCTCGGCGGCGACCAGATCCACGGCCTCGCTTTCCTCGACCAGCGGGCAGACCCAGTAGCATTGGCGGCCCTCGGCGATTACGGCGCGCAGGCGGCCGATCACCTCCTCCATGCGGTCGGTGCTGACCAGCGCGGTCCGGATCGGTTGGCGCCCTGGGGGTTTCTCGTCCAGGACGGAGACATCCATGTCGCCGTATTGCGATAGCGCCAGAGATCGCGGGATCGGGGTCGCTGTCATCACCAGCACATCGACGGCGTCACCCTTGCGGCCCAGCTCCAGCCGCTGCCGCACGCCGAACCGATGCTGTTCGTCGATGACAGCCAGGCGCAGGTCTTCGAAATTCACGTCCTGCTGGAACACCGCGTGGGTGCCGACGAGGATGCGTATCTCGCCAGCGGCCAGAGCGACGAGCTTGGCTTCCCGCTCGCGCCCCTTGTCGCGTCCGGTCAGGATCTCCAGCGTCACGCCCGCGTCCTGTGCCAGCGGTTGCAATCCTTCCAGATGCTGGCGCGCGAGGATCTCGGTCGGCGCCATCATCACGCCCTGCCCGCCCGCCTCCACCGCGATCAGCAGCGCGAGGAATGCGACCAGCGTCTTGCCGGCGCCCACATCCCCCTGCAACAGGCGGTTCATGCGGGTGGTCGCGGCCATGTCGCCGGCGATCTCCGCCAAAGCATGCGTCTGCGCCCCGGTCGGCCGATAGGGCAGCGCCGCCAGCACCCTGTCCTGCAGTGCGCCCGTTCCGGCGGTGGAACGCCCCGGCTTGCGCTTCTGCCGCGACCGCGCCAACGCGAGGGTCAGCTGATGGGCCAGCAATTCGTCATAGGCGAGACGTTCCCGCGCGGGCGTCGTCGGGGCGAGGTCGGCACGCGTCTCGGGCGCATGCGCCTGTGCCAGCGACGTGGCCAGATCCGGCCAGCGCGACCGATCCTTCTGCGCCGGATCGATCCATTCCGGCAATTCCGGTACCCGGGCGCAAGCACCGCCCACCGCCTTCGCCATCTGTTTCTGGGTCAGGCCGGAGGTCAGGGGATAGACGGGTTCGAAGAGCGGGATCGTGTCGGCCTCTGCCTCCGGAAGCACATGGTCCGGATGGGACATCTGCACCATGCCGTCGAAGAATTCCGCCCGGCCCGACACGACGCGGCGCTGGCCCGTCGGCAATAGCCGCTGGAGGTAATCCTTGCGCGCGTGGAAATAGACCAGCTGAAACGTCGTCCGTGCGTCCTCGACATCGATCCGGTAGGGGCGGCCCTTCGTGCTGGGCGGCCGATGCCGACCCACGGTGACGCAGACGGTCACGACGCCCGGCAAGTCGGCGCCCTGCACGGTATCGCGCCGCTCCCGGTCGATGCCGGACGCCGGCAGCGTGTAGAGCAGGTCGCGCGGCGCCTCGATCGTCAGCGCCGCCATGGCACGCGCCGTCTTCGGGCCGATCCCGTCCAGCGTTTCGAGACCGGCGAACAGCGGAAAGAGGATCGGCGGCCGTCCGGTCATGCGCCCGAGATCAGGTCGAACCAGCCGTCTTCGTCGATGGTTTCGACGCCCAACTCCTGCGCTTTCTTTGCCTTCGATCCTGCGCCGGGGCCCGCCACGACGAGGTCGGTCTTGGCGCTGACCGAGCCGGAGACCTTGGCTCCCAACGCTTCTGCACGCGACTTGGCTTCGGCGCGGGTCATGCGCTCGAGCGTACCGGTGAAGACCACCGTCTTGCCCGCGACCGGGCTGCCGTCGGTCGCCGGGCGCGCGGCATCTTCGATCTCCAGCTGCTCCACCAGCCGATCGATCGAGGCACGTTCGGCCTCGTTGGCGAATGCATCCACCAGCGATTGCGCCATCACCTCGCCGACCCCGTCGATGGCGAGGAGATTGGCCCAGGCGTCGCTCTCCCGGTCCGCCGCCTGCCGTACGCCGTCCTCCAGTGCGTCCCAGCTGCCGTAATTCCGCGCCAGCAAGTTCGCCGCCTGCTCCCCCACATGCCGGATCCCCAGCGCAAACAGCATCCGGCCCAGTGGGATGCGACGCCGTTCCTCGATGGCCTGGAAAAGGTTCGCCGCGGATTTCTCGCCCCATCCCTCGCGGTTCCTCAGGTCCTCCTCGCGACGCGCCTCCAGCGTGAAGATATCCGCAGGCTCGGCGATCCATTCGTCCCGGTAGAATTGCTCCACCTGCTTGGACCCCAACCCTTCGATGTCGAATGCGGCACGGGAGACGAAGTGCTTCAGCTTCTCGACGGCCTGAGCGGGACAGATGAGACCACCGGTGCAGCGATGGACAGCATCGCCGGGCTCGCGCACCGCGGGGCTGCCGCATTCCGGGCAGATATCGGGAAACGCGAACGGCACCGCATCCTCGGGCCGGCGCGACAGATCGACGTCCGACACCTTCGGAATCACGTCGCCTGCGCGGTAGACCTGAACCCAGTCGCCGACGCGGATGTCCTTGGCCTCACCGGTCTCATCGGCCCGGATCACCTTGCCGCGGTTGTCGCGCCCGGCGATGTAATCCTCGTTGTGCAGCGTCGCGTTCGACACCACGACGCCGCCAACCGTCACCGGCGTCAGACGTGCGACGGGCGAGAGCGCGCCGGTGCGGCCCACCTGGATGTCGATCGCCTCGAGCCGCGTCCAGGCGAGCTCAGCCGGGAACTTGTGCGCCACGGCCCAACGCGGGGTGGTGGAGCGGTAGCCGAGGCGCGCCTGCAGCCCCAGATCGTCCACCTTGTAGACGACACCGTCGATGTCATAGTCCAGCGTCGCCCGCTGCGCCTCGATCTCGCGGTAGTGCGCCAGCATCTCCTCCGGCCCATCGCAAAGCGTGGTGAGCGGATTGGTGGCGAAACCGAACTCCGCCAGACGGTCGATCGCGCCCTTCTGCGTGTCCGCCAACGGCGCCGATACCTCCCCCCAGGCATAGGCGAAAAACCTCAAGGGGCGTTTCGCGGTGATCCGGCTGTCGAGCTGGCGCAGCGATCCCGCGGCCGCATTCCGGGGGTTGGCGAAGGTCTTGCCGCCGCTCTCTTGCTGCCGGTCGTTCAGCGCGGCGAAATCCTCGTGGCTCATGTAGACTTCGCCGCGCACCTCCAGCACGTCCGGCGCATCGGTGATCTTTTCGGGAATGTCGGTGATCGTGAGCGCATTGCCCGTCACGTTCTCGCCGACCTGCCCGTCGCCGCGCGTCGCCGCCCGGACCAGCTCGCCGCTCTCGTAGCGCAGCGACAGCGACAGCCCGTCGATCTTTGGCTCCGACGTGTAGGACAGAGGTGCATCCGGCGACAGGCCGAGATACTTCCGGACGGAGGTGTCGAACTCAACCACGTCCTCGTCGTCGAACGCGTTGCCCAGGGACAGCATCCGGAGCGAATGGGTGACCTTGGCGAAACCTTCGGCGGGCGCGGCACCCACCCGCTCCGAAGGGCTGTCCGCGCGTTTCAGATCCGGGAAACTCGCCTCGATCTCGGCGTTGCGGCGCTTCAGGCGATCATATTCGGCGTCGCTGATGTCGGGGGCATCCTCGCCGTGATAGGCGGTATTGGCCCGCGCGATCAGGTCGCTCAGCCGGGCCAGCTCGTCGATGGCCTCCGCCCGTGTCAGCGCCTGAACGTCCTTCTCCGCAGCCATCCGTCACCCCTGTCGCGATGGCCAACCAATAAGCCGCAGTTCGGGAACGGTCCAGAGGCCGTGCACAGCGGTGAGGAGGAGACTGCCAAATGCAAAACGCCGTCCCAGAGTGCGGGACGGCGTGAGGAAACCGGTTGCTGTGCCGAGCGTGCCTGATCAGGCGCCGATCGCCAGCTTTTTCTGATCCATCGAAGGTTCGGGATCGCGGAGCACATACCCCCGCCCCCAGACCGTCTCGATGTAGTTGTCACCGCCGGTTGCCGTGCTCAGCTTCTTGCGCAGCTTGCAGATGAAGACGTCGATGATCTTCAATTCGGGCTCGTCCATGCCGCCATAGAGATGGTTGAGGAACATCTCCTTGGTCAGCGTCGTGCCCTTGCGGAGCGACAGAAGCTCCAGCATCTGGTACTCCTTGCCGGTCAGGTGCACCGGCTTGCTGTCGACCGTCACCGTTTTGGCGTCGAGGTTGACGGAAATCTGGCCGGTCTCGATCACCGACTGCGAGTGACCCTTGGAGCGACGGATGATGGCATGGATGCGCGCGACCAGCTCTTCGCGATGGAACGGCTTGGTCAGATAATCGTCGGCGCCGAACCCGAAACCCTTGAGTTTGTTTTCGGTATCGTCCGCACCGGACAGGATGAGGATCGGCGTTTCGATCCGCGCGAGACGCAGCTGGCGCAGAACCTCGTGGCCGTTCATGTCCGGCAGTCCCAGATCCAGCAGGATCAGGTCGTAATCGTAGAGCTTGGCAAGATCGATCCCCTCCTCTCCCAGATCCGTCGCGTAGACATTGAGGTTGGCGTGTGTCAGCATCAACTCGATGCTCTTGGACGTCGTGGGGTCATCTTCGACGAGAAGAACGCGCATCATTCGCTCCGATTACGGCTTGTTTACTTTGACGTACCTTCTCCTAGAAAAGGGTTAATCCGGCGTTAATCACGTTCATTTTTTAACAGAGCAACCTATGGTTGTCTATACTTCTGTATCGCGGTGGCCTTCAGCGCGTCCTCGCCATGTTCGGCCACGGCCCTGACCCAGCTTGCGAACTCTTCGTCGCTGAGGCCATATTTTTCAAGGGCTTCGCTCTTGGTCATCAAGCCGTAAAGTACGCCGCGAACGACCGCGATCTTGCGAGATACAACCCAGCGCCGCGTGTTTTCGGGCGGAAGATCCGCCCGGCTCAGGACCGAGCCATCGGGAAGCGACACTGCACGCGGGCCTTCAACTTTTTTAAGGTACATCGATCCATCCTCTGGAAGCGCCTCCAGATGGCCCGAGGATGTTTAAGACGCAGTGAACCGGGGACTTGAGAGTATTTCGGATTTTCCTATATTCGCGCAGACTTCTGCCGAGGGATTAATGCTCGATTCGCATCCGCCTTTGAACTCGCTTGGGTTCCCCAAGCCGCCTGCCCACACGCGGGTCGTGGTCGCCATGTCCGGCGGCGTCGACAGTTCGGTCGTGGCCGCGATGCTGAAGGAAGAAGGCTACGACGTCGTCGGCGTGACGCTTCAGCTCTATGACCATGGTGCTGCGCTGGCCAAGAAGGGTGCGTGCTGCGCCGGACTCGACATCCACGATGCGCGCCGGGTGGCGGAGGACATGGGCTTCCCGCACTACGTGCTGGATTACGAGAATGTCTTTCGCGACGCGGTGATCGACGAGTTTGCTGAGAGCTACCTCGCCGGCTCGACGCCCGTGCCCTGCATCCGGTGCAACGAGCGTGTGAAGTTCCGCGATCTGCTGGAAACGGCGAAGGATCTGGAGGCCGATTGCATGGCCACCGGGCATTACATCCAGCGCAAGGTCGGCACGTTCGGTCCGGAGTTGCATGCCGCGACGGACTCAGCGCGCGATCAATCCTATTTCCTGTTTTCGACCACTCCGGACCAGCTGGATTACCTGCGGTTTCCGTTGGGCCATCTGCCCTCCAAGGACGCGACGCGCGAGTTGGCGGCGCGATACGGGCTGCGGGTCGCGTCGAAGCCGGACAGCCAGGATATCTGCTTCGTGCCGAATGGCGATTACGCCGCCGTCATTCGCAAGCTGCGTCCCGAGGCGGAGGCCCCGGGAGAGATCGTGCACGTGGACGGTCGAGTGCTGGGCGAGCATTCCGGCGTCATCGACTACACGATCGGGCAGCGGCGGGGCCTCGGCATCGGTGGCCTCGATGAGCCGCTCTACGTGGTGAAGCTGGACACGGAGACACGGCGCGTTGTCGTCGGTCCGCGCGAGTTGCTCGCGACGCGACGCGTTCCGGTGCGGGAGGTCAACTGGCTGGGTGACGGGCAAATGGGCGACTGCGAGAGCCGCGAGATCCGGGTTCGTGTCCGCTCGACCCGCCCACCGGCGGAGGCGGTTCTGCACCCGCTGTCGGAGACGGAAGCGGAGGTCGAACTGCTGTCACCCGAGCAGGGCGTCAGCCCGGGTCAGGCCTGCGTGTTCTACGAGTCCGAGGGAAGCCGCGTGCTGGGCGGAGGCTGGATCTGGCGCGGTTGAAATGGCCGCTGATCGAGCATGAGACGACGACGTTTTGCTCGCTTTTGCCGCCGGGGACAGGCCGGCGGTCGCAGGTTCGGAACGACCGTCGTCCACGACTAGAGCGTGTCGCGGTCGATCCGATTCAGGATTCCCAGAGCGATTGTAATGTGATTCCCTTCCGGCGAGCCAGATATGGGGGTCGCAGATGGGTAAGGCACATCCAGTGGAATTGCGTGAGCGTGTTGTTTCCTTCGTGGATGAGGGGCACGGACACCGCGAGGCGGCGCGGCACTTCCGGGTCTCGCCGAGATTTGTGAACGATCTGATCAAGCTGCGGCGCGACACCGGATCGCTGGCGCCGCGGCCCCAAGGTAACGGCGGCGGGCACGGCAAGCTGGCGGGCGTGACCGGCTGGATCGAGGCTCGCGTCGCCGCCAAGGGTGAAATCACGCTCGACGAATTGGCCGCAGAACTGGCCGAAACTCATGGCATCGCCGTCCATCGCGGCACCGTCTGGCGGACGCTGCGCGGTCTCGGGCTGACGCACAAAAAAAGACCTCCAAGCGCTTGAGCAGAAGCGCAAGGATGTTGCCGGCCTGCGCCGCATCTGGATCGCCAAGCGCCAGCCCTTCATGGCCAACCATCTGGAGCGTCTGGCTTTTCTGGACGAGACCTCGGTCAAAACCAACATGGCCAAGACCACCGGCTGGGCGCCCTGCGGCCAGCGCCTCACGGATCACGCGCCGTTCGGCCACTGGCGGACCCAGACCTTCGTCGCCGCCCTCCGCCATGATCGCCTGGACGCACCCTGGGTCATCGACGGAGCGATGAACGGCGAGATGTTCAGCCTCTACACCGAAACCCAACTACGGCCGACGCTGCGCGAAGGCGACGTCGTCATTCTCGACAACCTGTCGAGCCACAAGAGCCCCGGCGCCGCAGCAGCTCTACATGCCATCGGTGCCTGGTTCCTCTTCTTGCCGCCCTATAGCCCCGATCTCAATCCCATCGAGATGGCCTTCTCAAAACTCAAGGCACTGGTCAGGAAAGCCGCCGCACGGACCTACGATCAGCTTTGGGCCGCCGTCGGACATGTCTGCGACCTCTTCTCAGACGAGGAGTGCTACAACTACTTCAAAGCGGCCGGCTATGAGGCCGATTGACTGCGATGCGCTCTAAAGCCTTTCGGCCAAAACTTGAATTGTGGGGATTCCCATGAGGGACGCGGTGTGATTCATCCTGTTCAGGAGGATGGATCATGTCAGCACCTTTGCCGTCAGCGCTTCGATCGCGGTTTCGGACGTACATTGAGGAAGGATTGAGCGGGCGTGCCGCTGCGGCGCGACTGAAGGTTTCGCCCGCTACCGGCGCCCGATGGGCGCGGCAGATCAGGACGAGGGGACATGCCGATCCGGCGGTTCAGGGTCGCCCGCCCGGGTCGGGCAAGTTGGCGCCGCACCGGGCCTTCATCGAAGAACTGGTCGCGCAGGACCCCGACATCACGCTCTTCGAGTTGCGCGACGCGCTTGCCGAGGCGGAGGGGGTCCAGGTCCACCACTCGTCCATCGCCAAGCTGCTGACCCGGCTCGGCTTCACGTACAAAAAAAGTCGCTGGTCGCCACCGAACGCCGCCGCGCAAGGGTAAGGCGACAGCGTGCCGACTGGATGAGGCATCGTCTCCCCGCCATCGCCGCTCGGCCCGAGCGGGTGGTGTTTCTCGACGAAACCGCCGTGAAGACGAACCTCACGCGCCTCCGCGGGCGAGCCCCGCGCGGTAAGCGCCTGACCATGGATGCCCCGTTCGGCAGCTGGGGCACGCAGACCCTGATCGCGGGGCTCACGGCGGACGCGCTGATCGCGCCCTGGGTGATCAAGGGCGCGATGGACGGCCCGGCCTTTGCCACCTACGTCCGCAAGGTGCTGGTGCCCGAGATCGAGCCCGGCACCGTCGTCGTTCTCGACAACTTGGCCACTCACCGAAACGTCGAGGCCGCCTGCGCACTCCGAGACCACGGATGCTGGTTTCTCTACCTGCCACCCTACTCGCCCGACCTGAACCCAATCGAACAGGCCTTCTCCAAGCTCAAGGCTCATCTCCGAAAGATCGGCGCACGAACATTCACACAGGTGTTCGACGCCATCGGTGCGATTTGTGATCTCTACGACACGCAGGAGTGCTGGAACTACTTCACGGCAGCCGGATATGTCTCGGGTTAACGTCGAAACGCTTTAGTGGAACCGTTTCCCGCACGATCCGACAGGTTTGACGAGGGATAGGCCTACAGTTCTGGATCGTAGAGCAGCCGGTCTCGTCTAGACGCGGAAAACGTGGAAAGGGCGGCCCTTGCGGCCGCCCTTGTCAAATTCTATCGTTCCTGTCGCGTGCGGCGCTCAGGCTTTCTTGCGGCGCCAAGCAGCCAGACCACCGATCCCGGCCAGAAGCATCCAGCCAGCGGCCGGAAGCGGAACCGGCGTGGTTTCTGTGCTGATATGCGACACATGGCTCAGACCGTGGGTACCGCTGAACGAGAACATGTTGCCCGCCTGAATGCTCAGAAGCTTTGCAACGCCGGCATACTGACCCGCTTTCCAGAGAAAGTAGTCGCCCGCATCAGTCGGTGACCCCGGACCCGTATTGATGTTGCTCGTGCTCTCGGTCTTCTGGAACGATCCGCCAATCACAGTTTCGCCTTGGGCACTTGCCACGGCGGTGATGAACGCTTCTTCCAACGCAGCGCCCGAAATGTTCGGATTGCGGGAAGCCGTGGGTCCACCGGTCCGTGTGAAGGCCGATCCGACACCACCCAGGCTACCTGCAAGACTGTAAGTCGGATATGGGTCGTAGGCGTCGCCGTCATTATCCAGGAACGCCAGCATGTCGCAAGCGGTACAGGACAAGGTCCAAGAAGCCGCGTCAGTCGGCGCGTCGACCGAGTTGAACGTCAGAACGCTCGCAGCCTGCGCGCCCGCGGAGCAAAGCCCCATCACGGCAACCGCAGCAATCGCAGTCAAATTTTTCTTCATAAATCTTCCCCCTCGTTACACAACGAGAATTGTTACCACAGCGCCCTTCGCTGCTAGGGAGAGGTGATACGCGCTTCGGCGAGTTGTGTCACAACAATTTCACTCAAAAGGCGATTTCCGCCGACGTTCGAAGGACCAACACAGGCCGGATACTATCAGTGCGGGAATTCGCCGAGCGAGGACGCGAAACTTCCCACTTAACGCGAATATCAGGCAGGCGTTTGAGGCCTGAACTGCACAACTTCCCAATTGGTGCCGCGCGTCGGTTCGAGTAGACTTCTCACTTCGCGAATCATCTCTCGGGCATGATGCCCGCACCTTCCAGCACCGCGCGGGCGGCGCGCAGACCGGGCCTCTCGCCATGCTGCCCCAACCGCTCCATCGTTACGTTCATCGCCGCATTCTGTGCGCCGGGCGCTTCCAGCACGGCCTCCAGACCCGCCGCGATCAGCTCCGGCCGGCAGCGGGCGCCGATGAATTCCGGCACCGTGCGCGTCTCCGAGACCAAGTTGACGAGCGTCACCGTATCCGTCAGCAGCATCCGCGACATGACCCAGCGCGTCAGCGGGTTCATGTCGTAGGCGATGACCATGGGAGTGGACGCCGCCGCAAGCTCCAGCGACACGGTGCCGGACGCGGCCAATGCGAGGTCGGCGGCGCGGAATGCCGCGCGTTTCTCGGCGGCAAAGACATCCGGGGCGATCCCGCGCGGGTCAAGCACCAGCGATCGGCCAGGCCAGCCCGCCACCGAACTCTGCACGAGGTCCGCGACTGACGGGGCGGCGGGAACGATGACGCGGGTCGCGGGGTGGGTCGCACAGAACCGCTCCAGCGCCGCGGCGAAGACCGGCGACAGGCGCGTGACCTCGCCGCGGCGGGATCCCGGCAGAACCAGCACCAGCGGATCGGCGTCCGGTGCGATCCGGGCCCGAAACTCCGCGGCCTCCTCCGGGGTCGATTGCGACGTGGACACGATCGGATGGCCGACGAAATCGCAGCGGATGCCCTCGGCCTCGAAATACGGCGGCTCGAACGGAAAGAGCGCCAGGACCTGATCGACCACACGCGCCATCTTTCGCGCTCGGCCCGGCCGCCACGCCCAGACAGTGGGGGCCACGTAATGCACGCAGCGTATGGCCGACCGCGCCTTGACCGCACGCGCCACGCGCAGGCAGAAATCCGGCGAATCGATGGTGACAAGCACGTCGGGCCGCGCCTCCACGATAGCTGCCGCGGTTTCGGCGATGCGGCGTTTGAGGTGCACGTATTTCGGCATGATCTCTACAAGGCCCATCAGGCTCAGTTCGCTCATGTCGAAGCGGCTTTGCAGCCCCTGCGCCTGCATGAGCGGCCCGCCGATGCCGTCGAAGTGGCCATCCGGACGCAACTCCTGCAGCCCGCGCAGCAGCGCACCGCCCAACGCATCGCCGGACGGCTCCCCCGCGATGACGAACACCTTCATGGCGCGCGGATCCAGAGGAAACGCTCCGCGGCGTCGAGGATCTGCACGATCTGCGGCAGGTCGATCACGATCACGCCGCCCGCCTCGATCACGATCCCGTCGAGCCCGGCCGCCACCGCGCCCTGCGCCGTGCCTGGACCGATTGTCGGCAGGTCGGCGCGGCGATCCTGGCCGGGTTTCGGTGCCTTGAACAGGACGCCTTCGATCAGCCCGCGTGCCGCGTGACGGCGCAACATCGCGTCCGTGCCGTCCTGCGCCTCCATCGCTTCGACCTGCCCCGCGCGCACGATGCAGGATTGGCCGACATCGCGCGCGCCCATCTCGACCAGGGCCTGAACGGCGATATCGACATCCGCATGCGTTCCCAGCCGGGGCGCGGCCCTGGTGGGAATGCTGGCTGGCGGCAGTACATCCGGCGCCAGAGACTCCGCGGCGCGGATGGTGAAGCCCTCGGTCTCGAAGAGCGAGATCACCGCCCTGAGTGCCGCGTCATCACCCTCGGCCATCGCCCGCTGCAGGGTCGGCAGCAGCGGCGCCGTGCGGTCGTCGATCAGGACCGGATCCATTGCAGGCCGCGTGATCGCCCCGCAGAAGCAGACGTCCGAAACCCCGCGCTCCTTCAGGTCGCGCAGCAATTGACCCAGCTTCTCGAGCCGGAACTCGACATCGGGCATCAAGCCGTCCGGGGGAAAGCCCGCCAGCATGCAGATCAGCGGCCGCGTCTCCTGCGCCGCGGCGACGGCGGCCGGCAGCTGTCCCGTGCCGCACACCAGCGCCAGCATCAGCGGGGTGTCAGAAACGACCGGTCGCTGGCGGTCATGACGAAATCCACGATCTGCCGCACGTAGTCGGAACCGGTCTCCTGCCCCAGGCGATCGACGCGCTCATGAAACGTGCCCTCGCCCTGCGCCATCATCTGGAAGGCGGCCCGCAACGCGGTGATGTCCGCCCGGCTGACCCCGCGACGCTTGAGGCCCACGAGGTTCAGACCGTCCAGTTCCCCACGTGGCGCCTGCACGAGGCCATGCGGGATCACGTCGTTGGTGACCATCGTGACGGCGCCGATGATCGCCCCCTGCCCGACGCGGACGAACTGATGCACCCCCGACAGACCGCCGATGATCACGTCGTCCTCCAGCACGCAGTGCCCGGCGATCGCGGCGGAGTTCACCACGATCACGCGATTGCCGATCTGCGCGTCGTGGGCAATGTGACAACCCGCCATGAACAGCCCGTCATCCCCGATCCGGGTGACGCCGCCACCGCCCTCGGTGCCGGTGTTCATGGTGACGTGTTCCCGGATGCGATTGCGCTTGCCGATCACCAGCTGGGTGTCCTCGCCGCGGAATTTCAGATCCTGTGGGATCTCGCCGATCACGGCAAAGGGAAAGACGACGGTACCCTCACCGATCTCGGTACGGCCGGACACGACGACATGGGATTTGAGCTCCACGCCGGGGCCGATCACCGCCTCGGGCCCGACCACGCAGAACGGGCCGATCACCGCGCTGGCATCGACCTTCGCGCCTTCCTCGACGACGGCAGAGCGGTGAATGCCCACGCGTGGTTACTCCTGGGAAAGGTCCATCATGGCGGTGAACTCGGCTTCGGCCGCCATCTCGCCCTCCACCATCGCCTCGCCCGCGAACTTCCAGACCTTGCCGCCGGGCTTGCCGCGCAGCGTGCTGAGCTGCATCTCCAGCACGTCGCCGGGGATCACCTTGCGCCGGAACTTGCACTTGTCGATGGACATGAAGAAGACCTTCATCTCCTTGTCGGCCATGCCGAGCGAAGTGCCCACCATGACGGCGGCCGTCTGCGCCATCGCCTCCACGATGGTCACCCCGGGCATGATCGGAAGCCCCGGGAAATGACCCTGGAAATGTGGCTCGTTCATGGTCACGTTCTTGATCCCGCGCGCCGAACTCGTGCCCTGGATGTCCACCACCTTGTCCACCAGCAGAAACGGGTAGCGGTGCGGGAGTATGCGCTGGATAAGCTGGATATCTGCGCTTCGGGGCGTGTCGGACATGTCGGGATCTGCTCGCTGCATCGATCGGTATCCCCAGCTAGCAAGTCATGCGCGCGGGGGCAAGCAGAGGCGCGTCCGCCGGCTGCTACTCCTGCGGAGGCTCCTCCGTTTCCGGCTCGCCGCCATCGCCGATTTCCTCGTTGATCCTGGTGATCACGTCATTGGTAATGTCAACCGCGTTGAGGCTCAGAAAGACACTGCGACGTTCCAGGATGACAGCGGCGCCCGCTTCGCGCATCACATCCTCCAGCACGGGTGCTGCGGCCGAGAGGAAGTCCGACCGCATTTCTTCCTGTTGCCGCGCAATGGTGCGGGCCTTGGCCTCCTGCTCGCGCCGGGTGTCCTGGACCTTCTGGTCGAACGCGTCGGCCAGATCCCGGAATTCCTCCGGACCGAGCGTCGGACGCCGCTCCGTCAGTTCCATTTCCTCGGCCTCGAGATCCGCTTCGATCCCGCGATTTTCGGCGGCAAGTTCCGCGTTCTGTTCCGCGATTTCGTCAGCGACTCTGCGCCCGAAGTCGCTCTCTCGATAGAGGCGTTCGGATTCCAGGACCAGCACGGGGCTGCGGATGATGGACGGATCCTGCGCCCGTGTCGCGGCCGGGCTGAAGCCGGCCAGCCCCGCCGCCAGAAGCGCGGCGGCCCAAGACCACCGCACTGCAGCCATCAGAACCGCGTCGACAGGGTCAGATCGAATTGCTGTTCCTTGTCGAAGTCTTCTTTCTGGAGCGCGTTGGAGAAATTGAAGCGCAGCGGTCCGATGGGCGTGGTCCAGAGGATGGAAATGCCGACCACGTGGCGTATCGATCCGGAGGCACCCACGATGTCGCCGCCGGTGGTGTTGACGTCATCGAGATTCCACAGGTTGCCCATGTCATAGAAAAGCCCACCGGTGATACCGTACTCCTCGGGCAGGCCGAGCGGGAACTCGGCATCGAATTGCACCGCCACGTAATAGTTTCCGCCCAGCGCATCGTCGGCACCGTCGGCGAGGTCGCGCGGGCCGATCCCGGCCGGCTCGAACCCGCGGATCACCGACGGATTGAGGATGTAGCGATCGACCACCCGGCTGGAATTGGTGCCGCGCCAGGCGAGCGCGCCGGCTTCCAGCGTCGCCCGCAAGACGACTTCCTCGTTGGCGACCAGCCTTTGACCGACGACCCTCAGATTGGTCTCGATAAAATCGTTGTCGCCGCCCAGCCCAGCGAAGTCCTGGCCAAACTCCACCAGCACACCGGCGTTCGGATTGAGCCCGGTGCGCCGTGTGTCATAGGTATAGGTGTAACCAACCGAACTCGACAATTCCGCGCCTTCGGCAACCTCCCGCGTGATCACCGGCCCGCTCGTCACGCCCGGGCGCGGTTCCATGTCGATGTTGTTGGCGGTGTAGTTCAGGCCGAAGCGACCATTCTCGCTGACGGGGAAGGATATCGAAGGTTGCACGAAAAACTGTTCGTAGTCGTAGGTTGAATAGGACGAGGTGTTGTCGGTCAAACTCAGACGGAATGCAAATTGCAGATCCCGCCCCAGAAGTGCCGGTTCGATGAATGTGATGCCGGTATTCTGCGTTTCCTGGGCAGTGGACAGGTTCAGAGACAGGCGCTGACCACGGCCGAGAAAGTTGTTCTCGCTGAACTGGACGGCAATCCCGAAGCCGTCATTGTTGGAATATGTTGCGCCGAAGGTCAGCGCGCCGGTCGGCTGTTCCACCACATCCACATCCACGATGACCTGATCGGGCGAGGATCCTTCGCGCGCGTTCACTTCCGCGGTTTCGAAGTAGTCGAGGGCGCGGATCCGCGCGGCAGACTCCCGGATCTCCCGGGGGTTGAAGGGATCGCCCTCGACGATGCGGAACTGACGCCGAACCACCCGGTCGAGCGTCGTCGTGTTGCCTTCGATGTCGATACGTTCGACGAACACGCGTGGACCCCGCGACAGCACGTACTGCACATCCAGGGTCAGAGTGCGGTTGTTGCGCGTGACGCGCGGTTCGACACGCAGGAAATCGATGCCTTGACGAATCCCGAGCCTTTCCATCCGCGCGATGTCGTTCTCCACGAGAACCGGCGAGTACACGACACCCGGTCGTGAGCGAACCGCGTCGAGGAATGCCGCCTCGTCCGCGCCCGCAAGCTCGGATGCGACGCTGATTTCGCCAAATCGGAACTGCTGGCCCTCCTGAACGTTGAAGACGAGGAAGTAGCCGTCCCGCTGACGCGTCAATTGTGCGTTGACCGAATTGGTTCGGAAGTCGATGTAGCCACGGCTCTGGTAGAAATCCCGCAATAGCTGCTTGTCGAATTCGATGCGATCCTCGACCAGCGTATCACTCCGGACGAACGTGCGGAGCAGGCCCGCCTGTTTCGTCTGCAGCACCCGGCGCAAGCGGCGGTCGGAGTAGACGCGGTTGCCGACGAAGCTCAGGCGCTCGATCTCCACCACGTCACCCTCGAAGATCTCGAAGACCACATCGACCCGGTTGTCGCTGCGCCGGATGATCCGCGGCGTGACGCGCGCGGCCAGCCGGCCTTCATTGGAATAGGCTTCCGAAATCGCTGCCGCGTCGCGCTCGACCTGGGCAGGGTTGTAGGCCCGCAGCTCGATCGAGCCGGTGAGTGCGGCCAGCGCCTCGTCGTCGATCCGGCGATTGCCTTCGTAGTTGATGCGGTTGATCGTGGGGAATTCCACCACCGTGATCAGCAGCGTGCCGCCCCGCGGTTCGACCGACACCTCCTCGAAAAGCCCGCTGCCCTGAAGCCGCTGAAGCGCGGCGTTCACCTGACCTGCGCTGACGGCCTCGCCCCGCGCAATGCCGGCCGTCCGGAGAATCGACGCGTCGCCAATCCGCTGGTTGCCTTCGATCTGGACGGTGTTGAACTGATATGTCTGGCCCGAAACGGCCAGCGCGCTCAATATCAGCGCGATGGTGACGAGGAATGCAAATCCGATACGGATCATTCGGTTTTCTGTCCTGCGCACCGCTACGTCGGTCCTGTCCTGCGCAGTGCTGCTTTTCACCGGTCTCATGCCCTACCCCAGCCAGACTTCTTGTTAGAAGTCTCCTACCCAGAACCGGACCATATGTCAAAACGACATACGGCCTGCGAGGGTTATCCCGCAGACCGTTGAGCATTTCAATTCCGAGATGTTACGGCGAGGTCACAAACCGCCAAGCCATGTGCCGACGAACAAAGCGATCGAGATGGCGGTCAGAAAGAGCGCTCTATCCCAATTCAGCAGCATCAGGAGGCTCAGGCCGCGGTATCCCTCGTGGAGCATCTGCATGCGTGTCACCCTGTCCGGTTGCTTCACTCAGCCACAGGGCTATCGCCGCAACATGGCGCGAATTTTGCGCAATCGTGGCATTGTCGGGGCAAATACCGTCAGGGACAGCGGAAGTCGTTCCAGAGCGCGAAGACCATCAGGCTGAGCACCAATGTCAGGCCGACCGTCATCAGAACGCGCAGCGCCGCGTCGCTGGGCGGTCGACCGGACACTGCCTCGTAGGCGTAGAAGACGAGATGACCCCCATCCAATGCCGGGATCGGGAACAGGTTCAGCAGGCCCACGGCCGTGGACAGAACGGCGATGAAGACCACGAAGTTCAGAAACCCCTGGCTGGCCATCTGACCGGAGACCTGTGCGATTCCGACCGGTCCCGACAGGTTGCAGGTGCCGATGTTGCCCGCGATCATGTGCCAGAGCCCGGAGATCGATCCGCTGATGATTTCGCCGGTCCGCTCCGTCCCGTGTTTCAGCGCAGTCCATGGACCAAGCGCTTCGCGGGCCGGCTCGATGCTGAGGCCCGACGCGACGCCAATGCGCCATTCCGTCTGGAACCCGCCATCCGGCAAGGGTTCGTCGCGCCGTTTCGGCTTCAGCGCAAAGGTCAGATCCTGGCCGTCACGCCAGACGTTCAGTTCGAGGGCACGTCCGTCCGACCCCTCGACCGCGTCCTTGAGTTGCGAGAACGCGAACACGGGCTCGCCGTCGATCGCCGTGATCACGTCGCCGACCTGCATGTTCACGTCCATCGCGGCGCTTTGCGGCGACAGGCCCGCGACAAACGGCGGCAACAGGTAGGGATCCCGAACGTCCATCTCGTCCCCGTCGCGCAGCACGCGGTAGGTCAGGACCGGCTCCTGCGGGACGCTCTCGATGAAATCTGAATAGGCATCCGTCTGTCTGTCCGGAACCGGCACGCCGCCCACTTCGAGCAGGACATCGCCCGCCTGCAGACCCCTCTCCTGCGCCGGAAGCGGGACAAGCTCGCCCACCGTAAGCGGTTCCTGCTCCTGCCCATTGCTCACCGCGACGGCGGAAAAGACCAGGATGGAGAGCACGAAGTTGAAGACCGGACCCGCCGCCACGGTCACGGAGCGCGCCCAGAGCGGAGCCCCGTGCATGGTGCGGCGCAGCTTCTCCGGCTCGGCGGCGGCGGCCTTCATGGCCAAGGCATCCTTGCCGGAGGCGGCGTTGGAATCGCCCGCGAACTTGACGTACCCGCCGAAGGGCAGCGCCGCGACCTGCCATTTCGTGCCGCGCTTGTCGTGGCGCGACCAGAGCACGGGTCCGAAGCCGATGGAAAAGACGTCCGCGTGAATGCCCGACCAGCGTCCGACGATGTAGTGGCCGTATTCGTGAATCGCCACGATCACGCTGAGCGCGATGACAAAGGCGAGAACGGTCCAGATCAGCCCGCCGAACTGCGGGATCAGGGAGACGATATCCAAGGGCTGTTATCCTGCTGCGTTATCGATAGCGCTGCGCGCGGCCTTACGTGCCAGATGGTCCACGGCGGCCACGTTATCAAGTGTCATGTCGGCATCAACAAGGCCTTCGGTCGCAGCCTCGTCTTCGAGAACGGACCTCCACGACGCCCGCCATGGCGGCAAAACCGAGGCGCCCGTCGATGAACCCGTCGAGCGCGGTTTCCTTGGCGGCGTTGAACACCGCCCCCGCAAGACCACCCCGCGCCATCACCTCGCGCGCCAACCGGAGCGCGGGCCAGCGCACCTCGTCCGGCGGCCGGAACGTGAGCTGTCCAATTGCTGCGAGGTCGAGCCGTTCGACCGGCAGGTCCCGCCGCTCCGGGTAGTGTAGCGCGAAGCCGATGGCATGCCGCATGTCGGGTGGACCCACATGCGCCATCAGCGCCCCGTCGCGAAACCCGACCATGGCGTGGATCAGGGATTGGGGGTGCACCAGCACCTCGATCTGCGACGGCGAAACGCCGAAATACTCCCGTGTTTCAATCAGTTCCAGCGCCTTGTTGAACATGGACGCGCTGTCGATGGTGATCCGTTGACCCATGGCCCAGTTGGGATGGCAGGACGCTTCCTCAAGCGTGGCGTTTTCAAGCCGCTCGAAGGGCCAGTCGCGGAAGGCGCCACCCGACGCGGTGATGATCACACGCTCCACCGCAGCCATGTCCTCGCCGATCAATGCCTGGAAGACGGCCGAATGCTCGCTGTCGACCGGAAGCAGCCGTGCGCCATGCTTCTGCGCGGTTTCGATCACCAGCCGACCGGCGCAGACCAGTGTTTCCTTGTTCGCAAGCGCGAGTGTCGTGCCCTGCTCCAGCGCCTTGAGGCCTGGCGCCAGTCCCGCCGCCCCCACGATCGCCGACATGATCCAGTCCGCGGGCCGACATGCGGCCTCGAGCAAGGCGTCGGCCCCCGCGGCGGCCTCCACGCCGGAGCCCGTGAGTGCCGCTCGCAACTCGCCAAGCCGGCTTTCGTCGGCGGTGACGGCCAGTTCGGCGCCCAGCCGGCGTGCATCGGAGGCCAGCAGGTCGACGTTGCCCGCCCCCGTCAACGCGACCACGCGGTAGTGGTCCGGCGCCCTGTCGATGAGGTCGATGGTGTTCTGCCCGATCGAACCGGTCGCCCCGAAAATGCTTATGCGACGCAACGGGTCACCTGCCGAGGAGTCCGGCGGCAAGTCCGGGCGGAAACCCCGTGGCGACTGCCAGCACGAGCAGCATGAACGACGCGGCGAGAAGCCCGTCGAACCGGTCCAGCACGCCGCCATGGCCCGGGATGAGAGTGGAGCTGTCCTTGAACCCCGTCCGCCGCTTGATAGCACTTTCGGCGATATCCCCCATCTGCCCCGCGAGGCTGAGCGCGAGGGAGGCCGCGACGACAGCACCGACCATGCCCGATCCCAGGGCGAACACGTAACCCACGACGGCCGCGCCGCCCCAGCCGGCGATCGTGCCGGACCAGGTCTTCTTGGGGCTGATCGAGGGCCAGAACTTGGGTCCGCCGAACGTCTTGCCCGCGAAGTATCCTGCGACATCCGTCGCCACGACCAGAACGACGATCCACGTCAACCAGCCGATTCCCAGCGTGTCGCGCACGAAGACCAGCGCACAGGCGCCAACCACGATGAGCGCGGCGTAAGGCATGCCCATGCGCCAACGTCCGGGTGCCGCAAGACCGATCGCGACCACAGGCGCGAGGCCGATCAGGAGCGCGAGCAGTGTCGGCACTTCCGGGGCCAGCATGACCGACAGCCCGGCCATCACGGCAAGTGCGATCGTCACGACCCTGCGACCGGGGACCAGCATGCGCGACAGTTCCCAGAACATCAGGCCAGTCGACACGGCCGCCAGAACGCGAAACGCCATCCCACCCTGCCAGATGCAGATCAGACCGACGACGACCATGACGGCTGCGGAGCCTACCCTCGTGGCCAGATCCCCCCATTTTCCGGCCGTCGGCTGTGTCATGCAAATACGGCCCCGAACCGTCGCTCCCTCGATCCGTACCGGGCGCACAGGAGCGCGAACTCGTCGGCGCGGAAATCGGGCCAGAGCGTGTCGATGAACTCGTATTCCGAATAGGCCGACTGCCAGAGCAGGAAGTTGGAGATTCGTGCCTCGCCGCTCGTGCGGATCACCAGATCGGGGTCCGGCAGGACGCAGGTGTCGAGGTATTTCGGCAAGGTCTCCTCATCGACGGTCTCGGGATCCAGATGGCCCGCGGCGACGTCGAGCGCCAGCCGCTTGGTCGCACGCGCCACCTCGTCCCGGCCGCCGTAGTTGATCGCGATCGTCAGATTGACCCGCGTGTTGTGCGATGTCATCTGTTCCAGCTCGTCCATCATCGTGGTCAGCTGCGGATCGAGCCGAACACGATCGCCGATGAAACGTACGCGCACACCCGCCTCAAGCAAGGCGCGCGCTTCGCGGGTGATGTACCGGCGGAACAGGCTCATCAGGCCGGCCACCTCGGCCTGGGTTCTTTTCCAGTTCTCCGTCGAGAAGGCGAAAATGGTGAGGTACTCGACGCCAAGGCCCGGGCAGGCCTCGACGATCTCGCGGACGCGACGGGCGCCCGCATGATGACCGAACAAGCGCGGCCGCCCACGCTGAGTGGCCCACCGTCCGTTGCCATCCATGATGATGGCGACGTGGCGCGGGCCGATCGAGCTGTAAATCGGATCACGGGGAATGGATTCGTCCTCTCGATCATGTCTGGACAGCACATCTATAAACCAAGTCTTGCCCAATGGTGAACCGCCGAACGACGCTCGGCAGTTTTCGGCACCGAAAACCCGGTTTGGCTTCAGACCTGCATGATTTCCGCCTGTTTGGTCTCGAGCGCCGCATCGGTTGCCTTGATGTACGTGTCCGTCAACTCCTGCACCGCGCTTTCCCAGAACTTCTGGTCGTCCTCGCTCATGCCGTCGGCCTTGGCCTTCTTGATCTGGTCCATTCCGTCGCGGCGAATGTTTCGGATCGAGACGCGGGCATGTTCGGCGTATTGCCCCGCGACCTTGGTCAGCTCCCGGCGCCGCTCCTCGTTGAGTTCGGGAATGGGCAGCATGATGATGGTGCCGTTGAGCTGCGGATTGATCCCCAGCCCGCTTTCCCGGATCGCCTTTTCCACCTTGCCGACCATGGATTTGTCCCAGACGTTGACCGTCACCATGCGTGGCTCCGGCACGTTGACCGTGCCCACCTGATTGATCGGGGTCATCTGGCCGTAGGCGTCGACCATCACCGGCTCCAGCATGGACGCCGACGCGCGCCCCGTGCGCAGCGACGCGAACTCCGTCCGCAAGTTGGTCATCGCACCGTCCATCCGCCGCTCCAGATCGTCGGTGTCCAGCATGAATTCGTCTGACATGATCAGCCCCCGCCTGTTTTGGTCGCGTATAAGTCGCGGCGTCGGAATTGTATAGAGCCCAGCCGACCAGTCCGATTGCGCCGGTTCGCCACCGTCGCGCGGTCAGGTTCAGCCGTGCACGCGGGTATACGTGCCCCGGCCCGCGAGAATGCCGCTGAACCCGCCCGGGGCATCGAGCTTGAAGACGATGATCGGCACGTTGTTGTCCCGCGCCAGCGCGATCGCGGAGGCATCCATGACGCCGAGGCGCTTGGCAAGTGCTTCGTCGTAGCTGACGGTGTCGTAACGCCTTGCATCCGCGTGCTTGAGCGGGTCCTTGTCATAGACGCCGTCCACCTTGGTCCCCTTGAAGATCGCCTCGCAGTTCATCTCGTTGGCGCGCAGCGTGGCCGCCGTGTCGGTGGTGAAGTACGGATTGCCGGTCCCGGCCGCAAAGATGCAGACACGCTTCTTTTCCAGGTGCCGGACGGCGCGGCGGCGGATGTAGGGCTCCGCCACCTCGTTCATGGTGATGGCCGAGATCACGCGGGTGTAGACGCCGAGCCCCTCCAGCGAGGATTGCATGGCGAGCGCGTTCATCACCGTGGCGAGCATGCCCATGTAATCGGCCGTCGTCCGCTCCATCCCCTGTGCGCTGCCCTGCAGGCCACGAAAGATGTTGCCGCCGCCGATGACCATGCAGATCTCGACCCCGAGATCGTGCACGGATTTCACTTCCTCGGCGATGCGCTGCACCGTGGGGGGATGCAGTCCGTAGCCCAGGTCGCCCATCAGCGCTTCGCCGGAAATCTTCAACATGACGCGCTTGAAGGTCGTTTCCGTCTCGGTCATGTTGCGCTGCCCCGCCGCTTGGTCTCGCTTTGCGGCGCAACCTGTCCTAAAACCCGCACCGGTTCAATGCCATGGCGACCCCGTTCGACGATCTTCTGCGCGATATTCCGCGCGACCGACCCGTCCTGATCGCCGGCCCCACGGCCAGCGGGAAATCCGAGCTGGCGCTCTCGATCGCAGAAACGCAGGGCGGCGTGGTGGTGAACGCGGATGCGAGCCAGGTCTATGGCTGCTGGCGCGTCGTCACGGCGCGGCCCACAATCGCGGAAGAGGCGCGCGCGCCGCACGCGCTTTATGGCCATGTCGCGCATGATGCGGAGTATTCGGCTGGGCACTGGCTGAACGACGTCGCGCAGGTACTGGAAACGGGGGCGCGGCCGATCATCGTGGGTGGCACCGGGCTCTATTTCGCCGCGCTGACCGAGGGGCTGGCGGATATCCCGAAGACCTCGCCATCCGTGCGCGCCCAAGGCGACGGGATGCCTTTGGATGACCTGCTGTCAGAGCTCGATCTCCGAAACCCGCGACCGGATCGACACACGCAACCGCGCCCGTGTGCAGCGCGCCTGGGAAGTGCTTCGGACCTCCGGCCATGGTCTCGCCCACTGGCAGGACGCAACGCCCCCGCCCCTCCTGCCGTTGTCGCGGACCGCGCCATTCGTCCTGGACGCTCCCAAGGACTGGCTGAACCCCCGGATCGAGAGACGGTTCGACGCGATGATCGCCGCCGGCGCGTTGGAGGAAGTGGCGCGGATGGCGCAGCACTACGATCCCGCCCTGCCCGCCTGCCGCGCCATCGGCGTGCCGGAATTGCACGCGCATCTGAATGGAGAGCTTTCACTCGACGAGGCGCGGGACCGCGTCACGATCTCGACCCGCCAATACGCCAAGCGGCAGCGCACCTGGTTCCGCAAGCGCTGCGCCGAGTGGCACTGGATCCCGGCCCAGGAGGTCGTCGGCTGAAACGCAGGACTTTAGGCAGTCCTGACATCTGCGGGCGGCGGACCAACTGGGCATGACAGGGGCCATTGCTGAAGCTTGCTGGAGTTCGCACGCGGTTTCAGGCAGAACATCTTTTCATGGTCGAGATGCGGTCACTTGGCAGGCTTCTGAAATCGGCGCCCTGGCGTCTGTCGCTTCTTCACAGTGCCCCCGACCATCGGATCCTCTGGCTGACGCAAGGCCAGGGACGGATCCTGCTCAACGCGCAGCGGCGCGGCGTCGGCACCAACAACTTCCTTTTCGTGCCTGCCGGCGAGCCCTTTTCCCTCGAGGGGGGCCACCAGTTGACGGGGCACATGCTCGCGATCGGCCGTGACGATCCCACCCCCTGGCCCTCCACGGGATACCTGCTGAGAACCCGCGAGGTCGGTTACCAGGGCGAAATCATCGCGCTCTTCGACGCGCTCTCCCGCGAACAGGTGGCGAACCGGGACCATTGCGCGGAAGCGTTGGCCGCGCAGGCGCGCCTGGTCTCTGTGTGGCTCCGGCGCCAGATCGCGGCGGCGGGCGACGTGCCCGAAGCGAGCAGCGCGGGTCAGCGGTTGATCGCGGCCTTCATGGCCGACCTGGAACGCCTCCACCCAACGGGCGCGACCATGGCCGACTATGCCGAACGGCTGGATGTCACGCCGACGCATCTAAGCCGCGTGTGCAAGACCCGGCTTGGGCGGAGTGCGGCGGACCTGGTGACCGAACGCAGCCTCCATGCGGCACGGCACCTGCTGGAAACCACGCGCAAACCCGCCAAGACGATCGCGGAGGAACTCGGCTTCGGGTCCGCCGCCTATTTTTCGCGCTTCATTCTGAGCCATACGGGCCGGACGCCCAAGGCACTTCGAGGCCCCGCGGCCGGCGCCAGGGAACAATCACGCCCGCAGACGCACACCGCCGGACCGGCGACAAATCGATGAGCATGTCGCCTTCGGACCATCGAAATGTCGGAAACACCGCACCATTCCGCATCGAAAGATTGACCGAGGCTCCTTCTCCTGCCTCAATGCAGTCCATGGGGAATGGTGCGGGGCCGTGCGGCACCGCAGACTGGCAGCAGGGAAAGACAATTCCGCAGGATGGGTGCAGGCCGGTCGCGAAAGACCCGGCAGCGGCCGCGGAAAAAAACTACAAAGTGCGGGAAACTCGCGCGCACCTACCAACAGGGGCACAGCTCAATGGGACTGTTCATAATCCGCAGGTTGGGGATGATGCTTCTCACGGCACTTTGCCTGACCTTCATCGTCTTCTTCATGACGAACCTCTATCCCAACCTCGAAAAACTCGCGAAGACCCAAGGCAACTTCCGCATGTCGGACGGAGAAGTCGCAAGTTACCTCGGCGACCGGGGCTACCTGGACAACACCTTCGTGAAGTTCGGCCGCTGGCTGGGCGTCGTGCCCGGCTGGGAGACGGTGAAGGAGGATGGGACGGTCCTGCGCAAATGCCGCGACGGCGACCTTCCGGAGGAGGAGCGGAAGACGTTCTGCGGGGTGCTGCAAGGCAACTGGGGCTACAGCCTGGTGTTCAAGGAACCGGTGTCGGAGGTCGTCTGGGACAAGCTCGGCAACACCGCCAAACTGATGGGTTGGGTGATGCTGATCATGGTCCCTTCGGCCCTCGCGGTCGGCGTCCTTGCGGGAATGCGCGAAGGCTCGGGCCTCGATCGATCGCTCTCCACCTTCTCCATCGCGACGACGGCCACGCCGGAATACGTATCGGGCGTCATCTTCATCGCGGTCTTCTCCTCCTCCGCCGTGGGGCTCAAGTGGTTCAAGGGATCGGCGACGAGCGCCATGGAGGACATCACGTTCGCGAACTTCACCCTGCCGGTCATGACCATCGCGCTTTACGGCATGGGGTACATCGCCCGGATGACGCGCGCGTCCATGACCGAAGTGATGACGGCGCAATACATCCGCACCGCGCGTCTGAAGGGTGTGAGCTTCCGCAACATCATCCTGAAACATGCGCTCAGAAACGCGCTGATCGCACCTTTCACCGTCATCATGCTCCAGTTTCCCTGGCTCCTGAACGGCGTGGTGATCGTGGAGACGCTCTTCAACTACAAGGGTTTCGGGTGGCTTCTGGTGCAGGCGGCGGGCAACAACGACATCGAACTGCTGCTGGCGGTCTCGGTGGTCTCCGTCTTCGTGGTCCTGGTGACGCAGCTGATCTCCGACATCGGCTATGTCTACCTGAACCCGCGAATCCGGATTTCCTGAGGAGGGGCGCGACATGGAACAATTGACCTGGACCGGCAGCATCGGCAACGTCCTCGACCCGTTCTTCCTCGCCGCGACGGGCGTTCTGATCCTGTCGCTGGTGGCTGCAGATCGTGCTGGCCTATGCCGCGCCATCGGGGCGCGAGACCGTCGAACATGGATGGCACGATCGCCACGGACATGAGCCTTTACGGCCGCGCCAGCCGGTTCACGGGCTGGTCGCTGCTGGCGGTCGTCGGCATCCTGCTCTTCTACATCGTGGCCGGCAGCCTCATGGGCACGGGCAGCGTGGGGATCGTCGGCGGGATCTGCCAGCGGCTGTTGCCGGTCTGGATCGCGCTCATCGTGCTCTTTGCGGCGTCGATCACGTGGAAGCGGCGGCTGGGTCTTTACGGCAAGCTCTTTGACTCCACCGTGGGCATGATCGGCTTCGGCCTCGTCATGTTCTGGGTCTTCGTCGGCATCTTCGGGGCGATGGACCTGATCGTGACGCACGACACGCTCTCCCAGCTTTCGGGGATGAAGAACGAACCGCCGGGCACACCGCTCGCCAGTCCCGAGGAAGGTCAGTACCCCTGGTATCTGCTGGGCGGCGACAACCTGGCGCGCGACATCTTCAGCCGCATCGTGAAGGGCGCCTTCGTCGTGGTGCAGATCGCACCCCTCGCCACGCTCTTCGCCTTCATGGTGGGGATCACGCTGGGCCTGCCCGCGGGGTATTACGGCGGCCGGCTGGACGTGATCCTTGAGCTTCCTTGCGAACCTGATCCTCGCGTTTCCCGTGATCCTGCTCTTCTATCTGCTGGTCACGCCCGAGATCACGGCCGATGGGCGTGCCGAACTATATGGCGACGGTGCTGTTTCTCTTCCCGCTGATCTTCATCGCGATCCTGCTGAACTCGCGCTATCACACGCAGCCCTCGTTCCGGACGCCGCTGCTGATCGTGGTGCTGGGTCTTCTCGGCTGGGTGTACCTGTCGCTGATCTCGGCGCCGGGTACGAAGGTCAATCTGCTGCCGCGGTGCGCTCGACTGGATCGACATTCCCGGAGGTATCCTCGTGGTCTTCGTTTCCGTCGTCTTCGTGAACGCGCCCACGGTGTTCCGGATCGTGCGGGGCCTGACGCTGGACATCAAGACGCGGGACTACGTGGCCGCCGCCCAGACCCGCGGCGAGGGACCGTGGTACATCATGCTGTGGGAGATCCTGCCGAATGCGCGCGGGCCGCTGATCGTCGATTTCTGCCTGCGGATCGGGTATACCACGATCCTGCTCGGGACGCTGGGTTTCTTCGGGCTGGGGCTGCCGCCGGAAAGCCCCGATTGGGGCACGACGATCAATGACGGGCGCAAGCTTCTGTCGATCTATCCACATGCGGCGATCGCCCCCGCGCTGGCGCTGCTGTCGCTGGTTTTGGGCTTGAACCTTCTGGCCGACGGGTTGCGCGAGGAAAGTCTGAGGGACTGATTTCAGGGTCGGGACCGGGGGCCAGCCCCCGGACCCCCGAGGTATTTGCGGACCCAAAGAAGCGGGATCGCCGCGGTGCGGCAGGATGGGGAGATGACGATGGCGAAGTGGGACTTTGACGGGCCGATCCTGGAGATCGACGAACTGTCGATCTCGTTCTTCACGCGGCTGCGGGAAATCCCGGCCGTCATGGACTTCTCCGTCACCGTGCAGCCGGGAGAGGCCGTGGGCCTTGTCGGAGAGAGCGGGTGCGGGAAGTCCACCGTGGCGCTCGGGGTGATGCAGGATCTGGGCGTCAACGGACGCGTCGTCGGCGGTTCGATCAAATTCAAGGGCCGCGACCTGGGCGCGATGTCGATGGACGAATTGCGCGGCATCCGCGGGTCGGAGATCGCGATGATCTATCAGGAGCCCATGGCCTCGCTGAACCCGGCGATGAAGGTCGGCCGCCAGCTGATGGAAGTGCCGATGATCCACCAGGACATGTCCGAGAAGGAGGCCCACGCGCGCGCGCTGCAGGTGGTGCACGATGTCAAGCTGCCCGACCCCGCGCGCATCCTCAATTCCTTCCCGCACCAGCTTTCGGGCGGGCAGCAGCAGCGGATCGTGATCGCAATGGCGCTTATGTCGGAGCCGTCGCTGCTGATCCTCGATGAGCCGACCACCGCGCTGGATGTCACGGTGGAGGCCGCCGTGGTCGAACTGGTGAAGGACCTGGGCAAGAAGTACGGCACGTCGATGCTCTTCATCTCGCACAATCTCGGGCTGGTGCTCGAGACCTGCGACAGGATCTGCGTGATGTATTCCGGCGAGGCGGTTGAGACCGGGTCGATCGAGGATGTCTTCGACAAGATGCGGCACCCCTACACCCAGGCGCTCTTCCGGTCGATCCCGCTGCCGGGCGCCGACAAGAACGCGCGCCCTCTGGTGGCGATCCCAGGCAACTTCCCCCTGCCCCACGAGCGCCCGCCGGGCTGCAATTTCGGGCCGCGCTGCGATTATTTCGAGGAGGGACGCTGCAACCGGGACATCCGCATCCCGATGGAGGAGATCGCGGGTGCGGATCGGCATCTCACACGCTGCCTGAGATACGACGAAATCGACTGGAATGCGCCCATAGCCGCCGCGCAGACCACGGAGAAGACCAAGCCCGGCAAGGTCATTCTCAAGATGGAGAACCTCAAGAAGTACTACGAGGTCGCGGCGAACGCGCTCTTCGGCGGCGGCGACAAGAAAGTGGTCAAGGCCAACGAGACGCTGAGTTTCGAGGCCCGCGAATCCGAAACGCTTGCCATCGTCGGCGAATCCGGCTGCGGAAAGTCCACATTCGCCAAGGTTCTGATGGGTCTCGAGACCGCGACGGACGGGCAGATCCTGCTCGACAACCGCAACATCGAGAGCATTCCGATCGAGAAGCGCGACACCAAGACGGTGGCCGAGGTGCAGATGGTGTTCCAGAACCCGTTCGACACGCTCAACCCCTCCATGACGGTCGGGCGGCAGATCATGCGGGCGCTGGAGATCTTCAGGATCGGCAATTCGGATGCGGAGCGGCGCCAGAGGATGCTGGATCTGCTGGACCTCGTGAAGCTGCCGCGCGAGTTCGCGGACCGCAAGCCGCGGCAGCTCTCCGGAGGGCAGAAGCAGCGCGTCGGGATCGCACGCGCCTTTGCCGGCGGGGCGCGGATCGTGGTGGCGGACGAGCCCGTCTCCGCGCTCGACGTCTCGGTGCAGGCGGCGGTGACCGACCTGCTGATGGAGATCCAGCGGAACGAGAAGACGACGCTGCTCTTCATCTCGCACGATTTGTCGATCGTGCGGTACCTCAGCGACCGGGTGATGGTCATGTACCTGGGCCATGTGGTCGAGCTCGGCGATACGGACCAGGTCTTCTCGCCGCCCTATCACCCCTATACCGAAGCGCTGCTGTCGGCCGTCCCGATCGCCGACATCCACGTGCAGAAGAAGCACATCGTGCTCGAGGGCGACATCCCGTCGGCAATGAATCCGCCGCCGGGCTGCCCGTTTCAGACACGTTGCCGGTGGAAGTCGAAGGTCGCGGGCAATCTCTGCGAACGGGAGGTGCCGCCGATGGTGACGCTTGAAGCGGGGCACCAGATCAAGTGCCACCTGCCTCGCGCGGAACTCGACCAGATGGAGCCGGTCATCAAGATCGCGGCGGAATGATGCTCCGCGTGCAGCCCCCGGTTGGGGGCTGCGCAGGGTGAAGACCCCGCCCAGGCCGTTCGCCTAGCGGTTGACGGCGTTGCCGCTGGTGTTCACGTTCTCCAGACTTGCGGCGACGTTGTCGGCGAAGGCCGTGACCATCGCGTCATAGAAATCGTCGGCTCCGGGAGCGATCTGGATCCAGCCCTCGGGGAGCGTGGCCGCATCCGCCCGCGCCGTGATGGCGACCGGAAATGAACGCCCGTCGATCTCGCCGCTCTTGTCGTTGACACTCACGACACCTTCCAGCTCGTTGAATTCCGCGCTGTCGGGCAGGATCGTGTCGCCATCCAGCGAGATCCGGCGAATGTCGACGCGCAGTGCAGGGTCGGCGGCGTCGTCGCTGGTCGACACACGTTGCGCGATGGCACGGCGCAGATCTTCGGTGATCTGCGGGTACAGCGCTTCCGCGTTGGAGTCCGCGGCTGCCGCATAGGACGCCTCGACATCGATGGAAGACAGCTTCAGATCATCCGCCATCAAGGCGGTACCGGCCAGCACGAAGCAGCCGACAATAGCCGGTTTCACAAGGTTCAGCATGATTTTGCTCCTGTTTTGACCGCAGAGAGGCACCCATGCGCGGAGCGCGACGTCGCCACCTGCGGTTCACGCATCCAAACTCCGGTTTTCGGCGCCGGTTCCGCACGTAACCCGCTGCACGGACACGCGAGCGGATAGCCGCCAAACGCCAGCCACGCGAGCCGTCGGTATCGCGGCTATTGGCCCGGCCGGCGGAAGAGTGGTAGCTTTGCTCATTGAATGTCTTGGGGGAGACTACGGCACATGGACGGATATTTTGATCTCGGCACCTATTCCCGCGCCGCCAGCGAGGATGCAGACGCGCAGATTTGGTGTGACCGCGGAATGGTCTGGCTTTTCGCATACAATCACGAGGAGGCCATCGTCTGCTTCGAGAAGGCCCTAGCCACCGACCCCTCCTGTGCGCTGGCGCATTGGGGCATCGCCTATGCGCTGGGGCCCAACTACAACAAGCCGTGGGAAGTCTTCTCGCCCGAGGAGAAGGCGCCGGCGCTGGGGCGCGCGCATCAGGCGCTGCAGGCGGGGCTGTCCTTGGGGACGGCGACGGAAGTGGAGCGCGCGCTGCTCACGGCACTTGCCGAACGCTATCCGACCGATCCGGAGATCGAGGACTACCAGCCCTTCAACGACGGGTTCGCCGCCGCGATGCGTCCGGTCTATGCGAACCACGGAGACGATCTCGACGTGGCCTTCGTCTTTGCCGAGGCGCTGATGAACCGCACGCCCTGGCAGCTCTGGGACTTCTGGAAGGGCGTCATCAACCCCGCAGCGTCGACGCAGGAGGCGATGGACGTGCTGGAACGCGCGTTCGAGCGGCCGGAAGCATGGGATCATCCGGGGCTCCTGCACATGTACCTTCACCTGATGGAGATGTCGCCCTTTCCCGAACGCGCGCTGCGCCAGGGCGACCGGCTGACCACCCTCGTGCCGGATGCGGGGCACCTCGTGCACATGGCCACGCATATCGACGTGCTCTGCGGCGATTATCAGAGCGTAGTGACGCGGAACCTTGCCGCTGCCCGGGTGGATGACCGGTTCAAGGCCTATGCGGGGGCGGCGAATTTCTATGCGCTCTACCGGATCCACAACCTGCATTTTGCCCTCTATGGCGCGATGTTTCTGGCACAGAAGGCAGTGGCACTCGAAGCGGCGGTGCGGCTTCGGGGCGAAGTGCCGGACGAGGTGGTGCGCGTCTATCCCGACCTGTTCGAGACTTTCGTGGCCGCGCTGCCCCATGTCTGGATCCGCTTCGGAATGTGGGAGGAGATCCTGGAAGAGCCGCTGCCGGAGGACAAGGAACTCTATACGACGACGAATGCGCTCATTCTCTACGCCCGTGCCGTGGCGCTCGCCAATCTGGGGCGACATGCGGAGGCTGAGGCGGCGGGAAAGGCGTTCGATGCGGCCCATGCGATCGTGCCGGAGGAGCGGATGCTCTTCAACAACACCGCGCGGGACGTGCTGGGCGTGGCCGAAGAGATGATGCTGGGCGAGATCGCCTTCAAGGCCGGCCGCCGCGACGAGGGGCTCGCGCATCTGCGCCGTGCCGTGGAGCGCGATGACAATCTGATGTACGAGGAACCGTGGTCCTGGCCGCAGCCTGCGCGTCATGCGCTGGGAGCCCTGCTCATGGAGGCGGGGGAGTACGACGAAGCCGAAGCGGTCTATCGCGCCGATCTGGGCCTCGACGGCAAGCTGCCACGGCCGAGCCAGCATCCGAAGAACGTCTGGGCGCTGCACGGGCTCGACGAATGTCTTGGCCGCCGCGACGAAACGGTGGAGCGACCCCATGTCCGCGCCCTGCTGGAGCAGGCGCTGGCCCGCGCCGACATCACGATCCGCGCCAGTTGCCTCTGCCGGGCAGCGCAGGCCGAGGCCGCGGAGTAGAGCGACCGGCCTATTGGCGGACGATCAGGTTAGCGTCGGGATCACGGACCCGAGGGCCGCGCCCATGGACGCGCAGGAGAAGCTCATCATCCGGACCGCCTGACGCCCGCGCAGTAGGCTCGCAAGCGAGAAGACCGCCGAGAACAGGAGCATGGCCGCGGCCGCAGCGGCCAGCGGATCCGCGCGGACCAGGTTCAGGACGTCCTCGGGCGGCAGGGATACCAGCACGTCCGGAGCATCGAAACTCCTCAAAACATTGAAGGAACAATACCCAGCCAGCACTCCGAGCAGAATGAGGCCGGGCGACGCGCTCCGTTTCGCCGGCAGTGCAGCCACACTCCGGGCTTTGACGGGCCCGCGCGTCTCGTCGACGCCCGCCAGCAATTCGCCCTTTGCGCCATTGCCTGCCCGGACCTCGATCCTCTTGAGGCGGTCTTCGAACCTTTGATCGCACATTTGCTGCCGCGCTCCTGAACACCACTCGGATCTGCCGGAGCACTGTTGCAGAAAAAAGGCAGCGCGGTGGCAAATTCTGGCGCGGATCAGCCCTGCTTCGGCCGGGACAGCCGATAGACGCCTTCGGGCAGGTTCAATGCCGCGCCGAGGTCGCGGAGTTGCTCCGGCGACAGCGTGATGCGTTGGACGCTGTCGGTCCGCGGGTCCAACTGTTCGATCACCACGCAGTCCTCGAAGGCCTGGACTGTGATGTCCTCCTGCAGCGGCACCGACCCCTCGTCGACCAGCGTGATGACGGTCGCGTCGAATTCATGCTCGATGGTAAACATGATGCCGACTCTTGCCCGCCCGGCACATGTTTGCAAGCTTTCGTGAGAGGCGGCGAAGCAGGGCTGGAAGCCCCCGCGCGAGGTGCTAGTGTCCGGCCGAACAACTAATGACGGAGGCGTGCATGCCGCGCGTGATCGCCCTTCTGGGCTTTTTGCTGGTGAGTGTCGCAGGTTGCGACGAGGTCGTCGTGCCGCAAGAGCCGCGGACGCAGAGCCCGCTGCCTGTTTCATCCGGCGACCAGTTGACGTCCAGCCAGGCCGCGCGTGCCTTCATCGAGGTCACCCGGCGGATGGAGCCGGTGACCGAACAGCAGTGCCGCGCCCGCACCCGCAACGTGAACTGCGACTTCCGGATCGTTGTCGACGACCGCCCGAACCAGCCGGCCAACGCGTATCAAACGATGGGGGAGGATCGCCGGCCCATCATCGTCTTCAACCTCGCTCTGATCGGCCAGGCCCGGAACGAGGACGAACTGGCTTTCGTGCTCGGGCACGAGGCCGCACATCATATCGCGGGACATATCGAGCGGCAGCAGCAGAATGCCATGGCCGGTGCCGTGATCTTTTCCGGCCTGGCGACGATGACCGGCGGAAACGAGGCGGCGGTCCGCACGGCGCAGGAACTGGGTGCGACCGTCGGTGCGCGGACATATTCCAAGGAGTTCGAGTTGGAAGCGGACCAGTTGGGCACGATCCTGACGATTTCAGGGCGGCTACGATCCGCTGAGAGGGGCGGAGTTCTTCGCGCGCATACCGGATCCCGGGAACCGGTTCCTCGGCACGCATCCGCCGAACGCGCAGCGTCTTGACGTCGTGCGGCGTACTGCGGCCCAATACTGAGGCTCAGTACTGAGGCATTGTGCATGAGATGTCTTGCGCAGCGTGGGAACGTCCGGGCGCCATCACGCCCGCGACCTCAGCCTCCCCAGATCACGCGCACATAGTTTCGGGTTTCCGCGTATGGGGGAACGCCGCCATGCTTGCGGACCGCTTCCGGACCGGCGTTGTAGGCCGCCAGCGCAAGACGCCAACTGCCGAAGGCGCGGTACTGCTGGCTGAGATACCGCGCACCGCCCTCCAGATTCTGCGCGGGATCGTGCGGATCGACGCCCAGCCTCTCGGCGGTGAACGGCATCAACTGGGCCAACCCGATCGCGCCCTTGTGGGACAGCGCGTTGGGCTGCCAGTTCGATTCCTGCTGCACCAGGCGCAGAAACAGATCCTCGGGGACGCTGTATCGCTGTGCCGCGGACTTCGCCAACTGCAGGAACTCGCCGCGGTAGCGCCCGTCATAGGCCTTGCCGTTGCCCCACTTGGACGGCGTGTTGACCACCGGCGGCTGCAGCCGGACCGAGGCCTTGTATTGTTCGGACGCCCGCGTATCGAGGATTTTCGTCTGCGATTTGAAAAGGTTGCTGCGGTTCTTCGATGAAAAGACGTCGGCCCAGGCGTTCTGCCCAAGACCCAATGAAACCGCGGCGGCAATCGCCAGAGCAAGTGCAATCTGTCCCGTCATTCCCGTGTTCCGGTGTCTTGTTTCGTCGGGCACTATACCTGAATTGATGCACATGACTACCCTCGCGGACCGCTTTGGTGCGCGTTCGTGTCTTGCGTGTTTCGCATGCGTGTTCCAACCCGCCGCACAGGTTGATAATGTGCGGAAATCACGCCCGGCTCAGGATTCGGGCGCGCTGCAGCAGAACAAAGGAAAGCTCATGGCCGGTTCGGTGAACAAAGTCATTCTGGTCGGAAATCTCGGCAACGATCCCGAAGTGCGCACGTTCCAGAATGGCGGGAAGGTCTGCAACCTGAGCGTGGCGACCTCCGAACGCTGGAAGGACCGCAACACCGGCGAAAACCGCGAACGCACCGAATGGCACCGCGTGGCGATATTCGCGGAGCCGCTGGTGCGGATCGCCGAGCAGTACCTGAAAAAGGGCTCCAAGGTCTATCTCGAAGGGCAGCTGGAAACGCGCAAGTGGCAGGACCAGTCCGGGCAGGACAAATACTCGACCGAAGTCGTGCTGCGGCCTTACAAGGGCGAACTGACCTTGCTCGACAGCCGCAGCGATGGTGGCGGCGGCGGTAGCAGCTATGGTGGCGGGGGCGGCGGCTCCATGGGGTATGACGAACGCGGCGGTTCGGGCGGCGGCAGCTCGGGCGGCGGACCCGCACCCTCCCGCGATCTCGACGACGAGATCCCGTTCTGACATCCATAAGGTAAGGTGGCGGAGTTCGGACAAGGCGCAGGCGCTGCGGCCGAACATACGCTGGATGACGACATCCCGCCGCTGCGCCGGTTCGATGCCGCAGTCCGCGTCCTGCGCGTGCATCTCTACATGGCGGCGACGACTCTGCTTCTGAGCATTCTCGTGCCCCTGGTCGCCGGTGTTGCAAGGTTGGCCGGCATAGCCGCGTCGAACCCGCTTTCGCAGGGTGTCCAGGTACAATTGTCGATCTTCAACGCGCAGGCGTTGATCGAGTTAGCGGGGCTGCTTTCCGGTGTGTGGCTGGTCGGGGCAGGCGTCGGCAAGGTGGCCGGAGGTCGAGCAGGTATGCTGCAGCTCTGGTTGGGTCTGTTCGTCATTCTGTGGTTCATCCTGTCCGATTTCCTGTTTCCGCCGCAAAGCTTGGGCCTGGTTGCGCCCACTCGCTACTGGCCGCCGCTCTTTCAGACGATCTGGTATGCGGCCTTCGCGACGTGCATTGTCACGGCTGCGGTTGCGATGTTCGCGATCGCAGGATTGCCGCACCCGTTGGCCAGAGCACAAATGCGCCGGATGGGAATAGGGCACACGACGCTGAAGTCGCTTGTTCGGATTGCGCTTGGACCCATGGGGCCGTCGCGCCACACTGCAAGCGTGATCGCACGGGCGGCCACCGCCATGCTTTGCCTCGGCTGGGGCATCTATCTGTTTTGCGAAATCCCGCTTGGACTGATGTACCGAACCTCGCTGGCTGAGACCCGCGTGGTCCTCGGCAGCAGTTTCCTCACGATCGAGGTCATCGCGACCTCGATCAAGATCGTCGCGGGGTTGGGTCTGATCACGCTCGGGCAGACGTTTCTGCGCCAGGCACGGATCAGGTCCTTCCCACTTGAAAACAAGGGCGACCAGGTCGACATACTTATCCTTCGACCCTTCCGATTCGATCGATCCGATTTCAGCGATCTGGATCAGCCGCTCTCCGCGCGCATCTTCGATCTGGAGACGCGCACGCACGTGATCGAGGATACGGTTCTGAACCGCTTCGCCGAACAAGGCCTTGTTATCGCCGTTGCGGAGCCCGACCTGACCGCCCGGCCGGACGGGGCCATGCAACTCGTTCTTGATCCCCCAACGGCTTGGCAGGATCAGGTGAGCGACCTGATGCAACGGGAGGGCGTCATCGTGATCGTCGTGGACGAGACGAACGGGGTGGTCTGGGAGATGCGCGCCCTCGGCCGCCTTGGTCTCTAGCCCCGCGCGTTTCTGGTGTTTCCCAGCCGGGCACGCCAAGCGCGTTGGTCGCAGAGTTTCGCGGTTTCCGTGGTGACGACGATCGGTCTCGACCGCCTGCCCGATGCTGGCGGCATCGACGACGACCCCGTCACGGCCCACAAGACGAACAGCGACAGCCTGGTGCTCTTCACGGCGCGTTCGTATTCCAAGCCTGCGTATCAGGCAGGAATTGACTTCGCGGCGGCACGCGCTCTGGGCGCCACGTCCACTGCCGGCCAAGAGTTGCGAGGCTAGCCGGACACTGTCGTGCCGGCCAGCGCGTCCTCGAGAAGGCTGACGACCGACCCCCGCGGCACGTCCGCCGTCACGAAGGCCGCCCCGATGTCACGCGCCAGGATGAATCGCAATTGGCCGTCGATCACCTTCTTGTCCTGACCCATCAGATCCAGAAGCGCCTCCGGCCCCGGCAGGTCGCCGGGAATGTCGGCGAGATCGGTCTTCATTCCGATGGCCTTCAGATGCGCGCGCACGCGGCTCGGGACTTCCTGCGGACAATGCCCCAGCCGCGCCGAAAGCTCGAACGCCAGAGCGCAGCCGATGGCCACGCCTTCGCCGTGCAGCACCCGGTCGGAATAGCCAGTCGCGGCCTCCAGCGCATGGCCGAACGTGTGGCCGAGGTTGAGGAGCGCGCGGTCGCCCTGCTCGGTCTCGTCGCGCAGCACGATCTCCGCCTTCATCTGCACCGACCGGCGCACGGCGTGGACGCGCGCGTCCCTGTCGCCCGCCACGACCGAAGGGCCGTTCTCCTCGAGCCACACGAAAAACTTTGCATCGCCGAGAAGCCCGTATTTGACCACCTCGCCGTAACCGGCAACGAAATCGCGCCGGGACATCGTATCGAGCAGGCCGGTATCCGCCAGCACCAGGCTCGGCTGGTGAAACGCGCCCACCAGATTCTTGCCATGGGCCGAATTGATGCCGGTCTTGCCGCCCACCGAACTGTCGACCTGCGCCAACAGGCTGGTCGGCACCTGCACGAACCGGATGCCGCGCCGCAGGATCGCGGCGGCGAACCCCACCAGGTCGCCGATTACGCCGCCACCGAAGGCCAGAACGACATCCCCCCGCTCGATCCGCTGCTCCAGCAACCATTCGACGACCTTTTGCAGATGGGTCCAGTTCTTGGTGCCCTCGCCCGGCGGCAGAGACAGGCAAACGGTTTCGACCGACGCGACGGCAAGACCGTCCTTCAGCGTCGACAGGTGCAGATCTGCGACACGCGAATCCGCCACCACCGCGACCCGCGGACGCCGCAGCAACGGCGCGATGTCGCCGGCCGGCCTCCTGCAACAGTCCGGGGCCGATCAGAACGTCGTAGGCCCGGCCAGGCAGCGGCACGCGGACCGTCTCAGGCGACATCAATCGCCTCGAGCACGTCCGGCCGCGTCAGCAACGCCTCGATCACCTGCGAGACCATGTCCTCGATCGCGTAGGCGGGATCGGCCTTCACCGACAGATCCGCGAGCGCATAGATGGGAACGCGCAGCGTGTAGATGTCGGTCAATGTCTGCTTGGGATTGTCCGTCGCAGCAGCGGCCGCGTGCTCCGGTGCTTGACGCGCTGCCACAGCAGGTCCAGATCCGCGTTCAGCCAGACGGCCACGCCCTTGCGGCGATCGCACGCCGGTTCTCCTCGGCCAGATACGCGCCGCCGCCGGTCGAGAGGATGCAGGGTCGGTCGGACAGCAGACGGGCGATGACCTGCACTTCCTTGCGGCGAAAGAACGCTTCCCCGTCCCGGGCAAAGATTTCGGGCACCGTCATGTTGGCGGCTTCCTGAATTTCCGTGTCGCTGTCGAGAAACGGCACCGCCAGACGCAACGCAAGTGCCCGGCCCACCGCCGTCTTGCCCGCGCCCATCATCCCCACCAGCGCCACGGTCTTGTGCAGCATGTACCGGTCGGCACTGTGGCCCATGGTCTCCGATGACTGCTGAAAATTGCTCATGACCTTGTGAATGACGTGATCTTGGCAAAAAGGCCATATATAAGTTGCGCAAAAGAACATCGGGCAGGACGGGGCGCGTGACATGTGGCGACTGATCAAGTTTCTGATCTATCTGGCAATTCTCGCATTCGCCGGATTGGTGGCCTATGCCTATCTGGGCCCCTATTTCGGCGCGGATTTCTCGGCGCCGCAAACCGAGACGCGGGAGCCGGTCACGCTGGATGCGGATTAGGCGCACGAGCATACTTCTGTCGCTCGCACTGGCTGCGGCGACGCAGGCGCAAGAAAGATCCGCGCCGCTTTCGGCCATCGACTGGCTGAGCCGGAATGCGCCCGACCTGCAATCCACGGCTCGGCCGAGGCCGGGATGGGGCGAGCCGCCGGTGAGCTCCACCGGTCTGGCACCGCAGGTCACGGTCGAACCATTGGACGGAAGCACGCCGCGCCGATTGGGGCTGTTGCCCTTTTCGGTGACCGGCCTCGCACCGGACCTTTGGACCAGCAGCGAACCGGGACGGCTCGAACGGCTTCTCGATGGTGCGCTGTCGCAGTCCATCCCCGCAGCGCAGGAGCTTCTGCTGACGGTGCTGCTCGCCGACGCGAACGACCTGCCGCAGGAACAGGCCGCGATTCGGTGGCTGGGCGACCGGATCGACGCGCTGATCGAACTTGGCGCCGTCGATCCCGCTTTGACGATGGTGCAAGAGGCCGAGCCCTCCCGGGACAAGGCGCTCTTTGCCCGCTGGATGACGCTGGGGCTGTTGTCGCGGAACGAGTACGCGCCCTGCGCGGTCCTGATGTCGGAACCGTCGCTGCGTTCGGACGAGGCCACGCGCGTCTATTGCACGGCGCGCACCGGGGATTTCGAGACGGCGGCACTGCTTTATGGAACCGCGGCCGCGCTCGATGTCTTTTCGGAGACCGAGGAACGGCTGCTGGCCCGCTTCCTCGACCCCGACCTCTTTGCGGACGAACCGATGCCGCGGGCGCCCGTGCGTCCCGATGCCCTCACCTTCCGGCTGTTCGAGGCGGCGGGCGAACCGCTGCCGACGGCGCCCCTGCCCCGCGCGTTCGCGCACACCGCCCTCAGCGAGGATGTCGGCTGGAAGGCGCAGCTGGAAGCGGCGGAGCGGCTGGCCCGCGCGGGCGTTCTGCCGTCGAACCGGCTGCTGGGCCTCTATTCCGACCGCAAGCCGGCCGCATCCGGCGGAATATGGGACCGGGTTGCGGCGTTCCAGGCTTTCGAGCGGGCGCTGCGGGATGGAACAGACGCGGAGGTTTCCGAGGCGCTGCCGGCGATGTGGCGCGGCATGCAGGCCGGAGGACTGGAAGTTCCCTTCTCCGACCTCTTTGCCGGCGATCTCGCGATGCGGAAGTTGACGGCTCCGGCGCAGGACATCGCGTTCCGCATGCAACTCCTGTCCCGAACGTACGAGCAAGCCGAACCGCCCGCGGACGCGGGTGAAGCCGACCGCTTTCTGGCCTCCGTCGCGGCGGGTGAACCGGATCCGGAATTGGCGGAGTCCGAGACGTCGCAGGCCGTGGCAGAGGCGCTTTCCGCCACGGCCATTCCGTCCGAGGTGGCGGCGTACGTGACTGGCGGCACGCTGGGCGAGACGCTACTCATCATTCTCGATCAGCTCTCCGATGCCGGGCGCGGCGACATGGGCGCGTTGGCCCGTGCGCTGACCGATCTGCGCATCATCGGCCTCGAAGACGTCGCCCGCAGGTCGGCGCTGCAATACCTGATCCTGAAGGACGGGGTCTGAGCCATGTCGGCGGGACGCTGGATATCCACGTTCCTTGAGGCTCAGGCCGCAGAACGCGGTGCCGCCACCAACACGCAGGACGCCTATGGCCGCGATCTTCTGATCTTCGCCGATTGGCTGACCGAGCGTGGCCAAGACTTCGATCGGGCGGGACGCGAGGACGTCGAGGATTTCCTGGTCGACTGCGAGGCACAGGGGCTCGCCAAATCCACGCGGGCGCGGCGCCTGTCGGCGATCAAGCAACTCTACCGCTTCGCCTTCGAGGAAGGTTGGCGCGCGGAGAACCCGGCCATACAGATCAACGGCCCGGGTCGCGACAGGCGGTTGCCCAAGACATTGACCCACGATGAGGTGGACCGCCTGCTCGACGCCGCGCGGACGGTCGGGCGTAACAGTCACGACCGGCTGCGCAACACCTGCCTGATGGAACTGCTCTATGCCACCGGCATGCGCGTGAGCGAGCTGGTCTCCCTGCCGGTCGCCGCCGCACGCGGCGACCCGCGCATGCTTCTGATCCGCGGCAAGGGCGGACGGGAGCGCATGGTGCCGCTCTCACCCGATGCGCGCGATGCCCTGACCGCGTGGCTGAAGCTGCGGGACGCCCGCGAGGAAAACATTCGTCGCACCGGCGGATCCACGTCGCCGTTTCTCTTTCCCTCACGCGGGACGATCGGTCACCTGACGCGTCATCGATTTTACGGGTTGATCAAGGAACTCGCCGTGGCCGGAGGGGTGATGCCGTCCAAGGTCACGCCGCACACCCTGCGCCATGCCTTTGCCACGCACCTGCTGGAGGGTGGCGCGGATCTGCGATCGATCCAGACTTTGCTGGGGCACGCGGACCTCGCGACGACGGAAATCTACACGCACGTGCTGCAGGAGCGTCTGAGCCAGCTCGTGCTGGGACATCATCCGCTGGCGCGCGACGGAGTGCGCAGCGCACCGGGCAAGACCTTTCCGGAAGGCGGCTAATCGGGCCGCGACGCGCGCGCGCTCTCGGGAGCGCGTGGAAGCACGGGCGAGCCGCCCGGACTGGTCCACCGCGCCGGTCCCATCATGTGCCGGTCCAATCATGTGCCGGTCCCAGCGCGAATTTCTCGCGCCGACGTTGAAACCATGCTCTGGCGGAGGCTCGGCGGCGGCCCGCGGGATGCCGCCGCGATATCCGCAGCCACCGCTCCGCGCTCACGTCGACAAAGCGGCAGCCGGCACGGACGGGCCGCCGCTGGGCCGGCGGGCTTCGCCCCTTGTTCCGGCCCGGTACAGGAAACCCCCAACGCCCTCGTCCCGGGATCTTCATGCTCTTGCCCCCTCCACCGCTTGAACCCGGCGCGGCCGCGTCCCATAACGTCACCTCAAGAGGTAGATACGTTTCCCATGGACACAGCGACGACCGTTTTCGATGGCGCCTTCTGGATCACCGCCGGCGTGATCCTGCTCCTGCTGGTTCTATCGGGGTTCTTCTCGGGCTCCGAAACCGCTCTGACCGCGGCCTCCAGGGGGAAGTTGCGCACGCAGGCCGACAAGGGCTCCAAGGGCGCGGAACAGGCCTTGAAGGTGACCGAGGACAACGAACGTCTGATCGGTTCGGTCCTGCTGGGCAACAACCTGGTGAACATCCTCGCCACGTCGCTCGCCACGGCGCTCTTCACCCGGGCCTTCGGCGAATCCGGTGTGGCGCTGGCGACGCTCATCATGACCGTGCTCGTGCTGGTCTTTGCCGAGGTGCTGCCCAAGACCTATGCCATCACCAATGCGGAAACCGCCGCGGCGCTGGTGTCGCGGCCGATCTCGGTGATCGTGCTGGTCTTCTCGCCCGTGGTCGCTGCCGTGCGTCTCCTGGTGCGGGGCGTGCTGCGGGTTTTCGGTGTCCGCGCCGATCCCGACAGCCACATCATGGCCGTGCGCGAGGAGATCGCCGGGGCGCTGAATCTGGGCCATTCCGAGGGGGTGGTGGAGAAGGAGGACCGCGACCGTATCCTCGGCGCACTCGACCTCGCAGACCGTACGGTGGAGGAAATCATGCTGCACCGGTCAGGGATCGAGATGATCAATGGCGACGATCCGCCGGTGGACATCCTCGAGCAGATCCTGCGGTCGAACCACACGCGGATGCCGGTCTACAAGGACGACCCCGAGAACATCACCGGCGTGATCCACGCCAAGGACCTGCTGCGCGCGATGTACGCCCGGATCGGCGGACCGGAGGGCGACGCCAGCCGGCTGGCCCGGTTCGAGATCGCCGACGTGGCCTATCCGCCCTATTTCATTCCCGAGACGACGACGCTCGACGACCAGATGCGGCAGTTCCTGCGGATGCGCACGCATTTCGCGCTGGTGGTGGACGAATACGGCTCGCTTCAGGGCCTCATCACGCTCGAGGACATTCTCGAGGAGATCGTGGGCGAGATCACCGACGAGTTCGACCCGCACGAAGCCGACACGGTCATCGAAAAGGGGGCGGACGGCGCCTACCACATCGACGGTTCCATGACGATCCGCGACCTCAACCGGGCGCAGGACTGGACGCTTCCGGACGAGGAGGCGAACACTGTCGCTGGGCTCGTCATTCACGAGGCGCAGATGATCCCGACCGTGGGCCAGGTCTTCAGCTTTCACGGCTTCCGGTTCGAGATCACCTCGCGGGACGGCAACCGGATCACGGGCCTGAAGATCCGCCAGCTTTGAACGCCTCCGACAACCTCCGCGGCATCGCGCTGATGGTTCTGGGGATGCTGGGTCTTGCGTTCACGGACGCGTTCCTCAAGGCGCTCGGCGGCGCGATCCCGGCCGGCCAGATCATGATGGTCCAGGGCCTCGGCTGCGGCACCGTCTTCGGGGTCTTGGCGTTGCGTCAGGGCGCAACCGGCTGGCGGGGCAATTTCCTGCGCCCCGTGGTTCTGGTCCGAAACGTCTTCGAAGTGCTGGCGACCGGATTTTTCCTGGTCGCGCTCGAACTGGTGCCGCTCTCGATCATCTCGACCATCCTGCAGGCCAATCCGCTGATCGTGACGCTGGGCGCCGCCGTCTGGCTGCGCGAGGCGGTGGGGCCGCGTCGCTGGGCGGCGGTCATCGTCGGGCTCCTCGGCGTCGTGATCGTCCTGCGCCCGTGGTCGGCCACGTTCGACGCGAACGTGCTCTTCGCCCTGGCGGCAACCGTTGGGCTCTCGCTGCGCGACCTCGTGACACGGCGCGTGCCCGCCCGAATCTCGACGCTGCAGGTCGCGACCTTCGCATTCGGTTTCCTGATCGTGGCGGGTGCGGCGTCGCTGCTCCTGCAGGGGCAGCGGCCAGTCATCCCCAATCCGACACAGGCGCTGCTCCTCTGCGGGGCTGTCTGCCTGCTCTGCGTCGGCTATTTCGGCATTACCTCCGCCATGCGCGTGGGCGAAGTGGGTGTGGTGATGCCGTTCCGGTATGTCCGCATCGTCTTCGCGCTCATCATTGCAGCACTGGTCTTCGGGGAACGGCCGGACCTGCTGACATATGTCGGCGCTGGCGTGATCGTGGCGTCGGGTCTCTACACGCTCTGGCGCGAACAGATCCGGCGCAAGGCCTGACCCCTTCCCCTTTTGCAGCCGCAGCGCTAAGACCCGGGCAACGCGATACGTCGCCCGACAGAAGGACCAGGAGTGCCATGAGCATCATCATCGACATCCACGCCCGCGAAATCCTCGACAGCCGGGGCAATCCGACGGTGGAGGTGGATGTCCTCCTGGAAGACGGAACCATGGGCCGCGCGGCCGTGCCCTCGGGCGCCTCGACCGGCGCCTACGAGGCGGTGGAGCGGCGGGACGGCGACAAGTCGCGTTACCTGGGCAAGGGCGTGCTCGAAGCCTGCGCCGCCGTCAACGGCGAGATCGCCGAGGCGCTGATCGGCATGGATGCCACCGACCAGATCGAGATCGACGAGACGATGATCGAGCTGGACGGGACGCCCAACAAGGGTCGGCTGGGGGCGAACGCGATCCTGGGCGTCAGCCTCGCTTGCGCCAAGGCCGCGGCAGATTTCTCGGCCCTGCCGCTTTTCCGGTACGTCGGCGGCACCTCGGCCCGCGTCCTGCCTGTACCGATGATGAACATCATCAATGGCGGCGAACATGCCGACAACCCGATCGACATCCAGGAATTCATGATCATGCCCGTCGCAGCCGAGAGCATCCGGGACGCCGTGCGCATGGGCTCGGAAGTCTTTCACACGCTGAAAAAGGAGCTGACCGAAGCGGGGCTCTCGACCGGCATCGGTGACGAGGGCGGCTTTGCTCCGAACCTGTCCTCGACCCGCGAGGCGTTGGATTTCATCCTGAAGGCCGTGGAGAAGGCGGGATATGCACCGGGCGAGGACGTCTTCCTCGCACTCGATTGCGCAGCAACGGAGTATTTCAAGGACGGCAAGTACGTGTTCTCCGGCGAAGGCACGACGCTGAGTTCCGACGAGAATGTCACATATCTGGAGGCGCTGGTCGAGGACTACCCGATCATCTCGATCGAGGACGGCATGTCGGAGGATGACTGGGATGGCTGGAAGGCGTTGACGGATTCGCTGGGCGGGCGGGTGCAATTGGTGGGCGACGATCTTTTCGTGACCAACCCGGAGCGGCTGGCGGACGGGATCGCCAGGGGCTGCGCCAATTCGATGCTGGTGAAGGTGAACCAGATCGGGTCGCTCACCGAGACCCTGCGCGCGGTCGAGATGGCGCACCGGGCGGGTTACACCAACGTGATGTCCCACCGGTCGGGCGAGACCGAGGACGCGACCATCGCCGACCTGGCCGTCGCAACGAATTGCGGGCAGATCAAGACCGGCTCCCTGTCGCGCTCCGACCGGTTGGCGAAATACAACCAGCTCATCCGGATCGAGGAGGCGCTGGGACAGACGGCGACCTATGCCGGTCGCAGCATACTCCGGTAGGCCATGTCCGAGGTCGGGCCTGCGCCGGGTGCGCTGACTATTCGGACAGTCGTACTGCCCGCGGATGGCAAGGATCTCGCGCGTCTCTGCTGGGCCTACCGCGACCTGCTGATCGCGCGCATGCCGGAGCGTCCGGAAATCGTCGAGGCATATTACGCGGCCGAGGATTACGGGCGGTTGATCGCCGACCTGCCGCGCATCCACGCCCGGCCGCGGGGCGATATCCTGTTGGCCGAGGCGGGCGGCGCCGTGCTGGGCTGCGCGATGTATTACCCGCTGGGGTCGCCGGGGCTCTGCGAGATAAAGCGCGTCTATGTCGACGATGCAGCGCGCGGGCTGGGCGCGGGGCGTGCGCTGATGACCGGGGCGATGGCGCGTGCCGCGGCCGACGGGCACCGGCGCATGGTGCTCGATACGATGGTGAACCTGACCGAAGCCATCGCGCTCTATCACCGGCTGGGGTTCGCAGGGACCGACCCGTTCTACGACCTCGACCCACGGTTCCGCGATGACATCCGCTTCTTCGGCCGCGATCTGGTCTGATCAGAACCGGTCCGGCCGGTAGGGCGCCAGCATCTCCGTCCGGTTGCTGGGCTGGTCCAGGATTTCGGCCGCCGCCAGTTCTGCGGTGATCGCGGCCAGCGTCATGCCGCTGTGCATCACCGTCGCATAGACCCTGTCCGAGCAAGCGCCGATCACCGGCCGGCCATCCTGCGGATAGGGGCGCCAGGCCAGCGTGACATCGGCCCATTCGAGCGGCGGCTCGGCGCGGATCATTCGGCGCAGCCGGTCGGCGGCCGCATCTGCCACCCGGTCGGGGCGGTCCGCGATCCAGTCGGCAGTGTCGGACTGGTGGCCGATCGTGGTCGGCATGACGATGCGACCCTGCCGGTCCTGGCGGATCTCGCCCTCGGGCGTGATGAGAGTGTGACGCAGGACGCGCGCCATCGGCGCCGTGCGCAGCACCAGCGCGGGACGCGGCACCAGCGGCACGGTCACGCCGATGCCCGCCAGCAGCGCGGGCGTGGCGGTGCCGGCGGCGACGACGATCCGGTCGGCCTCGAACCGGCCCATGTCGGTGACGACGGCGCCGTCCTCCAGCGACCGCACCGGCAGACCGAAGAGGATCCGCGCCCCGGCCTCCCCCGCCTTTCGGAGGAGCGTTTCTGTGACGAGGACCGGCTCCGCGATGCCCTCCTGCCCGAACAACAAACCCGCGTCCGGCGGTTCGGCCAGTGCGGGTTCCATCGCCGCGATCTCTGCCCGATCGAGCCGAGTCGCATCGTAGCCAAGCGCGCGCAGGCGGTCGTGTGTGTCCCGGAGCGCGGCGCCCTGCCCCTCGAACCACAGCGCGCCGGTCCAGTCGAGTCCGACATCTTCGCCGATCTCGTCCGCCAGCGCGTGCCACGCGTCGATCCCCGCCGCGCGCAGACGGTAGTGGTCTTCGTCGAGGTGAAAGCTCGCGTTGATCCAGCCGAAGCTCGCGCCCGTCGCGGCCACGGCCGGCCCCTGCCCGGCCTCGATCACGGTGACCTCCGCCCCCGCCCGCGCCAGCTGCCAGGCCGTCGACGATCCCAGGATCCCCGCGCCTATGACGATGACCTGCATCTCACCCCCTTGGATTGCCTTCGGGGTCAGACTAGGCTCGCGGCATGGAGGCGCAAGAGATCATCGCCCGGCTCGGCCTGCAGCCGCATCCAGAGGGCGGGCACTTCCGCGAGACCTGGGTGGCGGAGAATGCCGGACGGCCGACCGCGACCTGCATCTATTTCCTGCTGGGCGCCGGCGAAATCAGCCGTTGGCACCGCGTGGATGCGACGGAGATCTGGCTTTATCACGCCGGTGCGCCGCTGATCCTGACGATCGCGCCGGACGAGGCCGGGCCGGCGGTGGATCACGTGCTGGCGGGTGATCTGGACGCCGGCGCGCCGCAGCTCATCGTGCCCAATCACTACTGGCAATCGGCGCGCAGCACGGGCGACTGGACGCTGGTGAGTTGCGCCGTGTCGCCCGGCTTCCGGTTCGATGGGTTCACACTGGCGCCGGAGAGGTTCGACATCCCGCGGGAGTGATCTATGGGGGCTTTTTCGGCGGGTAAAGTACTGATTTTGTCCGCGCGCGGCCGGCTGCACCGACAGAGGCACAGCGGCGGCCCACGGGATGCCGCCGAGATCTTGCCGCTCCTCGATTGATGGCAGCCACGCACATCGGATGGTCCCGCTCGGTGCCGGCGGCGCCAAAGCGGCAGCCCGGAGGGGCGGGCCGCCGCTGGGCCGGCGGGCTGAGCCCTTGATTCCGGCCCCGCGATGTCCAGCGGTCAACCCGCCTCAGAACGGGCGCGTCACCGTACCCCCGCCCACCGCCGCCCGCACGCCGGTCGTGCTGGGGCAGCTTGTCGGCAAGCCCCGTTCCACCCGCGCGGCGAGAAAGGCGAAGGCCTGCGCCTCGAGCATGTCGCCGTCGAGGCCGACGTCCTCGACCGGAACCACGGGGCAGTCGAGCGAGACGTCCAGCATCCGCATCAGCACCGGGTTCCTCCGCCCGCCTCCCGTTACCAGTACCCGTTCGGGCGGTTCGGGAGAGTGCTCCATTCCCGCGGCAACGGCGGAGGCGCACATCGCCGTCAGCGTAGCGGCGGCATCGGCATCCGACAATTCCGCGACCAGCGCCACAATTTCCGCGAAATCGTTCCGATCCAGCGACTTGGGCGGGATACGCGCGAAATAGGGCTCGGCCAGGAACAGCTCAAGCGCGCCGTGCTCGACCTCGCCTTCCGCCGCGACCTTGCCGTCGCGGTCGAAATCGAGACCCACGCGCACGCTCAGAAGGTCGTTGATCGGCGCGTTGGCCGGACCGGTGTCGAAGGCCAGCAGCGCGCCGTCCTCCTGCGGCGCCGATTTGCGCGGGTCGACCCAGGTCAGGTTCCCGACACCGCCGAGGTTGAGGAAGGCCAGCGGCGCCTCTGCCCCGATGTGACGAGCCAGCGCGAAATGGTAGAACGGCGCCAGCGGTGCACCCTCCCCGCCCATCTCGACGTCGGCGGAGCGGAAATCCCAGACCACGGGCGTTTGCAACGCCAGCGCCAGCGCGACACCGTCACCCAGTTGCAGCGTACCACGGGTGCGGGGCGCATGGGCGACGGTCTGGCCGTGGAAACCGATCAGGTCGGCGGAGAAACCTCGCAGCAGGTCTTCATGTGCCGCCTGCACGACCTCTGCCGCCGCCGCCACCTCCGGCCCGTCCCACTTGCCCAGGGCGGCACGCAGGACAGCGCGTTCTTCGGGGCGATATTCGCGGTAGCCGGTGTCGCCGAAGGCCAGGATCCGCTCGCCATCGGTCCGCAGCAACGCCGCGTCCACACCGTCGAGGGAAGTTCCGCTCATCGCCCCCAGAACCCACTTCGGCTCCGCCTGCCCCCGCCTGCCCGTGGCCCTTTTCATGGCTTTTCCTTCGTCACGCCCTTGCCTATAGATGCCCTGCAATCCAATCCCGGGGCAAGACATGACCTACCATCCCAAATCGGACTTCATGGGCGTGATGATGGCGCGCGGCTTTCTGGCCGATTGCACCGATTATCAGGCCTTGGACGACGCGCTGCGGGCGGGGACGGTCACGGCCTACATTGGGTATGACGCGACGGCGAAGTCGCTGCATGTCGGGCACCTGATGAACATCATGGTGCTGCGCTGGTTCCAGACATGCGGGCACAAGCCGATCACGCTGATGGGCGGGGGCACGACCAAGGTGGGCGATCCGTCGTTCCGGGCCGAAGAGCGCCCGCTGCTGGATGCCGCCGGGATCGACGCGAACATTGCCGGGATCAAGACAGTCTTCGCCAAGTACTTGATCTATGGTGAGGGTCCGGGCGACGCGCTGATGCTCAATAACGCGGAGTGGCTGGACGGGCTCAACTACCTTGAGTTCCTGCGCGATATCGGGCGGCATTTCTCCGTCAACCGGATGCTGAGCTTCGAGAGCGTCAAGTCGCGCCTCGACCGCGAGCAGTCGCTGTCGTTCCTCGAATTCAACTACATGATCCTTCAGGCCTATGATTTTCTGGAGTTGAACCGCCGTTATGGCTGCACGCTGCAGATGGGCGGTTCGGATCAGTGGGGGAACATCCTGAACGGCGTCGACCTGACACGGCGCGTGCTTGAGACGGAGGTGTTCGGACTCACCACGCCGCTGCTGACCACCTCTGACGGTCGCAAGATGGGCAAGAGTGCGGGTGGGGCGGTGTGGCTCAACTCGGACATGCTGAGCCCCTACGAATTCTGGCAATTCTGGCGCAACACGACGGATGCCGATGTGGGGCGGTTCCTGAAGATATTCACCGAACTGCCGGTGGAGGAGTGCGACCGGCTGGGCGCGCTTGGCGGATCGGAGATCAACGAGGCCAAGATCGTGCTGGCGAACGAGGCGACGCGCGTCTGCCACGGGGCGGAGGCTGCGCAGGCGGCGCAGGCCACTGCGCGCGAGGTTTTCGAGAAGGGCGGTGTGGGAGAGGATCTGCCCACGCTGACGCTGAGCGCGGCGGATCTCGGCGACGGGATCTCGATCGTGCAGTTGATCGTGCGGTCCGGCCTCGCGAAGTCGGGCAAGGAGGCGAAGCGGCTGATCGCGGAGAATGGCGCAAGGCTCGACGACGTGCCGCTCACGGATGCGGGGCTGATGCTCGACGCCGCGGCGCTGGAACGTCCGGTCAAGCTGTCGGCGGGCAAGAAGCGGCATGCGCTGGTGACGCTGGATGACTGATCTCGGCGCAAAGCTGCCCCGCACCGCCACCACTTTCGCGCCGCCGGTGATGGAGGCGCGCAGGTGGATCCAAGGCGTCACGTTCCCGCCTGACCGGCCGCTGATCAACGTGAGCCAGGCGGCACCGGTGGAACCGCCGCCACAGGCGCTGCGCGAGGCGATCGCGGAGGCCGCGCTGACGAACGACGCGGCCCATCTCTATGGCCCCGTGCTGGGCTTGCCGGACTTGCGCGAAGCGCTTGCAGCGGAAACGGCGCGGATCTATGGCGGTGCGGTCGGCGCCGCGAACGTCGCCATCACATCGGGCTGCAACCAGGCGTTCTGCGCGGCGATCTCCACGCTTTGTGCGGAGGACGACGAGGTGATCCTGCCCACGCCCTGGTATTTCAATCACAAGATGTGGCTCGACATGGCCGGCGTCCGCGCGGTCCCGCTGCCTACGGGTGCGGACCTACAGCCGGAACCCGAGGTGGCCGAGGCACTGATCACGCCGCGCACCCGGGCGATCGTGCTCGTCACGCCGAACAATCCGGGCGGCGTGGAGTATCCGCCCGAACGTCTCGCCGCCTTCCGCGACCTCGCCCGCCGCGAGAGTGTCGCGCTGATCGTGGACGAGACCTACCGAGACTTCCACGCACGGACCGGGGCGCCGCATGAACTCTTTGCCGATCCCGAGTGGGACGACACGCTGATCCACCTCTATTCCTTCTCCAAGGCGTACCGGCTGACCGGGCACCGGGTGGGCGCCGTCGTGACCTCGCCCGCGCGGCTGGCGGAAGTGGAGAAGTTCCTCGACACCGTCACCATCTGCCCCGCGCAGCTTGGCCAGATCGGTGCGCTCTGGGGGATCGAGAACCTGAGCCAGTGGCTCGCGGGCGAACGCGACGAGATCCTGGCACGGCGCCGCGCCATTGCCGATGGGTTTCCTCCGCTCGCGGACAAGGGCTGGCAGCTGATGGGGCTCGGCGCCTATTTCGCCTATATCGGCCACCCGTTCGACACGCCGTCCAACCGCCTTGCGCCGGAGCTGGTCCGCAGCGCCGCCGTGCTTTGCCTGCCCGGCACGATGTTCCATCCTGAAGGGACGACGCGCGCGGATCAGGAGCTTCGCATCGCCTTTGCGAACCTGGACGTGGACGGCATCGGGCGGCTGTTCGACCGGCTCGCGGAGCTCTAGGCGCACCGCTGGTCACATCGAACCTCACTGTGCTTGCTCCTGCGCTGCGGGTGACATATTCAGGCGCAAATCCACCGACCTCGCAGTATGACAGGGACTTACATGGCCAGATCCTCGAGCATATCCAAAACCGCCGTCTGGATATTGCTGGGCCTCCTGATCGTGGGCCTTGCCGGGTTCGGCGCGACGAACATGGGCGGAAACCTCCGGACCGTTGCCCACGTAGGGGACAAGCCGATCACCACGCAGGCTTACTTCATTGCCATGCAGCGGCAGTTGAACCGTGTTCGCGAGGAAACCGGAGAGGCCATAACCTTTACCGACATGCAGGATGCCGGCCTTGACCGCGCGGTGCTGCAACGCCTGGTGACCCTGCGCGCGCTCGATCACGAAGCGGCGGAGATGGGACTTTCGGTCGGCGACGCGAACGTCCGCGACCAGATCGTCGGCATCGACGCGTTCCAGTCGCTCGACGGGTCGTTCGATCGCGAGGCTTACGCCTTTGCGCTGGAACGTCAGGGGCTGAGCGAAGGGGAGTTCGAGGCCAGCCTGCGCGACGAGACCGCGCGCACATTGCTGCAAAGCGCAGTGATCAACGGCGTCAGGATGCCGCCAGTCTTTGCCGAGACACTGGTTTCCTACGCCGGAGAGGAGCGCAGCTTCACCTGGGCGCAGCTCGATCCGGAGCGCCTGGAGACCGAGCCCGAGCCTGCAACCGAAGAAGATCTCCGCGCCTTCTACGAGGAGAATACCGCGCGGTTCATGCTGCCCGAGACGAAGCGGATCACCTATGCCTGGTTGACCCCGGACATGGTAGTCGACCAGGTCGAGCTCGACGAGGCCGCCCTGGAACAGGCCTATCAGGATCGCATCGAGGAGTTTTCCCAGCCCGAACGCCGCCTGGTGGAGCGACTGGCGTTTTTGGACGAAGAGAGTGCCAACTCCGCGGCCGCACAGCTCGAAGTCGATGGAACGACTTTCGAGGCGCTGGTCGACCAGCGTGGCCTGGCGCTGGAGGATATTGACCTCGGCGATGTCGGTCGGCTGGAACTCGATGCCGCGGGCGAAGCTGTCTTCGATGCGGAGGTCGGTGATGTCGTCGGCCCCCTCCCCTCGCCGTTGGGCCCCGCGCTCTTTCGGGTGAACGGCGATCCTTCCGGCGCAGTCGGTGAGCTTCGAGGACGCATTGCCGGACCTGCGCGAGGAACTGGCACTGGAGCGCGCGCGGCGGGTGATCGAACAGCAGGCCGAAAACTACGACGATCTGCTTGCAGGCGGTGCCACGCTCGAGGAACTGGCCGGCGAGACCGACATGCAACTGGGCGAGATCGAGTGGACCGAGCAGAGCGGCGAAGACATCGCCGGCTATGAAGGGTTTCGCGCCGCCGCGGCAAGCCTGGCGGAGGAAGATTTCCCGCAGATCGAATTGCTGGACGATGGCGGCGTCTTTGCGATGCGGCTGGAAGAGGTCCTGCCCGAACGACCCGAGCCCTTCGAGACTGCCCGCGGGGACGTGGCGGCGGCGCTGCAGGCGGAACGCACCGAGGCGATGCTGCGCGACGAGGCCGAGCAGCTGGTGGTGGAGCTGTCGGAGGGCGCGGAACTTCGAGAGCGTCGGATTGGCCGCCACCGAAGAGGAAGACCGCACGCGGGGCGCCTTCATTCCCGGAACGCCGCCGGGATTCCTTCCGGCCGTCTTCGGGATGGAGCCCGGCGACGTTCAGATCGGTCTCCGGCGGTGGGCTGGTCACGATCGTCCGGCTGGACGAGATCACCGCCCGCCGAGGACGGTCCAGAGGCGCAAGCGCTGCGCGGACAATCTTCAGGCACGGCTCGACCAGGCGCTGGCACAGGATCTCTTCGACATCTTCACGACGGACGTGGCCCTGCGCGCCGAACCGCGGATCGACCAGCAGGCGGTCAACGCGGTGCAATGCGAACTTCCAGTGACAGATGCAACTTGACCCCGAGTTTGACGCGTTCGCGGCGGCTTCGACGCCGGCCGGAACCAGATCGTCTATACCCGCCTCGCCGCCGATCTCGACACGCCGGTGTCGCTGATGCTGAAGCTGACGCGGGGCGGCGGAAAGACGCCTTCATGCTGGAATCGGTGACCGGCGGCGAGGTGCGCGGGCGCTATTCGATCATCGGCATGAAGCCCGACCTGATCTGGCAGTGCCACGGGCACAGCGTCGGCGGCTGAACCGGCAGGCCCGCTTCGATCCCGACGCCTTCGAGCCGCTGGACGGCGATCCGCTGGACAGCCTGCGCGCGCTGATCGCCGAAAGCCGGATCGACCTGCCCGACGATCTGCCGCAGGCCGCCGCGGGGCTCTTCGGCTATCTCGGCTATGACATGATCCGGCTGGTCGAGCATCTGCCGGACGTGAACCCCGACCCGCTGGGCCTGCCCGATGCGGTGCTGCTGCGCCCTTCGGTCGTCGCGGTGCTGGACGGGGTCAAGGGCGAGGTGACCGTGGTCGCCCCCGCCTGGGTGTCGCGCCGGGCAGTCGGCGCGCGCCGCCTATGCGCAGGCGGCCGAGCGGGTGATGGACGCGGTGCGCGATCTCGAACGCGCGCATGCCCGCAGGCGAGCCGCGACCTGGGCGAGGCGACGGAGGCCGGACGAGCCGGTCTCCAACTTCACGCACGACGGCTACAAGGCCGCGGTCGAGAAGGCCAAGGACTACATCCGCGCGGGCGACATCTTTCAGGTCGTGCCGTCGCAGCGCTGGACGCAGGACTTTCCGCTAGCCGCCCTTCGCGCTCTACCGCTCGCTGCGGCGCACCAACCCGTCGCCCTTCATGTTCTACTTCAATTTCGGCGGCTTCCAGGTGATCGGCGCCAGCCCGGAGATCCTCGTGCGCGTCTTCGGCAGCGAGGTCACGATCCGCCCCATCGCCGGCACCCGCCCGCGCGGCGCCACCCCGGAGGAGGACCGCGCGCACGAGGCGCGACCTGCTGGCCGACGAGAAGGAGCTGGCCGAGCATCTGATGCTGCTCGATCTCGGCCGCAACGATACGGGCCGGGTCGGCGAAGATCGGCACCGTGCGCCCGACCGAGGAGTTCATCATCGAGCGCTACAGCCACGTGATGCACATCGTCTCGAACGTCGTGGGCGAGCTGGCCGAGGATCAGGACGCGCTCGACGCCTTCTTGCCGGGCTGCCCGCCGGCACCGTCTCGGGCGCGCCCAAGGTGCGCGCGATGGAGATCATCGACGAGCTGGAGCCGGAAAAGCGCGGCGTCTATGGCGGCGGCGTCGGCTATTTCAGCGCGGGCGGCGACATGGACATGTGCATCGCGCTGCGCACCGCGGTGGTGAAGGACGAGAAGCTCTACATCCAGGCCGGCGGCGGCGTCGTCTATGACAGCGACCCCGAGGCCGAGTATCCAGGAGACGGTGCACAAATCGAACGCGATCCGCCGCGCGGCGGCGGATGCGGCGCGGTTTTCCGGATCCGGGAACCGCTGATGGCAGGCCGCGCGGGATTCGACTTTGGCAGCGAAAGCATTGCGCCGGGCACCCGCAAGCGCGTCACGCTGCCCACGTCCATCCTCCCCGACCACACGCCGGTCGGGCTCGAGATCGAGGTGCTGAACGGCAAGCGCAAGGGTCCGACGGTGTTCGTCTCCGCCGGCGTGCATGGCGACGAGGTGATCGGGGTGGAAATCCTGCGCCGGCTTCTGCGCATGACACAACCTCGACCACCTGCGCGGCACGCTGCTGGTCATCCCGATCGTGAACAGCTTCGGCTTCCTGACGCGGTCGCGTTACCTGCCGGACCGTCGCGACCTCAACCGCTGCTTTCCTGGCACGTCGCAGGGCTCGCTCGGGTCGCGGCTGGCGGACCAATTCCTGAATGACGTGGTGATGCGCTGCGATTTCGGCATCGACCTGCATTCCGCCGCGATCCACCGCACCAACCTGCCACAGATCCGCATCACCGAAGGCGACAAGCGCCTCGCCGCGATGGCGCGGGATTTCGGCGCGCCGGTGATCCTGACCTCGCCGATCCGCGACGGATCGCTGCGGGGCGAGGCGGAAAAGCGCAACGTGCCGGTCCTGCTCTACGAGGCGGGCGAGGGTCTGCGGTTCGACGAGATGGCGGTGCGCGCGGGCGTCGCCGGTATTTTGCGGGTGCTGCGCGGGGCGGGCATGCTGCCGGCCAAGGGAATCACCAAGCCGAGCCAGTTGCCCTATCTCTGCAAGTCATCGAAATGGCTGCGCGCACCTGCCGGCGGGCTCCTGCGAACCTTCCGCGGCGAAGGTGAATTGGTCGAAGAAGGCGACCTTCTGGCCGTAGTGGCAGATCCCTTCGGGGATCTGGAGCAGGAACTCTTGGCCCCCGCCCCCGGACTTCTGATCGGGCGCGCGGTGCTTCCGGTCGTGAACGAAGGCGATGCGATCTTTCACCTCGCCGCTCTCAGCCCGCGCGCGAGCGAGGATGTGGTGGACGACCTGGCTGCACAGCTTGAATCGGACCCGCTCTTCGACGAGGACGAAATCATCTGAGGCCTCCTCGACCGAAGTGCCTCCGTTCCAGGCCGGGGAACCTGCTGGACAGCCCGCGGATACGCCCATAAGGCAGAGCCATGCTTTCGACCGTGTTGCCCTCTCCCGCGCGTGCCATCACGCTCATGCTCGCCGCGGTCTTCTGCCTGTCGCTGATGGATGCCTGCGTGAAGGCGGTGAGCCCGGCGATCGGCACCTTGCCTGCGCTCTGGGCACGCTATGCGGGTCAGATGCTGGTGGTCCTGGTGCTGGTGGCGCCGCGTCTCGGCCAGGTGGTGCGCAGCCGGTATCCCGGACTGCAACTGGCGCGGTCGCTGCTTCTGCTGACGGCCACGTTCTTCTTCTTCAACGGGCTCGCCCGCATCGGCCTCGCGGAGGCGACGGCCGTCATGGTTCTGAACCCGCTCTTCATCACGCTGGGCGGCGCGCTGTTCCTGGGAGAGGCGCTGGGGCCGCGGCGGATCGGTGCCATCACTGTCGCCTTTTTCGGCGCCATGCTGATCATCCGGCCGGGCAGCGAAGCGTTCAATCCCGCGGCCCTTTTTCCCCTCGGCTCCGCCATCTGCTTTGCGGGATATTCGCTCATCACGCGCGCGGTCGGCGCCGGCGAGGATGTGTGGACTTCGCTGTTCTACACCGCGCTGGTCGGCGGGTTGCTGATGACGGTGACGGCCCCGTTCTACTGGGTCTGGCCCGATGGGCAAAGCGCGCTTCTGATGGGCGCCATCGCGCTTTTCGGCACCGCGGGGCAGCTTCTGCTGATCCGCGCCCTGTCGCAGGCGGAGGCGGGGCTTCTGGCGCCGTTCAACTATTCCGGGCTCATCTTCGCCACGCTGATCGGCTTCGTTGCCTTCGCCGAGATACCCTCCGCCCTGACGCTGCTGGGCGCGCTTGTGATCGCGGGGGCCGGGCTCTATGTCTGGTGGCGGGAAACCCGTCTGAAGCCTGCCTGAGTTGCGCGCTGCGACATGAAGGAACGGTCCATCTCCGCTCTCACCCGTGTCCGGCACTGGATCGTCAATGCGGTTTTGGTGACGCTGATCCGCGGGGCACTTCTGCTGCCGTACGAGCGCCGTGTGCCGCTGCTGGGTTGGATCATGTCCCGTGTCATCGGACCGCTGGCGGGGTACAGAGCGGCCGCGCGGGAAAACCTGGCGGAGATATGGCCGGACCTGCCGGAATCTGACCGGAGGCGGATCGCCCGAGCGTGCCTTGACAATGCCGGCCGCACGTTCATCGAGAACTACTCGAGCGACGAGTTTCCGACGCGTCTCGCCGCCAACCCGATCCGGGGCCCCGGTTGGCCGGCGCTGCAGGCGGCGGCGGAGGCAGGTCGGCCCGTCATCCTCGTGACCGGCCACTATGGCAATTACGAGGCCGCACGTGCGGCACTTGTCGGGCGCGGATTTGCCATCGGCGGGCTTTACCGCGACATGTCGAATCCGTACTTCAACGCGCATTACGTCCAGACCATGCAGGCCTTCGGCGGGCCGGTCTTTCCGCAAGGACGCAGGGGCACGGCCGGTTTCGTGCGTCATCTCAAACAGGGCGGCCAACTCGTGCTTCTCTTCGACCAGCACGTCTTCGAGGCGCCGGTCCTGCAATTCCTCGGGCACCCGGCGCGGACGGCGATTTCCGCCGCGGAACTCGCTCTGCGCTATGGCGCCGACCTGATCCCGTTCTACGGCATCCGGCAGCTCGACGGGCTGAACTTCGACACGGTTCTCGAGGCGCCGGTGCCGCATTCCGATCCCGAAACGATGACGCAGGCCATGAACGACAGCCTGTCGCAACGGATCGAAGCCGATCCGACGCAATGGTTCTGGGTTCACCGACGCTGGCGGGCCTGAGGCGTTCTGCGCCTGCCTAAGTCGCGTCCCGCGTCGCTACTGCAGACGCGCCGCGGCCAGGATGGGGCCCTGCTCTGCTTCCTGCACCAGCACCACCACCGGCTCCGCACCAGTGACCTTTGCCTTCAGGATCAGGTCGTCCTTGCCCGGCCATTCCGCCAGAACCTGCCAATCCTGCACGATGTTGGCGTAATGCATCTCGCGTCCGGCGTTCTCGCCGCGGTGGATGCTCACGTCCCGACCGCGGAGGTAGCGCAGCATGTGCACCACCATTGCCTGGTGATCGCCACCGTTCCGCGCCCTCACGACCAGAACGTCGCCTGCGCGTTCCAGGTCCAGCGACACGCCGGTGTCGCGCCCCTTGTGAGCCTGGATCGCCTCCGCGAGTTCCATCGCGCGCGCACCGACGATGCTGTCCTGCCCATTCACGATCAATTGCGGCGTGTAGATCGACCGGCGCCCGGCCTCCATCGCATAGGCCTTCTGCCGCTTGGTGTGGGCGGGGTCGGCAAACTGGTCCTTCCAGCCGATGTAGTCCCAGTAGTCGACATGCAGCGCGAGTGCGATCACGTCGTCGCGGTCGGACAGCTCGTTCATCAGTTCGTCCGCCGCCGGACAGGAGGAGCAACCCTGCGACGTGAAAAGCTCCACGACCACCGGGTTCGCGTCGCCGGCAAGGACCGGATCGCTGGCGAGAAGAACGAGGCTCAGGAGCGGCGCAAGCAGCCGGCGGATTCGAAATGTCATTGGCGAAGCGTCCTTTCGATTGCCAAGGACATCTACAAGGGCGGTCCCGAAATGACCAATCAAGCCTTCTTGAAATCGGCGTGCGCGCGCGAGGCCGCTTTTCAGTACACCACAGTATACCAAAATTGTCGCAGGTGTCGCATATGTATTGATCCACCCGGCTCCGAGGTTCATAGATCGGGAAAGCCAAGCCATCTCAGCAAGGAGCGCTCGACAATGACGATCACTGTTGGCCAGGACACCTCCAAGACACGCAAGACCCTCACCGCCGGCGGACAGAGCGTCGCCTATTATTCGATTCCGGCAGCGACCGAAGCGGGGTTGGGCGATTTCACGAAACTCCCCGTGGCTCTGAAGGTCGTGCTCGAGAACATGCTGCGGTTCGAGGATGGCAAGACCGTGCACGTGGACGACATCAAGGCCTTCGCCGAATGGGCGCAGAACGGCGGCAGGGGCAATCGCGAGCTGGCCTACCGCCCGGCCCGCGTGCTGATGCAGGATTTCACCGGCGTTCCGGCGGTCGTGGACCTTGCCGCGATGCGCGACGGGATCGTCGAGCTTGGTGGCGATGCCGAAAAGATCAACCCACTGAACCCCGTCGACCTCGTCATCGACCACTCGGTCATGATCGACGAATTCGGCAACCCGCGCGCGTTCCAGATGAACGTCGACCGCGAGTACGAACGCAACATGGAGCGCTACGTCTTCCTGAAGTGGGGACAGAAAGCCTTCAACAATTTCCGCGTGGTGCCGCCGGGCACCGGCATCTGCCACCAGGTCAACCTCGAGTACCTCGCCCAGACCGTCTGGACCGACGAGGATCAGAACGGCGAGACCGTCGCTTACCCCGACACGCTGGTCGGCACCGACAGCCACACGACGATGGTCAACGGTGCGGCCGTTCTCGGCTGGGGCGTCGGCGGGATCGAGGCGGAGGCCGCGATGCTGGGCCAGCCGATTTCCATGCTGATCCCGGAGGTCGTGGGCTTCAAGCTGACCGGTGCGATGACCGAGGGCACCACCGCCACCGACCTCGTCCTGCGCGTCTGCCAGATGCTGCGCGAGAAGGGCGTCGTGGGCAAGTTCGTGGAATTCTACGGCGACGGGCTCGACAACGTGCCGCTGGCCGATCGCGCCACCATCGGCAACATGAGCCCCGAATTCGGCGCCACCTGCGCGTTCTTCCCGATCGACGCCGAAACCCTGCGCTACATGGAGATGACCGGCCGCGACAAGGACCGCATCGCGCTGGTGGAGGCCTATGCCAAGGCGCAGGGCCTGTGGCGCGAACCGGGCGCGGAGCCGGTCTTCACCGACACGCTGGAACTCGACATGTCGACCATCGTCCCGGCGATCTCGGGCCCGAAGCGGCCACAGGACTACGTGGCGCTCGACACGGCCGCGAAGACCTTCGGCGAATATGTCGAAGGCCAGCGCAAGGCGAAGGACGCCGGCGAAACGGCGGAGGTCCGCTGGGAAGGCGAAGGCGGCCAGCCCGAGCCGCAGGCAATTCCCGGCGACACGGGTTATCACAAGCACGGCTTCGTGCGGATGAAGGACATCGACGGCGAGGAGGTGGAATTCCAGCTTCACGACGGCTCCGTGGTCATCGCCGCGATCACCTCCTGCACCAACACCTCCAACCCATACGTAATGATCGGCGCGGGTCTCGTGGCGCGGAAAGCACGCGAGCGGGGTCTGGACCGCAAGCCCTGGGTGAAGACTTCGCTGGCGCCCGGCTCGCAGGTGGTCTCCGCCTATCTGGAGGCTGCTGGCCTGCAGGAGGATCTGGATGCCATCGGCTTCAACCTCGTGGGCTACGGGTGCACGACCTGCATCGGCAATTCCGGCCCGCTGGCGCCCGAAATCTCGCAATGCATCGCCGACAACGAGCTGATCGCCACCGCCGTTCTCTCTGGCAACCGCAACTTCGAGGGCCGGATCAGCCCGGACGTGCGCGCCAACTACCTCGCCTCGCCGCCGCTCTGCGTGATCTACGCGCTGGCCGGCGACATGAACATCGACGTCGCCAGGGATCCGATCGCGCAGGACAAGGACGGCAACGACGTCTACCTCAAGGATCTTGGCCGACCCAGCAGGAGATCGCTGAGCTGGTCGAAAGGACCGTGACCCGCGCAAGCTTCCAGGAGAAATACGCAGACGTCTTCAAGGGCGACGAGAAGTGGCGCGGGGTGGAGACGACGGACAGCCTGACCTACGACTGGCCGCCGCAATCGACCTATGTCCAGAACCCGCCCTATTTCCAGGGGATCACGATGGAGACCAAGTCCATCGAGAACATCGAAGGCGCCCGCATCCTGGCGCTCCTGGGCGACATGGTCACGACCGACCACATCAGCCCGGCCGGCTCGTTCAAGGACACGACGCCCGCCGGTGAGTACCTCGTCGATCGCCAGGTGCCAGCAGCGCGAGTTCAACTCCTATGGCTCGCGCCGCGGCAACCACGAGGTCATGATGCGCGGCACCTTCGCCAATATCCGCATCCGGAACGAGATGCTGGACGGCGTCGAAGGCGGCTATACCAAGGGTCCCGACGGAGAGCAGACCTCCATCTTCGACGCGGCCATGGCCTGGCAGGATAAGGGCACGCCGCTGGTCATCTTCGCCGGCGAGCAGTACGGCGCCGGATCGTCCCGCGACTGGGCGGCGAAGGGCACGGCACTGCTCGGCGTGAAGGCCGTGATCGCCGAGAATTTCGAGCGGATCCACCGCTCCAACCTTGTCGGCATGGGCGTGATTCCGTTCGAATTCACCGGCGGCGACACCCGCAAGTCTCTGGACCTGACCGGCGAAGAGACCGTGTCGATCCACGGGCTCGACTCGATCACACCGCAGGCAGAGGTGCCCTGCACCATCACCTATGCCGACGGGACGGAGAAGACGATCACGATCAAGTGCCGGATCGATACCGCGGTGGAGATCGAATACATCGAGAACGGCGGAGTGCTGCACTACGTGCTGCGCAACCTCGCCAAGGCCGCCTGAGCCGACGGCGCGGCCGAGGCGATTACGCCGGATCGGTCGCGCGCGGAAGCGCGGGCATCGTGCAGAAGTGCTGCCACCCAGCGCAGAGACTTTCTGTGCGCTGGGAACATGTGGAAGCCACGAACTGGAACACGATTTCTCGGATAACGAGAGTGTTTTCCCGGTGGGGTAGAGGCCATTAACGTTAGCTTCATGACTTACAGGAAGCCCGGCGAATATCAGTTGATCGGGATTTTGGTCGTTGGTACGGAAAGCTTCTGAGCGAACCTTTTCAATGGTGAATTAACTATGTTTTACAGAATGATAGCAGCAGCGGCACTGGCCTGCTTTCCCTTCGTCGCGAACTCGGCGACGTTCATGGATCTTCCCGGTTTCGGCGATACCAACTTCGTCGGTGGCGGGTTCGAAGCCAAGGAAGTCGCCGTCGGCGAGATCCGGCTTGGCAATAACGGCCTGTCGGGGGATCGCGAACTCGGCATCAACACGCCGCCTCCGGCCACTCCGAAGGCATCGGGTCAGTTCAGTTTCGTGAGCGGCACCCCTTACGCGTTCGACTTCGGCTACGATGCCGGGAGTGGTCTGCTCAGTCTGTCGCTGGGCGCGACCACGATCTCCACGACCTACTTCACGAATATCGGCGCTTGCCGACACCATCTTCCTGCGGACGGCATCGAAAGACGTCGCCGGTGATCCGAACAGCACGACCCTGTCGAACCTCGCCTTCAACGGCGCTTCGCTTGGCGGGGCCGGCGTGACGTCGACGAACGGGGCGCGGACCTACGCGAAAATCACCGATGTCGACCTGGCGACGAGCTGGAACCTGACCGGCGATCTGACATTCCTGAACTTCGCCGGGACAGGCGGGTCGAACTTCGCCGCGCAGTTCAAGCTGGTCGATGCCGTGTCACCTGTTCCTCTGCCGGCTTCCGCATTGCTGCTGATCGCCGGCGTTGGCGGTCTTGCCGCGATGCGCCGTCGCGTGGCCTGACGCGTCGCGATCCAGAGTGGTCGAAAAAAAAACGGGTGCGCCAATTGCGCGCCCGTTTCCTTTTCAATGATGGGTCGGGACGACCCTCAGGCGACACACCAGCAGAAGCAGGAGCCAAAGAAACGAGGACCTCGCCCGAAGGAAGGACTTCAAGATCTCGGTCCAAGCGTTGTGGAACTCCTTTCCTCGCAAGTAGCGATACCGCGTACGAACTGGCACCCGAGAACCCCGGAGGCTCTTCCAACGTCGCCGCCTCAGCCCTCGCCGGCTTCTGCCAATGCCTTTTCGAAAGCGGGGAGGAATCGCTGCTGGTAGTCGGATCCGACGAGCGGTCCGATGAACCGAAAGACCACGGTTCCGTCGGGACCGAGGATGAAGGTCTCCGGCGGCGCGCTCACACCCCAGTCGAAGGCCGACCGGCCCTCCCGGTCGAAGGGCACCGCGACGAAAGGCGATCCCTCGTCTTCGAGATAGGCCAGCGCGTCCTTTTCGCGGTCGTTGAAATTCACGCCGATGATCTGTACGCCCTGCTCAGCCAACGCCTGCAGCTGGGGATGTTCGGCACGACACGGCGGGCACCAGCTGGCCCAGAAGTTCACCAGCGTGACCTCGCCGCGCGCGAAATCCGCAGGCGTCGCCGGGTCGTAGCCGGGCAGCGCCTTGTCCGTCATCGGCGGCGCCGGCTTTCCGATGAAGGTCGAGGGCAGCCCCTGCCCGTGGTCGCGGAACATGCCGACGGCGGCAAAGACGGCAAAGCCCGCAAAGATCAGCGGCGGCGCCAGCATCAGCGGGTTGAGCTTCACCGCCGTCCCTCCCGGCGCGTTTCGACCGCGTCGAGCTCGGCGCGCGCCTTGCGCCCGCGCCCGCAGGCTCAGCACCACCATCCCGAGCAGCAACAGCGCATCGACGCACCGTAAGCCGACAGCACGGCGACTGCGTATTTCCCAAGTTCGGGCATCATGCCTGCACGCCTCCCGCCGGATCAGCGCGCGAGCCCGGCGCAACGCGGATTTCCGTGCCGCGTGCGATATAGGACCAGCGCCAGGAACAGCAGGACGAAACCCGCGATGCAGACCAGCAGCGGCTGGTAGAACACATCCGCCACGTTCTCCTCCTTGTCGAGCGACAGCGAGGCGCCCTGGTGCAGCCCCTGGTTCCAGAACAGCACCGCATAGCGCGACAGCACGGCGAAGACCGACCCCACCAGGCACAGGACCGAGGTCAGGTCGGCGGCGGTGTCCGGATCCTCGATCGCGGACCAGAGCGCGATGTAGCCGAGATAGAACAGGAACAGGATCAGGAAGGACGTCAGCCGCGGATCCCAGGCCCACCATGTTCCCCACATCGGCTGCCCCCAGATCGCACCGGTGACCAGCGCGATGAGCGTCATGTCACGCCCACGGGGGCCGCGGCCTTGGCGGCGAGCGCGCTGACATGGTGGCGGCGGATCAGCCAGATCAGCGAGGCGACCAGCATCATCAGCCAGGCGTTGATCGCCATGAGTGCGGCGGGCACGTGGAGATAAATGATCTTGACCGTCGATCCCTGCCGGTAGTCGTCCGGCGTGAAGAAGAAGCCCCAGATCAGCCCGACCGCGAGACAGACCGCGGACAGCACCCAAAGCGCCGGCAGCACCTCTCCGGAGGTGCGCAGGAATTTCACCGGGTTCGCATATTCCCAGATCGAGGCCATGAGTGACTGTTTATCCGATCAACGCCGTGCGCCGACACAATCGCCGCTCACCGCAGATTCATGCGCAGCACCGCCGCAGAGGCGAAGGGCATCAGCGCGACCAGCGCCGCGCGTGATCCCCGCCAGCATCAGCAGCGGCGTCCCGACCTCCAGCCCCTCCGCCCCGCGCCGCGCGACCTCGGCCCCGAAGATCAGCGTCGGCACGTAAAGCGGCAGCACCAGCAGCGACAGCAGCAGCCCGCCGCGCTTGATCCCGACGGTGAGCGCCGCGCCGAACGTGCCGATCACCGACAGCGCCGGCGTGCCCGACGGCGAGGCTGACGACCAGCAGCCAGAGATAGCCCGGCGGCGCAGGTTGAGCAGAACGCCCAGCACCGGCGCCGCCAGCACCAGCGGCAGGCCGGTGGTCAGCCAATGCGCCATCGCCTTGATCAGCAGCACGCCCTCCAGCGGCAGAGGCGCCGTCGCCAGCAGGTCGAGCGTGCCGTCCTCCCAGTCGAGCGCCAGCAGCCGGTCGAGCGACAGGAGGCAGGCCAGCAGCGCGCCGAGCCACAGCATGCCCGGCGCGATCCGACCGAGCAGCGCCGATTGCGGGCCCGACGCCGAACGGCACCAGCACCATGACGATCAGGAAGAACGCGAGACCGAGGCCGAAGCCGCCCCCCGCGCGCAACGCCAGCCGCAGGTCGCGCACGAGCAGCGCCCTCACAGGAAGGCCTCGTCACCGGACGCGACATCCTCGGCCGCCGCGGGAACTGGCGCAGGTCCAGCTCCTGCGCGTCGCGAAGACCGAGATCGATATGGGTCGCGATCATCGCCAGACCGCCGGCGGCCAGATGGGCGGCGCACGGCGGCGGCGAACATGCCGACAGCGTCCGCGTCCAGCGACACGGTGGGCTCGTCCATCGCCCAGACGGGCCGCCCGGTGACCAGCATGCCGCGCCAGCCCCAACCGGCGCTTCTGCCCGGCGGAGAGCGTGCCGGCGAGCCGGTCGCGCAATGGTGCCAGGTCGATAGGCGTCGATCGCCTCGTCGATGCCCCGCGTTCCGAACACCTCCGCCCAGAACGCGAGGTTCTCGGCCACGCTGAGCATCGCCTTCAGCCCGTCGGCATGGGCGGCATAGGCGATCGCCTCGCCGCAGCCGGTCATCTGCCCGGCCAGCGGCGGCTGCAATCCCGGCCAGCGTGCGCAGCAGCGTGGTCTTGCCCGAGCCGTTCGGGCCACGCAGGATCAACGCCTGCCCGGGCATCAGCGTGAAACCGACCCCCGCCAGCACCGGCACACCGCCGCGCGCCACGGCCAGACTCCTGCACGTCCATCATCATGGAACTTGCCCTAGCCCACCGCGCAGGCGCGCGAAAGAGCCCGAACGCTCAGACCGGCAACATGGCCAGTGCCACGCGTCGGCCTTCGCTCAGCAGCACGTTGTAGGTGCGCGCGGCGGCGGGCGACGACATCACCTCGACCCCCAGGCCCGCATCTTCGAGTTCGCTGCGCAGGGGACCGTAAAGATGCGCGATTTCGGCGCCGGTGCCGATGAAGATGACGTCGATCTCTTCCACCAGGTCGAGCAGGGCTGCGCTGTCCTCGTAGCCGCCCCAGACGCCGGTTCCCTTCGGCCCGGTCAGAACCGCGCCTTCGTGGACCTCTCCGCCGATGCGGAAGAAGCCGGGTCCATACCCTTCGACCGGTGCGCTGTCGTTGAAGCTGATTTCGTTCAGTCGCATGGGCTACAATCTAATCCCAAAGCGGCAGCGCCGAAAGGGCGGAAAAGGCGATGATGACGTAGGCGGTTGCGCGGTAGAAGCGTTCGAGCGAGGGGCGGAAGATCTTCGCCCCGACGCTGTTGCCGACGATGTTGGGAACCGCCAGGAAGACACCGATGACAAGCGCCTCGACCAGCAGACGCCCCTTGAGGGCGTAGAGGCCAAGCAGGTAGATATCGTACACGAATAGGTAGACGAGGATGGTCGCCCGGATGGAGGCGGCCGGCAGGGTGCTGGCGAGATAAAGCGTGATGATCGGCGGCCCCGGTACGCCGACCGTACCTCCCAGGAGGCCAGCGAGCCCGCCCGTGGTGTAGATCAGCGGTGGCGTGAGCGTGCCACGATACCTCAGCCCCGACATCAGAAAACCGAGCGTCGTAAGCGCGACGATGGCGAGGCCGTAGCGAAACACCACCGGGTCCAGCAGCAGCAAGAGCGCAACACCTAACGGCAGCGCCAAGGCCGTGGCCCCCAGCAGGCGCGCCAGATCGGGCACATGAACCTCGCGAACGGCCCGGCGCACGATCAGCGATGGCCCCGCAAGATCCGCGACGGTCATCGCCGTGATCCCGGCCAACGGACCCAGCACTGCCGCGGTTGCCGGTAGAAGCACGAGACCGGAGCCGAAGCCGGAGAAGCCGCGAACCAGCCCTGCAACGAAGGAAACCGCCACCAGCCACCACAGCCCCTGCGTCGCAAGGGCCGCAGCGATGGTGTCAGGCATCTATGTTGGCGAATTGCGTGCCCGCGCCCGCGTCCGGCTTGGACCAGTCGCGTTTCACGCCGAGCACAGAGCAGGATCGTGGACGCGACGAAGATCGAGGAATAGGTGCCCACGATCACGCCCCAGATCATCGCGAAGACGAACCCGCGAATCACGTCGCCGCCCAGCACAAAGCAGCGCGATCAGCGCCAGCAGCGTGGTCAGCGAGGTCATGAAAGTCCGGCTGAGCGTTTCGTTGATCGAGATGTTCAGCACCTCCGCCAACGCGCGCTTCTTGTACTTCCGCAGGTTCTCCCGCACGCGGTCGAACACCACCACCGTATCGTTGAGCGAATAGCCGACGATCGTCAGCAGGGCGGCGATGATCGCCAGATCGAACCTGATCTGAAGTTCGGAGAAGATGCCGATGGTCAGGACCACGTCATGCACCAGCGCGGCAACCGCGCCCAGCGCGAACTGCCATTCGAAGCGCAGCCAGATGTAGACCAGCACCGCGCCGATGGCGAGCAGGACTGCGATGGCGGCGGTCTGGATCAATTCTCCCGAAACCTTCGGCCCGACGGATTCGACCGCCGTGAACTCGATACCGGGCACCGCCTCCTGCAATGCGGCCTCGACGTCGCGTATGGTTTCGGGCGTGACCGCCTCGGCGTCGTCCTGAGCCTGGATCCGGATCATCGCGACGTTCTCGTCCGGTCCGAAGGTCGGATCGAAGACCTCCGTGATCGTGATGTCACCGAGGCCAAGCGCGTCGATCGCACTCCTGTAGACGCCGACATCGACGCTCTCGACGCTCATCGTCCGGATGGTCGTGCCGCCGCGAAAGTCGATGCCGTAATTCAGTCCCTGCAACAGGAACGACGCGAAGCCCACGACCACCATCACGGCCGAAATGCCGAGCCACAGCTTCCATCGCGCGAAGAAATCGAAGGTGGTGTTGTCCTGGACGAGTTCTCAGTCGCATGTCACACCTCTATGGTCTTGGGGCGTTTGCGTTCGAACCACATCACGATCAGCAGCCGCGTGACGAAGATCGCGGTGAAGACGGAGGTCAGGATCCCGAGCCCCAGCGTGATTGCAAAGCCGCGCACAGGGCCGGAGCCCATGGCAAAGAGGATGACCGCCGTGATGAACGTCGTGATGTTGGCGTCCAGAATGGCCGACAGCGCCCTCTCGTAGCCGAGTTCGATGGCACGCGCCGGCCCGCGCGCGGTCTGCAGTTCCTCGCGTATTCGCTCGAAGATCAGCACGTTGGCATCGACGGCCATGCCGACCGTCAGGACGATCCCCGCGATCCCCGGAAGCGTCAACGTGGCACCGATCAGGCTCAGCAGTCCGAAGATCAGGCAGATGTTGATGACGAGCGCGATATTGGCGAACACGCCGAAGAGCCCGTAGCTCAGCACCATGAAGACCAGCACGGCGGCGAAGGCGACGGCGGTCGCGACCTTGCCGGCGTCGATGCTGTCCTGACCGAGTTCAGGCCCGATCGTGCGTTCCTCGAGGAAGGTGAGCTGCGCCGGCAGCGCACCGGCGCGCAGCAGCACGGCAAGGTTCGTCGATTCCTCCACCGAGAAGCGGCCGGTGATGATCCCCGACCCGCCCGCGATATGGGACTGGATCGTCGGTGCGCTCACCACCTCGTTGTCAAGAACGATGGCGAAGGGCTGGCCGATATTCTCCGCCGTATAGTCCCCGAACTCGACGGGCGCCAGCGGTGTTGAACCGGAAATTCACCGCCGGGCCGCCATTCTGGTCGAAGGCGGGCTGCGCATCCACCAGGTCCTCGCCGGTCACCACCGGCGCGCGTTCGATGATGTAGTAGCGACCCGGCTCGTCCATGGACGGCAGGATGGCGTTGCCCACGCCCGGCTCTTCGGTCTCGTCGGCGGTGGAGGACACGACCGGGTTGAACGTGAGTTGTGCGGTGGTGCCGATGATTTCCTTGAGCTCCGCCGCCGACCCGATGCCTGGCACCTGGATCAGGATGCGGTCCGCACCCTGACGCTGGATCGTGGGTTCGCGCGTGCCGACCTCGTCGATCCGCCGTCGCACGATCTCAAGGCTCTGCTGCATCGTGCGCTCGTCGGTGGCCTGCTTTTCCGCGTCCGACAGCGTGACGACCAGCTCGTTGCCGTCGGAATTCACGACGATGTCGGAGGCGCCGATGCCCGACAGCGTCTGGATCGGCTGGGCCAACCCGCGCACGATTTCGACGGCTTGCGCCATGTTCTCGGGCTGCGAAATCCGGATGCGCAGGACGTCGTCGGGCCCGGGCTGCAGACGGATCGTGCCGATCGTGTCCCGTTCCGGCCGCAGCGCATCGCGGATTTCAGGCCACATGGCCTGAATCCGCGTGGCATAGACGTCTGCCACATTGACCTCGGCCAGGAGATGCGCGCCGCCGCGCAGGTCGAGGCCGAGATTGACGAGCGAGGACGGCAGCCACTCCGGCCAGGCTCCACGTTCGGCGGCCAGCTCCGGCGTGGCGCTGCCGCCGGCGTTCTCGATGGCCTGGATGGCGTCGTTATGCGTCTCCACCCGCGTGTAGAACGCATTCGGCATGGCCAGCAGCAGTCCCGCCGCCACCGTGAGCCATATCAGGACGCGCTTCCACGTGTCGATCCGGATCATGTTCAGCCTTTACAAGGGATTGGCGGGCAGAGTTAACTTGCGGGCTCGGTCTTGTTGATGACCTGCGCGATGGTGGTGCGGACAACCCGCACCTTTACGCCCTCGGCGATTTCCAGTTCGATTTCCTGGTCTTCCTTCACCTTGGACACCTTGCCGATGATCCCCCCTGCGTGACCACCTGGTCGCCCCGACGCAGCGCGGCGACCATGGCCTGGTGATCCTTCACCTTCTTCTGCTGCGGACGGATCAGCAGGAAATACATGATCGCGAAGATCAGGATCAGGGGAATGAACTGGGCAAAGGCTTCCATGGGGTCTCTCGAGTTGGGACATGCACGCGGGAAGGCTGCGTGAAACCGCCCCCCGAAAGTTTGCGGGAACCTATGCGCCGGGGGCGGCAGTTGCAAGCCGGGAACTACCCCGGAATTCCCGGTTTCAGGCGTAGTGCAGGATATGCCGCAGGGGCATGCAGCAATCGCAAGTATGGCGTGTGCTCCCCTCTCGCGGCCTTGGCAGCGCCGCGGATTGGCGTCAGGGTAAGCCCATGGAATGGTTCTGCGCCGATGTTGGGAGTTTAGAAATCCGTCTTTTCGGCAACCAGATGGATCCATGCACGGATATCAGCGGATCCAGTTTTCATGGTGCGGCGCTTCGCTCGGTGGGTAAGGCGACGATCCAACAGTTTGCGCTGGAAAGTGCGGACGTTTTCGCTGACGGCACAGCTCAGGTGCCGAGTGGGCGAAGGCCGTCGCATTGGACCCCCAAAGTCCTGCAGCTTTCGGAACTCATCGACAGTTTGCGCGCTTTGAAGCAATTCAACAGCGTGGACGGTTACAACCGAAAATGATCCGCCTCGCCCTCCTCCTTGCGCTGCTCCTCACCACCGCAGCCGCCGCACAGCAGAAGGAATTCTCGCTGCCGCCGCTGGCCGAAGACGTGGCAGCGACGCTGCAGGCTGTCGGGCGGGTGAACAAGGCGGGGTTCAACGTGAAGGGCAACTGCACCGGGACGCTGGTCCGGCCGGACGTGGTGCTGACCGCGGGGCATTGCGCGGGCGGCGTGATCGGAACAGGGTCGAATCGGATGTTCGTGGCGGGCTGGAGCCGGGGCGACTACATCGCGGCGCGGCGGATCGCGGAGGTGCGGCACCACCCCGCCTACGGGCTCGGCGAGCGGCATGATCCGCGCTTCGATGTCGGTCTGCTGTTTCTCGAAAGCCCGATCACGGAGGTGGCGCCGATCGCCATCGCCAAACACAGCGCGCAGGACGTTGCGATCGCGGGCTATCACCGCTTCATTCCGCACCTGCTCACCGGACGGCTCGACTGCCCGGTGGTGACAGAGGATCAATACCTGATCCGCATCGACTGCCCCGTCGTCTCCGGCAATTCCGGCGGACCGGTGCTGGAACCCGATGGGGCCGGGGGCTGGCACGTGACGGCCGTGGTCAGCTCGCAGGAGACATTGCCGGACAGGCTGCGCACGATCGCGGTGCTTGTCCCGCAATGGGTGCATGACGTGCTGGCGGAACACGAGGCGTCACGTTAGAGAAGCGCCACCGAGTCGATCCGAGGACGAGACCCATGCATGACATCAAGGCGATACGGGACAATCCCGATGCGTTCGATGCCGCGCTGAAGCGGCAGGGACACGAGGCCGTGTCGTCCTCCATCCTGGAGCTCGACGAGGCGCGGCGTGGCAAGATCCTGGCCGCCGAGACAGCGCAGGCCGATCAGAACCGCGCGTCGAAAGAGGTGGGTCAAGCCAAGGCCAAGGGCGACGACGCGGAGTTCGAGCGGCTGCGCGCGCTGGTCGCCGAGAAGAAAGCCGAGGTCGCCGACCTGCAGGCCTCGGCCAAGGCGCTGGACGACGAGCTGCGCATGGCGCTGATGGGGATCCCGAACCTCGCGCTGCCGGAGGTGCCGGAGGGTTCCGACGAGGACGACAACGTGGAGATCCGCCGCTGGGGCGTGCCGCGCGCCTTCGACTTCGCGCCGAAGGAGCATTTCGAGATCCCCGCAGTGCAGTCCGGGCTGGACTTCGAGACGGCGGCGAAGCTCTCGGGCAGCCGTTTCGTCGTCATGCGCGGGGCGGTGGCGCGGCTGCACCGGGCGCTGGCGCAGTTCATGCTGGACTTGCACACGGGCGAGCATGAGTTGACCGAGACGATCACGCCGGTGCTGGTGCGCGATGCGGCGATGTTCGGAACCAACCAGTTGCCGAAATTTGCCGAGGACAGCTACCAGACCACGAATGGCTGGTGGCTGATCCCGACGAGCGAGGTGACGCTGACCAACACCGTCGCGGGCGAGATCCTGGAGGAGGCCGCCCTGCCCCTGCGGATGACCGCGCACACCCAGTGCTTCCGGTCCGAGGCGGGCAGCGCGGGCAAGGACACCGCCGGAATGCTGCGCCAGCACCAGTTCGAGAAGGTGGAGATGGTGTCGATCACCCATCCCGACCACTCGCTCGAGGAGCACGAGCGGATGACGGGCTGCGCCGAGGCGGTGTTGCAGCGCCTGGGCCTGCCCTACCGGATCGTGGTGCTGTGTACTGGCGACATGGGCTTCGGCGCCCGCAAGACGCACGACCTCGAGGTATGGCTGCCCGGGCAGGACGCGTATCGCGAGATCAGCTCGGTCTCCGTCTGCGGCGATTTCCAGGCGCGGCGGATGAACGCGCGGTACCGGCCCTTGGGCGGCGGCAAACCGGACTTCGTGCACACGCTCAACGGCTCCGGCCTCGCGGTGGGCCGTTGCCTGATCGCGGTGCTGGAGAACGGCCAGCAGGCGGACGGGTCGGTGGAGCTGCCCGAAGCGCTGCACCCCTGGCTGGGCGGCAAAAGCCGGATCACGGCCGAGGGCTTGCTGGCCTGACGCGGTTTGTGGCGGGCCGGAAACGGGGCAGCCGTGCAGGTTCGCCGGCCGATCACTCTAGACCGTATGCTGGGGTCTCGGCGGCCAGACCAGGGCCTGCCAGTCCTGGACCGCCGTCGGATCGGCTACCCAGCGCGTTCGCCGAACTGCCGAAGCAGTACGGCCAGACTGCCCGGTCGGTAATCGCCGCGGCCCTGTGCCCGTTCCATGGCCGATCGGTGCGCCTCGTGCCGCTTGCGGGGGCCGCCGCGCCATTTCCGGAACCATCCGCCCTTCCCGGAGAGGTCGCTGGCGTCGATCAGCGCGTCCGGCGGTGTGGGCGGGAAAATCGCCGCGGGGTCGAGCTCAAGTCCTTTGGCCCCCTCCAGGATCCAGACCAGCGAATGAGCCGCGAGCGCTTGCGACCGGCAGGACCCGCCGACGATCCCGTGCGTGCCTACGAACCAGACCTGCTGGTAGGATCGGTCCGGATCGCTGTCTCGCCCCGCGTTGAGACCCCCGGTGCCGTCGAGATTGCTCCAGAGCGAAGGCTTGTAGAAGACCCGCTGTTCGTCGAGAGCGACCGCATGTCGCGCTGATCGCACCAGGCCACTGAGCGCCATGTCGTGAAACTTGTACCGCCTGTTCCAGAGCGCGGCGACAGGCCCCAGTACGGCCGTCGGGATGCCGCAGGCACCGACCGTGTCCCAGACGCCGACATAGGCGATGTCGACAAGGCTGGATCCGTCGCGCCGCCAGTCGAGGTCCTTCTGCGAGGTCGCGAAATCCGGGGAAAGCTCCTTGCGGAGCTGCCGGATATGCGGCGCGTCGGGATGGTTACGCTGCCCGCGCTGGCGGTAGAGAGCATAGGCCGCGTTGATCCCCGCGGCCGACGTGTCACGCACGATGCCGCATTTTCGGATCATGCCGGCCACGGATCGCGCGGTGAAGGCGCCGCGGGAGAAGCCGAACAGGTAGATCCGGTCTCCGGGCCGGTAGATTTGGGCGATGAACTGGTAGGCCTGCTTGACCTTCTCGTCGAGCCCCCATCCGAAAGCACCGCCGCCCCATTTCTTGAAGAAACCGACAACCGGACCGTCAAAGCGATCATCGACCCCGACACCGGCGAAATATGCGGACACCTGGCCCTTGTCGGGCGCGTTGCGCACCACCCTTTGCAGCTTGTGCACGTTGGTGGTTTCGGGAATGTCCGGGGAATTCCAGGTCCCGTCACAGAAAACGGCAATCCGCGTCATCTCCAATCCCTCTCTTCAAAAACCGCCTAAGTCGGATCATACAATCTTAACGGAACGGACACAGGCCTGCAGGTCCGGAGAACCGGACCTTTGAGATCTTTCGGGACTATCCGTGATCGTTGCGAGTCGATCCGGCCGGCTTGCGTGGACCCACCTGTTGGCCGGACCGGATTGTTGGCGGCATCGGAGGACATCATGGATCAGTGCGAGAGTTTCGGCGTGATCGGTGGCAGCGGAATGCTCGGCAGCGCCATCCTGCGCGGCCTGCTCGCGGCGGGATGCGTGGCGCCGCGTGGCCTGTGGATCGCGAACCGCAGGGGATCGGCGGGTGAATTTGGCGCGCACGGTGTACGGGCCACGACCGATCCGCAGGAACTGGCGCACATGTGCAGCACGATCCTCTACTGCGTGCCGCCGGCCGTCGCGGAGGATTGGCGGATCGACGCACCCGATCGCCTTGTGCTGTCGGTGATGGCGGGCGTCACGCGCGCCCGGCTGGCGCAGATCAGCGGCGCGTCCCGCATCGTGCGCGCGATGTCGAGCCCGGCGGCAGCGCGACGCCTCGCCTATTCCCCGTGGATCGCGAGCGATGCCGTGACGGCCGCGGACCGGTCGCAGGTGCGCCTGCTCCTCGGCGCGATCGGATTGGAGGACGAGGTGCCGGACGAGGATCATATCGCGCAGTTCACCGCCCTGACCGGACCGGTGCCCGGCTTCGTCGCGTTCTTCGCGGAGGTGATGCAGACCTATGCGACCGGGTGCGGAATTCCCGAAGAGATCGCCGACCGCGCGATGCGGCAGCTGTTTCTGGCCAGCGGTCAGATGCTGGCCGAGGATCCGATGACGGCCTCCGAGCAGGTGCAACAGATGATCGACTACGCCGGGACGACGGCAGCCGGGATCGAGATCATGCGCGCGGGCCCGATCCGGAGCGGCTGTGGCCGAGGGATTGGCGGCGTCCGCTGCCCGGGCCCGCGGACCATCGGACTGAGCGCGTGTGCCACGCGCGTTCCTGTGCGGTTTGCTGACGAGGGGGCGCTGCCCCCTCGAACTCGGTGAAGACCGACAGGTCGGCGCGTTGCGCCGTCTTGAATCATGCTCGTGGAGACCGGCGGCGATCGGTGGAGCTACGCCTTTCCCTTCTTCTTGAGATGCTTGGCCAGCGCGCCTGCATTCTTTTCCTTGCGACCCTTGAAGGGATTGTCGCGCCCCTGTCCGCGCATCGTCAGTCGGATCGGCGTTCCCGGCATGTCGAAATCGGCCCGCAGCCCGCCCACGAGATAGCGCGCATAGCTTTCCGGCATCTTGTCGGGGTGCGAGCACATGACGACGAAGCCGGGCGGGCGGGTCTTGGCCTGGGTCATGTAGCGCAGCTTGATCCGGCGGCCCTGCGGCGCGGGCGGCGGGTGCGCCTCGACCATGGCCCCGAGCCAGCGGTTGAGCGTGGCCGTCGGAACACGACGATTCCAGACCTCGTGTGCGCGCAGGATCGCCGCGTGCAGCCGGTCGAGCCCACGCCCGGTACGCGCCGAAACAGTGACCAGCGGCGCGCCCTTGAGCTGCGGCAACAGGCGATCGAACGCCTCCTTGAGCCCGGCGAGCTTGGCCTGGCGTTCCTCCTCCAGGTCCCACTTGTTCACCGCGACCACCACGGCGCGCCCTTCACGCTCGGCCAGGTCGGCGATCCGCAGATCCTGGCTTTCGAAGGGAATCGCGGCATCGAGCAGGACCACCACGACCTCGGCGAAGCGCACGGCGCGCAGACCGTCGGAGACCGAAAGCTTTTCCAGCTTCTCCTGGACCTTGGCCTTGCGGCGCATTCCGGCGGTGTCGAAGATCCGCATGGGCACGCCGTCCCAGTCGGTCGCGAGAGAGATCGCGTCGCGGGTGATGCCGGCCTCGGGCCCGGTCAGCAGGCGGTCCTCTCCGACGATCCGGTTGATCAGCGTCGATTTCCCGGAATTGGGGCGACCCACGACCGCCACCTGCAATGGACGGTCGCGCGTCGGCGTCCTGTCCGCGATCTCTTCGACGTCGGAGTCCGGCACTGCCACGTCGGTCGCGGGCGCGTCGCGAGGCGATGGCGCCCAATTCATCGACGATGGGTTGCAGGATCTCGTAGAGTTCGTTCAGCCCCTCGCCATGTTCGGCCGAAAGACGGATCGGCTCGCCCAGTCCCAGCCCGTAGGCTTCGATCACGCCGGGATCGGCGGCGCGTCCCTCGGCCTTGTTCGCGGCGAGGATCACGTGGGCGGAACGCTTGCGCAGGATGCCGGCGAAGAGCTCGTCATTCGCGGTGATCCCGGCGCGGGCGTCGATCATGAAGAGACAGATGTCGGCCATGTCCACCGCCCGCTCGGTGAGCCGCCGCATCCGGCCCTGCAGGCTGTCGTCGGTGGCATCCTCGAGGCCGGCGGTGTCGATCACGGTGAAGCGCAGGTCGCCCAGCCGCGCCTCGCCTTCGCGCAGGTCGCGGGTCACGCCCGGCTGGTCGTCGACAAGGGCCAGCCGTTTGCCCACGAGGCGGTTGAAGAGCGTCGATTTGCCGACGTTGGGTCGCCCGACAATGGCGAGGGTGAAGGACATGGAATCGCGGCTCCGCAGGGTCAGAGGCGGGCTTTAGCGGATTTGGAAGGCGTGCGAAAGGCGCGGCGCGACGTCGGGTACGTGCGGCGCCCGCCGGAACGGGAGATCTAGCGGTAGGCCAGAAGCTGCCCGCGCTCGTTCACGACATAAAGCGTGCCGCCGGCGATCGCGGGCGAGGTCGCAGCACCTGCGGGGATTTCCGTACGGTAGACGAGCGATCCGTCGGTGGGATCGAAACTCCGCAGAAAACCGTCGGAAGAGGCCAGCACCACCCGGCCACCGGCCACGACGGGACCGAAATGGGCAAAGATCTTCACCCGGCGGCGCGGACGGTCCGTGACGAAATTCGGCAGTTTCACGCCCCAGATGCGGCTGCCATCGGCCTTGGTCGAGGCGCACGAGTTCGTTTCGGTCCGTCACCGCAAAGAGGCTGTCACCGGCGGGCCAGATCGGCCCGACCGCGCCCTCGTTGGCGGTCCAGATCCGGTCTCCGTTGCCGAGCGCGACGGCGGCGATACGGCCCGACTGGTTGCCCACATAGGCCCGCGACCCGTCGACGACGGGCGGGCCCGTGATGTCGCCGACCTCCGAACTGGCATAGCCGCGACGTTCGCCCACGACGGCGGCGTCCCAGCGCCGGAGCCCGCCACGACGGAAGACGGCCTGCACCTCGCCCGAGCCGAAGGCGAAGATCGCAAGGTCGTCCGTCAGCGCCGGAGGGGGTGCGCCCAGAATGTTGTTGATCGAACTCGCGGCACCGATCTGCCACGCGATCCGTCCGGTGTTCTTGTCGAGCGCCCATCCGGTGTCGTCCCCGGCGGTGAGATAGACGAGGTCGCCGCGGACGCTGGGTGCCCCCGAGCCCGTGGCCTCGAGATCCTGCGTCCAGATCACCTGTCCGGTCGCGGCGTCGAGCGTGGTGAGCCGTCCGTAGCCGACCGTGACGTAGAGACGACCATCGGCATAGGCGAGACCGCCGCCGGTCGCATCTCCGGAGCGGTCCGAAGGCGACGCGAGATCGCTCCTCCAGACCGTCCCGCCAGAGGTCGACGTCGCGGTCACCAGCGTCGCGGAGTCGAGCGTGTAGATCAGCCCACCGCCCACCACCGGGTCTGCGATGATCCGCTGCTTGCGCGAATTGCCCTGCCCGATATCGGCGGTCCAGACCAGTTGCGGAGTGGCAGACAGGGCCGGATGGCTGGTGCGGTAGGCTTGCGTGCCCCAGAACTGCGCCCAGCTGGCGTTCGTCGTCGCAGCACCGAGGGAGATAGGGCGGGAAACGTTCACCGTTTCGGGCTCGACCTCGGCATCCTGCAGCACTTCGCGCAGGCCCTGGCGTTCGCCCGGCAGTATGACGTCCGGTTCCGTGCAGGCCGAGAGCAGGAGCGCCACGGCCAAACCCGATGCGGCGACCCGGTTCAGCCGTCTCGCGCGTGTCACGCTCACCTGCTCGCCGCTTCGTGCCATGTCGGGGTCCGGTCTCAGTTTCCTGCCTGCGCGGGATCGGTGCCTTCCGGCTCCCCGCCGAGCGCCACAATCACCTGCATCGCACGCTGTTGCAAGTCCGGGCTCGCCTCCGCGTCGTTCATGATCGCGTTCAGTTGGGCGAGGGCCGCGTCGGTCTCTCCGGTTTCGACCGACAGCAGCGCCAGCTGTTCCTCGGCCAGGAGGCGCAACCGGTTCCCGGCGATGGCAAACGCCTCGAATCCTGCACGACGCTCTTCCGGAGGCATGTCCGATGCGCTGATCAGCAGCGCCTTGAAGCCGGCAAGCTGGCGATAAATTTCGGGCACCTCGCCGTTCTCCGCCACCGCCGCGAGCTGATCCGCGGCGGCTTCGGCTTCACCCGTTCCGGCGAGTTCCGCGGCCGCGATCATGTTCACGACCGCCTGCGGCTCCGCATCTTCGGCGTTGATCGTCGCCACTGCATCTGCCCGCGCCTCGGCATCGTCTCGCGTGAGCGCCGCGATGATGGTGTCCCCCAGCGCTTCGGCCTTGGCGGCCTCCTGCGCCTTGCGCCACTCGTTCCAGGCAGCGGCCGCGACGATCAGCACCACGAGCAGCGCTGCGATCCAGCCGTAGCGGCGCACATAGCCGAAGAGCCGGTCGCGCCGAACCTCCTCCGTCACCTCGTCGATGAAACTGTCCCTGTCGCTCATCCTGCCTCCGAACCCGGCGTGTGGCCCCTCTTACACAGCAGGTCCGGTCAAGCCAAGGGGGCGGTCTCCATGAGCCGGCAAAGCGCCGGTTTGTTCCTGCTGACGCGAAATGTCATTGGATTGCAGCAGATTGCAAAAAAGATTAAACTGAACCGGTTAGTTCAGCGTATTCAGAGCATATATCCAACGCCGGATGCACTGCTGTTTGGCGTTTTCAGGGCGGCGAGCGGACAACGAGGGTCCATAGATGCGTATCATTCCCATCATCATGGCGATTGTCGTCGGGACATTGCTCTACCTGTGGGTGGTACAGCGCGATACCTTGTATACACAGCTTGGGGTCGTTTCGACCGAGGCGAGCGCCGAAGCCGAAGATGAAACCGACGAGGGCGTGACCGAGGACGGTTTGATCCGTGTCGTCGCGCAACATTCCGCGGCAGAGGTGGTCGACACCGCGGTGGTGCTTCGCGGGCAGACGCAGGCGCTTCGCCAGGTCGACGTGAAGGCGGAAACCTCGTCCACGGTGATTTCCGAACCGATCCGCAAGGGATCTTTCGTCGATGCGGGGCAGGTCTTGTGCGAGCTCGATCCCGGCACGCGCGGGTCGGCCGTGGCCGAGGCGCGGGCACACCTGAGCGAGGCAAAGGCGCGGAAATCCGAAGCCGCAGCGCGGGTGCCCGAAGCGGAATCGCGCGTTGTCGAGGCCAAGGCGCTGCTCGACGAGGCGCTCTCCAACGAGAACGCGGCCCTGCGGCTCAGCGAGGAAGGTTTCGCGGCGGACACGCGCGTGAAGAACGTCCAGGCGGCCGTGGCATCGGCGCGGGCCAGGATCGAATCGGCGCGGTCGGGTGTATCCGCGGCACAATCGGGCATCGAATCGGCCGAGGCCAGCATCGAGAGCGCGGCCGCCGCCGTCGCCGCCGCGGAGAAGGAGATCGAGCGGCTGACGATTCGCGCGCCCTTTGCCGGGCTTCTGGAAAGCGATACCGCTGAATTGGGCGCGCTTCTGCAACCAGGTGCGCTCTGCGCGACGATCCTGCAGCTCGACCCGATGAAGCTGGTGGCGTACGTTCCGGAAACCGAGGTCGCCCGCGTCGAGGTCGGCGCGCAAGCCGGGGCCGAACTGGCCTCCGGCGGCAGCAACCGCGTCGTGGGCCAGGTTACGTTCCTGTCACGCAGCGCGGATCCGACCACCCGGACGTTCCGCGTGGAGATCGAGGTGCCGAACGCGGACCTGAAACTGCGCGACGGCCAGACGGCGGAAATCCTGATCGCAGCCGAGGGTGAAAGGGCGCACCTGCTGCCCGCATCCGCGCTGACTCTCGACGACGAGGGGACGCTCGGCATCCGTGTCGTGGGCAAGGACAGCGCGGTGGAATTCCTGCCGGTGACCATTTTGCGCGATACAACGGAGGGTGTGTGGCTGACCGGTCTGCCCGACGCGGTCGACGTGATCGTGGTGGGCCAGGAATATGTGACACAGGGTGTCACCGTCGCGCCGACCTTCCAGGAGCGCAAGTCATGACCGGCATCGTCGACTGGGCCGCGTCGCGGGCGCGGATGGTCATGGCCTTCATCCTGCTGTCCCTCACCATCGGTGCATTCGCCTACATGTCGCTCCCCAAGGAGGGCGAGCCCGATATCGAGATCCCGGCGCTTTTCATCTCGGTGCCCTTCCCCGGCATTTCGGCCGCGGATTCGGAGACGTTGCTGGTCAAGCCGATGGAGACGGAGCTTGCCGATCTCGACGGCTTGAAGACCATGAGCGGCACCGCCGCCGAAGGCTATGCCGGCATGGTGCTGGAGTTCGAGTTCGGCTGGGACAAGGCCAAGGTCATGGCCGATGTGCGCGATTCGATGAACAACGCCGAGGCGAAATTCCCCTCGGGCGCCGAGAAATACACGATCAACGAATTCAACTTCTCCGAATTCCCGATCATCATCGTCAACCTCTCCGGTCCGGTGCCGGAACGCACGATGAACCGCGTCGCCAAGGATTTGCAGGACCGCATCGAAGGGCTCGACGCGGTGCTGGAGGCCGCGGTCGCCGGCAACCGCGACGAGATGCTGGAGGTGGTGATCGACCCGCTGCGGCTCGAGGCCTACAACATGACGGCGGCCGAACTGATCCAGGTCGTGCAGAGCAACAACCAGCTGATCGCCGCGGGCGAGGTCGAGACCAGCCAGGGGACCTTCGCGGTCAAGATCCCGTCCAGCTTCGACGAGGCGCGCGACATCTACAACCTGCCGGTGAAGACCAATGGCGACCGGGTCGTGACGCTCGGCGATCTCGCGCAGATCAACCTGACATTCGAGGATCGCACGGGCACGGCGCGGTTCAACGGCGACAAGACCGTCGCGCTGCAGGTGGTGAAGCGCAAGGGCTTCAACCTGATCGACACGGCGGATCTCGTGAAGGATGTCGTGGATGACGCGAGCGCGGCCTGGCCCACGGGACTGCAAGCGGCGGTGGAACTCGGCACGTCCAACGACCAGAGCCGGATCGTCGATTCCATGGTCTCGCAGCTCCAGGGCTCTGTGCTGACCGCCATCTGCCTCGTGATGCTGGTCTCGCTGGCCATTCTGGGCCCGCGCGCATCGCTGCTCGTCGGTTTCGCGATCCCCACCTCCTTCATGCTCTGCTTCGCGTTCCTCGCGGTGATGGGGGTCAGCATTTCCAACATCGTGATGTTCGGGCTGATCCTGTCGGTGGGGATGCTGGTCGACGGCGCCATCGTCGTGGTCGAATATGCCGACAAGCGGCAGGCGCAGGGCGTGGGACCGATGCACGCCTATGTCGAGGCGGCCAAGCGCATGTTCTGGCCGGTCGTCTCCTCCACCGCGACCACGCTCTGCGCGTTCCTGCCGATGCTCTTCTGGCCGGGCGTGCCGGGCGAGTTCATGGGGATGCTGCCTGTCACCCTGATCTTCGTGCTCTCGGCCTCGCTGGTGGTGGCGCTCGTCTATCTGCCCGTCATGGGTGGCGTGCTGGGGCGCACCGAGCGCTGGTTCAGCGAGAAGCTGGATGCCATTGCCGGTCTGCGCTGGTATCTGCACCTGCTGCTCTTCCCGCTGGCGGGCGCCGCCGTTCTCGGCGCGGGCGCGCTGGTGCCGTTCATGGGCCAGCAGGTGGGCAGCCTCTTCCAGGGTCTCGATGGCACCGACCTCTTCGGCAGCGTCATCCCGAGCTTCGCGCTGATGTTCGCGATGATCGTGGGCGCCGTACTCGTGCTCGGATTCGGCATCGCAGGAGGGATCGCGCTGGTGCTGGCGGTGGTGGCGGTCTTCACGCGGCTGGGAATGGGCGGGCGCAGCCTGATGGCCCGCATCCTGCCAAGGCGGAGCGACCGTGTGCAGTCCGGATACCAGCGCAGTCCCTTCGGGCGGATGATCGAGGCGATCGCGGGCAACGCGATCATGCCGCTGGTCACGATGGGCCTCGTCTTCGTATTTGTCGGGACGGTGATGATCTATTTCTCCAACAACAATCGCGGCGTCGAATTCTTCGTCGAGAGCGAGACCGAACAGGCCATCGTCTATGTCCGGGCGCGCGGCAACCTCAGCCTCGAGGAGAAGGACGCGCTGGTCCAGCAGGCCGAAGAGATCGTGCTGGAGCATCCCGGCATCCAGTCGGCCTTCGCCTTCGCGGGCGAGGGCGGTCTCAACGCCAATACCGGCGGCAGCCAGGCACCCAAGGACACGATCGGCCAGATCCAGCTCGAGACGATCCCGTGGGAGGACCGCGCCGACCGTCCGGAGCTCGACGGCGACCTGGTGATGGAGGAGCTGACCACTCAGTTGCAGCAGATCCCTGGCATCCAGATCGAGATCCTGTCGCTGTCGCGCGGCCCCGGATCCGGCAAGCCGGTGCACCTGCGCGTTATGGGTGACGATTGGGAAGATCTCATGGCATCGGCCACGACGGCGCGCGCGCAGTTCGAACAGACCCCGGGCCTCACGCTGATCGAGGACACGCGCCCCCTGCCCGGCATCGATTGGGAGATCGAGGTCGACGTGGAGAAGGCCGGCCGCTACGGCGCCGACGTGGCGACCGTGGGCGGCATGGTGCAGCTCGTGACCCGCGGCATCCTGCTCGACACCATGCGGGTCGACAGTTCCGACGAAGAGATCGACATCCGGGTGCGCCTGCCGGCCGAAGACCGCGTGCTGTCGACGCTGGATACGCTCAAGGTCCGCACGCGTGACGGGCTGGTACCGCTGTCGAATTTCGTCACGCGGACACCGGTGCCATCGCTGGCGGAAATCAGCCGCGTGGACCAGAAGCGTTACTTCGACATCAAGGCGGACGTTGCCCCGGGCCTGCAGAAGCTCGTGGACGAGACCGAACGCACGATCGCGACGCTGCAACCCGCAACGGGACGGCCGGTGATCACCGGCGAGGACGGCACCGGCTACGGCATCCTGCAGAGCGACCTCTCCGGCGCGGACCTGACGCAAGGGTACCGGTCCGGCGATCTGAGGATGGTGCCCGTGAATCCGAACGAGCGGATCGCGGAACTCACGCAATGGCTCGAGTCCTCTCCCCTGCCCCCGGGCATCAACTGGGAATGGACCGGCGACCAGGAGGACCAGGAGGAAAGCCAGGCGTTCCTGTCGAACGCGTTCGCGGCCGCACTGGGTCTGATGTTCATCATCCTGCTGGCGCAGTTCAACTCCTTCTACAACGCCGTGCTGGTTCTGCTGGCGGTCGTGCTGTCGACCGCCGGGGTGCTGATCGGGATGCTGGTGATGCAGCAGCCGTTCTCCATCATCATGACCGGAACCGGCATCGTCGCCCTGGCCGGGATCGTGGTGAACAACAACATCGTTCTGATCGACACCTACCAGGAGTACGAGAAGATCATGCCGCGGATCGAGGCGATCATCCGCACGGCGCAGGACAGGATCCGGCCGGTGTTGCTGACCACGATCACGACCATGGCGGGTCTGGCCCCGATGATGTTCGGGCTGTCGCTGGACTTCGGCAATGGCGGTTACACGATCGACAGTCCGACCGCGCTCTGGTGGAAGCAGTTGGCGACGGCCGTCGTCTTCGGGCTGGGCACGGCGACGGTGCTGACGCTGGTCTTCACGCCGTCGATGCTGGCCGCACGGGTCTGGGCCGCGACCTATGCGGAGTGGCTGGCGGTTCTGCTGGCACGACTCTCGATGGGCCGGGCCAGCCAGGCCGCGCGCGACTGGGCGCTGGAGCGCGAGGCGCGGCGAATGCGGCAGGACGAGATCATCTGGGACGACATGGCGGATGTGGAGCCGGCCCCGCCGCAGGCGTTGCGCGCGGCGGAGTGATCGGCAGCACGAGAATTTGATGGGACGGGTGCGGACCCTGCCGCTACGCTGTCGGTGAAATGCATCCGGAGGAAATCATATGCTGCGTTCCCTGCTCCTGTCCGCCGTTCTGGGCCTCACCGCCCTGCCCGCACTGGCGGCCGACCTGATCCGCAAGCAGAGCCCGTACTCTGTAGCGGAGACCGCCGACCGGCTGGAAGCGGCCGTGACCGAGGCAGGTGCCACGATGTTCGCCCGCGTGGACCATGCGGCCGGCGCGGAGAGCGTGGACATGGAGCTTGCCGACGCGCAACTGCTGATCTTTGGCAATCCGCAACTCGGCACTCCGGTCATGCAGGCGGACCTGACGGCCGGCCTGGACCTTCCCCTGCGCGTGCTGGTGATGGAGGGTGACGACGGCACGGAGGTCGTCTACCAAGCCCCCGCGTCGCTCGCCGAGAACTTCGCTATTCCTGCGGATGCGGAGGTGCTTCAGAAGATGACCGGCGCCCTCGACATGCTCACCGGTAAGGCGGTCGCGGCGGACTAGGGTCAGGACCCATTGATTTCCGTGTAGTGTCGTGATTCATCGCTCGGAAAACGAGCGGTGACATGTCTGATCTCTTCTGGCTGAGCGATGCGCAGATGGCGCGTCTGGAGCCCTGTTTTCCGAAGTCCCACGGCAAGCCGCGCGTCGATGACCGGCGGGTGCTGAGCGGGATTATCTTCATCAATCGCAATGGGTTGCGATGGCGCGATGCGCCGAGGGACTATGGCCCGCACAAGACGCTCTACAACCGTTGGAAGCGGTGGAGCGACAAGGGCGTCTTCGCCCGGATCATGGCGGGTCTGGCCGCCGAGCACGGCGAAAAGAAGACCGTGATGATCGACGCGACCTATCTCAAGGCCCACCGCACAGCGACCAGCCTGGGCGTGAAAAAGGGGGGCGTGAGGACGCCTGATCGGGCGCACCAAGGGCGGCATGAACACCAAGCTGCACGCCATCTGCGACAGCCAGGGGCGCCCGCTCAACCTGTTCGTCACCGCCGGACAGGTCAGCGACTACATCGGCGCGCGGGCATTGCTCGAGCAGCCTGCCGGATGTCGACTGGCTGCTCGGGGACCGCGGCTATGATGCCGACTGGTTCAGAGAAGCGTTGAAAGACAAAGGGATAAGCGCCTTGCATCCCTGGCCGGAAGCACGCGGCAAGACACCGTCAAATACGACAAGCGCCGCTACAAACGCCGCAACCGGATCGAGATCATGTTCGGCAGGCTCAAGGACTGGCGGCGGGTCGCGACCCGCTACGACCGATGCCCCAAGGTCTTCCTCTCCGCCATCGCTCTCGCCGCCACCGTCATGTTCTGGCTATGAGATGCCGTAACGGGGCCTGCGTCGCGCACTGCCGTTACCACTTGTCAGATACAGCGTCGAGCTGTCGCCATTCCCGTATTGGATCCATATGGAGGACGCACGGGATGAGACTGTTTGTCGGATTGGATGTGTCGCTCGCGAAGACCGCGATCTGCGTGATCAGCGAGCATGGGAAGATCATGAGAGAGGCGGAGGCTGCGAGCGAACCCGAGGTTCTGTCGCGCTGGCTGGGCGATCTGGACGGGCGCATTGCCGCGGTTGGGCTGGAGGCTGGGCCATTGTCGCAATGGCTGCATCGCGGTCTGATCCGAAGCGGGTTTGGATGTCGTGCTCATGGAAACACGCCAGGTGAAAGGGCCCTGAAGGCCATGCCGATCAAGACCGATCGGCGGGATGCCGAGGGGATTGCGCGCCTGCTTCATCTCGGCTGGTTCCGCCCGGTTCACTGCAAATCCGTTCTGCGCAAGAAATCCGTGCTGTGCTCGGCGCTCGGAAAGCCATTCAGCAGAACATGATCGCGCTGGAAATGTCGCTGCGCGGGCTGCTGCGGAACTTCGGTCTCAAGGTCGGCGCGATCTCTCGTGGCAGGTTCGAAGCCCGCATTCGAGAACTGGCGGATGGCAATACGATGCTGGAAACCGCGACAGCACCCATGCTTCGGGCCAGAGCGTGCCTGCGCCAGGAACTCGCGGGCCTCGAAAAGCAGGTCCGCCAGCTTGCCCAGGACGATCCGGTCTGCCGTCGGCTGATGTCGATGCCCGGGATCGGCGCGGTCGTCGCGCTGACCTACCGATCAGCTGTCGATGATCCGGCCCGCTTCACGTCCTCAAAGAAGGTCGGTCCTTGGGTCGGCTTGACGCCCTCGCGCAACCAGTCCGGTGAGCGCGATGTCTCGGGCGGCATCACCAAGGCTGGCGACGTCAACCTGCGCCGTGCGTTGTGCCAGGCCGCGACCGTCATGATGAACCGCGGGCGATCGACATGGCTGAGAACATGGGGCGCGCAACTCGCGCGCCGCCGTGGCGGCAAGAGCGCGATGGTTGCCCTGGCGCGTCGTATCGCCGTTATCCTCCATCGGATGTGGGTCGATGGCACCGACCTTCCAGCCGGATGCTGCGCCGAATGCTGGCCTGACCGGATGCATACTCCACCCGTTGCCTGCCTGATCGCAGGCCTTCGAGGTCCCCAGGGACGCGGTTCCGATGATGCCGTGGTCAGGACTGTTGCCGACTTCCGTCAAGCACGCCTATGAGATGGGCACATCGGAATTACATTGAACCAGCATCATGTTGGCAGCCGTCGCGCTGACCACGGACCGAAGCATGTACCCGGAGCGATCTCAGCCGAAGGCCGCCAGAACAGCAGAGACGGATCAAGAACGAACGACAAGACCCGCCTCGGCGGCTCAGCTCGCACTGCGCAAAACCGCTTGACTGGGACGGCCCCGTTACCGAAGTCCTGACCCTAGAGGCCCTGAGCGCGGCTTTCGAAGCCGGGCGCCTGAACATCTTCGGCGACATCGCAGACCTGATCGACCCGCAGTCCTTCGCTCGGCGGATGAAGGCCGGAGGGCGATGCGACTGGGTAGTCATCGTGCCGGAGGCGCGTCTTCGACACGACGCCAAACCGCCCTTCGGAGGTCCCGAGCAGGTGCTGGCCTATCTCAGCCGCTATACGCATCGCTTCGCCATCGCCAATTCCCGCCTGGTCAGCATGGAGGGCGGCAAGGTGACGTTCCGCTGGCGCGACTATCGTCATGGCCGCCGGCCCAGGTCGATGACGCTCGATGCGCGCGAGTTCATCCGGCGCTTCCTTCTGCATACCTTCCCGGACGGCTTTCATCGCATTCGCCATTACGGCGTCCTCGCCAATGGACAGCGCGCCGCCCGCCTCACTGAGTGCAGGGCGTTGCTGGCCGCCAGGGCACCGGAGGCCGCCATCGTCCGCGACAGGCCCGCGAAGACTGCGGCGCCCACCCCATGCATCTGTCCCTGCTGCGGCTGCCCGATGGTCACGCTCGCCGTCTGGTATCATGGCCAGGCGCCACCCAGCCGGCCATTCTGGAACGACAACTCATGAACGCCCGCGACAGACCACCGCCGCACGATCGGCGACCGGTCTCCACGAGGACCGGTCAGATGGCCTGCGGACAAAGACCCCCGATGCCTTGGCTCTGGCCGGTCGGCAAAGCGATCGACCGCCAAACCGGACCGATGCGCCAACTCCCCGGAGGCCGGCACAGACTCCGACAGCGGGCTGGACAGCGCCATTGATCCGCGTAGCTGCCCTCACGCCCTCCACGCAAAGTCACCGCCGCAGCCACAATCCCCATAGCCCCCATCGGCCCGCAGGTTCGTTCAATCCGGCTTCAATGAGGTCGCAACGCGCCTGACAGCGCGCCGCGACCTCACAGAACCCTCCAGATTCCCATGAGGGGCGCGGTGTGATTCATCCTGTTCAGGAGGATGGGTCATGTCAGCACCTTTGCCATCAGCGCTTCGGACGCGGTTTCGGGACTACATCGAGGAAGGATTGAGCGGGCGCGCCGCTGCGGCGCGACTGAAGGTATCGCCCGCGACCGGCGCCCGTTGGGCGCTTGCAGATCAGGACGAGGGGCCATGCCGAACCGGCGGCCCAAGGTCGCCCGCCGGGGTCAGGCAAGCTGTCCGCCCACCGGGCCTTCATCGAGGAGTTGGTCGCGCAAGACCCCGATATCACTCTCTTCGAATTGCGCGACGCGCTTGCCGAGGCGGAGGGCGTGGAAGTCCACCACTCGGCCATCGCCAAGCTGCTGTCCCGGCTCGGCTTCACGTACAAAAAAAGTCGCTGGTCGCCACCGAGCGCCGCCGCGCCAGGGTAAGGCAACAGCGTGCCGAGTGGATCAGGCATCGCCTGCCTGCCATCGCCGCGCCCGACCGCGTGGTCTTTCTGGACGCGAGCCTTGTCCGCCTTGCTTCGAGGACAATGCGACGCGGTGAAGACGAACCTCACGCGCCTCCGCGGCCGGGCCCCGCGCGGAGAGCGGCTGACCATGGATGCGCCCTTCGGCAGTTGGGGCACGCAGACGCTGATCGCGGGGCTGACAGCGGACGCGCTGATCGCGCCCTGGGTGATCAAGGGCGCGATGGATGGGCCCGCCTTCGCCGCCTACGTCAGCAAGGTGCTGGTGCCCGAGATCGAGCCCGGCACCGTCGTCATCCTCGACAACCTGGCCACGCACAGAAACCTCGAGGCGACCCGCGCACTCCGAGACCATGGCTGCTGGTTCCTCTACCTGCCGCCCTACTCGCCCGACCTGAACCCCATCGAACGGGCCTTCTCCAAGCTCAAGGCTCATCTCCGGAGGATCGGCGCAAGAACCTTCACCGCGGTGTTCGACGCCATCGGTGCGATCTATGATCTGTACGACCCGCAGGTATGCTGGAACTATTTCAGGGATGCCGGCTATGTCTTGGGTTAATGCCGAAAGGCTTTACTGCTAAACTACTACTGGCTGGCGCCGGTGGGATTGGAGAGGTGGGAACTCCATATACTGAAGTACAACGTTTTCCGTGAATTCGCCGTTAGTTTTCGAAAAGTACCCGTGTCCCCAGAAGCGCCGGCCCCAGTAGCGGCGCTTCAAGTCCGGAAAATCGCAATGAACCTTGTGCGAGGACCGACCCTTCATCCGCCGAACGAGATCGCTGATCGCAAGCTTTGGCGGAACCGACACGACCATGTGTCCATGGTCTGCCGACAGGACGCCACGAACGATGTCGCCTCGTTTTCGCAGGCGGCGGCTGTCGCGCACCTGCAGGCGGATGTCACCTGTCCTTGTCGCGACATCAAGGCCCTGGATGAACAGCGGCCCCGTCAGGCCGCCTCGTCATCCGACTGCTGGCGCTGCCACAGGGTGGCGTAGCGGCCTTTCTTAGACACTAGCTCCTCGTGCGTGCCGCGTTCGATGACCTCACCCTGTTCCAGCACGACAATCATGTCAGCCTCCGCGACGGTGGAGAGCCGGTGCGCGATGGTCAGCACGGTCCGGCCCTCGGCAGCGTTGCGCAGCGCGCCCTTGATCTCCTGCTCGGTATCGGTGTCGAGCGCGGAGGTTGCCTCGTCCAGCAGCAGGATCGGCGGATTCTTGAGCAGCGTCCGGGCGATCCCCACGCGCTGCTTCTCCCCGCCCGAGAGCTTCAGCCCGCGTTCGCCCACGGCCGTCTCGTAGCCCTCGGGCAGCGTTTTGATGAAGTCGTGGATCTGCGCTGCCCGGGCGGCGGCCTCGATCTCCGCCTGGGTCGCCTCGTCGCGGCCATAAGCGATGTTGTAGCGGATGGTGTCGTTGAAGAGCACCGTGTCCTGCGGCACCACGCCGATCGCGGCGTGCAGGCTGTCCTGCGTCACGGCGCGAACGTCCTGCCCGTCGATCCTCAGCGCCCCACCCTGCACGTCGTAGAACCGGAAGAGCAACCGGCCGATGGTGGATTTGCCCGAGCCGGTGGAGCCCACGATGGCGACAGTCTGGCCGGGCTCGGCCGTGATCGACACGCCGTGCAGGATCTGCCGGTTGGGGTCGTATCCGAATTCCACGTTGTCCAGTTCGACGCGGCCGCCGGAGACCTCCAGCGGGCGCGCGTCGGGCGCGTCACGAACCTCCTGCGGTTGCTCCAGAAGGTCGAACATCTCACCCATGTCGATCAGCGCCTGCCGGATCTCGCGGTAGACGGTGCCGAGGAAGTTGAGCGGCATCGTGATCTGGATCATGTAGGCGTTGACCATGACGAAGTCGCCCACGGTCAGCGTCCCGGCCTGCACGCCGAGCGCCGCCATGACCATCACGATCACCAACCCCGCCGTGATCAGCAGAGACTGGCCGGCGTTCAGGAAGGCCAGGCTGTAGTTCGTCTTGATCGCCGCGGCCTCGTACTGCTCCATCGCGCGGTCGTAGCGGCTGGCCTCCCGGCCTTCGGCGTTGAAATATTTCACGGTTTCGAAGTTCAGCAGGCTGTCGATCGCCTTCTGGTTGGCGTCGGTGTCCTGGTCGTTCATGACCTTGCGCAGCTTCACCCGCCATTCGGTCACGGCGAAGGTGAACCAGACATAGAGCGCGATGGTACCTGCCACGACCGCGACATAGTGCCAGTCGAACAGGAAGAGCAGCACGACCGAGATCATCAGCAGCTCGAGGATCAGCGGGCCGATGGAGAAGAGCAGGAAGCGCAGCAGGAACTCGACGCCCTTCACGCCGCGTTCGATGATCCGGCTGAGGCCACCGGTCTTGCGCGTGATGTGATAGCGCAGCGAGAGCTGGTGGATGTGCTGGAACGTCTCGAGCGCCAGCATACGCAAAGCACGCTGCGCCACGCGGGTGAAGATCGCGTCGCGGAGCTGCTGGAAGCCGATGGTCATGAACCGCGCCATGCCATAGGCCACGGTCAGTCCCACGGCGCCCAGCGCCAGCATGGACGCACCCTCGCCCGCCAGACTGTCCACGGCGGCCTTGTAAAACATCGGTGTGATGACCGTGATGAGCTTGGCCACGATCAACATCAGCATCGCCCAAATCACACGGTGCTTCACCCATGGCTTGTCGTCCGGCCAGAGGTAGGGCGCGACCTTGCGCACCGTACGCCATCCGGAGCGGCGTGCGTCCGCTTCGAATTGCCTGTCGGTTGCATCCGGTGATGCGGTTGTCTCGGCTGCCATGCGGTATCCTGTCCCGTGCCCCTGACACTTAGGCCGGGCGAGGTGGATTTGCCAGCCGTGGTCGCGTCTTCACTCCGCCGGAAGCGCGAAGACCTGGCCCGGATAGATCAGATCGGGGTCGCGGATGCTGTCGCGGTTCGCTTCGAAGACCCGGACATAGAGGATCCCCTCGCCGTACCTGTCGCGGGAGATGGCCCAAAGCGTGTCGCCTTTCTGGACGGTCACCGCGCTCACCTGCGCTGTCGTGTTCGCCGCAGCGGCGGCAAGGACCTCGGGAGCCTCCCGCTTGAACGGCGTCTCGACCCGGCTGGTGACGCGCCCCTCGGCGTCGACCTCGTCGATGCGGAGCGTGTAGACGCCGGTGTCGACCTGCGGCAGAAACCCGCGCCACGAGCCCGATGCATCCACGTCGAGCGAGGCAATCGGGCGGTTGTCGAGATAGACCCGCACTTGCTCTGCCTGATCCTGTGCCCGTCCCTGAAGCTGCACGTCGCCCGCTTCCGAATAGCTGATCGCGTCGAGCGCCACTTGCGAGGTAGCCTGTGGCGGTGGGTTGGCGGGGCGAAGCACGCTCACGCCGTCTTCGTTCAGGCGCAAGATGGCGATCTGCTGGGTGTCCGCAGGATCCGGCAGTGACGGACGGGCAGGTTCTTTGCGCGCGGCATCGCCGGCTGGCGCGGTTTCGGGGACGGCGTTCGCGGCGATTTCCACGGCCGGGGTCGGTTGGCCCGGCGCGTCGATCCCGGCGGCCGGAGCAACGTCGGGTACGGCCCGTTCGACCGCCTCGACAGCCGCGACGTCCGTGCCTTCGGGTTCCGTCGCGGCCGGTTGTGCCGCGATGTCCGCTGTTTGTTCAGGCTTCGGTGCGATTTCTTCCGCTCCGGCATCCGGTTGGTCGATCGCGTCACGCTCGCGGTGCCCCACTTCGGCTGGTTCTTCGCCAGCGCCTTGTTGTGCGGATGGCTGTTCTGCCGCTGCTCGCTCGCCCTCCATGCCACTGTTTCCTGTATCCAGGCTGGCGGTGATGTCGGGTCCTGTTGCCGAACCGGCACTGTCGTCGATCGCGACCTCCTGCACCGGCGCGGGAGTGCCAGGCTTCGGCGCGTTGACCGGGGCCAGTATCAATTCATCCGGCGACGCGATCTCGCCCCCCGTGGCGTCGACCTGCGCAAGGGTCAGGACACGCGCCGCCGCGCTGGGTAGCAGCGTGGCGACGGTCGCGAAGGCGCCGGATCCGTCGGCCGACGCGCGCGCGATCTCGAACCCGTCGAGCCGCAGCACCACGTCGGCGAAGGGCGAGACCTTGCCGGCTATGACGGCGAGACCGTCCGGTTCCATCCGCAACTCGTGCAACCGAGGCAGGGTTTCGTCCGCACCGGTTTCGGTATCGGTACCTGCGGGCGATGCGCTTGCGCTCTCCGACGTGGCTCCGTCGCGCCCGTCGCCGGCAACCTGATCCTTGTTCGTCCCCGGCTTGGCTTCGGCGGTGGGCTCCCCGCCCTCCGCTTCGTTCGGTGTCCCTGTGGGACTGTCCTGCTTTGGGCCGCCCTCTCCATCCGGCCGATCGACGACCGCCGCAACGACAGGTTCGGACGACGGGGGTTTCGATGCCACATGCGGCGGCTGAAAGGCGCGGCTCGCATACCAGGCGGCGCCCGTCACGGCGCCCAGAGAAATCACAATTCCGCCCATCCAGATCACCAGACTGCTGGATCCAGATGCGCCCATGATGCGATTGCTCCCCGGCGTGCCGTCAGCACAGTTGAGCAAACATATCAGTCAAGCTATCTGTGGTCAAAACTTGCTGAACACAGCCATTTTTCCGGATTGGTCATGCCCACCCTGTCGATCTGCGTCTATTGCGGTTCCCGTTCCGGAGTGCATCCCGCGTATGCGACAGCGGCGGATGCATTGGGCCGTGGCATGGCGGATCGCGGTTGGCGGCTGGTCTACGGTGCCGGGGATGTCGGTCTCATGGGAACGGTCGCGCGCGCCGCCCAGAAGGCCGGCGGCGACACGTTCGGCGTGATCCCGGCGCATCTGGTGCAAATGGAAGTCGGCAAGACCGACCTCACCCGGTATGTCGTGACCGAGACCATGCACGAACGCAAGAAGGTCATGTTCATGAATTCCGACGCGGTCGTGGTCATGCCGGGCGGCGCCGGATCGCTGGACGAACTCTTCGAGGTACTGACCTGGCGGCAATTGAAGCTGCACGCCAAGCCGATCATGTTGCTCAATACCGAAGGGTACTGGAATCCGTTGCTGGCGTTGGTCGATCACGTGATCGACGCCGGTTTCGCGGATGCCTCGCTGCGCGGGTTCCTGACCGTGGCCGACACGGCGCAGGATGCCCTGGATCACCTCGGCGCGGCGTTGGCACCGGAAGACACGGAGATCAGGCCGGCACCAGGTCGATCCGCGTGATCTCGGGCACGACCCCGAACCGAACAGGAATTCGCGAACAGCCAAGGCCGGCGGTGACGACAAGATGGCAGTTGCCGGCGGTGAAATGGCCGTGGACGAACTTGCCGCTGGGCATGGCTGGCAAGATCACGGGACGACCGAAGACATGCACCTGCCCCGCGTGGTTGTGCCCCGAAATCGTGAGGTCGATGCGGCGCTGATGATCCGGAACGCGCACGAAGATCCCGGGTTCATGCGCCACGAGCAGGGTCAGCCGATCCGGGTCCGCACCGTCGAGCGCCGCGTCCAGATCGTCGAGCCCCTTGATCTTGCGGGTTCTCGATCCGCGCAACGCCGCCTGCGACTCCAGCCCCGCGAGCGTGACCTTGCCGCCCGGAGCGCTGAGCGTGACGTGCCGGTTCGACAGCACCGGAATGCCGGAGTCCTCCAGCACAGCGGCATAAGGAACCGGGCCGGCGCGACGCTCTTGCGTCTCCGGGTGGTCCCACCAGTCGTGGTTGCCGAGCACAGCGAACCGGCCCAATGGCGCGTGCAGTGCCGCCAGCTCCCGCGCCAACTCCTGCATCGGCACCGGTCGCTGAAACCCGTTACGCTCTGCCAGGAAATCGCCGGGCAGCAGAATGAGGTCGGGATGGAGTGATTGCGCCCGCGCAACGATGCGGCGCACGCGCGAGAGCGGCATGAAGGGCGCGCCGGCGTGGAAATCAGACAAGACGATGATCCGCAACGGCTCCGTGAGGCGCGGCGTTTCGATCCGGTAGGATACCACTTCTTCGCGAAGGTAGGGCGCGAGCCAGTATCGGGACGGCGAAAAAGAACGCGCCCCGGATGCGGGGCGCGTTTTCGGGTCGGGCGTAGCGCCGCTCACATGCGCGACGCGACGTTTTCCCAATTCACGAGGTTGCTCAGGAAGTTGTCCAGATACGCCGGACGCTTGTTGCGGAAATCGATGTAATAGGAATGCTCCCACACGTCACAGCCAAGAAGCGCCGTCTGCCCGAAGCAGAGCGGGTTGACGCCGTTCTCGGTCTTCGTGACCTTGAGCCCGCCGCCGCTGTCCTTCACCAGCCAGCACCAGCCGGAGCCGAATTGGCCTGCACCGGCGGCCGCGAACTCTTCCTTGAACTTGTCCACGGATCCGAAACTGTCGGTGATCGCCTTTTCCAGCTCGCCCGGCATCTTGCTGTCGTCGGGCGACATCATCTCCCAAAACTGGTTGTGGTTCCAGTATTGCGAGGCGTTGTTGAAGATCCCGGACTGCGCCACGGCGTTCTTGTCGTAAGTGCCCTTGATGATCTCCTCGACCGACTTGCCTTCCCACTCTGTCCCGGAAATCGCCTTGTTGCCGTTGTCGACATAGGCTTTGTGGTGAATATCGTGGTGATACTCCAGCGTCTCTTTCGACATGCCCTTGCCCGCGAGGGCGTCGTGGGCATACGGAAGATCGGGTAGTTCAAAAGCCATTGGGTCGGGCCTCCTGTCAGTTGTGCGGTTAACGACTGACTGACAGATTGGTTCCTGGCAAGCAAGGTCAATGCCCACATTCGCGAGGACCGGCCGCGAAATGCCGCGCACGCCGCTTGGGGGTCATCGTACGGACCGACTCCCCGGAAAAACGTTCGGCTCCGGTGTCAGAAATACCCGACTTCGCTGCCCGGTTGGGCCGCCGTCTTCAGAAGGTCGAAGACATACTGCGCCACGGATCGAAAGCAGATGACCTCGAACGTGTCGGCATCGACCATCCGGAGGGCCGCGGGCACCTGCGCCAGCCGCGTGCGCCTGAACATGCCCGGCTCGAAGCGGCCGGGGGCGAGATCGATGGGCGCGAGCTTGGCCAGGACCTCGCGGGCATGGGGGCCAGCGACCCGGAAGACGGCGCGCGCGTCCGATACATCGACCGCCAGCGCGTGCGCGTCGCCAAGCGCCTTTTGCAGCTTCTTGAGTGTCGTGCCGACCTTGTCATAGGCGCAGACCACCATCACCTCGTCCGGCGACATCCAGCAGAGACCGGAGCCATCGGCGAAATGCGCCTCGCGCTGCCCCGGCATCTCCACGCCGGCGACCCCGGTCGCGGCCTTGAGGATGGCGTCGGCGGAAAGATCCCCCCGCAAGGTTATCATGCCCAATGGACCAATCTCGGTGATCTCGGCAATTCCGTCCGACCAGGTCACGCCGCCCAATGCGCTCACGGCTTCAGACATTCTGCTTTTCCCCCTGCTTGTCGAAGAAGATCGGATCCACGATCTTCGCGCGGTAGGTCTTGCCGTCGGTGCCGGGGAAGTCGATCTCCTCGCCCAACCGGTCGGGTCCGTTCAGAACGAGGCCCATGGCGATGCCCTTGTTGAGCGTCGGCGAATAATAGGTCGACGTGACACGGCCTTGCGTGTTGCGCTGGCCGTTCTCGTTGCGTCCGTTCGCAACGGCATAGGCGCCATCTGGGATGACGGAGCCATCGACGGTCTCCAGACCCACCAACTTCCAGCGGGTCGGGTCGGTCATGTGGCTGCGTTCCTGCCCGCGCTTGCCGATGTAATCGTCCTTTTTCTTCGAGATCGCCCAGTGGAGCCCGAGATCCTGCGGGATCACCGTGCCATCGGTCTCGTCGCCGATCATGATGAAGCCCTTCTCTGCCCGCATGATGTGCAGGCATTCGGTGCCATAGGGCTGGATGCCGAATTCCTGTCCCGCCTGCATCAGCGCCTCCCAGAAAGCAAGGCCCTGCGAGGCCGGGACCGCGATCTCGAAGCTCAACTCGCCCGAGAAACTGATGCGGTAGACACGAACCGGGAAACCGCCAATCTCGCCATCCGCCCAATCCATGAACTTGAGCGCGTCGGCGGAGACGTCCATGCCGCCCAGTTTCTCCAGCACCTTCCGGGCGTTGGGGCCGACCACGCCGATCTGCGCGTAGTGTTCGGTGACGTTGGCGACCCAGACCTTCCATGTCCACCATTCGGTCTGCAGCCATTCCTCCATGTGCTGGTGAATGCGTTCCGCCCCGCCGGTGGTGGTGTGACAAAGCCAGGTGTCCGCGTCGATCCGGGCTACCACGCCGTCGTCGATCAGGAATCCGTTCTCGGAGCACATGAGGCCATAGCGGCAACGGCCGACCTGCAGCGTCGACATCATGTTGGTGTAGAGCATGTCGAGGAAGCGGCCCGCGTCCGGCCCCTTCACGATCAGCTTGCCCAGCGTGGATGCATCAAGCAAACCAAGGCGTTCGCGGGTGTTCTTCACCTCGCGCATCACCGCGTCATGGATGCTTTCGCCGGACCGCTTGAAGGCATAGGGGCGGCGCCACTGGCCGACCGGTTCCCACTCGGCGCCGTGGTTCTCATGCCAGCCATGCATCGGCGTGCGCCGGATCGGCTGGAAGACTGCGCCGCGCGCCTCGCCGCCGATCGCGCCCATCGAAATCGGCGTGTAGGGCGGGCGGAAGGTGGTGGTCCCGGTCTGCGGAATGGGTTGTCCCAGCGCGTCCGACAGAATCGCGAGGCCGTTGATGTTCGACAGCTTGCCCTGATCCGTGGCCATCCCGAGCGTGGTGTAGCGCTTGGCATGCTCCACGCTCTCGAACCCCTCCTGCGCGGCAAGCTGGACGTCCGACACCTTCACGTCGTTCTGGTAGTCGAGCCAGGCCTTGGACCGCAGCTTGTAGGGCGCGCCTTGCGGCATCATCCAGACCGGGGCCATGGCGGCCTCCTCCGGGCTCGACGCCTTGGGCGCAGCGGCGCGTTTCGGTGTAAATCCTGCAGCCTTTGCGGCATCCCGGCCCGCGGCTTCGCCGTCTTCCAGCACCAGGGCGACATGCATGGCGCCGTTCGCGGTGCCGGCGGCGGTCACGAAGGGTCGGCCATCCGCGCCGGTCGGCGCCTTGTCCACATCTGGACGGAAATGCGCCTGCCCCTCGTCCCAGACCAGCTTGCCGCCACAATGGGACCAGAGGTGCACGACCGGAGACCAGCCGCCCGACATGGCGACCGCATCGCAGGCGATCTCGTCGAGCACCGCGCCCTCGCCCGCCTGCGCGCAGAGTGCCACACCCTTGACGCGCCTGCCGCCCTTGACCTTCGCGATGGCCTTGAAAACGTGGAGGAGAACCAGCGGAACCGCGAATTCCGGTTCTCGAAGACGTCGACGGCCTTCCGCAATGACGGCTTTTGTCTTGGACCCGGCGGACCGCCCGGGAAGCCCCGGCTCGCGTCCAGCCTCCGACCCATCCGCCCGATCAGTCGGTGGAACCCTGCTCTCGCTGACCAAGGGGCTGCCTTGGTTTCGGTACCGCTCCGCCCAATCGAGTTGGATGCGGGCGTCGTCCAGAGAGATTAGGGTTCGTGTAACCTTCCCGTCAACGTCAGGTGCTGTCTCTTCGTGGGTCGCCAGCCGCGCATCCCGTCATGCCAATCGCGTTCGTTGACACGTCTCATGCCCATGCACAATCGCGCCGCAACGCGCCGGCAGCCGGACATCGAGAGCGGGAAGGTACATATGACCGGTCGCTCCCATCGCCGGCCCGCGCACCCGAGACGCTCCACATCCGACATGCCAGCCATGCCGGGACCACTCAGCGACGTTCGCGTCGTCGAGGCCTGCGGTCCGATCGGCCACTATGCCGGTCGTTTGCTCGCAGCCTGGGCGCGGACCTGATTAAGGTCGAACCACCGACTGGCGACCCGCCGGCAGTACGCGCCGTATCTGCCGGCGTGGACGCGCCCGAGAACGGCCTGCAATTCCTGCTGCTGAACGCGAACAAGCGCGGCGTCTCGCTCGACCTCACCGGCGAGCGCGGGCCTCGCTCTCCTTCGCCTCGTCGCTTCCGCCGACGTGCTACTAGATTCGTGGCAGCCTCGAGTCCGCCGCGTTGGGCTCGCGGAAGCCGATCTCCTCGCCGCGAAACCCGATCTCTTCCGCGCCTCGGTCACCGGCCGGGCCTGACAGGCCCATACGCTGACTGGCATAGCCGACATCGTCGAGCGATGTCGCGGTTATGCGCTCGCCGGCTTCCCGGATGGCCCACCCGAGCAGATCGCCAATTACCAGGGCTACCGAGCGGCATCGATTGACGCTGCCGCGGGCACGGTCGCGGCGTTGCTCCACCATGACGCCACCGGTGAGGGCCAGCGGGTGGAGGTTTCGGCGCAGGAAGCGCTGTCGATGGCGCAGGAGACCGCGATGATGTTCGCGGACATCAACGGCATCCAACCGCCAGCGCACGGGCGCGACGGGTGGGGGGGCTTGCGGTGCGGATCCCCGGTGTTGGGCTCTACCCGGCGGCCGACGGTTGGGTACATGCCGCCTGCCGGAACGGCGGGCTCCGGATTCGAAGGCGTGCTCGCTGACCATGGACACGCTCGGCTACGAAGTCGGACCTGCGCCAGGAGCCATGGGCGACCTTCATCGCCGAGTCGATGAACCGCACGCTTCTGCTCCAGGCGATGGCAGGACCCGGTGCAGGCAGCCAAGACCTCGCCCACGAAGCTCGGGCACATCGACCAGCGTCCCTGCGTGACTGCTTCCTGCGGGAACCCGAAGCGAGAACTGACCAAATCGGCCAGCAGCACCGGCTGCTGATCGGGATGGTGAGCACCCCCGAGGACATCTCCAAGAGCCCGCAGCTGAACGCGCGCGACTGGTTCGTCGAGATTGACGACCCGGGGCGCGGCCGCCGGCTGCGCTATCCCGGTCCCCCCGTGGCAGCTGCGTGGCACGCCCGCCTCGAACTGCGCCGCCCGGCGCCGCTGCTCGGCGAGCACACGGCCGAGGTGCTGACCGAGATCGGCGTCCCGCCGGACGAGGCGCGCGCGATCGCCGAGGGAGGCGAGCGATGACGACGACGAACGGCCAGCACGCGCCCGACCAGCACGCGCGTCCTCGACGGCGTGAAGGTGCTGGACCTCGACGTGGTTCGGCGCCGGTCCGATCGGGACCCCGCACGATTGCGAACCTCGGCGCCGACGTGATCCGCGTCGAGACACAGAAGCGACCGGATGGGCTGCGCATCGCGCCGCCCTGTGCTGGACGGAAACGCCAGCCTCAACGTCGCGCGGCTACTTCAACAACTTCAATGCGGAGAAGCGCAGCATCACGCTCGATCTCACCACCGAGCGCGGCCACGAAGCCCGGCATCGAGCTTGTGAAGTGGGCCGACCTCTTCATGACCCAACATGACCGGCCGCGCCGTGCGGCAGATTGGGATGACCTGGGAGACGCGCTCACGCCTGGCCGAACCCCGGGGATCGCTCGCGATGTATCAGCCGATGCAGGGCATGCACCGGTCCCCCACGCCGAGTTCACCGGCTTCGGCGCCGTGCTCTCCCACCGTGTGCGGGGTGAACTACCTCTCCGGGATTCGCCCGACCAACCCGCCGGTCGGCGTGGACCAACTACCCGGACTACGTAGTCAACCCGATCCATGCCGTGATCGCCCTGCCTCGCCGCCCTGCGGCACCGGCGGCGGA
>CAVRIG010000005.1:0-81149 GCA_963721175.1 uncultured Alphaproteobacteria bacterium | reverse complement strand
GGCGTCGGCTGCCGGGCGGATGTGCATCATCCCCGACCGGACCGACCCCGATAGCTTGCGTGTTCAAGAGGTTGCGAACCAGTCCGCCACAGGGCTGCCCTCGAGCACCGCCGCGGCGATGCGCCGGACCTGCCCGCTGTCGACCTTGCAGGAATCGGGCCTGGCAAAGAGCGTGTTTTCCATCCGGGACATGCGTACACGGTCATATGCCGCGTCGATCTCCAGTTCCAGCCAGCCCATCACCTCGGCACCCATCTGCGCCGGTTGCTCCACAAGTGGTCGTAATGCCACAACCGGTAACGCTCCGATCCGGCCAGCGCCTTGAATACCGTTTCGTTCATATAGCGCCAGCGCCAGAGTTCGCTTTCGATGAGGGCGGCCTCGGAATAGGCGCGCCCCGTGGCGCAATTGCCCGTCCAGCGCCTCCAGGATCACGTCGAGCGTTCGCCAGATTGTCCGCATGCACCTTCTCGCCGCCGCGGGGCGCGACATACCGGTTCAGCGGGGAGGCGATGAACCCTGTCGGTTTCACGGACCATGTGAACGACATGCTCGCCGAATCCGCATCGTGAGTGCGCAGGATCCAGTGTGGCTGAGTCAGGATCTTGAAAACCGGCAGTTGGGGCGCCGGCCCGGGGCCCGCGCGAAAGCCCAATCCACCCGCCATTGTTGACCTCAGCACGTGCAGGGCCGCGAGCCGCGCCGCAGTTTCTGCCGGGGCAGGGCATGTTCTCGGATCAGCCGCCCGGCTCGTCGCGTAATAGCTCTTGTAGTCCCGCCGCGACCGGTCCCGCGCGCCATGGCGCTGCGCGCTCGGGCAAGTGCCGCGTGCCACGCCTCCGTCGACCATTCATCGGCGCGCAGGTTCTCGAAATCGAGCGGCAACCGGTTGAGTGCCGCGTCCGCGATCCGTGCGCCTCGTTGCGGCACAAGGTTCGCGGATGGGCGTCGAGCACATCGAGTGCGAGATTCGTTCCGACCGGCCGCGTCCGATGATCGCCACATACGCGTCGCGTGAGGGATCGAAGGGCCAGTGTCCCGGGGCGAAGGGGCAGGGGGCGTCACGGGCGGATCTCCTGTCGGACCGGTCCTGAAGCGGCATGACGCGGCGCACTGAAATATTTCGAGCGCCTATACGCCCGGCAACTGCTCTTCAATGTCGAACCCTGAACCGTGCGTGTTCGCGGCGATATTGTCTGTCCTGCCAGAACATGGCATGGGAATGCTGCAAGCGCAAACCGAAGAAAGTGCCGCCCGCATGCACCGTTTCCCGCTGTTTTCTCGCGTTCTTCTTCTGACCGATGCCCGCAGTTCCCTGGGTTCGGCAAGAGAATGAGGTTGCCGGATTTCGTCGTGATCGGGGCGGCCAAGGCCGGTACAACGAGCCTTTACGCGCTGCTGGACCGGCATCCCGACATCTTCATGCCGCAGGTGAAGGAGCCCGAATTCTTCGCCCGCGACGACCGCTACGCCGCCGGTATCACCGCTTACGCGGAAGCCTTTGCCGAGGCGCGCGACGACCAGATCGTGGGCGAGGCCTCGACCATCTATTCGCTCTCGCCGCTCTTTCCCGACGCCGCGTCGCGGATGGCGGAGCATCTGCCGCAGGCCAGGCTCGTCTACGTGATGCGTCAGCCGGTCGATCGGGCCTACTCCTTCTATGTCCAGATCATCAAGAACTACCAGAACGTCACAGGCGATGCGGCGGTGCATCGCAGTTTCGAGGAGTTCATCGACCCGGGCCGTCACGCCATCGCGGCCCCCCGCGAAACTGTATTTTCCTCCACCAATGCACATCTCCCGGACGTGACAGAGCTTTGCCTTGCCGGCAGCGATTACGTGCACCAGATCGAGACATGGCTGGCGCATTTCCCGCGTGATCGGATGCTGTTCCTGAAGTTCGAGGATTTCGCGGCCGATGGGCCCGGCACACTGCGTAAAATGACCGATTTCCTCGGTGTGGCACCGCTGCCTGACAACGTGTTCGAGGCCGAGGGCGTGACGCGCAACGTGGCCGCCGATCATTTTCGCGACTGGGGCGATCGGGTGGCGCTGGAGCGGATGCGCGCGAAGGCGGGCGGGCTTTGGCAACTGCGCCAGCTGTTGCCAAAAGGGCTGCGGAAGGCATTGAAGGGGCGGCTCGCCGCGGGACGGAAGGCGGGGCGGGGGGACGCCGATCACGTCCCGCCAAGGATGCTGCCCGAGACGCGGGCGCGGCTGAGCGAGCGGTTCGGAGCGCAGGTCCCGCGCCTGCGGGAACTGACCGGGCTCGATTTCGACGATTGGCGTCTTTGATGGCGGAGCGCAGACCGGCGTGGCGGCGCGTGGCGGGCCGGATCAAGGGGCGCCTCTCCCGGGCGCGAATTTATTTGCGGTGGCTGATTCACGAGGTGCCGCACAATCCGGCTCACGAGCTTTATGCCCGTCGGCAGGCCTGGAAAGACCGCCGCGCCAACCGGGCCGAGAAGGCCGCGGGGGCGGAGGCGGTGCGCGCGCGACTGGCCCCCTTCCGCCCGAGCGACATGCCCCGCATCGTCTGGATGTACTGGCACCAGGGCGCGGCCGAGGCGCCCTTCGTCGTGCGTCGCTGCATCGAGAGCTGGCAGCGCCGCAATCCGGGCTGGGAGATCCGGGTGCTCGATGCGGAGACGGTGGCGCAATATGCCGACATCTCCGACATTCCCGCCCATCTCCCGTTCCGCTTCAAGGCAAATCTGTTGCGATTGCGGCTGATCAGGACCCATGGCGGGGTCTGGGCCGATGCGACCGTCTGGTGCCATCGCCCGCTTGACGAGTGGGTCTGGCTGCATGTGACCACGGGGTTCTTCCTGCTGCGCAATCCCGGACCGGGGCGCTGGATGTCGAGCTGGTTCATGGCCGGCGAGGCGGGGCACAGTTTGCCCGTGCTTTGGGAGGAGGCCTATTCTCGTTACGTCCGGCGGCTGCGTTATGTGCCCGATGTCTACTTCGTGTTCTTCTACCTCTTTCAGTGGCATGTGCGACGCGACCCGCAGGCGCAGGCCGCGTTCGACAGGATGCCGTCTTTGCCGGCCACGCCGTCGCTCGTCATGATGGAGGCGCTGCGGGGCATCGCGACCGAGGCGGAGCTTGCGGGGCTGGTCGCGGCGGGTCTGCCGGTGAGCAAGCTGACCTGGAAGGAAATCCTCGACGAGGACGGCTTCGATGCGCTCTGTGCACGAATTGAGCGGACCGCTCCGGCGGCGCTGAAAGAATAGCCCGACACCGCGTCTTGGCAGTTGGCTTCGGGCTGGACGCGGGATAGGAACATGTCGAGGCAAGGGCCCCGGAAGTCCCGGGCCGGTCCGGCGGGAAAGACACGGGGAACGGGCATGTCGGACAAGACCGAAAAGCGCATCTTTCAGCTCTCGGCCGGTGTTCTGGTGCTGGGGCTTGCCTTCGGGGCGGGCCTCTATTCCGGCGGCACGCGGAACGTCATCTACCAGGCGGTGTACGACGCGAAGGACGCGATCATGGTCGTGTTCGAGGAACGTGAAACCGTGCTCGCGACCGAGCCGGTCCATTTCCTCCAGCCCGCGCGCCATGAGGGGTCCGGCGTTACCGTGAACAAGCTGGATGACGGGGCGCTCGTTCTGATCTCGGGCTTTTTCGACGGCAACCCGGGCTTCCGGCTGATCGAGCGCGACGGCACTGTCGTGCGCCAGTGGTCGACCCCGCATTCGAGCTTCTTTCCCGATACCTCGTTTCTCGACAGATCCGCCCGCCACCGATTGGAACATGGATATTCACGGGCAGGTGATCCTTCCCGACGGCTCGGTCGTCTTCAACTTCGAGTATGGCGGCTCCGTGAAAATGGGGCGCTGTGGCGACGTGATATGGACGCTCGAGCATCCGACGCACCATTCGTTGGAACGCGCCGAAGGCGGCGGCTACTGGATCCTCGGACGCGAGTTGTTCGACCCGCGTGTCGATCCGCGCTATCCGCCCTTCTCGGTGCTGCGGCACCGCCCCAAACTGCAAGACGACCTGATCCTGAAGGTGAGTGAGAGTGGCGAGATCCTGGAGCGGAAATCCATCGTCGAACTGCTCTACGAAAACGGCTACGCGGCGGTTCTGACCGCCAAGGGCGAGAATTTCCGCAAGGGCTCCACGTTCGGCAACGAAATTGTGCATTCCAACAAGATCAGCGAGCTGCCCGCGGAGCTTGCCGGCGCCTTCCCGGATTTCGAGGCCGGTGATCTTCTGGTCTCGCTGCGCGGCTACAACATGCTGTTCGTGGTCGATCCCGACACCTGGGAGGTGAAATGGCGGCAGACCGGTCCCTGGGTCCGCCAGCACGACCCCGAATTCATGCCGGATGGCCGGATCGCGATTTTCAACAACAACGTGTATTTCCATGAGCTGGGACGCCGGCTGCGCGCCCGCGCCGATGCTCCGCTCGATTCGAACATCATGACCGTCAACCCGACCACCGGGGAGATCGAGGTGGTGTATGGCCAGCGTCCGGGGCAGGAATTCGTGACCACCGTGCGGGGCAGTGAGGATCCGGTTCCCGGTGGCGGTTTCATCATTTCCGAACATGAGGCCGGTCGGGTCTTCCAGGTCGATGCCGACGGTGAACTGGTCTGGGAATACATCAACCGGTACGACGACACTCAGGTGGCCGAAATCGTTGAAGGCCGCCTCTATCCTGCCGCCTACTTCACCGTCGAAGACTGGAGCTGCTCCTGAGGCTTGCAGGCCGCAGAGGCTTCAGCCGCGCATGCCCAGGACCAGGCGGCGGGTTGCCGGGTGCCGGTCGGCAAGCACGTGTATCGCCACCGGCAGGATGAGACCGGCCGCAAGTCCCATGACCAGATGCATCGGCACGCTTTCGATGCCCCCGGCATGGAGCGCCCTGCGCATCCCTGCCGTGCCGAAGACATGGTAGAGATAGATGGTGAAGGCGTAAGGTCCAAGCAGCTCGAATTGCGCGACATGCGGCAGCACCAGGATCGCGAGAAGACAGATGCTCAACCCCATGGCGAGGCTCTGCAAGTCCTGCCGGTCCATGGAAAGCCGACCTGTTTCCTGAAGTACCGACAGGTTGATCGCCGAACAGATCAGCACCACGATCAGGCAGGCGGTCGCAAGCAAGGTCGGGGCGCCGGTGAAGACGGACCTGTGCCGGACGAAGACCAGCCCCAAAAGAAAGAAGGGAGCCAGATAGATCGCCTGATTGACCGACATCGGATTGCCCGGCACGTACGGGTCGGCAAGCGACAGAGCGCAGGCCAGCAGGAAGGCCGGTATCGCGGCACGGCTGCGGCTGGCGGCGTCGACGGCCCCGAAGACGACAAAGATCACCAGGATTCCCTGCAAGAACCAGTAGTGGACGTAAGGAAAGAAGAAGATCTCCCAGAAGTCCCCAAGGCTGCGAGCTGACTCGGCATCCACGCTTCCGGCGCAGATCGCGTAAAGCGCCGCCGCGATGGCACCGGGCACGTAGAGACGGCGGAACTTGCCCTGTATGAAAGCCGGGTAGTGTCCGGGAGCCATCGGGCGCAATCCGTAGACGTACCCCGCGATGAACGCAAAGAAGGGCATGCGGATGTCGATGAGGAAATCCGCAAAGAGACGCAGCGGTTCGGGATACTCCTGTCCCAACCCGGCCGCGCCGTTCGAGCCGATCACATGATACATTACCAGAAGCAGCACTGCGATGGCGCGCATGGTCTCCAATGCATCGCTGCGGTCGGCTGAAACAGGTGCTGCAACGTTCCGAAAAAGGCTCACCGGAATTCCTTCGACACCAGATACCTCATCCCTCCAGCCGGAATGGAGGATCGGGAGTTGCATTTCGGCATGCAGCGATCCCGCAGGACAAGCAAGCGATGGGTTCGGCTTTGGCGGGCGATGCGCAGAAAGCGGCCGGTGCGGACCGGCCGGGGCCTACCAAATGAGCGGGGTAGGCTCAGCCGCCGGGAAGAAGATCCGCATGAAGCGCCTCGGCCTGGTCCCGAAGAGAGCTGCGATGATCGGCCAGCGCGGCATCGGGTTCCGGTGCGGAGCGGAACGGCGCGCCGATCGCCTCTGCCGAACCCGGATCGAGACCCAGCAGCGCACACAGGTGTTCGCCACTGTGCCTGCCATCGGCACACAGCGCCTCATAGCCCAGAAGATGCAGCCTCTCGCGCCGCGCGGCGACATGGCGGAAGGCGGCGATCCAGTAGGCGAACCAGTAGTCCAGATCGGACGGCGTGGTCCCTTGGGCGAGCGTGCGGAACTCTTCGAAGAGAACCGGACGATGCAAGGCGCCGAACTCGTAATGGCCGATGTCGCGCATGTAGCGCTCGGCGAACGGATCCTTGCCATGGCGGTCGAGGAACAGCAGATGCTGACGCCTGAGCGATGCCGCATGGGTCAGTGGATGCCGCACCGGGACGAGTATCTGCGCTTCGGGAAACATCGTCAGGATCAGATCGATCCGTGAGACGTTGCCGTTGTTCTTCGACAGGTAACGTCCTGCCGGTGGGGTCTGCCCGCTGCGCAGAGCCACGATCTTGGCAAAGTGGCGCAGGAAGAAATCGCGGGCCTCGGGGCGGAGATCGGCGGACCCCGAAAGTGTGATCGCATCGGCTCCGAACTTCTCGGGCCAGAACGCGCGCCAGATCATCTCCTCGAAGGCTTCGGGGCTGTCGTAACCGATCTCGATCCCGTCGCCGTGGGCACGCTGCTGCAGCGTGGCCGTCTTCTGGAAGCGCCCGCTTATCCTTGACCAGAGCATCGGCGTCATGACGAAGGGCATGTCGCGATAGAGATGACAACAAAGCTCGGGAGCGGTGGCGAGTGCGGTCAGAAGAATCGTGGTGCCCGCGCGTGGCAGCGAAGTGACGAAGACCGGCGCGCCGCTCTCGACCTTCGCGAGCTCGGCCTTGAACAAGCCGTCCTCGATATCGGCGGCGGCCAATTGGACGCCCGGCCCGGCAAAGGCCAGCCGGTGTACCAACCGGTCAACGCGGGAGTAATCGTTCAGCCCGGCCATAGTCGACGCGCAGCCAGATAGCCGGCCACGACGACCAGAGTGGCTATCAGGATAACGTCCCAGCGTTCCATGAAGGCGAGACTGTCGGCCAGCGGCACGAGATCGAACCAGTCGGCGGCGAAGATCGGCACGGCCGCCGCGATCAAGGCCAGCAGGCTGCGTCCGATCAGCGAGGCGGACAGGCCGATCATCCGGACCGCCGCGGCCTGTACGGTCTTTTCCCGGGCAAGATCGTCCAGCGCAGGGTCACGTATGCTTTGCATCGCCTGATTTGCGGTTGCGATTGCGCTTCGCGCCACGGTGACGATATCCGCCAGCCAGAAAACGATCATGAAGCACAGGATCGACGCGGCGGTGATGAAGACGAGCATGTGGGACTTTCGCCTGGTTTTCCGGCTGGCCGGACTTACCGGGGGCTATCCCCTGACTGTCCCCCAGAGGTGGCCGGATCGGTGGACTGCTTGCGGCGCAGCAACCGTTTGACCGGGTACCAGATGAAGCCGAGGATCAAAAGGAAGAACGCGCCGACCACGGCCACGGCCGTGCCGATCGCACTCAGTCCCGCGCCCGGCCCGATATAGGCGGCTGCCATATTGGGCAAGGTGACGCTCAGCGCTACCAGAAGAACCAGAAAACGAACCATCATCTCAAACACATCCCTTTGCAGAACCATGTGATCTTCGGGGTGCAGGCCGATCCACACAGTTGGATGCCGCGTTGCCGCGACCGGAACACCTGTGGAAAGAGGTTAACAGTCAGCGCCGGAAGCGTCCAGCGAGACATGGGGAAATCTCGGGCAACCGTCGGCGAAAAAGGGCCCGTGCGCAGGTAGCAGGCATTGGCGGCGGCTTCGGCGCGCCGCCTGTCCGATATGTACTGCGTTCAGCTTGTCGCGCCGCTGCGGATTGCATCGTAAAGTGCGATCGCATTGCGGCGGTGATCGAATTTCTCCCTGGCCGTGGCGCGCGCCGCCTTTCCCATCGCCAGGCGCACGTTCGGATCAGCGGCCAGCCTGCGTGCGGCGGCGGCGATGGCGTCCACGTCCTGTTGCGGCACCAGCAGCCCATCCACGCCGTCGCGGATCATGTCCGTGGTGCCGCCGATGATCGACACGATTGGCGGCACACCGCAGGACATCGCCTCCATCACGGCAACCGGGGCGGCTTCCCCCTGACCGATCGAAGTCAGCGCAAAGGCATCGGCATCATGCAGCAATGCCTGAACCTTGGTTTCGGACACCGCACCCACCATCTCGACATGGCGGTCGAGACCAAGATCGGCGATTTCCTTTTCGATCGCGGGCCGTTCACTGCCCTCTCCGGCGATCTGGTAGTGAATGTCGATCCCCTCCCGGCGCAGCGCAGCCATGGCTCGGAGGAAGAACCGATGCCCTTTCACGTAGTTCAGTCGTGCGATGCTGACCACGCGCAGGGGCGCGCCGGGCTCGGGGGTCGGACGCGTGGCGGGCCGGAACTTTTCGACATCGACGCCCATCCAGATCACCGGGTATGGGCGGCCTGCCCCTATCTTCTCTTCGAGCGCGCGACGCAGGGGCATGGTGACGGCGCTGACGAAACGGGCGCGGGCCATCTTGGCGTGGTGATCGGTTCCATAGACCGGAAGATCGCCATGCAGGGTCAGGCTGTAGTCGAGGCCGTCCAGGATATGCGCGAGGGCTCCCAGATGCGCGGCATTCGCACAGGAGTGAATGTGAACATGGTCGATGCCGCTGGTCCGGGCCGCCCGCACCAGCCCGGCAGACGTCGGGATGAGCGCCATGAGCTTCAGCCGTTGCGGCCATGGGGTTTCGGACAGGCCCAGGACATGGGATATCGCCTGCAGCGTCCGTCTTGGCCGGCGTATCAGAAAGGTCAGGGCGTGCAGTCCATCCGGGGGAAACAGGTAGGTGGTGCGGCGCCGGGCCGCTTCCGCGAAGTCGTGCGGGCAAGCGTCATCGGCGGGACGTCGTGTGGAAAACAGATGTACGGTCCCGCCGGCCTCCTCGATGGCCTCAACCTCGCGCCAGAAGAAAGCATGGGTCTGTGTCGGAAACTCTGGCACAAGATAGCCGATCGGGGCGGGTCCGCTCATGTCCTGGGCTCCTGAAGGGGGCGTGTCACGGGCCATCGGGCAGCAGGTCGTCCAGCCCGGCCTCACGGACCGCAGCGGCGACTGCATCGTAATTGGCGATGATGTGACGCGGGTCGGCCGGCAGGAGCTTGCGCAGCGTTCCGGAGACTGTGCTGTGCCGGGCTCCTATCCAGTCGAAGATCCGGTCCGCTGTGGCCTGATGCGCCGCGCTGTCTTCCAGATCCGTCTCATATCTCAGCCGCAGGCAGGGCAGGTCCGAAAGGCAATGGCGTTCATACTCCAGCAGCAGACTGTTCCAGGACAGGCGCCGGACGAAATCTGCCGGATCGAGCTCGACCGGACCGCGTCCCGGAGCGGCGCCGGCCTGCCATTCCGCCTTGCCGGTTCCGGGGGTGCGGCTTTGGTGAAAGACACGGCTCGATTGCGCCATGGCCAGCGACAGGGTCTGTGCGAAAGTATCGCGTTCGACATGGATGAAATTAAGTCCATCCCGGTGCAGCGCCCGCAGAAACCCCTTGGGATCCCGGAACCTCTGAACCTGCGCCATCTGATAGGAGAGAAGTTTGGCGCCATAGATGCGGGACTGGCTTTTCCGAGCCAGGCGACGCAGGTGGTCGCGTGGAAACAGGACCCGGCGCGCAAGTACCTCCCGATCGCAGGTGATGTCGGGGTGGGCATTGAGCAGTTGGGTGAGCAGTGTGGATCCCGACCGGGCCCGGCAGAGGATCAGAAACCGGCTGACGTCCCGATTGACCGGGCGGACAAGGCTTGCACCCATGACTCGCGCTTCGGTCCAGACCCCCTGCAGCGACAGCCGCGCAGGATGCCAACGCCCCGCGATATAGGTCGTATCGACCGGCGGATGAGAGAGTACTCTGGAAATGATATCCGTCATGAACCGGGCTGGGCGTTCCGCGAAATGACTTCGGGCTTCTTGGTTTCAAGCCTCTCGGGGAAGCAAGCAGGCAGCATCTTTCGTGAGAACCTCGCGGAACGGTCCGGCCGGCGGGGCCGCCGCGCGCTCAGTAATACTGCATCCCTTCAAGATCCTCGGGATCGGCCTTGTATCTGCAGCTGTTGAGCACGATCCCCAGGACATTGCAATATTGCGCGACTTCCTGCTCGCAGCGGTCGAGCGCGCTCATCCGGGTTCGCTCCGCGCGGGCGACGATGATTGCACAATCGACATGTTTCAGCAGCGCCCGGGTTTCATCGACGGCCAGCATCGGCGGAAGATCGAAGATCAACAGATCCGCCTTGTAGTCCTGCTGCAAACGGTCAAGAAGGTCTGCCATTTTTTCCGACATGATGTATCGCATCGGGTCGTCCACGACGTTGTCGGACATCAGGATGGCGAGATTGTTGTTGAGGCATTTCAGATGTGTTTCGGGGGGAATCTCACCGGACAGCACCTCCTCGAGCTGCGTTTCGACAGACTGTTTGAGCGCCTTCGCGATGCCAGGCCGTCGCATGTCGAAATCCAGGAGTATGGTGCGCAAACTCTTTTGCCGGCTGAGCCCCAGCGCGAGATTGCAGGCCAGGGTGGTCTTCCCACTGCCTTTGTCCGGCGAGGTGATGGCAATCCGGCTCCAACCGTTCTGGCGCATGAGGAGCTGGATCTTGGTGCGCAGCATGTCGAAGTGCATGCCTTCGGAGCTGGAGACATACGAGAAAATCTTGTTCTCGATCAGCTTCTTGTTGTCCAGCTCCAGTTGCGGCAGAGCCGCCCAGCGGTTCGAAACGATATCGGACTTCGGGTCCGGCGCGGCAGGTCCGGCGCCTCGATACGCCCGCGGCGCGGTTTTCTCGAGCCTTTCGCCGCGGGCTTTTTCAAGCGCAGTCCGAAGTTTTTCCATGTTTCCGGTCCTTGGACAGAGCAGATGATGCTCGGTTGTGTCGGTTGAAGGGCTGTTGATCAGAGTCGGTCGACAATCATTTCGATCAGCCTGTCCAGACCGATGTAATACGTGTCGAAAGCCCAAAGTATTCCAAGCGCCACGATCAGGGCGAACAGGACCAGCATCAATTTCTTGGCCCGGCGCCGGCGGCGATGGCTCGCCGTTTCGATCAGGGGCAGAGTTGCCAGAGGTGTGACCCCCAGCTTCTGTTCTATCTCGCTCGGGCGGCGGATCGCCTGTACCAGCAGTTCGAGCAACATGAAGAAGCCAGCGGCCAGACCGAGCCCCACCGCAAAGCCGCCGCCGACAATCATCATCCGGTTGGGAACTCGCCGGCGCGTTCGGTACGCTTGCCGGCTCCAGCAGGGTGAAGCGTTCCCCCTTGGCAGAGGTTTGCACGCGCTCCCCCATCCGGGCTTGATTGAGACGTTCGACTGCAGTCGAGTAGAGTTGCCGGAGATTTTCCAGATCACGCTCCATCGCCTGCAGGGTGATGCGGGCCGACGGAGTCCGCTCGATACTGTCCTGCAGCGTCTCGAGTTCCTGCTCTATCGCATCGACCTCCTCCTGCAATGCCTCGTTTCGCGCGTCGATCTCGGAGAGGTTGAGCTGCAGGGCCGTTTCGGCGCGCGAAAACTCGTCGGTCGTGCCGTCTGTCTGTGGAGACGCGAGGACGGCGGCCTCGATCTGGTTTTTCAGCCCGTCTATCCGACTGCGCAGAAGGCGGATCTTCGGATTTGTATCCGAATAGATTGCCAGGGCGGAGGTCAACTCGCGTTCGAGTTGCTCGAGCTGCCGTTGCTCGGGCGTTTGCGCCGCGGGATCGGAGGGTTCGAGCCGGCCCGTCGTTTCGTAGATTTGAACGATGTTCTTGCGCTGTGTGCGGAGCGCTTCCATGTCCTGCTCCGCCCGCGACAGCCGTTCCTGCAGAAGTGATTGCCGGTTCAGCCGATACGTGAGGTATTCGGGCAGTGCATCGGCGTTCTGGCTCTTGTACGCGACGATTTTCTGACTTTGCTCTTCCAGTTGCTCGGTGAGGCGTTGCACCTCCTGAGCGAAGAAATCCAGCGTCCCTCGCGCCCGGCTGTTCCGGATATCGCTGCCGGTGGCCAGGAGTATCGTCACGTAGCGATTGACGACATCGGCGACCTTCTGCGGGCTCTCCCCTTCGAAACTGACCGTCATGCCGTTCAGGCCACCGCGCCGTCCTCCGCCTCCGCTTCGGATCCCCGTGGCATCACGCATCTTGGTGACGATCTGATCAGGAGTCATCCGCGAGATTCCCGGGAAGACCTCCGTTTCCCGAGCGACATCCAGCAGATTGGCCCGTGTCATCAGGCTTCGTTGCACAAGTTCGAGCTGCTGATTCACACCCAGGCCAAGGTCCGCACCGACCATTCTGTCCGGGATCTCCGAGAACTCGACCAGCAAGGTGGCCGAGCTGGAATATGTCGCTGGCAAACGCATTGCGACGGTCCCGCTGATGGATACGCAAACCGCGATGATGATCAGCATGAAGGGCAGGCGGCGCCAGAGCAGCTTGAGATAGAACTGGATTTCGGAAGTCATTCTGCGGCCTTGCCATGCGGGGTGGATACAGGATCTTTGAGCACGTACCGGTGAGAGGCCCGCGGCTTGATCATCAGGTTATCCTCGATCAGTTCCCGGACCGTGTTGTCATCAACCGTCTTTCTGCCGCTGGCAGAGGCATAGACCAGCGACAGATCGCAGATCTTGTTGATGAGCCGAGGTACTCCGCCGGCTTCCTTGTAGATTTCATGCAAGGCGCTGTCGGAAAACTCCTCGCCACTTCCCTGCACGCAAACCAGCCGGTGCCGGATGTAGTCGCGTGTCTCCTCCTCGTTCAGCGGCCGAATGTGATAGGTGGCTGCGACCCGCTGGGCGAACTGTTCGAGCTGCGGACTTTCTATGGTGTCACGGAGTTCGGGTTGCCCGACGAGGATAAGCTGCAGGAGTTCGTCCTGGCTCGTGTTGATGTTGGTGAACATGCGAAGTTCTTCCAATGCTTCGATCGACAGGTTCTGTGCCTCGTCAATCACCAAGACCACATGCAAGCCGCGAGCATACTCGGACACGACAAAATCCTGAAACCGCTTGAACAGAGAGATGTAATCCTCGTTGGCGTCCTCTTCGATTCCGAGCGAATACAGCACCCATCGCAACAGGTCGCCTCGACCGCTTGTCGCGTTCGATATCAGTCCCACCGTTACGTTCTCGTCCAAAACGGACAGCAGATGTTGTATGAGGGTCGTCTTGCCGGCGCCGATCTCGCCGGTGACGATGGTGAGCGGCGCAACCGTGTAGATGCCATACTCAAGAACCGAGTAGGCACGCTGATGCTGTTGCGACCAGAAGATCGCCTCAGGATCCGGGAGCAATGTGAACGGTCTTCCGGAAAATCCGAAGAAATCTGTATAAATACCTTGCCCCATAAAACGTTACCTTACATCTGCATCAGCAGTTGGCTTGAGCCATTCGACATACCACACGGCAGGATTTATGTGGTTTGCACCGCTTTGGGAAGAGTGCCAACCTGCTGAGTGATGCCGGATCGCGACAGCCGCCGTACGGCATCCGGACACGCCATGCGCCCACAGGGCATGAGACGCCGAAGCCGTGAGTGTTATCATATTGTTCCCGCAAGCATGATTTGTCGCATATGCGCCCAATTCCAGGGAAGTTACCACGAAATCGATCACATAATATTACCGACAACCGGTGCAAAGGGCGGTCCGGACCGCACCTCATCCCCAGATCGCGGCAAATCTACACGTTATGCGATAGGGCCGGTCAAATTCTTGGCAAAGTGAGTGCCTTGCTGAAAATTTGTTAAGAACACGTTGAAATTTGTGTTTTTCGGGACTTGGGCTATGATATCTCTCATTGGAGATGACGTGATCAAAGGCGGCGTCATCGCTTCAGTGCGTTGAAACTCGTTGTGCGTCTGGAAATGGTGGAATGTTATGGTGGTAAAGCTAATGATTTTTGGGAGTTATTTCAATGCCTTTTGAGGGTCAAGATGCTGATATCGGCCGCGATGTCGGTACATTTTCTCTAAGGCTGCCTCGCGGCGCTGTCGATCAATTTCCTCGAATCTCCTATGCGACGATCTTCAAGCGCTGGCTTGATGTCGTGCTGGTCGTGGCAAGCATGCCCGTGGTGCTGCCGGTGATCGCCCTGATGGCGGTTCTGGTAGCCTTGGATGGCCATTCGCCGTTTTACACTCAACTGCGCATCGGACGTGGTGGCCGGGTCTTCAGACTTCTGAAGGTGCGGACCATGGTGCACAATGCCGATCAGTTGCTGGAACAGCGTCTCGGCGAGGATCCGAAACTCCATGCCGAATGGACCGCCACGCAGAAGCTGAAGACCGATTTCCGCATCACGCGCATTGGACGGTTTCTGCGCAAGACGTCCCTGGACGAGTTGCCGCAGCTGTTCAATGTCTTGAGCGGCTCGATGTCCCTGGTGGGTCCTCGTCCCATGATGCCCAGCCAGCAGGTACTCTATCCTGCACGGGCATATTATCGGTTGCGTCCCGGGGTTACGGGCTTCTGGCAGATTTCGGACCGTAACCAATGCAATTTCTGTGACCGGGCCAAGTTCGACACTGCTTATGAGCGTGTGGTGTCGCTGCGTACCGATCTGGTCGTGCTGTTCAGAACTGTTCGGGTCGTCCTGCGGGGCACCGGTTACTGAACATGATCTTTTGAAGATCTGAGCGCGCTACAATTGTAGCGCGTCACTTTTTTTTGAGGTATTCGATGAATTATACGGGCTGTATGCGATTGTCGGCAGACGCCGGCTGTGCCGGTTCGTGTACGTCAAGTCGATTTGTTGATCAGGAATGATGATATGGTATTGAGTAGATGCATTGCCATCCTGTCGCTGACTTTCGCGCTCACGGCGTGCGAGTCCAACGAGGATCGCGCAGAGGCGGCCTATCAGCGCGGGATTGAATTGCTCGAGGCGGGCGACGAGGATCGTGCGCAGGTGGAATTCCGCAATGCGGTCCGGCTGAACCGGACGCATGTGCAGTCTCATCTGAATCTGGGGCGCCTGAATCTTGAAGATGGCAGCCTGCGGCCGGCATTCCGCAGCTACACCATGGTCGTCGAGAACGAGCCTGACAACGCAGAGGCACTCACCGCGCTGAGCCAGATCGCGTTCCTCAGCAACGACTGGGAGTCTTTCGAACGCTACGCGACACGTGCCGTCGAAGTTGCGCCGGACAGTGTCGAAACACGCATCATCGATCTGGCAAATCGATACCGGAAATCTGTCGTTGACGAGGAGAACTTGGTCCGCGCGCAACTCCTGGCCCAGGCCACAGAGCTTCACGATGAAGCGCCGGATGACAAGCTGCTGCGTCGAGTGCTGATAGACGGCAACCTGCAGGAGGGCAATTTCGAAGCGGCGCTCCAGCAGATAGATAAAGAGATCGAGGACAACCCGAAAGACCGCGAGATCTATGAACTCAAGGTCAGGATTCTGGCACAGCTCGGAGATAACATCGGTGTCGAGGACGAACTTCGCCGCATGGTCGAAGTTTTCCCCAATGACGAGGAAATCCAGTCCTTTCTGGTGCGTGCGCTTATGAGCCGCGGCAAGGTCGATGAGGCGGAAGCCTTCCTGCGCGAGCGGATCGCGAGGGCTGGCGACGGTGATGATGAACCGTACATGTCGCTGGTGCAGTTTCTGAAAGTTCAGCACGGGTTCGACGCGGCTCTGGCCGAATTGGAGAAGCAGATCGCCAGCCGGCCGGACAGTCATTCGCTCCGCATGATGCGGGCGCTCATGAACTTCGAGGCAGGCAATGCTGACATCGCCATTGCGGAGATGCAGGACCTGATCTCCCGTGAGGCCGGCTCCGAGAACTTCACGGTGGCCGAGCAGCAGCGCTACAAGGGCATTCTTGCCAAGATGCTGAGCCAGAATGGAAACGAGGTCGGTGCCCGGCGCCTTGTCGAGGAAATTCTCGAACAGGACAGCAGTGACAGCGAAGCCCTGAAGATGCAGGCGCGTTGGTATGTACGCGACGACGATACCAATGCCGCCATCACGGCCTTGCGCACCGCCATGGCTGAAAATCCGAACGATCCGGAAGCCCTTACGATCATGGCCTGGGCATATGAACGGGCGGGCGACACTCAACTGATGCAGGATTTCTTGTCGCTGGCCGTCGAGGCATCCAACAATGCTCCTGACGAGTCGATGCGTTACGCCAATGCGCTTCTGGCCGAAGGCCGCAATGATCAGGCCGAGGAAATCCTGCTATCGGCACTCCGATTGCAGCCTTCCAATCCCGAACTGCTGACCAACCTGGGCCGGTTCTATCTGCGGCAAAGAGATCTGCCCCGGGCCCGGCAGGTGGGGGAGGCGTTGCGCAGGATCGACACGCAGCTGGCTCAGGCCGCCGCTGACGGCATCGAGCTGGAACTGATCGCGCAGGAACAGGGGACGCAAGAGGCACTGGATTATCTTGGGGAGATGGCCCAGTCCGAAGATGCGGATCAAAGGGAGAAGATGTCCTTCCTTCGGGGTCTGCTCCAGGACAACCAGATTGACAGAGCCGCGGAATTCGTCGCCGAACTCACCGAGCAAGAGCCCGACAACGATTCCTATCAGTATTTCCTGGGCGTGGTGCAGGCTGCACAAAGCCAGTTCGACGAGGCGAAATCCACCTTGAATGCGTTGACCGAGCGCAGTCCGAAGGTTGTTCCCGCGTGGCAGCTGCTTGCCCGGCTTCAAGCCGCCTCGGGAAATCCGGAAACCGCTGCTGCGACACTGGAGAGGGCCTTGACGCATGTCCCGGGTTCAGCCGAGCTCCTCTGGGCCAGGGCGTCCTATTTCGAGATTGCGGGCCAGATCGATGACGCGATTTCGATCTACGAGAAGCTTTACGAGCTGAATTCGGATTCGGTGATAGCGGCAAACAATCTTGCCAGCATGATCAGCACGTACAAGACCGATCCAGAAAGTCTTGTTCGCGCCAGATCGATCGCACGGCGCCTGAAGGATTCGGAAATCCCGGCCTTCCAGGACACCTATGGCTGGATCCTGTATCGTTCCGGCGAGGTTGAGGCTGCCATGCCCTATCTGGAGCGTGCGGCCGAGGGCCTGGGAGACGATCCGCTGGTCCAGGTGCATCTGGGTCGGGCCTATCTGTCCCAGGGACGTCTCGATGAGGCGCGGCAGCAGCTGGATCGTGCCCGAGCAGCCGCGGGTCCGCTGGCCAATGCTTCAGTCAAAGAGAATATTGAATCATTCGAACAGACGCTGGCGCAAAACTGAACCGCCGGATGATGTGCCTTGACGGGCGCACGTTCGAAACAGACCCGGCTGACGTTCGGTTCTCACAGTGGTGTTGGGCCCATGAGTGACCAATTCGGCACAGCCTCCGGCAATCCAGATTTGCCGTGGAAACTTGGGGTGGACTGACTGTTCTCTAAAGGTGATACGGGAGAAAAGCTGATGCAAAATCTTGGGCAGCACCTCTTGAGACATGTGTTGAAATATCTTCTGTTTGCTGCGTCATGCCTTTTTCTGGCATTGCCGGCGTTCTCTCAGTCGAACTACAGTATCAAGCCGGGTGACAGTCTTTCCGTCGAAGTGCTGGAAGATCCGTCGCTGAACAGAACTCTTCTTGTTCTGCCTGGCGGCTCCGTAAACTTCCCGTTCGCGGGCACGATACAGGTAGGCGGCAAGTCCCCTCTGGAAGTACAACAGCAAATCACGTCAGCGATCGCCTCGAATTTCGCAGCACGTCCGACAGTCTTTGTCAGTGTGAATTCCGTCCGGCCGGACGAAGTCACCGAGGGATTCGCGCCCCCGGCGACGGCAACAATCCAGGTGTTCATGCTGGGCGAGTTGAACAGCCCCGGCCCCAAGAGCATCGAGCCTGGCACGACGTTTTTGCAGGCGATGTCGCTGTCGGGCGGGTTCACCAATTTCGCGGCGACCAAGCGTCTCCAGCTGCGTCGGACGGGGCCGGATGGCAGACCTGCGGTCTACACGATCAACTATCGCGATCTGTCGCGTGGCTCTTTGTTGTCGAGCAATGTCGTACTGCTGGATGGCGACGTGATCCTCGTGCCGGAGCGCAGGCTGTTCGAATAGAATGGATCGTCACGACTCGCCATATGGGTCCTGTCTGGCAGTTCTATGATGCACAACTCGGTACGAAGGGTCGTTCTTCCGGGGGCCGCGCTCGCGGTGATGCTTCACGGTGCGAGCCATGCGGACCCTGGACTCGTCGCGAACGTGGACATCTCGCAGAGCATCGGGTTTGAACGCGAGGAGGCCGGAGCGGCAAGTTCCGAAACCTTGCGTGGGCTGACCAACCTGAGATTCGGTCTCGACAGCATCACTCGTACGCAGAGCTTCGTGACGTCGCTCGGTACGGGGGTGTCTTACAATGATCCCGAGATGCCTGACGGCTTCAAGGTCGAGACTGTAAACGGCCTGATGCTCTATGACCTGAGAGGACCCCGGTCGGATCTCAACTTTCGGATCAGATATTCGGAAGCCGATATCGACGATGCGGTTTTGAACGACTACCTCGACGAGGAGGGCATATTTGTCGACAGCGAGACCGGTAGCGGAACACGTAACACTCTTGATTTCGCTACGGGCCTGACCCTTGGCAGAGACGAGCCTCTGTCACTTGATCTGAGATATTCCTACCGGGACATCGGATACTCGGATACAGCAGGTTCAGGTTTCAACGACACTGTCCGTCAAGCGTTCGGTGCGACGGCCGGTTTTATCATAAGTCCCACGCTTTCGGTCGATGCGGTGTTTTTCTGGCGCGAGCAGGACGAATCAGGCAGCGGTAGTATCGACAGGACGACAACGGGCTACGGGTTGAGTGCTGCCTACCGCGTCACGCCAAGCACGACTGTGACCGGTTCGGTCAACCAGACAGACATCACCACGAATGCAGCGAATGGAAATCCCGGAGGCCTCGGGTTCGCTTTGGGAGCCAGCCACGCCCGCCCCAATGGCACTATAGCTGTGGACTATTCCTCCACCGAAACTGTCAACGGTACACGTCAGCAGGGATTATTGGGACGCTCCTTCAACTTTCGGCGGGTCGACCTGAACATCTCTGCCGGTGCAGCCAAGACTGGCGACCTGTCGGTAGAACCACTTGTCAATCTCGGCCTGAGCTACGAGATTGGACCGTCAAGTGCATTGACCTTGAATTTGTCTCAAAGATCGGTTGTGAACAGCGACGATCAAGAAACGGTGCGGACCCGATTCAACTTGGGGTATACGCATGCCATAAACTCTCGATCGAGCCTGAACGGAAACCTGCAAGTTGCGAGCGAGGATGTCATTTCCGCCGGCGGTGACAATCTGAACACCTATCGTGGCAGCATTACCTATCGCTACGATATCGGCGGTGACTGGGATTTTGTGACCGGCTATGAAGTGCGCCGTACGGAAAGAGAGATCGCAGACGATGACTCGCGGGAATCGCTATTCGTCGGGATTGCGAAATCGTTCAGCTTCCGTCCATGACGCGGGATGAATGACCGCCAGGCAGCCGGACCTGACGGCAGCAGGCAGGGTTCTTTGACCAAAGCTCCTCCCAGATACTGGGTGATCTATCTCATCATCGCGGTCTGTAGCCTTATCGAAATCGTTCTGGTTCTCGGGGACCTGTCAATCATTCCGATCCCCCGGCTGCGTCAGACCGCATACGAATATGCCGGGTTCTGGCCTGGTCTGTTGGGACCATGGACGCCGAACTACAAACTGCAGCCGATATTGATGTTCCTGACCTATGCCGTGCTTCATGGCGGCATCCTGCACCTGATCTTCAACATGATCACGTTGTTCAGTCTTGGCAAAGTCATCGTCGATCGTGTCGGTCAGGCGAAGTTCCTGTTGATTTTCGGAGGATCTGTCCTGGGTGGAGCGCTGGGGTTCGGACTGCTGACAAATGCTCCCAACCCTATGGTCGGTGCATCCGGTGGATTGTTCGGGCTCGCCGGTGCAGTCCTGCTGTGGAACTACATTGACCGATTTGTCCGGCATGAGCGTCTGGTGCCGGTACTGCAGGCGGTACTGGCGCTCGTTCTTCTCAACATTGTCTTGTGGTGGTTGATGGACGGTCATCTCGCCTGGCAAACCCATCTTGGCGGTTTTGTCAGCGGCTGGATCATCGCCATGCTTGTGGACCCGCGTGGCGAGAAGTGACCGTCAACGCTGCGGCAGGAAAAGTGGATCGCGGCGGGCAAAAGTGCCTGACGTCATGGCCCGGACCGTCAAACGGAAACGGGCGCCCCCGCAGGAGCGCCCGGTGTAACATGTCCGATTGGTAAAGTCGGTTCAGGCCGCGTTCTTGCGACGGCGTGCTACGCCCATACCCGCCAGACCGGTGAGAAGGAGCAGCGCACCTGCCGGCAGCGGAACCGCCGAGATGCGGATGTCGTAGTATGCATCCTTGCTACCGAGGCCTTCGATCAGGAGTTCGTATGTGCCGGCTGCGAACTTGCCCGCGAAGATCTTCTGCGGATCTCCGGTCGTCGAGTTGATATCCGTCGTGAAGGTGTCGGATACAGCGGCCAGAGTGCCCAGGTTGGTCAGGGTGAAGTCCGACGTGTTGTCGCCGAATCCAGGGGCGGGGACGCCCGAGAAGCCCGAACGATTTACATCCACGAGCGATCCACCGATCATGTAACCCTCGAAAATCCACTCGATCGAGAATGCAGCGGCGGACGTGAAGGTGTAGCGGTCCTGGATCGCGATGATACGACCGTGCAGGTTGATTTCATCACCGCCGGTGATGCTGTCGAGAACGAATCCCGGAGGCGCTCCACTGGTGTCGTTGTTCCCGTCGCCATCCGCCGTCACGACGACGGAGCCATCGATGTCGGTGCGATTGCCTTCGGTATATTTATACACTGTGGCATTTGCCATAGCACCGATCGAGAGCGCTGCGGCAAACACGGCAGTTCCCAAAACAGATCTAATCATGTCATTTTTCCTATCCGTTGACCCAAGGCCAATTCATACTGACCACGTTTTACACCCGTAGTTACGTTACGAGTTCACTCAAAACGATATCAAATTCTCGATAGTTTGTACAACAGGATAGTTCGCCGTCCGGACGCTCGATCAGGGTTTGCACAACGAATGCGCACTGAAGTTCCGCAAACTTCCCGCTATACGGGAATTCGAATCTCGTTTCTGTGGCCTGATCGCATCTTCCGCCGCTTCTGGTCCTGCAATGGCCAGCCACGCGCCTTGGTTGATTCTGTCATTTTACCGCGATTCGCTCCTGGCGGTATCCCCTGACGCCCGCATCAGCCGGAATCCGCGCGTTCGCGTTCACAGAAGCCGCTGCAGATACTGCCCGTAGCTGCTCTTGGCCAGAAGCGAGGCCCGGGCATCAAGTTCGGCAGTGGACAGCCAGCCCTTGCCATGGGCGATTTCCTCCAGGCAGCCGGTCTGCAATCCTTGCCGGTTCTGCAGGGTCCGCACGAAGTTCGCCGCATCCAGCAGACTGCCATGGGTGCCGGTATCGAGCCAGGCATAGCCGCGGCCCATGCGTTTGACGTCCAGGGCTCCCTCGACCAGATAGCTTTCGAGGAGGGTGGTGATCTCCAGCTCTCCGCGGGCGGAGGGGGTGATGTTTCGGGCGCGCTCCGGTGCGGTGCCATCGACGAAGTAAAGCCCGGTGACCGCGTGATTGGAGGGCGGATTTTCCGGCTTCTCGATGATCGCCGTGACCTTGCCGTCGGCATCGTGGGCCAGCACGCCGTAGCGTTCGGGATCGGCAACCTGATAGCCGAAGACCGTGGCGCCGGTGGTCTTTTCATCGGCCTCCTGCAGAAGTTCCGGCAGACCGTGGCCGAAAAAGATGTTGTCGCCCAGCACCAGGCAGGAGGGTGCGCCGGCCAGGAACGACTCCGACAGCGTGAAAGCCTGTGCAAGCCCGTCCGGGGAGGGCTGTTCGATGAAGGTGAAGCTGAGACCCCATTGGCTGCCGTCCTGCAGAAGTCGTTTGAACTGCTCCTGATCCTGTGGCGTGGTGATGATCGCGATCTCGCGGATCCCGGCCAGCATCAGGATGCTGATCGGATAGAATATCATCGGCTTGTCGTAGATCGGCAGAAGCTGCTTCGACACCGCCATGGTGATCGGATACAGCCGCGTGCCCGACCCGCCTGCCAGAATGATCCCTTTGCGGTTGCTCATGGTCCTGTCGCTCCAAGGTCTTTGAGAATGTCCTGCAGCCCCGCCCGCCAGTCCGGGCGCCCGATGCCGAAAACGGCCTGCGTGCTCGCGGTGTCGAGCCGGGAATTGGCCGGACGCCGTGCCGGCGTCGGATAGTCGCTGGTCGGGATGTCCACAACCTCCGCGGTCAGCCCCGCCCGCGAAAGGATCTCACGGGCGAAATCCGCCCAACTCACATCCGGCGCGCCCGAGAAATGATAGGTTCCGGTCTTTGCCGGGTCCGCGGCCAGCTGCGCGGCGGCGTCCAGGCACAGGGCGGCGATATCCCGTGCGGGCGTCGGGCCGCCCACCTGGTCGGCGACGATGGTCAGGCGATCCCGTTCGGCACCGAGCCGCAGCATGGTCCTGACGAAATTGTTGCCGTGCGCCGAGACGACCCAGCTCGTGCGAAAGATGGCGTAAATGCCGCCGGCGGCCCGCACCGCATTCTCTCCCGACAGCTTGGTGCGTCCATAAGCCCCGAGGGGAGCCGTCGGGTGATCGGGGGCGAACGGATCCTGTCCCGCACCGTCGAACACGTAATCCGTCGACAGATGCACGAAGGGGATGCCCAGATCCGCACAGGCGCGCGCCATGGCGCCGGGGGCGTCGCCGTTGATCACCTGTGCGGCGTTCTCATCGGTTTCGGCCCTGTCCACCGCCGTGTAGGCGGCCGCGTTGATGACCGCCTCCGGCCGGTGCGTCACGATCGCGGCGGCACAGGCCGCGGGGTCGCTCAGATCCACCGCGTCGCGCCCCAGCGCCTGCACGTCGGCCAGTCGCCGCAATTCCCGTGCGACCTGACCGGTCCTGCCAAACACGAGAATGGCCATGGCTCGCTCCCTCCGTCATGCCCGGGTGCCGAGGCGGTCGCCGACCCCCTTGCGGGTCTGCAGCGCCCGCCACCAGGATTCGTTGTCCAGATACCACTGCACCGTCCGTTGCAGCCCTTCTTCCACAGTGACCGAGGGCCGCCAACCCAACTCTTTCCGAATGCGGGTGGGGTCGATCGCATAGCGGGCATCATGCCCGGGCCGGTCGTCGACGAAGGTGATCTGATCGGCGTAGGAGCCGCTCTGCATGGGCCGCAGTCCGTCGAGGGTGGCACAGAGTGTCCTGACCAGTTCCAGGTTGCTGCGCTCGTTCTCGCCGCCGATATTGTAGCTGCGCCCCACCCGACCCTTCTCCACGACCAGAAGCAGCGCGTCGGCGTGATCCTCCACATAAAGCCAGTCACGCACGTTCGAGCCATCTCCGTAGATCGGCAGCGGCTTGCCGGCGAGCGCGTTGAGGATCACCACCGGGACGAGCTTCTCGGGAAAGTGGTAAGGACCGTAGTTGTTCGAACAATTCGTCAGCACCACCGGCAGCCCGTAGGTTTCGTGCCAGGCCCGGACCAGGTGGTCGGAGGCCGCCTTGGAGGCCGAATAGGGCGAGCGCGGATCGTAGGGCGTCTCTTCGGTGAACTGCCCGGCAGGGCCGAGAGAGCCGAAGACCTCGTCGGTCGATATGTGATGAAAGCGGAAATGCCCGGGCCGGCCGGCCTGCACCCACCATGCCCGCGCAGCCTCCAGCATGTTGTAGGTGCCGGTGATGTTCGTGTCGATGAAATCGCCCGGCCCGTCGATCGACCGGTCGACATGGCTTTCGGCGGCCAGGTGCATCACCGCGTCGGGGGCGTGGGTGTCGAAGATCCGCGTCAGTGCGGCGCGGTCGCGGATATCGGCCTTCTCGAACGCATAGAGTGGGCTTCCGGCAACCTCGGCCACATTGTCGAGACAGGCCGCATAGGTCAGCGCATCGAGATTGACCACCTCGTGGCCGCGGCGTACGGCCAGCCGGACCACGGCCGAGCCGATGAAACCCGCACCACCTGTGACAAGCAACTTCATTTCAGGTCTCGTACATGAAGGGACTGTCGAACTCCGAAAGCAGTGGCGCCGCGGCATCCTTGTCCGACAGGACCGGCGCGGTGCCGTCGAGACCCCAGTCGATGCCGATCTCCGGGCAATTCCAGCGCAATGCCCTGTCACACTCGGGCGCATAGAAATCGGTGCATTTGTAGATGATCTCGGTGTCCGGAGCGCGGGTCACGAAGCCATGCGCAAATCCTGCCGGAACCAGGAGCTGGCGGCCGTTCTCGAAGCTGAGTTCGACGCCAGTCCATTGACCATATGTCGGGGAGCCCTTGCGGATGTCGACCGCCACATCGAGAAGCCGGCCCCGACCGCACCGGACCAGTTTGTCCTGTGCATGGGGAGGAGCCTGGAAGTGGAGGCCCCGGATCGTGCCGACGGCGGCCGATAGCGAGTGATTGTCCTGAACGAAATCGAAATGCAGGCCATGCTCTTCCATGACCCGCCGATTCCAGCTTTCGGCAAAAAAGCCTCGGTGATCACCGAACCGGCGCGGTGTGATGATCTTGACCCCTGACAACCCGGCGTCTTCAACTAACATATTGATTTTCCATAATAGTGAAATTTCTCACGGCCTCTGAAACATGTCGGCATGGCGCGCGGTCACCCCGGGACCGGGGGCTGACGAGACGGCGGTGCGTAGTAGTCGCGCAGCAGCGCATAATCCTCCCGAGTGTAACGTAGCAGGGCTTCGAAAGCCGTGTCGCCCAGATCGTCGAGTGCGAACTTGGTGCTATCGGTCTTTTCCGAGAACAGTTCAACCGTCTGTCCGGTGCGCTCGGCCAGGTCACGTTCCAGTTCCGGCAGCATTTCCATCGTGTAGATCTTGTCGAAAAAGGACAGATCGGTCCCGAGGAACCGCGCATACGGATTGGAATGATGACGCACTTCGCCCGACTGCAACCGGTAGCGCCGCAACGCGAGGATGAACTCGTCGAGCCCCGGGGACATGCTCAACCCCAGAAGGAACGCCCTCGTCCTGGCAAGGCGTCCCTTGCGCAGATCGCCGTAATCGATGATCCGGTTGCCGTAACAGGACAGGATCCGCTTGGCCGGGTCTCGCACGACGGCAAATTTCCAATAACCATCGAGTCCTCCGGTTTCATTCGGAGGGACCGAGATCTTGTCGGGATAGACATAGTGGATATGCCGTCTCCCATGATCCGCCTTGTCGAAATTCCGCCCGTGTTCCAGCTTGTAGAGCATATGCTTGATCGAACTGCTGGCAACCTTCGGAACGCCGAAATAGGCGATCCCGAGACGTTCGTTCACCATGGCCATCTACAAGGATCTCCTGCGCGAGCGGATGTCGTTTTTCGTCTTGCCGAGGTCAGCACTTCAGGAGTGGGCTCGTCCGAGTCAAGGCATTTGGCAAGAGCACGTTAATCCATGCGATGCGCGCAGAGCGCACATCGGCTTCCACCGACCCGTGGGCCGCCACCGGATGACCGACGTCCGGCGCCTCCCGTAGCAAGGCCTTGGGGACATCTTCCCGGCCGAGCCCAAGATGCGGATGACTGAGCGCCGCACCTGCAGAGCGGCGCTTTTTGCCCACCATACGGTTCGAAACCCGCCCCGCCCTGCAGCTTCACATCGCGTCCAATAAGCTTGCCTTATCGGCCATGTCTTTTCCGGCCCGGCACGAGGGATTGTCGTATCGTTTCATGGCTGGACCGGCCTGCAATCGGTCCTTTCGAATATGGCGAAACCGGCGCCTGCACGCTTTACAGCTGCAACCTGTCGAGATGCATATCTTGCGCCGGAATTCGCGTCGGACACTATATAGGGAGAAAATCATTGACTTGGGCGGGTAAATCGCAACTCCTGTCCCCAAGTGGCGCGAAAGAAGCCACATTGAGCAGTTTGGGGCAACTGGATGATTCCCGCGACACCTATCCTCGCAGACCGGCCGTCCGAGCTGGCGACCGATATTTCGGCCCGCCTGAACTCGGCGATCCGCGAGCATCTTCTGGCGGCCTTCGCGCCGGACAGCAGCAAATTCCTCCGGCTCTTCCCTGCTCCCGAAGCGGCCGAGTTGTTGGGCGTGTCCGGCCAGTTCATGCGGAAGCTTCACGGCGGAGGCGCCCTGCCGGAACCTGCCGAACATCGGGGTGGGCGGCGCTATTACACGGCGCAGGACATTCTCGACGCACGCCACATTCTCGAGCGCACCTCCCGCACTGCCGGACGGTATCTCCCCGGGCGCCGCTTGACCGAAAAGCTGCAGGTCTGGCAGCTGATGAACTTCAAGGGCGGCAGCAGCAAGAGCACGACCACCATCCACCTGGCCCACTACCTGGCGCTCCGGGGGTACCGTGTTCTGGTTGTCGATCTCGATCCGCAGGGCTCGCTGACCTCGATGTGCGGGATCAGCCCCGAGATCGAATTCGATGGCCTGACGATCTACGACGCGATCCGCTACGATGCGCCCGTCCCCGTCGCGGACGTGATCGTCGAGACGTATTTTCCCGGGCTCTGGCTTGCGCCGTCGCGGCTGCTTTTGTCCGAGTTCGAGACGGAATCGGCCGTGCATTCCTCGCCGGATCAGCCGTTCTTCACCCGGATCCGGAACGCGCTGGCGCAGGTGGAAGATGCCTTCGACATCGTCCTGATGGATAGCCCGCCGCAGCTCGGGTTCCTGACGATATCGGGCATGGCTGCGGCGACGTCGCTGATCGTGCCGCTGACGCCCTCGATGCTGGATGTCTCGTCGACGGCTCAGTTCCTCGAGCTTGCGGGCGCCTATATGGGCGTCATCGAAGACGCTGGCGCGGCCCTTCAATACGACCATTTCAAGTTCCTGATCACACGGGACGAACCGACGGATGTTCCATCGCAGCAGCTCACGTCCTTCATGCGGGCGCTTTTTCTCGACCGGGTGATGGCAGCCACCGCGCTCAAGAGCACCGCCATCAGCGATGCCGCGATGCTCAAGCAATCGATCTACGAGGTCGTGCGCGCCGAAATGACCCGGGCCACCTATGACCGTGCACGGCATTCGATGGACGCCGTCGGCCACGAAGTCGAAACGATGATTCACACAGCATGGGGGCGGTCGTGATGGCACGCAAGTCGCTGCAGGAGCTTTCCGGCATCGCCAGAACCATCGCCAACTCCGGGGTCAAGACCAGGGACCGTCCGGCACGCTCCAGCGCCCCGGCGCTTGGAGCGCTTCAAGGGTCGCTCTCGGCGATCCGGGAACTCGATCCCGACCTGATCGACGATTGGGGTCCGAAGGATCGCCTCGACGGTTTTACAGCTGTAAACTCGGATGACGACAGCGACGGGTTCGACGCCCTGACATCCAGCATCGCCGAGGGCGGCCAGCAAGTTCCGATCCTGGTCCGCCGGTCGGAGGGTCAGGGCCGGTTCGAGATCATCTATGGACGGCGACGTCTTCGCGCCTGCCGCGAACTGGGCATCAAGGTCCGCGCCAACGTTCAGGACCTCGATGACGCCACGGCTCTCCTGGCGAAGGGCCTCGAGAATGCCGCACGGCGCAACTTGTCGTTCTACGAGAAAGCCCGGTTCGCCGCCGTGATCCGGATGGCGGGTCACGAAACCCGGGTCGTACGGCAGGTCCTGAGTTCTCACCGCGTCGGGCGTCTCCCACCTGATCAAGGTGACGGACAATGTGCCCGACGATGTCGGCGACGCGATCGGGTCGGCACCGAAGTCCGGCCGCCCGAAATGGACCGCGCTGGCAGAGGCCTTCAAATCCGGGAAGATCACCTCCACCGCAGCGCTCGCGATCCTCGGCAGGTTCGATCCGGCCACGTCATCCGACGAACGGCTTGAGTTGCTCCTGAAGGACATCGCGCGACGTGGCGCGCGGCCGGGACAGGGCAGAAAGGTGACCCCGCTCGACGGGGTGACGATCACGTCGGGACGCGGCGGCATCGCCGTCTCGATCAAGCGGGCCGGCAGGACCGCGGCCTTCGCCGACTGGCTCGAGACGCGGCTCGAAGAGATGATCAAGGACTCCTACGAGACGTTTACAGCTGTAAACTCGAAGGAGGACACGTGAGGTTCCGGGCGCTGGACAGGCGCCGGCTGCGCACTTGATGTGATCGTCCCGAACCTGATGAACGGTGGCTTTAGCCCCCTTACAAGGCTTCCTGAGCGACGCGCCCTTCGAGGCGCTCCACGCTACACCGCGCCGGATCACGCGCTCCTGCAGGACTGCGACAGGCCGCCCGTGACAAGCCGCCCACGAGAAGCCGCCCGCGCGCTAACCGCAGCCGGCATTCAGGTCGGCGAAGGTCTCGGGGGCGAGGAATATCGCGGAGCGAACCTGCAGCCGGACGGTCTCCGAGGGCTGGCCGGAGAGGATGTTCACCGCCTCGAAGAGCAGGCGGCCGTCGGCATCGGTCAGCATGATCCGCCCATTGCGGTCGTTGACGATCAGGTGATAACGCGCGCCCTCGTGCATCATCACGCTGTGCTGGCCACGGCTGGGGTCGAACCAGTCGTAGCGGGCGCCGTCGATGACCGTCTCGCGACCCTGGTCGACGCTGCCGTCGCTCTCGAAGGGGATGTAGTCGATCCGGGAGGTGTCGGAGAAGGTGCGGTTGTTGTAGACGTAGATGCCGTCGCCCAGAACATCCGGGTCGTGCTGGCGCTCGGTCAGGCCCTGACGATACCACAGGATCCGGTGCGTGTCCGGATCGAGGATCATCACCAGGTTCTGTTCGCGCACCGAGACCATCAGCGCGTATCCCGCCTCGGTGGGAAACCGCGGATCCACCACCGGTTCCACGTCGTTGTTGTGGAAGGGATCGTTCAGGAGGCCGAAGCCCGGGTCGACCTTCAGCGGGTCGCGCTCGTCGTCCCAGCGGATCGCGAAGCGCGCCGAGACCGGGCTGATGTCGGGGTTGGCGGCCATCACGTCATCGGCCAGATCGATCCGGCGCAGGGTGGCGAAATAGCCGTCCGGGCCGCGTGCTTCGGGATCGTACTGCACGATGCTATGGTCCTCGTGGCTCCAGTAGGTGCCGTCCGGGGCGACGGAAGCGCCATGATGGCCCCGGCCGAATTCCAGCGTCTCGACGGGACGGGCGAGATCGCCGGGGCCGCAGCCCCAGTCGAAGGCGTGCTTGCCCGAGACCAGCACCCGACCACGGTCGGTGTCGAGCGCCGGGATCACCTCCGGCGGGGTCTGGTGCGCCCAGCCGCCCAGGAACTTGCCGCCGGTGGACAGCACCACCGCGCCGAGGTTGCGGTCGTCGGGAAGGTTGAATGCGGCGAAGGCCAGGATATAGCCCGGCGGCACGCCGTCGCGGAAGTATCCCTTGATCCGGACCCCGGCCTCGTCGATCTCGAAGGCCTGCGCGTCGCCGGGAACGGAGAGCGCCAGCGCATCGCGCTGCAGGTAGCGGTAGGGGATGCCGCCATTGTCGGATTCCAGCTTTTCCAGCGAAGAGAGCGCGGGTTCGTTCGGGTCCGATCGCACGAAGTTGTAAAGCTCCTTCGCGACGGGCGCTATCTGCGGATAGGGAAAGACGTAAAGCCGGACCGAAATCATGCCCCAGGCGAAGAACAGGGCCGCAAGCAGCAGCAGACCGCTGAAGATACTGAGCAGTTTCACGCGCAACTCCGAAAAATGAAGGAGGACCGATGCGCGGCACGATACCGAGCGCGGACAAGTGCCGTCAACTGTCGCGGTTGTCGCGATTCGGCCTGAAAGAGGGCACGGGGCCGGTCCGGCGCGGGGCGGTTGCGCGGGCGGGAGCGCACGGCACTGCCGCAGCGCAGCATTTTTTAGCTGCAATGCAGCGAAAAGGGCGGGACCATCGCTGGACTTACGTCGGCTTCACGGTGTATGCCGCGCCTGAGCGGCAGAGCCGCGTGTAAAATGGTGTTGAAAGAAAGACATTCTGATGCTCGGCAATCTGGCTCCTATTCCGGAACTCTACGTCTCCTATGAAAGCGCGCAGAAACTGAAGGTCGAGGCGGCGGACCTGATCAGCCACGACCTCACGGCCCGCCAGGTCTGCGATCTGGAACTGTTGATGAACGGCGGGTTCAACCCGCTCAAGGGGTTCCTGTCGGAGGCCGACTACGATCAGGTCGTCGACACCATGCGCCTCGGCGACGGGACGCTCTGGCCGATGCCGATCACGCTCGACGTCTCGGAGAAATTCGCCGAGAGCCTCGAGATCGGGCAGGATATCGCGCTTCGGGATCCCGAGGGCGTGATCCTCGCCACGATGACCGTGACCGACCGCTGGACCCCCGACAAGACGCGCGAGGCGGAAAAGGTGTTCGGCGCCGACGACAGCGCGCACCCCGCGGTCAACTACCTGCACAACGTGGCAGGCTCGGTCTATCTCGGCGGGCCCGTGACCGGGATCCAGCAGCCGGTGCATTACGATTTCAAGGCCCGCCGCGACACGCCCAACGAGCTGCGCGCCTTCTTCCGCAAGCTGGGCTGGCGCCGCATCGTCGCGTTCCAGACCCGCAACCCGCTGCACCGCGCACACCAGGAGCTGACCTTCCGCGCCGCCAAGGAAGCGCAGGCCAACCTGCTGATCCACCCCGTCGTGGGCCTGACGAAGCCCGGCGACGTCGATCATTTCACCCGCGTGCGCTGCTACGAGGCGGTGCTGGACAAGTATCCGGGCGCCACCACGACCATGTCGCTCCTGAATCTCGCGATGCGCATGGCCGGCCCCCGCGAGGCGGTCTGGCACGGGCTGATCCGCCGCAACCACGGCTGCACGCATTTCATCGTCGGCCGCGACCATGCGGGCCCCGGCAGCAACTCCAAGGGCGAGGATTTCTACGGTCCCTACGACGCGCAGGAGCTCTTCCGGCAGCACCAGGACGAGATCGGCATCGAGATGCTGGATTTCAAACACATGGTCTACGTGCAGGACCGCGCGCAATACGAGGCGATGGACGAGATCGAGGACAAGGACGACGTCACCATCCTCAACATCTCCGGCACCGAGCTGCGCCGCCGCCTGCGCGAGGGGCTGGAGATCCCGGAATGGTTCTCCTTTCCGGAGGTCGTGAACGAGCTGCGCCACCGCTACCCGCCGCGCGCGAACCAAGGCTTCACGGTGTTCTTCACCGGGTTTTCCGGCTCCGGCAAGTCGACCATCGCCAACGCGCTGCTCACCAAGCTGATGGAGATGGGCGGGCGTCCGGTGACGCTTCTGGACGGCGACATCGTGCGCAAGAACCTCTCCTCCGAGCTGGGCTTCTCCAAGGAGCACCGGGATCTCAACATCCGGCGCATCGGCTATGTCGCCTCCGAGATCACCAAGAACGGCGGCATCGCGATCTGTGCGCCCATCGCGCCTTATGCAAAGACCCGACGGGCCGTGCGCGAGGATGTGGAGCAATACGGCGCGTTCCTCGAGGTGCACGTCGCGACCTCGATCGAGGAATGCGAACGCCGCGACCGCAAGGGGCTCTACAAGCTGGCGCGCGAGGGCAAGATCAAGGAATTCACCGGCATCTCCGACCCCTACGACGTGCCCGAAAACCCCGAACTGCGGGTGGAGACCGAGAACATCGACGTCGACAACTGCGCGCACCAGGTCCTGCTGAAGCTCGAAAGCATGGGCCTGATCAGGGGCTGAGGCGGGCATCCGACCCGTTCCGGAAGCTGGTTCCAGGTCCTTCGGATGATGCGACCACGCCCGACTGCGTCGGTCTGTCGGGCGTGGAGGCCTCTACGAAGATTTCTCCGTAGCGGCCTCGCTCCAGATCCGTCGCGTCCAGCCAGGAAAGCCGTCCAGTCCATCGAAGGCTGTATCCTTCGAGATCAGCGGACAGGCGAGCTCGATCGCTGTCGCTGCAATCATTCGATCGAACGGATCCCTGTGGGTCCACTCCATACCGCCGGACAACACGCCCATTTCTGCCGTGTAGGGTGCGACTGTCCCGCCCTGGGCACGAAGAAGCCGCGGCAGCCGCCCGACAACATGCTCCACCTCCGGCCATTTGCCCGATCGGTATTTTTGAGTGATCTCGTGGAAAGCGCAGGGGGGCACATAGACCGTCCGCGCCCTCTCGATGATCCGATATGCGGAAGGATCGATCTCCGAGGACCGAAACAGGCTCCAGACCCATGTATGCGTGTCAAGAAGGACCGTCGTCAGGTCCAAAGCGCGATCTCATCGTCCGAAAGGGGTTCGAGAAAGTCGGGAACCCGGGTCACCTCACCCTCCGCAATACCGATCCGGAACGAGGGGCCCGATATTTTGGCGGCCACGAGGCGCGCGACCGGCTTGCCCCCACGCGCGATCACCACGTCCTCGCCGCGCTCGACAGCGGCAACAAGTTCCGAGAGTTTCGCCTTCGCCTCGGCGATATTCATCTGCATGGGACATCTCCCCGACACAAGGTTCCGGTCCAAGACCAGGACCAATATAGCCGCTTCGCCTGAAGGCGGCAATTCGAAACGGGACGATTGCCGACGTCCCGGGCTGCGCCAGAGATGCAGGAGGCCGGTACCGGCACGGGTTTCCGTCATGAGAATGCCGCATTCCCATGGCAGAGTCGCGGCGAGGCGCGCCGCGCTTTTCAGCTGTGGGGATCAAGAATTCTGTCTTGCGGCAGATCTTAAGGAATTGTCCCGCAACTTGCTGTTCAAATGGCGCTCTTGTGCTATGACGGCGATTGCGCTGTACGGCGATTGAAACGGTAAAGGAATGGTTATGCGTACAAGGGTGACGAAGGCGATCTTTCCGGTGGCGGGATTGGGGACACGGTTCCTGCCGGCGACGAAGTCGGTTCCCAAGGAGATCATGACGCTGGTCGACCGGCCGCTGATCCAGTACGCGATCGACGAGGCGCGGGCGGCGGGGATCAAGGAGTTCATCTTCGTGACCTCGCGCGGCAAGGGCGCGCTGGAGGATTACTTCGACCACGCCCCCACGCTGGAGCGGGAGTTGAAGAAGAAGGGCAAGACCGACCTTCTGGAGACGCTCAAGAGCACCAACATGGACAGCGGTGCGATCGCCTATGTCCGCCAGCACAAGGCGCTGGGGCTGGGCCACGCGGTCTGGTGCGCGCGGCGGCTGATCGGCAACGAACCCTTCGCGGTGATCCTGCCCGACGACGTGATCGCGGCCGAGAAGCCCTGCCTGCAGCAGATGGTCGAGGCCTACGAGGAAACCGGCGGCAACATGGTGGCCGCGATGGAGGTGCCGGCGGACAAGATCAGCTCCTATGGCGTGCTCGACATCAAGGAGAACATGGGCGCGATGGTGAAGGTCGCGGGCATGGTCGAGAAGCCCGACCCGGAGCAGGCGCCGTCGAACCTCGCGGTGATCGGGCGCTACATCCTGTCGCCGAACGTGCTGGGCAACCTGCACAAGATGAAGACCGGCGCGGGCGGAGAGATCCAGCTCACCGACGCGATCGCGTCGGAGATCGAGCACGGCAATGACGTCTACGGGTTCCGCTTCCGCGGGCAGCGGTTCGACTGCGGCTCCAAGTCCGGGTTCCTGCAGGCCACCGTCGCCTTCGGGCTGGCCCGCGAAGACCTGCGCGAGGATCTCTACGGCTATCTCCGCGACGTGGTGAACCTCGGCCGCGCCGCGGAATAGAACCGGCGCGCACCATGACGACGATCCTGGTCACCGGCGGAGCGGGCTATATCGGCTCGCATGCCTGCAAGACGTTGAAAGCGGCGGGCTACACGCCCGTCACCTTCGACAATCTCGACACCGGCTGGCGCGATGCCGTGAAGTTCGGCCCTTTCGCCGAGGGCGACCTGCTGGACCGGGCGCGACTCGATGCGGTCTTCGCCGATACATGCACCCGCCGCCGTCATGCATTTCGCGGCATTGTCCCAGGTGGGCGACTCGATGGCGGACCCCGGGCGGTACTGGCGCAACAACGTCACCGGCAGCCTGAACCTGATCGAGGCGGCGGTGGCGGCGGGCTGCCTGAACTTCGTCTTCTCCTCGACCTGCGCCACCTATGGCGAGCAGGACGGCGTGACACTGGACGAGAGCTGCCTGCAGGCGCCGATCAACGCCTATGGCGCTTCGAAACGCGCGATCGAGGATATCCTCGCCAATTTCGAAGCTTCCCACGGTCTGAACCACGTCATCTTCCGATACTTCAACGTGGCGGGCGCCGATCCGGAGGCCGAGGTGGGCGAGTTCCACCAGCCCGAGACGCATCTCATCCCGCTGATGCTGCAGGCGATCGACGGAAAGCGGCCCGCGCTCACGATCCACGGCACCGACTACGACACGCCCGACGGCACCTGCATCCGCGACTACGTGCATGTCTGCGACCTGGTGGATGCGCATGTGCTGGGGCTGCGCTGGCTTGAGGCCGGCCGCGGCAGCCGCGTCTTCAACCTCGGCACCGGCAACGGCTTTTCGGTGCGCGAGGTGATCGAGCAGTCCCGGGTCGTCACCAACCGCGCTGTGCCCTTCACCGAAGGCCCCCGCCGCGCGGGCGATGCCACCCGCCTCGTCTCCGGCTCGACCCGCGCGCTGAACGAACTCGGCTGGGACCCCGGACACTCCACCATGCACCGGATGATCGAGGACGCCTGGCGCTGGCACCAGACCGGCCACTACGAAGCGTAGAGCCTGACCGGTGCGGCCAGAAGCCGGGGGCCTGCTGGATGGAAATCTCCGAGAACAGCAGGGCCGCTGACCGTTTTGGAGCGGCTGGCTGCGCCGATGGACCAACATCGGCTTGCAAGGTCGAAAATGCGTACGCCAACTTGCGGGAGGTCTGGCGAATGGCTTAAGGAGACAGCGGGCGCCACAGCCGGCTTGCCCCGCAGAAATCCGTCGAAACGAAGCTGTCAGGACAGTCCGGCCATGGCGAAGTTGTACCCCATCCTTCTGTGCGGAGGTTCAGGCACCCGGCTCTGGCCTCTGTCCCGCAAATCCTATCCCAAGCAGTTCGTGGATCTGGCAGGTGCGCAAAGCCTGTTCCAGGCCTCGGCGGAACGCGTTTCGGGCGAGATCTGTGAAGCCCCCGTGATCGTGACCAGTGCGGATTTTCGCTTTATCGTCTCCGAACAACTTGCTGCAATCAAACGGTCCAACCATGGCATCCTGATCGAACCGGAGGGCCGCAACACCGCACCTGCCGTCCTGGCCGCGGCGCTCTGGGTGCTGAAAAAGGATCCGGAGGCGTTGATGCTGGTGGTGCCGTCGGATCACGTGATCCCGAATGGGCCGTCCTTTCAGGACTGCGTCACTGCAGCGCTGCCGGCCGCCGAAGCAGGCACGCTGGTCACCTTCGGCATCCGCCCCACACATCCGGAAACCGGCTACGGCTATCTCGAACTGGCCGGCGACACGCATCTGACGGCAGGAACGCCGCAACCGCTCGCACGCTTCGTCGAGAAGCCCGATGCCGCGCACGCCGCGGCCATGCTGGAGTCCGGAAATTTTCTGTGGAATGCCGGGATCTTCCTGTTTGCGGCCCGCACGATCGTGGAAGCTTACGAGATGCATGCGCCGGAGCTCGTGCCCGGCGTGCGCCACGCGGTGGAACAGGCGGAATTCGATCTGGGCTTCGTCCGGCTCGCACCCGGGCCATGGGCCGAACTGGAAGATATCTCGATCGACTATGCGATCATGGAGCGGGCGCAAAATCTTGCCGTGATGCCTTATGGCGACAACTGGTCGGATCTGGGGAGCTGGGAGGCGGTCTGGCAGCAGGGCTCTCCGGACCCGGAAGGCAATGTGATGCGCGGGCAGGTGACAGCCATCGACTGTCACAACAGCCTGCTGCGCAGCGAATCCGACACGCAGCAACTGGTCGGGATCGGGCTGAACGACATCGTGGCGATTGCCATGCCCGATGCCGTCCTGGTCACGCGCATGTCACAGGGGCAGCGTGTGAAGGAAGCCGTGACTTTGCTGAAAGAGCGTCAGACCAAACAGGCCACCGAGTTTCCTGTCGATCACCGCCCGTGGGGCTGGTTCGAAAGTCTGGTGATCGGGGAGCGGTTCCAGGTCAAGCGCATCGTCGTGCACCCCGGCGCCTCCTTGAGCCTGCAAAGCCATCACCACCGCTCCGAACACTGGATCGTGGTGCAGGGCACGGCGCGGGTGACGATCGACGACAGGGTTCAGCTCGTGACCGAGAACCAGAGCGTCTATGTTCCCATGGGCGCCGTGCACCGGATGGAAAATCCGGGCAAGCTCGACATGGTCCTCATCGAGGTGCAGACCGGTTCCTATCTTGGTGAGGACGACATCATCCGCTACGAGGATGTCTATGCTCGAAATTGAAGCGTCCGATATCGCAGAAGGTTTTCGTCCTTCTGTCATGATGCAGAGCCTTTGTTCAGTTTTCCGCCTTAGAGATGTCCTGAACAGCACAGGTTCCCTATCCAAAGTTGCCGATCATGACGAAGTTGCCCCGTATTGCCTATTTCACCGGGCGCTACCCGGAAGTTTCGCTCACGTTCATCCTGCGCGAGGTTGAGGCGCTGCGCGCGCGGGGCGCTGAAGTGGTGACCTGCTCGCTGCAGCGCACCCCTGCCGCACAGCACCCCGGCCCGGCCGAGAAGGCCGCCGCCGCCAGCACCTTCAACGTCCAGCAGGCGGCAAGGAATCCCATGACCCTGCTCGCCGCGCAGGCTTATGCCGTCACCCGGCCGGCGCGCTATTTCCGGGCCCTCGCGCTGGCATGGAGAACCCGGTCGCCAGGCCTGAAGGCGGCACTCTACCAGATCTTCTATTTCGTCGAGGCAACACTTCTGGCGCGCCATCTGGAACGTGAGAAGATCGAGCATCTGCACAATCATTTCGTCTTCGGAAGCGCCACGGTCGCCATGCTCGCATCGGAACTGACCGACATTCCCTTCAGCTTCACCCTGCACGGGCCTGCGGATCTGTTCGAGCCCTATCGCTGGGCGCTGCAGGAAAAGACCGCCCGGGCGGCCTTTGTCGCCACGATCAGCAATTACGCGCGCAGTCAGCTGATGTTCTTCAGCGACCCCGAGGACTGGCACAAGATCCGGATCGTTCATTGCGGTGTCGATCCGACACGGTATGACGGGCCGCCAGCCGATCGCCAGGATGACGAGCTGCATCTGCTTTTCGTCGGTCGGATCGACCCGGTGAAGGGGCTGCGCGTCCTTCTGGAGGCGGTGGAGCAACTGGTGCCCGAGTTTCCCGGACTGCGCCTGACGCTGGTGGGCGACGGCCCCGACCGCACCGCGATCGAGGCCGCCGCCGCACCTTTGGGAGCGCATGTGCGCTTTACCGGTCATCTCTCGCAGGAGGCGGTCGCCGCAGAGATGCGGAATTGCGATATCTGCGTGTTGCCGAGCTTTGCCGAAGGGGTGCCGGTGGTCCTGATGGAGGCGTTCGCCAGCGTCCGCCCGGTGGTGGCCACGCAGGTCGCCGGGGTCGGCGAACTGGTCGAGGACGGCACGAGCGGCTTTCTGGTCCCTCCCGGCGATGCGGACAGCCTCGCAGAGCGTATCCGCATGCTGGCGCGGGATCCCGGACTGCGCCGCCGCATGGGCACGGCAGGACGCGAGACGGTGAAGGCGCATTTCGACAGCATGGCCGAAGCAGGACGTCTGCTCGCCCTGTTCTGCGGACAGGATGGTGGCGCGATCCGACCTGAACCGCTCCCGACACGAATCCGCGACACGGCGGCCCGATCATGAAATCGCTTTTCTCTGGCAATTCGCTGAAGGCGCGGTCGCTGCGCACCACCGCCATGGCCGTTCTCGCGCTGGGTGGCTCGAACGTGCTGCGTCTGATTTCCAACCTGATCCTGACCCGGATCCTGTTTCCCGAGGCCTTCGGCCTGATGGCACTGGTCGGGGTCTTCATCACTGGACTGAGGATGTTCTCGGATACCGGGATCCGGCAGGCGATCACCCAGAACCCGCGCGGCGACGAGCCGGACTTTCTCGACACCGCCTGGACGCTTCAGGTCGTGCGCGGTGTGCTGTTGTGGCTCGCCACCTGTGCGCTGGCCTGGCCTGCCGCCCGGCTCTACGGCGAGCCGATGCTGATCCAGGTGCTGCCGGTGGCCGGGCTGTCGCTGCTCATTGCCGGTTTCATGACGACCAAGGTCATCACCAACAACCGCGACCTGACCATCGAGCGGCAGACGATGGTCGGCTTCGTGGTCAAGACGATCGAGATCACGATCGTCGTGGCGCTCGCCTGGTGGCTGCAATCGGTCTGGGCGCTGGTGATCGGCAATCTCGTGGGAACGTCCCTGGCGCTGATCGGGCATCGCCTGGTGCTGACAGGACACAACAATCGCCTGCGGTGGGACCCGGCGATCGCTCGCGAGCTCTTTCACTTCGGCAAGTTTCTCTTTCTCAGCACGGCCATGACCTTCGTGCTCAAATTGGGCGACAAGGCAATTCTGGGCGGCTATGTCACGCTGGCCCAGCTCGGCGTCTACAATATCGGCTATTTCATGGGCTCGATCCCGCTGCTGGTCTACCAGGCGGTGATGGGACGGGCCGTATTCCCCTATTACCGTCTGAAACCGATACACGAGAGCGCGGAAAACAAGAGAAAGGTCTTCGGTGTCCGCCGGCTGGTCATCCTGGGCGGACTCTGCCGGCAGCTTCGTGATGGCCCTGATCGGGATCGCCCTGATCGATTTTCTCTACGATCCGCGTTATGCGCTCGCCGGGCCGGTCGTGGTCCTGCTGAGCCTGTCGCTGGTCCCGCAGATCGTGCTGTCGAGCTATGGCGCGATTTTCATGTCTTCGGGCAATACCCGGCAGGTCTTCTATTTCAGCGCCTCGACCGCCGTGGTGCAGACCATCCTGATGTTTCTGGGCGTGCAGTGGCTGGGCATGTTCGGCGTGCTCATCGCCCCGGGATTGGCGCTGCTGATCACCTATCCGCTGCGCATTCACGCCGTGCGCCGGCAGAACGCCTGGGATCCTCTGGCCGACCTGGTGCTGCTGAGCGGCGGTTGTCTGCTGAACGGGCTCGCGGTCTGGTGGCACTGGTCCGAGATCGTCAAGCTGATGTAGCCGCGGCTCACTTGTATTCGATCAGGGCGCTCTTTCGACCCATTGCCCGCTTGATGCGGTATTCCAGAACCCCAAGCGCTTCGGGCAGGTTGCCGAGCACGAGGAAAATCGCGCGCGCGGGGTCGGTTCCGCGGACCATCAGCCGCACGGCCCTGAGCGGCCAGAGAAGGCCCAGCAGCAGGGCCCATGGCGTGACGGCCAGCCCGGCCAGGATCGCCAGCGGCACCCCCGCCCCCCAGAAAAGCGCCCGGCGGGTCCGGGCCACGTTATGCCGTTCCGGCGGAGCACCGTGCAGCGCCGCCCCCTCGGCAAAGGCATGGCCGGCGCGGCGGGTCCGTTTCCACCATTGCGAAAATCGCGTCATCGCCGCATCATGCCAGGTCATCTCGACGTCGAGCCGCCAGACGCGCCAGCCCGCCTTGCGCAGCCGAACGCAAAGCTCGGGCTCTTCCCCGGCAATGAGTGCGGGGTTGTAACCGCCGACCTCGTCGAGTGCGGCCATCCGCATCAGCGCATCGCCGCCGCAGGCGCGCGCCTCGCCAATGGGCGTATCCCATTCCGCATCGATCAGGCGATTGTAGAGCGAGGCCTCGGGAAATCGCTCGCGCCGGCGACCGCAGACCACCGCGACATCCGGATGCGGGCCGAGAAATCCGGCCGCCTCGGCGATCCAGGCTGAACGCAGTTCGCAATCCCCGTCGATGAACTGCACCAGATCGGGAGGATCGGCCCGGTCGCGCAACCGCGCGAGCCCGGCATTCCGCGCCCTGGCTGCGGTAAACCCCTCGGAGAGGTCGAGATCGATCACCTCGGCCCCGGCGGCGCGGGCCGCCTCCGGGCTGCCATCGGAGGATCCGGAGTTCGACATAGATCACCGGACCGTCGACCGCCCCGGTGACCGAGGCGAGACACTGCAGCAACCGCGCACCTTCGTTGCGGCCGATGATGACGGCACCGATCCGCGCGGGCACGCTCATCGGTTGCAGAACGGATAGCAGGCTGCGAGCGCGGGATGGCCCGGAAACAACGCCGCCAGCCGGTCGCGGTCATCCGCGAAGACACGCTCCAGCTCGGCGGTCAGCGCCGCGGACAGTTCGGGGCGATCATTCATGGTCCGGGCCTTGCGGATGCGCGTCCGCAGCGCCTTGGGCACGAGCCTGCGCCGCAGCGTCTCGGCCACCGGATTGTCGATCAGAAGCCCGTGCAACGGCAGACGCCGGACCCGCGCGGCCGAAATGTTCTGCGCCTCGAGCGTGTGATCCCAGGTCAGTGGCGCAGCCGCTCCGATATGCTGTCCGATCCGGGCGATCTCACCCTCGGGGTCGGAGGTGAGCTGTTCGAGACTGGTCAGGCAGACCGCGTCTGCGCCGAACCGCTCGACATAGGGCGCGATCTGCATGCCGTAGCGGCCGTAATCGACCATCTCCCCGTGCCGGTCGAATGCCGCCGCCGGGTCGCCGCCCATGTTGCCCTGACTCCATTCGTGAATGTAATGCGAGACCGCGCGGGCGACGGGATTGCGGATCACGTATATCAGACGCGGCGCGGGCACCGCCGCGGCCAGCCGCGCGACGGTTTCGGGATAGGTGGGCAGCTTGGTGTAATGCGTGCTGGCCTCGCCTTTCAGAGTGTCCGGTGCCGCCTCGCGGTAAAGGCCGCGGTACCAGTCGAGTCCCTGAGCATGAACGGCGTCATCTGAAAAGAAGTTCGGTTCCTTCGGGGTCGTCATGAATATGCCGGGCTGTGCGGCCAGCTGTGCCTGCAGCGTGGTCGTTCCCGATTTCATGGCCCCCACGATCAGGAAATCCGGCAGGCTCATGTCTGCTCCCAGGGCGCATGGCGGGGGCCGAGCGGGCGCGACGCGTTGACCCAGATGTTGCGCGCCTCGGCCACCGGCATGCGTCCGGGATCCCGCCCCATCATCCGGGTCGAATGCTTGATCGCCCGACCGAGATACCACAGCAGGTTCGCGGCAATCAGTCCGGAAAACCCATGCGCCTGATAGAAATACCGGGTACGCGAACTGTAGAAGTATCGCGGGAGCTCGGCGCGCTGCGCGTTGAGCGTCTTGACCGGGCCGGAGCCGCCGCGGAAATGCACCGCCTCGGCCCGAGGCACATGTGCGACGCGCCATCCGGCCCTGCGGGCACGCAGGCAGTATTCGATGTCCTCGAAATAGAGGAAATAGCCTTCGTCCATCGGGCCGATCGCACGCACCATCTCGCCGCGCAGAAGGATGCAGGCGAAGCTGGCCCAGTCGATCCGGTCGGGATCCGGGTCAGGACCGAGCGACACCATGTGGCGGCGCAGAAGGCGCGTCACGATGCCGGTCCGGGCACTGCGCTCGAGTTCGCTCAATGGGTTCGGGAATCGAAAGCAGCTATCCTGAACGCCACCGTCGTCATGGCCTATGCGCGGCGCGAAAAAGCCTTTGTCGGGCTGAGACCTGCCAGCCTGAAGCATGGTGCGCAGAAAGCCCGGTTTCAGCACCGCATCGGAGTTCAGAACCAGGTAGAACTCCGCCTCGGCCGCCGCCATGCCCTGGTTGTGCCCGCCCGAAAAGCCCGAATTGGTCGCGGACCTCACGAGCCTGACCGGCAGATCCGGCGGCCCGGCCGCGAGCCAGTCGGCGATGCGGTCCGCCGAGCCGTCGCCGGAGAGATTGTCGACCACGACCACCTGCACATCGAGATCGCCCCGGTCGTCCAGCACCGACTGCACGCATTGCAACGTCAGTTCCGGGGTGCGGTAGTTGATGATCGAGACGACGATGTCGTGCGGCATGTCGAAACCGGAAACCTTACGAACGAGACTGGGACTGCGGGAACCGCGTATAGGCCAGACGGCCCGGCATGGCCACCTGCGACGGGGCCGCGGTCCGGCGACCCTGCTGCTGCCTTTCGGGCGTGGCAGAGGTTTCCTCGATTGCCGGGCTTGCGGCGTTCTGCAGTTCGATCCGGCCAAGCAACGCCCCGGCAATCAGCCATGTGACCATGGTCAGTGTCCCGTTGGCAATCAGATCGACCATGTTGGCGACCAGAACCAGGCACAGGCCGGAGGTCAGAACCGAAACCTCGTATTTTCGTCGTCGCAATGCCAGAGTGAGGATCGGCAGCGCCATCAGCCCGAACGTGCCGATGTAACCATACCAGCCCTCCTCGCCCACGACGATGATCCAGCGCCCGTCGGTGGTGCTGATGTCGCGCCCATTCTCGTTGTAGACCCGCGCCCGGCCCCATCCACCCCAGCCAAAAAGTGGCCGCCGGTTGGCCTTGTCGAGCAGGATGTCCTCGTTGTTGAGCCGGTATTGCAGCGATGCGGCGCGTTCGGGTTCGATCGTGGCCACCTTGGCCACCACCCAATTCACCGGAACCAGCCCGGATCCCCGCATGACCGGGTATATCAGCACGATCCCGGCCAGAACCGCCGCCACTATCAGCTGCAACCGAATGCTCAGGAAGAGCGCGACGGGAACCAGAAGGAACGCGATGAGGAAGGCCCCGAACGTCTTTGCCAGCAGCAGTATGGCAAAGGTCCACAGCAGCATGAAGAGATAGAGCAGCTTCTGGCCGGTCGGGCGCATGGCCCGGAAACAGGCGCTGCAGGCGATGACCGCACAGGACAGGAAGATCCCGAGCCACAGGCCGTGCTGCAGGAAGACCCATGGGCGGAAGCCGCCGTCCCGAAGATTCTGCCGCCAATTCGAGCCCCGATACCCGTAGACATGCAGGTTCAGCTGTGGCGACATGCGGATCTCGTAGGCCGCGAGAAAGCTGTAGAAGAACCCCATGACGGCCATCACGATCAGCAGCGTCCTGTGCCCATCGTCGTCGGCGAGAAACTTGCGCGCCAGCAGCAGCGGCAGCAGCGCCGTCAATGTCGTGCCCACGCCGGCTACCGCATCATAGGGGCGCAAGGCGCGCAGAACCGTCTCGCCGGCAGCAACAGGGTCGCCATTGGCGAACACGGTCAGAAACGGACCCGTCAGGACAATGAAGAGAAGGATCCGTCCGATTGTCGACCGGGGCAGCCAGCCAGGCATGACACCCGTGAAATCGGCCGCCCTGCTGCCAAGCTGGCGAAGCGCCTCGCGATAGCGGATGGCCAAAAAGACGGCGGCCACCGCGCCGGGCAGCGTGTACTTGTTCAGTCCCGGCAACAGCGGCAGATCGATTCCACCCAGCCTCGGCATGAAGAGATAGCTGCCGATCACCGCCAGGCAGATCGCCAGGGCGGGACGGAACCCGGCCAGCAGGATCAGCACGATGAAGGGCAGCGCCAGTATGGCCAGGCTCGGTGGGATCATGTTCCCCCGCCCCGTTCCGGTCCCAGCCGCGCCATGAGTGCCCGCACGAACAGATCGGGCAGGATGGCGAAACAGGCCGCATAGCGCACCGCAAGGCGACGCGGATTGCCCGCAAGCCGCCAGAGCCATTCCGCGGCGATGCGGCGGAAGATTTCCGGCGCACGCACCTGCCGTCCCGCAAAGAAATCAAGCCCCGCCCCGATCGACAGGAAGCCCGTCTGCGGCATGCGTGCCATGGCGCGTATGGCGAATATCTCCTGTTTCGGAGCGCCAAGCGCAACAAGGCACAGCCGCGCGCCGGACGACGCCAGTTCTTCCAGGAGCACTTCCGCCTCCGGGCCGGCAGGATCGAATCCCAGCGGCGGAGAGATCCTTGCGACGACAGAGAGCCCGGGACAGCGCGCCCGCAAGTCCTCTTCCGCATCTGCCAGCGCCTCCGGTGTCGATCCGAAGAACGCCACGGGCACCCGATGTCGGGCCGCCATCGCACAGACCGGTTCGACAAGCTCCGAGCCGGGCACCAGCGACACGTCCTGCCGGGCCAGTCTGGACAGCCAGACGATCGGATTGCCGTCTGCGGTCACATGGGTCTGCTGCAGGTAGGCGTTCAGGAAGTCGGAATCGCGACGCAGCTTCACCACATGGTCGAGATTGAGCGTCGCAACACTGAATCCCTGCCCCGACAGCATCCGGACTTGCAGATCTTCCAGCAGCGCCTGTTTGTCCGGCACAGTGACGATCACCGATGACGCGGCATCTCCGCCGGTGTCATTCGCCGCTCTGGCCCAGATCATCATCAACTTGCTCTCGGTCTTCCTGCATGGATCCGGAGATAAACCAAGCAGGTGACTATTGTGTTGCCATCCCTGAAGCCGTGCCGGCAGCAGCCTGTTTCACAGTCCCGGCAAGCTCCATGTGTCTTGCGCACAATGATGGCACACCCTCTGCCCTGAGACACCGTACGGCCGCACAACCCGAACTTAAGCGGCCCATGCGAAATATCTGCCAGTGTTCACAGGCAGGACAATTCCCGATCACCGGTTGTGTATCTCAGGCACCTGCCGATTGACAAGTCGCAGCTTCCGACAGCGCGGAGCCTGCCTGTGCTCATGTCGAAATCTACCGCCAATTTCCTGCACGCTCCAGTGCCGCTTGACGAAAAGGACGATCTCATGGCCGACAAGTTCGAAAGATATGCAGAAGGTCTCAACAGTCCTCCAACCCATGTCTTTGCGATAACGCCCGACGACCTGACCGATCTGCCGAACGCCGTGCGCTGCCTGAACGTGACGACGTCCGGAGCCGTGCGGGTAACCACCGTCGCCGGGGACACCGAAACGATTCATGTCGCAGCCGGAATCACCTTTCCGATACGGGCACAGCGGATCTGGACGACTGGCACCACGGCTACCGGAATCGTAGGGCTCTACTGATGAGCGGTGTCGGAATCGGCATTGGGGTGGATTTTCCGCAATCGGTTTTTTCGTCTCCGCAAGCCGCGATCAAGATTGCCACCGGTGGTGTCCTGCCGGGGGCGATGGAGCTGACCCAGGGCCAGACCGGCACCAACCTTCCAGCCGCCTGGTTCGATCCCGCAAACTACGATGCCCCGGGGACCGTGACGATAGAACTGCGCGTAAACGGCGGCATGGTTCCTCTCGACACGGTCTTGCAGTCTGGTGACCGTGTCACGCTCCAGGTTTCGGACGATCAGGCCACACGTCCACTCACTTTCATCATCGACACGAAAGTCGCCGGAACACCCGTGGGCCTGACCGGCCTGCTGACCGATCAGTCGATCATCCTCGGTGCCGGGGCGCCGGCATATGATGCCTCCGTCGGGTTCACCGGCCCGGTCGCCAGCTATGCGCTGGTCACGGCTCCGGCCGGAGTGGTGATCGGGACAACGACCGGTCTCGTCGACTTTTCCGGTCTCACGACACCGATCACGGACGCACCCGTCACCGTGCGCGCGACAACGGCGGATCTGCAAGGCGTCGAGGACGGTTTCCGTCTGACCGCGGTGGCCTCCGACATCTCCGCGACAGTGCCGCCGGCCATGTCGCCGCTCTACGAGGGACAGGCCGTCAGGGACGTGGCGGGCTACGGCACGATGACCGATCCCGCGAACTTCACCTCCAATGCCGGGGCGATCGTCGGCGTGGCGGTCGCGGCGACCGGCGATGCGCCGGCGCCGGACAGCCCGCTGACCGAAGGCGACATGGCTGGCTTTGCCGTCACCGTCACGGACAGCGGCAGCCACGAGAAGATCTTCACCGCCAATCCGGCCCCGGTGCAGTACCGGGCCCGGATCATCACGAGCGCGGGAAACAACGCGGAGATCGACATCAATCCCCTGGTGCCCGACAGCGCAACCATCGGCCTCACCTTCAGCGGGACGGAATACGACGGCACCTACATGCCCACGGCCGGCCAGATCCGCAACGAGCTGTACAATTTCGTCGGCACCGCCGGGATCGAATACCCAGGGTCCAAAGCCGGTCTGACCGTCGGCAGCACATTGACCGTCGACCCCGGTCTCTGGTCCTCGCCGAGCGGTGCCACAATCACGTTCTCCCGGCAGTGGCGCCGCAACGGGGCGGACATCGCAGGGGCGACCGGCGAAACCCACGATCTCGTCCAGGCCGACCTGGGCGCGGCAATCACCTGCGCGGTGACCGCCTCCGACGGCGTGGCGCCGGGTGTCACGGCCGTGACCGCGGCAGTCAATCCGTCCGCGGCAATGTCACTCGGCGAGGCACCGACACATCTCCAGACCACCTTCGTGCCGGGCAAGGATCACGGTATCGATCTGTCCGGTCTGCGCCAGGGAGACGAGGTCTACTTCATCGCGCATATCGCCATGGGATCGTCCGAAACCAACCGGATTGCCAACCTGACGGTCAATGGCGCCACCGTCACCCCCGCCCGGATCGTGAACACCAACAGCAAGAACCAGGTGGCCGTGGGCAAGTTTGTTGTCGGGACCGGATGGGGAACGATCACCGTTTCGATCAACGGCTCCTCTGCGGCCAACAGCTCCGCCTTGTCGCTGTTCAAGGCCAATGGCTGGGCCAACCCCGCCTATGCCGTCACGAACGGAGGCGCCGGAACCACGCTGGTGGAAACGGTCCTCCCCGTTCTGAACGGGGATCATGTGCTCGCGTCCGCGTCGGACAGTGGCCGTGGCGCCGCACCGTCGCTTTCCGGCGTCACCACCATCACCGGTGCGTACGCCACAGGATACGACACCAATTACCATGTGACCGCCGGAGCGGGGGCCATCAAGGCAGACAATGCCGGCCATGCCGTCCGGGGCACATTGCCGCTCGGGTCGCAGATGGCTCTCGGCACAATCCGCCTGACATCATAGGAGACAGCAATGGCAACGGTGCAAGGGCCGCGCATTTTCGGCAACAGTTTGTCCGTGGGGATCGCAGGAAAGACGCCGCGGAGTTTCGTCAGCTATGGCCGGGTCATTTCCGGTGGCAGTGATACTGGTGACAGTGGGACAGTTGCCCGCAACGCGCAGTTTTTCACGACGGAAGGTCGGCGCATGGCGGTGCTGTTCGACAGCACAGCGCCCGAAAGCGTCGAAATCCTGACGCAGCCGGAGGTCGGACGCGTGATCGCCCGGTCCGATGGCGGGATATCCTATGATCTCAACGACATCGACTATACGTATTCCGGCGATCAGACCTTCACCTATCGCCGCAATAATGGCGGTTCCCGCACAGACGTGACCGCCACCGTCACCGTCAAGCACACCGAACGGCCTGCGGGCTGGGGGAACGGCGACTATTACTACATGGAGACGGATGCGAAGGATGCCTTCGTGGTGCAACCGTCCGAGACCGCGCGGGTGCTGCATGTGGCGACGGACGGTCTGAGCGAGGCCGATATCCTCGCCCGTCATTCCGGCACCAAGGACCAGCTTGACCGAAGCAATGTCCGGCCGGCCGATATCATGGAGGTCGCGGCGCGGGACAAGGCGGGTATCGTCATTTCTCCGACGACGTACTATGGCGAAACCGAGGATCTGGCGCTCACCCCCCTGGTCGCGGCCAAGTTGTATCAATACTCCCTCGATGACACTCTTTTCCGGTCATGGTGGGTGCTCTACAAACGCGGGCAGACTTTCGCGCAGCCCGCAGCCCTGTCCGGGGTTCTGAGCGAAAGCCAGCTGCACCCGACATATGTCGGCACCTACGGGGCGGGCGCAAAGCCCGTCTTCAACGATCTGTTTCAGGCCGCTACCGGGATGACGACGGGGGTGGTGTTCCAGGACCTGCATTTCACCCGGACGTCGATGCACCGGAACACCGACTTCCTGATCTACGACGGCTGCCGTGCGGATTGTACCACCTATCCCGCGGCCGCGTCGGCGGTGTATCCGTTCGGCGGCGGTGGCGTGAACCAGGACGGGATCATGAACCGCGCCAACACGATCCGCCGCACGGTCGTCACCGATGCCCATGGATCCACTCCCACCAAGGGCAAGACGCATTGGGCCAGGACAAACGCGGACCGCGTCTCGGGCATCTATCAGGACGACACCTATGCGCCCCTGTTCGAAAAGATCTACGTCGACCAGGCAGGCTGGTCTCAGGGATATCGCTCCGACCAGGACGGCGGCTTTCCGAAGTCGCCCGACGATGGCAGTCATGGCATGTACACGCAAGGCGACCTGTACGACGTGACCGCACGGGACATCATCGTCACCAATCCGAGCTTCAACGCGCTGCAGTTCCGCAGCGGAACGGTGGCGCAACGGCTGTTCATGGCGTTCGCCAATGCCGGTCTTCTGTTCGGGAATGGCGAAGGGATCGGAGATCCCAATATCCCCTATGGTGAGGAACAACAGTCGCTTACCAACCCACCCTTGCTGAACGGGTCGGAAAAGAAAGCGACCAATCTCAGCTACGGCTCCGACATCATCGTCACGGAAGCGGGGGAAAAGGACGGCTGGAACGCCGGCAAGGGAGACCCGACCGACGGCTTTCCAGGCGGTTCTGGCTGGCGGGATCATGAACCAGAACCATGCCACCACGGTCAAGCGGGCGACGATCATAAATGGCGGGCAGAAGGGAAAGCCGATCTCGTCTCCAACCGAGACAGGCCCGGTGGGGCGTGTCAGCATAGCTGCCCAGACCTACGGCGTGAGACTTGCCAATCTCGATGTGGACGCGTCCTGGTATCAACCTCCGGAATTCTTCCGCTGGAACTGGTCGCCGTCGCATGGCTCGAACTCGGATGCCACCGGGTTGAACAGCGCCGCCCTCAATGCGCTCAGCACAGGGGCGTTCAACGACCGGTGGAAATCCACCACGGGATCGTCCCTTGCGGATTTCGTCGCCAGCCTCCGGGCCGAGGCCGCTCCGTGGGAGCAGATCGAGGCGCTTCTGGAATACTACCAGTCGCAAACCGGGCAATGGCGAAAGCCGCGTGCCGCCGCAAAGACCGTGGTCTTCGAGCCTTGCGTCGATGGGTCCACTCCGGGTTTCCGCTCGGACGTGACCGACGACTGGTCCACGCACGATCTGCCGGGCACATTCGCCGGCGACAGCATCGACCTTGGCGGCTACCGGGTCTTCTGGAACATCTCTCCCAAGCAGCGGATCAACGATCTGACCATCGGTGCGGGTGGATCGCTCTGGATGCGGGGCGGTGATCTGAACGTGACCGGAACCGTCAACACGAACGCGGCTGGCGATATCATCCGCGTGCGCGGCGGCGCCCGCTTCACGGCGAACCGCGTGACAGGTGGATCGCTGGCCGTTCTGGTCACGGACGGGCGTTACCGAAACACGGGCGCCGTCAGCGGCGGCATCAGCGTGAAGGCCGTTTGCGACAGCGAGGCCTTGCTGTGCGAACCGGGCGGGGCTTTCACCCTGTCATCGGGCGAGGTCCTCACCGTCGGCGGCTATGCCAAGGCCGGCGGAGACGGCACCACCGGCGGAACCGGCACGATCAAGCTCGCGTCCGGCTCCCGGCTGCGCTTCCAGACCGGGGCACGCCTGACCAGTCGCACGGCAGGGGGTGGCATGGCCGTCCCCTACGCGACGATCACCGGCGATGTGAGCGGAACCAGGGCTGTCATCGAAAACCATTTCAGAACGGGCAGCACCGGGAGCTTCATCTACAAGGCCTACGATCTGGATGGGGTATTCCAGAACGGAGAAACGGTGACCGCCACGCGCTCGCTCGGCAACGGATGCCGGATGGGCGGGGATCCTGCGAAGAACGGGGCAGGACAGATCGACAGCATGACGCCCGCCCTTGGCCAGTTGCGCAAGTTCCGGTCCGGCATCCACGGGCTGACACCCACGAACATGGTGCTGAATGTCGAGATGGGCGGCACGCTGGAGGTCGATCTGGCGGGTTACCCGGGTGCGATCAGTCACACCCTGATCAAGGCCGATGGCCTGTCCGGCGCCTTCGACACCGTGTCGGTCCTGAACCTCGAATCGGATCGCGACGCCACCGTCAGGATAGGAGCGACAACCGTGACGCTTACCGTCACGACAGGTGGCAGCGGGCGGGTGACCGTCGCCTGATTGCGCGCCGACCAACGTGCCGGGGCGACAGCCCCGCGCACCGCGGATCCCGCATGAAGCCCGGTTGACAGAGGTGGACCCAGTGACCATGAAGGCGGAAAAATCACCGTCAAGGGCACCGGGCCATGAAAATCGCAATGATCGGAACCGGCTATGTGGGTCTCGTCTCCGGGGTCTGTTTTTCGGATTTCGGCCACGAGGTTGTCTGCGTCGACAAGAACCCCGCCAAGATCGAGATGCTGGAGGCGGGCCGGGTGCCGATCTACGAGCCCGGGCTCGACGAGTTGATGGCCAGAACGTGAGCGGCGGGGCGGCTTTCCTTCACCACCGATCTGGCGGGCGCGGTAGACGGGGCGGAGGCGGTCTTCATCGCGGTGGGCACGCCCACGCGGCGCGGCGACGGGCATGCGGACCTGACCTATGTCATGGCGGCGGCGGAGGAGATCGCGCATGCGCTCACCGGCTATGCCGTGGTGGTGACGAAATCGACCGTGCCGGTGGGCACCAATCGCCAGGTACGAGAGACCATCGTCGCGGCAAATCCGGACGCGGAGTTCGACGTGGCCTCCAATCCCGAATTCCTGCGCGAAGGGGCGGCGATCGACGATTTCATGCGCCCTGACCGCGTCGTGGTCGGCGTGGAAAGCGACCGGGCGGCCGAGGTCATGGCGGAGATCTACAGACCCCTCTACCTGCGCGACTTCCCGATCATGGTGACCGACCTCGAAAGCGCGGAGATGATCAAGTACGCCGCCAACGCGTTCCTCGCCACCAAGATCACCTTCATCAACGAGATCGCAAGCCTCTGCGAGCGCGTGGGCGCGGATGTGAAGGCGGTCTCCAGAGGGATGGGGCTCGACGGGCGGATCGGCAACAAGTTCCTGCATGCCGGACCGGGATATGGCGGCTCCTGCTTTCCGAAGGACACCCGCGCGCTGGCTCGGATCGGGCAGGAGCATGGCTGCCCCGTGCAGCTCGTCGAGGCGGTGATCAAGGTCAATGACGAGATCAAGCGCCGGATGATCGACAAGATCCTCGACGTCTGCGGCGGGTCGGTGAACGGCCGGACCATCGTGGTGCTGGGGGTGACCTTCAAGCCCAATACCGACGACATGCGCGAGGCGCCGAGCCTCACCATCGTGCCCGCGCTGGTGGGCGGCGGGGCCAAGGTGCGCGTGGTCGACCCGCAAGGCCGACGCGAAGGCGAGGCACTGCTGCCCGGCGTGGAGTGGACGGAAGATCCCTACGAGGCCGCCGAAGGAGCCGATGCGCTGGTGATCCTGACCGAATGGAACGAATTCCGCGCCCTCGATCTTCACCGCATCGCCAGAACCATGACCACTCCGGTCATGGCCGACCTGCGCAACATCTATTCCGCCCAGGACGTCCACCGCGCAGGCTTTACGGCCTATGTCGCGGTCGGCCGCTCGCCCTTCCTCGCCTCCGGACGCACCGCCAACGCCGCCGAATGACCACCGGCCATCGCAGGCTTCTGAAGGCGCAGGCTGCAGGGGCACTGCTTCTGGCCTCGCTGTTCTGCCTTCTGACCGGGGCCGGAACGCCTTTTGTGCCCACGAGGACGGCGTTGGGCGCGCTGGCGCGCATCTTCGAGAGTGCGGCGCCATGGTTGCTGGCGCTGGCTGCCGGATTCGCCGTCGCAGCCGCCTGGCTGGGACTGCGCCGGGCGGGCGCGCTCCTGGCCTGTGCGGCGCTGGCCGGTGCCGGACATCTCGCCTGGGATCATGCCCGGCTCAGTCTGCCGGACGTTGCGGACCGCCCCTCGGATCTGCGCGTGCTGTTTCTCAACGTCCGCGGCGGAAATGCGGCCCAGAGCCATCGCATCGTGGCCGCCGCGCTGGACCACGAACCGGATGTCATCGTCTTTGCCGAAGCCCGGGCGATCTACCCCGCCCTGCCCGCCTTGCGGGATGCCTACGACTTCGTCTCGCCCTGCGAATTGAAGGCGTGCGAGCTGCTGGTGGCGAGCCGGCGTCGGCCGGTCCGGTTCTGGAGGCTGAGCCTCAACCCGGCCTGGCACAACCGCTATGCCGTGACCGAACTCGAAACCCGGAGCGGCAAACGTGCCTTTTTGGTCGGGAACCATCTTCTGAAGCCCTGGCTGGTCGGCCTGTCGGAGGCCGAACTGGCGCGGCTGGGCAGCCAGTACGACTGGTTGTCCGGGCCGACGGTCGCAGTGGGAGACTACAATGCCGCCCCCTGGAGCCGGCCAATGCGGGAGCTTCTGGAGCAGACGGGCTATCGCACCCTGCGTCGTCCCTTCCCGAGCTGGCCGGCGGGGGCCGGGTGGTTCGGCATCCCGATCGACCATGTGCTCGTTCACAACGGAGCCAGGGTCGTGCAGATCAGGGCGTTCGGCGCAGGAATGGGATCGAACCACCGCGGTTTCTACGTGGATATCGCCTTGCCCTGAGGTCAGACCTTTACCACCCGTCCCATCGGCAGGCCGCGGCGGGCGATGGCGTTGCGGGTGTCGACCACGGGGCAGCCAAGCTCCAGCAGCGCCGCATAATCCGATCGCGTCGTGATCGGTGGCGATCAGGACCGCCGCAAAGCGCCCGGGCGCCAGATCGGCGGGATCCATCGCGCTGCGCCCCTCGTATTGACCATAAGCGCGCATGGGCGGGATCTCGGGCACATGCGGGTCTATATAGGCGGTTTTGGCCCCCGCCTCATCGAGAAGCTGCATCAGCCGCATCGCCGGGCTTTCGCGCATGTCGGAGACGTTCTTCTTGTAGGCCACGCCCACCAGCAGGATCTCCGCCCCGTTCAGCCCGCGCCCCGAGGCGTGGTCCACCACCTCGCGCAGCCGCGCGATCACATGGGCCGGCATCGCGGTGTTGATCTCGCCCGCAAGCTCGATGAAGCGCGTGGGCACGCCGTATTCCCGCGCCTTCCAGGTGAGGTAGAACGGGTCGATCGGGATGCAGTGCCCGCCCAGACCGGGGCCGGGATAGAATGGCATGAAGCCGAAGGGCTTGGTGGCCGCCGCGTCGATCACCTCCCAGACATCGATGCCCATGGCGTCGTAGATCAGCTTCAACTCGTTGACGAGAGCGATGTTGACGGCGCGGAAGACGTTCTCGGTGATCTTCACGGCCTCGGCCGTCTGCGTGTCGGACACACGCACGACCCGGTCCACCACGCGGGCATAGAAGGCCTGCGACGAGGTCGCCCGCCGCCTCCCCATGGCCCGAGACGATCTTGGGAATCGACTGCGTCCGGAACGTCGCGTTGCCCGGATCCTCCCGCTCGGGCGAGAAGCCCAGGTGGATCTCCGGACCCAGGATGGGGGCGAGGATCTCCGCCGTGGTGCCGGGCCAGGTGGTGCTTTCCAGCACCACGAGCGTCCCGGGCTGCGCATGTTCCGCAATGGTGCGGGTCGTGGCCTCCACGAAGGACAGATCCGGCTCGCGCTGCGCGTTGAGCGGCGTCGGCACGCAGATCACGATGACCTGGCAGTCGGGCGAGGCGCGCGAAATCGCTCGAGGCCTCAAGCCGCCCTTCGGTTACCAGCCCGGCCAGTACCTCGTGCGGGACAGCATCGATGTAGCTCTGCCCCGCGGCGATCCGGTCGGTCTTGACGGGATCGATGTCGAAGCCCGTGACGGGAAATCCACGTGCCGCGGCCGCCACGGCGAGCGGCAGCCCCACATAGCCGAGCCCGATCACGCCCACCTGCGCGCGCCGGTCTTCGATCTGCTGCATGAGGGACACGGCTCTCTCCACGCGAATTCCCGGTCAGACCCGGTAGTAGTCCCTGTACCAGTCGACGAAACGGCGGATGCCCTCCGTCACCGGTGTCACCGGGCGCTGGCCGGTGAGCTCGGTCAGAAGCGTCGTGTCGGCCCAGGTGGCGGGGACGTCGCCGGGCTGCATGGGCAGGAAGATCTTCTCCGCCTCCCGCCCACAGGCGGCCTCGATCGCGGCGATGTAATCCATCAGCTTCACCGGGGCGCCGTTGCCGATATTGACCACGCGGAAGGGCGCCACGGGGGAGAGACTGTCCCCCTCCACCGGATGCTCCGGATCGGGGACCGCCTCGGCCAGCGCGAGGACGCTCGCCACCAGGTCGTCGATATAGGTGAAGTCCCGCATCATGTCGCCGTCGTTGTAGACGTCGATGGGCTCGCCGTTCAGGATCGCGCGGGTGAACTTGAAATGCGCCATGTCGGGCCGCCCCCATGGCCCGTAGACGGTGAAGAAGCGGAACATCGTCGTGGGCAGGCGGTAGAGATGCGCGTAGGAATGCGCCAGTGCCTCGGTCGCCTTCTTGGTCGCGGCATAGAAGCTCATCTGCGTGTCGACCTTGTGGGTCTCGACATAGGGCATCTCGGTATTGGCGCCGTAGACCGACGAGGTCGAGGCCAGCAGCATGTGACCGGGCGGATGCGCGCGGGCGGCCTCCAGCAGTTCCGCGGTGCCCACCAGGTTGGCCTGCACGTAGGACGCCGGGTGGTCGATGGAGTAGCGCACACCCGCTTGTGCCGCGAGGTGGATGACCAGGTCCGGCCGATGCGTGGCGAAGAGATCGACCAGCAGGCCCGGATCCTCCAGCCGCGCGATCACGGGCGCGAAGCCGGGCAACTGGCTCAGCATGGCGTGGCGGCGTTCCTTGAGGGTGACCTCGTAGTAATCCGTCAGTGCGTCCAGCCCGATCACGCGCCATCCGGCCCCGATCAGGGCGCGCGCGGTGAAATAGCCGATGAACCCGGCCGAGCCGGTGACAAGAGCGGTGCGTGTCATGGAGTACTGATGACCGAGACACCGCGAAAGTTAAAGGCATTGTGCAGGTGCAGGTGGCCAGAAAACGTCTTGAGTTTCCGGAGTACACTCAGCAAAACAGGCACGATTTCGGCGTCCCGGCAGCGGAGAAACATCTCGTGCGCATCACCTTCCTGTTGCCCTTTGCCTCGATCGCCGGAGGTGTCCGCGTCGCGGCGATCTACGCGCAGAAACTGGCGGAGCGCGGGCACGAGGTCACTGTCGTGTCCCGCCGTGGGATGCCGCCCCCCTCATTCCGACAGCGTCTGGCGCGCAAGCTGCGCAATCCGCGTGCGAAGTTCCGCAACAAGGCCGCCTCTCCACAACTCGATTTCCTGGGCAATCGGCATGTCGTGATCGACACCTTTCATCCGCTCGATCCGGATGTGATCCCCGACGCCGATATCATCATCGCGACCTGGTGGGAGACCGCCTTCGCCGCGGCCGCCCTGCCCCCCTCCAAGGGGAGAAAATTCTATTTCGTGCAGCATCACGAGGTGCATGGCCACCTGCCCGCGCATATCTCGGCCGGCAGTTATTATCTGCCGTTGAAGAAGATCGCCATCTCGCAATGGCTGGTCGACACGATGGCCGAGACCTATGGCGACCGCGACGTCACGCTCATCGAAAACAGCGTCGACATGGAGATGTTCCACGCCCCCGCACGCGGCCGGCAGGCCCGCCCCACCGTCGGGCTGCTTTACGCCACCAATCCCTTCAAGGGTGTGGATACCAGCCTCGAGGCGATCCGCATCGCCAGGGAACGGGTGCCCGATCTGCATGTGGTGGCCTTCGGGGCCAAGCGCGTTTCGCCGAACCTTCCGCTGCCGGAGGGCAGCCGCTATGTTCAGCAACCGCCGCAGGCCGAGATCCGGAATATCTATGCCTCCTGCGACGTCTGGCTCTGCGGCAGCCGGGCGGAGGGGTTTCACCTGCCCCCGTCCGAGGCCATGGCCTGCCGATGCCCGGTGGTCTCGACCCGCGTGGGCGGGGCAGTGGAAATTGTGACCGAAGGCATGAACGGCCATATCGTCGATGTGGAAGACGCCGCGGCCCTTGGCGACCGGCTCGCCGACGTGCTCTGCCTGCCCGAGGACCGGTGGAAGGCGATGTCGGACGCGGCCTATGCCCGTGCCCGGTCCTACAGCTGGGACGATGCCGCCGACCGGTTCGAGGCCACGCTCGCGGCAGGCTGATCCTGTAGCTTCAGAACACGTACTTGAAGGTATCGATATCCTTCTCGAACCGCCCCGCGATCAATTCGCGGGTGTGATCGTCATAGACATCCCGGTAGGATTTCGATTTCGAGGCGGTATTGACGTTGCGCTCCCGGCGCTCCAGCGTGATGCGTCCATCGGTACGCTCCCGGACTTCGTCGATCGCGGTGTCGAGGTCCTCCAGCCGGTAGACGTAATCCATCAACAGCTGCCCGTCGGCATCGGTGAGCCAGTCGAGCTGATTGCGGAACCGGCTGGGCCGCGCAGATGTGTCGGAGGCGAAGCAATGTGCCTCGCAGAAGTCTCTGAAGCTCATCCGATCCGAAACCTGGATGCCTTCGCGCCGGGAATAGAGCGACACCGCCCGCGCCCAGGGGTTGCGCACGGAGGCGAACTTGAAAAACCCGTCGAAGACCGCGCGCGCCTCGTCAAAGATCTCGTCCTGGGTGGCGAGCGTGTCGTTGGGGAAGCGCGTGTTGCGGTCGAGGCCGCGCCAGACATGGAAGGCGTCGATGGCGGTGCGGATCTGGCGGATCGAGAGATGGGGCACGTCGATCATCGCAAATCCGCCGGACCGGATCTGGTTGCGGACCGAGGTGGTCCCGGTCTTGGGCACGGCCACGAAGATGGCCTGCAGATCGTAGTTCACCGCCTCGTTCGGATGATCGTATTTCAGCCGCCGGCCGGTTTGCGCATCTCGCGGCCGGTCGAAGTGGCGCCACAATTCACGCGCAACCCGTCTGAATTTGACCGCCATGACCTTGCCCTTGCCGCCTTTTGCGATGGATTAGAAACAGTTGCCGCAGGTCGTCAACCGTTTCGACACCCCCTGCCCGCGCGCCCACTGCGACGCATGGTTGGAAGGCCCGGCATTCTGCCACAAGATTCATCAGGTGCGCAAAATTTCGCTGGTTGGCGGATTAACAGATCGACACGCGAGTCCTCGTCACCTATCCGGCATAACAAGTTGCTGAGGGGCAGTGAGATCGTTATTTTCATGCGTGGAAGTTCACGCAGTGTGGAATTGTGTCTAAATGGTTTGCCCGAAATCCATGACCGATGACGTCAAAACAAACGGGACACTCTTCAAAATAATGGCTTACTTGTCTTTTGGGCTGGCATCCTGGCTGTTCGGCGACAACCTTCTTGCGGTAAACGCAGCGGTTCCCAACAGCGCCTTTTCCTTGAACTCCTCGCATAGCGAGAAAACCTTCGGGATCAATGGTCTCGTCTCGCAAGACATCGCCACACATGAAGCGCTGCAGGTCGGCTCCATATTGATGAAGCTCTACGAGGCGGCGCCGACAGGTGCATCGGCCGGCAGGCCCGTACCAGTCGTCGGAGAGGGCGCCAGCGGGCGGTACGATACCGCAGCCGTGTTCATTCCACCCTTCCCCGGCCATCCGGAAGGTCGGCTCCTGCTGGCCGACCAGGCCGGCACGAAATACGTGTTCGACATGGAGGATGTCCGCGAGGTCTGGCACACGGTCGCCAACGAAGTCACGGGCGACGAAGGCACCGTCGAGGAGACCCAGGAGACGCCCGAAACCGGGACGGATCAGTCGGGCGATGCGGAAGATCCCGAGACCGAAGACGACAGCGCCTCCGGAACCGATACGGAAACCGAAGACAGCACAACAGACGAGACAGGGCAGGACACCGACAGCCCCGATCCGGAAACCCCCGATCCGGAAACCGATGCCGAGTATGACGACGCCGGCGGCGACGCAGACGCAGAAATAAGGGAAACGACGCCGACGCCGACGCCGATACGGAACAAGAGGTGGAAACTTCCACGGAAGGCCTGGAAGGGTCCACGGACGACGCGGCCGACGTGCCGGAGCAATCGGGTCAATCACCGGAACTCGGAGCGGATGCGACGATATATTCCGGGCGGGTCACGACATTGCATTTCGGGGAAAAGGTCACGGGCGTGACGATCGTCGAGGGCCCCCAATTCGGCAATCTGACCGTCAATCCGGACCTGTCCCTGGCACTGGTACTGACCGGAACCGACCAGGCGGGTCCGCTGAGCTTTTCGCTGAAGGTCCAGTATGCCGACGGGCATACGCAGAACGTGGATCAGACATTCTCGGTCAAGGCGGGTCCGCAGAAAGGCGGCTGGGGGCTGGGTGATGTCTACATGCTGGAAACCGACCCCTCCGGCAATCTCGTGATCGAACACGGCGAGGACCACCGCAAGGTCTATGTCTCGGCCTCTTCGGATGTGCTGAGCGTGGAAGACATCGCCAAGCTCGAAGGGCTTTCCGTCAAACGGATCAATGGCCAGTTCTTCAAGGACAACACCGAATACGGGGCCACGCCGGAACTCGCCGTCGACGAGGCTGTCGGGCAGAAGATTTGGGACGGGCTGACCAAATACAGTGACGGCCAGTCCTCGGACTGGCTGCTCTTCGAGCGCGGTTACAGCTATTCCAACTTCTCCGGGATCGTGCACAGCGACACGATGGGCAAATCCGCGCTGCATCCGCTCTATGTCGGCGCCTGGGGCAAAGGCTCCGACCCGCTGATGATGCGGGAGTTCAACCTGATCAAGTCCGGCGCCACCCATATGGTGCTCGACGGGCTCGACTTTGTCGAACGGATCCGGGTGCTCAATGGCGAGAACATACTGCTCAACGACCTGACGGTCACGGAAGACGAGCTGAACATCCAGAACGTGAAACGCTTCACGCTCCGCAATTCCGAAGTCTCCGACGTCGTCGACGACAGCCCCAACACGAAACGTTTCTGGGCCGAGCATGCCGATCGCCAGAGCGGGATATTCGCCAAGAACATCAACGGGCTGCTGATCGAGAATTCGCTGTTCGATCATAATGGCTGGGAAGACGACTACCGCTTCAACCTGTCCACGACGGGTGGTCAGCCGCCCAGCATCTACAGCCACAACGTCTACATTCAGGGCGATGTGAACGACGTCACCTTCCGCGACAACATCGTCATGCGCGCCGCGGCGGACGGGGCGCAACTGCGCTCCGGCGGCTTCGTGGAGGACAATGTCTTCGTCGACAACAACAACGCCCTTCTGGTGTCGCGCGGGCGCAAGGCAGGCGGGGAATACTCGCTGGTCAACGGCAATGTCATCACGTCGGGCGCCCACAAGGAAACCGCGGAATATCGCGGCGGCCTGACCCAGGGCATCACCGGACAGGGCATGATGTCGACCTTCCTCGACAACATCGTGGCCCACATGGTCGACCCCGACGATCCGCAAAAGAAGGCCGACACCAGGGTGTCGCAATACGGCATCTGGAACCGGTATGACGCGCCTGTCCACGACGACACGATCGTCTACAACTGGGTCGGCGACGAAACCCACCAGAGTTCCAGGAAATACCAGGACCGCTTTGTCGACGGGCTCGACATCGCTCGGCTGGACGAGACCACGATCCAGAACTATGCGCGCAGCGTTCTGGGAGACGGCCGCGGAACCATCGAGGATCTGGCCGACTATCTCAGCCAGGTGATGGATACCGGCGGCAACGCCGCAGCCCGGGCAGCCGACGAGATCGCGGATTATTTCCGATCTTCCTTCGAGGTCGAGACCACATCCCGCAATGCCGCTCAGACCCTGCGCTTCGTTCCCAACGACCTGGGCGAGGGCATGCGCTGGGACAACCGTCTGAACTGGACGTCGGAAACCCTGCCGGGCGCCCGACCGGGTGACAAGGTGGATCTCGCCGGCAACTGGGTCGTCTATGGCGGAACAACCGTGATCAAGAACCTGGATTTCGGGAGCGGGGGGCAGCTTTCGGCCACGCATGGCCGTCTGGACGTGACCGGCGACACCCTTGTCGGCAGCATGGGGGCAGAACTGGTCATCGGGAATGCGGGCCAGGTCTGGATCGACGGCTATTCCGGCTCCGGGTCTTTCAGCATCTCGGTCGACGGCGGGCGCTTCGCCAACACGGGCACCTTCACGGGGTCCACCGACATCGCCGCAAGTGGCGACGGGCAGGTCCTGCTCGCCACGAGCGGGGCGCAATTCGCCTTGAGTGCCGACAGCCGCCTGACCATAGACGGGCACAACGTCGACATCGGCTTTGACGGGACCGGCCAGAATCCGTCGCTGGTGCTGCTGCAGAACGGCTCGGACGTGGAGTTCGTGGCCGGATCGCGGGGCTTCAGTCAGATCCGGGAATTCTACAGCGGCGCTTTCGGGCTCGGCGATGTCAGCAGTTCCGTGGTCATCGACGGGGCCACCCTGCATCTCGACATCACGGCGCTGAAGAACGGCAAGGCCTTCGCCGGAACCCTGATGACGGCGGATGAAATCTCGGGACAGTTCAGCGACCTGAACGTCACCGGGCTGAGCTCGGAGCAGGACCTCACGGTGATGGTGGATTATCTGCGGGACGAAGTCATGATATCCGTCAGCCATTATGGTCAAGGGTCGGGGAAGATCGTTCTGGACAGCCGAAACATGGACGACGCCGAAGACCTCGTGCCGCATTCGCTTCTCGATCAGTTGCATTCGCCCGTCACGAACCTCGTGGACGCCTTGCTGGACTTCTGAACCCGCAAGGGGCCGAGGGGATCGGTCAGAACGAGGACGCGTTGCGCGTGCACCAGGCCAGGAACGCCTTGTCGGGACTGTGCAGCCGCGCCCGTCCAGTGGTCGCCCAGACCCGCAGCCAGGCCGCCTCGAGCGCATAGACATCCATGCCCGGATGAGCCGCTCGCGCCGCGTCCAGGGTGGCGGGGCGCAGCACGGGTGCTGTTCCGGGCTCGATCAGCGGTTCGTCACGAGGACGGACCAGGATGATGTCGCCGGGCAATTCCGCAAGCGTGTAATCCGGCAGGGTGTCCTTGGCGATGATCTCACGCACCATGGCCCGGAACACGCGCCGTGGAGAGTTCGACCCCGACTTCTTGCACAGCACCTCGACCGAGACACGCCAGTCCGGCTGCCGCCCGCAATGCTTGCGCGCCAACTCGTACAACCTGCGCTCCAGCGGCTTGCGCAGGGAGAAATATTCCCGGCTGAGCGTCAGCACCGATTTCGACAGAACCGCCCGGTAGAGCCATTCGCTCAGCGTCACCCCCACGCTGATCATCCGGCCGCCCTTGGTGCGACGGACGATCTCCCAGCCCTCAATCAGACCAAAGCCGGTCGTCACCTCGACCGGAGCGTCCTTCGGGCCGGTGGCGACATTGGTCGTGATACGCGTCCCCGCCAGCCGCTCGAAGGCGTCGCGCAACCGACGGTAGCTGTCGCCCGAGGTTTCGCGACGGGTCGCAAGAAGCAGGTCATGCGCGGTCAGCGTCAACCGCCGCGAGGTCGGACGCCCGGCATTCAGAGCGGCCATGAGTTGACTGATGCAGAAGATCAGAATGTCGGCATCGAAGATCGTGGCCCGGCCCTTCACGCTGGGAGTGACGGTGACCTCCACGTCATTGTGCCGGTAGGTGAGGATCCGCCGGTCGGGACGGGTTGCGAGCGAAAAGAGCGGGTGCTCCATGCTTACAAGATCATGCTTCGGAACTGCTGCCAGAATATCACAAACGAAGAAATCACCCAACGCGGGCGGGCCCTGTGATGTCGCCTCGACCATGCTGCTCCTGCCGTCCCGAACGTCTGGAATGCCACCGCGGGATTCGTCGTTTCATTGACACCCATCCTATTTATCCACAGGCCGCAGGTCTACTGCGACAGGTCGATCTATCGGTGGATCGGAGTCGCTGTCTCGGGGGACCGGAGTCGGTCTTTCGGTGTATCGGAGTCACACAAGCTACGAAAAGAGCACTCATCCCATTGAAAGAAAAGGGTAAATTATCAATCCGCTGTTTCCGTAACTAAATATAACAGAAAATAACTTGAACCCCTGTCACCGCCTTGTTGCAGGGGAACAGAAAACGCCTGGGGAAACTGCCTCCAACACATTGAAAAACAACAAAAAGCGCCAATAGATATATAATTATGTACATGTATCGTGTTTCCCGTTACATTTTGTAAAACGCGTGACATAGGTGAGGCGGCAATGAGCAGAGACACCCTGCCCCCGTATTTCGGCATCAACCCCGATGCAGCCCGAGACCAGCTCGAAGCCCCCGGCGACACGGCCCAGTTCGCCAGGATCGCCGCCTCCTGCCTGCAGGGACGAAACGATCTTGCACAGCGCGGCATGGACGGAACCGGCATGCGGACATTGCGGCTGTTTTCGACGTGGGAGATCACCAAGTATCTCATTCCGGTGGCACCGGCACATTTTCGACGGGTCCTGCGACAAAACCCCCAACTCCCTCAGGGTCGAAGCGAAACGGAAGGAGGAGCGAAGTGGTTCAGCTTCGAGGAGGTGCTCCAGTTGCGGGCGTTTTTCGGAGCGGAAGGGTCGCGTGCGAAGGAGTACCTGCCCTACAGACCCGAGGGACTTCCCGCCAAGATCGTCGCCGTCGCGAATTTCAAGGGCGGTGTCGGCAAGACCTCGACCTGTGCGCACCTCGCAATGTCGGCAGCTCTCGATGGCTACAAGGTCCTGATGATCGACCTGGACAGCCAAGGATCGATGACATCGATCTTCGGCGGACAGGTCGATGACGAATGGCAGACCGTCTTTCCGCTGCTCGCACGTCATTACGCCCTGCGACTGCAGGCTGACAACCAGCGTCGTGCAGACATGGGAGAAGCGCCGCAACCGCTCGACGAGACACTTGCCGAAGCACTGAAGATCCGGACCCCGGACCTGATCCGGAGCACGCACTGGCCCAACATAGATCTGATCGGAGCGCAGCTGAACCTTTACTGGTCCGAGTTCCAGATCCCCGTCTGGCGGATGCAGAGTTGCGGCTGGAAGCTCTGGGATGCGCTGACCGACATGCTGACGGCCGACGGGGTGCTGGACCAATACGATCTTGTCTTTCTCGATACGCCCCCTGCCCTCGGCTACCTGACGATCAATGGGCTGTCGGCGGCGGATATACTGCTGGTCCCTTTCGGCGCGTCATTCCTGGAGTTCGACTCGACGGGTCGGTTCTTCGACATGCTGCATTCTGCATTTTCTTCGATCGAGGGGAGTGAAAACACGGCAGCCCGCGCGCTGGGACGGCCCGAGATGGCTTTCGAATGGGATGCGGTCCGCGCGATCATCACCCGTTACGACGCAAGCCAGCAGGCCGAGATGGCCGGCTTGATCCAGTCCTATCTCGGCCGGGTGCTTTCGCCCTACCGCCAGGATTACACGGCGCTGATCGGGCAGGCCGGCGAGAGCGTGCATGGCATCTACGAGGCGGATTACCGCGACTTCAACCGCGAAACCTATGCCCGCGGGCGCGCAACCTTCGATGAGACCTATGCCGCCTTCAAGACCCTGCTTGTGGGCATCTGGCGCCGCGACGAACTCGCGGCAGCGGTGGCGGCGGAATAGGAGGGCGGAAGATGGCAAGACGGAAGAGGCTCGTGGTGCCCGAAAATGGCCGGGCCGACAGCGACGCTGCCCTCCTGCCCCGGCCGCGGGCCCGTTCCCAACCCGTCCACCCATTGCCCAGGTGGCCGGTGAAGCGTCGGCGCAATCGGCACTCGACATGCTGGCGCAGGAGGTCGAGACCGCGCGCCGTGAGGGACGCATGGTGCAGACACTCCCGCTGGAGGCCGTGGAAGGGCGGCACCTCGTGCGTGACAGGATGATGGTCGACCCCGAAGAGATGACCGCGCTCAAGGCCTCTCTGGCGGCTCGGGGGCAGCAGGCCCCCATCGAGGTGGTCGAGACCGCGCCGGGACAATACGGTCTGATATCGGGCTTCCGGCGCCTCATGGCGCTGCGTGACTTGCAAAAGGAAACGGGCGAGGCGCGGTTCGCCTCGATCAAGGCGTTCGTCCGCCCTGCGGCGTCGATGTCCGACAGCTACCTCGCGATGGTCGAGGAAAACGAGATCCGCACCGACCTCTCCTTCTACGAGCGCGCCAATCTGGCTTGCGAGGCGGCACGGCTGGGAATTTTTCCCGACGCGCGGGCGGCCGTTCGGGCGCTGTTTTCGGCAGCTTCTCCGGCGCGGCGGTCGAAGATCCTATCCTTTGTACGGCTCCACGAGGCTTTGGGCAGCCATTTGCGGTTTCCGACAGCGATACCCGAACGGCTGGGTCTGGCACTTGCCGGAGCGATCGAGCGCGACGAAGCGTTCACCCGGCGCGTGCGGGACGCCCTGCGCAAACAGCCGGGCAACGCGACTGCTGTCGAGGAACGGTCCCTGTTGGACCGGGCCCTGAAGCGGGCCGCAGGACCGGATAGTGGCAAGGCGCCCGTGCATGCGGAAGACCCCGACCCATCCCGGGCCCCCACCAAAGCGACGGAAGAGGTGGCCATTGGCATCCGGCTGGAAACTGCGCCGAAGCGGGCGGTGCTCTCCGGCGACGGGGTGACCGGTGAGCTGCTGGAAGATCTGCGCGCATGGCTGGCCCAACGCTGATCTTGTGCGAAACGGCTTTCGCATGCGAAAAGCGTTCCATTAAAGCATTGAAAAAAAAGAAAAATCGGCAATATTGAGTGGAAAGCTTCGGCCTTTGTGGGCCATGCACCTGCTCAGGCATCGTATCCGAATTGCGCAAAATCCCTTGCGAAATGCTCTCTGAGCACAGCCCGTGCCTCTTTCGTCAGGTCGGCTGACGTATGTGACGGGCTCGACCTTGGCCTTGTCGCGTTGCTGTGCGGCAGGGGGATCGTGCGCCCGAACGCCTCATTGCAGAAGGCAGGCCAGGTCGTTCCAATCTCCTCGAGCTTGAGCACTCGTTTGACCAGGATCGTGCCGTCCCGATCCACCAGCCAGTCGAGGCAGGGTTGGAACATCAGCGGATTGTTGTAGTAGCGCGGATCGCGCTCGCCATATGCCTTTTCGATCCAGGTATTGAGGTCGATGTCATTTCCTTTCATACCTGCCTGCCCCGTTTTACGGCGGTATTTGTAGTGCGATACCGCCTTGGCATATGGGTGACGTACAAGCGCGAAACTGAGCATTTCTTCCCAGCGGGCGCGCCCCACCCTTTCAATCCGCTGCAATGCCGTGTCATGGATCAGCGGCAGGCCGAGCGCCCTTTCGACACTGGTGCCGCCGCATTTGTTGATATGGATGAAGCAGACACGCCCGAAGTGCCGCTGGTGTAGCAGGAAAAGCCTGGTACGAGCCCGGATCGCCTCGCGACGCAGTTTCTGAATCGGAACCGGAACTCCAGACATTTCTCTACGTCCTGGCGCAATCACTGTCGTTTCGACACTCGCTGCGGTAGCATGGAGCGACGCCCTGACCAACTGCAGAAGGCTCGTTCTGGTGATTCTAAATCACACCCACCGGATTGCGTTCATACATATCCCGAAATGTGCCGGATCATCGGTCAAGGAGCAGTTGCGCGTGCTCGACGAGACCGGGGGACGCTTTGAACGGTCGCAGCCCGACGATCGCTTCGGTCGCGTGCATCGCGCGCATCTGCCGCTTTGGCTTCTGGAAGACCTGTACCCCGAGGACTTCGCCGCACTGCAGGGTTTTGACTGTTTTGCCGTTCTGCGCGACCCGCGGGCGCGGTTCGCTTCGGCCCTGGCGCAGCGGATCGAACAGTTCGGCAAGCAGGACCCCTTTGCCCTGTCGCCATCGGATCTGCGCCGCGAGGTGGACACGGTGATTGCGTTCCTCGAGGCCGAACCCGACAGCCCGGCGCTGGAATTCTGCCACTTCATCCGGCAGCGTGATTTCGTGGAACTGCGCGGGACGAGGATGGTCACCCATCTTTACCGTCTGGAGGATGTCGCGCGCTTGATGGCCGAGATTGGCGCCCGCACGGGCCACAGCCTCGTTGGCGCGGGACGGGCCAATCGGAAACTTGACTTTCGCATGCGCGGGCTGAAAGCGCCGGTGATGGCCGCCAACACGGTTCTGCGCAAGGTACTGCCGCCAGCCGTCCATTCGGCGCTCAAGACCCGTGCGACCGGTCTCTTCGCACGAGAGGGCAGCAAGGGGCGGGTCTGGGACGAGGTTCTGTCGGCGCCCGACATCGAAGCCTTCGTGGCCGAACACTACCGGGACGACATGGCGTTGGTGGATTCTGTTCCGCTGCGAAACGCCGCCGCGTAAGCCGCGGGATCAGCCGCCCCGCGACAGCAGCCGCTCCAGCAACCGCGGAATGATGGCCGGGCGGGCAAAAGCCGAGTAGTCGGGTCCGGCCGCGCGGGTGCGCTCCGGCAAGGTAGGCGGGGCGAAGCGCGTGGTCATGTCGTGACTCCCACCCCCTGGTCCCGCCCCCTGAATGGCGAGCGTGAGTTCGGTCAGGTGCAACGTGAAGTCGGGCGCAGGGAAATGCGGCCGTCCGGTCACCAGGGCGTCGGCCAGCTCCGCAAGTCCCAGGCATTTGTCCTGTTGCCCGCGTTGGCGTGCCTTCCAGCGTGCAAGGACCGAGCCTTTGGGGCGGTGGATTTCCCGGCTGCCGGGGGCGGCGCTTTCGGCCAGGGGCAACACGCGTCCACCCACACCGAAAAGGCCCTGCAGCAAGGAGCTGTCGCGCACCATGCGCAAGTTGCGCGCCTTGAGGGTGAAGGGCCTGAACGGTTCGAGCCGGACGGGGCAGGTATAGTCGCGATACGTGTCCGCTTCCAGAACGCCGCGATTGCCGATGATCCGCATCCGGTGATCGGTGGGCGCGGCGATGGAGCAGGTGAGCCGCCCGACCACCCCGTTTTCGAACTCCAACGCGGCCACCGAGAAGTCCGGCGTGTCGGGCGGAGCAAGCGGCTGGTCGGTCTTGTCGGGCAGCGTCACGCTCGAAAATGACGTCACGCGCCGCACCGGCCCGAACAGCGCACACATCCAGGTCAGGTGATAGCCTGCATGTTCCCAGGTGCAGCCCATCTCGTATTCGTGCAGATAGGGCCAGGGCGCGCCGGATCGCGACACCCATCTCTCTGGGCTCAGCAGGTAGACCGGGTTGTCGTCGAACTCGGCATAGACCAGGCGCACGTCGCCCACCACTCCGTCGGTGACGGCCTTCCAAAGGGTCTGCACGGCGGGCGAGAGCGCATTCGACGGCGCGCAGGACACGCGCAGGTCCTTGCGGGCCGCAAGTTCGACCAACTCGCGGGCATCCTCCATCGTGGTGGTGAAGGGCTTTTCGGAGTAGACATGCTTGCCTGCGTCGAGCGCTGCACGGGTCACGTCATGATGGCTCTCGATCGAGGTGAAATTGGCTACGATGGCAATTTCGGGGTCGGACAGCAGGGACGCGTTGTCGGGAAAAACCTTCAGACCGTAATAGGTTCCCGCCTGCTCGGCCCGGCCACGGTCGCGATCGGTGACCCCGGCGATGGCGATGCCGGGGTGACGCTCCAGTGTGGTCATGTAGTGATCGAAGACATAGCCACAGCCGATCACGCCGATCTTTGTCACTGACACAGCTCAATTCTCCGGTTGCCAACTCGCGCGCGCGCGGTCGATGAGATCCATGATTTCCAGGCTTTCCTCCGGCGTCATGCGGGGATCCTCGGTCCGACCTGCGCGCAACGCTTCTGCGACGGCCAGTGCCTGGTACCGGTACCCGTTTCCGGAGAGCCGCGCGGGCAGTCGGGTCGCAGCCCGTCCCGTTGCCGATTTCAGCTGTCCCAGCCCGCGTGACAGCCGCAGCCCGAAAGTGCTTTCGCGGAACGCCTCGAAACGGCGCGGACCGGCCTGTCCGGTGGCGGCAGGCAACGGGCGGGTCCACCGGATGTGTCCCCTCGTGGGGCGGTAGACCGGCCCGTCGAGCACGGCCGTGCCCTGCGTGCCGTGAACCGCCATGCCCTCCGGCCCGTCAGCGCGCAGGCTGGCCCGCAGTGTCGAGAGCGCCCCCGAGGCGTGGCGCAGCACCAGAACGCAGTCCTCGTCGGCCCCGGTCTCTCCCAAGCGGCCCATCGCCTGCATGTCCGTCACCGGGCCCAGAAGGTGACGTGCCAGCGACAGCGGATAGATACCGCGATGGATCAGCGCCCCACCGGCAAAGAGGCTGCTGGCGGCATCCGGCCTGTTGGCAACCATGAAACGTGCGTCGAACCCGCGGATCTCGCCCAGGTCCCCCGATGCGATCTTGGCGCGCAACGTCTCCATCATGGGCTGAAAACGGGTCCACATCGCCTCCATGCAGAACACTCCGGCAGCATGGGCCGCCGCGGTGATCCGGGCGGCGGCGGCGGCGTTCGCTGCGAAAGGCTTTTCGATCAGGACGGCGTGCCCGGCGCCGATGGCGAGCAGAGCATGGGCTTCGTGCAGGGCGGGGGGGGTGGCAACATAGACGGCGTCCACAGCGGCTTGAACGGCGGTCTCGTAATCCGGCGCCGCGGTTGCGACACCGAGCTCCGCTGCGAAACGATGCGCGTTGTCGGGATTGCGCGAGGCCACGACCACGGCGCGGCCGGCCCCGCTGGCCTTCAGGTCCAGCACGAATTTCCGGGCGACGCCGCCGGTGCCCAGTATGGCCCAGCGACATAGGGTGTCTGCGGTCTCGCTCATGCGGCTCGGGCCTTCTCTGGGCTGCAGTCGGGATTACTTGAGATAGCTTACCTGTTTGCGGTTCATTCGGTCCTGCGCCCCGCGCGACAGTCCCCGCAGACCCAGCCGTTTGCCCAGTCCCACCAGCAGCGGGTCGATCAGCCCGTAGCGGGCGATGCGGAGCCGCCAGACAGCCTGTTTGTCCTTGAGCCAGAGCCGGAGTGCGAGCAGCGGTCCGGGATGGATGGACGGATGGCCGCTGGGGACATATCCGCGCGATTGCAGCAGCGACCCCAGCCGGGCCTCGACCAGCCCCACTGCCTGCGGGGTCTGCTTGCGCCGCCATTGTTCCACGAGGGAGGCATCCGGTGCGTCGTAGGTGGACCCATCCGCATAAGCCAGCATGGCCGGGTCGTAGGTCACGCCGAAAAAACCCGATACCTTGCGCAATTCCGTCTCGGGATCGCGGATCAGGGCCTCGTAATGCAGATCCTGCACCTGTGCCCGGGGATGCATCCCGCGCATCCTGTCCCAGTCCCGCTCGGTCCGCATCCAGTAGATTGCCCCGTGATATTCGGTGCCCGCCCAGCCCATGCCGATGGCCGAACGTGCCACGTCGCGCGGGTCGCGCAGCATGTGCAGGACCGGCGCGTCGGGAAATATCCGCAGTGCCTCGGCCACGTGACGATGCAGCATGAGAACGAGGCAACCCTTGTCGTCCCGCTGCAACTGCCGGACGAGGTCACGCACCGCTTCGGCCCCGTCGAGACCGGGGGCGAGACGGGCGCCGCTTGCCTGATAGATGCGATTGCGCTCGAGCGCCTCTCGATCGAGCCGGGCAGAGCCATCCGGCCCGAAGCTCAGAAAGTCGAACAGGAAATCCGTCTCGCCCGGGCAGTTGATCCGTGGGTGCATGTCAAGCATCAGCCGCAACAATGTCGTGCCGGACCGCAGGGCACCGTAGACGATGACGATCATGCCGGGCTTCCTTTCTTCGGATGGGGGAGGCCATTGGCTTTGGTCCGGGTCTTAGGCCCGGCGGCGCCGCCGATCAATCGATCCTGCCGTGAATGGCTAATCGGACACACCCCTGACGATCTGTTCCTGCAAGGCGGGATAGCTGCCGGCAAGCGCATCGGGGCTCATGGCAAAGACACGTCGGGCCATCCACAGGCCACGCAGCGTGCCGCGCATGCCGGGCAGGGCGAAGGCACCCATGCCGATATCGCGCACGGCATCGCCGAAGGCCCGGTGCAGCATGGACCGGGCATAGGCGCGCCGCGCCCGGATCTGATCGGGCGCGTGCCGGCGCAGGAAGCTGGCCCGATTGAGCGCCGACAGCAAGGTGACCTGCCGCCGTTTCAGTCGGCCACCGCCGCTGTTGTAGTGATGGACGCGCGCGTCGCGGGCGCTGACCAGCGCGCCTTCGCGCGAGGCGCGGTAGCTGAAATCCATGTCCTCGCCCGGGCAATAGTAGAGCAGCAGCGGATCGAACAGCAGCCGCGCCGCCACGTCGCGCCGGAAAGTCATGCGAAAGCCTCCGAACAGCCGCGCCCGGCGCAAGGCCGGGGGGTGGATCCAGCCGGGCAGGGGGCGGTCCGGCCATTCCCCCTCATAGGGGATCCAACGTGCCTCGTGTCCGTATTGCAGCAACCTCCGTACAAGTCGCCGCAACCGGCCCGAGCGGATCCGGAAGCGGTCTACATCGCTGGTCTTTTGCGATCCGCCATCGGTGATCGTCTCGGGTGGGTGCGGCACGGGTTGGACCTGCACGCCCGCCACGGCGCCGTCCCGATCCTTTTCGTAGATATGCATGATCGTCTCGGCGGCATCGGGATAGAGAAAGGAATCGTCGTCGATGAGAAACAGGATGTCGGCCGTGGCCGCCTGGATGCCGGCATTGCGCTGCATCGTGAGCGAGGGACGCGGCGCCTGCTCGTAGACGAAACGAACCCCCGCGTGATCGGCCATCAGTGCCGCGATCTCGTCGCGATGGTTCTGCCAATCCGCGCTGGCATCGACGATGATCACCTCGGCGGGCGGGCGCGACTGTGACAGCGCAAAGCGAACACAGTGCCGGAGCGCCTCGAGCCGGTCCTTGGTGGCGATCACCAGCGCCCATGTCAGTCCTGAACTCATCCAACCTCCCGTGCGGTCATCCCTTGACGATGCGGTCCTGCAGCGCCGGGTAGAGCTTTTCGAGCATGCCCGGAGTGGCCCGGAATACCTCGCGCGACAGCCGCAATCCTGCAAGGCAACCGCGCGCCTTGGGCAGGTCAAGCCGCCGCTGCGCCAGATCCAGGAGCAGGCCGGCAAAGGCCCGGTGCAGGGCCCAGCGGACGAAGCGCGCCCGCGCGCCGCGTTGGTCCACGGCGTTGCGGCGCAGGAACAGAGCCTGGTTGAGTGTCCCGAGCAGCTCGACCTGACGGCGTTTCAGGCGCCCGTCGCCACTTGCGAAATGATGTACCCTTGCACTGCGCGCGGTGAGCAGTGCGCCCTCGCGTGAAGCGCGGTAGCTGAGGTCGAGATCCTCGCCGGGACTGTAATAGAGCAGGAGCGGTTCAAAGAGCAGCCGCGCCGCCACGTTGCGTCTCAGGGTCATGCGAAACCCCTCGAAGAGCCGTGCAGGCTTGACGTCGAAGGCGCGCAGCGGAGCCGGCACGGGCCGGTCCGGATAACCCCCGTCATAAGGTACGAAACTGCCTTCGAGGCCGTAAGACAGCAGGAGGTGCAGCAGGCGCCGTTTCAGGCCCGGGCGGCGGCCACGATTTCCAATCCCTTGCGATCCTGCCGAACAGCCTCGGGCGCGGCTCCGGGCGGTTTCGCGGCGGGGATCAACTGGATGCCCGCAACCTCGCCCTTGCTGTCTGCTTCGTAGAGCTGGAGCACCTGGTCGGCGGCATCCGGGTAGAGAAAGGAATCGTCGTCGATGAGAAACAGGATGTCGGCCGTTGCCGCCTCGATCCCCTGATTGCGCTGGAAGGCGGCCGAGGGACGCGCGGCCTGGAGGCAGGTACAGGGAACACCGCTTTTCGCCGCAAGCGTGGCGATCTCGTCGCGATGGTTCTGCCAGTCCGCGCTGGCATCGACGATGATCACCTCGGCGGGCGGGCGCGACTGCGACACGGCGTGTTCGACGCAGACGCGCAGCGCCTCGATCCGGTCCTTGGTGGCGACCACAAGCGCCCAGGTCAAGCCAGCCGCCGGTATGGTCATAGCGGGGCATCACCCTTGACGATGCGCTCCTGCAGAGCGGGATAGAAGCCTTCGATCTCGTCCAGGGTGGCGTCGAAGATCCTGCGCGACAGCCGCAGGCCTTTCCATGCGCCGCGTGTCTTGGGGAGGTCCAGCAGGCCGCTTCGGAGATCGCGGATCATGCTGACGGCGATCCAGTGCCGGACATGGCGGCGGAACCTGGCCCGCGCCCAGGCCTGGTCGGGGGCGTTGCGGCGCATGAAGAGCGCCTGATTGAGCGTTCCCAGAAGCGCCACCTGTTCATGCTTGAGCCGACCCGAAGCCGACTGGGAATGATAGACCCAGGCATCATGTGAACGCATCAGCCCCCCATTGCGCGATACCCGGTAGCTGAGGTCGAGATCCTCCCCCGGGCAGTAATACAGCAGCAGAGGCTCGAACCTCTCCGCGGTGACCGCCGCGCGGCGAAAGGTCATCCGGTAGCCTTCGAACAGCCGCGTCGGCTGGATTGCGCGTGCCATCAGATGCGGCACGCGCGGCACCTTGGGATAGCGGCCGTCATAGGGGATGAACCACTGGTCGGTGCCGATCATCATCAGCCGCCGCCAGGCGCCGTCGAACGTCCAGGCCAGCCAGTTGCGCGCCCGGCCCGGGACCGAGCGGTCGCCATCGCGGCTGCGTATCGCGTCCCGGATGCGGGTGAAGAGGGGCAGCGCACCGGGTTCGGCAGCGTTCTTTCCCGCCCGCGTACCGTCGGGCGCATTGGCTGCGGGGCGCAGTTCGATACCGGCAAGCGTGTGTTCCGTATCCGCCTCGTAGTGCGCCATGATCCTTTCGGCGGCATCCGGAAACAGATGGGAATCGTCGTCGATCATGAAGAGGATGTCGGCAGTCGCCTCGTCCAGAGCGCAGTTGCGCTGCACCGTCAGGGATGGCTTGGGGGCCCGGCGATAGACAAAGCGGATCTCGGGACGGTCGGCCAGCAGCGCGCCGATCTCGCTTCTGTGGTAGTCCCAGTCTTCGCTGGCATCGACGATCACGACCTCCGACGGTGGGCGGGCCTGGGACAGTGCACAGCTCACGCATGTCCGGAGGGGGTCGAGTCTGTCCTTGGTCGCAACCACAAGTCCCCAGGTAAGTGTCATTGTGGACGAGACTCCTGAAAATCCCGGGCTCCGGTTACGGACAGGGTGTCCGGCTGTCAACGACGATGCCATTGTAACGATGCAACGGTAACGATGCCACGGTGCGGCCTTGCTTGCCGCGGGTGCCACTTCGGTCTGCCGGTCACTCTTGGTCTGTATCAGGCCCCCGGGATGAAACGCGGCAAGTGCGGCCTGAGGTCGAGCAGGATGTCGTTCAACCTCTCCTCGGCCTCTGCGTCGGATTCGTTGTCGCCGATCAATGTGGTCAGCCGCACCATCGCACCGTCCATCCGCCCTGTCGTAACCCCGTCGAGCACCAGATAGAGCTTGGCCGAGAAATCATGCGCCACCTTCCGGCCCTTCTGTTCGAACCAGTAATAGACCATCATCCGCGTCTCACCCTTCTGGATGATGGCGCGGTTGATGTTGAACGGAACCTCCGAGCCGAGCTGATCGGCAATATTGACCCGTTCCAGCCAGGCGATTTCCCAGCCCGATCCAGGCAGGCAGATCTCGGGGCTGTGGATCCCGCCGTCGCTCTGATCACGGTACCAGGCGGCGAAGAAACCGACCATGGGTTCGGTCGCCTCGCGGACATAGTTGACGGAATGATAATCGTCGGCCTGCAACGCCCGCGCCACGCTGGCCTCCAGCGACTGGGGTGGGCCAGCCTGCTGCCAATCCTCACCGATCTGGCGGGGGAAGAGGGCGAATACATCCCGCTCGGGGACCCGCTCACCGCGTTCGGGGACCATCTGCCAGGCCAAAATGGCTGCGATCATCAGTCCCGCAGCCGATATCAGGGCTGCCGAGGGGCGCACGAACTTCAACCGCATCGCCTGCTGGCCAAGCCCGTCCACTTCCAGATCCAGTGCTTCGGTCAGTGTCATCGGTACGCGCTGCAACAGCAGCATGATGCGCGCCAACGCGAACAGGATGATGATGCAGGCCAGAAAGATCACCCAGCCCTCGAAGAAGTGGGTGAACCCCTCCAGCCAGTCCAGACCCAGGTGCTGCACCAGGATTCCGCCGATGGCGATGCGGACCGAATTCATCAGCACGGTGATTGGCGCGGCAGAGATCAGCAGCACCGCCTTGTGCCACATCGGTCCCCGGTAGAGCACCGCGAAAATGTAGGAAAAGCTGAGGATCGGGAACAGGTAACGTAGCCCGGAGCACGCCTCCGCCACGTGCAGCTTCATCACCCCGAGATCGATGATGTTGCCTTCCAGATAGACCGGCACGTTGGCCAGCCGCAGGAACCACACGCCCAGTTCGGACGAGACGAACTGCAGATAGGTCGACATCTTGTAGTAGAGCACGTCCGGCAACGGCAGCATGTAGATCAGGTGCAGCACCGGTGGCCAGAAGCAGATACCGACCCGCCATCCGAAGGTGATCAGCAGGATGCCCCCCACCCAGAGTATCGTGGCATATGCGACGATGTCGGAGATGTTTGCCAGTTTGCCGATGGCTGCAAACACGATCGCGGCCAGCACGACCAGAACGCCAGGCCAACGGTCGTCCTTGTCCCCGGGCTGGGCCGGGTGTTCCTTGAGCTGGCGAAGGAACAGCAGCGTCGAAAGTACCGGGATCAGCGGTCCGTGGCTGTATTCCGGTTTCTGCCAGGCAGTGAGCAGCGCGTCGAGCCCGTCGATGAAGAACACTCCGGCCGCGACCGAAGCGACGAGCAGCCAGAACGTGCCCGGGTTCAGAAGCGAGGATAGCCGTTGCGATTGCTGCGAAAAATCCTGTGACACTGTCATACGAAATGAACTCTCAAACAAATTTGCCAATGGCGCGCCGTCGGAAGATCCACGTCCTGCGGTCTCCGACTTGTCCTTGCTACGCCAACCATCTCAATTACCACTACCACCCAAGACTTCTGCCCCATAACCCATTATGAGGTGATCGTGAAGAGCGTCGCACCGGCCCGGAGTGCGGAGACAGGGCAGGGGATGATCATGGGCAGGGATGACAGGCGAAGGCGGCCCTCCGTGCTCGTGATCGCCGAGGCGGCCAATCCGGAATGGGTCAGTGTGCCTCTGGTCGGCTGGTCGCTGGCCCATGCGCTGCGCGCAGTGGCGGACGTGCATATTGTCACCCAGATCCGCAACCGTGAGGCGATCCTGCGGGCGGGTCTGACCGAGGGCGAGGATTTCACCGCCATCGACAGCGAGGCCGTGGCCCGCCCGATGCACCGGCTGGCACGAATGCTGCGCATGGGGCAGGGGAAGGGCTGGACCATGGCTACCGCCATTTCCGCGCTGAGCTACCCCTATTTCGAGCGCCTTGTCTGGCGGCACTTCGGGGACGCGATAGAGGCCGGAGACTATGATATCGTCCATCGGGTCACGCCGCTCAGCCCCACCGTGCAGTCCTTCATCGCGCCGCGCGTGGCGGCGGCGGGTGTACCGTTCGTGCTGGGGCCCTTGAACGGGGGCGTGCCCTGGCCGCCGGGGTTCGACGCCGAGCGGCGGAGCGAGCGCGAGTGGCTGTCCTATGTGCGCGGGGCCTACAAGCTTCTGCCGGGGAGGACCGGCACGTTGAAGGCGTCCAGCGTCATCCTGGCCGGCTCGCGTCACACGCAGACCGAAATCCCGGCCCCGTTCCGTGACAAGACGGTCTGGCTGCCGGAAAACGCCATAGATCCCGCGCGCTTCAACAAGACCGCGCCGCAGGATCTGTCCTGTCCCCTGCGCGGGGTCTTCATCGGACGGCTGGTGCCCTACAAGGGGCCGGACATGCTCATCGAGGCTGCGGCGCCGCTTCTGCGCGACGGGCGGATGGCGCTCGACATCGTCGGCGACGGTCCGATGCTGGGCGAACTCGAAGCACAGGCGGCGCGGTTGGAAGTTGCCGGGCGGATCACCTTCCACGGGATGCTCGATCATCGCGCGGTCCAGGACGTGGCGATGCGTGCCAACCTGCTGACCTTTCCCTCGATCCGCGAATTCGGCGGTGGCGTCGTCCTGGAGGCCATGGCGCTTGGCGTGGTCCCGGTGGTCGTGGATTATGCCGGGCCGGGCGAACTGGTCTCGGAGGCCACCGGCTACAAGATCCCGATCGGGCCGCGCGAGACGATCGTTGCCGGCCTGGCCGAGCGGCTTGTCGCCATCGCCGCCGATCCCGCGCCGCTGCCGGGCCTGGCGGCGGCGGCAAAGGCCCATGTCACGGAACATTTCACCTGGGCGGCCAAGGCACGGCAGGTGGCGCTGGTCTATGACGCGGTTCTGCAGGGCGGAAGGCTGCCCCGGGATCTGGTGTCCGCGGCGGCGGGTCAGGAGGGCTTGTCGGCATAGGCCCGGTCGAGCCAGCCAAGCTCGTGGATCCGGCGGCCGAATTCCGCGGCGCCCTTGCGGGTGTAGTGGTGCTGGTCGGTGAACATCTTGTGGCCGTCATCGGTGACGATGTTGCAGGTCTCCGCCGCATCGTCGCAGACATAATCCTTCCGGCGCAGCACATCCACGCCCCGTCGCCGCGCAATCTCCTCGAGGGCGCGGTCGAGCGGCTCGGTCTGTGCGCGATCGAGGCTCTCGTAGCCGAGCCGTTCGAGCGCGTCCTGCGAGGTGAGCCCGCGCTGGGTGCGCACATACCAGTCGAAGGGCCAGTAGCCTTCGATCTGCCGGAAGATCGGCGATTCCAGCAGCACGACGATCCGCTTGCCGGACGGGATCAACCGGTCGAGCAGGGCGTCGAGCCGGCGCGTCGAATTCTCGGTATAGGCATGGGCGATCAGGATCGTGTCGGCGGCCTGGAAGTTCGGCGCGCGCAGCAGGATGTCGATATGGCGATCCGGGAAGTCGGCGCGCATGGCCATCCGGGCGAACTGCCGACCGGGAAAGAGAGACGCGTTCTGCTGGAATGCGCTGTAGAGATCGACGCTGAGCGAATTGCCGAGGATCAGCACCTTCTCTCCCGGCTGCGCCATGTCGTACCAGAGCGTCCGGCTGTCGAAGGGCCGGGGCAGGCGCACATGCGGGCCCTCGAGTCCGCGCGCCTGGGCCATCGCGCTCAGGTGGTCCCAGGTGCTGCCCTGCACCCGGCCAATCCGCGCGTTGTCGGGCTCCGCCGGGGCATAGATCGCGTAAAGCCGGGCGAGCCGGTCGGGATAGCCGCCCGTGCCCAGCATCGCGGCGGCGAAGACGGCCACGACCGCGGTGCTGGCCAGACCCGACCGGGCCAGCCCGCGCAGGCCGACCATGCCGGGGCGGCGGAACGGCTGTTCGACCAGACGGTAGCAGAGCGTGGCCAGCGCGAAGGACAGCACCAGCCAGATGGCCCGGTCCGACAATTCGGGCGCAGGGTCGATCAGCCGCCCGAAGGCGTAGATCGGGTAGTGCCAGAGATAGAGCGAATAGGAAATCAGCCCGATCGCCACGAAAGGCCGGCTGGAGAGCAGCCGGGTGACGGGTTCGCCGGGGCGGGCGAAGCCGATCACCAACGCCGTGCCGAGTACGGTCGGGATGGTCACGAAACCAGGATGGTCTTCGATCAGCCCGGGCAGGGCCAGGGGCACCGCCAGCAGCACAAACCCGATCCCCGGCAGCACCCGCAAGCCGGCGAGCCAGGTGCAGGCCCGCGGATGACGGATATGCAGATGCGCCAGAAACCCCCCGGCCATGAGTTCCCACAGACGGCTGACGACCCAGTAGAAGGACAGATCGGAATTCACCCGCGTCGTGTATTCCGCCACGAGCAGCCCGCCCAGAATGCCGAGCCCGGCGAGGACCAGCGCCAGCCGCGGCAGCCAGCGCAGGACAGCCAGATAAAGCAGCGGAAAGAAGATGTAGAACTGCTCTTCCACTGCCAGGGACCAGGTGTGCAGGAAGGGTTTGATCAGGCCCGGTTCCGCCCCGTATTCCAGTGAGACCGCGTACCAGAACATGTTCGAGACGAAGAAGATCGAGGCCAGCAGCGACTTGACGAATTCTTCCATCTGAGTGGGCAGAAGGATGAACCAGGCAGCGGGGAGGCTCACGAGGATCACCGCGAACAAGGCCGGCAGCAGGCGGCGGGCGCGGCGCTCGTAGAAGTTCAGGATCGAGAAGCGCCCGGTGCGGTCCCATTCCTGCAGGATCAGCGACGTGATCAGGAAACCGGAGATCACGAAGAAGATATCGACGCCCAGATACCCACCGGGCAGCAGGGCCATGCCGCCGACAGAGAGTTTCGCGTGATAGATCAGCACGGAACAGACGGCGATCGTGCGCAATCCGTCGATTTCGGGCCGGTAGCGGAGACTTATCCGGTCATGTTCCTTTTTTGCGTGTTGTAACGCGAGATGGCCGGGCGCACAGACCCGACAGGCCGTGTCAGGCAGGAAGTCTTGGTGGGCGTGTCAAGGCGAGGTGCGGGAGTGCCCGCTTTGGTTGATGGGTCTCCTTGTCTCAAGGTTTTTGTTCTCTGCAATCGCAAAGTGTGACAAGCTTCGAGGCATCTGAGATCTTAACAAAGTGTTAACATGAACAAGTACCAGGCAAAGTTGCTGTCCCTTCTTGCGATTCCCGCCCTGCTTCATGCCAGCCCGTCCATGGCAACGGTCGTCACCTACGAATACGTGCTGGAATATCAGAGCGAAACTTTCGGCAATGCCGAGGCCTATGAACGGAGAACCCATTACGATCCGAATGAGGAAGAGGACGTTACACGCTGGGAACCTCTCTACCATTACCGGAACAATGGCGATCAGTTCCTGCGTGGCAAGGATAACGTCTACGGCTTCAAGGGCGCGATGACCGGCACTGCCCCGGGCACTCAGATCACCCTGTCGATGTCCATTGATCTCGTCAGCCAGTATGACGATCCTAAATATCACGGCATGTCATCCAGCTACGCATCTCAAGGCATGTATTTTGTGAAATCTTGTGATCTTGGAGATGGTTATTGTGCCGTCAGACCGGAGTTTTGGACGCCCGAGATATCTGGCGCAGGGTTTCGTTTCGGCAATTATTCTGGAACCCAAGGAAGGTGGTTCGGCTATGCGTCCGGTGACATGAGCATCGGCGGCAACTCCGACGGAACGCTGATGTCCGTGATCATGACCGACAGCATGGACGGGGACACTTTCGACCGCACCGAGACGCGACACGGCTACTACGATTACTATCGCGCGGACTTCTCCTTCGTGGAAGCACGGCTGCCCGATTGCGGTATCGTGAGGGCCAATCTGCCCGCGGGCGGGAAACTGCCTCCATGTCGGGACACCATCGGAGCCGACATCCCCGCCGCGCCGCTGCCGGCATCGATGCTGCTTCTGGGGGGCGGACTTGCCGGCTTCGGGTGGCTGGCGCGCCGTCGCCGCGCGCGCCTTGGCCAGGAGGTTCCGCCGCTGGGGTCTACTTGAGCGAAAGAGCGGAGACATGGCTGTTCCGCTCCACGGAATGACACTCCATGCCGCTGCGCAGGAACTGCCCGACCTGCCTCGCGACGCTCCTCAGGCCGCCCGTGTCCTGCGCGTCCTCCAGGCGGCGAGTCCGGCGAGACTGCCGAACAGCAGGAACCCGGTTGCGGGCAGCGGAACGGGCGCGGGGTTGTTGTTGGCGACCGCGGTGAAGACGGAGTACTGGTCGTACCAGTACGCGGTATAGTCCGGCCCGTAAGACAGGCCCTTCGTGAACCAGTCGGAATTCAGATCGACCAGTCGGACTTCGCTGCCGCGCTTGGTGTTGCCTTCGAGATGACTTCACGTTCGTAATAATCGACGATGCTGAAGCGGAGCCCACCGGTTTCGGGATAGGTAGAGTTCTCCCCCCCCGTTGCTGTCCGAGGCCGAAAAGGGTGCCCGGCAATCGTAGTCGCCGAACTGGCAGACGGGAACGCTGTATTTTTTCCACTTGGACGTCGACGTCGAGATGTCGAGAAACGTCGCTTGGAAGTGGATCTGGTCGCCGGGAGTGAGGTCGGAAAAGATTCGCGGCAGGTCGTAGAGACCAGCGTCGGAGGAATATTTCCTGAAGACCTCCGCCGGGGGCTGCCAGGAATAATCTCGGGATCGTGGATCTCCAGGTCGGTGTATTCGTCCCGCTCGTAGCGCAGGATGAGGTCTATATACGTCGTCGACGCGGCGATGGCGGCGGTGGCGGTGCGAAAAGAGCAGCGCAGGCGGCTGAAAGGAATCTTAACCGATACAAATACATGTTAACATTTTTTTAATATTTCAGATGACATGCAACCTGCCACAACTTGCAGTCATGGGGAACAATAAACTGTAAAATAACAGCTTTTCAACTAATGCGAGCGAGCGCTGCGCCTCCGTGTACTTGCGGCCCCGGCACATGGTCACGCCCAGCTTGCACGCTGGCGGCGGGCGCGCAAGGAACCGGGGCGCGCGTCCTTTAAGCGTGCTTTGAAATTTCCTTGGACGGGGCGGGGGGATGTGGCATCTGTCGCCCTTGACCCGATACTCCACCGGACCGCCCATGACCCAAGGCCCCGACCGTTCCTATGTCCTGATCTCGCCTTGCCGGAACGAGGCCGACTACATGCGCCGCACGCTCGACAGCGTGGTCGCGCAAACCCTCCGCCCCGCCCTCTGGATCATCGTCGATGACGGCTCGACCGACGACACGCCCGCCATCCTCGCCGACTATGCCGCACGACACGACTGGATCCGCGTGATCCAGAAGCCCGACCGGGGCCACCGCGCCGTGGGGCCCGGCGTGATCGAGGCATTCTATGCCGGGTTGCCAGACAGTCGATCCGGCGCGACTATGCCTATCTCTGCAAGCTCGATCTCGATCTCGACCTGCCGCCCCGCTACTTCGAGACCCTGCTCGCGCGGATGGAGGACGACCCCCGCATCGGCACCTGTTCGGGCAAGCCGTATGTCCGTCGGGGCGGTGAGCTGGTCTCGGAACGTCGCGGCGACGAGATGTCGGTCGGCATGACCAAGTTCTATCGCCGGGACGTGTTTCGAGGAGATCGGCGGCTTCGTGCGCGAGGTGATGTGGGACGCCATCGACTGCCACAAGGCGCGCCAGTCGGGCTGGGTGGCGGCAAGCTGGGACGAGCCCGACCTGCGCTTCGAGCATCTGCGCCCCATGGGGTCGTCGCCAGACCTCGATCTGGACCGGCAAGCGCCGACACGGCTTCGGGCAGTATTTCATGGGGTCCGATCCGCTGTTCTATCTCGGCCACCTGCCTCTTCCGCATGGGCGAGCCGCCCTATGTGCTGGGCGGGCTGGCGATGATGCAGGGCTACCTGGGCGCCTGGTTGCGGGGAGCGCGGCAACTCGAAGATCCCGAGCTCGTCGCCTTCATCCGCGCCTATCAGCGCCGCGCCCTCAGGATCGGCAAGGCGCGTGCCGTGGCCGAAATCGAGTCGGAAAGAGCCGGGCATTTCACCGCCGGCGCCGAAGTTACCTGAAGA
>CAVRIG010000004.1:0-293734 GCA_963721175.1 uncultured Alphaproteobacteria bacterium | reverse complement strand
GTGCCCCCGCTGAAGTGTTCCACCAACTGGGATAGTCTTATCCCGATTTTCAGGAGGACCAAGAGATGGCTGGCAAGCGCGACAAACGCGAAGACATCGTGTTGAAGCTGCGGCAGGTGGAAGTTCTGCAAGGGCAAGGAATGGCGATCGGCGACGCGGTGCGCCAGATCGGCGTCACCCGGCAGACCTGCTATCGATGGCGCAAGCAGTATGGCGGGATGAACCGTGATCAGCTCAAGCGGCTGAAGGAGCTCGAGACCGGGAACCAGAGGCTGCGGCGCGCGGTCTCGGATCTGACGCCGGACAAGATGATCCTGGCCGAGGCTGCCCGGGGAAGACATCTCAAGCCCTTCGCGCCGCCGCAAATGCATCGACCATGTGCGGCAGGCGCTCGGCGTATCCGAGCGCCGCGCCTGCCGCACCTTGGGCCAACATCGCTCCACACGGCGCAAGGTTCCGCATGGCCGATCCGACGAGGAACGGCTGACCGACGACATCGTCGAGCTGACGCGCACCCACGGGCGTTACGGCTATCGGATGATCACCGGGATGCCGAACAACGCTGGCCCCTCTCGGCAGAATTGCCTTGCAATTCGCCTGCCGGTCAACGGGCACGTGAACCACAAGCGGGTTGAGCGGATATGGCGTCGCGAAGGGCTGAAAATTCCACAAAACAGGCGAAGAAGGGCCGGCTCTGGTTGGGTGACGGCTCCTGCGTGCGTCTCCGGCCGGAGCGGCCGAACCACGTCTGGTCCCACGATTTCGTCCAGGACCGGACCCATGACGGGCGGGTGTTTCGAACGCTCGACATCATCGATGAATACACCAGGGAGGCGCTCATGATCCGCGTCGATCGCAAGCTCAACTCAACCGATGTGCTGGATGCCCTCACGGATCTCTTCATGCCTCACGCGGGCCGCCGGAATACATCAGATCCGACAATGGCCCCGAGTTCATCGCCCAGAGGGTCAGGGACTGGATCGGGGCCCCTCTCGGCAGATTGCTGCGCAATCGCCTGTCGGGCAATGGTCGGCGCGAAGACCGCCTTCATCGAGCCGGGATCGCCCTGGGAGAACGGCTGCTGCGAGAGCTTCAATGCCCGCTTCCGTGACGAGTTGCTGAATGCCGAGGTCTTCTACTCGCTCAGGGAGGCCCAGATCCTCATCGAAAACTGGCGCCGTCACTACAACACCGTCCGGCCGCACAGTTCGCTGCGCTACCGACCTCCGGCACCAGAGGCCTTCGTCCCGACAGACCAGAGACCAACGATGCATTAACAATCAACCCGGACCATTCGATGGGGGCAGTCCAGTTTGCCGCTAATCCCAATCCATTTGGTTTGGTAATCCCCCCGGCAATGGGGGATGTGGTCGTAGAATTTTCGCGGCAGAGACTGAGGAAATTCCGATGAAGAAGACGCGTTTCACAGCGGCCCGGATCATGGGCATACTGCGACAGATCAAGAGCGGCGTGCCGTTGTCCGAGCTGTGCCGCAAACACGGCATGAGCAGCGCATCGGTCTACAACTGCAAGTATGGCGGCATGGACGCGAGCCTGATCAGCGAGATGAAGGCCACGGCCGAGGAGAACCGGCGGCCGAAGCGCATGTATGCCGCTGTCAGCATGCAAACTTTCGGGTTCGGCTGGGAACATCAAACAAGCGGAGAGATCCCGGTCTACAGACAAGATGAAACGGCAGTTCGTTCAATGAAGCTCGCAATTGCATTCGGGAGATTTCTGACTCAAACCGTAAAGATGAGATAGTCCGCTGGGGTCGGATTGGCCAGCGAGACGATGGTAGTTGGGCCAGCCACGTGGTGCCATTCATCGAGGACACTCGGCCACGGAACGAAAGTTGCGATACGTCTGATGGACTGCCCCCAACGAGTGGTCCGGGTTGATTGTTAATGCATCGTTGGTCTCTGGTCTGTCGGGACGAAGGCCTCTGGTGCCGGAGGTCGGTGGCGCAGCGAACTGTGCGGCCGGACGGTGTTATAGTGACGGCGCCAGTTTTCGATGAGGATCTGGGCCTCCCGGAGCGAGTAGAAGACCTCGGCATTCAGCAACTCGTCACGGAAGCGGGCATTGAAGCTCTCGCAGCAGCCGTTCTCCCAGGGCGATCCCGGCTCGATGAAGGCGGTCTTCGCGCCGACCATTGCCCGACAGGCGATTGCGCAGCAATCTGCCGAGAGGGGCCCCGATCCAGTCCCTGACCCTCTGGGCGATGAACTCGGGCCATTGTCGGATCTGATGTATTCCGGCGGCCCGCGTGAGGCATGAAGAGATCCGTGAGGGCATCCAGCACATCGGTTGAGTTGAGCTTGCGATCGACGCGGATCATGAGCGCCTCCCTGGTGTATTCATCGATGATGTCGAGCGTTCGAAACACCCGCCCGTCATGGGTCCGGTCCTGGACGAAATCGTGGGACCAGACGTGGTTCGGCCGCTCCGGCCGGAGACGCACGCAGGAGCCGTCACCCAACCAGAGCCGGCCCTTCTTCGCCTGTTTTGTGGAATTTTCAGCCCTTCGCGACGCCATATCCGCTCAACCCGCTTGTGGTTCACGTGCCCGTTGACCGGCAGGCGAATTGCAAGGCAATTCTGCCGAGAGGGGGCCAGCGTTGTTCGGCATTCCGGTGATCATCCGATAGCCGTGACGCCCGTGGGTGCGCGTCAGCTCGACGATGTCGTCGGTCAGCCGTTCCTCGTCGGATCGGCCATGCGGAACCTTGCGCCGTGTGGAGCGATGTTGGCCCAAGGTGCGGCAGGCGCGGCGCTCGGATACGCCGAGCGCCTGCCGCACATGGTCGATGCATTTGCGGCGGCGCGAAGGGCTTGAGATGTCTTCCCCGGGCAGCCTCGGCCAGGATCATCTTGTCCGGCGTCAGATCCGAGACCGCGCGCCGCAGCCTCTGGTTCCCGGTCTCGAGCTCCTTCAGCCGCTTGAGCTGATCACGGTTCATCCCGCCATACTGCCTGCGCCATCGATAGCAGGTCTGCCGGGTGACGCCGATCTGGCGCACCGCGTCGCCGATCGCCATTCCTTGCCCTTGCAGAACTTCCACCTGTCGTAGCTTCAACACGATGTCTTCGGGTTTGTCGCGCTTGCCAGCCATCTCTTGGTCCTCCTGAAAATCGGGATAAGACTATCCCAGTCGGTGGAACACTTCAGCGGGGGCACTCCAGACATCTTCGCCGAGAAATACGGCGCCAAGTATGAGAAGGCAGTGACCTGCCTGACGAAGGACAGGGAGGCTCTGCTCACCTTCTACGACTTCCCGGCCGATCATTGGAAGCACCTGCGCACGGGCAACCCGATCGGGAGCGTGTTCGCCACCGTCCGGCACAGCACCGTGCGGACCAAGGGCGCGCTGTCGCAGATGACGGTCAAGCTGATGGTCTTCAAGCTCGTGCAGGCCGCCGCGAAGACATGGCGCCGTCTGAAGGGCGCGAACCAGTTGCCACTGGTCATCGAAGCCGTCACATTCACCGAGGGCTGCGCGCGTGGCCATAACCGTCGGCAGCCCTTCTTTCCGACGTGCTATGGTGTGTGGTTCAAGAACCGCCCGACGATTTCTTCACGCCCGCCTCCTTGGCCAACGTCGCGAAAGTGCGGCGGTGAGCATGCGGACTGCAGCGTCAATGCTTCGGTCGGTAAAGAGCAGGAGTTCGTGTAATGGCGTATGGAACGGATTGAAAAGACCACCGATGTCGTGTCGCCGGGCCTTGAGTTTTCGACGACAGCTCCGGCGGGTCGTTCATCGAACCATTCGATGGCCATGGCCGGGCTCTCCGGCAGAAGCCGCTGGATCGCACAGGATGTACCTGAGGGCGGCGCGGTCATTCGACTGAAGAGATAGTGCGCGGCTGATGGGGGCAGTCTGCTCTTGTCTACGCCTCGCTGAACCCTTGACGGATATACGTCTGGATCCAACAGCGCTCTTATGTCCCGGCGGTCAGCGCTTTGGCGCCCGTCTGGACAAGAATTCCATCAACCTGCGCGCGGCCATTCCCTTGGAGTTTCGGCTTGAGGATCGGGCGCCTGCGCCGCGACGGGGCGCGCTGCATCCTCGATCATCAGGTTCTGCAGCCAGGGTGGCAGCAGGATGTCTTCCGCAGACGCCTTCTTGGCCTTCGCAATCACGGCCTCCGCGTCTCGCGCAAAGATCTGGGCCAGCATCCCCCAGAAGATCGTCCAGCCCTTCAGGTTCGTGACCTTCGACAGCGCGCGACCTTCGGTGAAGAGCTTTTCGATGAGGAGATCCCGCGCATCCGTGTCCAGAACGTGCAGTTGCAGACCGGCCTTGCGCCACCCTGCGCGGTCGGGATCGGGTCCCACCCACTTCAACTGCGCCGGCACGCCATTGCCTGACGGCAGTTCCAGTCTAACCCAGTCGTCCGCGGCCGGCGCCCGTGCATCATCCTGCCAGCCGACTCCGGCACCGAATTCGCTGATTTCACGAAGGTCGACGTCCAACCGCCCGTGATCGCCGATCAGGCACGCGGTTTCGTTGACCGGATGGCGCGCGGCAGCTTTGCGCAACTCGTCCGGCCGCTGCAAGTGTGCGCTGAGGCTGGGAAGCCGGAAGACAAGCCCGATTGCTGAATCCCCGACCGACGAACGCGCCACGCGACCCGGTACCAGCCCGACGTCCGCGACCTGCAGGCCCACCCAGTCGCCGATGGCCACGTCGCTGTCCTCGAGCGTGATCAGGGCACCCGTCAGAGACATGTCGACGATCTGCCCGACACGGCGCTCTCCTCGAACATGAAGGACGGCGGGTTCGTCGATCCAGATACGCTCTTCGTCTCGGAGCACGGGCGGTGAGTTGGCGATCTTTGCGACCAGCAGGAGCACGATCATGTTCAGGATCGACCAGAACGTGACAACCGGGATGAGGCTCGAGAAGGGGACATGTTGCGTCTGCGGGAAAGCGTTGAGCAGCAGTCCGATCCCGGTCAGAAACGCCAGCGCGAAGCAGATGATGACAGTGGCGTTGTCCTGTACCGAAGACCCGGCGCGTCCCTTCGGGGTCACCTTGAACGCGTGCCCATGCGGCTTGAGCAGCGTCGCCACCACAACCGGCAGCAGACGGAACGCCATCAGCACCGACAGCGCCAGCGACGCGAACGGATGGTACTGACCCGGCGCGAACAGGCGAACACCGGCGATCGCGGCGACGATCGTCGGGATCTGGTAGGACACGACGCTCCCTGCCGATGTGTTCAGGAGCGGAGGAATACCCGTGATCAGAAACAATGCCGGAGTCGCCATGACCAGGGTCTGCACCAAGGTCTGCGTGATCCAGTGCAGGGGAAGGAAGTACAGCCGTTCGAACCAGCGCAACCCGCCGATGCCGAGAGGGCCGTTGCGCAGGAACATGATCTGGATACCACCCCGTGCCCAACGGGCACGCTGGATGAAGAAGGCGTTTATGCTTTCCGGGGCGAGACCGAAGGCGAGCGGTTCGTTCAGATACCGGGTGATGTAGCCGCGCCGTTTCAGCGCAAGCGTCAGCAGCATGTCCTCCGTGATCGATCCGGAGGGCAGCGCGTTGCCGATCTCCTCAAGCGCGCTGCGCCGGATGATGCCGTTCGACCCGCAGCAGAAGGCGCAATCGTATCCGTCGCGGCCAGGCATGATGACTTCGAAGAAGAACCGCTGATCGTCGGGCATGACCTTGCTCATGTTGAGGGAGGTCTGCATCGGGTCGGCGTTGAAGAAGTTGTGCGGGATCTGGACGATGCCGATCCTGGGGTCGTCGAAGAACCCCATGGCCCGGTAGAGGAAATTCCTCTGCGGAATGAAATCCGCATCCAGCACGAGGATGAACGGTGCATCCGTCACCTGAACCGCGGCATTGATATTGCCGGCCTTGGCATCGCGGTTGTCCTCGCGCGTCAGGTAGCCGATGCCCTTGCGCTCCGCCACCTGGCGCAGCCAGTCGCGCCGGCCATCGTCGAGCACCCAGACATTGAGACGTTCCGCAGGCCAATCGAGCGCCGCGGCACCTGCGATGGTCTTTTCCAGAACTTCGAACGGTTCGTTGAAGGTGGCGATGAAGACGTCGACCTCGGGCAGATCCATCGGGTCCATGTCGCGCAACCGGTCCTCGTGCCAATCGGCCACGGGGCTTTGGTTCGTTCTGCGCAGCAGGAACGAAAAAAGGATCCCCGCGTCGAGCCAGGACAGGAGTTCGCAGATGAACACGAACCAGACGAACATGCCCGTGAATGTGCTGAGATCCGCCGGCCAGACGGTTTCCCACAGCCTCCAGTGCAAGTAGCGCGCGAGCACGAAGGCCAGCGCGACAACGATCAGCGTCTCGAACCAGCGGACGCCGAACAGGCTGCGCGGCGCCATCAGGATCACGCCGACGACCAGCAGCATGGGGGTGAAGTCCTCGAGGATCACGGTCTGGGGTCCTCGTCCTCCGCACCGCCCTGCAGCCCGGCCGTCTGCCACGGGCTTTGCAGGAAGCTTCGCAGACCGTCGATGCGTTTCTTGAGCGGGCTGTCCCATCCGCGGTCGAAGCGGACCTCCGCCGTGCGTCCGACTTCGCAGTACCGACTGGCGGAATCCGATGCCATCACATCCAGCGGCTCGAGGAGCAGCATGACGGACAGGGAGCCGGCCTCGGCTTCGACGGGCCGGGCCGCAACCCGGCCGGTTTCCGGTTGCGATCCGGCACCGCGCAGCGATTCCACCTCGGCCCAGAAGATCCTGTCCGCGCCGCTCAGCCGGACCCAGGCGCGGTCGCCGAGGGAAATGCGCGAATAGGCCGTCTCCGGGATGGTCACTTCGAGAAACCGCCTGGAACAGTCCAGCACCTGGAGGATCTCGTCCCCGGTCGCCACAGCCGATCCGGCCGCGGGCGAGGCCGTCCAGACCACGGCGCCGTCATCGAAATGCGGTGCGAACCGTTCCAGCCGGGCAATCTCGGATTGAAGCGCCGCGATCTCGTCCCGCGTGCTCTGGCCTTGTGCTGCGAGGACGGCCGCGCGCGTTCTGAGGTCGGCGAGACGGATCGCGACCTCGTCGCGCCGCTGTCGTGCATAGCTGCCGTCTTCCGAACCGAAGGCGGGCAGCATCCCCTGCTCGATGGCCAGCAGCTCGCGCGTGACCTGAGAGAGCTGCGCATCCAATGCACCGGTCTCTTCGCGCGCAGCCCGCGCCTGCGAGAGGGCTTCTTCAAGATGCGCCGATGTCACGGTACCGGATTTCGCCAGTTGGGCGACGCGCGCGGCCTCGGATTCGAGGAACCGCGCAAGCTCCTCTGATGCGGAGCGCTGGCTCCGCAACCCGTCCCGCCGGAGTTGCAGCACGTCGCCTGCAAGGGCCGTCACCTGGCGTGCACGTGTTTCGAGGTCGGCGTCGAGGGTTTCCAGCGCCGATATCTCCGCGAGGATGGCAAGTCGTTCCTCGTGCAGGGCTCGCACGTGCGCCTTCAGACGCGCGACTTCCGCCGTGGGTGTCATCGATGCGGTGATCTCGACGATCGGTTCGCCCGGTGAAACAGGCTCCCCCGGTCGCCGGGGCTTGGAGATCAGCAGTCCCTCGAACGGACTCTTGATCGAGATGATCGGAGCATTCACGACCGCCGAACGGGAAACGAAGTTAAATGCGTGCGGCGACAGGATGACCGCCGCCGCAACAAGTACGAAAAGACCCGCGGCCAATCTTGCAACACGTTTCATCGGTTTGACTTCTGCACTCTTAACACCAACAGGCTTTTGCTTAACGAGGGCGGTTTAAGATCCGATCAACTGCCGTGTCGGCCACCGGGTTGAGTGTCGAAAAATTTACGAGAAAGATATGCGGCAGCCAGTCCGGCAAAGTCACGGCCGTTGCTGAATTCGGCAGACAAAGCTTGCAGATCTGCCCTTGAGCGCGAAGTAGAACTGTCAAACGACGCGGCACGGGCGATCAGGCGTGCGCGGTGGCCGTGCCGCGGATCGACAGCCAGACCCAGAAGCTGAGCACGATGGCGGAGGCGGAGGTCAGCGTCATCACCGTGCCGGGAAAGAACCGCACGAAGCCCGGCAGGTCCAGAAAGAGCAGGTATCCCAGATCTGCCAGACCGCCGACCATTCCAGTCACCCAGATCGCCGTGACGTTGCCGCGCCAGATGAAGACCGCCCCGGTGATGGTCACGAGCCCGAACCACAGGAGGTTCCAGGCAAGCTGGCTCAGCACCCCGCCGATCGCCGCGTGGTAGTCCGCCGCCAGCGCCTGCGGGTCGACGGCATCGGCGATGGCGGCGAACCCCGCCGAAGGCTCCTGCAACAGTGTCAGGACGCCTGCGAGGGCATGGTCCAGCCCCCAGACGATCCAGAGAATGGCGGCGGTCTTGAGGGCAATCGTCAGAGGTCTGGTCATGTACTGTCCTGTCTGTTCAAGCTGGGGCATGTGGCGATCCGGGCCGGACCAAAGCCGCAGGAGCCCGATTACGTCGTGAGCCTGTTCCGCCGGCTGCGCTTCGGCCTCTATGCGAGCCAGGCGTATTTCGCACGGGTAGGGCATCCCGACCCTGACCGGCTGGACGGGCATCGCTTCGTCGGGGCGGTGGGCATGCCGTCGCCGTTGCCATTCGCCGACTGGATGGAGGCGAACGTCGCTCCCGCCGCGCTCGCCCTGCGCACGACCGACCCGATCGTGCTGCAAGCTGCCGTCTGCGAAGGCCTGGGCCTCGGGTTCCTCGCCGTGCATGACGCGATGGTGCGGCCCGATCTCGTGCAGGTCATTCCACCCCGGGATGCCTGGTCGACCGCGCTCTGGGTCGTCACCCACGTCGATTTGCACCGAACGTCGAAGGTGCAGGCCTTCCTCGAAAGGCTCAGAGCCTCCGCACTCAAGGAGGGATCGCGCTCAGGCTAGAATGCGAACCGGGGTCGGCCGGGCAGGGGCCGAAGACGCCCCGGACGCGCGATTTCTCGATGGATAAACTTGACACTGCACGTGCGGCAGATCGCGCGTTAAGCTCTGCCATGCCTTGGGACGGCGGCAAGACACACGAACGGAAATGGTCGGGCCATGATCACGATACAGAATTTCAGCGGATTTCTCGCGTTCGTGTTCCTCGTATCCGTGCCACTGACGGCGTTTTTGAGCTTCGCTGTCAGGCACCTCTACCGGAAGTCCATCAGCCGCGCGATGATGTCCGCATCCGCCGCCGCCGAGTCAGAATTCGAGGTATCCCGTGGCCTCGGCTCCCAACCGGTCGCGGCTGGAATTCGATGTCGCGCCACTGCCGCGTCGCGGGCGTCTGCGTCTCGGTCTTGCAACGCGGTACCTGATTGCCGGGCTTGCCTACAGCTTGGTCCTGGTTGCAATCATGTTCGTCCTCAATGGCATCGCCTTCCTGCCGATACGTTTTGGCGTCGTCGTGGGCGCCTTTGCCTTCACGGGACTGGTCATGGCGCTCTACGTGGCCGGGGTTCGGTGGTATGTCTTCGCGCTCATCGCCGTACTCTGGATCCTGCTGCTGTACCTGGTGGCCCCTCAGAGCAATGCCGTGATCTTGATGCTGTCGCTGCCATCGCTCGTCCTGGCGCTGCTGGTCGCCAATCCGCTCTTGCGCACGACGACCTTGCCGCTGTTTCTGGTCTCCGTATCGCTGGTCGTGCCCCTGATCCTGTCGCTCGAGGTGGTCTACCTTGCGATGCAGTGGGGCGTCCTGGACGGCCTCACTCCCTACCTGCCTTCGATGGTTCTGGGGGCACTCTACGTCGCCTTGGGCCTGAGTGTCGTGCTCGGTGTCGGGATCGGCGTTGCACTGGTTGCCGTGCGCCTGATCGCGCGTGCGACGGCAGGATCGAGCGAGTTCATGATGCAGCACGACGTGGTCTGGATGTTCCAGACGATCTGGTTGATCGGGCTCGGTTGGGGGACGAATGGGCCTGCCGTCCTGCTTTATGCGCTCGCGTTCCTGTCCTATCGCGCGGTCCTCCGACTCCTGCGTCCTTCCGGCGAAGCGACGGCGATGAACCTGCACTTGCGGGTCTTCGGGCAGCGACGTTCCCAGACGCGTCTGGCGCGCGGTCTGCTGCTGGACTGGCGCCTCGACGGGCCGGTGCTGCTGATCGGGGCTGCGGATCTGGCGACGGAAACGCTGGATGCCTCAGAACTCGCGGCCTTTCTGACGCGCCAATTGGACAGTGTCTTTGTCGGAACGCCGGAGGATCTCGCCACGGCGCTCGCTGCGGGCGACACCCGCCTCGGCGACGGTCTTTTTCCGATGCAGGATTACTATTGCCGCGACAATGCTTGGCGGCCCGCCGTGCTGACGCTGATGAGCAGGGCGCGGCGCGTGTTGATCGACTTGCGCGGTTTCGATCCTGCGAACCGCGGCATCCGGTACGAGATCGACGCGCTCGCGGCGCGCGTTCCGGCGGATCTGATCACGGTGGTCGTCGAACCGGACGGCGTGGCGCCTGCCCAGGACCTCTTCTCCCAAGCCTGGAGCAAAATGGGCGCTCCGGGCGGCCGGGATATCATAGCGATGCGGATCGCTTGAACGCTCTGTTCGCGCAAAGTCAGGGGAGTGAGCGGTACGCCAGTTTTTCGACCGCGCCAGCCCGTTCGGTATCGTTTTCGTCTGCGACGATCCGGGCGAGAGGCACATCGAGGATCTTGACCTCGGCCTCGTGCAACCGACCCAGCATCGCGTGCGTCGCTGCGGTTTCCGTCGCAAGTCGTTCGGCGATCTCCGGGGGCAGATGGCTTTCGCTGTCGGGTACGACGCCGAGTGGCAACCCGATGTCGCACGCAAGGTCGAAGAGTGTCGTCGTATGCATGTCCCGCGCCAACGCGACGCTGCCATCTTCCGTCTGCACCAGGTAGCCTTCGCGGTGGAGCGAATCGAAGATCTCGTCCCGCGCCTCCAGCGGCACGGCATCCGCAAGGGTCTGCTCGTCCACCACGCCCCCTGATTGGGCGTTGCGGTGGAGCTTGGCCAGCAGGGTGACCGCAATCGACAGCCTGTCGGATGGGCGCAGATGGGCTGTCGGAACAGAGGTTCGGGCCAGCAGCCAGTCGGGGATCGACGCCGCTACCACCGCGCCCAAGATGATGACCATCCAGGACGTGTAGATCCAGATCAGAAAGACCGGCACCGCCGCGACGGCCCCGTAGATCGTCTCGTAGCTGGATCCGGAAGTCAGGAAGGAGTTGAAGCCCCACGACAGGATTTCGAACGATATGGCGGCGAAACTGGCTCCGATCGCCGCATGCCAGATCCGGACACGGCGCGCCGGCACCAGCACGAAGAGCGCGGTGAAACCGACGATGCTGATCAGGACGCTGATCGCCGTGCCGACCACCCACGTTTCCTGCAGGTCGAGCAATTCGGACGCGCCGCCAGATCCCAGCACGTTCATACGCGCCGCCATCGCCACCAGGTCGGAGGTCAGCGCGAAACTGCCGCCGATCAGAAGCGGCCCGAGCGTCAGGATCGCCCAGAAGATCAGAAAGCGCACGAGGATCGGGCGCGGCCGTTCCACGTGCCAGATCCGGTTCAGCGTCTCTTCGATCGTGGAGAGCAGCATGAGCGCCGTCACCGCGAGTGCGACGATGCCGACGGCCGTCAGGTTGCTCGCGTTTCTCGTGAAGTTCGATATGTAGTCCTCGATCACGGCGCCGGCCTCGGGGACGATCGCGCTGAAGAACATGTCCTGCATGCGATCCTTGACCGCGCCGAAGGCCGGGAAACTCGACAATATAGCGAATGCGATGACCAGAAGGGGCACGATGGCCAGCAGCGTCGAATAGGTCAGGGACGCGGCAGAGGCCGTCAATCGCTCCGAAAAGAACCGGCCCACGGCGAATTTCGCAAAATGCACGAAATTCGTCAGCGCGGGTGCGAACCGACTTTGCCGCAGCTTGGCGAGTGTGTCGAGTGGCAGCTTCATCCGCTGAAGCATAGAGCAATTCACTCAGAAGAACAGGAAGTTACGAGTCTTGGTCGGAGCGGGCACTTGTAGCGTCGCGGCGGGAGGCGTCGCCGGGCCGGCGCGACGCAACGCAACCAAGGGTTCAGCCCTTCGATCGGTCGGAACACATGCGAACACACAACGATTGCAAAAGCGCTTCGTATTCATCACTTGATATGTCTGATACACCTGACGCGGCCATCCGGAACTGGCCGTGATGCAATGAACTGTAACCCCCGGAACTTTTGGGTCGTTCGCCGATGAATGCTCGTACGACTGTCATCACCGTAACCTACAAGAGCGCGAAGGTCTTGACGCCCATGCTGGCTTCGATTCCCACGCGGACTCCGGTGATCGTGGTCGACAATGCGAGCGACGACGACACGGTCGCGCTGGCAGAGGAATGTCCTGGCGTCCGTTTGATCAGAAACAAGCAGAACCTGGGCTTCGGACGAGCCTGCAATATCGGTGCGGCAGCAAGTGACACGGAGTTCCTGCTGTTTTTGAACCCGGATGCTTGTCTGGAGAAAGGCTGTATCGAGGCGCTTGAGTCGGAGGCGGACCAGCGCAGTGACATTGGCGCGGCTAACCCGCTGATTTCGGACAGCAAGGGGCGGACGCATCTCAAGATGTCGTCGATTATCGACACGCCGGACATGCCGCGTCCGCAAATCGATCAGGCGGGCGAGATGCCGGTTCTCAGCGGTGCTGCACTCTTCGTTCCGCGCGATGTCTTCGAGGAAGTCGGAGGGTTCGACCCGTCGATCTTTCTCTACCACGAGGATCACGACCTCTGCCATCGGATCCGGCAGGCGGGCTACTCGCTTTGGCATCTGCCTGCGGCGCGCGTGGTGCACCAGCAGGGCAGCAGCTCGCCCAAGGTTGCCGAAAACGCCTATCGCAAGGGCTACGAGATGGCGCGGTCTCGTTTCTACCTGATGGAAAAGAACCGGCGCGGAGACGGCTTCCGCGGGGCGTTCTGGCCTGCTCTCTTCGGCTTCGTCTCGCCCGTGAACCTGATTTCCAAAAGACGGCGTGCGAAGTACCGCGGACAGATCTTCGGGGCTTTGTCGGCGCGCAAGGATGGCGGCAGGTTCACGTCGGCCTGATCGTTGCGAAGGTCAGATACGAACTTAACGATTGCCCGACGCCCGATTTTGAATGGTATCATGCGCAAAGGAAGGCGTGGCGCGTTTACCTCACGAAGCGCATCGGCCTAGCCGGCGCGCTTCAGAGCTTCCATTTCGTTCGGAACGGGTGACAGGTCATTCGCAACTGTTCCCTCGGTTCTGAAGGTACTCGCCAGATCGTGCAGGTCCCGTGCGCTTGCCTGGAGCATTTCGCTTGTGGCCAGGGATTCCTCGAACATGGCCGCATTCCTTTGCATCGTCGTGTCGAGGTCGCTGATCGATGCGTGGATTTCCGTCACGGTCGACGCCTGTTCCCGCGCTCCGGACGCGATCGTGCCGATGTGATCGGAAATGTCGCCGATGAATTTCAGGATACCGCCGATCGCGTTGCCGGCGTCGTGAACCTGCGCGGCACCCGTCGAAATCTGCGTGCGGGTGGAGGAGATGAGGCCGTTGATCTCGCTCGCCGCGTCGGCGGACCTTTGCGCGAGGCTGCGGACCTCGTTGGCGACCACCGCAAAGCCGCGGCCCTGCTCGCCCGCACGGGCAGCTTCGACCCCGGCGTTCAGCGCCAGCAGGTTGGTCTGGAACGAGATGTTCTCGATCAGGTCGACGATCTTGGACACCGCGTCGGAGGAGGCTTCGATTTCGGTCATGGTGGACACGGCGGATTCGACCGTCTGGCGCGTGCCTTCGGCCTGGGTGCGCGCTTCGGACATGATCCGTTCGGCGTCTTGCGTCGTCTGCGCGGTGGAGCGCGCGGATGCGTCCAGCTCGGTCACGGCGGCGGCGGTTTCCTCGAGCGATGCGGCGCTCTGCTCGGTGCGGCGCGCCAGTTCCCGCGCCGCGGTGGCGATGTCCGCCGAAGACGTGCTCACCGATGACGCGTTTTCGGTGATGTTGCCGATCAGGTCCGAGATCGCCTCGACCGCCGCGTTGAAGTTGGCGCGAAGGCCTTCGTAGCCTTCCGCGAACTCGGTCTCGATCTTGATCGTCAGGTCACCGGCGGAGAGCTTCTTCAATGCCTGTGCCAGGTGATCGACGACGACGGCCTGCTCCTCGGCACGCGCGTCGCGTTCCGCCTGCGCGGCGCGTTCCATCTCGGCGCGGTGCGCCTCTACGGCGGCCTGTCGCTGCCGCTCTTCCTCGGCCAGACGTGCCTTTTCCGCTTCGGCCTCGGCCTGGGCCCGGCGTCTTTCCTCGGCGGCGCGCAGCTCGGCCTCGCGCTGCTCCTCTTCCCGCGCCTTCTCGAGCTTCTGCATCTCTTCGCGTTCGATCATGCCATCGCGGAAGATGGCGAGTGCTGCGGCCATCCGTCCGACTTCACCACCGCTGCGTTCGAACCCGGTCACGGGCGAGAGGTCGCCGGTCGCCAGCCGTTCGGTGACGCGCGTGACCCTACGCATGGGGCGCAGGATGAGGAACCAGCACACCAGCGGCGCCAGCAGCAGGATGCCAAGGCTGGCGAAGCCGATGAGGTATATCCGGTCCGCGGCGCTGCGTGTGTCGCGCAGGACGGTCTCGCCGGCATCCATCATCGCGGCCATCGCGGTTCCGCCTTCGGTTCTTGCGGCCCCCGCAATCTCGGCCAGCGTCGTCCCCGCTTCACGAGAGCGTTCGATGGCGGTATCCACAGCGACGAGGTAATCGAGCCGCGCGCGCAGCACACCGTCTTGCGGGTCTGACATCGTCTCTATGCGTTGCAGCAGCTCCGTCAGAGTGCCGTCGAGATGGTCGCTGCCGGAGAATTCTTCCAGCCGCAGCGCCGCTTCGTTCACTTGGGCCTGCGCGCCTTCGACGGCGGCGGCTTCGTTCGCGGTGGCCCCCAGCAGGGCCGTCACGAAGAGCGTGTTGACGGCGGCTTCGACATCGGCAGCCTCCTGGATGCGGCCGACCTCCACGTCGAGCAGGCGCCGGATCGCGGCCTCGTTCTGATCGCCCGTATCCGCCGCCATGATCGCAAGTTCGAAGGTCAGATCGTCGATCAGCGTGCTCAGGGCCGCATCGCTGTTCTGGCGCTGCTTCAGGATGTCCTCCTGAAGTCCGCGGCGGCGGACGAACCCCCGGTCGGAAAGTTCGGCGAGGTATTCATGTGCCGCGACAACCGGTGCGAGGGCTTCGGCGAAACCGCCGGCCGCCTCCAGTTCGCTCAGCACATCGTCCAACCGGCTCAAACCGGCCGTGGCGACGTCGCGCATGATCGACATGACCGCGCGATCTTCGGTTTCGGCCATGGCGAGCGCGATGCCGGTGACGAGGTTGATTTCGGCCCGCGTGTTGAGCATGGCTTGCATGACCGCGAAATCGCGCTCGGTCAGGGAGGAGAGCGTGTCGCGAACCGTGGTGACGGTGTCTTCGCCGCCGAGCGTCAGATCGAAGATGGCGCTATCCGACATCTCCTCGATCCTGAGCCGCAATTCCTCGGCGAGCGCCGCGAATTCGGCAATCTGATCGTTCATCCGGTCGCCGGCGTCGAACTGGCCCGACATCGCGGACTGCATCCGGTCCGTGGCCGCTTGGAGCGCGTCCAGCATGGGTGCGATACGGTCGGTGGAACTGCCTTCCAACTCGTTCACCGTGGCGGTCAGCGCGTCGATGGCGTCGCGCAACTGCTCGGAATTCGACTGCAGGCTCGCCTCGGAGCGGGAGTTCCCCATTTCGGCCAGCGCGGCCCGAACCGTGCCGCTTGTGTCGATGACCGAGACGCTGGCTTGCATCGCCGGCAGTTCCCGGCGCATCAGCGTGTCGATCGACTGGGCCAGTGAGCCGAACACGAGGAGCGCGATGAACACCGCGGCCGCGGTCGTGGCGCTCATGGCGAGCAGGATGGCCGCGATCTTGAAGCCGATGCTGCCGAACCGGTCGCGAAGCAAGCTGATTGTCATGAGGCACTCTGCGTTGGGGACGAGGGGTGCTGTCGGATCGACAGAAGGGCAGGGCGCGCCGGCGCGGGTACGGCCGGCGCACGTCTTTGTGGCTCAGTTGGTCGCTGCAGCAGCGCCGGAGGCCACCTTCTCGAAGCTGCCATCCGCTGCGATGCGGGTCAGGAACACCGGGTCGAGACCCTGATTGTCGCCCGCACCGTAGTCGAATTGCAGGCCACCGACATCGAAGTCGCCCAGGTCGCCCAAGGCGGCAAGGTAGGCTGCGCGGTCGAGCTCCGGCCCGGCCGCTTCGAGCGCGCGCAGGGCGACACGACCGACGAGGTAACCTTCGAGCGTCACGAAGCTCGGCTTGGCATCGGCATCATGCGCCTTGATCGCAGCCTGGTACTCGGCGACCACCGGAAGGGACGCGTCCCACGGGAACGGCACGACCTGGCTGACGATCACGCCCTGGCCTTCGGAACCCAACTCTGCCGCGAGCGCATCCGAGCCGACGAAGGAGATGTTGACGAAGGTCGGCTCGAATTTCAGCTTCTTCGACAGCCTGATGAATTCGGCGATCGGCTTGTACGCGCCGACCATGACCACCGCCTGCGGGTCCGCCTTGCGGATCTCCAGCAGGGCGGATTTCACGGCCACGGTGTTGCGGGTATAGGTGCCCTCGGCGGCCAGCGTCATGCCGCGCTTTTCCAGCGCTTCGGTCACACCGGCAAGGCCAACGCGGCCAAAGCCGTCATCCTGGTAGAGGATCGCGATGGAGGTCATGCCGAGTTCGTCGACCAGATGCTCGATCCAGGCTTCGGTTTCGGCGTTGTAGGTCGCGCGGACGTTGACCACGTTGGTCAGCGCCGGGTCACGGAGGAATCCCGCGCCGGTGAAGGGCCCGATGAAGGGCATGCGGGCTTCGGTTGCGACCGGCTGCGTCGCCTGGCTGGTCGGAGTGCCCACTGGCCCGATGAATCCCAGATGCGCGTTGCCGTCGATCACGCTGCGGACATGCGCTACCGACTGGTCCGGCTCGTAGCCGTCGTCGAAGCTTTCCAGTTCGACCATCCGGCCATGGATGCCGCCGGCGCTGTTGGCTTCTTCGAACGCAGCGAGAATGCCTTCGCGCATTCCGCTTCCAAGTGCGCCCGCGGGGCCTTCGAGTGCCGCGACCTGCGCGAATCGAACGACGGATTCCTCGACGCCTTCATCCGCCAGGGCGGGAAGGGCGAGGGCCAGCATGGCTAATGTGGAAGAAAGTCGGTGGAAGGCTTTCATGCGGGGACTCCAGACAAAGTGGTTGCAGGCCGCGACAGGTAAAATGAGCGCCTTAAAAACCCGTGAAGGGGAATTCTCGACGAAAAAGGTGCTTTCCGATTGCTGAATCGCGAGACACAGGATGCAGCCTTTTGGGCTTCCAAAAAGCGAACATGTTCGCGAAAATTCCTCAATGCCCGAGATAGCCGGAGGCCGGAAAGAGCCGCTCTACTCCGCGCGCCCGCCGCGCCGCCCCGGGCGATCAACCAGAGGCAGAAGCAACGGGGCGATCAGGGAAAACAGCAGCGACATTGCGAGGAGGCTGGAGCTTGCAGCCGCGCGCTGGATCCAGTTGGGCTTCACCAGCACTGCTGGGTCGCCGACGCCGGCATACGCGATCTCCAGAAGGCTGTTGGCCTCGTTCCCATGCGCGACCACGTGGAACCCCTCCTCGGACGAGCCTGGATCGAGGGTGACCGACACGGACGCCGGATTGAGGAAAAGCTGCGGGTCGCTTCCGATCTCCCGGCCGGTACATGTCCGGGCGGCGCTCTGCTCGCAGACGATCCGGAGACGATCGCCACGCCGGATGTCGCCTTGCCGCGTTACATCCGAAGACCACCCGAGCCACCCGCCCACCAGCCCGCGTTCGAAAAACGCATAGCTGCCATCAATCGCATAGCCCGTCGTTCCCGGCCCGATTTCCTCGCCGACGACGAGATACCCGACAAAAGCGATGGCCCCATTCCGGTACATCCTGTCCGATCCGATGACGAATTCAGTCCCTTCCGGCCAGCGGTCTCCTGGGTTGCGCAGGTGAACGTGGAGGCTGTCCTGCCGCCAGATGAGGTCGACCTGCTGACCCGGCAGCCAATCGACCGGTCCGTCCAGCGTTCCCGTCAACTGCTGACCGGCCGCGCAAGGCGGGCTCACCTCGGCCCGCAGATCGGCGATGGGTTCGCAGATCGTGGCACCCGTCAGATCCCAAGGCAGCGGCTGATCGAGCATTTCGACTTCGGCCGACAGGGTACGCGCCTGGATCTGCACGGTGCGGACCGGCGCCTGGAGGATGAGGATCGTCAGCCCGACCATCAGAACCAGCATCATCAGGGACAGACTGGCGCCCGCCGCGAGCTGGCGGGTGAGGTGGCGCAGGGTCCGCGCGTTCCGGCTGGAGCCTGGTGGGTTTCCCGACATCGTCAGGGCAATGCTATGGTAATGAATTCCGGCCGGCCCAGGCGGCCGTTCTTGACCGGAAGCAACTCCACCGTCAGCGGGCCGGCCCCGAGCGTGAAGCCGATGTCGCACCGGCGATCGAAGGCCACGGCGATGTTCGCCGCGATTTCCCGGCACTCCACCTGTGCGCCCTGCGTGCCCCCTTGGGTCGGCAAGGCGACCATCCGGCTCGCGTCAAAGCTGTTGACGAACAAGGCGAGCGTCTTCTTGCGGGGATCACCGGACCGCCAGACGGCCAGCGCGGCTTCGGTATCCTCGTCCACCGCGTCGCATGCGCTGCCGAGAATGTAGATCCCGTAGGAGTCAGGCGCGAAATCGGCAAGCTCTCCCGCATGAGTGGACCGGTTGAGATGGGGAACCTCGACGAGGTCGTCCTCGGTGGGCACCGGCGCACGGTAACTGTTCCGGCTGTCGTAGAGACCGTCCGCGCTGACAGTCCGCACGCAGAAGTCCCGGCCTGCCCAATCCTCGGGCAGAAGGGCCTGCATCTCCGCCCGGTGGTTTTCGCCGACGACCTGAAGCCCGACGACTCGGGCGCCGCCGGTATTTGCGGAACTGCGCAGGTTCTCGTTGAATTGCTCCGACAGGAGCAGAGCCGGTCTCTGCACTTGTGAGCACCGGGGCAGTCATGAATAGTAGCCTCAGCGCGATCGCCGGAAACCTGCCCATGATGAAAGTCCTTATCCCCGTTCTACTCGTTTCATTATCATTCGGGCCGTCACATGCGCAATCGGTCCGGGTGACCGCGGACGAGATCGGGCAGGGCTTCATGTTCCGCGACGAGGGGACCTGCTGGGTTCTCATGCCCAAGCACCTGTTGGACGCGGAGGCGCTGATCCACCGGATCGAGGTCGAAACCTCTCCCGCGCCTTCGCTGCGCGGCGAGGGGCGCGCCTATGCCGAGTTCTGGGAGGACATGGATCTGGCCATCGGCTATGTCGGGCAGGAAGCGGGATCCGAAGGATGCTCGGAACGGCTCGGGACTGTGACGCAGACCCGGATCGTCGCGGGCCGCGTGCTGGGTGGAGCCCTGCGCGTGGTGCTGGAGGGTGGATCCGTCCTGCAATACCCGATGCGCATCGTGGACATGACCGACCACAAGACATTCGTCGCCGAGTATCTGGATCCGGCCGTCTCCGCGCAGAAGGGCCGATCCGGCGCGTTCCTGTTTGCCGGCGACCTGCCGATCGGCATGGCGATCAAGGCGGGCCCCGACAACGATACGCGGCAGCAGACCTTCATCCGCATCGAGGAGCTCGGTTTTGCCGCGCGTCAATGGCTGGCGGGCCGGGCGCGCGCTCTGATACCAGGGGAGTCGGAAGATACGCAGACGGGCGAGGACGCCGCGGGCTACAGCCTCGGTTTGATCGAATATGACACGGCGCCGGTCTCGCCGGACAAGGGGCCCGCCAATCTTGCGGACGGGCGCGGCGCTTATGTCTTCGATTTCAGTGGATCCACGACGCTGACCTTCTCGGTCGCCGACGGCACGCCCGTCGGGGTCAGTCGGGTGAGGGTCGTGACGAACGGAGACGGTGCCAAGCCGTTGCGCATCCGCGTGATGATCGACGCCGGCAGTGCCGACAGACCGAACCCGCAGCGATTTGCGCAGGGCCAGATGAACCCGGAAGGTGTGTTCGACACCGGTGAGCGCGGCGAACGGTTCGCGCGCCGAGTCGTTATCGCCATCGACAGCGTGCAGGGGCAGGGACCGGTTCGGATCGACCGGATCGAAGTCTACTGAAGCTGGCCCAGCAACGGGATCCTCAGCGTGATGGGACCGGTCTTGTACGCGGCATTGCTGATCCCGCCCACGAGTTCGCCGTTTTCGTTCAGACGCGCCGAGCCCCAGGCGCTGCCGACATAGAAACTGAGTTCGGTTCCGCCGATCCGCACACGGCAGTCGCCCGGCTCCAGAAGGCTGCCATAGCAGGACGGCGCGTCCTCGACCGGTGGCCCGACCGTGATCGCGAAACTGCCGGTTTCTTGCGAGTTCAGCGATCCGACGGCTTCGATCCAGCGCTGGAAACCCGCCGGCTCCTCGACCTGCGTTTCGGCGAAGGCGACGAGCGTGGGTTTCCCGTCGAGAAACGCGCTCAATGCGACACCCCGCACCACGCCGCTGGTGCTGGTCAGCCCGGCCCGCAGCGCGAGGCGTTCCAGCGCCGGATCGCCGGACACCAGCATCAGCCGCATGGCGGAGAGCGCTTTTTCCTCGTCCGGTCCTGTGAGGATTTCCGTGAGCTGGCGCATCTCGTCCGCGGGCTGTTCGAGAGCTGCGAGGATGTCGGACGCTGTCTGTTGAGCGACCGCCGGGGCCGCCAGCATCAGCGAAAGGAGGATCGCGCGCATCATGGGCGTATCGGGATCGTGAGCGGGATGGCCGGGCGCAGCCCTTTGACGAAGACGACGCCTTCGAGGCTTCCTTCGGCGTTCAGCGTCAGCGAAGCCGCCCGTTGCCACAGGAACAGCCCGACATTGCTCTCGCTCAGCGTGATGAGGCAATAGGCGGGGTATTGCTTGTAGGCGTAGCAGTTCAAGTCTTCGTTGAACGGGCCACTTTGCTTGGTCATGTATCCCCGGCTTTCGCCATCGACCGTGCCACCTTCGGATGCGAGGACGCCCTCGAAATCTTCGGCGTCCAGAGCGGAGCCGTCGAGATACATGTTCAGAACGGGCTCCGTGTCCAGGTAGGCCTTGAGCGCCGCGCGCCGGACCGGAGCACTGGTACTGGTCAGACCGTATTGCAGCGCCATCCGCGCGATCTGCGGATCGTCATGCCCGATCATGATGTTCATCGCCGTCAGCGACCGCTGCGGATCCGGATCGTTCAGAAGCTGCTCGAATTCGTCCAGCGCATCCATCTTCTGATCGACCATGGCGGAGATGTCCGCCGCGGTTTGCGCGTTGACCGCAACCGGGAAGAGCAACGACCCCATCAGAAAAAGACGCAATGCCATTTGTTTCAAAAGGAATCTCCAGAAATGAACAGATAACTCTGGAAACGCTAGCAATCCTTCGATGGCACGGTCAACGACGCAGCGAGCGACACATCGCGTTTCGCTGCGGATCTGGACCGCGTCGGCTCCGTCTGCGTGCATTGTCGCGGGCTCCAAGCCCCGAAACCGACCTCATCAGCCCCAGGGGCCTTGCACCGTGCGTCTTTCCCGGGATGTCGTTCCACCTGTCGGGCCACGTCGCGGGGTGCTGGTCTGTGCCAGCTCCTGAAGGGCTGCGATCCGGTTCTCTGTCTTCGGGTGCGTCGAGAACAGGTTGTCGTAGCCATGCGCGTGCAGCGGGTTGATGATGAACATGTGCGCGGTGCCCGGATTCCGCTCCGCGCTGTTGTTGTCGATGCGCGCCGCGAACCCCTGGATCTGGCGCAGGGCGGAGGCCAGCCACATCGGGTTGCCGCAGATCTCCGCGCCGATCCGGTCCGCCTCGTATTCCCGCGACCGGCTGATCGCCATCTGCACGAGGCCGGCGGCCAGCGGCGCCAGGATCATCATCAGGAGGACGCCGACGAAGCCCAGTGGCGCGTCGCGCCGCCCGCCGAAGAAGAGCGCGAAATTGGCGAGCATGGAAATCGCGCCGGCGAAGGTCGCGGTGATCGTCATGATCAGAGTGTCGCGGTTGCGGATATGCGCAAGCTCATGCGCGACGACCGCCGCGATCTCCTCCCGGCTGAGGCGGCTCATCAGCCCGCGCGTGACGGCGACGGCCGCCCGGTCCGGGCTGCGCCCCGTGGCGAAGGCGTTGGGCTGGTCGCTGTCGATGATGTAGACCTCGGGCACCGGCATGTCGGCCCCGCGCGCCAGGTCGGCCACGAGCTGCCGTAACCCGTCGCTGCCCGCGCCCGCCACCTGTGCGTTGTGCATCCGCAGCACCATCTTGTCGGAATTCCACCAGGTGACGAGGTTCATGACCCCGGCCACGACAAGGGCCAGCACGGCGCCGGTCGCGCCCCCGAGCATCCAGCCGACACCCATGAAGAGGGCGGTCATCGCCGCCATCAAGAACTGCCGTGCGAAGGTATCCGCTCATCTGCGCCTCCCGTCATTCCACGAGTTAGGATATGGTGCGGCGCCGCGCCTGCGGCAAGGACGCCGGAAGTGACCGGGGCACCGGGGCCGTCTGCCCCCGGTGCCCCGGACATTCTCACTTGGCGTAAGAGATCAGCGGTTCTTGAACGGCTTGATCTCCCCTGATCTCAGACGCGCGACGTAGCTGTTCACTTCGGTCTTCACGATCGGCATCAGGATGTAGAGCGCGATGATGTTGATGATCGCCATCGAGAACAGCATCGCATCCGAGAAGTCGATCACCGGCCCGAGGTTGGCCGACGCACCGATGACGATGAAGAGGCAGAAGATCACCTTGAAGATCACCTCCGTCGCTTTGCCCTCGCCGAAGAGGTAGGTCCAGGCCTTCAGCCCGTAATAGGACCACGAGATCATCGTCGAGAAGGCGAATAGCACCACCGCGACCATCAGAAGCACCGGGAACCACGCGAACTCCCGCGCATAGGCCGCAGAGGTCAGCTGCACACCGGAGACTTCGCCTTCGGTCGCGATCCGGCCGGCTTCGGCGTTCCAGATGTAGAGGCCGGTTTCCGGATCGAAGTTCAGCACGCCGGTGATGACGATCACGAGCGCCGTCATCGTGCAGATCACCACGGTGTCGATGAACGGCTCCAGCAGGGCGACGTAGCCCTCGGTCACCGGCTCCTTGGTCCGCACCGCCGAGTGGGCGATGGCCGCCGAACCGATGCCCGCCTCGTTCGAGAACGCGGCGCGCCGGAAGCCCTGGATCAGCGCGCCGGTAAAGCCGCCGAGGACGCCGAGGCCGGTGAAGGCACCGCATGAAGATCTGCCCGAAGGCCCAGCCGATCTGGTCGAAGTTCATCATCAGGATGATGAGCGACACCAGCACGTAGAAGATGCCCATGAACGGCACGACCTTCTCGGTCACCCGGGCGATCGACTTCAGACCGCCCACGATCACGGCAAAGGTCACGACCGGCGATCACGACGCCGGTGATCCAGCCGGGGATAGTCACCGAAGCACGCCGGAGAGCTGCGCATGCGCCTGGTTGGCCTGGAACATGTTGCCGCCGCCGAGCGCGCCGAGGATCGTGAAGATGCAGAACACCACCGCCATGATCTTGCCGCCCGGCGAGGCCGCGTTCCTTGAAGCCCTTGATGATGTAGTACATCGGGCCGCCGGAGACGGTGCCGTCGGGGTATTCGTTGCGGTACTTCACGCCCAAGGTGCATTCGGTGAACTTCGTCGCCATCCCGAAAAGGCCCGCGACCACCATCCAGAAGGTCGCACCCGGCCCGCCGATGCCGACCGCGACGGCGACGCCCGCGATATTGCCGAGGCCCACGGTGCCCGACAGCGCCGTGGCAAGCGCCTGGAAGTGGCTGACCTCGCCCGCGTCGTTGGGATCGGAGTAATCGCCCTTGACCAGCCGGATCGAATGCCAGAACCCCTTGAACTGGATGAAGCCGAAATAGAACGTGAAGACCAGCGCGCCGACCACGAGCCAGAGCGCGATCCATGAGAAGTTGGTGCCCGGCAGCGGCGCGAAGATGAAGCCGACATACCAGCCGGTATAATCGGCGAAGATCTGGTTGATCCGTCTCGTCGAGCGTCTGCGCGGCGGCCGGACCGGTGACGAGAATGAGCGCGGCGAGCGCGCCTAGAAAACGTGTTATCTGCATGATCTGTCCCCTGTTCACGGCACGATGACTGTCGGAACGGGCGCGATCTGAGCGAGCCCGAGCGGAACGGAGCCGAAGATCCGCGCCCCCAGCGTGTTGGTGCCGGTGCGTCCGACGAAGATCATCGCGGCATCGAGCTTCGTGGCGGTATCCGCCACCAGATCGACCACCGAGCCGTAGCGAATTTCCCCCTCGGCTTCGACTCCGGCGGCCCGGATGCGGTCCAGCGCGGGATCGATCACTGCGCTCTTTGCGCGGCCAAGCTCCTCCGTGCGCCGCGCATGGCGTTCTTCGATCTCCTCCGGTGTCAGAAACGAATAGGGCGACCATTCCAGAACGTGCAGAATGTGCAGCGTCGCCCCCGATTTTTTTGCCTGCTCGGTCGCGTAGTCGAGCACGTTGTGTTTGCCGTCGCCCTCGTAGGCGACGACATAAAGTTCCTGTGGCATCGCAGTTCTTGTCCCTCTTGTCGTTTATTGGCTCTGACATGCTCCGTTCTGCGCGAATTTCGTCAGACCATGCGCACCACCCTCGCGCGAATGCACGATAAGGGCCAAGCAAATTTTTGGTTAATGCCCGTTTTTTTGCCGATCGCTCCTTGTTTGTGCGCCTTGAGACACTTGCTGGTCGATAGCGATATCGGCTTGTGCGACAACGACAATGGGCGTTCCGGCGCGAATGTCGTTGGCCCGCCCGGAGCGGTGAGATCCACTGTCGCATCTGGCGCGGCAATCCCGCATCATTTGTTGCAGTGCCGGGGAAAATCGGGTCCGCACGCGATGTTGCGCATCTGCGTGAGGTGAAGAAGACTGCCGATAACCTGAGGAGGCCGCCGGCAGACCGCGCCATCGGCCTTCGACACCCGCCGCAGGCCAGACCCAGAGGAGATCATGCGATGTTTCTTGCGATGAACCGTTTCACCGTCACAGCCGAAAATGCGGCTGAGTTCGAGCGGATGTGGCTGAACCGGGAAAGCCGTCTGCAGGAACTCGACGGCTTCGTGGAGTTTCACATGCTGAAAGGCCCGGAGGCGGACGGCAGGATCCTCTATGCCTCGCACACCGTGTGGCAGTCGGAGGAACATTTCCTCGCCTGGACCAGGAGCCAGCAATTCCGTGACAGCCACGCGAACGCGGGCGAGACCCGCAAGCTCCACGAGGGTCAGCCCAAATTCGAGGGTTTCCGCGCCATTCAGCATATCGAACGCGCCTAGCGGGCCCGGGCGGCAATCGACGTCGCGCCGCCCCAGGCGCGGGATGCGGGATGAAGGCGGCTTGTTCTCACCAGTAATTCCTATATTCATGAAATATGGAAACAGTGATTCCCACCCGCCTTGCAACCTTGGGCCATCCGCAGCGGCTGGCGATCTTTCGGCTGCTCATGCGCCGTTACCCGGATCGTGTGCCCGCAGGCGAACTGGCCGACATTTTGGCGCTGAAGCCGTCTACCTTGTCCGCCTACCTCTCGGCGTTGATGCAGGCGGGGCTGGTGACCCAGGATCGGGCCGGGACGTCTCTGCTCTATTCGGTCGACATGACGCAGGTCCGGCAAACCCTCGACTACCTGGTCTTCGACTGCTGCCGCGGCCGGCCCGAACTCTGCACGCCCGCCTTAAACCCCATGATGAGAGGATCCACAGCCATGCCCGATCGCAAGTACAACGTGCTTTTCATCTGCACCGGCAACTCCGCCCGCTCGATCTTTGCCGAGTTCGATCCTCAGGCGGGAAGCCGGCGACCGGTTCCAGCCGTATTCGGCGGGAACCAAGCCAACCTCCGAGTTGAACCCGTTCGCCGTGGATGTCCTGCGCCAGAAGGGGCATGACACCACCGTCTTGCGTGCCAAGAACGTCGCCGAATTCCAGGGCGCAGACGCGCCGCTTTTCGATTTCGTCTTCACCGTCTGCAACCGGGCTGCGAACGAGGAGTGTCCAGCCTGGGCGGGCCAACCCATCAGCGCGCATTGGGGGCTGCCGGATCCGGTGAAGGCTGACGGTTCGGATGCGCAGAAGAGCCTTGCGTTTCAGCAGGCGTACGGAGCGCTCCGCAACCGGATCATGGCCTTTGCGGCGCTGCCCTTCGAGTCGCTGGACAGGATCTCGCTGCAGCGAGCTGTCGATGACATCGGTCGCGCGCAGGCCGGTGCGCCTGCATGACCATCTATGCCCTCAACGGACTCGGGCGGATCGGAAAGCTGGCTCTGAAACCGTTGCTGGAGCGCGGGGCGCAGATCGCCTGGATCAACGACGCGGCCGGCGACCCGGCGATGCATGCGCATCTGCTGGAATTCGACACGGTGCACGGCCGCTGGGACGCCAAGATCACGCATGACGCGGACTCGTTGACGATCGACGACACGCGTCTGCCTTTCGTCGGCGTCAAGGATCTGTCGGCGCTGCCTCTGGCAGATGTGGACGTGGTGATCGACTGCACCGGCGTCTTCAAGACCGAGGCGACGCTGGTCCCGTACTTCGACGCCGGAGTCGGGAAGGTGGTCGTATCCGCACCGGTGAAGGACGGGGACGCGGCCAACATCGTCTATGGCGTCAACCACGAGATCTACGACGCGTCCCGGCACCGGATCGTCACGGCGGCGAGCTGCACGACGAATTGCCTCGCGCCCGTGGTGAAAGTCGTGCATGAGAATATCGGAGTAAAGCACGGCAGCATCACGACAATACACGACGTGACGAACACGCAGACGATCGTGGACCGACCCGCGAAGGACCTGCGCCGGGCGCGGTCGGCACTGAATTCCCTGATCCCGACGACGACCGGAAGTGCTGAGGCGATCACGCTGATCTACCCGGAACTGAAGGGTCGATTGAACGGCCACGCCGTACGCGTGCCGCTGCTCAACGCTTCCCTCACCGATTGTGTCTTCGAGGTGGCGCGGGAAACGACGGCCGAAGAGGTCAACGCGCTCTTCAAATCCGCCGCGGAGGGCGCGTTGAAGGACATCCTGGGGTACGAGGAACGCCCGCTGGTCTCGGCAGATTACACCAACGACACGCGCTCGGCCATCATCGATGCGCCTACGACCATGGTCGTGAACGGCACGCAGGTGAAGATCTATGCCTGGTACGACAACGAGATGGGTTATGCCCACCGGCTCGTCGACGTGGCGATGATGGTGGGGGCCTCGCTGTGAGCCGGCCGGACGGCTTGTCGGCCTACATAGCCGTCACCGCGGCTTACTGGGCCTTCATGCTGACGGACGGCGCACTCCGGATGCTCGTGCTGTTGCATTTCCACGAATTGGGCTTCTCGCCGGTCCAGCTCGCCTATCTCTTCGTACTCTACGAGGTTGCGGGCATGGTCACGAACCTCTCGGCCGGCTGGATCGCGGCGCGGTTCGGGCTGACCTCGACGCTCTATGCCGGGCTGGGCCTGCAGGTCGTGGCCTTGCTGGCGCTGGCGCAGCTCGATCCCGGCTGGGCGGTCGGCGTGTCGGTCGCCTACGTCATGGTGGTGCAGGGCGCCTCGGGCGTGGCCAAGGATCTGGCCAAGATGTCCGCGAAATCGGCGGTGAAACTGCTGGCGCCGACCGCGGCGGGCGGTCTCTTCCTCTGGGTCGCGGTGCTGACCGGGTCGAAGAACTCGGTAAAGGGCGTTGGTTTCCTGCTCGGCGCAGCGCTTCTGGCGACGATGGGCTTCGTCTGGGCCGTTCTGGGCATGGCTGCGGTTCTGGCGGTGATCCTTGCCGGCGTTCTGATCGCAATGCCGCCGGGTTTGCCGACGGGCCGCAAGGGGGCGAAGTTCTCCGAGGTCTTCTCGAAATCGCCCAATGTCAACTGGCTCTCCGCGGCGCGCGTGTTCCTCTTCGGCGCGCGGGATGTCTGGTTCGTCGTGGGCATCCCGATCTATTTCTACTCGGTGCTGTCGGACGGCACTGCAGAGGGCAATCGCGCGGCCTTCTTCATGATCGGGACGTTCATGGCCGTCTGGATCATCCTCTACGGCGCGGTGCAGGCCGCGGCCCCGCGGTTGCTGCGCGCGTCCAGCCGTTCCGAAGCGGATCTCGTCGCGGCCGCGCCGGGCTGGGCCATGCTGCTGCTCGCCGTGCCGGTGGTGCTGACACTGGCCGCAGCGGTCTCGACAGACCCCGCGCCCTGGCTCACCGCGACGCTGATCGGCGGGCTGCTGGTCTTCGGCGCGATCTTTGCGGTGAATTCATCGCTCCATTCCTACCTGATCCTGGCCTTCTCGCAGGCGGAGCGGGTGACGATGGATGTCGGTTTCTACTATATGGCGAATGCGGGTGGGCGACTTCTGGGAACGGTGCTGTCCGGGCTGACGTATCAGGTCGGCGGCCTCGTTCTGATGCTGGGAACGGCATCGATAATGGTCGGTCTCAGTGCATTGGCTGCAGCCCGATTGCGCCCCGAACGGATGCAACCGCTGGCAAAGCAGGACGCGGGCCGTGCGTGATGGGACAGTAAGGCGCTAAAACAGGTCGACCAGACCGCTGACCGGGGCGGGGTCCTGCTCGGCTTGCGGCGATGCGAGTTCGATCTTGCCATGGGCCAGTTGGAGCAGACGGTTGCGCACCCGCTCCAGCTTGGGTGTGCTGATGACCGAGGCGATGTCGACGCGGTTCTGGTTGCGCGTGATTTCCTGCGCCAACTCGTCGCTCGACAGCAGAGCCGCGAGGTCGTGCTGGATCTGGCGCAGGAGGTCGATGCTCTGCAACTCGACGATCGGGAATTTCTCCGCGACCGCGCCACGGCTCAACCACTCACCGATCGCATGCTCCAGATGTTCGGCGATCTGCGAACAATCCTCCAGCAAGGCGGAGACTTCGGCCAGAACCTCGAGCAGGGTTGCCGAATATGAGTCCGGTTTCGCGTTCATAGCGGACCGACGACGGCCTCGATGCATTTGCGCAGGTCGGCAGGCTGGAACGGCTTCTTGAGGAAGTTGTTCATGCCCAGCTTGCGGCCGTAATCGATGATCTGCTGTTCGGCGCGTCCGGTGATGAGGATGAAGCCCACGCCCTTGGTCTTGTCCGTGCCGCGCAGTTTCTGCAACAGGTGCAAGCCGTCCATATTGGGCATGTTGTAGTCCGAGATCACCATGTGGACCGGCGCCTTGGCCAGGATCTGCAGCGCGTCCTCGCCGTTTTCGGCCGTCGACACGTTGCGGATGCCGAACGCCTCGAGGGCTTGCGTGATGAGGCCGCGGCTGGTGGACATGTCGTCAACAACCATGATCCGGATTTGATCGCGTAGGGCCATTGTCAGCCGTCCTTTTTCGAAAGTTGAGTGGTAGGTTTTGAGATGGCCGTTTCGGACTTGCGGTAGGAGGTCGCTCCGGCAGGTCGGAAAGACGGCGTGTTGATCCGCTCCGAGTGTCCGACGAACACGACGCCGTCCGGACGCAGCTGATTGCCGAACCGGGGCCACAGGCGGTCCTGCGTCTCGGCGTCGAAGTAGATCACGACATTCCGGCAGAAGATGCAGTCGAATTGCCCCTTCATCGGCCAGGGTGCGATCAGGTTCAGCTCCTTGAAGGCGATCATCTGCCGCAGTCTTGAGCCCATGCCGAATTTTTCCTCACCCGCCGCGTCTTTCGTTGGTTCGGCAAACCGTTTCAGGCGCTCCGGGCTCAATCCGGCGACCTGCGCTTGGTCGTAGATGCCGGTCCGGGCGAACTGCACGACCTGCGGATCGATGTCGGTCGCCAGGATCTTGAAATCCTTCTCGGCGAAGACCGCATCATGTTCGAGCATCAGCATCGCGATGGAGTAGGGCTCCTGCCCGTTGGAGCAGCCCGCGGACCAGATCCGGACCGACTTGTCGGAGCGCAGCCGTCGGATCATGTCCGGAACCAGCTCCCGGGACAGCTGATCGAAATGGTGCGGCTCCCGGAAAAAGCCGGAGACGTTGGTGGTCAGCGCGGAGATCATGTGGCGGCGTTCTTCGGTGCCACCCTTTTCGTTCACGTAGGCGCAATAGTCTTCGAGGCCGTCAAGTCCGAGGGCTTTCAGGCGGTGCCGCAGGCGCGACTTGATCATCGCGGCCTTGCCAGGCGACAGCACCAACCCGGCTTCCCTGTAGGCGAGATCGGACAGGGCCTGGAACCCGGGATCCAGGCTGGCCGCCTCGCCGGATGTCAGCATCTGGTTCACGCGGCGATGCTTTCTGCCTTGGCGATGACGGTTTCGAGCTGCAGGATGCGGATCATCCGCTCGTCGATCAGGCTCAGCGCGCGGATCGTGTTGGAGGCGGTGTCGCCGCCCACGTCCGGCGGCGGCTGCATGTCGTCGGCCGACAGCGCGATGATGTCGGAGACCGCGTCGACCAGCAGGCCGGTCATGAATTCGTTGCATTTCACGACGATGATCACGTTGCGCTCGGTTGTTTCGGCCGGCGGCAGGCCGAGCCGTGCGGCCAGGTCCATGACCGGAAGGACGGTTCCGCGCAGGTTGATCACACCGCGCATGAAGGCGGGTGCATGCGGCATGGGCGTGGTCTTGGTCCAGCCGCGGATCTCGCGGACCGACATGATGTCCAGCGCGTATTCCTGCTGACCCAGCTTGAAGGTCAGAAGTTCCTTGGTGGTGTTGTCCGGATCTGTCATCACAGGGCTCCCGCTGCTTTGGCTTGGTCGCGCAGCGGGGCTGCCGCACCGGCCTGATTGATAATGTCGGTCGGATCGAGGATCAGCGCGATCTGTCCATCCCCGAGGATCGTGGCCGCGGCGATGCCCGGCGCGCGATAGAAGTTCTCGTCGAGCCCCTTGATCACCACCTGCCGCTGGTCGCGGATATCGTCGATCATGATGGCCGCGCGCTGCCCGTCTTCCTGCGCGATCAGCAGCACGACACAGCCCGAGGTGTCGACGACCGGATCGCGGTAGCCCAGCGCCACGCCCAGATCGAAGACCGGAACGAAGGTGCCGCGGACGCGGATGGACATGACGCCGGGACGGATCATGTCGACCTTGAGGTCATTGAGGGTCAGCGTCTCGATGACGAGGTTCAGCGGCACCACGAGCGTTTCGCCCGCGACCTCGACCACCATGCCATCGAGCACGGCGAGGGTCAGCGGCAGAGAGATCGAGAAGGTCGTGCCGACGCCCGGCTCGGAGGATATCGTGATCCGCCCGCCGAGCGATTGGATCGCCGTGCGGACGACGTCCATGCCGACGCCGCGGCCGGAGAGGTCGGAGACTTCCTTGGCCGTCGAAAAGCCCGGCAGGAACAGCAGGTTGTCGATCTCGCTGTCGGTCAGGATGGCGTCTTCGGGCACGAGCCCCTTGGCGATCGCGATTTCCAGCACGCGCTCGCGGTTGATGCCGGCGCCGTCGTCGGACACCTCGATCACCACCCGCCCGGACTTGTGCGACGCGCTCAGACGCACGTTGCCCTGCGCCGGCTTGCCGGCAGCCAGCCGCTTTTCGGTGGTCTCCAACCCATGGTCGACCGCGTTGCGGATCATGTGCGTGAGCGGATCGGAGAGCCGCTCGATGACGGTCTTGTCGACTTCGGTATTCTCGCCCTCGGTGATCAGCCGCACGTCCTTCTTCACCGCCGAAGAGGCTTCGCGCACGATGCGGGACATCCGCTGGAAGAGCGACTTCACCGGTTGCGCGCGGATCATCATCACGCTGTCCTGGATGTCGCGCGTCAGGCGCTGGAATTCCTCCAGGCCGTTCATCGCGTCCGAATGGGGCGACAGGCCCGCCTGTTCGAGGCTTTGCGACAGCATCGCCTGGTTGATGACCAGTTCGCCCACGAGGTTCACGAGGCGCTCGATCCGGTCGAGGTCCACGCGCACGACCGATTTCGCGGCAGGCTGCGTCTTGTTCGGTGTGGCCTCGCTTTTCGATGCCGGTTTGGCCGCCGCTTTCGGCGGAGCCGCCTCCAAGACTGTGACATCTTCGTCATCATCCGCGTCGGCCGCCGGAACGGGCGCCTCGACCATCACCGGGACATCGTCGTCGTCGGGAATGGTCGGCGGCGGCGGAGGCAGGACATCGGGCATCTCGAACGCTCCGGATGCGGTGCTGCCCGTCTTCGTGATCTCGAGGGTGCAAAGCCCCTCGACGAATTCGAAGACCGACGCGATTTCGGCCTCGTCCGCCTCGGATTTCATACCGATTTCCCAAGCGACGAAGGGCTTTTCGGCGGTCAGATCGTCGAGGTCGGGCAGATCGTCGAGGATCATGCGCACGGTGCACTCGCCCAGCTCGTGCAACGACCGAAGCAGGTGGAACGGTTCGTTTCCGGTCTCGAAGAGCTCCGCGTTGGGCTTGAAGAAGATGCGGTAATCGGCGTCCGCAAGGTCGCCGGCCGGGATGCCGGCTTCGTCCATCGCGGGCGCGTCATCGGCGTCGCCCAGGCCCGGAAGGTCGAACCCGCCCAGATCGAGGTTCAGAGCGAGACCGGTCGGCTGGAAGTCGATCTCTTCGTCTTCTTCCTCGGCCTTCTCACCGATGATGTCGTTCAGTTGTTCCAGAAGTTCGTCGGATCGTTCCGTCGGCAGGTCGCCCTCGTCCCGCGACACCCGCACCAGATCCGACAAGTGGTCGGCGGCCTGGAAAAAGAGCCGCATGGCGTCTTCTCCGACCTCCATGCGGCCGCCACGCACCTCGTCGAGCGCGGTCTCATAGCGGTGCGCAAAGCGGACCAGGGCTTCGAGGCCGAACGCGCCGGCGCCACCCTTGATCGAATGCACGGCGCGGAACACGACGTTGATCGTCTCGCCGCCGCCATCCTCTCCGTCCTCGAGGCTTTGCAGGCCGTCTTGCAATGCTTCCAGAAGTTCCTCGCATTCCATGAAGAACGAGGAGCGGATTTCCGCCATCGGGTCCATGTCGTCGCTCATGTCTTGTCGTTCCTTACCCGGCCACCATCTGGAGCGCCTTGATCAGCTTGGCCGGATCGAACGGCTTCACGATCCAGCCGGTCGCTCCGGCGTTGCGGGCCCGCATCTTGAGCTCGGGCGCGCTTTCGGTGGTCAGGACGAGGATCGGCGTGGCGCGATGCTTTTCCTGTCCGCGCACGGCATCGATGAAGCCGAAGCCATCCATGCGCGGCATGTTGATGTCCGTGATGATCGCGTCCGGCTCGATGCCTTCCAGGACTTCCAGGCCGTGCACGCCATCATCGGCGGTATGCACCTCGAAATCGTCCGTGTTGAGCGCCATGCGGATCATGTTGCGCATGGTGCGGCTGTCATCTACGGCAAGCACTGCAAGGGTCATCGTGCACCTTCCATCAATTGATCGGGCGCGGTGCCCATAACCTTCATTTGGTCAAGAACCTTGTCCGTGACGCCGGACATCTCGAACGTATGGCCCGTTGCGTTCGCCTTGCGTGCCGCCGCGATCAGCGCCTGCAGGCAGAGCGCGCCCATATGCGTCACGCCGGATGCGTCGATGCGGATGTCACCGTCCAGCTTGCGAAGGTCGCCGACCAGTTGCATGGCCACCGACAGATCCATTCGCGCGGGAAGCTTGTACTTTCCGGTCATACGAAGGGATCCGAATTGTGTTCAGGAAGGAAATCCATGCGTGTACCCCTTCGTCGATTCATGAGACTTGGGTCATTTAGCTGCACTGCTCTTAATGGATGGTTACAGCCGCATGGAATTGACGAAAAAAGCCCGGCGATCACGCGCCGGGCTTCTGAATTCGTTGGGAAATTTGCGGTTCAGGCGCGGCGACGGCGTCCTCCGGCCCGACCACCGCGACCGCGGCCTTCGCCGGCATCGCCGCCTTCGGCGATCTTGTTGAACCGGATCCAGGCGCTGCCGTGCGTGTCGTTGTCGGTCAGGAAGTTGGCGGCGCGGATCGCCTCCATCTCCTTGCCCGGGCGCGGCTGGGTGGAGCCCAGGCCGAACAGCTGACAAAACGCCTCGTCATCCATGTCCTCGGGCAGGACGATCCCGGCCGCCTCGGCGGCTCGCGCGCTTCTCCGGCGATCTTGGAGGCCGGGACGGGCAGGGCGACCGGGTTCATGATGGCCGACGTCATGCCGGCGCCCATCGCCATCGGCAGGAAGGCGTTGTTGATGCCGTGGCGGTTGGGCAGGCCGAAGCTGATGTTGGACGCGCCGCAGGTCGTGTTCACGCCCAGTTCCTCGCGCAGGCGGCGCACCAGAGTGAAGACCTGCAGGCCGGCGGTGCCCATCGCGCCGATGGGCATCACCAGCGGGTCGACCACGATGTCATGCGCCGGAATGCCGAAATCGGCGGCGCGCTCCACGATCTTCTTGGCCACGGCAAAGCGCACGTCGGGATCTTCGGAAATGCCGGTGTCGTCGTTGGAGATCGCCACGACCGGCACGTTGTATTTCTTGACCAGCGGCAGGACCAGTTCCAGCCGCTCTTCCTCGCCGGTGACCGAGTTCAGCAGTGGACGGCCCTCGCAGACCTCGAGCCCCGCCTCGAGCGCGCCGGGCACCGAGCTGTCGATGCAGAGCGGCATGTCGACCAGCCCCTGCACCATCTCGATGATCTTCCGCATCAGCGGCGGCTCGGTCAGTCGTTCGGGTCGGGGTTGGAGTTGTAGACCACGCCCGCGTTGATATCGAGCACGGTCGCCCCGGCCGCCACCTGCGCCATCGCGTCCCTCTCCACGGTCGAGAAATCGCCGCGCCTCCAGTTCGGCGGCCAGTTTCTTGCGGCCCGTGGGATTGATCCGCTCGCCGATGACGCAGAACGGCTGGTCAAAGCCGATGATGGCGGTCTTGGTCTTGGATTCGACGATGGTGCGGGTCATGTATTCCGTGCTTTCTCAGGCGTTTGCGGGAACGGTCGCTGGCACCACCGTTGTCGATGGCCCACTGCGCGTTCGTCTTGATACCGCCCAGCGGGAAGAAATGCACGTTGGTGACGTTGAAGTCCGGGTTCTGCCGCCTTGTGCGCGGCCAGTTCGGCGACGACCTCGTTCGGCTCGTAGGGCAGCAGCAGCTTGGTCACGTCCATGGCGCGCTTTTGCAGCACCTTGCAGCGATGGGCCGACGCCGCAGGCGATGGCGAACTTGATCAGCGTCTGCAGCTTGGCCGGGCCCGGCGATGCCGATATGGATGGGCAGGTCGATGCCGGCGGCCTTGAGCGCTGTCGGCCCAGTCGATGATCGGCTCGGCCTCGAAGGCGAACTGCGTGGCGATGGCCATCTCCGCATCGGTGCGTTTCGGAGAATTTCTGCTTCCACCGCAGCGCCGCGTCGACGTTCCTGCATGCCGCCCGTCGGGGTCGATGTCGCGGTTGCCTTCGGGGTGGCCCGCGACGTGCAGACGCTTGAACCCGGCCTTGTCGAATAGGCCGGTTTCCATCAGCTGCATGGAGCTGTCGAACGTCGCCATGCGGGTTGGCAACGCCACCGGCCAGCAGCAGCGCCTGATTCGACGCCCGCCTCGCCCTGGTAGCGCGCGATCCAGTCGGCCAGCGTGGCGCGGTCCTTGATGATGCGCGCGGGGAAATGCGGCATGACCGGGAAGCCGTCGGCGTTCAGGCGGGCGGCGGTGGCGACCATGTCCTCGATCGGCGTGCCTTCGATATGGGCGATGTAGACGCGGGTGCCTTCGGGCAGCAGATCGCGGAAATTCTCGCACCTTCTCGGCGGTGCGCGGCATCACCTCGATCGAATAGTCCTTGAGGAACGCCTCGACGCTCGGGTTGACCGAAGCCGGCGCGGGGGCCGTGGTGTCAATCTCTTGAACAGGCTCAGCAGAGCCATGGTCGGGACCTCCGGGAGAGATGGCGTGGGGTCAGGCCCAGCCGTCGTTGGCGATCAGCGCCTTGATGCGGTCGGGGTCGTATTCCGCTTCCAGCCGGGCGGCTTCGGCCTCGGCGACCTCTGTCGGGTCGCCCTCGACCGCGTAGGGCGTCGCCTTGCGCCATTCGGCGAGGTAGGCGTCGCGTGTCCTTCGCGTCGACCTTCATCGCGGCCCGGTCGATGGCCTGCTCGAAGCGTTCGGGCAGCTGCCGTTTCGCGCCGCGGCGGCCCTTGCCCACGATGACCTGGGCGGGGATGTCGCGCCAGTAGACGATGGTGACGTCGGGCATGATGATTCCCTTCGCTTGGTGCTTCGCATCTTCTAATAGCACGCGTCGCTTGCGCACGTCGCCTGTTTTCGACATTCGCGCGTACGCGCGACGTGCGCTATCGCGCGAGGCCGCGGCAGACCAGCTCTCGGATCCCGTGAATTCCATGCTCTTGCGGGAACGACGTCCATGTCGGCTTGCGCGGATGCGCTGAACCTACGTTGAGGCAACTCGAAATGGAGGGCGTGACAGATGGCGCCCAAGCGTCCCAAGGGTGCGGGCGCATTCCCGAAACCGGTCGAGAGCCCCGCGCCGAAACCGCCCGATCCAGCGGAGCTTTATGCTGCGCTCGATCTGGGCACGAACAGTTGCCGCATGCTGATCGCCCAGCCGAAGGGCAGCCAGTTCCATGTCGTCGACAGCTTCTCCAAATCCGTGCAGCTGGGCGCCGGTCTGGAACAGCACCGGGCCGGCTGTCGCGCGCCTCGATGGCGCGCACGGTGCAGGCGCTGCGGATCTGCCAGCAGAAGCTGAAGCGCCACAAGGTCCGGCGGATGCGGCTTGTGGCGACCGAAGCCTGCCGCCGCGCGCAGCAACGGCGCGAAGCTTCATCGCGCAGGTGCGGCGCGAGACCGGGCTGCAGCTGGAGATCATCCAGCCCGAGGAGGAGGCGCGGCTGGCCGTCGTCTCCTGCGCGCCGCTGGTCAGCACCCGAGACCGAGCAGTTGCTGGTCGTCGATATCGGCGGCGGCTCGACCGAGCTGGTCTGGATCGACCTCACCGCGGTGCCCAAGCGCGACCGGCCCCGCGCGATCATGCGGCTGCATGCCGGGCTTCAAGCCCGAGTGCCGGGCCGTTTCGCCGCGGCGCAAGGTCGTGGACTGGATCAGCGTGCCGCTGGGCGTGGCGACGCTGCGCGACCAGTTCCACGACGTCGAGGACGACGCGGCCCGCTTCGCGCTGATGAGCTGGTTCTTCGAGGAGAACCTGGCCGAATTCGCGCCCTACGAGACCGAGCAGATCGCGCGAGGGGTTCCAGATCGTCGGCACCTCAGCGGCACGGTGACCACGGTCGCGGCCAGCCATCTGGGGCTGCAAGCGCTATGACCGGACCGAAGGTGGACGGGCTGCGCATGACGTCGGACCAGATCGACACGGTGATCCGCTCCTATCTGGCGCTCGGGCCCACGGGGCGCCGGCGCGGATCCGCGCATCGGGCAGGACCGGCAGGCGCTGATCATGTCCGGCGCGGCGATCCTGCAGGCGCTGATGCGGCTCTGGCCGACCGACCGGCTGTCGGTGGCGGACCGCGGCCTGCGCGAAGGGCTGCTCTATGCGCAGATGTCGGCCGACGGCGTGCTGGAGGACGGGCCTTGAGACCGTGAGGATCGCTGCGGGCTGCGAGGCTCTCCGGAGTTGCGGGCAAGTGAATCAAGAGGCGGACCGAGCGTGGCGGACAAGAACAACGACATCGGGGCGCGGCCAGCGCGATCTGACGGTGAAGGTCAAGACCGCGCGGGGGCGCAAGCTCGTCTCGACGCGCTGGCTGCAGCGGCAGCTGAACGACCCTTACGTGAAACGCGCCAAGGCCGAAGGCTATCGCGGGCGCGCGGCCTACAAGATCCTGGAGCTCGACGACAAGTTCCGCTTTCTGGTGCCCGGCGCGCGGGTCGTCGATCTGGGCTGTGCGCCCGGCGGCTGGTGCCAGGTCGCGGTCAGCCGCGTGAACGCGTTGGGCGAGAAACCCGGCAAGGCGGTCGGCCGCGTGATCGGCATCGATCTGCAGGAGGTCGAACCGATCCCGGGCGCGGAATTGCATCAGCTCGATTTCCTGGACGAGGACGCCGACGAAGCGGTGAAGGCGTGGCTGGGCGGCGGCGCCGATGTGGTCATGTCCGACATGGCGGCGGCGTCCTCCGGCCACAAGCAGACCGATCATTTGCGCATCATCGCTGCTGTGCGAGGCGGCGGCGCATTTCGCCTTCGATGTGCTGGAGGACGGCGGCACCTTCGTCGCCAAGGTCCTGGCCGGCGGGGCCGAAGGCGAGCTGCAGAAGCTGCTGAAGCAGCGCTTCGACAAGGTCGCCAACGTCAAGCCGCCCGCATCGCGGTCCGACAGTTCGGAGAAATTCGTGGTGGCCACCGGATTCCGGCACCAGAGCCCCTGACCGGCCTATTGGTCGCGCCGTGGCGGATCTGTGCGCGGCAACCGTTGAAGGGTTTCTTCACCAGCCGTGCGAGTCGCTCGATGCGCTGACGGGCCATGTGCTTCGGCAGGTCATCACTTTGCCGACCGCCTGAAATCCGTGCAACTGCTAACCCGACATTAAGGGTCCTGTGCGACGGTCCGCGCCGTTCGTGGCCGGAGCAGGCCGCGCTTGCAATCCAAAGGAGAGAGCCCCAATGAAATCTGTCGTGTTCACAGCCGCGATGGCCGCCATGCTGGCGGCGCCGGCCTATGCCAGCGACGCGTCCAGCGCTATGACCGCCTATGTGAAGGAAAGCATTCTGGCATGGACCAGCAATCCGGCGATCGTGGATGCCGTCATTGCCCGCAATGGCGAGACGGCTGCGCTGTCGGAAGCCGAAATCGTGGATCTGGACAACCAGTGGCGGTCCGAAGTCGGCGGCGCGTCGACCCCGATCATCGATAGCGTCATCGGCAACGGCGCGTCCGAATTCCTCCGCCAGCACGTGGCGGAATTGGGCGGGCTGATCACCGAGATCTTCGTGATGGACTCGCGCGGACTGAACGTGGCGTCGAGCGGTGTCACGTCGGACTACTGGCAAGGCGACGAGGACAAGTTCCAGCAGACGCACGGTGTCGGTCCGGAGGCTTTCCACGTGGGCGAGGTCGAGTTCGACGAGAGCGCCCAGACCTACCAGGGCCAGGTGTCCTACACGCTGCGCGATCCGGCCAGTGGTGAGGCGATCGGTGCCGTGACGGTCGGGCTCAACGCAGAGGCGTTCTTCTGATCCGACGCGTTCAGGCGGGCCGTGCGAACGATTTCACGGCCCGCTCCCGGATTTTCTCCAGTTCTTCGGTCGTAAGCTCTCTCTCGGCCCGGGCGTCCGAGGCCGCGGCGGATTGCGCAGCACGATGTTGCTGATGACAGAGCACGAAGAGCCGCGCGCGGCGCTGCACGGTGCCGACCGCCGATTTCGAGATACGTGAGATCGTGGTTGTGGTTCATGGTGCCGCCGGAAATCTCAGAAACGGCGCAACATTGCCGCCGCGCTCCACGATAGGGCAAGATTGCTTAATGGCAGGTTATCGGCCTTTTGCTGTTCCTTCCGGTCTGCGGATGCGACGCGCCACGCTCGCGCGGCTCGTTCACGCCTCGACAGGCTCGCCCCCGAACCGCGACCAGAAGTCCTCCCCGTCGTTCAGTCTGGGGAACGGCGTGTCCGGCACGGAGAGGTTCAGAAAATCGCAGAGCGGCACCCAGCCATCGCCGATCGCGAAGACCAGCAGCCGCTCCGGCGGGACGGCGGCGCGTACCTCGGCAAGCTGGCGGTGGAAGGCCGCGATCGCTCCTTCACGGTCGCGCATCTCCGGGTCGATACTACGCCGGATCATCACCTGCTTCAGCGCATCGAGCGTTTCGGCCACATCGGCCTGCACCGGCAATGTCGGATAGAGCCGTCGCAGCTTGCCCACCGTGCGCGCGTAGGAGGTCCACCAGGCTTCGGCGGGCCGCGTGCTGAACACGACCTTGGCGTCCGGAAAGGCCTGGAGCAACTCGCGCCAGACATGCGCCCCGGGCCAGTCGATCTGCGATCGGAATCCGGCGAAGACCTCGTGCCAATCCACCGAGCCGCCGTCAGCGACGGTCTTCCAGTAGGCCCGCTGCACCGGATCGGCGAATACCGTCTGCATGTGATGGCATGGTCCGAAACCGAGTTGCTCCAGCGCCGCCTTAAGCGATCTGGTGCCCGTCCGGCCAAAGCCGGGGCCGATAATCTGCAACGACATGGACGCGAGTTCCGATGAGAACCTCAGGAGACGAGGCCCAGCACCAATTCCATTTTACGCCTCGTTCACGGCTCTCGCAAGTCCGCTTGGCCTTACCCGCGCTGATACGCCGTTGCAGAGCGGGGTCGGCCTATCCGTGCGACATATCCGGCGGCGGGACGCGTGAACTGCGGTTCCGCCGCGCTGATCCGTTCAGTTGATCGGTGCGGGCGAGGTGAACTGCGGAATTGGATTGGTCGAGGCCGGCTGCGGATCGAGGCTGGGCCAGTTGCTTTCGGATGTGGAGAGGTTGCCGGGAATGTCCGCCTCCCAGAACCCGGCGACGTTTGTCGTGATGTTGAGATAGAGCTTGCCGTCCACGATGCGCCACAGATTCGGATTGCCCGGAACCTTGCCGCCCTTGGCCACGCCATAGGCGCAATGCCCATCGTATTGCGGGACGTATTGCGTCGGGTTTTCGACGAACCGGTCGCGGTTCTCTTCGCTGGAGAACGCGAATATCGCGCCGTTGTAGTCCGCGGTGATGCCTTTCTTGCCGGGAACCGGGTCGGGTTGATCGCCCCCCACCGGGACTTGCGGCAGGTCGAAGTATGCGACGACGTCATAGCCCGAGACGGCAAAGCCGGTGGTGTCGACGAATTGCGGCCCGGCGAGACCGACCTTGGCAAGCGTCAGTGCGCTGGCCACGGCGGCAATGGTCATGGTGATGCGGTTCATCTTCGATTCCCTGAATTCTGTCATGTCGGAACGGCGAGCGACCTGCCGCCAGATAAAGCCAAGTTAGCGATTTAGGTGACGCAGCGTCAGCCCCCCTCACAGGGAAGTCATGGAAGCGGAAACCCGCGTGATGGACGACCGGCCGGCGTCGTTCGGGATGTGGCGGTCAGACTGCCTGATGTGTCGACAGGGACCGCCGCAGATTGCGCGGAGACTGGCCGAATTCGCGCTTGAAGGCGCGGGTCATCGCCGTGGCATCGCCGTAGCCGCATCGCGCCGCGATTTCCGCGACGCTCTGCCGGGTCTGTTCCAGAAGCCGGCGCGCCTCGTTCAGCCGGATGCGGCGGTAGGCGGCCGCCGGTGTCGTTTGCGCGCTGTTCCGGAATGCGAGTTCCAGCGCGCGTTGACCGAAGCCCAGTTCCCTGGCGATGGCCGGGATCTCGAGAGGCTGTTCGACATGTCGCCGCATCAGGGCCGCGGCCGCCTGCACCGTGCGCTGCGGCGGCATGTGAAAGAGAGGGTCGATGCGCGGGTCGCGCTCGCCATACATGAAGAGCGCTGCCACTTCGAGCGCCAGCGCCGGCCCGTGATGCGTTTCGATCAACTCCAGCATCAGTTCCAGCGTCGTCGTCGCCCCGCCGCAGCTGATCCGGTCGGCGTCGATGACGAACCGGTCCTCGACCACTTCCACCTCCGGAAAGGCTTCGGCGAGATGCCCCAGGATGTCCCAGTGCGAGGTCGCCTTGCGCCCGTTCAGAAGCCCGGCGGAGGCCAGGAACCAACTGCCGGTGTCGAGGCCGGCAAGCGTGCCGAACCGCGTCGTGGCGGCCCGGAGCGCCCGTCGGAGGTCGGGCGTGTCTTGAACCTCGTAGCCATAGCTCGGCATCACGAAGAGATAGTCGCCGCCGGGCTGCGTGGCCAAGGGCTCGGGTTGCACCGGCAGGCCGCTCGAGGATCGCACCGGGTGTGCGGTGAGGCCGAGATGGCGCCAGGTATAGAGCGACCGGCGCGAGAGCGTGTTCGCCGCGCGCAATGGCTCCACCGCGTTCGCGAGGCAAAGGTTGGAAAACCCCTCGAAGAGCAGGAGCGAGAAACTGCGTGTCCAAAACGATTTCGAATTGTGCATGATGTGAGACTAATTCGGCAAGGTCATTCAGGTCCACTGATACTATTGCTCGGCGCGGGACAAGGGAGGTGCCGCCATGCATTTCGGACTGACCGACGAGCAGGAGATGATCGTCTCCACCGTGCGCAGCTTCGTCGAGAACGAGATCTACCCGCACGAGGCCGAGGTCGAGCGCACCGGCGAGGTGCCGCACGGAGCTGGCGCAGGAGATCAAGCGCAAGCGCATCGACCTCGGCTTCTACGCCTGCAACTTCCCCGAGGAGGTCGGCGGCGCCGGCCTGTCGCATCTCGACTTCGCGCTGGTCGAGCGCGAACTGGGCCGCGGCTCGATGGCGCTCACGCATTTCTTCGGCCGGCCGCAGAACATCCTGATGGCCTGCGAGGGCGAGCAGCGCGAGAGCTACCTGCTTCCCGGCGGTGCGGGGCGAGCGGATGGACGCGCTGGCCATGACCGAACCCGATGCCGGATCGGACGTGCGCGGCATGAAATGCAACGCCGTGCGCGACGGCGGCGACTGGGTGGTGAACGGCACCAAGCACTTCATCTCCGGCGCGGATCATGCCGATTTCTTCATCGTCTTCATCGCGACGGGCGTGGACGACACGCCGCAAGGGCCCGAAGAAGCGCATCACCTGCTTCCTCGTCGACCGCGGCACGCCGGGCTTCACCATCCGCCACGGCTACAACTCGGTCAGCCACCGCGGCTACAAGAACTGCATCCTGAGTTTCGACGACTGCCGCCTGCCCGACGCGCAGGTGCTGGGCGAGGTCGATGGCGGCTTCGCCGTGATGAACGAATGGCTCTATGCCACGCGGATCACCGTCGCCACGATGTCGCGTCGGCCGCGCGCGGCGCTGCTTCGACTGGCGCTGACGCTACGCCGCCGAGCGCAAGCAGTTCGGCCAGCCCATCGGCAAGTTCCAGGGCGTGAGCTTCCAGATCGCCGACATGATCACCGAGATCGACGCCGCCGACTGGCTGACGCTGGCCGCCGCCTGGCGGCTCGACCAGGGCCTGCCCGCCAACCGCGAGATCGCCAGCGCCAAGCTCTATGCCTCCGAAATGCTGGCGCGGGTCACCGACGCGACGCTGCAGATCTTCGGCGGCATGGGCCTGATGGACGACTTCCCGATCGAGCGCTTCTGGCGCGACGCGCGCGTCGAGCGGATCTGGGACGGCACCTCCGAGATCCAGCGCCACATCATCAGCCGCGACCTGCTGCGGCCCCTGGGCGCGTGATGCGCAGCCTCGACCGCCTTCTCCGCCCGCGCACCATCGCCGTCATCGGCGGCGGGACCTGGTGCGCGAACGTGATCGAGCAATGCCGCAAGATCGGCTTTGCCGGGCGACATCTGGCCGGTGCATCCGACGCCGGCCCGAAATCGGCGGCTGTCCTGCCGTTGCCGTCCGTCGCCGATCTGCCCTGCGCGCCCGACGCCGCCTTCGTCGGCGTGAACCGCGAGGCCACCATCGACGGTGGTGCGCGACCTCGCCGCACGTGGGCGCGGGCGGCGCGGTCTGCTTTGCCTCCGGCTTCCGCGAGGCGCAGGCGCGAGACCGGCGACGGCGACGGCTCTGCAGGCCGCGCTGCTCGACGCGGCGGGCGAGATGCCGATCCTCGGGCCGAACTGCTATGGCTTCATCAACTAGCTCGACGGCGCGCGCTCTGGCCGGACCAGCATGGCGCGGCAGCGCGCTCGAGCGCGGCGTGGCGCTGTTGTCACGCAGTCCTCCAACATCGCGATCAACATGACGATGCAGCGCCGCGGGCTTGCCGCTCGCCTATGTCGTGACCGCCGGCAACCAGGCGCAGACCGGGCTGGCCGAGATCGGCGCGGCGCTGCTGGACGATCCGCGGGTCACGGCGCTCGGCCTGCATGTCGAAGGCTTCGGCGACCTGCGCGGCTTCGAGGCGCTGGCGGCCACGCGCGCGCGCGCCTGGGCAAGCCCATCGTCGCGCTGAAGGTCGGCCGCTCCGAACAGGCGCGGGTCGGCCACCGTCTCGCACACCGCCTCGCTGGCCGGCAGCGACGCCGGGTCGCGGGCGCTGCTTCGGCGGCTCGGGCGTCGGCGCAGGTCGACAGCCTGCCTGACTGCTCGAGACGCTGAAGCTGCTGCACGTCGCCGGCCCGCTGACGTCGAACCGGATCGCCTCGATGTCCTGTTCGGGCGGCGAGGCGAGCCTGATGGCCGACACCGCGCATGGGGCGGGCCGTCGAGTATCCGCCGCTGACCGACACGCAGCGCGCGGGGCTGCGCGCGGCGCTCGGCCCGAAGGTCGCGCTGGCCAACCCGCTCGACTACCACACCTACATCTGGGCCGATCCGAGGCGATGACGGCGACCTTCACCGCCATGATGGACGGGCGATCTTGGCGCTCGGCTGCGTCGTGCTCGACTTTCCGCGCACCGACCGCTGCGACGGCAGCGCCTGGGACACCGTGATCGACGCGGTGGCGCGCGCCGGCGAAGCGACGGCGCGCCGTGGCCATCGTCGCCATCCTGCCCGAGATGCATGCCCGAAGACGCGCGGCAGGGCTCATCGGCGCGGGCATCGTGCCGCTCTGCGGCATCGACGAGGCGCTGAAGGCCGTTGCCGTCGCCGCGGCGCTGGGTCGGCGCCGCCGCGCGAGTCCGCGCCGTCCTGCTGCCTGGCACCGGCACGGCGGCCGCGCGCATGCTGACCGAGGCCGAGGCCAAGGCCGCACTCGCCGCGCATGGCCTGGCCGTGCCGCAGGCGGCGTGCGCGTGCAGACGCCGGCCGACGCAGCGGCAGCGGCCGCGACGATCGGCTTTCCGGTCGTGCTCAAGGGCGAGGGCATCGCCCACAAGACCGAGGCCGGCGCGCGTGGCGCTTGGACTCGCGGACGCCGAGGCCGTGGCGGCGGCGGCACATCGGCATGAGCGCGCCGGCGCCTTCCTGGTCGAGGAGATGGTGACCGGCGGCGTCGCCGAACTGCTCGTCGGCGTCGTTCGCGACCCGGCGCACGGCTTCGTGCTGACCCTCGGCGCCGGGCGGCGTGCTGGCCGAACTGATGGCCGACACGCGCGTCGCTGCTGCTGCCGGTGACCGACGAGGACGATCGACGCAGCGCTCGACACGCCTGCGCATCGCGCCGGCTGCTCGACGGCTACCGCGGCCAAGGCCCGGCGCCGATCGCGCGGCGCATTGTGCGACGCCGTGCATGGCCGTGCAGGACTACGCGATCGCAGACGCCACCGCCGCTGATCGAAGTCGAGATCAACCCGCTGATCTGCCACGCCCACGGCGCCGTCGCCGCCGACGCGCTGATCCGCCTGAGAGAGACGACCGGAGACGACATGACCGACAGCCACCGATCAAGACCGAGCGCGCGCGGGCCACGTGCTCGAAGTCACGCTCGACCGGCCCAAGGCCAATGCCATCGATCTCGCGACCAGCCGGATCATGGGCGAGGTCTTCACCGAGTTCCGCGACGACCCCGACCTGCGCGTGGCGCTCGTGACGGGCGCCGGCGAGAAGTTCTTCTGCCCCGGCTGGGACCTGAAGGCGGCGGCGGATGGCGACGCGGTCGACGGCGATTACGGCGTCGGCGGCTTCGGCGGGTTGCAGGAACTGCGCGGGCTGAACAAGCCGGTGATCGTGCGCCGTCAACGGCATCTGCTGCGGCGGCGGGCTGGAACTGGCGCTGTCGTGCGACATCATCCTGGCCGCCGACCACGCCACCTTCGCGCTGCCGGAAATCCGGTCCGGCACCGTGGCCGACGCCGCCTCGATCAAGCTGCCCAAGCGCATCCCCTATCACATCGCGATGGAGATGCTGCTGACCGGGCGCTGGCTCGACGCCGAGGAGGCGCATCGCTGGGGCTTCGTCAACCGCGATCCTGCCCGCCGCCGAACTGATGGACCGAGGCGCGGGAGATGGCCGACGAGCTTGCCGCCGGCCCGCCGCTGGTCTTCGCCGCGATCAAGGAAATCGTGCGCGAGGCCGAGGACATGAAGTTCCAGGACGCGCTCAACCGGATCACCCGGAGCCAGTTCGCCACCGTCGACACGCTCTACCGCTCCGAAGATCAGATGGAAGGCGCCCGCGCCTTCGCCGAAAAGCGCGACCCGGTCTGGAAGGGGAGATAACCATGCCGCTGACCATGAACCGCGAGGTCTTCATCACCTGCGCCGTCACCGGCTCGGGCGGCACGCAGGACCGCAGCCCGCACGTGCCCCGCTCGCCCAAGCAGATCGCCGAGAGCGCCATCGACGCCGCGAAGGCTGGCGCCGCCATCGTGCATTGCCACGTGCGCGACCCCGAAACCGGCGCGCCGTCGCGCGAGCTGGAGCTTACCGCGAGGTCACCGAGCGCATCCGCGACGCCGAGCGTCGACGTGGTGCTGAACCTGACCGCCGGCATGGGCGGCGACATCATCTTCGGCCCGACCGACGCGCCGCTGCCGCTGAACGAGGCCGGCACCGACATGATCGGCGCGAGCGAGCGGGTCGCGCATGTCGCCGAGTGCCTGCCCGAGATCTGCACGCTCGACTGCGGCACGATGAACTTCGCCGAAGCCGACTACGTGATGACCAACACGCCCGGCATGCTGCGCGCGATGGGCGCGGATGATGACCGACCTCGGCGTGAAGCCCGAGATCGAGGCCTTCGACACCGGCCATCTCTGGTTCGCCAAGCAGCTGGTCGAGGAGGGCATGCTGGACGCGCCCGGCGCTGGTGCAGCTCTGCATGGGCGTGCCCTGGGGCGCGCCGGACGACCTGAACACCTTCATGGCGATGGTGAACAACGTGCCCGACGACTGGACCTTCTCCGCCTTCGCGCTGGGGCGCAACCAGATGGCCTATGTCGCCGCCGCGGTGCTGGCGGGCGGCAATGTGCGCGTCGGGCTGGAGGACAACCTGTGGCTCGACAAGGGCGTGCTGGCGACCAACGCGCAGCTGGTCGAGCGGGCGCGGTGGCATCATCGAGGGCATGGGCGCGCGGGTCATCGGCCCGCAGGCGGTGCGCGAGAAGCTGGGCCTGACCAAGCGGGCGCCGCAATGACCATGAAGGCGGCGATCATCGGCGGCGGCGTCATCGGCGGCGGCTGGGCCGCGCGGTTCCTGCTGAACGGCTGGGACGTGGCGGTGTTCGACCCCGACCCGGAGGCGCGAGCGCAAGATCGGCGAGGTGCTGGCACAACGCGCGCCGCAGCCTGCCGGCGCTCTACGACCGCGCGCTGCCGGCGGAGGGCACGCTCAGCTTCCACGACGACCTGGCCGAGGCCGTCGCGGGCGCCGACTGGGTGCAGGAAAGCGTGCCCGAGCGGCTGGACGCTGAAGCACGCAGTTCTCGCCGAGATCATGGCCAGCCGCGCCCGACGCGCGGTCATCGGCTCCTCCACCTCCGGCTTCAAGCCGTCGGAGCTGAACGCCAACGGGCGCCCGCGCCATCGTCGCGCATCCGTTCAACCCGGTCTACCTGCTGCCGCTGATCGAACTGGTGGGCGATCGCGGACCTGACCCGAGCGCGCCGCCGACATCCTGCGCGGCGATCGGCATGTATCCCCTGACCCTCCGCAAGGAGATCGACGCCCATATCGCCGACCGGCTGCTGGAGGCGGTCTGGCGCGAGGCGCTCTGGCTGGTGAAGGACGGCATCGCCACGACCGAGGAGATCGACGACGCCATCCGCATGGGCTTCGGCCTCCGCTGGGCGCAGATGGGCCTGTTCGAGACCTACCGGATCGCCGGCGGCGAGGCCGGGATGCGGCACTTCCTCGAGCAGTTCGGCCCCGCGCTCTGCCTGGCCCTGGACGAAGCTGATGGACGTGCCGGAGTTCAACGACGAGCTGGTCGAGCTGATCGCCGGGCAGTCCGACGCGCAGTCCGGGCACATGTCGATCCGCGAGCTGGAACGGCTGCGCGACGACAATCTCGTCGGCATCCTGCGCGCGCTGAAGCGTACCGAACAGCGGCGCAGGCGGCGTGATCCTCGGTCACGAGGCCACGCTGCCCCGGACGCAGGATAGTGAGCTGCCGCTGACCCTCGGCCATGCAGGTGCCGCAGGGCTGGACCGACTACAACGGCCACATGAACGAGGCGCATTACCTCGAGGCCGGCTCCAGGGCGACGGACCGGTTCATGGAACTGATCGGCGCCGACGAAGACTATGTCGCGGGCGGTCGCAGTTACTTCACCGTCGAGAGCCATGTTCGCTACCTCGCCGAGGCACACGCCGGCGACCGGCTGACCGCGCGACTCAGGTGCTGGGGGGCGCGGGGCGCAAATTGCACCTCTTCCATTCTATCTTCCGCAGCGACGGGACCTGTGTCGCGACAGTGGAAACGCTGTTGCTCCACGTGGACCTCGCCACGCGCAAGAGCTGCGATCCGCGCGACGACGTTTCTCGAAGACTGGGTGAATTCGCTGCGGTGCATGCGGGCATGACGGAGCCTGACGGCGCCGGCCGGTTTGTTGGACAACGCAACTGACTGGGTCATGACGGCGGACCAGGCGCAAACCGCCCGCCGCCGACCCGTCAGCTTCGCGTCAGCAGTTGGTATCCCGGATGCGTGACAGATTTCACCGTCGTGATCGGCGCGCCGGAGATCCAGGTCGCCCGTTCGATCACCAGCAGCGCTTCGCCCGCGCCGGTCTGCAGGATTTCAGCCAGCGTCGCATCCGCCGCCTCGGCGTAGAACCGCAGCTCGCAGCGATCATAGGGTTTGTTGCGAACCAGCCATTCGTTCGCGCTTTCATGGGCGAGGTCCACCAAAATGGAATCCGGTACCGTATCGAGGCAGATCCACCTGTCCTCGTAAAGGTAGGGGCGCAGATCAGACAGGTGAAGCGCCTGGACGTGCAGCATGTTTCTGGGTTCCGGCAGTTCCAGGGCCGCGGTGACGCTGCGCGGTGACATGGCTTCGGCGCGATGCACCAATTGATAGCCATAGTGCCCGCCCTTGCGTTCGATCTCGGCCCGGGTCACGGGAATGTCGACCGTCGCGCGTGTCACCGGATCGGACCGCAGGTAGGTGCCGCCCTTGCGGCGTCGCTCCACCAGCCCGCTGTCGGCAAGATCCTGCATCGCCCGCTGCACGGTGGTGCGCGCGCAGTCGAATTCCCGCGCGATGTCGATGTCCCGGGGCAGCCGGTCGCCGGGCTGGTGGGTGCCATCGAGAATGCGCGCGTGGATGCGATCTCGCACCGCCTGCCACGTGACGCGTGCGCCGGCCATCAGATATCCTGTCCCAGACGCGTCATCACGTGGCGGAACCGCTCCACGATGGAGTCGCGTCTGACATGGCGGCCCGTCTGCACCACATGCCGACCTGCACTCCACACATCCGTGATGCACTGCTGTCCGTGCCCGGTGAAGATCAGGGCGTCCAGTGCCGGATCTCCGCGACGGTCGCAGATCCATTCGTTGTCGGTCTGCAGCCCGACAATGTCGGCATACTGTCCGGCGGCGAGTTCTCCGGCGTTGCGCCCGGCCGCTTGCGCTCCGCCTGCGGCGATCACATCGAACAGCACGCGACCCGTCGATTTCTCGGCAGTGGCCAAAGCGGCGCGGCTGCGATCGCGCAACCTTTGCGAGTATTCCAGTGTGCGGAGTTCGTCGAACAGAGCGATGTGGATGTTCGAATCCGAACCGACCGCGAACCGGCCACACGCGCCCAGGTATTCGACGCCGTTGAAGATGCCGTCCCCAAGGCTCGAACTCGGTGATCGGGCACAGGCCCGCGATGGCACCCGTCGCGGCAAGCGCGCGGGTCTCTGTGCCCGTCATCTGCGTGGCATGGATCAGGCACCAGCGCGGACTGACATCGTGGCGGTCGAGCAACCATTCGATCGGGCCGTGCGCCCAGGTGAGCCTCGACGTCTTCGACTTCGGCCATCTGCTCGGCCGCATGAATGTGGATGGGGCCGTCGGTCAGGCTGACGGCCAGTTCGAGGTCCGCAGGGGATACCGCGCGCAGCGAATGGGGCGCGACGCCGGTTCCGTAATCCGCAGGCGCGTCGGCCAAGCAGGTCCTGCATGCGTTCGAACAGGCGCGTGAACCTCTCGGGATCGTTGCCGAACCGCTGCTGCCCGCCGGAGAGCGGACGCCCGTCGCATCCGCCCTGCGTGTAAAGCACCGGCAGGTGCGTCAGCCCGATGCCGGTGTTCTGTGCCGCGGCGAAAATGCGCGCGCCCATTTCTCCGAGATCGTCATAGGCTTTGCCGCCGGGCGCGTGATGCAGATAATGGAACTCGACCGCCGCGCCATAGCCGGCTTCGAGCATCTCCATGAAGACGAGCGCCGCGATCGCTTCGACGTCTTCCGGTGTGAGGCGGTCGAGGAACCGGTACATGAGTCTGCCGCCACGTCCAGAACGTGTCGCGCGGATCGGGCCCGCGCCGTTCGGTCAACCCGGCCATCGCCCGCTGGAACGCGTGGCTGTGCACGTTCACCGGCGCGGGCAGGGCGAGATCGAGCGTCACGTCCGGACGCGCTGCCTGCGCGCCGACATGAGCGATTCGCCCGTCAGGCGCGACGCCGATCTCCACGTCCGAAGTCCAGTCTCCGGCGACAATCGCCTGTTTCGCGTGGAGGATTTGCATGTGCTGCGATCCCATTGACTTATTATGTCGCTACATAATAATGACATGCAACGAGTTGAGCAAGAGGACGCCATGGCAGCCGCACGCCTGCTGACCGACCTGACGGCTGCGACCATGAACGGGGCGGGCTACGGCCTGATCCCGGACGCCGGCATCGCGGTGGAGGATGCCCGCATCGCCTGGGTCGGACCGGCGGCGGAATGCCCGGCGCCCTGGCGCGATGCCGCGCGCGAGAGCTTGGGCGGTCGGCTGGTCACGCCTGCGCTCATCGATTGCCACACCCATGTCGTGCATGGCGGCAACCGGGCGCGCGAATTCGAGATGCGGCTTGAAGGCGCGAGCTATGAGGAGGTCGCGCGGGCCGGCGGCGGGATCCTGTCCACGGTGAAGGCGACGCGGGCCGCTGGCGAGGATGAGTTGGTCGCGGCGGCACTGCCCCGGATCGACGCGATGCTGGCCGAGGGCGTGTCGCTGATCGAGGTCAAGTCCGGCTACGGCCTCGATCGCGACACCGAATTGCGGATGCTGCGCGCGGCGCGGCGGATCGCCGAAGTCCGACAGGTGCGGATCGTCACGTCCTTTCTGGGCGCGCATGCGGTGCCGCCGGAGTTTTCCGGCAATCCGGACGACTACATCGATGACATGGCATCCCGACACTGCGCGCAGCCCATGCCGAAGGTCTGGTGGACGCGGTGGATGGGTTCTGCGAAGGCATCGCGTTCGATCCCGCGCAGATCGCCCGCGTGTTCGATGTGGCGCGAGAATTGGGTCTGCCGGTGAAGCTTCATGCGGAGCAGCTGTCGAACCTCGGCGGTGCCGCCCTTGCGGCATCCTATGGCGCGCTGTCGGCCGATCATGTGGAATACATCGACGAAGCCGGGGTTCGGGCGATGGCCGAGGCCGGCACCGCGGCTGTGATCCTGCCGGGGGCATTCTACACGTTGCGCGAGACGCAGAAGCCTCCGTTGGACCTGTTCCGCAAGCACGGTGCGACGATGGCTGTGGCGACCGATTGCAATCCCGGGTCGGCGCCCATGACGTCTTTGCTCTTGGCGATGAACATGGCCTGCACGTTTTTCCGCATGACGCCGGAGGAGGCGTTGGCCGGGGTCACGCGCAACGCCGCGCGCGCTCTGGGGGTGCGACGACACCGGCACGATCGCTGCCGGGAACCGTGCCGATCTGGCCGTCTGGGATGCCGAGCATCCGGCGGAGCTTGCCTATCGCATCGGATTCAATCCGCTCCACCGGCGGATCTTCGGAGGAGACGGATGACTGCCCTGCGACTTGACCCCGGTGCCGTGACGCTGTCGGATCTGGAGCGGATCTGTCGCGAGGATTTGCCCGCGACACTGAACCGGTCGTGCCGCCCCGCGATCGAGGCGGCGGCCGGGCGCATCGCGGCGGCTGCGGCCGGCAGCGTGCCGGTCTACGGGGTGAATACCGGGTTCGGCAAGCTTGCAAGCATGAAGATCGCGCAGAAGGACACTGCCGCGCTTCAGAAAAACCTGATCCTGAGCCATTGTTGCGGAGTCGGCGCGCCGATCCCGCGCCGCATGGTCCGGCTGATGATGACTCTGAAACTGCTCAGCTTCGGGCGCGGCGCGTCGGGTGTCCGCTGGGAGTTCATCGAACTGCTCGAAGCGATGCTCGACCGGGGCGTGACGCCTGTGATCCCGGCGCAGGGATCGGTCGGTGCCTCCGGCGACCTTGCGCCGCTCGCGCACATGACCGCGGTGGTGATCGGGGAAGGGCAGGCGGAGTTCGGTGGCGAGACCTTGCCCGGAGCAGAGGCGTTGTCGCGCGCCGGGTTGGAGCCGCTGCAACTCGGCGCCAAGGAAGGGCTGGCCTTCATCAACGGCACCCAATTTTCGACCGCCTTCGCGCTGGCCGGCCTCTTCGAGGCGTGGCGGGCGGCGCAGAACGCGCTGGTGATCTCGTCGCTCTCCACGGACGCGATCATGGGGTCCACGGCGCCGCTGCAACCCGAAATCCATGCGCTGCGCGGGCAGCGTGGCCAGATTGATGCGGCGGCGGTGATGCGCGGCATCCTCGAGGGATCCGAAATTCGCGAAAGCCACCGCGAGAACGACACGCGCGTGCAGGACCCCTACTGCATCCGCTGCCAGCCGCAGGTGACGGGCGCGGCGATGGACGTGCTCCGCCAGGCCGCGCAGACGCTGCAGATCGAGGCGAATGCAGCGACTGACAACCCGCTGGTGCTGGCGGACGCGGACCTGATCGTGTCGGGTGGCAACTTCCATGCCGAACCCGTGGGGTTCGCGGCCGACATGATCGCGCTTGCGCTCTCCGAAATCGGCGCCATCGCACAGCGGCGCGTGGCGCTGATGGTGGACCCGACGCTGAACCATGACTTGCCGCCGTTCCTGACGCCGGATCCGGGGCTTCATTCCGGGCTCATGATCGCGGAGGTCACGACCGCCGCGCTGATGAGCGAGAACAAGCATCTGGCGACACCTTGCGTGACCGACAGCACGCCCACCTCCGCCAACCAGGAGGATCACGTGTCGATGGCCGCACACGGTGCGCGGCGGCTGATGCCGATGTCGGAAAACCTGTCGATCATCCTCGGCGTGGAGCTGATCTGCGCCGCGCAAGGTGTCGAATTCCGCGCGCCGCTCGCCACGAGCGCGCCGCTGCAGCGCGTGATGGCGCGGCTGCGTGCCGATATCGCGCCACTGACCGAGGACCGCTACCTCGCGCCGGATCTGGAGCGCGCGGCGGCTCTGGTGCGGGCGGGCGCTCTGCTCGACGCGGTGGATGCGCCGCTGCCGGAGTTGGGGGGATGAAGGTGGTCGAGATCCATGAGGGCGACAGCCCGGTGATCCTCGGGCAGCCGCATGGCGGGACGCATGTGCCGGAAGCGTTTTTTGCGCGTCTGAACGCCAATGGTCAGGGGCTCGCGGACACCGACTGGCATATCGGGCGGCTCTACGAGGGCCTGCTGCCCGGTGTGACAGTCGTGGCAGCGAACGTGCATCGTTACGTGATCGACGCCAATCGCGATCCTGGAGGGGCTTCGCTCTATCCGGGACAGAACACGACCGCGCTCTGTCCGGTGACCGATTTCGATGGCAAGGCGATCTGGCGGACGGGCGAGGAGCCGACGAAGGACGAGATCGCAGACCGGCGCGAATCCTACCACGCCCCGTACCACGCCGCGCTGGCCGAACAGGTCGAGCGGGTCAGGGCAATGCATGGCGTCGCACTCATTTATGACTGCCATTCGATCCGCTCGGTCATCCCGTTCCTGTTCGACGGCACGCTGCCGGTGTTCAATACAGGCACGAATGACGGCACGAGTTGTACGAAGGCAATCGAGACGGCTGTGGCGGGCGTGGCTGATGCGGCGGATGGTTTCGACTCCATGCTGAACGGCCGGTTCAAGGGCGGTTGGACGACGCGCCATTACGGCCGGCCGGGCGAGGGCGTGCACGCGATCCAGATGGAATTGGCGCAGCGCGCTTACATGGACGAGGCCGCGCCCTGGGAATATCGTCCGGATCGCGCCGACCGCCTGCGTCCGCACCTGCAACGTATCCTAACAGACCTCGACACGCTCGCGCGCTCCGGTGCGCTGAGCCAGCAAGGAGCCGCCCGATGAACGATCCCCGCAAGAACACCCGCGATGTCTACCCCCCGACGGGACCGGAGCTCAACGCCAAGAGTTGGCAGACCGAAGCGCCGTTGCGGATGCTGATGAACAACCTGCACCCCGACGTGGCGGAGAACCCGCATGAACTCGTGGTCTATGGCGGGATCGGTCGTGCGGCGCGGACCTGGGAGGATTTCGACCGGATCGTGGCGAGCCTCAAGGATCTCGAGTTCGACGAGACGCTGGTGGTGCAGTCCGGCAAGCCGGTGGCGATCGTGCGGACCCATCCCGATGCCCCGCGCGTGCTGCTCGCCAATTCCAACCTCGTGCCGCATTGGGCCAACTGGGACCATTTCAGCGAACTCGATCGCAAGGGCCTGATGATGTACGGCCAGATGACCGCTGGGTCCTGGATCTACATCGGGACGCAGGGCATCGTGCAGGGCACCTTCGAGACCTTTGCCGAGGCAGGTCGGCAGCACTATGGCGGTGATCTCACGGGGCGCTGGATCCTGACCGGCGGCCTCGGCGGCATGGGGGGGGCGCAGCCGCTGGCGGCGGTGTTCGCCGGTGCCTGCTGCCTCGCCGTGGAGTGCAACTCCGACAGCATCGATTTCCGTCTGCGCACCCGGTATCTCGACGAAAGGACCGACAGCCTCGACGAGGCGTTGCAGATGATCGAGCGCTGGACCAAGGCCGGCGAGGCGAAGTCGGTGGGGCTTCTGGGTAATGCCGCGGATGTCTTTCCGGAACTCGTGCGCCGCGGCGTGAAGCCCGACATCGTGACCGATCAGACAAGCGCCCATGATCCGGTCAACGGGTACCTGCCGCAGGGCTGGACCATGGCGGAATGGCGGGCGAAACGCGAGAGCGACCCCAAGGCCGTCGAAAAGGCCGCGCGTGCCTCGATGAAGGTCCACGTGGCCGCGATGGTCGATTTCTGGAACGCGGGCGTGCCGACGCTGGATTACGGCAACAACATCCGGCAGGTGGCGCAGGACGAGGGGCTGGAGAATGCCTTCGCCTTCCCCGGTTTCGTTCCTGCCTACATCCGGCCGCTCTTCTGCCGCGGGATCGGTCCCTTCCGCTGGTGCGCGCTCTCGGGGGATCCGGAGGACATCTACAAGACCGACCAGGCGATGAAGGAGCTCTTTCCCGAGAACGAGCACCTGCACACCTGGCTCGACATGGCGCGCGCGAGGATCGCGTTCCAGGGGCTGCCGGCGCGGATCTGCTGGATCGGGCTGGGCGATCGCCACCGCGCGGGTCTCAGGTTCAACGAGATGGTGGCGCGCGGTGAGTTGAAGGCGCCGATCGTGATCGGCCGCGACCATCTGGACAGTGGGTCGGTCGCCAGCCCCAACCGCGAGACCGAAGCGATGAAGGACGGCTCCGACGCCGTCAGCGACTGGCCGCTGCTCAATGCACTCGTCAACACGGCGAGCGGGGCCACCTGGGTGTCGATCCACCACGGCGGCGGCGTGGGCATGGGGTTCTCGCAGCACGCGGGCATGGTGATCGTGGCGGACGGCTCGCCCGAGGCCGCGAACCGGATCGAACGCGTGCTGTGGAACGACCCGGCCTCGGGCGTCTGGCGCCACGCGGATGCCGGCTACGAGGATGCCATTGCCTGCGCCAGGGAGCATGGGCTGCGTTTGCCGGGCATCCTTGGAAACTGACCAAATTTCCGGTTGATCCCGACCTGACCGACAACTAGTAAGACGCAAATTTTCAGGCGGCCCTCGGAGGGTGGCCCGAAACCTGATCCTAGGAGCGAAAATGCAGGTCACCGAGACGCTGAACGAAGGTTTGAAACGCGGCTATGCCATCAAGCTGACCGCCGATGAGCTGGACGAGAAGGTCAACGAGAAACTGGCCGAGGCGCAGCCGGACGTCGAGATGAAGGGCTTCCGCAAGGGCAAGGTGCCGATGGCGCTGCTCAAGAAGCGGTTCGGACAACGGCTTCTGGGCGAGGCGATGCAGGAAAGCATCGACGGCGCCATGAAGCAGCATTTCGACGACAGCGGTGATCGTCCGGCGGGGCAACCCGACGTGAAGATGACCAACCAGGACTGGTCGGAAGGCGACGATGTCCATGTCGAGATGTCCTACGAGGCGCTTCCCCAGATTCCGGACGTCGACCTGAGCCAGATCAAGCTGGAGCGGATGGTCGTGAAGGCCGACGATGCCGCCGTCGATGAGGCGCTGGCGAACCTCGCGGAAAGCGCGCAAAACTTCAAGGACCGCAAGAAGGGCGCCAAGGCCAAGGACGGCGACCAGATCGTCATGGACTTCGTGGGCAAGGTCGACGGCGAGGCGTTCGAGGGCGGTTCGGCCGAAGACTATCCGCTGGTGCTCGGCTCCAACAGCTTCATCCCGGGCTTCGAAGAGCAGCTGGTCGGCGCCAAGGCCGGCGAGGAGAAGGAGGTGACCGTCAACTTCCCCGATGAATACCAGGCCGAGCAACTGGCCGGCAAAGAGGCGGTTTTCTCCTGCACGATCAAGGAGGTAAAGGAGCCTGTCGCAGCCGAGATCGACGATGAACTGGCCAAGAAATACGGCGCCGAGGACCTGGCGTCGCTGAAGTCCCAGATCTCCGAACGGCTCGAGGCGGAATATGCCGGTGCCGCGCGCGCAGTGATGAAACGCAAGCTTCTGGACGAGCTCGACAAGCTGGTACAGTTCGACCTGCCGCCGTCGCTGGTCGAGGCCGAAGCCAATCAGATCGCGCACCAGTTGTGGCACGAGGAGAATCCCGACGTCGAAGGCCACGATCACCCCGAGATCGAAACCACCGAAGAGCACAAGACATTGGCCGAGCGGCGCGTCCGGCTGGGACTTCTGCTTGCCGACATGGGTGAAAAGTCCAAGGTCGAAGTGACCGACGGGGAGATGCAACAGGCGATGTTCCAGCAGGCCCGCCAGTATCCGGGCCAGGAGCGTCAGTTCTTCGAGTTCGTCCAGCAGAACCCGCAGATGCAGCAGCAGATCCGCGCGCCGCTGTTCGAGGACAAGGTCGTCGACTCGATCTTCGAAAAGATCGACGTGACCGAGAAGGAAGTGTCGAAGGACGATCTGACCAAGGCCGTGGAGTCACTCGACGAGGAGTGAAGCCGCCGGTCTTGGATGCAAGCGTGCCCCGGCCTGATGGTCGGGGCGTTTTCGTTTCGGATCGGGAGACCGTTCAATCGCGCGCGAGACCTTCAGCCGAGGTGGCGGCGGTCAGGCATGACACCGGCACATCATCGGCATAGGCCGGAACGAAGAACGGATGGAGCGCGGCGCAACCTGCAGTGGTCGCAAGCAATGTCGCATGAGACACGGCCTAGACGATTTGCGTTCGTTCCGGCAGGGCCTGCCATATCTTCATAACACGGTTTCCGGCAGCACTCGTCGAAACGAAAAAGCCGCCGCATCATGCAATGCGGCGGCCCATTTCTCAGGACATCTTGAAGGCTTAGCCGTCGGTCCGCGGCTGTTCGTCGTCCGACATCTTGTCCTCTTCCGGCTCGACACCGGCCGTCTCGGCCAGTTCATCGTCGTCGGATGCAGCGGAGCCGATGTCGTCGAAGAGTTCCTGGATCTCGAATTCGGCGGCAGCTTCCTCTTCGGCGGCCAGATCCTGGATGGACTTGCCGGAGGCCTGCAGTTCCGCCTCTTCGGGAGACCGCGCCACGTTCAGCTTGATCTGGATCTCGACATCGGGGTGCAGCGTCACGTCGACGGTGTGCAGTCCCAGCGTCTTGATCGGCTGCGTGATGATGACCTGCTTGCGGTCGATCGAGAAGCCGGCCTCGGTCGCGGCGTCGGAGGCGTCGCGCGTGGTGACCGAGCCATAGAGGTTGCCGCCATCGGAGGCTTGGCGAATCACGACGAACTGCTGCCCGTCGAGCCGCTTGCCCATGGCTTCGGCTTCCTTGCGCGTCTCGAGGTTCTGCGCCTCGAGGTGCGCCTTCTGGTTCTCGAAGGCCGCGATGTTCTCTTTCGACGCGGTCAGCGCCTTGCCTTGCAGAAGCAGATAGTTGCGCGCGTAGCCCGGCTTGACGTCGACGACGTCGCCCATCTGCCCCAGCTTCGACACCCGTTCCAACAGGATCACTTGCATGGCTCGTCTCCTTATTTCACCGCGTAGGGCAGGAGCGCGAGGAAGCGCGCGCGCTTGATCGCACGGGCCAGTTCACGCTGTTTCTTGGAGGACACCGCGGTGATGCGCGACGGCACGATCTTGCCTCGCTCCGAGATGTAGCGCTGCAGCAGGCGGGTGTCCTTGTAATCGATCGCGGGTGCATTGTCGCCGGAGAAGGGGCAGACCTTGCGGCGGCGGAAAAATGGTTTTGCAGCCATGGGTTATACTCCTTTCTTAACGGCGTTCGCGGCGGTCGCCGCGTTCGTCACGCTTCTGCATCTGCACCGAAGGTCCTTCGGCGTGCTCGTCGACCTTGATCGTCAGAACCCGCATCACGTCCTCGTGCAGGCGCATCAGACGCTCCATCTCCTGCACCGCGGTGCCGGGCGCGTCGGAGCGCATGAAGGCGTAATGCCCCTTGCGGTTCTTCTTGATCTTGTATGCCATGGTCTTGACACCCCAGTACTCGTGATCGACGAGTTTGCCGCCGTTGTCGGACAGCACGGTGCCGAAATGTTCGATGAGCCCTTCGGCCTGCGTGTTCGACAGGTCCTGACGGGCGATCATCACATGCTCGTAGAGAGGCATGGGATCGGTTCCACTTCTATCAAGGCGCATTTCAAAGGCCGGGCGTCAGATCCTTCCGCGGCCCGACCACGAGAGGCTGCGCGGTTCATCACTCGTTGCGGAAGGATGGCGCCTTATACACGAGGGGCATCCGGGATCAAGCGGGTCCTGCGTCGAACGTGCAGAGCTCAAAAAAATGCGCAGTCTTCGCTGTTCAAATACGCGCATATCCTGTGGTCGGGTGAAGAATTGCCGCACATGCAAAGGCTGCCATCTCTCATACACGGAACACAAAACCCTCAAAAGGAGCATTTGACCCATGAAATCGATCCTTCTCGCGGCTGCGTTCGCCCTGCCTGCAAGCCTCGCCACGGCAGCAGACAAGTACGTTCTGGATTCCAGTCACAGCCAGATCGTGTTTTCCTACGACCACCTCGGGTACTCGACCGGCTACGGCATGTTTTCCGGCTTCGAGGGCGAAATCATGTTCGACATGGACAACCCGGCGCGGTCGAGCGTGAACGTGTCCATGCCGGTCAAGTCGATGATGACCGGTTGGGAAGCACGGTTCGACCACTTCATGTCCGACGATTTCTTCGGCGCCGAGGACGGCGACATGATCACGTTCACGTCGACCGCGATCGAGGTCACCGGTGACGACACCGCGCTGATCACGGGCGATCTGACCATCAACGACATCACGAAGCCGGTCGTCCTCGAAGCGACGCTGAATCAGGCCGGGCCGCATCCGACGGAAGGCAAGGAGTGGGCCGGCTTCGACGCGACGACCACTCTGAAGCGGAGCGATTTCGAGCTCGGTGCCTTCGCGCCCTTCGTCAGCGATGAAGTCGAGGTGATGATCTCGGTCGAAGCGGCAAAGGAAACCGCGAACGACGCTTAAGTAGCTTGCAATCCATAATGAAATCGCCGCGCCGACACGGCGCGGCGGTTTTTCTTTTCAGATTCCGCGGGATCCGCGGGCAATTCAGTCGCCTTGACCGCGCGTGGCCGTGACGGAAACACGCACATCCACGGCAAAGCCCAGCGATTTCTCGTCCGGCATGTTGGCGCCGATCCCGAAGTCCAGGCGGTCCAGCGTGACCTGAGACTGCATCGACGCCGTATCGCCGTCCAGCGTGAGGGTATAGGGCAGGCGCACCGGAACTTCGTTGTCCTTGAGCGTCAAGGTGCCGTCCGCGGCGTATCCGTCGGAAACTGCGAGAATATCCGCCTTGAAGATTGCAGTGGGATGATTTTCCGCATCGAAGAAATCCGCACCCATGGCCTGCTCCGTGACCGAACCAAGCGTCAGGGAGGGGATGGAGACTGTGACCTCGACCTCTCCCGCCTTGCCCTCGGTCACGTCCGGATCAAAGCTGATATCGGCCGTCCAGTCGGAAAAACTACCTTCGACATTGTTTCCCAACTGCGTGATTTCGATCGTGATTCTGCCATCCGTCACCTCCCATTCCGACGCCACCTCCGACAGTTGCGCCGCAGCCGGCGCAACCGCGGCATGCGACGCGTAAAGGCCCATGACCCCGCCCACTCCGATCGCCACGCACCACGCGGTGAGTGCGGAGATGAAGGGCAGGCTGCGCCGTCTGTGCGGTTTCACATCCGGCACCTGCGTGCGACCGAACCACATGCGCCGCAGCGTCACGTCCCGGTCAACGAAGTGATGCTTCAGCGCGCCGGCCACATGCAGCAAAAGGGCAAGGACCAGAACCCGCTCCAAAACGATATGAAGGCCCGCGGTGGCCGCAGCCAGATCTTCGGATTTCGGGATGAACGGAAGATTCTGTCCCAGCGGCCACCAGATCGGCGCGAAGCCCGAGGTCGACGCATGATGAATCCAGCCCGACAGCGGCACCAGAACGAGCGAACCATAGAGCAGCCAGTGCACGGTTTCGGCGGCCCAGTGCTCCGCCTTGCGGTCCGGGTGCAAGGGTCCGGGCTTCGGTTGGGAAACCGCCCACGCGATCCTGGCCAGCGCGACGAAGAACGTGGTCACACCGAGCGTCTTGTGCATGGAGAACAGGAACGCCTTCTGCGCCAGCTCCTCCGACGTGTCGTAGGGCAGGTCGTTCGCGACGATACCCAGCGGGATCATGGCCAGGATCAACATCGCGACCAGCCAGTGAAACACCTTGGTGACAAAACCGTAGCGTTGGGTGGTGTTGGCGGCGGGCATGGTCAGGTCCTCGGATTTCCGGAAACGACGTGCCGCAAAGGTATCCTCGCCCAGCCGCGCGGCAACAAATCGATATCGCACAGAAAACGTGCGCCAGCGCGGGGACGACGCTGGCGCACGCACCGGAGACCGGCAGATCTTGGTCAACCCGCCATGTGCAGTCCGGCAGTTGGGGAGGCGACCGAGGGAGCGGACATGCTCCTCCCCAAGAACGGCGCGTCAAGTGCGCCAACCGATACGTTCGGGTCCGGTGCCGCTTGCCGGGTATTCGCCGTGAGTGATGGTTTGGCCATCCAGGACCAACCCTGCCGCAGTCCGGATCCGGCCTGAGATGCGATCATGTGCAGTGTGCGACCCACCGTTTTCACCGATCGTCCCGCCGATGCACTTCGTGCAGATCCTTGTACGACATGTCGATGCTACCATGAGTTGCAATAATCGCAAGCATCTTTGCAAGATGGCCCGTTGCGCCCGTCCGAACTGGCGCGTATCCAAACAGGAAAACGACTGAGGGAGTGATCGCGCGATGAGCATGGCCTTCGTGTTTCCGGGGCAGGGCGCCCAGACCATCGGCATGGGCCGGGCGCTTGCGGAGGCGTATCCCGCGGCCGCGGACGTCTTCAGGGAAGTGGACGACGCACTGGGCGAGGAGCTGTCCGCGCTGATCTGGGACGGCGATCAGGACACGCTGACGCTGACGCAGAATGCGCAGCCCGCGCTGATGGCGACCTCGATCGCCGCACTCCGGGCGATGGAAGCCGAGGATGTCGGTCTCGATCGTGCGCGTTTCGTCGCCGGCCATTCGCTGGGGGAGTATTCGGCGCTCTGTGCCGCCGGCGCCATAACACTTGCCGATACCGCACGGCTGCTGCGGACGCGCGGCCAAGCCATGCAGAACGCGGTGCCGGTCGGGGTCGGAGCGATGGCCGCCCTGCTGGGCCTTGACTACGACGCCGCCACCGAGGTTGCCGCCGAAGCGGCATCCGAGGCGGAGGTCTGCCAGGCCGCGAACGATAACGACCCGGGCCAGGTGGTGATTTCCGGCCACAAGGACGCGGTCGAGCGCGCCGTCGATCTGGCCAAGTCGCGCGGGGCCAAGCGCGCAGTGATCCTGCCGGTCAGCGCGCCCTTTCATTGCGCGCTCATGCAGCCCGCCGCCGACGTCATGGCGGAGGCGCTGGCGTCGGTGGAAATTCGTGCGCCCAAGGTGCCGGTGGTCGCCAATGTGCGGGCCGAAGCCGTCAGCGACCCCGACACGATCCGGGCGCTGCTGGTCGAGCAGGTGACGGCCCCGGTCCGCTGGCGTGAAAGCATCGAATGGATGCTGGGTCAGGGCGTCACCGATTTCATGGAAGTCGGCGCGGGCAAGGCCTTGATCGGAATGGTGCGCCGGATCGACCGCACGGCCGCCACGATGGCGATCGGCACACCCGACGATATCGCCGCGCTGAAAGGCAGATGAGGAGAGGCAAGGGCATGTTCGACCTGGACGGAAAGAACGCGTTGATCACCGGCGCATCGGGAGGGATCGGCGCGGATATCGCCCGGACGCTGCATGCGGCGGGTGCGACCGTGGGTCTGTCCGGGACGCGTGTCGATCCGCTCGAGGCCTTGGCTGGGGAGTTGGGAGAGCGGGCGCATGTCCTGCCCTGCGATCTGTCCGATCCGGAGGCAGTGAGCGCATTGCCCAGACAGGCCGCCGATGCGATGGGCTCTGTCGACATTCTCGTCAACAATGCGGGCATCACCCGCGACAACATCTTCATGCGGATGTCCGACGACGAATGGCAGAGCGTCATCGACGTCAATCTCGGCGCCACATTCCGGCTCTGCAAGGGCGTGCTGCGCGGCATGATGAAGGCGCGCTGGGGGCGGATCGTCAACATCAGCTCGGTGGTTGGCGCGACGGGCAATCCGGGGCAGGCCAACTATGCCGCGTCGAAGGCCGGGATGGTGGGGATGACCAAGAGCCTCGCCTACGAGGTTGCCAGTCGCGGCATCACCGTGAACGCGGTGGCACCCGGGTTCATCGAAACCGCCATGACGGCCAAGCTGACCGAGGATCAGAAGTCTGGAATACTTGGACAAATCCCTACCGGACGGATGGGAAACCCCGCGGAAATCGCCGCGGCCGTATTGTATCTGGCCTCGCCCGAAGCAGCTTATGTGACGGGTACGACCTTGCACGTGAACGGCGGAATGGCCATGCTTTGACACGGTCTGTGGAAGCCTTGTCATCTGGGCGAAACATGCTATAGGCGGCGCAGATTCTTACCCCGGAGAATGGTGAAACCGGTCTCTGGGAACCCCGTGGGAGGACCGCGGCGAAAACCGCCCCGCGGGGCACAACGAAGCCATCCCGGTACCGGGGGCACCACATCGGGTCAGAATGCCCGGAAACAGAATGAGGACTAGAAGCATGAGCGACGTCGCAGAGCGGGTGAAGAAGATCGTTGTGGATCATCTGGGCGTGGAAGAGGACAAGGTGACCGAAAATGCATCGTTCATCGATGATCTTGGCGCGGACAGCCTGGACACGGTGGAGCTGGTGATGGCGTTCGAAGAGGAATTCGGCATCGAGATCCCGGACGACGCGGCGGAGACGATCCAGACCTTCGGCGATGCGGTCAAGTTCATCTCCGAAGCGGCTTGATCTAAATCCGATCAATTTCTGACCACGGCGTTTCTCCGAAAGGCGAGACGCCGTTTCTTTTGTCGGAAGCGCATTTTTGGGGCTGACTTCCATGTGCGCTCGCGGCACGCTGCAACCAAAACGAGCATAAATCGAGGTGCAGCAGACATGCGTACGATTCCGACCATTCGGACGGCGAGGGTGACCTTGCGAGCCATGCGCTCCGAGGATTTTCAACGATTTGCGGATATCTGGGCGCATTGCGATCAGCGCAGCCATGTCGGGGGCAGCCCCTGAACGAATCGCGTGCCTGGGGTGCCTTTCTGCGCAACGCCGGACACTGGCAGATCACCGGCTTCGGTCACTGGGCTGTGGAGCCGCATGGCGAGCGGCGGATGATGGGGCAGGCGGGCTTCTGTCTCGGCCGAAGCGGATTGGGCGAGGAATTCGACACATACCCCGAGGCTGGCTGGATCCTGCACCCGGACGTGCAGGGCAGGGGTCTTGCGGCGGATGCGGCTCAGGCGGCACATGACTGGTTCGACCGCGTCGTCACCGGTCCGGTGGTCTGCAAGGTGTCAACGGACAACGCGCATTCCCTGTCGATTGCGGACAAGCTGGGCTACAAGCCGCTCCGTGTCGTCTCACTCGACGACACGCCGATCCAGTTGATGTTTCGCAAAACGCCCCCCGGCGGTCCACGCAATCTTTTGGCAGACGTCGCGAGCTATGGTAGTGTCGAGGCTGCGCAGTCGAAAGGCTAGATGCTTGCCAGGAGGAGAATGACCGCCATGATGATCTATCCCACGATGGAACTGCTGGATGGACGATGCGTGTCGCTGACGCGCGGTCGGATCGAGGAGGCGGCGATATGGCATGTCGATCCGGTCGAAACCGCCCGGTCCTGGGCCGCGACCGGCGCCGAATGGATGCACCTCACCGATTTCGACGGGGTCGACGGCGGGGACGGCAACGCGGACATCGTTTCGCAGATCATTCGGACCGTCGGGATGCCGGTGCAGCTCGCGGGCGGCTTCCGCACGGCTGACTCGGTCGCGCGCTGGATCGACAAGGGCGCCGGCAGGATCGTGATTTCGACACTGGCCGCTCAGGATCCGATGACGGTGAAGGCGCTGGCGAAGTCCTATCCGGATCAGATCGTGCTGTCCGTCGATGTCTGGAAAGGCCGCGTCATGATCAACGGCTGGCGTCAGGAAAGCTCCTTTTCTCCCGACAGCTTCATCAAGGCCTTCAACGATGCGCCTCTTGCCGGGATCGTGGTCACGGACATCGAAAGCGACATCGCGGATTACGACGCGCAACTGGGCGTGGTCTCCGGCCTTGCCTCGGTCGCTCGTGCGCCGGTGATCGCGAGCGGGGTCGTCCGTACGATCGACGATGTGGCCCGGCTCAAATATGTGCCGAACATCTCCGGTGCGATCATCGGGCGGGCATTGATGCAGAAGACCGTCGACCTGAAGGAAGCGCTGGATCTTGCCCGGCCGGAGCCAGAACCGGTGGCGGAATTCATCTGACCGGACAGTCTTCGTCGGGGCCTGCGGATTTTTGACTTTGGTCCGAATTTGGGCATTGACGGTCGGTACGCTCTGCCGTACATCGCCCGTCACGCGCGGTTGTAGCTCAGTTGGTTAGAGTACCGGCCTGTCACGCCGGGGGTCGCGGGTTCGAGCCCCGTCAACCGCGCCACTCCACTCGATAGCTCCGAAAACGCGTCGGTTTCAGATCTCGCGCGCGCGGAAATCCGCAAGTGATTTTCCCGTCTCGTCGGAGAAAAGTTGCGGCAAGGCATCGGCGTCAGCGATCAGGTCAGCACGAAACTCCCTGAAGTCGTGGCTTGTCTCGCACCACGCCGTCAGGATCCAGACGCGTCCCCAATGTTCCAGTTGCAGCGGGCGCACAATGTGTTCGGCCGTCGTTCCGTGCGTCCGATCATACCGCAGCCTGACCTTCTGACGTGCCTTGATGGCGCTCCGCAAGGTCTGGATGTGGCCGAACCCACGGGCGGCATCGGCAAAGGGGTAAACCGCGAATTTCCAGGCATCGGCTTCCGAAATCACCTGCTCCGGCAGCACCGCGTCGACCTTGTCGCCCAGTGATGCGGCGGCACGGGCAAGGTCGGGATCGCCGGCCTCCGCCACGATGGCGATGCCGAGGTTGAGCGCCTCGAGCTCTGCCGGCGTCAGGGAGAGCGGCGGCAGCGTGATCACGCCAGTCGCCTTGTAGCCGATGCCACGCGCGCCTTCGACAGGCACCCCGGACGCCTGAAGCGTCTCCATGTCCCGGTAGATGGTGCGAACCGACACGTCCAGACGCTCCGCCATCTCCTGCGCCCGGTGCAATCTGCCATCGCGCAGGATCTGGAGAAGGTCGAAGAGGCGGTCGGTGCGGCGCATCAGGCAAAGCCCTATTCACAATGAGCAACTGACATAAACCTGTCAGTTGTGGTTCTCAAGGCTCGGAATTTCCCAAACCTTGGCCGTGGCAGCCCGCACTTGAGGCCCGTTTCTCTTTCAGGGTGCGCTCCGGCGGCGTAAACCGGGCCGAAGACAGACCAGCCATGGTCTCACTGGATTTTGGGAGAATTGACATGCTCAACAATATCGGACTTCCGGGCATTTTGCTGATCGCCGTGGTGGTGCTGGTGCTTTTCGGACGGGGAAAGATCGCATCGCTTATGGGCGAGGTCGGCAAGGGCATCACCTCGTTCAAGCGGGGCATCAACGAAGGATCCAAGGAGCTCGACGACGAGAAGGCGGAATCCGCCCGCGACGTCACGCCCGAGGAAGAAAAAGACAAGGCCTGAACCTGAATGCTGGACCTGGGCTGGACCGAACTTCTGGTCATCGGGATCGTCGCGCTCATCGTCGTGGGTCCCAAGGACCTGCCGGTGATGTTCCGCAATGTCGGCCGCTTCGTCGGGCGCATGAAGGGCATGGCGCGGGAGTTTTCCTCCGCGATGAATCAGGCGGCGGACGAGGCGGGCGTGAAAGATATCCAGAAGAGCCTCAACGCGGCGACAAATCCGATGAAATCGGCCATGGACGGGGTGAAGGATGCGACGTCGTCCCTGAAAAATTTCGACCCCGACAGCGAGACCGGCAAGCTCGCCGCGGAAAAGAAGGATCAGGCCAAGCGCAACAAGGCGGCTGCGGCCCGGACCGAAGCGGACCGCAAGGCGCGTGAAGCCGCCGCCGCACAGAAGCGCGCGGAAGCGGCTGAGGCCGAGCTTGACGGCGATGCGCCCACCGAGACGGCCGCAGGGACGCCCGGAAACAAGGGCGGGGACAGGGCATGAGCCAGAGCGACGACATAGACGACAGCTCGGCCCCGCTGATCGAGCATCTGGCGGAACTGCGCACCCGATTGATCCGGTCGGTGATCGCCTTCCTGATCGGCATCATCCTGGCATTCGCCGTCGCCGAACCCATCCTGCAGTTCCTGCTGGGTCCGATCGAGGAAACGCTGCGCAACCTCGGCGACCCTGCGCCGACGCTGCAGTACACGAGCCCGCAGGAATACCTTTTCACGCTGTTCCGGATCTCCATGGTCTTCGGTTTCGCGCTCGCGTTTCCGGTGATCGGTCAGCAGATGTGGCGCTTCGTGGCGCCGGGGCTCTACCGGTCGGAAAAATCGGCATTCCTGCCATTCCTGGTCGCCTCGCCGATCATGTTCTTCCTAGGCGCGTCTTTTGCGCATTTCGTCGTCACACCGCTGGCCATGGCGTTCTTCCTCGGCTTTGCGGATGTCTCGTCGATCTTCGCGAACCTGCTGGCCACCGCCGGGCCGCAGGATCTGCCGGTCGACGCCGCCATAGGTGTCGCCGTCGTCCCGGAAACCGAAAGCGGGCTGCGGATCACGTTTTTCGGCAAGGTCAACGAGTCGCTGGATATCTCGCTGAAGTTCATCATGGCCTTCGGGCTCTGCTTCCAACTTCCGGTCCTGCTGACCCTGATGGGCAAGGCCGGACTGGTGAGCGCGGAAGGGCTGGGCAACACGCGGAAATATGCGGTCGTCGGTATCCTCGTGCTGGCTGCTCTTGTCACGCCGCCGGACGTCATCACGCAACTGATCCTCTTCGTCGTGGTCTACGGGCTCTACGAGATCTCGATTCAACTCGTGAAACGGGTCGAGAGAAAGCGCGAGGCAGAGCTGCGCGCCGAGGGCCTCTGGGACGACGACCTCGAGGACGAGGACAACCGGTGAACGACGACGCGCTGGCGCGGATAGCCGAGGCGCTGGAACGGATCGCGCCGGCGCCGATCGCCCCGCCGGATTGGAGTGCGGAAGGCTATATCTGGCATGTGGACCCTGACCGGCTCGAACCCGTGGCCGAGATCAACCGCGTGCCGCTGAGCCTGCTGGTGGGTGTGGAACGGGCGAGGGACACGCTCCTCGCCAATACCCAGCAGTTCGCCGCCGGGCTGCCCGCGAACAATGCCCTGCTCTGGGGTGCGCGCGGCATGGGAAAATCAAGTCTTGTCAAGGCGGTACATGCCGACGTTCAGGAGGCACACGAAACGCTCAAGATCGTGGAGCTGCACCGAGAGGACCTGCCGACGGTCGGCCGGCTTCTGAGCCTCCTCCGCGCCGCGCCGGGGCGGTTTATCCTCTTCTGCGACGATCTGAGCTTTTCCCACGACGACCAGCATTACAAGTCGCTGAAGGCGGTTCTTGATGGCGGAATCGAGGGGCGGCCGGAGAACGTCATCCTCTACGCGACGTCGAACCGGCGCCACCTGATGCCGCGCGACATGATCGAGAACGAGCGCGGCTCGGCCATCAACCCCTCCGAAGCCGTGGAGGAGAAGGTTTCGCTCAGTGACCGCTTCGGCCTCTGGTTGGGGTTTCATGCCTGCGACCAGGATCAGTACCTGGAGATGATCCGGGGCTATTGCGACGCGTACGGGGTGTCTGTCAGCGAGGACGAACTGCGGGCGGCGGCGGTCGAATGGCAGGCCACCCGAGGCGCCCGGTCGGGCCGCGTGGCCTGGCAGTTCTTCACGGATCTCGCCGGTAGGATGGGCGTCGCCGTCTGACGGCGGACTGCCCGCGAGCCATCCTGCGCCCAAGCGATCAGTTCAGGTAGGCATTCGGATCCACGCTTTCGAAGCCCTCACGGACCTCGAAATGCACGAAGCTCTGGTCGCCGGTGCGCAGTTTCGCGATACCCTGACCGCGGCGGACCGTATCGCCCTTCGACACCGACACATCCGTGACGTTGGCGTAGACTGTCAGCAGGTTGTCCTCGTGCCGGACCACGATGATCGGGACCCCCTCGCCACTTTCGGTGATGGCCGCGACAGTTCCGGCATCGGCCGCCTTCACCGACGTTCCTGGGGCTGCCTTGATGTTGATGCCTTCGTTCCGTCCCTTGACGTATTCGCGAATGATCGAGCCCTGCACGGGATAAGCGAAGCGCCCGGTGGAGGTTGGCTGGGTCTGCTTGCCCAGGTCGGTGACCGGTTTCGGTGCCGACTGCTGGCTGGCGGCAGCGGTATCGTCCTTGGGCAGCGGCTTTTCGGCCGAAGGCGGCGTGGGCGTCGGCGTGCCTTCGCCGGGCGCGGTGTTCGCACGTTGCGGCGCGTTGGCCTCGGCCACCGGGATCAGGAGAAACTGACCTTCGCGCACGGTGAATTGGGGGCCGAGCCCGTTCCAGTCCGCCAAGGCACGGACGGACACATTGTAGAGACGCGCGATTGAATACGCGGTCTCGCCGCGGACCACCTTGTGACGCGTGGGTTCTTCGCCGGGACGTGTCGTCGCGGGCGGAAGTGGCTGAACGACGGGAGCAGCGGTGCCCGGCGTCGCGGGCGCCGCGTCGATGGCGCGCCCGGCCAGCGTCGTCACATCCACAGACGACGGTCCGATCGGCGTGGTCTGTATGGCCCCGGTGGCCGTCGACGGCTCGGCGACGCGCCCGGGCAACGCGATGATCTCGCCCTGGCGCAGCGGCGCGTCCGCCCGGATGCCGTTGAAGCTGCCGAGCGCATTGGCGTCGACGCCGATCCGCGTCGCGACATCGCTCAGCGTGTCTCCGCGCTGCGCCACGGCGACCTGATAGCTGGGATAGGAGATGATCCCACGGGCATCCGGTTGCGGCCGGGTCGCGGTCGCACCTTGCGCGGCCGCGGCCGTCGAGAAGCTGCCCGTCGCGCCGCGCATGTCGAGATCCATGTCGTTGCACGCCGTCAGGCCCAACAGCATCGCCACCGCGAGACCCGCGCGCAAATGAGGGGGAGTTGGGTCGGTCATCTGCTTGTCCTCATGCCTTGCCCCTTTTGTCCGGGGCTTGGGTCGATTGATGTCCCGCGACAGAGCCGCCGCGCCTAGTCCTTGCCAAGGCCCTCCAGCAACGGAACGAAACGCACCGGCAGGAGTTCGTCGTAGACCAAACCGTCCTCGTCCTTGCGCACGCGGATCAGGTGCTGCACCGCGTCCGACTGACCCACCGGCACGACCATGATACCGCCAATTTTCAATTGGGCCAAGAGCGGGCCGGGCGGATCCTCTGCCGCCGCCGTCACGATGATCCGGTCGAACGGCGCCTGGTCCGCCAAGCCATAGGAACCGTCCGCTGTGATCGCCGTGATGTTGGTCAGATCCATTTCGTCGAAGAGCGCGCGGGCTTCGCGCACGAGGCGCTGGTGGCGGTCCACCGTGTAGACGCGGCGCGCGAGCCGGGACAGGATCGCCGCCTGGTAACCGGAGCCGGTGCCGATCTCGAGGACCTTGTCGCGGGGCGAGATCTTCAGCGCCTGGGTCATGATGCCGACGACCGACGGCTGCGAGATGGTCTGCCCGCAGGCGATGGGCAGCGGCGTGTCCTCGTAAGCGCGTTCGGAGAAGATGCCGCGGATGAAGGGGGCCCGGTCGACCTGCTCCATCGCGTTCAGCACGCGTTTGTCGGTGACCCCGCGCGATCGCAGCGTGTAGAGGAATTGCATCTGGCGTTCCGCGTTGTCGATCATGGCAAGGCCGCGGCCAGATCCGCCAGCGCGTCATGGGCGGTGAGATCGGCCCGCATCGGCGTGATCGACACGAACCCTTCGAGGTTCAGCGCGGCGTCGGTGTCCTGCGCCGTCGGCACACGCTGGTCGCCTCCCTTGATCCAGAGATAGCGGCGTCCTGCAGGCGACGTGAAGGGCTCCGCACCGAAGTGGACGCCACGGCGGCGGCCCTGCGCGGCGGAGCGATAGCCCTGGACGTCCGCCGCTGGGATGGGCGGAAAATTCACGTTGTAGAACAGCGGATAATCCGAGCCTTCGTCGAATCCGGCCGACAGGATGGCCCGGATGACGGCCTCGCCATGCCCTGCCGCGGCTTCGAACGGATCGGCGATATCGCGGTTGCCCGGCCCGTAATATTGCGACAGCGCGATCGCCGGGATGCCCTGCAGCGCCCCTTCGAGTGCGCCGCCGATGGTCCCGGAATAGAGCGTGTTTTCCGCCGAGTTGTTGCCGCGGTTCACGCCGGACAGCACGAGATCGGGCCGGCCGGGCAGAATGTCGTGCACACCGGCCAGAACGCAATCCGCCGGGCTGCCCTCGGCCGCGAACCGGCGCTTTCCCATCTCCGACAACATCGTGGGCTTGGTGTAGTTGATGCAATGCGCCACGCCCGACTGCTCGAAGGCGGGCGCGACTGTCCAGACCTCCCCCTTGGGGCCGGCGATCTTCGCGCCGATGGCTTCCAGCACCGCGAGGCCGGGAGCGTTGATGCCGTCGTCATTGGTAACCAGAATGCGCATGCACGTGCCGTGTCCGATGGATGCCGCCTTGATAGGCGAGGGGGCAGGTGGCGGCAAGCCGTGAGGCGGCCGTGACGGACCTGTCTGTCCCATTCTTCTGCGGACGGACGAGGCTGCGCCGCACCCGTGCCGTGAAATCCGGCACTCAACTCAGATCCAGTGACTCCAGAACCTCGCGCGCGGCGGTGTGTATGTCGGTCAGTTGGTCGCGGTCCTCTCCCGGAAAGAACCGGGCGCGCGTGGCCGTGGGCATCGGCCGCGGAGTGGCGATGCGGACGCGGGGCCCGGTCCTGACCGTCTCCGCCGCCCAGCTTTGCGCCATGGCGCGCTGTGCCGCCTTGGTGGCCCCGTAGGCGCCGAAAAACTTCTCGCCCGCGCGCGCGTCGTCGAAGAAGACGGCCATGCCGTCGGTCCCCAGAAGCGGGGCGACGTACGAGATGAGCCTGGCCGTTGCCGTAACGTTCACATCCACCGACCTGGCGAAGTCCTTCTCGTCCATCATCGATGCGGGTGCCAGCGGGGCGGCGTGGACCGCCGTGTGGAGCCAGAGACCGACCCTGCCCCAGCGGTCGAAGATCCCGCGGCAGAGCGTCGCCATCGCATCGGCGCTGGTCACGTCCATCGGCGCGAGAGTCGCGCTCCCGCCCTTGGCCTTGATCCGGTCATCGAGCTCTTCCAACGCGCCGACCGTGCGGGCGACGGCCACAATGTGGAACCGCGGCGCCAGCGCCTCGGCCAGCGCGGCACCCAACCCGCGGGACGCCCCCGTGATCAGGGCGCAGGATGTCTCGGCCTCCGTCATGGCGCGCGCTGTGGCAGGTCGGCGGGACCGGCGCAAGTCCTTTCCTGCGCGGCCCCGGGCACGATCGTCGTGCTTGACTTCGCTTCGCGCGGCGTCACAAATGCCGCCGACGCGACACACTGGACAAGGACTTCAGACAGATGACTTTGGCTCAATCGGCCTTCGGCCGGCAGACCCTCGCGAAACAGGCGCTTCTGGTGCTGGGTGGATCGCTCTTCATTGCGCTTGCCGCGCAGGTCAGCGTACCGATGTACCCGGTTCCGATGACGTTGCAGACGCTGGCGATCCTGATCGTCGGGTTGAGCTTCGGGGCGCGGCTCGGGGCGCTGACGCTGCTGGCCTACCTCGCCGAAGGTGCGGCCGGCCTGCCGGTCTTTGCGGGCGCCATGAACGGTGCCGCGTTCTTCGGTCCGACGGGCGGGTTCCTTGCCGGCTTCGTGGGGCTGGCCTGGCTCGTGGGTCTCGCTGCGGATCGCGGACTGGCGCGGGGCGTAATCTCCACCGCGCTCGTCTGCGTGGTTGCGGGAGGCTTGCTGTATCTGCCGGGCTTGCTCTGGCCGATGGCGATCGCCAGCAGTCTCGGTGTCGAGGGCGGCTGGATCGGGCAGAGCTTCGGCGGCTACTACTGGCCCTATTTCATGGCTCCGTTCCTGATCGGCGACGTGGTGAAGGCCGTGATCGCGGCGCTGGTCGTGACCGTCGGTCTCGCGGCCATGAAATCGCGGCAGGGCTGACCTTCTGCCGGATCCAATGACGCAGGCCGTTCCGACAGGAGCGGCTTTCTTCGTTCAGATCGCCAGATCCGCCCAGACCGGCACGTGATCGGACGGCTTGTCCCGGCCGCGCACATCCTTGTCAATGCCGGCATCGGTCAAGCAGTCGGCGGCATAGGGACAGAGCAGAATGTGGTCGATCCGGATGCCGTCGTTCTTGTTCCATGCCCCGGCCTGGTAGTCCCAGAACGAGTACTGCTCCGGTGCCTCGCTCCGCGCCCGGAACGCGTCCGTCATCCCCAGGTTGAGAATGCGCCGAAACGCCGCGCGGCTGTCGGGCAGCGCCAACGCGTCTTCGCGCCAGGCTTCCGGGCGGCGGGCGTCCTGGTCCTGCGGAATCACGTTGTAGTCGCCGGCCATGAGGAACGGCGTCTCTTCCGCCAGCAGTGCCTTCGCCCGCGCCTCCAGCCGCGCCATCCACCGCAGCTTGTAGTCGTATTTCGGACCGGGCGCCGGGTTCCCGTTGGGCAGATATAGACCGCAGAGCCGGATAGCCTGCGCCTCTCCCGTCACCGTCGCCTCGATGTACCGCGCCTGGTCATCGTCATCTTCACCCGGCAATCCGCGGGTCACGTCCTCCAGCGGATGTTTCGACAGGATCGCGACGCCGTTGAAGCCTTTCTGGCCGTGCGTCTCGACGTTGTATCCGCGGTCTTCGAAAAGGTCGCGCGGAAAGCCTTCATCAACCGTCTTTATCTCCTGGAGAAGAACGACATCGGGTTTCGCCTCGTCCAGCCACTCCGGCAGAGCCTGCGCTCGTGCCTTGATACCGTTGATGTTGAAGGTAGCGATTCGCATCCGGCCCTCCGCCCATGACCCCGATTTGGGGGGTCTAGCGTGGCTTGATCGGAGCCGGCAAGCCGCAAACGGTTAACCTGTTCTCAACCATTTCTACCCGCGATAGAAACGTCGCTGCGGAGCGTTTGTGTGGACAAGTTTCTCGGGGGCCGTCGTCACAGAGCGAATAGCATTCGCAACGAGGAACCTGGCGTTCCCTCCTGATGTGGACAACGCCTGCCATTAACGCTTTGTTAGCCAAAAATGGCTTACCAGCGCGCGTTTTCACAGTTCTGCTTGACATTGTTTGAAACGTCCAAATTTCAGGAGGACTTACTATGAAGGCAGCACGTAAATTCGATGTACATCAATCGGTTCAAGAGGGACTCGCGGGTTTGATGACCGGTGAGGGAGTGGAGATGTTCTCCTCGGGATCCGCACCCGCCGGTCGTTCCTGCCATGAAGGTGCCGACGTGGGCTCGTTTTCTTCGGGGTCGGCGCCGGCGTTCCGGTCGGACGTGATCCGGGGTGACGCGACCGGCAGTTACTCCTCGGGATCGCAGGCCAGGGGACGCGACCGATCGGCGGGGGACCTTGTCGATCTCTTTTCGTCCGGATCGGCGCCTCGGGGCAGCCGGCTGATGGACGGCTCCGCGACCGGCCGGTATTCCTCCGGATCCTGAAGACGATGGCACAAAGTGCGATACGTACCGCCATCTCGGGCGGGCAGAACGTCGTTGCGCTGAATGCCCCGCAGCACCGCCAGTCCCTCGCGCAAAGACTGGCGGCGCATGCGGCCCTCTTCACCACCGGACGTCGGGGGCAGGGGGACGTGTTCTGGCTCAAGGAGAATGCAGAATTCCTGAATGTTCTGGAATGCACCGGTCAACCCGCCGAGACTGTTCTCGAGGTCTATGAGCCGATCTACGCGAAGATCGATGAACTGATGGGGCAATTCCCGCAATACTACCGGTTCCACCTCTCGATCAGTCTCGATCTCGAAGATCTCGGGATGCCGGGCACCAAGGGGGAAGCACTTTGCGCATGGGCCGATCGCGAGGGGCTTGCCAAAGCGGAGCTCTCCGACCTGCAGAGGGCCGAGGCGCGCAGGCTCCTCGCCCGCCGCGGCTTCGGGGAGGTGGACGACGCGTTGACGGAGCGCTTGAACCGCTTTGTCGGGCGCTCGCGCACCTTCGCCATTCCGAACAGGAAGGCGGCCTACGAGCTGACCCATATCGTCTTCTACCTCTCTCAATATGGTCGTCGTGACCCGGGTTTGGGTGGGGCCACGCACAAGAGCCTGACCTATGCCGGCCTGCTTGCGTTTCTGGATCAGGATATGGACCTGCTGGCCGAAATTTGCATTGCTCTGCGCTATGTCGGCGTAACGCCCGACCCGACCTGGGAAGAGGCGGTGATCACCGCGCTCTTCATGACGACCGCGAGGGATGGAGGCGGCTGCGTCGCCTCCGACGATTACCATGCCTATGTCGTGGCAGGCTGGCTGGCCGGTCTGAAACGGGACGCGTTCATGCCGTTGATGCTGACGCGCGAGAAAACGCGAATCGAGGCGGCACCCCCGTTTGCGCGGCCGTTGGGCGCCTTGAGCCGTGCGGTGTCGGACATGCAGAACGACGATTGGCACGCCGTCCGCGGACGGATCGTCCCGGAACTGGACCGCGACGCGCGAAACATTCTCCACGACGCGGAGCGGAGCGTGGACGATTTCGAAAGCTTCTACGCCCTGTTTTCCCGGGCCGAACGGCCGGGCACGTGACGGCTGACGGTCAGATGGAGAAGGAGGTTCCGCACCCGCACGACGAGGTCGCGTTCGGATTGTCGATGACGAACCGCGCGCCGATCAACTCTTCGACGAAGTCGATCGTGGCACCGGTGAGAAACGGCAGGGACACCTCGTCGATCAGGACCTTCTGACCCTCGCCGCCCTCGATCACCAGGTCTTCGTCCTGGGGCGTGTCGAGCGCGATGTCGTACTGGAACCCCGAACAGCCGCCGCCCTCGACAGCGACCCGCAGAGCCTGTCCATTCTCGGCAGCGCCGATTTCGGTCAGGCGTTCGAACGCTCTGGATGTGACTTTTGGCGGCAGGTTCATGGAGGTCACCCGGATTGCAATCAGTTATGCCTGAGATATAGAAGCCCCTGCGACGTGGGACAAGGCAACAGGCGTGCAACAGGCAACATACGCGTCCGATCCCGCACTGTCACGCGGCCGACGCTTCGAGGAGCCCGAAAGCGAACATTCCGGTCGTGCTTTCAGCGCGACCGCGACCGGATCATCCACTGCCAGCGCGTTCCGGAGGCTCAAGCACAAGACGCAAGTCTTCATCGAACACGAAGGCGACTACTACCGCACGCGGCTGACGCATTCGATCGAGGTGGCGCAGGTCGCCCGCACCATCGCGGGTTCGCTCGGGCTGAACGAGGAGCTGACCGAGGCCGTGGCGCTGGCCCATGACCTCGGCCACACGCCATTCGGCCACACCGGCGAAGACGCGCTGCACGCGCTGATGGCGCCCTATGGCGGATTCGACCACAACGCCCAGGCGATCCGCATCGTGACGTCGCTGGAACGGCATTACGCGCGAATTCGACGGGCTGAACCTGACCTGGGAGACGCTGGAGGGGATCGCCAAGCACAACGGGCCGGTGACGGATGATCCGCTGCCGTGGGCGCTGGCGGAGTACAACGCGCAGCACGATCTCGAACTCGACACCTATGCCAGCGCGGAGGCGCAGGTGGCGGCGATTTCCGACGATGTCGCCTACAACCACCACGATCTGCACGACGGGCTGCGCGCCGAGCTCTTTTCGACGGACGAGCTGGCCGGCCTTGCCGATCCTTCGCGACTGTTTCGCCGAGGTCGACCGGCTTTATCCCGGTCTCAATTACTATCGCCGCCGCCACGAGGCGCTGCGGCGGTTCTTCGGCGTGCTGGTCGAGGACGTGATCGGCTTCGCGCAGGTCAGGCTGACGGAGATCGCCCCGCAGACGGTCGAGGATGTCCGCGCGGCGGGACAGACCGTGATCCGGTTCTCCGACGCCGTATTCGGCGACCTCAAGGTGATCCGCGCGTTCCTGTTCGAGCGCATGTACCGCGCGCCGGAGGTCATCAGGATGCGGGCGCAGGTGACGCAGATGTCGTCGATTCGCTCTTTCCGTTTTTCATGGCCAACCCGGACTACCTGCCGAAACAGTGGCGCAAGGACGTGGCCGAGGCCACGACCGAGACAGGCGCTGGCGCGGATGGTCTCGGATTACATCGCCGGGATGACCGATCGTTTCGCGCTGCAGGAGCATGCCCGGCTGATCGGCGGGCCTGAGCGGAGCGGCCTGCGGCGCGTTTCTTTATGCTCGCGCTCGGGCCACGCGGGCCTTGCGGGGCGACCCGCTCGAGTTCCCCCTCGATTCCCTGGGCATCCCGCAGCCCGTTGACGCGGCCCGGCGGCCTGATAAACCGCCCGGGTCAAGGGAGACGCCGCATGAACCTCTTTGCCGATATCCGCGACCTTGTGATCGACGCGCTGGACGCGACTGGCGGCCGCAGGGACGCTGCCCGCCGGGCTCAAGAGCTGGTGACGTGACGGTCGAGCCGCCGCGCGACCCGGCGCATGGCGACATGGCGACGAACGCGGCCATGGTTCTGGCCAAGCCCGCCGGCATCAAGCCGCGCGACATTGCCGAGGCGCTGGCCGAGCGGCTGCGCGCGGACGACGCGGATCGACAGTGCCGAGGTCGCGGGGCCGGGTTTTCTGAACCTGCGGCTGGCGTCCGCAGCGCTGTGGCAGCGGCGTCGTCGGCGCGGTGCTTGCAGCGCCGGCACGGACTTCGGGCGGTCGAGCATGGGCGCAGGGGCAGAAGGTCAACGTGGAATACGTGTCGGCCAACCCCACGGGGCCGCTGCATGTCGGCCACACCCGGGGCGCGGTCTTTGGCGATGCGCTGGCGAGCCTGCTGGATCTTCGCCGGCTACGACGTGACGCGCGAATACTACATCAACGACGGCGGCGCGCAGGTCGATGTGCTCGCCCGGTCCGTCTACCTGCGGTATCTCGAGGCGCACGGGCAGGAGGTCGCGTTCGAGGACGGCACCTATCCCGGCGACTACCTGATCCCGTGGGCGAGGCGCTGAAGGACGAGGTCGGCGACGCCTATATCGGCAAGCCCGAAGGCGTCTGGCTGGAGCACGGTGCGGGATTTCGCCACCGACGCGATGATGGAGCTGATCCGGGAGGATCTGGCGGCTGCTCGGCGTGCGGATGGATGTCTTCTTCTCGGAAAAGTCGCTCTACGGCACGGGCCGGATCGAGGCGGCGATCGACGAACTCAAGGGACGCGGCCTGATCTACTGGGGGACGCTGGAGCCGCCCAAGGGCAAGAAGCCCGAGGAGTGGGAAGCCGCGCGAGCAATGCTCTTCAGGTCTACCGCCTATGGCGACGACGTGGACCGCCCGGTCAAGAAATCCGACGGCGGCTGGACCTATTTCGCGCCCGACATCGCCTATCACTATGACAAGGTGCAGCGCGGGTTCGACGCGCTGATCGACGTCTTCGGGGCGGACCACGGCGGCTATGTCAAGCGGATGAAGGCGGCGGTCGCAGCACTGTCGCGAGGAACGCGTGCCGCTCGACATCAAGCTCACGCAGTTGGTGCGGCTCTTCAAGAACGGCGAGCAATTCAAGATGTCGAAGCGGGCGGGCACCTTCGTGACCCTGCGCGACCTGATCGACGAGGTCGGCTCCGGACGTCACGCGCTTCATGATGCTCACGCGCAAGAACGACGCGCAGCTCGATTTCGACTTCGACGCGGCACTGGAGCAGTCGCAAGGAGAACCCTGTCTTCTACGTGCAATATGCCCATGCGCGGGTGGCGAGTCGTGCTGCGCAAGGCGGCGGAGGCAGGGATCGGTCCGTCACGGATGCCGTTCTGGCGGAGCAGGACCTGAGCGGGTTGACCGATCCGGCGGAGCTCGGCCTGATCCGCAAAATCGCCGAATGGCCGCGCCTGATCGAAAGCGCGGCGGAGGCGCACGAACCGCACCGGGTCGCGTTCTACCTTTACGATCTCGCGGGCGAGTTCCACGCCCTGTGGAACAAGGGCAACGATGCAGCCGGCCTTGCGTTTCCTGCAGGACGACCGAAGCGGCGTCGCTTCCGAAAATTGCCCTCGCACGGTCCGTCGCCGTTGTAATCGCGTCCGGTCTTGGTATTCTCGGCGTAGAGCCTGCGGAAGAGATGCGCTGACAAGGCGTGCCGCCGCAGGCAGAGCAGCAGATGTAACAGAGAGACCCGCACGGCGGCCGCAAGACCGCCGGGGAACGAGGCAAGGCATGGCATACGAAACCCGCGTCGATGATGGCGCCACGGATGCATTAGAGCATCCCCTGGACGGTTTGTCGGAACCTGAGAACAACTCCTTGAATCAGATGACGAATATCGCCGGCGCTTTCGTCTCGCTCGCGCTGATCGCGGGGGTCGGTATCTGGGGCTACAAGCTCATGATGCGGGATGTGACGGGCATTCCTATCGTGCGCGCGGCGCAAGGCGAGATGCGCGTGCGACCCGAAGATCCCGGCGGACAACTGGCGCAGCACCAGGGGCTGTCCGTGAATGTGGTGGCGGCCGAGGGGGGCGCCGAAAAGCCGGCCGAACGGCTGGTTCTGGCACCGCAACCGGTGGAATTGACCGACGAGGACGTTCCGATCGATGAGGATGCCGTTGCGATCGTGCAACAAGCCATCGAGGATCAGTCGGTTTGGACGACCGAAGACGGCCCCGGCGACAAGGTGATGGTCGACGCCGCCCGCGTGGCGGAAGCGGCGGAAAGCGGATCCGTCGAGGACATGGTCGCGGTTCTGACCGAAAATGCCGACTCCATCGACGGAGCGTTCGAGGAGGGAGGTCCGGAAAGGATCTTTCAGGCCTCCGCGACATCCGGTGCCGACATTCAGCGCGCCGTGGCCAGCGCCCTTGCCGGAGACGGCGGCCTGCACGCGTCGCTGCGCCCGCGCGTTCGGCCGGAGGGGCTGAACACCGTCGCGGTCAGTTTCAACGAAACGCGCGCGTCGTATTTCGAGGTCGATCCCGATGCGCTGCCGACGGGAACCCGCTTGGTGCAACTCGGTGCATATGACACGGCCGAGCTTGCGCGCACCGAATGGGACAAGTTCCATGCCCGCTTCAACGATCTGATGACCGGCAAGGACCGCGTCGTGCAGGAGGCGAGTTCCGGCGGACGCGATTTCTACCGCCTGCGTGCCGTCGGGTTCGACGATCTGGCCGACGCGCGCCGGTTCTGTGCCGCGATCGTGGCCGATGGGGCGGATTGCATTCCGGTCGTCACCAGATGACGCGCTTCGGGGCGTGTATCCTGTCCTCAGATGGGCCGCGCCTCACCCCAGACGAACGGGCCCTCTTCAGGGATGTGAACCCGTTCGGCTTCATCCTATTCGCGCGGCACGTGGAGACGCCGGATCAGCTCAGGGCGTCGTGCGACGATTTCCGCGAGGCTGTCGGCCGGGAATGCCTGATCACGGTCGACCAGGAAGGCGGGCGCGTGCAGCGCCTGCGCCATCCGCATTGGCGCGAGTGGCAACCCCCGCTGGACCACGTTGACGCAGCGGGTGATCACGCAGAGCGCGCAATGTATCTCCGGTCCCGCCTGATGGCGGCAGAGCTGCGCGACGTCGGCATCGACAGCAACTGCATTCCAACGCTCGATATCGCGACCGACAAGACGCACCCCTTTCTTCTGAATCGCTGCTACGGCACGAATGGCTTCGGATGTGGCGCGGATCGGACGGGCGACGGCGCAAGGATTGCTCGACGGCGGCGTCGTGCCCGTGATGAAGCATCTGCCGGGACATGGCCGCGCCACCCTCGATTCGCATGCGGATCTGCCGCGCGTGACGGCGGCTCTGGACGGCTTGTCCGGGACCGATTTCGCCCCGTTCCGATCGCTTGCCGACCTGCCGATGGGCATGACCGCGCATATCGTCTTTCCCGCGATCGACCGGCGGCCCGCGACCCTGTCGGCGGACTGCATCCGGATCATTCGCCAGGACATCGGGTTCGATGGCCTGCTCATGACCGACGACATCTCGATGCAGGCTCTGTCCGGATCCCTGACCGAACGTACGCGTGATGCGCTCGACGCGGGCTGCGACCTGGTTCTGCACTGCAACGATACCTTTGCCGAGCGGCAGGAGGTCGCGATGGCCGCCGGGCAGATGACCGAAGCTGCGCAAGCCCGCGCAGAGGCCGCATTGAGCACGCGCACGGATCCCGCAGAGATTGACATTCCGGCGATTGAAGCAGAACTTGAGACCCTTCTGAACGGACGGGTCTATGTCTGACGACGAATTCCAGGAAGATGCGATGTCGGTCTCCGAACGCCTCGCGGCCGAGGCGCTGATCGTCGATGTGGATGGGTTCGAAGGACCGCTCGATCTGTTGTTGACGCTCGGACGTACGCAAAAGGTCGATCTGCGTCGGGTTTCGGTGTTGCAACTGGCGCAGCAGTATCTGGCCTTCGTGGAGCGCGCCAAGTCGCTAAGGCTCGAACTGGCGGCGGATTACCTCGTCATGGCGGCCTGGCTCGCGTTCCTCAAATCGCGGCTGCTTCTGCCACCGGACCCGGAGGACGAGGGCCCCTCGGGAGAGGAGATGGCAGCACACCTGGCCTTCCAGTTGGAACGTCTGCAAGCCATGCGCGACTGCGCGGCCAAGCTGATGGCGCGGGATCAGTTGGGGCGCGACGTGTTCGCGCGCGGCGTGACGACCGATATCAATCGCGTCCGTACGGTCACGCTATACCGCGACGCTGCTGGACCTGATGCAGGGCTATGCCCGGATCCGCACCCGAGATGAGTTCCGGCCCTTCACGATGGATCGCGAGTCGGTCTTCACGATGGATCAGGCGCTGGAGCGCTTGCGCGCGCTGATCGGCTTTGCCGGCGACTGGACCGATATCTCGTCGTTCCTGCCCGAAGGATGGGAGATGGATCCCGCGCGACGGCGGTCGGCCACGGCATCGACCTTTGCGGCCTCTCTCGAACTCGTCCGGGAAGGAAAGCTGGAGATCCGGCAATCCGCGGCCTTCGCGCCCGTCGAGTTGCGCAAGCGGGATTAAGGTCATGTCGCAAGGGTCTGAACAGACGGAGGAAAGCCTTTTTGACGCGCCCCCCATGGCCGAACAGGAGCGCATGGTCGAAGCGATCCTCTTTGCGACGGCGGAGCCGGTCAGTGTCGCCGAACTCGAAGCGCGGATGCCGCATGGCTGCGACCCGGCGGAGGCGCTGGTGCATCTGCGCAAACGCTATGACGGTCGCGGGGTGCAGCTGGCCAAGGTCGGCGACGCTTGGGCAATGCGCACGGCCGCCGATCTCGGCTTTCTCATGCAGCAAGGAAACGGTCGAGACGCGCAAGCTGTCGCGTGCCGCGATCGAGACCCTGGCGATCATCGCCTATCATCAGCCCGTCACCCGGGCCGAGATCGAGGAAATCCGCGGCGTGTCGGTCAGCCGCGGCACCGTCGACCAGCTGCTCGAGATGGAGTGGATCCGGTTCGGGCGCCGCAAGATGACGCCCGGTCGGCCCGTGACCTTCGTCGTGACACAGCAGTTCCTGGACCATTTCGGGCTGGAAACCGCGCGCGACCTGCCGGGGCTCAAGGAGTTGCGGTCGGCGGGCCTGCTGGAAAGCCGTCCGCCGCCCAGGACGCCATGCCGGAGTTTCGGACGAGGAGGACGACGCGGAGGTCGACCAGGACGACATGTTCGGCGAGTGACGCGTTCGCGATGACCGGCGGCTGAAACGCATCACGGACAGCCGGTCCGACCCGCCCTTTCGACACTCTGCCGTCACGGTGCCCGAAAATGCTTCGACAGTTTCAAGCCCTGGCCCTGATAGTTCGACCTGAGGCCCGCCCCGTAGAGCTGCGTCGGGACCTCCTGCATCCGTTCATAGACCAGCCGTCCCACGATCTGCCCGTGTTCCAGCACGAAGGGCGCCTCGTGGCAGCGCACCTCCAGCACGCCGCGCGACCCGGCACCGCCGGCAGCGCTGACCGAAGCCCGGGTCGAAGAAACCCGCATAATGCACCCGGAACTCGCCAACCATGGCCAGGTAGGGCGCCATCTCCGCGGCGTAGGCCGGCGGGATGTGCACGGCCTCGCGGCTGACCAGGATGTAGAACGCTCCGGGATCGAGGATGATCCGGCCATCCTCGGCATGCACCTCCTCCCAGAACATCGCGCGGGTCGTAATGGCCGATCATGTCGAGGTCGATCACACCGGTATGCGGTTTGGCGCGGTAGCCGACCAGCGTCGTGCCCTGCAGGCCTGCAGATCGACGGAAAACCCGAGACCCGTCGTCGATCACCGCCGGTCGCCGTCGACCAGGGTGTCGAGTCGCATGCAGCGCGCGCAACTCGGCATCGTCCAGAATGGCGCTGGCCCGCGCGAAACCGGATCTGGTTCAGCCGCATGCCCGGCCGCACCAGCACCGAAAAAGAGCGCGGGCAGATCTCGGCATAGAGCGGCCCGGTGATAGCCCGGCGGGATCCGGTCGAATTCGGTGCCGCCATCGGTGATCGTGCGGGTCAGCAGATCCAGCCGCCCGGTCGAGCTTTTGGCGTTGGCGACGGCGCTGACACCGTCGGGCAGGGCAAGGCTTTCCATCAGCGGCACCACGTAGACGCAGCCCTTTTCCAGCACCGCGCCGGCGTCAGGTCGATCCGGTGCATTTCGAATTCGGCCAGCCGGTCGCGCCACGCTGCGCCCGCTGCCCGGCGAGGAAGGACGCGCGCACGCGGTAGGCCATGGTGCCCAGCCGCAAATCGAGGCTGGCGGGCTGGATCTGGCCGGGCCACGAGGCCGCGTCGGCCGGAATTGCGCCGCGGTCGATCATCGCCTCGATCTGCTGGCTGGGAAGAACGCCGGTCATCGCCGTCCCCTGACTTCGCGCAGTGCTTCCGCAGTGCAAACGCCTGCGCAACACGAGTGCTGGGTGCGGGCAGGTGTGTGGATGTGGTATGGTCGGGCTAGCAGGACTCGAACCTGCGACCTTCCGTCCCCCAGACGGACGCGCTACCAGGCTGCGCCATAGCCCGACGTAGGGCGCTGTCATACCTGTTCTGCGCGCGGGACAAGGGGAAATTGCCGATCGCGCCGTCACCGGCTGCGCGAGGCCGCCATCCTGTCTCGCGAGGGCGGCCAGCTTCGACAGCCAAGGGCAGGACATCGGCCCGCTGATCCGCCGTCAAGCGGTTCAGGCCATGACGCCCGCTCAGTGCGCCGGAGGAGACTTCGATCACTGCCTCGTCCGGGTCTGGGGCCTGCACGACGCGGGGTTTGGGGAGGGGCGGGGTCTCGCTGCCGGGGCCTCGGCCGGTGGGTCGGCCTCTTCACCGGACTCGTTCGTGCTCGATGGCGCATCCGTTGCTGCAGGCGGTGACGCCGTCTCATCGCCTGTAGACGGAGCAGGGTCGGAGAGTGGTCTTTGCAGGAACGAGGGCAACCGGTCGGATAGCGGAGCCTCCGGCTTGCTTTCCTTTGAGCGGGGCGGATTCCGGCGGCGCAGCCTGCGCGTGGCCGAACTCCGCATGAACGCCGGCAGCGGCGTCTCTTGCGGCGGTAGCTCATCGCTCTCGTCGCCGGTTTCTGCAGTCTCGGCCGACCGCTTGCTCCTCTGGCGGGGGCAACCGGCGGTTCGCCTCATCCTGCGGCTCGACCTCGGCGGTGGGGTGCCGGCGAGATTGGGACGCGGCGGCAAGGGCGCTTCGTCCGCGGGCTTATCGGGTTCCGGTTCCTCCGCTTCTGCCGCGGCTCCGTCCGGTTCGGGCTGCTCCGCATCCGCCTGTTGAGCGAACGAAGTTCAGGATCTGTCCCGTTTCCGGTTCTGCTGCGGCCGAGGTCACGTCGTAGGCGCCCGCCGCGTCTTCCACGTCCAGAGCGGACAGCGCGGCGCTTTCGGCATCGAGCGGTTGGGACATCGCGCCACGTGGCGCCATGCCTTCCTCCCGCAACATCTTCTGCACGCCCTTGATCGTCATGCCATCCTCGTGCAGCAGCTTCCGTATGCCGCCCAGCAGCAGCATGTCGGTCGGGCGGTAATAGCGGCGCCCGCCGGCGCGCTTCACGGGCCTGACCTGACTGAACTTGCTTTCCCAGAACCGGAGCACGTGGGGCTGCACGCCCAGCCAGTCGGCGACTTCGCGAATCGTTCGAAAGGCGTCTGGGGACTTGTCGGCATGTCTTACCGCTTGTTGCCGGCTGCGACGCGATCCTTCATGAGATGCGACGGTCGAAACGTGAGCACGCGGCGCGGATTGATCGGCACCTCTTCGCCGGTCTTGGGATTGCGCCCCACCGGGCGCTCTTGTCCCGGACCGAGAACGTGCCGAAGGACGAGATCTTCACCTGCTCTCCGCGCACCAGCGCGTCGGACATGTGATCCAGCACGCTTTCGACCAACTGGGCGCTTTCGTTGCGGGAAAGACCGACTTCGCGGAACACCGCTTCGCTCAGTTCCATCCGCGTGAATGTCTTGTCCGCCATCACTATCCCCCTGTCTTTGTTGCGACAATATGGCGCGGGGAATTTGAAGTCAATGACAAGCTTGGAGGTGACAGGGTTTGCCGCGCTTGACTGCGCTCTACCAGCGCAGAACCACCGCGCCCCAGGCCAGACCGCCGCCGATCGCCTCGCGTCACGATCAGGTCGCCGCGTCTCGATCTGGCCGCGTTCCTTCCCACGGAAAGCGCCAGGGGATCGACGCGGCGGACGTGTTGCCGTGGTCCTGAACCGTGACCACGACCTTGTCCATGCTGCACGCCCATCTTCTTGGCCGTGCCCTGGATGATGCGGATGTTGGCCTGGTGCGGAACGATCCAGTCGATGTCATCCGCCGACACACCCGCGCGCTCCATCGCGGCCTCGGCGGTCGCCGCCAGCTTGGCGACGGCGTGGCGGAACACCTGGTTGCCCTGCATGCGCAGATTGCCCGTGGTTCCGGTGGACACGCCGCCGTCGACATAGAGCAGATCCTTGTAGCGGCCGTCCGAATTGAGGTCGCTTGCCAGGATTCCGCGGTCCGCGCTGTCGCCGGCGCCGTCCTGCGCTTCGAGCACCAGCGCGCCGGCGCCGTCGCCGAAGAGCACGCAGGTCGCCGCGGTCCGTCCAATCCATGATGCGGCTGAAGGTTTCCGCGCCGATCACCAGAACGCGCCGCGCCTGACCCGACAGGATCAGTGCATTCGCAGTGACCAGCGCATAGACGAACCCTGCGCAGACCGCCTGAACGTCGAACGCGAACCCGTGTTGCATCCCCAGGTCCGCCTGCACCATCGAGGCCACGGACGGAAATGTCAGATCCGGTGTCGATGTCGCAACGATGATCGCGTCGATGTCGTCCGCACTCAGGCCCGAATCTGCTAGTGCAGCCTCGGACGCCTTGAGTGCCATTCGGGCGGTCGTTTCGTCGTCGGATGCGAAATGGCGCCGCTCGATGCCGGACCGCGTTCTGATCCACTCCTCGGTCGTGTCGAGCGTGCTTTCGAAATACGAGTTCTCCACGACGTTGCGCGGCAGGTAATGGCCTGCGCCCCGCACCACGGCTCGGATTGTCATTCCCCTGCCTCCCGCCGATCCGGCGACTCCCCTTTGCGGGGCTTGCCGTCCGGGTCCGGTTCATTGTCCGGCATGGCAGCAGCCACGCGCGCCGCCAACTTATCGGTAAAGCCGATATTGGCAAGCTGGAAGGCCAACTTGACCGCGGCGGACACGCCTGTCGCATCGGCGGAACCGTGCGATTTGACCACCGTTCCGTTCAGGCCGAGGAACACGCCGCCATTCACACGGCGCGGATCGATCCGTTTCTTCAGACGGCTCAAGGACGTGAGCGCGAGAAGCGAGGCAAGCCGGGACAGCGGCGAATACCGGAAGGCTTCACCGAGGAGCTGGCCGATGAGCGTGGCGGTCCCTTCGCCGGTCTTGATCGCCACGTTGCCGGTAAATCCGTCGGTGACGATCACGTCGCACAAGTCGCCGGAGACGTCGCCACCCTCGACGAAGCCGAGGAAGTCGAAGGCATTGGCATCGGCTTGCGCCGCGATCAGTTCATGCGCCTCCTTGAGTTCGGTTCGTCCCTTGTGTTCTTCCGTGCCGACGTTCAGGAGGCCGATCCGTGGACGGGCGATGTTCATGCCGTTGCGCGCATATGAGGCGCCCATCAATGCATATTGGAGCAGATCCTGGGCGTCCGCACGCACGTCGGCGCCGACATCAAGCATCACGTTGAAGCCCTGCGGGTTACGACTTGGATAGAGCACCGCGATGGCCGGGCGGTTCACGCCCGGCATCCGGCGCAACCGGATCATGCTCAGCGCCATCAGCGCGCCGGTGTTGCCGCAGGACACGGCCACCGTCGCCTCGCCGTTTCGCACCGCCTCGATCGCCGACCACATGGAGGTGTCCTTGCCGTTGCGCACGACTTGGCTCGGCTTGTCCTCCATCGTAACGACGCCGCCGGCGTCGCGGATCTCGCACCGGCCGGTCAAAGGCTTGCGGCGGGCCACAAGAGGCTCCAGCACGGAGCGGGGCCCGTGCAGGATGAACCTGATTTCAGGGTTTTTCTTGGCGGAAATCGCGCAACCGGCAACGACCGCGGAGGGCCCCTTGTCGCCCCCCATCGAGTCCACGGACAGGATCACTGTCTTGCTCTCTGGCTGGCTGTGATCGGGCCCCGCCGTCATCTTGTGCCTTCAAGGGTCTGAGTTCGGGCGCCCTCAGGCTGCGTCGTCTTCCAGATCGATCTCTTCGGTCAGCGGCACGATTTCCTGATCGTCATAGTGGCCGCAGGCCGCGCAGATGTGATGCGGGCGTTTCATTTCCCCGCAATTGGGACATTCGTTCGGGTTCGCAGGTGTCAGGGAATCGTGCGCGCGGCGATTGTTGCGGCGCGATTTCGACACCTTGTTCTGTTGCACAGCCATGTGGGCGGCCCTTCTTGCGTATCAAGGCCCGGTCAGTGCGTGACGCACCCGGGCCGCTTGTCTGATTTCTGGTCCTGACATTTCAGGTTACGGCGCGCTTACGCCGAAGCGCGTCGGAAGTCCAACCCAAAATGCGTGAGCGCAGGAACATACTGCGGATTCCGTGCCACGCAAGCCCTAACTGCGCGCGGTGTTTCCCGCAGGGCGCCGCGGCTACATCCGGCGTCACTCATCCTGCCGTTTCAGTTGATCGCGCAGACCGGCCAGACCCGCAAAGGGCTTGGCGTCCGCGTCCGTCATGGCGGTCTTGCCGGGTTCCGTGACATCGGCCACCACCTGTTCTGCATCAACCGACCGGGGATAGAGCGGCAGCGACAGCGCCAGAGCCTCCGCCATGACCTGCGCCGGATCGATATGCGTGCCCAAGGGCTCTGCGGTGTCGTCTTCGGGCATTTCGACCTCCGCGTCGTCCGGTTCCTGGAAATCGGCCAGAAAACGACGCTCGACCTCCGTGTCGATGCGCGTGGTCACCGGTTCGAGCGTTGCGACGCAGGGCTGGACCACCGTGGCGCCGAGATGCCCCGTCAACGCCCAGTCGTTCCGGCCAAGTGGCCGGATCGTTCCATCGAAGCGCAGCTTGCGCAACTCCACCAGGTCGAGCTTGCGTGCCAGAACGGCGCGTTCATGGGTGTCGGGTGTGATCTCGACATCGAGCGGACGACGATGCGACAGATCCGCCACGCGCAGCGCGTGACGGCTTGGCGCCGCATCCGTTGCGGGATCTATCCTATCCTCTGGGTGTCCGTCATCCCGCGTGGTCATGGTATCCCGCCGACAGTTGCGTTCGCCCGGCATGTCATGGCATTCTTGCAGATGTGGCACACCGTTGATAAGCGACATAGAAGTTGCCCTTGCTTGGGACAAGGGGCGGAATTGGGGACGACGTGACGATGGCATGGACAACCGGCAAGCTGCGGCTCGGCATCGCCATCATGGTCGTCGCGTCGACCAGCGCATGTGTGGCGATGTACCGGAACCACGGCTACATCCCGCCGCAGGATCAACTCGATGAGATCGTGATCGGCGTCGATACGCAAGACAGCGTGTCCGAAACCATCGGCCCCCCATCTTCTGCAGGTCTGCTGAACGACAGCGGTTACTACTATGTCCGCTCGCGCATGCGCGTTCTGGGCTTTCGCGCGAGTGAGACGGTCGACCGCGAAGTTCTGGCGATTTCCTTCAACGGCAATGGAACCGTCTCGAATATCGAGCGTTTCGGGCTGGAAGATGGGCGGGTCATAACACTGGAGCGTCGGGTGACCGAATCCAGCGTGGTGGACCGCACCTTCGTTCGACAGTTGCTGGGCAGCTTCGGCCGTATTCGTCCCGCGGGGCTCTGACCGGCGCTTCGGATGGTTCCACCGTCACTGCCTTGTGATGCCTTGCCGATAAACGAAGCGGGGAACAGTCAGAGCGCGGGTCCAACGGATGATTTCTCTCAAGAAGGGCAAGTATGGTTCCCGGCTCGCGCAGAGCGCTTCGGATCTCGAAGCAGCGCAGCGGTTGCGCGCGCGCGCGTTCAAGCTATTCGAGACGCTGGATCAGGATCGGTTCGACGACCTGTGCCGCCACATCCTGATCGAGGAGCAGACGACCGGGCGCCTGGTTTGCTGCTTTCGGATGCTGCCGCTGACGGGGGCCACCATCTCGCGCAGCTACTCCGCGCAATATTACGAGTTGTCCGCGCTCGAGACCTACGAAGGCAAGATGGTCGAAATGGGACGCTTCTGCATCGATCCCGAGGTCACCGACCCGGACATCCTGCGTGTCGCGTGGGGCGCCATGACGCACTTTGTGGACTCCGAGAAGATCGATCTGCTCTTTGGGTGTTCCTCCTTCGCAGGAACAGAGACCGAATCCTACCTCGACACCTTCGCGATGCTGAAGGCCCGGCATCTCGGGCCCAAGCGCTGGCTGCCGCGGGTGAAGGCGCCGGATGTGTTTCGGTTTGCAGCCCGACTGCGGCGCAAACCGGACGCGAAAATGGCGATGCTGCGCATGCCGCCGCTGCTGAGGACCTACCTGATGATGGGCGGGTGGGTCAGCGATCATGCCGTCGTGGACCGGCAGATGAACACGCTCCACGTCTTTACGGGCGTCGAAATCAGGGCCATTCCGGCCGCGCGAAAACGGGCGCTGCGCTCCGTCGCGGGGTAGGATCGTTCTTGCTGTTTCGAATGGGCTTGCGCCGATCCGACCGGAGCGAGGGGGCTTTGCCCCCTCGCGCTCCCCCAAGGTAATTGTGGACCCAAAGAAGCAGGCAATTGACCTCTGCGGGACGCGGCGATAGCAGACGCGCATGGCGCGCGTTCCCCTGCTTCAGCTTTCCGAGATTTCGCTGACCTTCGGAGGCGAGCCGATCTTCGACCGGATCTCCGTCGTGGTTCAGCCGGGCGAGAGGGCGGCCCTCGTGGGGCGCAATGGGTCCGGCAAATCGACGCTGATGAAGGTCATGGCTGGGCGGGCGGAGCCGGATCGCGGCGAGGTCGTTCCCGGGCCGGGCGTCACCGTCGGCTACATGGAGCAGGATCCGGATCTGAGCGGATTTGCAACCCTCGGCGATTTTGCCGCGAGCGCACTGGACCCCGGCGAGATGTACCGGGTCGAGCGGGCCTGCGAGGGCCTGCGGTTCGATGCCGCGAAGGCGGTCGAGACGGCCAGTGGGGGCGAGCGGCGGCGGGCGGCGCTGGCGAAGCTTCTGGCGGAGGCGCCGGGGTTGATGCTTCTGGACGAGCCCACGAACCACCTGGATATCGCGGCAATCTCGTGGCTCGAGGCGGAACTGAAATCGGCCAAGGCGGGGTTCGTGCTGATTTCCCACGACCGTGCCTTTCTGCGTGCGCTGACGCGGACGACGCTGTGGCTCGATCGCGGCGTCCTGCGGCATCACGACCGGGGGTTCGAAGCGTTCGAGAGCTGGCGCGACAAGATCTGGGACGAAGAGGACCAGGCGCGCCACAAGATGGATCGCAGGATCAAGGCGGAGGCGCGATGGGCGGTCGAGGGGATCTCGGCGCGCCGCAAACGCAACCAGGGGCGGGTTCGGGCCCTGCAGGACCTGCGCCAGGAACGCGCCGCGCAGATCCGGCGGCAGGGCACGGCGGCCATGGCGCTCGACGCTGGGCCGAAATCCGGGCGCAAGGTGATCGACGCCAAAGGCATCGCGAAGGCGTATGGGGAGAACGTGATCCTGAAACCCTTCGACCTCACGGTCGTGCGCGGGGATCGCGTGGCCATCGTCGGGCCCAACGGGGCTGGCAAGACGACGTTGATTCGGATGCTCATCGGCGCAGAAGCGCCGGATGCGGGGTCTGTGAAACTCGGCACGAATCTTGAAATTTCGTGGTTCGATCAGAACCGCACACAGCTCGACCCCGAGGCGTCCTTGTGGGACAGCCTCGTGCATGATCCAGACTTGCGGGTGAAGGGGAACTCGGACCAGGTCATGGTCCGCGGCGCCCCGCGTCACGTCATCGGGTACCTGAAGGATTTCCTCTTCGACGAACGCCGCGCGCGGGCCCCGGTCAAATCGCTCTCCGGCGGTGAAAGGGCGCGGCTGCTGCTGGCGCGGATCATGGCACGGGAAAGCAACCTGCTGGTGCTCGATGAACCCACGAACGATCTGGACGTGGAGACGCTGGACCTGCTGCAGGAATTGCTGGATCAGTATGACGGCACGGTGATCCTCGTCAGCCACGACCGCGACTTCCTGGACCGCGTGGCGGCCACGACGATCGCGATGGAGGGCGACGGGACGGCGACCGTCTATGCGGGGGGCTGGAGCGACTACCAGTCGCAGCGCCAGCCGGCGCAAGATAGCGCGCAGAAACCTGCATCCGGCGGGGCGCGGCAGACACCGGCGCCGGAGAACACGCGGCAGGCCGGCCTCAGCTTTACCCAGCGGCACAGACTGGAGGAGCTGCCTGGGGTCATCGACAGGCTGACCGCGGAAATCCGCAAGCTGGAAACGCTGCTGTCCGACCCGGATCTCTTCGGTCGCGAGCCGGTCAAGTTCCAGAAGGCCACCCAGGCGCTGACCGAACGGCAGGCTGCGCTGGAACAGGCGGAAGAGGAGTGGCTGACGCTGGCCGAGAAGGAAGAGGCCGGCTGACGTCAGCGGATCTGCCGGGCCGGGTTGCCGACGACGGTGGTTCCGGGGCCCACGTTCTTCAAGACCACGCTGCCCGCGCCGACGATGGCGGCGTCGCCGATCGTGACGCCCGGCATCAGGATGGCACCGCCACCGATCCAGACGTTCTGGCCAAGCGAGACGGGGTAAGCGACCTCGTAGCCTTGCGCGCGTCGCTCGGGCTCGGTTGCGTGCTGCGCGCAATAGATCTGAACCGCGGGACCGATCATGGTGCCATCGCCAATGGTCACGGGGGCGGTATCGAGGATGGTGCAGCCGGCGTTGATGTAGACCCGCGCGCCCAGCGAGATGTTGAAGCCGTAGGCGCAGTGAAACGGAGCTTCGACGAAACTCTCCGCGCCGACCTGGCCCAGAAGGCTTGCCAATTCGGTTGCAAGACTGCCGCGCCGGTCGGGCTCGGAGATGTTGTGAGCGTGGACGGCCCGGCGCGCCGCCTGCCGCAGCGCCTCCAGCTCGTCGTCGACGCAGCAATACCAGTCGCCGGCCTCCATGCGCTCCCTCTGGCTGCACGAGTGTGTCAAGGTGTCAGCGCATCCTGAGCGCGCCGTCGAGGCGGACCACCTCGCCATTGATGTACCCCATCTCCACCATGAAGCCGGCGAGACGCGCATATTCGCGCGGGTCGCCGAGACGGGGCGGGCAGGGGACATCTGCGGCAAGCTGCTGCTGCACCTCTTCGGACAGGCCCTGCAGCATCGGCGTCAGGAAGATGCCGGGCGCGATGGTGTTGACCCGAATGCCCATCGAGGCCAGATCGCGCGCCATCGGCAGCGTCATGCCGACCACGCCACCCTTGGAGGCGGAATACGCTGCCTGTCCCTTCTGACCGTCGAAGGCGGCGATGGACGCGGTGTTGACGATCACGCCGCGCGCGCCGTCCGGTTCGGGATCGTTCTGCACCATCCGTTCGGACGCAAGCCGGGCCACGTTGAAGGTGCCGACGAGATTGACGTCGATGGTCTTGCGGAAGGCGTCGAGGGGATGCGGCCCATCGCGGCCCAGCGTCTTGATCGCGAAGGCGATCCCGGCACAATTCACCAGCGCCGTGATCCGGCCCATCTTCTCCATCGCGGTATCGATCGCGTTCCGCACGCTGTCCTCGTCGGTCACGTCCGTGTCGACGAAGCTCCCGCCGATCTCGGACGCGACACTCTCCCCTCGCGCTTCATCACGGTCGAAGATCGTCACATGGGCGCCGCCCTCCGCGAAGTGCCGCGCGGTTGCCTCGCCGAGCCCGGATGCGCCCCCGGTGACGACCGCTGATGTGGTTTCGAGTTGCATAGGTTTCCCTCCCGATCCGAATTCAAGCACAGGATGTCAGGTACGCAGGCGCAGCGGTCCTGTCCAGACGTCAGTCGCGCCCGCGGTAGGGTTCGACATATTGCAGCGCCATGTCCCAGGGGAAGAAGATCCAGGTGTCCTGGCTGACGCCGGTGATGAAATCGTCGACCTGCGGCTCGCCCTGAGGCTTGGCGTAGACCGTGGCGAAATGCGCACGGGGATAGAGGTCGCGCACGAGTTGCAGCGTCTTTCCCGAATCTACGAGGTCGTCGACCACGAGTATGCCGTGGCCGTCTCCCATCATCGCGGCATCGGGAGACTTGAGAACCTCCGCGGCATCCTGCGATTGGTGATCGTAGGATTTCACGCTGATCGTATCGACGGTGCGGATGCCGAGCTCGCGCGCGACGATCATCGCCGGGGCCATGCCGCCGCGCGTGATGGCCACGATCGCGCGCCAGCCACCGTTCACCGGCCCTTTTCCGTCCAACCGCCAGGCCAGCGCGCGACTGTCGCGATGGATCTGGTCCCAGCTGACGTGGAAGCCTTTTTCATGGGGAAGGCGGCTTGGATCCTTGGCGGACATGCGTCATTTCTCCAGCAACAGGCGCAGACCGAGCGCGCCCAGAAGCGTCGCGGCGATACGGTCGAGAACGGGCTTGAAAGACAGGTAGGCGTTGCGTGCCGTTTGCGTCGTCAGCAGCGTGGCGAAGGAACTGTAGAACAGGACTTCCAGCACGAAATGGTTCGCCGCGATCAGCGCGATCTGCAGCGGCGCCAGGCCCTGCGGAAAGACCACGACAATAACGGCTGCCGCGAACAGCACGGATTTGGGATTGCCCAAGTTGACAAGCAGTCCGGCGAGAAAGGCCCGTCCTTGCGGCGTCGGCGCGTCGGGCAGGGGGTCGCGTGCGTGGCGCCACGTCTGCACGGCGAGCCAGATCAGGTAAGCCGCGCCCAGGATCTTCAGCGCCGAATAGGCCCAAGGGAACAGGGCGAACACCGTCTCGAGCCCGAGCAGCGCGGCGAGCGTCCAGGTAGCCGCCATCGTCGCCAGGCCGAACCCGGTGGCGATGCCCGCGGCGCGGCCCGAGGCCAAGGACGTCCTCAGCGCCATCAGGAACGCCGCCCCCGGCGACGCTATGGCTGCGGCCAGCACCAGGTTGAACGCGATGAGGCTTTCCCAGCTCATGCCTTGGCGATGTCCGGCGCGTCGACGGCCTTCATTCCGACGACGTGGTACCCGGCATCCACATGCAGGTTCTCGCCCGTCGTGCCGGAGCCGAGGTCCGACAGAAGAAAGAGCGCGGCCTTGCCCACATCCTCGATCGTCACGTTGCGGCGGAGGGGAGAGTTCAACTCGTTCCATTTCATGATGTAGCGGAAATCGCCGATGCCGGAGGCAGCCAGCGTCTTGATCGGACCCGCGCTGATGGCGTTGACGCGGATCCCGTCCTTGCCCAGATCTTCGGCGAGATACTGCACGGACGCTTCCAGCGCCGCCTTGGCCACACCCATAACGTTGTAATGCGGCATGACCTTCTCCGCACCGTAATATGTCAGGGTCAGCGCGGACCCCCCCGACGTCATGAGTTTTTCGGCCCGCTGCATGATGGCGGTGAACGAGTAGACCGAGATGTCCAGCGACATGGCGAAGTTCTTGCGGCTGGTATCGACATACCGCCCCCGCAGTTCGGACTTGTCCGAGAACCCGATGGCGTGCACGATAAAGTCGAGGCCGCCCCACCGATCCTTGATGCCGGCAAAGAGCTCGTCGATCGACGCTTCGTCGCCGACGTCGCAAGGCAGAACGAAATCGGAGCCCAATTGGCCGGCCAGAGGTTCGACGCGTTTCTTCAACGCCTCGCCCTGATAGGAAAACGCCAGTTCCGCCCCATGTTGCGCGACCGCCTTTGCGACACCCCAGGCAATCGACTTGTCGTTGGCGAGCCCCATGATGAGCCCCCGCTTGCCTGCCATGATCGGTTCTGCCATCGCTGGATGTCCTTGCGCTTTCGTTCGTCAGGTCCTTGCTTTAGGCGATTGCCGGGGGCCCATCAAGTGTGGCCATTGAAGGGTATCTTCGGCCGGCCTAGTGTCAGCCGGGACAAGATCGAAAGGATCGGCAGATGACAGACCGTTCGGGGATTTTCGCGGGCGACGACCCGTTCGCCATCGCACGAAGCTGGCTGAGCGAGGCGGAAAGCCAGGAGATCAACGATCACAACGCGATCGCGCTTGCCACCGTCGATGAAGACGGACTTCCGAATGTGCGGATGGTCCTGCTCAAGGAAATCGAAGCGGACGCGTTCGTGTTCTACACCAATTACGGGTCGCGCAAGGCGCAGGAGATCGAGGCGACCGGGAAGGCGGCGTTCGCGGTGCATTGGAAATCCTTGCGCAGACAGATCCGGGTTCGCGGCACGGTCACGCGCGAGGAGGGCCGGCAGGCTGACGATTATTATGCGTCCCGGTCACTCAAGAGCCGCTTGGGTGCATGGGCCTCGCGGCAGAGCGAACCGCTCGACAATCGGGCGGCGCTGGTCGCCGAAGTCGCCAAGGTCACGGCGCAGCAAGGAACAAATCCGAAACGGCCGCCGTTCTGGGGTGGTTATCGCATCAAACCTGTTGAAATCGAGTTTTGGGCCGATGGCGCGTTCCGCCTTCATGACCGCTTTCGATGGTGGCGGGACGACTTCAACGATGCGTGGCGCGTCCAGCGCCTCAACCCCTGAGAGCATGAAAAAGACTGGCAATTTGCTGCGTTTTACTGCAAAAGCTTAACGGAAATAGCTTGAACCCGAAGTGCATTCAAGAGAGTGTTGCGCGCTATGGGGAGCGGTGTCGCAGCTTAAGAGTTGTTCAGTTGTCGGACTTTGAGAACAAAGAGATATCCAGAGTGTTTGGGCATGTGAAATGGTTTGATCCGGTCAAGGGGTTCGGCTTTGTCGTAGCCGAGTCAGGAGGACCGGATATTCTGTTGCACGTCAATGTCCTGCGCAATTTTGGACAGAGTTCCGTGGCCGATGGTTCCGGAATAGAGATCGCTGTGCAGGAGACCGGTCGCGGCGTTCAGGCAACGGAAGTCTTTCGCATCGAGCCGCCCGCCAAGGGCGACAATGCACCTCTCGCCGATATAGCTCAGCTTGACGAAGACGTGGTCCGCAACGCGCCGCTGGAACCCGCGCGGGTCAAGTGGTTCGACAAGTCCAAGGGCTTCGGGTTCGCCAACGTGTTCGGCAAGGCCGAGGATGTCTTTCTCCATGTCGAGGTGCTGCGCCGCTCCGGTCTCAGCGATCTGCAGCCGGGCGAGGCGCTGGCCTTGCGCGTGATCGAAGGCAAGCGCGGGCGCATGGCGGCGGAAGTCGTGGCGTGGGAAGCGGGCGTCACATCCGGCACCGAATGACACGAGGTATGACACGATGGTTCGCCGTCGCGGCCGGCCTCCTCTGGGCTGCCGCCTCGGGTGCGGCCGAGTGCAGCGAAACCCGTGTCGAACTGCGGGGCGACTGGGGTCGTGCGCAATTTTCGGTCGAAGTGGCGGACACTCCGTCCGAGCGGTCCCAAGGCCTCATGTACCGCGAGTCCCTGCCGTCCTCGGCCGGAATGCTGTTTCTCTACGAGCGTCCGCAGCGTGTGAGCTTCTGGATGCGCAATACGCTGATTGAACTGGACATGATCTTTCTGGATCCGCAGGGCGTCGTGCAGCATGTTCACGATCGTGCGCAGCCGCTGGATGAAACCCCGATCTTCGGGGGCAGTGGGTTGATCGCGGTCCTGGAGATCAATGGCGGGCTCTCCGAACGCCTCGGGATCGTGCCGGGCACCGAGCTTCGGCATCCATTTTTCGGACCGAACGCGGCGTGGCCTTGCTGACGCGGTGACGTGGGCTTCTGAAGGCCGACCAGTTTTCGTCAGACTTTGTGCTATGGACGCGTTCTTTGGGCTTTTCAATCGCCGCCGTGACGCGTATCACTCAATCGGTTCGGGGCGTGGCGCAGTCTGGTAGCGCACCTGTTTTGGGTACAGGGGGTCGTAAGTTCGAATCTTGCCGCCCCGACCAATCTCGACATAAACGCGACCCGTCATCGAGTGACTGGCGTGCCGCCTGTGTTCTCCAGTATCAGGTCGATCTGCTTGTCCAGTGACTGGCGCGGCAGATAGATGCGCTGCCGCTTTCCGGCCTTGCTGCGGATCTGGGCGAAATAACTCATTTCGACCTCGTAGCCCTCTCCCGAGCGCCGGGTGACCTTCTGCACGACCAGCTTGGGGGTCTCCAGACCGGCATCGAATTCGATCAGCAGGAATGCCGCTCCCTCCGGGGTCGGCAGGATCGCGCATCGGGCGGTCTGAAAATTCGGCTGGCTGTACCTATCTCCCGGACCATCGCAACCGGAGCGGAAAACCTCGTGAAGCACGGTGGGATTCGAGTCGTAATATGCCTTGCGAACCGGTATGTCGGGCCCGGCATCTTGCGAAACCGCCACATCTTGTGGTGCACAAGCGACGCAGAACAGTCCTGCAAGTACCCGTGGGGCGCGTCCGATCCGCATCATGACCCGAACACACCATGATTTCACCAGACGCTCAACCGAAACCCGCTTTCCTGCCTCGGATCTGTGGAAAAAGTTGAACCTGCACGTCATCTGGGCAGCCTAACGGGCTTTTCCATAACGGTAATTCGGTGAGGCGGTCTTAAAGTTAATAAAAGTTAATGCTGTGAATGATTTGCGGGATGAATCGGACAACGTGACCTGGGCCGGCATGGCAGCGGCCGGTCAAGCCCCCTGTTCTCAAAAAAACTTCAAAAATATGATTGACCTGGGAAGCAACCATACGGCACTTTGTGTGAGCGGACTTGCAAACCACTACATATGGTGGCCAATCACAGGCCACGCCAGTTCCGCAACCGAACGAAGTTAACAACAGAAAAGACCACGCAGCGACAGCTGCGCCAGGTGGCTTCGGTCGCCACGGGGAGAATTTGTGCCGCAGCGGCCGCGTTGCGACACCGGGCCCTGCGGCGCGCCGCAAAGTGACAGGAATTGGAGCGAGGCAGCCATGAAGATCGAACGCAAATTCACATCGGCCGAGGATGACGCTTATGCCGGCATAGATTTCGTGACCACCGCGTCCGAGATCCGCAATCCCGACGGCAAGATCGTGTTCCGCCTGGACGAGGTGGAGGTGCCGCAATCCTGGTCGCAAGTGGCGAGCGACGTCATCGCGCAGAAGTATTTTCGCAAGGCGGGGGTGCCGTCGAAGCTGCGCCGGGTCGCGGAAGACGACGTGCCGGAGTTCCTGTGGCGGTCCGAACCCGACGAGGGCGCGGAGATGGGCGGCGAGACGTCCTCGAAGCAAGTCTTCGACCGGCTCGCCGGAGCCTGGGCCTACTGGGGCTGGAAGGGCGGCTATTTCTCCTCCGAGGAGGATGCGCGCGCCTACTATGATGAAATGCGCCACATGCTGGCGACACAGCGCGCCGCGCCCAACTCGCCGCAATGGTTCAACACCGGGCTGCACTGGGCCTATGGCATCGACGGGCCGGCACAGGGCCACCATTACGTGGATTACAAGACCGGCAAGCTCACCAAGTCGAAATCCTCCTACGAACATCCTCAGCCGCACGCCTGCTTCATCCAGGGCGTGAAGGACGATCTGGTGAACGACGGCGGGATCATGGACCTCTGGGTGCGCGAGGCGCGGCTGTTCAAGTACGGATCAGGCACGGGCACGAACTTCTCCCTGCTGAGAGGAGAAGGCGAAAGACTGTCGGGCGGTGGCAAGTCGAGCGGTCTGATGGGGTTCCTGAAGATCGGGGACCGGGCGGCGGGCGCAATCAAGTCGGGGGGAACAACCCGACGCGCCGCCAAGATGGTGATCGTCGATGCGGACCACCCGGATATCGAGCAGTTCATCAACTGGAAGGTGCTGGAGGAGCAGAAGGTCGCGAGCCTCGTCGCCGGCTCCAAGATGCACGAGGAAAAGCTGAACGCGATCTTCGCCGCGATCAAGGCTTGGGATGGCGACACGAACGATGCGTACGATCCGAACGCGAACCAGCAGCTCAAGGATGCCGTGCGTTCGGCGAAACGGGCGCGGATCCCGGAGACTTACGTGAAACGCGTGCTGGATTACGCCCGCCAGGGCCACACCAGCATCGAATTCCCGACATACGATACAGATTGGGATTCGGAGGCCTACAACTCGGTTTCCGGCCAGAATTCCAACAATTCCATCCGCGTGACCAACGCCTTCCTCAAGGCGGTCGAGAAAGACGCGGATTGGGAGTTGATCAATCGCGTCGACGGATCCGTGGCCAAGACCGTCAAGGCGCGCGACCTGTGGGAAACGGTCGGCCACGCCGCTTGGGCCTGCGCCGATCCCGGGATCCAGTACCACGACACCGTGAATGACTGGCACACCTGTCCGGCGGACGGACCGATCCGCGGATCGAACCCGTGTTCGGAGTACATGTTCCTCGACGACACGGCCTGCAACCTCGCATCGCTGAACCTGCTGACCTTCCTCAAGGACGGGGAATTCCAGGCCGAGGATTACATGCACGCGGTGCGCCTCTGGACGCTCACGCTGGAGATCAGCGTTCTGATGGCGCAGTTCCCGTCGAAGGAGATCGCGAAGCTTTCCTACGAATTCCGCACCCTCGGGCTGGGCTATGCCAATATCGGCGGGCTGCTGATGAACATGGGCCACGGCTATGACAGCGACGAAGGCCGCGCGATCTGCGGCGCGCTGACCGCGATCATGACCGGAGTCGCCTATGCCACGTCGGCCGAAATGGCGGGCGAGCTGGGTCCCTTCGCGGGCTACAAGAAGAATTCGGACCACATGCTGCGCGTGATCCGGAATCACCGCAACGCAGCCTACGGCGCAACCGACGGCTACGAGGAGTTGAGCGTGAAGCCGGTCGCCCTCGATCATGCCAACTGCCCGGACGATACGCTGGTCGAGCTGGCGATGGGCGCATGGGACGAGGCGCTGCGGCTGGGCGAGGCGCATGGCTATCGCAACGCGCAGGCCACGGTGATCGCGCCCACGGGCACGATCGGGTTGGTGATGGATTGCGACACGACGGGGATCGAACCGGACTTCGCGCTCGTGAAATTCAAGAAACTGGCCGGCGGTGGTTACTTCAAGATCATCAACCGGTCGGTGCCGGCGGCGCTGGAGACGCTCGGGTACTCCTCCTCCCAGATCGAAGAGATCGTCTCCTACGCCGTCGGCCACGGAACCATGGGCAACGCACCCGCAATCAACCACACCACGCTGGCCGGCCACGGCTTCGGCACGGGAGAGTTGGCGAAGGTCGACGCGGCGCTGGGATCTGCATTCGATATCCGCTTCGTCTTCAACCAATGGACGCTGGGCGAGGAATTCTGCGGCAACGTGCTGGGCATTCCGGCCGACAAGCTGAACGATCCGACCTTCGACCTGCTGAAACACCTCGGCTTCTCGAAAAAGGACATCGAGCTTGCCAACGACCATGTCTGCGGGACGATGACGCTGGAAGGCGCGCCGCATCTGCGCGAGGAGCACTACCACATCTTCGACTGCGCAAATGCCTGCGGCAAGAAGGGCAAACGGTTCCTCAGCGTGAAGAGCCACATCACCATGATGGCGGCGGCGCAAAGCTTCATCTCGGGTGCGATCTCCAAGACGATCAACATGCAGAACGACGCCACGATCGAGGATTGCCAGAAGGCGTACGAACTGAGCTGGAGCCTGGGTGTCAAGGCAAACGCGCTCTATCGCGACGGCTCGAAGCTCAGCCAGCCCCTGGCGTCCGCGCTGGTCGAGGATGACGACGAGGCGATGGACACGCTCGAAAGCGGCACGCCGCACGAAAAGGCCGCGGTCCTGGCCGAGAAGATCGTCGAGAAGGTGATCGTCAAGGAGATCGTGCGGTCGCACCGCGAGAAGATGCCCGAACGCCGCAAGGGTTATACCCAGAAGGCAATCGTGGGCGGGCACAAGGTCTACCTGCGGACCGGCGAGTATGAGGACGGCAACCTCGGCGAGATCTTCATCGACATGCACAAGGAGGGTGCCGGGTTCCGCGCGATGATGAACAACTTCGCCATCGCCGTCAGCGTCGGGCTGCAATACGGCGTGCCGCTGGAGGAGTTCGTCGACGCCTTCACCTTCACCAAGTTCGAACCGGCAGGGATGGTGCAGGGCAACGACTCGATCAAGAACGCGACATCGATCCTCGACTACATCTTCCGCGAGCTGGCCGTGTCGCTATCTCGACCGCACCGATCTGGCGCATGTGAAGCCCGAAGGGGCCAGCTTTGACGATATCGGCTTGGGCGTGGTGGAGGAGGGCATCTCCAACGTCGCCGAACTCTCCGACAACGCCGCAACCGCTTCCCTGGAAGTGCTGCGTCAGATCAGCTCCTCGGGTTATCTGCGCAAGCGCCTGCCGCAGGAACTGGTCGTGCTGCAAGGCGGGGCGACCGCGACCGGTTTCGCCGAAAGCCGCGCGGTGTTCGCCGGCAGCGCCGCCGCGGTCGTGGAAACGCTGAAATCCGATGCGGCGCCGAAGAACCGCGTCCGTCGCGATCGATGCGGCAGTCAAGGCGAAGATGCAGGGCTACGAAGGCGAGGCTTGTGGCGAGTGCGGCAACTACACGCTCGTGCGCAACGGCACCTGCATGAAATGCAACACCTGCGGCGGCACGTCGGGGTGTAGTTGAAAGGGAACGAGACAAGAGACCGCACCCTCAGGGGGATGCGCAGGGGTCCCGGGACCACAGGTCACCACCACCCGGGACCCCGACGAAGACACGCGAATAGGGTGGGACGGGGGGTCCCTCCCATCCTGACACGGGGCGGGTGCGCTCGCCCTTGACGGCGCTCAGGCCGCAGGCAGAAGCAGAAACGGGCGGTAAACCAAAGAGCCTGAGTGGCGAAACTTGAAACGGGAGGCTGACGGAGCCTCCCGTATTTTCTTGTGCATGCCCGGCCTTGCAACGCGTAGACGCGCCAAACGAAAAAAACGGGGCCGCCACCAGAGCGACCCCGTTTCCTGCGTCCATGCCACGGGGAGGAGACAGTAGGACGACAACCCGACCTGGAAGGTGGAAGAATACACCCCCAGGTCGGCCCCGGTAAGAAACCGGCCAAGCGACAGAGCCTTGCAATTTCAAGGGTTTCGCTCGCTGTTCCAGGCTAAAGCCACCACTCACGGAACATGATCAGAATGCATCTTTACGCCTGGTCAAGAAAGTCTGGGATTCCTTACCCGCGAAACGAAATTACACGGCAAAGCGCGCAACCAGTGCGGAAAACAGGCTTTTTCGCCGAGGAATGTCAGAAAATTATGGTAGCGCCGTCAGAGGTCCATCACGAACATCTGGTTGTGGAGCGCGGCCTTCAGCACCGCCTGTGCCGTCGTTTCCACGGAAAGCGACTCGCGCGCCAGCCGCAGATGCTTCTCGACGGTCGCGGCCGTCAGTCCCATCAGGAGCGCGATATCCTGAGTGGTCTTGCCGTCGCCGACCCATTCCAACGCCTCCCGCTGCCGTTTCGTCAGGCTGCGATTCGGGGCGGAATAGGGCAGGGTGAGGATCTTGAGATGCGCGATGTTGTTCATCAGGTGGATGTCGCGCCCGTGCCGGGACCAGATCTCGTCCACGTCGTCCTGCGACAGGCCCGGCCGGGCCGTCAGCGCAATCGCCCCCTTGGACCGCGCGGAGATCGACTTGAAGCTGATCGTGTAACCGGCGGTGATTTTCATTTTCCGGTTGAATTCCAGGATCTTGCGCTCGCTTTCGGTCATCGTCCCGGTGTCGAGCATGTCCTGCAGAAGGCGCCAGCTGCCGGCGCCTTCGTGGTCCAGAGCCCAGCGCACCATCGGCGCGTGGAAGTAACGACCTTCGCCCAGGAAGACGTCGATATATTCCTTGGAGTGGTTGGTCAGGATGACGAAGTCTTCCGGATCGCCCAGCGACGTGGCCGTCCGATACCGGGTGAACCCGTAGATCAGGCGGTCGAAGCCGTAGTCGTTCATCTTGGCGGTATGACCGTCCCAAAGCTCTTCGAGGCTTTTGCAATTGGAGAGGAACATCAGATAAGGTTGCAACGGCTTCATGCGGGCGTTTCCAGATGAGCGATCAGTGCATCTACGGCCAGAAGATAGCTCTGTACGCCGAACCCCGCAATCTGTCCGATGCAGACCGGTGCGATGAAGCTGTGATGCCGGAACGCCTCGCGGGCATGAATGTTGCTCATGTGTACTTCGACGACGGGAAGGTCGATGGCGGAAATTGCATCCCTCAGGGCGACCGACGTGTGCGTGTAGGCCCCGGCGTTCAGAATCACGCCGGCATTCGTCGATCTTGCATCATGCAGTGCCTCGACGAGACCACCTTCGAAATTCGATTGCTTGGCGACGACCTCGTGACCCTTCGTTCCGGCATGCTCGACAACCTTCGCTTCGACATCGGCGAGCGTGTCCGCACCATAAACATCCGGCTGCCGCGTGCCGAGCATGTTCAGGTTCGGACCGTTCAAGAGGAGCAGCGACGCCATGGCTTGATCTTTATCGATTGAGGTGACGTTATCTCGCGTCAACGCCGGACTGTCCAGCGTGGAGGTCCGGCTTCGTCGACTGCGCCGACCGTCGTTGCGGATTGATCGCATCTTTTATATTACATAATACTGATTACGCGAGATACGGCTGCGGGCGTGCTGGGCCTGAGCCGCAGGCAGGTTTGCTTTGGGACAACTCCTCCGCGCAGCGAAGAACCCGCAGATCAGCCCAACGCGTAGCCCGCGCCACGAACCGTGCGGACCGGGTCGGCGCCGCCGTGCTGCGTCAAGGCCTTGCGAAGCCGGCCGATATGCACGTCCACGGTGCGCGTATCGACATAGATGTCGCGACCCCAGACCCGGTCGAGCAGTTGCTCGCGGCTCCAGACGCGACCGGGTTTCTCCATGAAGGTGCTGAGCAGACGGAACTCCGTGGGCCCCAGTTTCAGCTGCTCGCCGCCACGGCTGACCTTGTGGCTTTCCGCGTCGAGCATGATATCGTCGAACTCCAGACGTTGGCCCACCGTGGACGGACGCACCCGGCGCAACTGCGACCGCACCCGCGCCATCAGTTCGATCACTGAATAGGGTTTGATGACGTAGTCATCGGCGCCGGTCTCCAAACCACGCACCCGGTCCACTTCTTCCGACCGTGCCGACAGCATGATGACGGGAATGCCCCGCGTCTCAACTTTCATCTTCAGGCGGCGGCAGACCTCGATCCCCGACAGGTTCGGCATCATCCAGTCGAGGACGACGATGTCTGGCATCTCCTCCTCGACGAGGATCAGCGCTTCCTCGCCGTTCTCGGCGCGACTCACGTCGAAACCCTCGGCCTCCAGGTTGTAGGCCAAGACTTCACGTTGTGCCGGTTCGTCCTCGACGACCAGTACGCGGGGTTGCTGCGCCGTCATCCGTGTTACTCCTCGAGCACCGTCGTCGATGTGACGTCCGCCTTGGGTCGCTTCTCCTCGGGCATATCGCCGGTCACCAGGTAGACGACCTGCTCCGCGACTGACGTGACATGATCCCCCATGCGTTCCACGTTCTTGGCGATGAAATGGAGGTGCATGCAGGCCGTGATCTGGCGCGGATCCTCCATCATGAAGGTCAGAAACTCGCGGAAGAGCGAATTGTACATCTGATCGACGTCGCGGTCACGCTCGATGACGTCCATGGCCAGTTCGTGATCCCGATGAATGTAGCTGTCGAGCGCGTCCTTCAGCATGAGTTCGACCGTCTTGCTCATGCGGCGCAAGGAGCTGACGCTGCCGGTGACCGGCGGCATCGACGACAACGGCCCGGTCCGCTTGGCGATGTTCTTTGCATAATCACCGATCCGTTCCAGATTGGCGCTGATCTTCATCACCGACAGGACGACCCGCAGGTCGACCGCCGTCGGCGCGCGGAGCGCGATCACGCGGGCGGCTTCCTCGTTGATCGTCTCTTCGAGCTGGTCGATGGCCCTGTCGCCCCGGCGGATCTTTTCCGCCAGTTCCTCGTCGCGTGTCTCCAGACACAACGCCGCGTTCGAGATGGACGCCTCGACGAGCCCGCCCATCTTCATGATCTGCGCGACGATGGCCTCGAGATCGCGGTCGAAGGCCGACGCAATGTGCTGTTCGTTCATGATGAACTCTTTCCTTAGCCGATCCGACCGGTGATGTAGCTTTCCGTCCGGGTGTCTTCGGGATTGGTGAAGATCTGCCCCGTCTCACCATACTCCACCAGCCGGCCCAGGTGAAAGAAGGCGGTCTTCTGACTGACGCGCGCGGCCTGCTGCATGGAGTGCGTGACGATGACGACGGAGTAGTTCGCGCGCAACTCGTCGATCAACTCCTCGACCTGGGATGTCGCGATCGGATCAAGCGCGGAGCACGGTTCGTCCATGAGAAGAACCTCGGGCTCCGTCGCCACGGCGCGGGCGATGCACAACCGCTGCTGCTGTCCACCCGACAGGCCGGTGCCCGCCGCTTGCAGGCGATCCTTGACCTCTTCCCAGATCGCCGCACGTCGCAGGGACCTCTCCACGATCTCGTCCAGCTCCGCCTTGTTGCGCGCCAGCCCGTGGATTCGCGGGCCGTAGGCCACGTTGTCGTAGATCGATTTCGGGAACGGGTTGGGTTTCTGGAACACCATGCCGACCTTGGCGCGCAACTGCACCGGATCGACGTTCCTGTCGTAGATGTCCTCGCCGTCGATGCGGATGTCGCCTTCGACCCGGCAGATGTCGATCGTGTCGTTCATCCGGTTGAGACAGCGCAGGAAGGTCGACTTCCCGCAGCCCGAGGGACCGATGAAGGCGGTGACGGTCTTGTCCTCGATCTCGACGTCCACGTCCTTGATGGCGTGGTTGTCGCCGTAGAAGACCTGCACCTTGCGCGCAGAGATCTTGATGTCCTTCGTGTCCACGTCCCGCTCCGCTATTCTCATGTCGTTCATTGGGAATCCCCTTTCCTACCAGCGGCGTTCGAAACGGCGACGAAGAATGATCGCCAGCGTGTTCATGGTGAGCAGAAAGATCAGCAGAATGATGATTCCGCCCCAGGCCTTTTCATAGAAGCTGGCGTCGGCCCGCGCTGCCCAGGTATAGATCTGCGCCGGCATCGCAGAGTTGGGGTCGACGAACCCGGAGACCAGTCCGTCCGGATAGCCCCGCGCGACAAATCCCACCATGCCGATCAGCAGCAGCGGTGCCGTCTCTCCCAAGGCCTGCGCCAGCCCGATGATCGTGCCCGTCAGGATGCCGGGCATGGCCAGCGGCAGGACGTGATGGAAGACCGATTGCATCTTCGACGCGCCGACGCCCAAGGCCGCGTCACGGATGGACGGAGGCACCGCAGCGAGCGATGCGCGGGTCGAGATGATGATCGTGGGCAGCGTCATCAGGGTCAGCACCAGTCCGCCGACCAGCGGCGCCGATTGCGGCAGGTGCATGAACTGGATGAAGACGGCAAGTCCCAGGATGCCGAAGACGATCGACGGGACGGCGGCAAGGTTGGAGATATTCACCTCGATCACGTCCGTGAACCTGTTCTTCGGCGCGAATTCCTCGAGGTAGATCGAGGCCGCGACACCGATCGGCAGCGACAGGAACAGCACGACCAGCATCATGAAGAACGAGCCCACGACCGAGGCGCCGATCCCTGCCCCGCCCGGGTTGTCCACACCCGAATCCGTCCCCGGTGATGAAGGTCCAGTTGAAGCCGTTGCGGATGATCCCGGCCTCCTCCAACGCATCGACGATGTCGAGGTCGGTCTTTTCCAGGAACCGGCTGTCCTGAAGCGCCTCGCGCGTCACGCGGCCGTTGAAGTACCCGTCGACCCGCGAGGAGGCTGGCAGGTTGAAGCTGACCTCCTCCCCGATCATGCCGGGGTTGGTCTTGTAGAAGTCCCGGATGATGCTGCCGGTCTTGCCGGCGATCCTTTCGATCGCTTCCTTGTCGAAGGGGACGTTCAAGCCGCTTTCATCCAGTTGCGCCTTCAGCGCGTTGATGAAGACATCCTCGTAAGCGGCCGTTTTCAAGAGCTTGCTTTCGGCTTCGTCGTATTGCTCCTGCGTCAGCACGAATTCGACGTCGACCACCGTCTGCGTGAAGGCCGGCAGGCCGGAGCGGACGATCGAAACCGCGAGAACCACGAGGAAGAACAGTCCCAGCAGAATGGCCGCCATGCCATAGGCGCTGGAAGCGCTTCTCGGCCGCGTTGCGTTTCTTGGTGCGGGCGTCGGCGACGGCGATGGACGACCTCGCGCGGGGTGCGCTTTCGGGCGTCGAGGCTGGCATCGGTCATTCGTACTGCTCCCGGTATTTGCGCACGATGTAGAGTGCGACGATGTTCAGCCCCAGCGTGACGACGAAGAGCGTCATCCCGAGCGCAAACGCCACCAGCGCTTCGGGCGAGGCGAAATCGGCGTCGCCGGTCAGCTGGCTCACGATCTTGGCGGTGACCGTGGTCATGGCCTCGAACGGATTGAGGCTGAGCCGGGCCGCGGCCCCTGCCCCGAGAACCACGATCATGGTCTCGCCGATGGCCCGGGAAGCCGCCAGAAGGATGGCGCCGACGATTCCAGGCAGCGCGGCGGGCAGGACCACCTGCCGGATCGTCTCGGACTGCGTCGCGCCCAGGCCATAGGATCCGTCGCGCATCGCCTGGGGAACCGCGTTGATGATGTCGTCCGAGAGCGAGACTGACGAAGGGGATCAGCATGATGCCCATCACCAGACCCGCGGTCATGACCGCGGTTCCCGCCTGCATCCAGCCGAGCCCGTCCTCGCCGAAGACCGACAACAGGAGCGGACCCACCGTCAGCAGCGCGAAGAGGCCGTAGACGATGGTGGGGATGCCCGCCAGGATCTCGAGCAGCGGCTTGGCGATCGGCGCGGACGCGGGGGGTCGGCGTATTCCGACAGGTAGATCGCCGAGAAAGAGCCCGACCGGCACCGCCACCAGCAGAGCGCCACGAACGAGATGTAGAGCGTGCCCCAGAGCAGCGGCAGGATCCCGAGCTCCGAACTGCCGCCGCGCCCGGAGAAGCTCGGCGCCCATTCGAGGCCCGAGAAGAACTCGGACGCCGGGTAGAGCCGGAAGAATTCGATCGTGTTGAACACCAGCGACAACACGATGCCGACCGTCGTCAGGATCGCGATCGACGCCGCGCTGATAAGCAGCACGCGAATGCCCTGCTCCACGACGTTGCGGGCGCGGAACGCAGGCTGCGATTCCGGTAGCCCCAGACCGCACCGGCCAGGGCGAGGACGATGGCCAGCACCGACATGATGGCATACCCGGTCGAATTCATGATCCGAAACCGCTGGGCGCCCCGCAGGATCGGCTGCGTGATTTCGGAGGTCACGATTTGACCTGCTCCCTTGAGGCCGGTCGCGATGTCGGCGAGATCGGCGTTCGGATCGTCGGCCAGCCTTCGCGTCATGCTGCCGGCGCCGACGGCGTTGTCGAGCCCGTCGGCCACCCGGCGCACTTCGGCCATGACGAGCCCGCGCGAGGCGTTATCCGGAATTGCGGTGTCCGGGATCATGGCGGACACGACGGAGGACACATAGAGCGGCTGCGCGAGCAACCAGATGACAAGAAGGGCAAAGGCGGGAATGGCTGCCTTCAGCGCAACGTTGAAACCGTAGTAACTCGGCAAGGAATGCAGAACGCGGCTGTCCCCTCCGGCTCTCTGCAGGGCGCGCCGGCGGCCCAGGACATAGCCGACCGTCGCAATCGCGAGGACGATCAGGAAAAGCCAGAAAATCGGCATGCGCCCTACCCCCGGGTCTTCTTTTGTATGCGTCGTAAGAACGGCAAACCGAGGGCGGCAGATGTCCGCCCTCGGAATGACAGTGGCGAAAGGCTCAGGAGCCGCCGCCCATGACCTGCTCGTTGGCGACTGCCGCCTGGGTTTCCGAAAGCTCGGGGTCGGCCACGAGGCCATACTGCGCCAGCGGACCGCCGGGGCCGGCGATTTCGTCGGCGACGAAGAACTGCGCATATTCCTTCAGGCCCGGGATCACGCCGATATGCGCCTTCTTGACGTAGAAGAACAGAGGACGGGAGACGGGGTATTCGCCGGACGCGATGGTCTCGGTCGTGGGCTCGACGCCGCCCATCGTGGCGACCTTCAGCTTGTCGGTGTTGTTCTCGTAGAACGCCAGGCCGAACACGCCGATGCCGTTGGTGTTGCTGTCGATCCGCGCCAGCGTTTCCGTATAGTCGCCGTCGATATCGACCGACTTGCCGTCGGTGCGAACGTCGAGGCAGGCATCCTCGGCTTCGTCCTCGCTCATGCCGCCAGTCGATCATGGCCTGCATCGCGCCAGTTGCCTCGCAGCCGACCAGCAGGACCTTCTCCTCGAAGACTTCGCGGGTGCCGTGCTTGGTGCCGGGAATGAACATTGCGATCTCGACATCCGGCAGGTCGCCGTTGAATTCGGCCCACGTGTCGTACGGGTTCTCGACGATCTCGCCATCCACCAGCACCTGGCCGCCGATGGCGTTGAACCATGTCGGTCGGCTCGAAGGCGTTGAAGGCCGGTCCACCCTGCTGAGACGCGAACACGATGCCGTCATAGCCGATGCGGACTTCGATGATGTCGGTCACGCCGTTTTCCGCGCAGGCCGCGATTTCCTTCTCGCGGATCTGACGCGAGGCGTTCGCCACGTCGATGGTGTTTTCGCCGACACCTTCGCAGAAGCGCTTGAGGCCTGCGGAGGATCCGCCCGATTCCACGACCGGTGCCGGGAAATCGAAGTTGTCGCCGAATGCTTCTGCCACGATCGAGGCATAGGGCAGCACGGTCGAGGACCCTGCGACCTGCACCTGATCACGTGCGGCAGCAGCGGTCGCGGACACGGCAGCAATCGCCAGCGCGGATGCAGTGGTTTTCACGAAGGACATGATGTCTCCTGTCATTCCGGTTTCTTTCGATCACCCCCATGATGATCTTGACCGCCCGTCTATGGGTCGGGGACTATGCTTTTGTGACAGTCTTGTAACAGTTTCATGACACGTCTACTCGGCCTTCGGCCGCTCCGTCTCCGGCAGGGGGTGACACGGCAGAATGACCGTGAAAACAGCGCCTTGACCAAGGTCGCTTTCGACCCGAAGCCGTCCGCGATGACGATTTATGATGTGCTTCACGATGGCGAGGCCCAGTCCTGTGCCGCCGAGTTCACGGCTTCGGTGGCTGTCCACGCGGTAGAATCGCTCCGTCAGGCGCGGCAGGTGGACGGGATCGATCCCCGGGCCGTAATCGATCACCATGACCCGCGCGCTCGGCCCCCGGAGTGCCGGGTCGCGCGTGACATAGGACATGCGCACGGTCACCCGGCCGCCGGTTCCGCCATACTTGATCGCGTTTTCGATGAGGTTGGTGAAGACCTGTTTCAATTGGTCGATATCGCCGGTGATGCGCACCGGCACGTTGCCGAAACTGGGCTCCAGGGTGACGCCGGCCTCGTCCGCCACGGGGCGCAGCGAGTGAAGGGTCGAGTTCAGCACGTCGGTCAGGACGATTTCCTGCGTCGGGCGCACGCGTTCGTTGTCCTCGACACGGGACAGCGACAGAAGATCGCCCACGAGCCGGTTCATGCGGTTGGCCTCGCCCTCCATGATATCGAGGAACCGGTCCCGCGCCTTGGCGTCGTCGCGCGCAGGCCCCCGCAGCGTCTCGATGAAGCCCATCAGGGCGGTCAGCGGCGTCCGCAACTCGTGGCTGACATTGGCCACGAAATCGCGCCGCATCTGGCCCGCCTGTTCCAGATGCGTGATATCCTCGAAACTCACCAGCACCGCCCCGGCGGCTTGCGCCCCGACACCCGCGACGAACCGGCAGGAGACGCGAAAATTCGTGTCCTGCACCCCGTCATTGTGCAGGAATTGCGCAACGCGCGGGGTGGCGTCGCGCAGGCTGGCCTCGACCGCATCCAGCAGCATCGGCTGGCGCAGCATCGTGACGAAGTTTCGGCCGACGATTCCCTGTCCCAGCATGGTCAGCGCCTCGGTGTTGGCCCCGATGATGCGGTTCGACCGGTCGATGAGAAGCGTGGCGAGCGGCAGTGCCTCGAGGAAGCGCGCCGGATCCATCCGTCAGACGGCCTCCGCCGCCGCGACCGCCCGCGTGAAGACCTCGCAGAGCGCGTCCGGATCCTCGAGCCCGACCGAAACGCGGAAAAACCCCTCGCTGATCCCTTGCGCGGCCCGCGCCTCCGGCGATTGCGCACGGTGCGAGGACGAGGCCGGGTGCGACAGCGTGGTGCCCACATCCCCCAGCGTCGGCGCAAAGGCGACCCCCTCGGCCGCGAGCGACAGCGCATTGGCGGCCGCGCGCGTCGGTGCGACTTCGAAGGACACCATGTTGCCGGCCTGCCCCGCGAGGAGCTGCATGGCGCGATCGTGGTCCGGATGATCGCCGCGGCCGGGATAAATGACGCGCCTCACGCCGGAGAGCCCTGCCAGGTGATCTGCAAGGCGCGCCGCGGTATCCTGCGCCCGCTGGAAACGCAGATCGAAGCTCAGCATGCCGCGTTCGGCCAGCCAGCAGTCGAATGGGCTGCCGATCATGCCGGTCGTCACGGTGAAGACGCTGAGACGCTCCGCATGCGCCGGATCCTTGGCGGAGACATAGCCCAGCAGCACGTCCGAATGCCCGCCCAGCAGCTTCGTCACCGAATGGATCACGAAATCGGCGCCATGCTCGAACGGTCGGAACGCGGCGGGCGTGGTGAAGGTGTTGTCGATGGCCAGCAGCACGCCGCGTTCCTTGGCGACACGGGCGATGCCCTGGACATCCGCGATGCGCAGAGTCGGATTCGATACGACCTCGAGCAGGATCAGTTTCGTCTCCGGCCGGATCGCGGCGGCGACCGCGTCGGCATCGGTCGTGTCGACGAGCGACGTCGGAATGCCGAGACGCGGCAAATCCTCCGCCATCAGCCGCAGCGACCGGCCATAGAGCTGGCTTCCCCCCAGCACGTGATCGCCCGCCGAGAGGCACCCCAGCAGCACCGCAGAAACGGCCGCCATGCCGGATCCGGTGATCACACCCGGCGTCGGCGCGCCCTCCATTCGGTCGATCCGCGCGGCCACGACGTCGGCATTGGGGTGCCCTTCCCGGCTGTAGGTATATCCCGACATCTGCCCGTCATACTGCGCATCGAGCATGTCCGGCGTGTCGGAGGCATATACAACGGCGGGCGACAGCGGTGTCACGACGGGGCGCGACGCGCTCTCGGGCGGCAGGTCGGGGCGCAGCAACGTACCCTTGCGATTGCGCATCAGATCACCTGCAACTCTGCGCGAAACCGGCGCATGTTTTCCTGATAATGCAGCGCGCTCATCTGCAGCCCCTGTATCGCGGCCTCGTCAAGCTGCCGCACGACCTTTCCCGGCGCGCCCATCACGAGGCTGCCATCGGGGATTTCCTTGCCCTCGGTAATCAGCGCGCCGGCCCCGATCAGGCAATTGTCCCCGATCTTCGCGCCATTCAGCACCGTCGCGCCCATGCCGATCAGCGAATTCGTCCCGATCGTGCAGCCGTGCAGCATCACCTTGTGCCCGATGGTGCAGCCCGGCCCGATCGTCAGCGGAAAACCCATGTCGGTGTGAAAGACGCAATTTTCCTGAACGTTGGATCCCGCGCCGATCGTGATCCGCTCGTTGTCGCCACGCAGGGTGGCGCAGAACCAGACCGACGCACCCTCCTCCAGCACCACGTCGCCGATGATGTTGGCATCGGGTGCTGCCCAGGTATCGTCGTGAAGCTGCGGGCGGCGCTCGCCCAAGGCGTAAAGTGTCATGTCAGGTCCTCGTATTCGGATTGCAACTGGCGTACATGTTCGGTCAGGTCCGGCTGCTGGATCCGCCGCAGACGCGTGGCGGCGATGATCGTGCGCAGACTGGCCTCGGTCGCGTCGAGATCGTCGTTTATCAGGACATGGTCGTAGGCGGCCCAGTGGCTGATCTCGTCCCAGCTCTTGGCCATGCGCTTGGCGACTGTGGCGGCACTGTCCTGTCCCCGCTCGACCAGGCGACGGTGAAGCTCCCGGATCGACGGCGGCAGCAGGAAGATCGACAACACATGCGGCGCGAGCCCGGAGTTCGCGATCTGCTGCGCACCCTGCCAGTCGATGTCGAAGAGCACGTCGTGGCCATCCTCTATGGCGTCCTGTACTGGCGCGCGGGGCGAGCCGTAAAAATGACCGAAGACATGCGCATGCTCCAGCATGTCGCCTTCCGCAACCATCTGCCGGAATCGCGTCTCGGTCACGAAATTGTACTCCCGCCCGTCTTCCTCTCCCGGACGCGGCGCGCGCGTCGTCGCGGAGACGGAGAAGATGATGGCGGGATCCCAGTCGCGCAGACGCCGCGCCAGCGTGGATTTTCCCGCGCCCGAAGGTGACGAGAGGATGACGAGAAGACCGCGCCGCCGTGTCATCGCCTATTCCACGTTCTGGACCTGCTCGCGCATCTGGTCGATCACGACCTTGAGCGCCAGCCCCTGCTCCGTCAGCGCCTTCATCTGCGCCTTGGAACAGAGCGTGTTGGCTTCGCGGTTGAACTCCTGCATCAGGAAATCGAGCTTGCGTCCGACCGCCCCGCCGGTTTCCAGGAGGTCGCGCGCTGCTACCACATGGGAGCGGAGGCGATCGATCTCCTCCGTCACGTCGGATTTTACAGCGATCAGGGCCAGTTCCTGTGCAACCCGCGTCTCGTCGGCGTCGCCCACGGTCTGCATCACCTTGGCGAGGTTGCGCTGCAGTGTCTCGGCGGCTTCCGTTTGGCGCGCCGCCAGCAGACCAGCGGCGGTCTCCGTCAGCTCCGCGACTTCTGCAAGCTGGGCGTCCAGTACATCACGGAGAGATGCTCCCTCCCGCTCGCGCATGTCGCAAAACGCGGCCGCGAGTGCCGGAAGATCCGCGAGCAAGGCTGCCTTGAGCGGCGCGGTGTCGTCGGCGTCCGCACCCTGATCCATCACGCCGCGCATCGCGACGATGTCGGCCGCCGTGGGTTGCGCCAGCGACAGACCCGCCTCGGTCGCCCGATCTTCCACCTGGCGCATGACTGCCAGAAGACCGTCCAACTGGACGTTGTTGAGATGAAGTTCGCCCTGGCCGGTCTCGCGTTGCACCCGCAGGTTCAGCGTGACATTGCCGCGCGTCACGGACTTGACAAGGATCTCCCGGACCGCTTGCTCCAGCCCCTCGATCCAGTCGGGAACCCGCAACCGGACATCGAGGCCCCGCCCATTCACCGACCGGAGTTCCCAAGACCATCGATACCCCGAAGCCGCGCCCTGACCCGCAGCGTATCCGGTCATCGATCTGATCATCGGCGCAACTCTCCCCGTTTGTTTCCATTCGCATGAACCAAACCCGACCAAGCTTCAACCCCCGACCAGCGCCAGTTCCGGGACGCTTGTTTTTCACGTTGATTCAACTTTTACGTTAACCTTTCGTAAATTAATTCGCTCACATCGGAAGCGTTCGTGTTATTAACAAATTGTAAACAAAGTTCAGTGACCTCATGACACGGGTGGGCAGTGTTGCGTGAGGTCCAAAAACAACGAGTAGGTGAGTGGAGATGGATCGCTTCGGTGACAAGGACATGCTTCAAGAGGGCGGCCCTGTGGTGGATATTTCGGAACGGCAATTGCGCACGCGGTTCGCGCCACTTGCCCAGATCGAGGGATACTGGAACGCGCTCCGTGGCTCGCGCCTGCTTCCGCTTCGGTCCGAAATCGACCCGCGCGGGCTGAAGGGTGCGCTCGAATTCTGCTTCGTTCTGGAACGGATCGCGCCGGGCATTGCCCGTCTTCGCGTCGCCGGATCCCATCTGGGCGATCTGATGGGTATGGAAGTCCGCGGCATGCCGATCTCGTCCTTCCTGGCGAGCAACAGCCGGCAGGAGTTCGGCGAAATGCTGGAAGAGGTGTTCGAAACACCGGCGACGGCGTCGATCATGCTCAGCGCGGAAACCGGCTTTGGTCGTCCGCCCCTGCGCGCGCGCATGATCCTTTTGCCCGTCCGCAGCGATCTCGGCGATACCAGCCGCGTCCTGGGCGGCTTCGTCACCGAAGGAGACGTCGGCCGGGTTCCGCGCCGGTTCAGTGTCGACATGATCAAGCTGAGCCCGATCGTGTCCCGTGAGATGCCGGATCACAGCACTGCTGCCCGTCTTGCACCGGATGCTTTCCGCGCGCTCGGAAAGGATCGGCCCGCCCAAACGACCGGCAAGTTCCACGAACCCGCCCCCAGCATCAGTGCGCCGGAAATGGCCGAGGAGAGCGCGCGGTTCGAGCAGCCGATACCGGGTGTTCCCTACCTTCGCGTCGTTAAATGATCCCCGACGTCTCAAATTTTACTAAACTGCACACGCAATAGGCGAAAATTTAGGCGGCATCCATGGATGCCGCTTCGTCGCATTCGCTGGAATTTCTCCTGAAATCGCAATTCCCATCATTGGCGAATTGCCAGTCGAATGCGCCTCCCGCCACGAATGCCATTGCCCCACGCCGACGGCGTTCAAACGCCCGGGGTGAACGGCCATCCGCGGTCAGATGGCAGTTAGATCCTAGACCGTAGCGTCAGCGATCTGCGGCGGCGTGACAGGCTTCAGGATACGGCCCGCTTCGCCCGGCTTACGCGGAAGCGTGTCAACTCCTCCGCGACGAGGAACGCAAGCTCCAGCGATTGCGATGCGTTGAGACGGGGGTCACAGGCGGTGTGATACCGGTCCGACAGGTCTTCGTCCGTCACGGCCCGAACCCCGCCGGTGCACTCGGTCACGTCCAGCCCCGTCATCTCGAAATGAACGCCGCCGGGCACCGTGCCTTCGGATTGATGAATTGCGAAGAACTCGTGGACCTCGCGCAGAACGCTGTCGAAGGGCCGTGTCTTGTATCCCGAGGACGACTTGATCGTGTTCCCGTGCATCGGGTCGCAGGACCAGACGACATTGGCTCCTTCCTCGGTCACGGCCTTGATCAGGCGCGGCAGGTTCTCGCCAACCTTGCCGGCTCCGAAACGCGCGATCAGCGTCAGCCGCCCTGCCTCGTTTTGCGGGTTCAGAGTGGACATCAGCGATTTCAGATCGTCGGTCGTCATCGAGGGGCCGCATTTCAGACCGATGGGATTCTGCACCCCGCGGGCGAATTCCACATGCGCCCCGTCCGGCTGTCGCGTGCGGTCGCCGATCCAGATCATGTGCCCCGACCCCGCGAGCCACTTGCCGGAGGTCGAATTGACCCGCGCCAACGCCTCCTCGTATTCCAGCAGCAGGCTTTCGTGGCTGGTGTAGAAATCGACGGTGGAGAATTCATGCGTGGTGTTCGCATCAATGCCGGCCGCCGCCATGAAGTCGATACTGTCCTGGATCCGGTTCGCGATTTCCGAATACTTCTGCATCTCCTCGGCGTCGGTGTAGCCCAACGTCCAGCTGTGCACCCGGTGCATGTCGGCGAAACCGCCTGTCGAAAAGGCGCGCAGCAGGTTCAGCGTCGCGGCGGCCTGCGTGTAGGCCTGCAGCATCTTCTTCGGATCGGGACTGCGCGACGCCTCGGTGAAGGCAAGCTCGTTGATGATGTCGCCGCGGTAGCTCGGCAATTCCACGCCATCGACAACCTCGGTCGGTGCGCTGCGCGGCTTGGCGAACTGTCCGGCCATGCGGCCCACCTTGATCACGGGGACCTTCGCGCCGTAGGTCAGCACCATCGCCATCTGCAGCATGACCTTGAACGTGTCGCGGATGGCGTCCGCGCTGAACTGCTCGAAGCTCTCGGCACAATCTCCGCCCTGCAGCAGGAATGCCTCGCCCCGGCTGGCGGCCGCCAGTTCGGTCTTCAGCTTGCGCGCCTCCCCGGCAAAGACGAGGGGCGGATACTTGGACAACTGCGCCTCGACTTCGGTCAGCAGACCGGCATCGGTGTAGTCGGGCATCTGCACCCGCGGTTTGTTGCGCCAGTTCGTCTTGCTCCAATCGCTCATCGTCTCGCTCCGGGTCCGTGCGGCACGCCTTGCCGCGTTGCGCCGACCTCTATACCGAGGCTGCCCGGCCGTGGCCATAGTTCAAATGCGACACTTGACCTAGCGACATGAGCATGAATTAAGTCCCCATCACGCGTAGGCCCATGCGCCTGCGAAACGTTGTCCAACAAGAGCAACACCCGAGAAAATCCGTGCAGCGTGCCGCAACCCAGCCCAGCTACAAGACCGGACAACCGCGCCGGTTCGTTTTCGTCCTGCTGCCGGAGTTCACCCTGCTGAGCTTTGCCTCGGCGCTCGATTGCCTGCGCATCGCCAATCGCGTCGTCGGCCGCGAGTGCTACAGCTGGAAGCTCGTGGGCGAAGGCGGCGACGTCATGGCCTGTTCGGCCGGCACGCTCTTCAAGCTCGATGACGACCTGAAGGACCTGGATCGCGATGATGTGATGGTCATCTGCGGCGGCATGGACATCCAGAAGGCCACGACCAAGCGGCTCCTGAACTGGCTCCGCCGCGAGGCGCGCAAGGGACTGGCGGTCGCCGGGCTCTGTACGGCCGCGCATGCGATGGCAAAGGCCGGGCTGCTGGACGGGAAGAAGGCCACGATCCACTGGGAAAACCAGGACAGCTTCGTCGAGGAGTTCGACGAGGTGCGGCTCACCAAATCGGTCTTCGTGGTGGACGGCAACCGGATGACCACGGCCGGCGGGACCTCCTCCATCGACCTGATGCTCAAGGTGATCGCCGACGATTTCGGCGAGGAGATCGCGAATTCGGTCGCGGATCAGCAGATCTACTCCTCCATCCGGACCGACCAGGACACGCAGCGCCTGTCGGTGCCGACCCGCATCGGCGTGCGTCACCCGAAGCTCAGCATGGTGATCCAGATGATGGAGAACAACATCGAGGAGCCGATCTCGCCCTCGATCTTGGCCAAACATGTGGGCATGTCGACGCGACAGCTCGAACGGCTGTTCCGGCGCTACCTGAACCGCTCGCCGAAGCGGTACTACATGGAGTTGCGCCTGCAGAAGGCCCGCAACCTGCTGATGCAGACCGACATGAGCGTGATCAACGTGGCGCTCGCCTGCGGCTTCGCGTCACCCTCGCATTTCTCGAAATGCTACCGCGCGCATTACGACACCACACCTTACCGCGAACGCGGCAGCCACGCGACGCGCCTGTCGATCTGATCCCGGATCTTTCAGCTCAGAGTTTCGTCGAAAAAGGCCAACGTCCGCTCCCATGACAACTCGGCCGCCGCCGAGTCGTAGCGCGGGGTCGTGTCGTTGTGAAAGCCGTGGTTCACATCCGGATAGAAATGGACGGTGAATTCCTTCTGGTTCTCGGCCAGAGCCTCGGAATAGGCCGGCCAGCCCGCGTTGATGCGCTCATCGAGTCCGGCGTAGTGGATCATCAGCGGCGCCTCGATTGACGGCACGTCCTCGATCGCCGGCTGGCGACCGTAATAGGGAACGGAGGCGCCAAGCTCCGGGTAAGCCACGGCGAGCGCGTTGCACACCCCGCCGCCGTAGCAGAAGCCGACGCAGCCTACGCGTCCGGTCGACCCCTCGTGATCGCGCAGGAATTCGAAGCCCGCGAAGAAGTCCGCCATCAGCTTCGCCCCGTCGAGGCTGGCCTGCATCTCGCGTCCCTCCTCGTCGGTGCCCGGATACCCGCCCAGCGGCGTCAGCCCGTCGGGTCCCAGCGCGAGATAACCGGCCTTGGCCGTCCGGCGCACGACGTCTTCGGTATAGGGGTTGAGCCCGCGGTTCTCGTGCACCACCAGCACCGCCGGCAGCGGACCCTCGGCACCAGCGGGTTTCGCCATCAGGCCACGGATCGTGCCGTGACCCTCGGGGCTTTCATACTCGATCACCATCGTCTCGATCTCCGGATCGTCCGGCGCGACCTGCTGCGCAAGTGCATAGTTTGGCTGGAGCTGCTCCAGGATCATCGCGCCGGTCACACCCGCGGCCGTGTACCGCCCGGCCTGCGTGATGAATTCGCGCTTGGTGATCTTGCCATGCACGTACCCGTCGAAAATCTCCAGGATATGCGGATCGAAATCGCTGGCCTTTTTGCGTGTCGTTTGGGTCATTGCTCGGTGCTCCGGTTGTGAAGGGTCAGGGCGTCATGCGGTAGATCGTGCCGTTGCCGGCGGATACGAACCAGATCGCGCCGTCGGGCGCTTCGATGATGTCGCGCACCCGTGCCGTCTCCGGCGTCTTGATCTTTTCGACCTCTTGCAGGGGCGAGCCAGACAGCCGCGCAATGTAGTCGAATTTCAGTGAGCCGACGAAGATGTCGCCTCGCCACTCCGGCCAAAGCTTGCCGGAGTATACCATCAACCCGGACGGCGCGATCGAGGGGTCCCAATAGAATTCCGGCTGTTCCATCCCGGGCTTGGAGGTCCCCTCGCCAATCCTGGCGCCGGAATAATGCACGCCGTAGGAAATGACCGGCCATCCGTAATTTGCACCCTTGCGGATCCGGTTCACTTCGTCGCCGCCGCGCGCCCCGTGCTCCGCGGTCCAGAGGTTCCCGTTACGGTCGAATCCCACCCCCTGGGCATTGCGGTGACCGAAGGACCAGATCTCCGGTTGCACGCCGCTCATGCCGACGAACGGGTTGTCGTTCGGCACCGAACCGTCACGGTTGATCCGGATCACGGACCCGTTGTGACGCGATCCATCCTGCGCCGCGGGGCGGTCGCCCCGGTCGCCGATGGTCAGAAAGAGTGTGCCATCCTGCGCCTCGACCACCCGCGAGCCGAAATGCCGCCCGCTGCTGCCACCCGGCGTCATCTCGAAGAGGTCGCGGACATTTTCGAGCCTGTCGCCATCTTCGCTCAGACGGCCAACGGCAAGTGCCGTCCCGCTGCCGCCGCGCTGCGGTTTCGCATAGGTGAGAAACACCTCGCGGGTGGATGCGAAATCCCTTGGCAAGGTCACGTCGAGCAGACCGCCCTGCCCGCGCTTTTCCACGTCAGGGACCCCGTCGACGCGCGTCGCACTGCCCCCGCTTACCAACGTCAGGCGCCCCGCACGTTCGGTCACAAGAAAGCTGCCGTCAGGCAAAATCGCGACCGCCCACGGTGCATCGAAACCGGATGCAATCGGAGCGATCTCTGCGGCGTGCCCGTCGACCGCGCAGACCGCGAGGCTTCCCGCCAGGAAGAGCGATAAGGCCCACTGTTTCAATTTGGATGATCCTTTTTTCCACCACGGGTTAAGTAGGAGAAGGATTTCCCAATTCTAGCGAAATCTACCGGGCTGTTTGGAAGGAAATCCACTTTTCATTTCACCGGAGGAGCAATAACCTCCGCGCAGATCACACAAGAAAACAGGGAGAACATCATGAAAAAGCTGCTCATGGCCACTGCGGCCACGGCACTCGTGGCGGGCGCCGCCGGCGCTCAGTCGAACGAAGTCAAGATCGGCATCATCCTCGGGTTCACGGGCCCTATCGAATCCCTCACACCCCACATGGCGGCCGCCGCAGAACTGGCCATGTCCGAGGTGACGGACAGCGGCAACCTGCTCGACGGGGCCACGGTCACGCCGATCCGGGCGGATTCGACCTGCATCGACTCCGCTGCCGCGACATCGGCCGCCGAACGTCTGGTCACCTCCGACCAGGTCAGCGGGATCATGGGCGCCGATTGTTCCGGTGTGACCGGAGCGATCCTGACCAACGTGGCCGTTCCGAATGGCGTGGTGATGATCTCGCCCTCCGCGACATCACCCGGCCTCAGCCACGAGAACAATGAGGATAACGGCCTCTTCTTCCGCACGGCGCCCTCGGACGCACGCCAGGGCGTGGTGATGACCGAGGTCATCATGGACCGCGGCATCAACGAAGTCGCCGTCACCTACACCAACAACGACTACGGCAAGGGCCTCGCCGACAGCTTCCAGGCCGCGTTCGAGGAGGCCGGTGGCACGGTCACCGTTTCGGCCGCTCATGAGGATGGCAAGGGAGACTACTCCGCCGAAGTCGGCTCGCTGGCCTCCGCCGGCGGGGAGGCGCTGGTGGTCGCGGGCTATGTCGATCAGGGTGGCGCTGGCGTGATCCGCAACTCTGTCGATACCGGGGCCTTCGACACCTTCGTTCTGCCGGACGGAATGTACGGCGACTCGCTGGTGGATAACCTCGGAAGCGCGCTCGATGGGTCTTTTGGCCAGGTGCCGGGTACGGACAGCCCGGGCAATGCGACGTTCGAGGAGATCGGCAATGCCGCCGGGTTCGATGCGACCTCGTCCTTCACCGCGGAATCCTATGACGCGGCCGCGCTGATCCTGTTGGCGATGCAGGCGGCAGGATCCACCGACAGCTCCGTCTACAAGGAGCACGTGATGGACGTGGCGAACGCGCCGGGCGAGCAGATCTTCCCTGGCGAACTCGGCAAGGCGCTTCAGATCCTCGCGGATGGCGGCGACATCGATTATGTCGGCGCGTCGGCCGTCGAACTCATCGGACCGGGCGAAAGCGCGGGAAATTATCGCGAGTATGAATTCGAGAACGGCGAGCGCAAGACCGTAGGCTACCGCTGAGGTCGAATGCGAAAATCAGGCGGCCCGGGAATGGATTTTCCCGGGCTGCTTCAGTAATGTCGAAGAGCGTCTTCAAGCGGGATCGGGGATCAGATGATCGTCGTCGACGACATTCACAAGCGTTTCGGCGGGTTCCACGCGGTGGATGGCGCGAGCCTGTCTGTCGGCGAGGGCTCCATCACCGGGTTGATCGGCCCCAACGGTGCAGGAAAGACCACGCTTTTCAATGTGATCGCAGGCGTTCTTCCACCGACCTCCGGCCGCGTGACAATGGCGGGCGAGGACATCACCGGCCTGCCCCCGCACGAATTGTTCCACAAGGGGCTGCTGCGCACGTTCCAGATCGCGCACGAATTCGCCTCCATGACGTGCCGCGAGAACCTGATGATGGTGCCGGGCCGGCAATCGGGCGAGACGCTGTGGAACACCTGGTTCGGGCGCAAGCGTATCGCCGACGAGGAACGTGCGCTCCGTGCCAAGGCCGACGAAGTGCTGGAGTTCCTGACGATCGAACACTTGGCCGATCACAAGGCGGGCCAGGTTTCCGGCGGTCAGAAGAAGCTGCTGGAACTGGGGCGGACCATGATGGCGGATGCGCGGATCGTGTTTCTCGACGAGGTCGGCGCGGGCGTGAACCGGACGCTGCTCAACACCATCGCGGATGCGATCCTGCGGCTGAACAAGGAACGCGGCTACACCTTCGTGGTGATCGAGCATGACATGGATTTCATCGGCAAGATCTGCGATCCGGTCATCTGCATGGCCGAAGGCAAGGTCCTGGCCCAGGGAACGCTCGACGAGATCAAGGCCAACGAACAGGTGATCGAGGCGTATCTGGGCACCGGGCTCAAGCACAAGGACAAGGTGGGCGCATGACCGGGTTTCGAATGAGCTGCGCTCATCCGACGGAAGCGAGGCGGCTGGCCGCCCCCTCGCGCTCCGCCGCCCGCACCGGTGGCACGGGAATGAAACCGGAATGAGCGGCAATCCCTACCAGCAGGATCGCGGCAACAAGGACCGCTCGATCGCAAATCCCAAGGGTCAGGGCTCGTTCGTGGCCTCGCCCGGTACCGGTGCTGCGCGCAACACAGGTCAGGCGTTCCTGATCGGCGACACGATGACCGGCGGGTATGGTGCCGGGCCGGACATCCTGCACGAGTGCACCGTCGCCGTGAACCCCGGCGAGATCGCGGTGATCGTGGGGCCCAACGGCGCGGGCAAGTCGACCGCCATGAAAGCGATCTTCGGCATGCTGAACGTCCGCTCCGGCTCCGTCCGGCTGGACGGTCAGGACATCACCGATCTGTCGCCACAGGACCGTGTGGCCAAGGGCATGGGGTTCGTGCCGCAGAACAACAACATCTTCACGTCGATGAGCGTCGAGGAGAACCTCGAGATGGGCGCTTTCATCCGGCGCGACGACATCCGCCCGACGATGGAGCAGGTGTTCGACCTCTTCCCGATCCTCAAGGAAAAGCGCCGGCAAGCCGCGGGCGAGCTTTCGGGCGGGCAGCGCCAGCAGGTCGCCGTCGGTCGCGCGCTGATGACCCGGCCCAAGGTCCTGATGCTGGACGAGCCCACGGCCGGCGTGTCCCCGATCGTGATGGACGAGCTCTTCGACCGGATCATCGAGGTCGCCCGCACCGGCCTGCCCGTACTGATGGTGGAACAGAACGCGCGGCAGGCGCTGGAAATCGCGGACCAGGGTTATGTGCTGGTCCAGGGCCGCAACGCGTATTCGGGGACCGGCAAGGAACTGCTCGCCGACCCCGAGGTGCGGGCGAGTTTCCTGGGAGGGTGAAAATGATCGTGTCAGGACAGGTTTCGATCGCGACCTTTGAAATCGCAAGTTCGCTGCGAAAGACATCGTGCCAAGCGATCGGGGAACCAACCTGATGGACCTCCTCAACGCCCTTGTCACGCTCTTGAATTTCGTGTTCATCCCGGCGACCGCCTATGGCTCGCAGCTGGCGCTGGGCGCGCTCGGCGTGACGCTGATCTACGGGATCCTGCGCTTTTCGAACTTCGCGCATGGCGACACGATGGCGTTCGGCGCGATGATCACGATCCTGGTCACGTGGTGGTTCCAATCGCTGGGGATCAGCTTCGGCGTATTGCCCACGGCGCTTCTGGCCCTGCCCTTCGGGATCCTCGGCTGCATCGTGTTGCTGCTGGTGACCGACAAGCTGGTGTTCAAGTTCTATCGCGCCCAGAAGGCCAAGCCCGTGATCCTGGTGATCGTCTCGATGGGGGTGATGTTCGTCTACAACGGGCTGATCCGCTTCATCATCGGGCCCGACGACCAGCGGTTCCTGGATGGCGAGAGGTTCATCATCTCTGCTCGCGATTTCCGGGAGATGACAGGTCTGGAAGAAGGTCTGGCGATCAAGTCCACACAAGGCATCACGCTGGTCGTGGCGGTGATCGCTGTGGTGTTGCTCTTCTGGTTCCTGAACCGGACGCGGACGGGCAAGTCCATGCGCGCCTATTCCGACAACGAGGATCTTGCGCTGCTCTCCGGCATCAATCCGGAGCGCGTTGTGATGGTGACCTGGATCATCGTGGCGGCTCTCGCGACCATAGCGGGAACGCTCTACGGGCTCGACAAGTCCTACAAGCCCTTCGTCTTTCTGCAGCTTCTTTTGCCGGTCTTCGCATCCGCCATCGTCGGCGGTCTCGGCAACCCGCTGGGCGCCATCGCGGGCGGCTTCATCATCGCTTATTCCGAGGTTCTCATCACCTATGCGTGGAAGAAGGTTCTGGAGTATGTGCTGCCGACGTCGCTGGAGCCAGACGGGCTCGCGCAGCTCATGTCCACAGACTACAAGTTCGCGGTGAGCTTCGTGATCCTGCTGATCGTTCTGCTGTTCCGGCCCACGGGTCTTTTCGCGGGGAAATCGGTATGACCGACATCGTCAGGAACACGGTGCTGTTCGGGATCATCGCCGCACTGATCATCGCCACCGGCCTGATGCAGAGCTGGAACTCGGCTGTGTTCCTCCTCAACATGGGACTCGTCTCAGCGATCATGGCGATCGGCGTCAACCTGCAATGGGGCTTCGCGGGGCTCTTCAACGTTGGTGTCATGGGCTTCGTCGCGTTGGGCGGGCTGGCGACGGTGCTGGTCTCCATGCCGCCGATCGGCGCGGCTTGGTCTGCGGGCGGCGTGCGGGTGATCTTGGGCCTGCTCCTCGGGGCGGCAACGATCGGGGCCGCGGCCCTTCTCTTCAACCGGCTTCCCAAGGGCAAGCTGCGCGCGCTCGCGCTGATGGCGTTTCTGCTTGCAGGGTTCTTCCTCTTCCGCGCCGTCTACGACCCAGCCGTGGATGCGATCGAGGCGGTCGATCCCGCCGCCACCGGGTATCTCGGCGGGTTGGGACTTCCGATCATCCTCGCCTGGCCCATCGGAGGACTGCTGGCGGCGGGTGCGGCCTGGATCATCGGCAAGACGGCGCTGGGCTTGCGGTCGGACTACCTGGCCATCGCCACGCTGGGGATCGCGGAGATCATCATCTACATCCTGAAGAACGAGGATTGGCTGTCGCGCGGGGTCAAGAACGTGAACGGGTTGCCGCGTCCGGTGCCTTACGAAATCGACTTGCAGAACGACACGGCCTTCGTCGAGCGCGCGGCAGATTGGGGCTTCGATCCGGTAACGGCATCGACGCTCTACGTGAAATTCGGCTATTCCATCTACTTCGCGGTGGTCCTGATCATCATTCTCGTCCTGGCGCAGCTCGCGCTGAAATCGCCCTGGGGGCGCATGATGCGGGCGATCCGCGACAACGAGGTGGCGGCGGAGGCCATGGGCAAGGACGTCACCGCGCGCCATCTGCAGGTCTTCATCCTCGGCTCGGCTGTCTGCGGCATCGCGGGCGCGATGATGACGACGCTGGACGGTCAGTTGACGCCCGCGTCCTACCAGCCGCTGCGCTTCACGTTCCTGGTCTGGGTGATGGTCATCGTTGGCGGATCGGGCAACAATTTCGGCGCAGTTCTCGGCGGCTTCCTGATCTGGTTCCTGTGGATTCAAGTCGAGCCGATCGGGCAATGGTTGATGAACCTGATCACGATGGGCATGGCGGACGGCTACTGGCTCAAGGACCACCTCATCGATAGCGCGGCCTACATGCGCTACATCACCATGGGTATGGTGCTGCTGCTGGTCCTGCGGTTTTCCCCGCGCGGGCTGATCCCGGAGAAGTGAGTCTCAGCGTCCCTTGAAAATCCCGCCCAGGATGCCGCGGACGATGCGGCGTCCCGTGGTGCCCTTAAGCTCCTTGATCAGAACACTCGCGACCGCAGAGCCAAGCCCTTCCTGATCCGAGGAACGACGCGCCGTCGAACGCTGCGCAGGCGGCGCCATCGTACCGGCGCGCATTGTTGAACTCACGCAGCCGGGGTTCTGCGGCGTCTTGCGCTTGCCTCGGCAGCTTCTGCGGCGGCCGCGGCCTTCTCGGCACGGGCCTTGAGGATCTCGAACGCGCTCTCCCGGTCAAGAACGCTCTCGTACTTGCCCGCCAGATCGCCCGTCTCGATCAGGCGCGCCCGGTCATCGCCGCTCCAGCGGACCCAGCTTCGACGAAGGCGGCCGGATCAGCGTCCGCTCGACCATGCCCGGCACGCCCTTCTTCTGCAGCATCGATGTCACCGCCTCGCCGACGCCGACCTCGCGGATCGCGTCTTCGGTGTCGAAACGCGGGTTTGGGCGGTAGGTCTCGGCGGCCAGGCGCAGCTCCTTCGGTCCCGGGCGGTGAAGGCGCGCAGCGCGTGCTGCACCCGGTTGCCGAGCTGGCCCAGGATGTCCTCGGGCACGTCGTCCGGGTTCTGCGTGATGAAGTAGACGCCGACCCCCTTGGAGCGGATCAGCCGCGCCACCTGCTCGACCTTGTCGACCAGCGCCTTGGGCGCGTCGTCGAACAGCAGATGCGCCTCGTCGAAGAAGAAGACCAGCTTGGGCTTGTCCGGGTCGCCCACCTCGGGCAGTTCCTCGAAGAGTTCCGACAGCAGCCACAGCAGGAAGGTCGCATAAAGCCGCGGCGCGCTGCATCAGCTTGTCGGCGGCGAGGATGTTGATCTAGCCCCGCCCGTCGGCGTCGCATCGCATCAGGTCGGCCAGATCCAGCGCCGGCTCGCCGAAAAGACTGCGCGCCGCCCTGGTTTTCCAGCACCAGCAGCCTGCCGCTGGATCGCGCCGACCGACTGCGGTCGAGACGTTGCCGTAGCGCAGCGACAGGTCCTCGCGCGTTCTCGCCCACCCAGACCAGCAGCGCCTGCAGATCCTTGAGGTCCAGCAGCGGCATCCCTTCTTCGTCCGCGACGCGGAAGGCGATGTTCAGGATGCCTTCCTGCGCCTCGGTGAGGTCCAGCAGCCGCGCCAGCAGCAGCGGCCCCATCTCGGCCACCGTGGTGCGCACCGGGTGGCCCTGCTCGCCGAACAGGTCCCAGAAGGTGACCGGAAAGGCGTCGTAGGTGTAATCGTCGAACCCGATCTTGGCCGCGCGTTCGGTGAACGGCTCGTGCAGCTTGAGCCTCGGCGCTGCCCGCCTGCGCCAGGCCCGACAAGATCGCCTTTCACGTCCGACAGGAACACCGGAACGCCGGCGTTCGAAAAGCCTTCGGCCAGGATCTGCAGCGTCACGGTCTTGCCGGTGCCGGTCGCGCCCGCGATCAGACCGTGGCGGTTGGCGTATTTCAGACTCAACCATTGCCGTTCGCCGTAATCCGTTCCGCCGCCGCCGATGAAAATGTGGTTTTCCACGCTGTTTTCCCTATCCGTGAAGTTTTCGAACGCCCCGAACATACATTGTTAATGCCTTTCAACCATAGTGACCTTGTTCCGGGCCGACATGTCCTCCTGGCCTTGGAACACTTCCTCCCTGTCAGACTGGCCGCGCCTTAATGGCGCGGCTTTTTTTCGTGTGTTTTCATCAATCTGTTGCGCTTCAAATGTGATCGAACGGGGGCCGATTTCCTGTTGACGACCTCATGGGGCTTGCGTAGTTTGACGCCAATCACAAGGTCGGCCAGTCCGACGGGGAGTACCAAGGGAGAGGGAGCGTCATGCTCCCTTTTTCTTTTGCTCGATGGATGATTGTGGGTTCGGGCGTCGGTGACCCGCGATCCGGCGCCGTCGATTTCGCGAGCAAAGCAAAATTCGCGTGAAAACAGCCAAAACAGCCGCCATCTGCACTGACATTCCCGGACGCCCGTGTTAAGCCGCTGCGACACACGACAAGGGTATGGATATCTCATGTTGAAGAATGAATTCTCGGGTGCCTTTCTGGCACTGATCGCAGCCGGCAGCCTTTCGATCGCTTCCGGAGTTTGGGCGCAAAGCGAGGACGCGGCCACCGACGATGCCGCCGCCGAGCAAGCCGAACAATCCGAAACCGAAGAAACAGACGCTGCCGACGAAATCGAATCCCAGTTGAGCCTGGGCGAGTCGGCGGACTCACCGGATGGTGTGGGCAAACCCTACACAAAGGAGGTGAACGGCGCCTGGGAGCTGCGCTGCCTCAAGACCGGAACGCCCGAGGAAGACCCCTGCCAGATGTACCAGCTGATGGATGACGGCCAGGGTGCACCGGTGGCGGAGTTCTCGCTGTTCCGGCTGCCTGGCGAAGGTCGGGCCAAGGCCGGCGCGACGGTCATCGTTCCGCTCGAGACCGCGCTGCCCAACCAGCTGACGATCCAGATCGACGGCGGTCCCGCCAAACGGTACCCCTACGCGTTCTGCAATCAGCTTGGCTGTTACTCCCGGATCGGCCTGACCGAAGAGGACGTGAATACCTTCAAGCGCGGCAGCGAGGCGGTCATGACCATCATCCCCGCGCTCGCGCCCGATCAGGAAGTGAAGCTCACCATGTCTCTCAACGGCTTCACGGCCAGCTACGAAAAGGTTTCCGTGATCGAGCAGTGATGCCGGGATAAAGCTTTCTTGACAAAAGAAGTGACGCGGGCGCTCGCAGGCCGCGTCACACCTTCTTGAGTGCCAACACGGCGTTCAGCCCACCAAAGGCGAATGCATTCGACAGCGTGGCCGATACTTGGGCTTCGCGCGCCTCGTTCGGTACCACGTCGAGCGCGCATTCGGGATCCGGTTCCTCGTAACCCACGGTGGGGGCGATGATGCCGTCGCGCAGCGCCATGATGCAGGACAGAAGCTCCACCGCACCGGTGCCTCCGATGAGGTGACCGTGCATGGACTTCGTGGACGAGATCATGAGCTGGTCCGCATGCGTTCCGAACACGTCCGAGACCGCTGCGCATTCGGTCTTGTCGTTGGCCGCGGTGCCGGTTCCATGAGCGTTGATGTATCCCACATCCTCCGGGTTCAGCTTGGCGTCGCGCAGCGCGCCCGAGATCGCGCGCGCCGCACCTTGCCGCGACGGCATGACGATGTCCGAAGCATCCGACGACATCGCGAAATCCGGCGACTTCCGCCAGGATCTCCGCGCCACGGGCTTTGGCGTGATCCAAGGCCTCGAAAACATAAATCGCGGCCCCCTCGCCCTGCACCATCCCGTTGCGGGTTGCCGAAAACGGCCGGCACGCGTCCTTCGACATCACGCGCAGCCCTTCCCAAGCCTTGATCCCGCCAAAGCACAGCATGGATTCCGACCCCCCCGTGACCATGACCGGCGACACGCCGCCATGCACCATCTGGAACGCCTGCGCCATGGCGTGGTTCGACGAGGCACAGGCGGTCGAAACGGTAAAGGAGGGCCCGCGCAGGTTGAACTCCATCGACACGTGGCTCGCCGCGGCGTTGTTCATCAGCTTAGGGACGATGAACGGATGGACGCGGTTCTTGCGCTCCTCGTACACAGCCCGGTAGTTTTCGTCCTGTGTCGTCAGACCGCCCCCGGACGTGCCCAGAACGACGCCCGACCGGTTGGCGAGGTCCCCGGAAAACGTCAGACCGGCCTGGGAAATCGCCTGCCGAGCGGAGAGCAGCGTGAACTGCGTGAAGCGGTCGTAGAGCGCGATCTGCTGGCGGTTGAAGTGCTCGGCCTCGGCATAGCCCCGCACCTGGCCGCCGATCTGGACCGACAACCTGTCGATGTCGCGGATCTCCAGCGGTCCGATGGCACAGCGGCCTTCACGCATCGCCTCGAGCGTATCGGGAACGGTGTGGCCGAGCGGATTGATCGTCCCGGCCCCGGTGATGACGACGCGTTGCTGCATGTTCCTTCGCGACTTAGGCCTCGGCCTTTTGCTGGATCAGCCGTTTGACCCCGGCGATGATGGACTGCACGTTGGTGATGTCGAAGTCGCTGTCGGTCGGTTCGTTGGCGTTGAACGGAACCGAGACGTCGAACGCCTCCTCGATCGCGAAGATGCTTTCGACCAACCCCAGAGAGTCGATGCCCAGATCCTCCAGCGTGCTTTCGGGGGTAACGTCCGACGGCTCCAGCATGGCCTGTTCCGCGATGATTTCGATGACCTTGTCCCGAACATTCATGGCAGCCGTCCTCCTCACCGTTTGGCAGTCGTTTAATCCTTGTCGCCTGTCTTGAAAACAGCCGATTTCAATGCCGCCACGTCCCGCATCAGGCGCGGCAACCGTCGCTGCGCCTTGTGGATCTCGATCTGCTGTTCCATCTTCACCGCCGGGTATCCGAGGACGACGCGACCCGCCGGAACGTTCGACAGCACCACCGTGGCACCGCCGGTGATGGCCCGGTCGCCGATGAAGACATTGTCGCTGACCCCCGTCTGCCCGCCCAGCACGACGTAGTCCCCCAGGCGCGACGATCCCGCAATGCCGGTCTGCGCGCAGATCATGCAGTCCCGCCCGATCACGACGTTGTGCCCGATCTGCACGAGGTTGTCGATCTTGCACCCGTCGCCCACCACCGTGTCGCCGGATCGTGCCGCAGTCGATGCAGCTGTTGGCCCCGATCTCCACATCGTCGCCGATCCGCACGGCGCCCAGCGAATGGATCCGCGCCCAGGATTGCGTTTGCGCATCGCCCCGCTCACCCAGCGAGGCACGGACATTTTCGACCGCGCCCCGCTCCGGCGTGACGAAGGAAAACCCGTCGCCGCCGATCCGCACGCCGGGCTGCGGCGATGAAGCGGTCGCCGATCCGGACACGGGCGCCGATGCGACACGTGCTCGCGCAGGAAGGCGAAATCTCCGATCCGGCGTCGCGACCGACGAAACACTGCGGACCGATCACGCTGCCGGCGCCGATCCTTGCACCGGCCGAAATCACGGCCAGCGGACCGACCGTAACACCGGATCCCAGTTGCGCGTCCGCGTCGACGACCGCGCTGGGATGCACGCCGTCGGCAATCCCCTGCCCCGGATCCAGCATCGCGGTGAGCCCCGACATCGCATAGCGCGGGCGCGGTGCGATGATCGCCGCCTCGAGCCCCAGCGCCTCCCAATCGGCGCCGGGCCAGAGCATCGCGGCGCGCGCCTGTCCCTTGGCCAGGTCGGCGGCGTATTTCGCGTCCGTGGCGAGCGCCAGTTCGTCCGGCCCGGCCGTTGCGGGTTCGGCGACGCGCTCGATCGCGAGCGTGACGTTACCGAAAGCCTCCGCTCCCAATGCCGCTGCAATGTCGCTGATGAGGTGAGCCATGGCCACGCTTCCGTGTTTGGGCGGACTGCGGCCTTTCCTCTAACTCTGAACGGCGCGCAGGACCACCCCTGCATTCGCCAGCGCATCCCACACGCGGCCGTCCCGGCCATAGACGTCGCGCCGATACTGCGCCCGCCCCTTGTTGTCCGTGAACGCCGTCCGATAGATGAGATGAACCGGCACCGGCTTTTCGATGGCCACCCTGGTTTCCCGCCCGGTGTTCAGGGCGGCGTGAAAAACGCCCTCGGGATCGTCCGTCTGACGCGCCAGCAGCGTATAGGCGAAGTCGAATGGATCGGCGAGGCGGATGCACCCGTGGCTGAAGGCCCGGCTTTCCCGCGAAAAGAGGTTCTTTTGCGGGGTGTCGTGCAGGTAGATGTTGTGCGGGTTCGGAAACATGAATTTCACCAGCCCGAGCGCATTGCCTCTGGAAGGCGGCTGCCGCATCGAGAAGGGAAAGTTGCTGGCCGAATACTGAGTGAAGTCGACTGCCTGCCGATTCACCCGCCTTCCATATCGGTCGGTGATCTCGATATGGCTGACCGCGTTCGGGTTCTGGCGGAGCATCGGCAGGTATTCCTTGGTCACGATCGAGCGCGGGACATACCAGCTCGGGTTTATGACCATGAACTCCATCACGTCCGAAAATTCGGGCGTCGGCCGATCGGCCCGGGCTGCGCCGACGACCGCGCGGGTCGAAAAAGTTTCCTTGCCATTGTCGATGATCTGCGCGCGGAAGTCCGGGATGTTGACGATGATGTGCCGCTCTCCGAGGTCACGGTTCATCCAGCGTTCCCGCTCCATGGCGACGAATACGGATTGCAGACGCTCTTCCACCTGCGTGTTGATCTCCTGCATCGTGTCGCTGCCGACAACGCCGTCCGGCTCCAGCCCGTGTGCGATCTGAAACCGCTGCACCGCAGCCTTCATCTCGGCGTCGTAGACATGCGCGTTGGTTCGGTCGAGGTAGCCCATCCCGATCAGACGGTTGCGCAGGATCGCCACGGCGTTCCCCGATTGCCCCGGCTCGAGCTTGCCCGCGGGAACCTGGGGTCCCCAACCGCCTTGCGCCATCAGATCCTGCAACTGAACCTTCAGCTTCATCAGCGCGGCATATTCGGTCGAACGCGGCGGCAGAGTGCGGAAGAATTGCGCCGGCACCGATGTCGAGAACTCCTCCAGGTATGACGTCCGATCCCGGTAGGGCACCTGCCGTTCGATCCGGCTGTCGACGCGGCCAGGAACCACGAGACCGGTCTGGATATCGCGGGCGTATTGGAGAAAAACCCGACTGATCTCGACCTCCAACTGTCCCCGTTCGCGCGGATTGCCGGCAACCTGCATCCGCGACAGCAGGCCTTGCGGATCGTAGCGGCTGAGTGGAAGCCCGTGCTGTTCGGAGTCAGCGAGAAAGCGCAGCAGTTGTGCCCGGCGGTCCCGTTCGATCTCCGACGGCCCCGTCCAGATCGTCCCGTAGTCGTTCGCGCGGTAGAACGATGCAATGTCCGTGTCGCGGGACGCAGCCTCCGCGATCGCCTGCTTCAATGCGGTGACCTCCGCCTGCCCCGGCGCCGGAGCGGCAAGGGAGGCGCAAATGGCCACCAGAAGGACAGCGGCGCGGCGCATCAAAACCGACGGGTAACGGGCAGCAAGCATGTGATCCTCAATCATTTTTCGGCATATGTCTACTCTGGTGTCCGTCTTTCGTACCAGCGAGTCCATTCACAATCGGTTAACCTCGGGGTTTCCCCCGGACCCAGCACTTGGCCCGACAAAACCATTGCAGAAATGTCACATTGCCGAGCTGTTGCGCAAGAATCTGCCGAAACATTCGATCACGCAAGCGCGAACCGAAATCAACGCTTGGTTCGGAATTTTTGCTGTGCCATAAAATCCGTACATCCGGGGATGAGATGGAAAAGCTCCTGATCCAACAGGGGCAATAACAGGCAGTCTACGGGACGACGCTAGGACATGACAGACAAAACATCGGCACTGACCCGCCGTGCATTGCTAGGTGCGTTCGCCGCCACAGCAGTCACGGCCGCTCCCACTTTCTCAAACGCAGCAGGTTTCCTCCGTGGATCGGGCGACATCCGACGACTTAGGATGTACTCGGTCCGAACGGGCGAACGGCTCGACATGATCTACTGGATCGAAGGCGAATACATCAAGGATGCGGCGGCCGAAGTGACGCGGTTCATGCGCGACTGGCGGACGAATGATGTCGTTTCGATCGACCTTCGCACGATGGACATCATGGCGGCGGCTCACAACCTTCTGGACGTGAACGAACCCTACATGCTTCTGTCCGGCTATCGCAGCCCCAAGACGAATGCCATGCTGCGGGCACGTTCAGGCGGTGTTGCGCGCAACTCCCTTCACATGCGGGGACAGGCGGCGGATCTGCGGCTCTCCTCACGCTCCGTCGGGCAGATGGCGAAGGCGGCCTATGCCTGCCGCGGCGGTGGTGTTGGACGATATTCCGGGTCGAATTTCGTTCACATGGACTGCGGCCCAGTCCGAAGCTGGGGCGGCTGACGACGTCGTCCCCTTGAGGCGGTTGTTGCGCAATCGCGCGCTGTTTGTCACGGCACGTTTCCGTATTCCCTGCGGGACAGTTTCTGGTTTTTCCTGCCGCCCAAGCCTTAGACTGGCCGGGCGCATTTGGCGGATGTATCCTCGCCGTGCGATGATCTAAAGTTCCGCCGAGAACCTCGGCTTCCGAGATCGCGTTCCGGTCGATAGCATGAAGCTCTCCTCCGCCAGCCAGGCTAAGTGGCTTTTCGAGAACCCGAAAATGAACAAACACTCAGTAGCTTAAGATGAATTGTTAATTCTCCTGAGGTACGAACCTCAAAATTTTCTTTACCTGAGGTACGCACCTCAAATAGGCTTCCTCCATGCCCCAATTCGCACATCCTTGGATCGGCGGATCAAAACAGGGAGGATAGGATGACTTTCAAGAAACTGACTTCCGTCAGCGCAATTGCCGTCACCGCAATGTCTGCCGCGTCACTTGCGCAGGCCGAGGACCTGACCTTGTGCTGGGCCGCATGGGATCCCGCGAACGCCCTTGTGGAACTCTCCAAGGAGTTCGAGGCCGAATCCGGTCACACGATGAACTTCGAGTTCGTGCCATGGCCCAATTTTGCCGACCGAATGCTGAACGAGCTGAACTCGGGCGGCAAGCTCTGCGACCTGCTCATCGGCGACAGCCAGTGGATCGGCGGCGGCGCCGAGAACGGCCATTACGTCAAGCTGAACGACTTCTTCGACGCCGAAGGCATCAGCATGGACGATTTCGCCGATGCGGCCGTCTATGCCTATTCCACTTGGCCCAAGGGTACGCCGAACTACTACGCCCTGCCCGCCATGGGCGACGCGAACGCGTGGTTCTACCGCCGCGACTGGTTCGAGAACGACGAAATCAAAACAGCCTATCAGGAAGCCACCGGGCAGGAGCTGCGCGAGCCACAATCCCAGAAGGAGCTCCTTCAGATCGCGCAGTTCTTCCAGGGACGCGAGATCGACGGCAAGACGATCTACGGTGCCGCGATTTTCACCGAGCGCGGGTCCGAAGGCATCACGATGGGCGTGACCGGAGCGCTCTACCCCTGGGGGTTCAAGTACGAGAACACGCCGGGCTCCTACGACATGGATGGGGCGGTGAACTCGCCCGAAGCGGTCGAGGCGCTTGAATTCTACAAGGAATTCTACGAGACGGCGACGCCGCCGGGTTACACGAACGCCTACATGGGCGAAAGCCTGGATGCGTTCAAGTCGGGCCAGGTGGCGATGGCGATGAACTGGTTCGCCTTCTTCCCCGGCCTCTATGCGGATCCGGAGATCGGCGGCGACAAGATCGGCTTCTTCGTCAATCCGCCGCAGAACCAGCCCGCCTCGACGCTGGGCGGCCAAGGCATCTCCGTCGTCTCGTATTCCGACAAGCAGGACGCGGCGCTGGAATACGTGAAATGGTTCGCGCAGCCCGAGGTCCAGCAGAAATGGTGGTCGCTCGGGGGCTACGCGGTCCACGACGCCGTGCTGGAGGATCCGGGCTTCACCGACAGCCAGCCTTTCGCCGGCGACTTCCTCGAGGCGATGAACTCCGTCCAGGATTTCTGGCAGGAGCCGGCGTATGCCGAACTGCTGCTGGCCATGCAGAAACGGGTGCATGACTACGTGGTGGCCGACCAAGGCACCGCGCAGGAAGCGCTCGACCTGTTGATCGAGGACTGGACCGAGGTCTTCGAGGACGAAGGCAAGCTCTGAGCACAATCCGGGCGGGCGCCCTGCCCGTCCGCATCGCTCAAGTGCCGGGGCCTTGACCGGCCCCGCGCACCATCCGGAGGACAGGCGGTTTCATGACGGACCGGACCATAGATCGCGTTGCCGCAGCGACGCCCGCCCCTGTGGCGCGCCGGATCCGGGGCCTTAGCGACCGGGCGATCGCCTGGATCTTCGTCGCCCCGACGATCTTCCTGTTGCTGGCGATCAACATCTTTCCGCTGATCTGGACGATCCGCCTCAGCTTCACCGACTACAAGGCCAACCGGCTGAACCGCGAGGTCGAGAATATCGGGTTCCGCAACTACGAACGGATCCTGACCGACAGCGACATCTGGCTGAACATGCAGGCCACCGCGCATTTCGTGTTCTGGACCATCTTCTTCCAGGTCCTGATCGGGTTCACTCTCGCGTGGCTGATCAACACCCGGTTCAAGGGCAACGATCTCTGGACCACGATCATCGTGCTGCCGATGATGCTGTCGCCCGCCGTGGTCGGCAATTTCTGGAAGTTCCTCTACCAGCCGCAAATCGGGCTCTTCAACTACATCGTCGGCTTCTTGACAGGCAAGGATCCGTCGAGTTTCCAGATGCTGGGCTCCGTCGATCTCGCTCCCTGGTCCATCGTGATCGTCGACACCTGGATGTGGACGCCTTTCGTCATGCTGATCTGCCTTGCGGGGCTGCGATCGATCCCGGACTACATCTACGAGGCGGCCGAGATCGACCGCGCGTCGAAGTTTCGGCAGTTCTGGACCATCACCGTGCCGATGGTGCTGCCCTTCCTGATGCTCGCCGTGCTCTTCCGCGGGATCGAGAATTTCAAGATGTTCGACCTCGTGGTGCAGTTGACCGGCGGCGGACCGGGCTCCACGACGGAACTCACCTCGATCAACCTCAAGCGCGAGGCGTTCGAGAAATGGCGCACCGGCTATGCCTCGGCCTACGCCATCATCCTCTTCGTAACCGTCTTCGGCCTCGCCTCGATCTACGTCAAGGCGCTGAACAAGGTGAAGGAGCGGTGAGATGAGCGCTCATCCCGTCACCGAACCCTCGCCGCGGTCGAAATGGATCGCCGGAACGCTGGTGATCGTCTACGCGCTCGTGACCATGATCCCGCTGGTCTGGATCGTCCTCACCGGCTTCAAGAGCCCGTCGGACGCGATCAGCTACCCGCCCAAGCTCGTGTTCGACCCCACGCTCGAAGGCTACGTGAACCTCTTCACCACGCGCACGCGCCAGACCGAGGAGTTCCTGGCGGCGAACCCGCCCGAGACCTGGGCCGACGACATCGTGCGGCAATACGACATGGTGATCGTGGGCCCATCGAAATTCGGCGAGCGGTTCATGAACTCGGTCATCATCGGGTTCGGCTCGACCTTCCTCAGCGTGTTTCTCGGCACGCTCGCCGCTTATGCCTTCAGCCGGTTCAAGATCCCGCTGGCCGACGACCTGCTGTTCTTCATCCTCTCCACGCGGATGATGCCGCCCGTCGCCGTCGCGATCCCGATCTTCCTGATGTACCGCCAGCTGGGCCTCAGCGACACGCATCTGGGCATGATCCTGCTCTACACGGCGGTGAACATCAGCCTCGCCGTCTGGCTGCTCAAGGGCTTCATCGACGAGATCCCGCGCGAATACGAGGAGGCGGCGCTCATCGACGGCTACACGCGGTTCCAGGCCTTCTACAAGGTCGTGCTGCCGCAGGCCGCAGCCGGCATCGCGTCTACGGCCATCTTCTGCCTGATCTTCGCCTGGAACGAATACGCCTTCGCCGTGCTGCTGACCTCGGCCACGGCGCAGACCGCCCCGCCCTTCATCCCGACGATCATCGGGATCGGCGGGCTCGACTGGCCAGCCGTGGCGGCGGGGGCCACGATCTTCCTGCTGCCGGTCATGATCTTCACCATCCTGCTGCGCAAACACCTGCTGCGGGGCATCACCTTCGGAGCGGTGCGGAAATGAAGTGGTTCACAAGAGAAGAAAGGAGCCGGCCATGCGCGGGTTCATAGGCGGATTGATGCGCCTGCGCCGGGGGCCATGGGAACTGCTTGCCACACTCCTGATCGCGCTGGGGGTCTTCATGCTCATGCAGCCCTTCGTCCTCTGGGCCTTCACCTACTCCTTCTTCATCACGCTTGTGGGCACGGTCATGTTCCTCATCGTCAGCCATTTCCCGGACTAGCCATGGCCCAGATCGTCATCCGGAACCTCAAGAAGCAATTCGGCGACTTCACCGCCGTCCGCGAAAGCTCCTTCACCATCGAGGACGGGGAGTTCTTCATGCTGCTCGGCCCCTCGGGCTGCGGCAAGACGACGACGCTGCGGATGATCGCGGGGCTGGAGCTTCCGACCAGCGGAGAGATCTACCTCGACGGCGAGGAGATCAGCCGGAAGCCACCCTCCGAACGCGATATTGCGTTCGTTTTCCAGATGTTCGCGCTCTATCCGCACATGAACGTGCGGCGCAACATTTCCTATCCGCTGGTATCGCAAGGCATGCCCCGCGAGCAGGTGAAGGCCAAAGTGGCCGAAGCCGCGCGGATCCTCGGGATCGAGGACATGCTCGACCGGCCCGTGGGCGGCCTCTCCGGCGGCGATCGGCAGCGCGTGGCCCTGGGGCGCGCGATCGTGCGCGAACCGAAGGCCTTCATGATGGACGAGCCGTTGGGCGCGCTCGATGCCGAATTCCGCGAGCGCATGGCAGAAGAGCTGCGCGCGCTGCACGACCGGATGGGCGCCACGACCGTCTACGTCACCCATGACCAGCTCGAGGCGATGCAGATGGGCGACAAGATCGTGGTGATGAACAACGCGGTCGTCGAGCAGTTCGGCCCCCCGCAGGAGATCTACGACAAGCCCGCGACCATGTTCGTTGCCGAATTCATCGGCTCGCCGCCGATGAATTTCCTGTCATTCTCGGGCAAGGTCGCGCCCGGGGACACGCAGATCAGGCTGGGGGATCACGCGGCCCGGGTGCCCGAACTGCGCGACGGCGCGGCGGGCGATCTGGCCTTCGGCGTGCGGCCGGAAAAGATCCGGTTCGCCGATGGCAGCGATTTTCGCGCGCGGGTGGTCGCGACCGAATACCTGGGCACGACACAGATCGTGACGCTCGACAGCCCCAATGGCGAACTCAAGGCGCGGGTGGATGCGTCGGACCACGTCGCCGCCGGCGAAATCCTCGGGCTGGAGTTCAAGTCGGACACCGTCACGCTCTTCGATCGGTCCACGGGGCAGGCACTGCGATCCTCATTGAACGAGGGGGTTCTGGCCCATGGCTGAAGTCACCCTCGATCATGTCAGCAAGGCCTATGGCAAGACGCAGGCACTTGAAGACATCACCATGACCATCCCCGATGGCGCCTTCGTCGTGCTGCTGGGACCGACCGGCGCGGGCAAGACCACGACGTTGCGCCTGATTTCCGGGCTGGAGCGGATGGATGGCGGCAACATCCGGATCGCCGGGCGCGATGTCGGCCGCGACACGCCGGCGCAGCGCGACGTGGCGATGGTGTTCCAGCAATACTCGCTCTACCCGCACATGACCGTGCGCGACAACCTCGCCTTTCCGTTGCGATCCCCGATCCTGAAGACGGCCGAAGCGGACATCGCCCGGAAGGTTCAGGAGATCGCCGAGATCCTGCAGATCCCGCACAAGCTCGACAACAAGGCGACCGAGCTGTCGGGCGGCGAGATGCAGCGCGTCTCCATCGGTCGTGCGCTGGTGCGCAACCCGGCGATCTACCTCATGGACGAACCGCTGTCGTCGCTCGACGCCAAGCTGCGTGCTGATCTCAGGATCGAGCTGAAGCGCATCCACGCCGACCTCGCCGCCACGCTGCTCTACGTCACGCATGACCAGATCGAGGCGATGACGATGGCCACCCATGTCGGCGTTCTGGAAGACGGCCGGCTGGTGCAATACGGCACGCCGCGCGAGATCTACGAGAACCCCGGCAGCGTCTATGTCGCGAGCCGCCTGGGCCTGCCACGGATCAACATCCTGCCCGCGTCGCTCTTCGGCGGCGATCACAAGGGCACGCAGATCGGTCTTCGGCCGGAGAACATACAACAGGGCGACGGGGTCGAGGCGCGCGTGGTGCGGGCCGAACACCTGGGTGATCAGACCCGGCTCCATCTCGAATTGCAGGGGCACCCGGTCGTGACGCTGACGGATCCGCACCGCGACTACGCCCCGGACGACACGCTCAGGATCAGCCCGCGCAAGCCCTTGTATTTCGACGCATCGGGCGTGCGGGTCGCATAAGGGAGGCCGCAGATGGCACAATTTCTAAACGCCAAGGAAAACCTCGTCACCGAGGCCATCGACGGGCTGCTGGCGGCCTCCGGCGGCGCGCTGTCGCGCCTCGACGGCTACCCGCATATCAAGGTCGTCCATCGCAGCGAATGTGACCGCTCGAAAGTCGCGCTGATCTCCGGCGGCGGGTCGGGTCATGAACCCGCGCACGCAGGTTTCGTGGGTCAGGGCATGCTGACGGCGGCGGTGTGCGGCGAGGTCTTCGCCTCGCCCGTCGGTCGAGGCGGTGCTGGCGGGCATTCTCGCCGTCACCGGAGAAGCCGGCTGCCTCCTGATCGTCAAGAACTACACCGGCGACCGGCTCAACTTCGGACTGGCGGCGGAACGGGCGCGCGCCCTCGGGCGCAAGGTGGAGATGGTGGTGGTCGATGACGACATCGCCCTGCCCGACCTGCCCCAGCCGCGCGGTGTGGCGGGCACGCTCTTCGTGCACAAGATCGCAGGCGCACTGGCCGAACAGGGTCAGGACCTCGGCACCGTGGCCGAGGCCGCGCGCGAAGTGATCGGCAAGGTCGCAAGCATCGGCATGAGTCTGGATACCTGCACGGTGCCGGGCTCTCCCAAGGAGGACCGGATTGCACGCGGCAAGGCCGAACTGGGCCTCGGCATCCACGGCGAACCGGGGGCGGAGCAGGTCGATTTCTCCACCGCCCTGCACGCGATGGACATGGTGATCGCGCGGTTGAAACCGCATCTGGGCACAGGCAACTACGTGGCGCTGGTGAACAACCTCGGCTCGACGACGCCCCTGGAAATGTCGGTACTCGCCCATGCGCTGACCGAAGCCGGCATCGCCCGCCACATCATCGGCCCTGCTCCAATGATGACCTCGCTCGACATGCACGGCTTTTCGGTGTCGGTGATGGAGGCCACCAGCGTCGAAGCTCTCTGCCTTGCAATCTCCGGTGAGCCTCGCTGCCTGGCCCGGCATGAACGCGATCGAGCCAATCCGGATCACTGCGCTGCCCGACGGTCTCACACCGATCCAGCCGATCCCCTCGGCGAACGATCGCACGCGTGCCACGATCGAACGGGTGGCGGACCTGCTGATCGCGTCCGAAGCCACGCTCAACGACCTAGACGCGAAATCCGGGGACGGCGATACCGGCAGCACGCTCAGCACCGCGGCCCGCGCGCTCAAGGGTGCGCTGGACCGAATGCCGCTCGCCGATCTGACGCAGCTCTTTCCCGCGCTTGGCAATGAACTGAGCCAGACCATGGGCGGATCCTCCGGGGTGATCCTTGCCATCTACTTCAACGCGGCCGGGGACGCCTGCGCGAACGGAAAGCCGGTGCGACAGGCGCTGGTCGAGGGGCTGGACCGCGTCTGCCAGGTGGGCGGCGCCGCTGTCGGCGACCGCACGATGATCGACGCGCTGGCGCCCGCGCTCGAGGCTTTGCCGCAGGGCCTGCCCGCCGCCGCCTTGGCCGCGCGCAAGGGTGCCGACAGCACCGCCGACATTCACCGGGCCAAAGCCGGGCGCGCGGCTTACGTTCCCGCGGAGAATCTGAAAGGGTACAACGACCCGGGCGCCGAAGCCGTTGCGATCCTGTTCGAGGGGCTCGCCCGCGAAATGGAGGTCGAGACCTGACGAAACCGCGCATGCACGTCGCCGAAAAGCCGACGGTCAACGACATTGCCCGTGTCGCCGGCGTCAGCCTCGCGACCGTGGACCGGGTGTTGAACGACCGCCCCGGTGTGCGGACGAATACCATCAGAAAAGTCCAGCAGGCCATTGAAGACATTGGATATGTCCGGGACACGGCTGCCGCGAACCTGGCGCGCAAGCGGGTCTATGACCTCGTGTTCATCCTGCCCGACACGCCCAACGAATTTGTCGAGGCCCTGCACCGTCAGATCGACGAACAGGGACGCAAGCTGATCAACGAGCGGACCCGGCTTTCGACCCGGACAGCCGCGCCGTTCGACCCGCTGGAGATCGTGGACGTCCTCGACGGGCTCGACCCGCGCCAGACCGACGGCGTGGCCGTGTTCGGACCCGAAACGCCCTCCGTCCGCGACGCCGTCAAGCGTGCGCGGGACAAGGGCATCGCGGTCGTGGCGCTGGTCTCGGACCTGCCGAGTTCGGTCCGCGATCATTTCGTCGGCATCGACAACATCTCCGCCGGGCGAACGGCGGCTCAACTCATGGGGCGATTCCTGCGCGAAGCCGGCAAGATCCTCGTCATCACGGGCTCCCGCCTGGCCCGCGACCACCTGGAGCGGCGGCAGGGGTTCGACCTCGTGATGTCGCAGGACTTCCCCGGACAGGAGGTCGTGGCCTCGGTCGAAGGGCGGGACGACCCGGAGCTGATCTACCGGATGCTGCCCGAAGTCTTCGCGAGCTACCCCGACCTCTGCGGGATCTATTCCTCGGCCGCCGGCAATGCCGGGCTGATCCAGTTCCTGTCCGACCACCAACCGGACAGAAAGCTCGTCGTCATCGCGCACGAACTCACGCCGATGTCCCGCACGGCGCTGCTTGACGGAACGTTCGACGCGCTCATCAGCCAGGACAGCGGGCATCTGGTGCGCTCCGCGGTCCGGATCTTGCGGGCCACCGCGGACAACGTGCCCTACAACGAGACGCAGGAGCGCATTCGCATCGACATCTATCTGAAAGAAAACATTCCGCCCGAACCGGCGGTTTGAGAAGGCAAAAGGGAGGAAATATCATGAAGACGATCAAGGGCCCCGCGCTGTTCCTTGCGCAATTCGCCGGAGACGAGGCGCCGTTCAACTCGTGGGACGGGATCACGAAATGGGCCGCGGATTGCGGCTACGCGGGCGTGCAAGTGCCAAGCTGGGACGCGCGCCTCTTCGATCTCGACAAGGCAGCCGAGAGCAAGGACTACTGCGACGAGTTCAAGGGACAGGCGAAGGACAACGGCGTGGAGGTGACGGATCTCTCCACACACCTGCAGGGCCAGCTCGTCGCCGTCCATCCGGCCTACGACGCGGCCTTCGACGGGTTCGCCGCCGAATCCGTGCATGGCAATCCCAAAGCGCGGCAGGAATGGGCCGTGGACCAGGTGAAGAAGGCGCTGTCAGCTTCGAAAAACCTCGGGATCGGCACCATGGCGACGTTCTCCGGCGCGCTGGCCTGGCCGTTCATCTATCCGTGGCCGCAGCGGCCGGCCGGCTTGATCGACACGGCGTTCGACGAACTGGCTGCGCGGTGGAAACCGATCCTCGACCACGCGGAGGACTGCGGGGTCGACGTCTGCTACGAGATCCACCCGGGCGAGGATCTGCACGACGGCGTGACCTACGAGATGTTTCTCGAACGCACGGGCAACCACGCGCGGGCCTGCATGCTTTACGATCCCTCGCACTATGTCCTGCAATGCCTTGACTACATTGACAATATCGACATCTATAAGGACCGGATCCGGATGTTTCACGTCAAGGATGCGGAGTTCAACCCGACCGGACGGCAGGGCGTCTATTGCGGATATCAGCCGTGGGTCGACCGCGCGGGACGGTTCCGCAGCCTCGGCGACGGGCAGGTCGACTTCGGCGCCATCTTCTCCAAAATGGCCGCGAACGATTTCGACGGCTGGGCCGTGGTGGAATGGGAATGCTGCCTCAAGCACCCCGAGGACGGTGCGCGTGAAGGCGCGCAGTTCGTGGCTGACCACATCATCCGCGTGACCGAGCGCGCCTTCGACGACTTTGCAGGCGGCGGCACGGACGAGGCGGCGAACAGGAAGATGCTGGGGATCGATTGATGCAGACCGGGTTCAACCTGCTCTTGTGGACAACGCACCTGACCGAAGACCTTCTGCCGACTTGTGAGCGGCTGAAGGAGGCAGGCTATGACGGCGTGGAAGTTCCGATCTTCGAAGGCACGCCTGCGGAGCACGAAGTGATGGGCCGCAGGCTCGACGACATCGGCCTGCGCCGCACGTCCGTCGGCGTCGTGCCGAGCGCTGACGCGAACCCGATGAGCCCGCACGCCGCGACATGGCGCGCCGGGGTCGACCATCTGAAGTGGATGGTCGACTGCGCCGCCGCGCTCGGGGCGGAGGTGCTCTGCGGTCCGTTCTTCCAGCCGCTGGGGACGTTCTCCGGCAGCGGGCCGACCAGCATGGAGCGTGATTCGCTGATCCGGGCGCATCGCGAGATGGCCGCGCACGCGCATGGCACCGGCGTGGCGCTGGCGGTGGAGCCGCTCAACCGCTTCGAATGCTACGGGCTCAACACGCTGGCGCAGGCAACTGCGATTGCCGCGCAAGTCAGGGCGGAGCACTATGGCTGCCTCTTCGACACGTTCCACGCCAATATCGAGGAGCGCGACGTCGGTGCCGCGATCCGGGCCGCGGGCAAGGCGATAAACCACGTGCATATCTCGGAAAACGACCGCGGCGTGCCGGGGCGCGGTCACGTGGATTTCGCGGAGACCTTCAAGGCGCTGCACGCGATCGGCTATGACGGGTGGCTGGTAATCGAGGCGTTCGGGCAGGCCCTGCCGGATCTTGCCGCGGCGACCCGGGTGTGGCGGCCGCTCTTCGACAATGACGAGGACGTCTATCGCGAAGGGCTGGCGCTGATGCATGACGGCTGGGCCAAGGCTGCTTGAAGAGGGAGGAGACAGACATGGCAATCGAAGGACGGAGCGAAAATCTCACCGGGCGCATTCGCCTTGGGATGGTGGGCGGGGGCAACGACGCGTTCATCGGGGGCGTGCACCGCATCGCGGCGCGGCTCGACGACCGGTACGAACTGGTGGCGGGGGCGCTGTCGTCGACCCCGGAGAAGGCGCGCGCGAGCGGCGAGGCATTGGGACTGCCGCGCATCTACGACGACTTCAAGCAGATGGCGATCCGCGAGGCGCGGCTGAAATCCGGCATCGAGGCGGTGTCGATCGTCACCCCCAACCACGTGCACTATGCCGCCGCGCGAGAGTTCCTGAAACGCGGCATCCACGTCATCTGCGACAAGCCACTGACTTCGACGCTGGCGGAGGCCAAGAAGATGGTGAAGGCTGCGGAGAAGTCCGACGCGCTCTTCATCCTGACCCACAACTACACCGGCTACCCGATGGTGCGGCAGGCGCGCGAGATGGTGGCGGCAGGCGAGATCGGCAAGATCCGCCTGATCCACGTGGAATACCCGCAGGACTGGCTCTCCGAGGAGCAGGATTTCAAGCAGGCGCAATGGCGCACCGACCCCGAACGCTCCGGCGCGGGTGGGTCGACCGGCGACATCGGCACGCACGCCTACAACCTCGCCTGCTTCGTCACCGGACTTCATGCCGAGAGCCTCGCGGCCGACCTCGACGCCTTCGTGCCCGGCCGGCGCGTGGACGACAACGGCCACGTTCTGCTGCGCTTCCCCGGTGGGGCGAAGGGGATGCTCTGGTGTTCGCAGGTCGCACCCGGGAACGAGAACGCGCTGCGCCTGCGGGTCTATGGCGACAAGGGTGGGCTCGAATGGGCGCAGGAGGATCCGAACTACCTCTGGTTCACACCGCTCGGGCAGCCCAAGCGACTCATCACACGCAACGGCGCCGGCGCGGGCGATGCGGCCGGGCGGCTGTCGCGCATTCCGCCGGGACATCCCGAAGGGTACCTCGAAGGCTTCGCCAACATCTACTCCGAAGCGGCCGAGGCGATCATCGCGCATCGCACGGGCGGAAAGCCGGATGCCGCTGTCATCCACCCCACCGTCGAGGATGGGCTCCGCGGCGTCGAATTCGTGGCGGCCTGCGTGCAGAGTTCGCAGCGCGACGCGGCTTGGGTGAAGCCGCACGGCTGACCGAACCTGCGCCCGCGGTAGCGCAGCGGACATGCATGGAACCGGTTGGGCGGGGCGATGGCGACGACTTTTCGCACCAGCGCGACTGCCCGAGCGATCGCTGCATCAATGACAAAGGGGTTTGCCGGCGTGGCCGGCGACATCAAGGCGGATCTCGAGGCCAAGCCAAAGAGAGGAGCGGGCCACGCGACCCGCTCCTCCTTCGTGTTTCGTGAACCCGCCTACCGTTGCGAGTAGAGCAGCGGCGTGATGCGGCGCACAGCCACCCGGCGATTTGCCCGCTCCGCCTCGTTGGTACGGACTTTCAGGTTGGATTTGCCGTAGCCCTGCACCACCAGGTTCTCCGGCGGGATGTCGAAATACTCGGTCAGCGCCAGGGCCGCGGATTCCGCGCGGCGGTCGGACAGTGCGAGGTTCATGGGGGCCCCGCCGACGGCGTCGGTGTGGCCTTCGATCATGAAAACCTCGTCCGGATTTTCCTCGATGGCGGCGGCGATCGCGTTGCCGATCGTGGAGAGATCCTGCGCTTCTTCCGCCCGAATCACGGCAGAGCCCGACTCGAAGTTCACGTCATCGACGTCGATCTCCGGAACCAGTTCGCGCACCGCCCGGATCTGGCGGATCTGCTGCAGCGAGTACCGGCGGTCGGTCGGATTTTCTGCCGCCATCAACGCCGCGCGCAGTTCGTCCTCGCCGGTGACGTCGCGCGTCCGCTCCTCCGGTCTGTACTGCTCGAGGAACGACATCTGCACCGGCTCCACATCGACGGTGTCATCGAATAGCACGATCTCGCGGCCGTCGGGCATGATCCGCGTCCGCTTCAGCACCTGGCCATCGGGCGCCCGGATGGTGACGACGCGCACACCGTCCTCGCGCGTGACCACGCTGCGGGTGGAGCCGTCGGAATATTCCTTGGTCGCCACCTGCACGCCGGGCCGGCGCAAGAGCTCATCATCGTTCTTCAACACGCGGTAGTTGCCGTCCTCGCCGCGCACGACAAGGCGGTCCTGCGAGCTGACCACCACTTCGTCGTTGCGATTGTTGAGGTAGGTGGCTGCCGCCGCCACACCCAACGCACCGAGCGCGAACTTCTCGAATTTCGACATGCCTTCGTCGCGATCCGTCGGTGCGGCCGTGGCGGTTCCGAATTCCTCGTTGGAGCTGCGCGCACTCTCCTCGGTTACGGTCACGACGTTGTCGGTCTCGACAGTGTCCATCGATACGTTCTCCTCCGCCGCGGCTTCCGCTGCAGCGGTCTGGTTGGCTTCCGCGGTGGTCTCGGCGGTGTCGTCCTGCGACACTTCCACGTCCACCGCATCGCCGGCGTCCGGAGCGCCCTCGGCTGCCTGGGTCTCGGCTGTCGCGTCCGAGGCCGCATCCGTTGTCGTGTCCGCGTCGGACGGCACCTCTTCGTCCGTCACAGCCGTTTCTGGCGCAACCGCAGCTGCGCCTTCGGCGCCCGTCGCAGGGGCCTCGGTCTCGGCGGCCGCACCTTCGGCTTCGGTGGTCGCCTGGTCTGCGGGCTGCTCTTCGGTCTGGGTCATCGCCTGGCCAGCCGCTTCGGTCTCGGCTTCGGTTGCAGGCGCGTTCGGCACGGCCGAACCTTCGGCGTCTGCCACGTTGCCCACTTCCGGCGCTTTCTCTGCCCCGGCCGTCGCGCTGTCCGGTGCCTCCGTCGCAGCCGTTCCTTCGGACTCTGGCGTGACTTCATCCTCGACCGGAGCGGCTTCGGCCTCAACCTCTCCACCTGCCTCTGGCGCGCGTTCGACCTCGGCTGCGCTCTCTGCTTCCGTTGCCGTCTCGCCTTCTGCCTCGGCTGCGGTCTGCTCGGGCGGCGGCGTCGCGGTGTCACTCTCAGCCTGCTCCGTTGGAGCGGAATCAACCGCATCGGTTTCCGGCGCCGCGGTGGCGGCCGCCTCATCTTCGGCTTGCGCCGCGCCCGAGTCGGTCTCCGCCTCTGCCCCCGCTTCGGCTTGCGGTCGACAGACCGCCTGCCCGGCGGCGTCCGTCACGGGATCCGAACCATCGGGGCAGGCTTCGGCGGCGGGTGCTTCGGTTTGCGACTGTGCCATGATGGGCGCAGGCATCGCCAGCGACGTCGAGATCGCGATCACCGAAACGGATCGCAGCAGATTGACCGACATGAAACTCATCCTCCATTGGTACATGTATCAGACGTTCAACAAAGCTGTGGCGCTCCGGGTTCCGTTTCAACGGGACCTGCCCTTGACCCACTTCCGCACGGCGGCAACAGGGTCGACTTAACCCGCCGAAGGCACTGATGCTTTTCCATATCGTGCGCCGCGTCCTTCGGTCGATCACCGTGCTTCTTGTCGTGGATCTTGTGGCCTTCTCGATGTTACCCCTGATCCTCGTGGCCATGCTGATTTCCCCGATCCGGTTCGGACAGGGGTTTCTCTTCCCCGGCGAATGGTTGATCCTGTTCTTCGCGGCCTGCACGGTACCGGACCTGTCGGTCGACCTGCTCGGAAACTGGCTGCGCGCTGCGCTGAACCCGAAACTGCGATGAGAAAGGAAAATTCATGAGAATAATCGCGGCACTACTTGCACTGACGCTGGCGACGGCCTCACACGCACAGGATCAGGAGCGGATAGAGGCTGCCACCGCCTATGTCGACAGCCCGGTGCAGCAGGCGCTTCTGGACGACATGCTCTCGCCGGAAGGCATAACCGCGCAGATGGGCCTCGCCGGCGACGACCTGACGGCCGAGCAGCAGGCAAGGATCCTTCAAATCGTCACCGAGGAACTGGCCACCATACGGCCGGAAATGCGTGAAACGATGATCGATGGGTTGGTCGAGACGTTCACGCTGGAAGAGATCAGGGCGCTGACGGAATTCTATTCCTCGCCGGTCGGCGTGTCGGCGATGAAGAAGATGAACCCTTTCATGCAGCGGACGATGACCAGTCTGGCGCCGGCGTTTCAGCAGATGCAGGAGCAGCTCGTGAAACGGCTTCAGGACGAATTCGGCAACTGAGAAGAGCCGCTCGACATCCGCAAACACCCAGGAGCATCTGGGGCTGACGCTTCTGCATTTCCCACGACCTGCCGGTCGTCCGCCAGATGGGCGACCGCGGGCTCGAGTTGCAGAACACTGAAAACCTCTTCGCCGCGCCGCGGCCCGCCTACGTTCGGACATCGCCATCTGGCTGCAGCCGGCGGACGAGCGTGCCGCAGGTCTCGATGATGTTCTTCAGCCGCTCCTCCAGCCGCGACATCTCCAGCATGGACTCTTTGAGCGCCTCGCTCTCGTCGCCCAAGTCGGCCAGCTTCACGAAAACGCTCTCGCTCGCGGCAAGCTGCGCCTCCGCGTGATCCACGACCTGCCGCAATGTCTCCAGGAGCTCGCTCGCCGCGCCCGAATCGGACGCCTGCGTCAGCGAGGCCTCGAGGTCCGCGACGGATCCGCGCACGGCGTCGAACCATGCGTTCGAGAGGCGCGGCTCGCGTTTGGCGCTCAGCATCGCGTCGCGCTCCACCCGCCGCATGCCGGAGACCACGTTGTCGACCTGCCGGCGCAGATCGGACTGGATCGCGATGATGTCGTCATTTGCGGAGACGACCTTGGACAGCACCTGGTCCAGCTCTCCCACGATGCGGCCGATCCGGTCGAGGAACAGGTTCAGATCGCGCGCCAGCACGCCGAATTCGTCCGATGTCCGGATCTCGGCCCGGTGGTCCAGCCGCCCGTAAGCCCGCGCGAGATTGCTGACCACGTTGCGAAGCTCCAGCAGCGGTTCCATCCGCGCCCGCAGGATCAGGAACAGCAGAAAGGAGTGCAGCACGATCTTTCCGGCCGACAGGATCGCGGTGAGCCGCACGTCCTCCAGCCAGAGCGCGAAATCGCGCGCGAGATAGTTCCGCACCGTCACCGTGCCCAGCGTATCGCCGACATCGGCCTGCGTATGACACCCGAGGCAGAATTCCTCGGCCGTGATCTGGATCTGCGAAGCCTTGAATCTGCCCTCCGGCCAGTCCTCCGCCGGAATGCCCTGCGGCATGAAGCCGAAGCCCTGCTCGATGGAGCTGATGGTCACCGGCGACGGCTCGATTGCGATCACGTAACCCAGGGCAGACCAGTTGCGGTCGAGGATCGGGTACATGGTGCGCGCGGCGACCGGTCCGCCTTCGTTGCGCATGATCGACCGGACGTTGTCGGCCAGGTCCTCCGCCACCTCGCGTGCCTGGTCTTCGCCGTTCACGCTGTAGTCGTACCAGACCAACGCCGCCTTGATCGAGAATTCCACGATCGTCACGATCACGAGGATGAAGAAGAAGTCCCGGATCATGTGGATCATAAAGGACTTGTCGAAGCGCCCGATGGATGCGCTGTCCGGGTTCACCATGGGCTGCCGCCTTTGCTCAATTCGAAGTAGAGCTAGCGCGACGGTACGGTATTTACAGAGCCCAGGAGATCGTCAGTCAGCGCTCCGATAGGTCGGCGGCCGGTATGGGCTCAGACGTTGGTCGCATTCGCCGCATCAGCCAGAGCAAGCCGCCGCCGCATGCCATGCCCAAAGGCGTGACGATAACGGCCCACGGCGCCTCCGGTGGCCAGAGCGCGGCAATGCCAGCGATGATCAGAAGCCCGCGCGGAATCACTCCGATCGGTTGTCCGGAATAGCCGACCACTCCGGCCGTCACGAGGTAGACACCGATGATCGCCGTCGCAGTGGCGATCAGGATCTGGAGCGCCGACCCGTCAAAGAGAAGTGCGGGCGAGGCCACGAAGAGGAACGGCACAACGAAGGCCGGCCAGGCGATGCGGACGGCCTCGAAGCCGGTGCGCATCGGCGGGGCGCCGGCCATGTTCGCCGCGACGAAGGCGGCGATGGCCACCGGTGGCGTCAGCATCGACAGCATCCCGAAATAAAGCACGAAGAGATGCGCGGACATCGGCGCCAGACCCAGCTCGACCAGGGGCGGCGCTGCGAGCGTCGAGAGCAGCAGGTAGACACCCACGGTCGGCAAGCCCATACCCATCACGATGCAGACCGCCGCGGTGACCAGCAGGAGCAGGGGCAGGCTCCCCTCCCCAAGCCGGACGAGAAAGAACCCCATGCCGAAGCTGAGCCCGGAGCGCGCGAAGAGCCCGATGATGATGCCGGCGATGGCGCAGATCAGCACGACCTCCACCGCGGAGCGACCCGCCCTCACCAGAGTTCTCGATCAGCGCCGAGGCCGGGACGCGCCCGCCGTCATAGGTCTTGAAGAGCGACAGCAGGAAGAGCGACAGGACAGCGTACAGAGCGGCCGTTTCGGGTCTGCAGGTTCAGCGCGAAGAGCCCGCCCAGAAGCACGGCGAACGGAACCGCGACGAACCAGCCGCGCGCCAGCACGCCGGCCAAGGGTGGAATGCGCGCCGGATCGACGGCCGAAATACCGCGACGTCCAGCCTCGAGCCCCGCGAAGACGTAGAGCGCGACGTAGAACAGAAGCGACGGCACCAGCGCGGCCAGCACGACCTCGCCATAGGCGACCTGCAGGTTCTCCGCCAGCAGAAAGGCGGATGCGCCCATGATCGGCGGCATGAGCTGCCCGCCGGTAGAGGCCGCGGCCTCGATCGCGGCGGCGGTCTTGGGACGATAGCCGCCGTCCTTCATCAGCGGGATCGTGATTGCCCCGGTGGAGGCGACATTGGACACCGCAGACCCGGAGACCGACCCGAAAAGCGCCGAGCCCAGGATCGCGATCTTGGCGGACCCGCCCCGCGACCGGCCGGCGACTGCCATCGAGAGGTCGGCGAAGAACGCCGATCCGCCGGTCTGCAGCAGAAGCTGCGCCAGGATCAGGAACGGCACCACGACCGCCACCGCGATGTAGAGCGCGGCCCCGGCCAGCGACGCGCTGTCCAGTACCATGAAGGTGAGCAGCCTGTCCCAGCGGATCGACCGGCTCTGCATCGGGCCTTCGAGCTGGCTGGAGAAGAGCGCGTAAAGGCAGACCACCCCCAGGATCACGATCAGCGCCCAGCCCATCGCGCGCCGGACCGCCTCGACCAGCAGGATCATGCCCGACACCGACATCACCAGCGCCTCGGTCGGGTGATAGAAGACGTTCTGCGACAGCGTCGGAAACCGCGCAACCAGCACGCCCGCCCAGATTAGCGCCAACGCCGCCATTACGATGTCGAAGCGGTCGGGACCTGTGCCGCCCTTGAGCCGCGGACGGGTCAGGAAGGTGATTGCCATGGCGCAGCCCAGAACCAGCAGCAGGATCTGTTCGGAATAGACGCGAAGCCCGATCCACAACGGCAATGACGACGACCAGAAGATCGCCGACAAGGTGACGACGGCGGCCAGCACGGCCACCGTCCGGGTCAGGAAAGGCTGCGCTGGCATCGTCCGGTCAGCGGTTCCAGAGGCCGACTTCCTGGTAGAACTTGATGGCCCCGGGGTGATACTCGACCCCAACGTCCTTGCTCATCGCGTCGGCACTGAACCCGTCCCAGACCGGGCCCCCGCTTTCGAGCAGCTCCGCGCTGGCATCGTAGAGCCCCTTGACCGCCATGTAGACCATCTCGTCCGGCGTATCCGCCGCGGCGAAGAGGGTGTAGTCGTAGACCATGATGTTCGTGGGACCGACGATGCCGGGAATGTTGCTGTCGGCATCCAGCGTCTGCTGGTAGCTCTGCGGCAGCCATTCCTGCTGCGCCGCAATCGCCTCCTCACTGTCATCGAAGCTCAGGTACTTGATGCCGAAGCTCGCATCGAACTCCCGGCTGTTGGCGGCGCCCACGACGACGATGGTCACGTCCGAAGTTCCCTCAGCGAAGGCATCCCACATGCGCGGAAAATTCGGCACCTGAACACCCGTCACATCCTCGGTCGTCATGTCCTCGGTCGCAAGGTATGCCCGGGTCACGAAGTCGCCCAGAGCCCCCTCGGCAAAGACGGGCGCCCGCTTGCCCGCAAGGTCGGCCACCGACTCGATCCCGCTGTCGCGCCGCACGATATAGGCGTGTCGGAACGGCATCAGCGTCGCGACCATCTCGAGGTTCGGCAACGGGCGCCCTTCCGACATGCCCGTCCCATTCACGCCGTAGTAGAGTTGAACGACGTTGGAGATGCCGAATTCAAGCTCTCCCGCGTTGACGAGCGGCATGTAGTCGGCGGTGTTGGCCAATTCCTGCGGGCGCATCTGCAGGTCTGAGTTTTCCGAAATCGCCGCCGAGAGCGCGCGTCCGATCTGCGCCGTTCCGCCCCGCTGGGTGGAGCCGAGCGCCGCGACATCGGCCAGCACCGGGCCGGTCGCGACGACGGCCGCGGCCGCGGCTGCGAGTATCTTCGTGATCTTCATTTTTCCGAGTCTCCCTCTTGGTTTATCATTGTCATTCCATGACTTGAGTTCAGGCCTGCAACCTACTGTATTTTCGTGATAATTATTGTTTTTATGTGGCTACATGCCTTCCACGGCGGACCATGCGAGCTATATTCAGACGCAGACAGCAAAGGGAGCCGGACATGACCGATCGCGTATTGATTGCCGGAATGGGTCCGGCCGGATTGGTCGCCGGGCTGACGCTGGCGCGCGGGGGCATACCCGTCGCGCTCTTCGAAGCGGAGCCGGAATTGCCTACGGATCTGCGCGCCTCGACCTTCCATCCGCCGACACTCGACATGCTGGCCAAATTGGGGCTTGCCGACACGCTCGTGGCGCAGGGTCTGAAGGCGCCGACCTACCAGTGGCGCGACCGAGCTACCGGCGATGCCGCGACATTCGAGATGGGGTGCCTCGCGGGCCTCACCGGGTATCCGTTCCGGCTGCAATGCGAGCAGTGGAAGCTGACGCGTTCGGCTGCGACGCTGCTGGAGGCCGAACCGCTGGCGGAGCTGCATTTCGGCTGCGCAGCAGTCGGGGTGGCTCAGGACGCCGGCTCGATTACCCTGACGCTTGAGCAGGGCCGCAAGCGCCGCACCGAGACCGGTACGTTCCTCATCGGTGCCGACGGCGCGTCGAGCGCGGTGCGACAGGCGCTCGGTATCGCCTTCGAAGGCTTCACCTATCCCGAGCAATGGGTCGTCGCCTCGACGCCGGTCGACTTCGCCGCCAAGCTCCCCGGGCTCGCCCCGGTCACGTACACCGCCGATCCGGAGGATTGGTTCGTCCTTCTGCAGACCCGAGACTTGTGGCGCGCGCTGATCCCGGTCGCCGACAACGCAAATCCCGAGGTGATCCTTTCCGACGGCTGGATCCAAAAGAAACTGCAGAGCATCGCGCCGCACGACGTGGCCTACCCCATCGCGCACCGCACGATCTACCGCGTGCATCAGCGGGTCGCGGACCGGTATCGCGTCGGCCGGGCCGCCATCGCCGGGGATGCCGCGCATATCAACAATCCGCTGGGCGGAATGGGCATGAACGGCGGCATCCACGACGCCGTGAACCTCGCCGCGAAGCTCATCTGCATCCTGCAGCACGGTGCCGACATGGACGCGCTGCTGGATCACTACAGCGTCCAACGTCGCGCGATCGCCGAGGAATACGTGCAATCGCACACCCATCGCAACAAGCAGGTGATCGAGGAAAAGGATCCGGACAAGCGCGCCGCGCACCTCGCCCATCTGCAGCACGTCGCCGCAACTCCGCAGGAGTTGCTGGCGCATGTCCGGAAGGGCGCGATGATGGACGCCGTCGACAATAGCATGGCCGTGATGCCCTGACGTCCGCGGCATGACCCAATCCTCATTCAGAGGATCGCAATGATCCGGGTGGGTCGACGCCATCACATCGCCCGGAAACGCGCGGCGACAAGGGAGCCTGATCCCGCGGCTCCCGCCAGTCATGAGGGTCTCCCGCGCCATTTCAGTGCCGCTCGAAGAGCCAGTGATGGCCTGCGAACCGGTCCTCGATCCCCCGCGCGCGCAACGCATGCCAATAGGTCGCGGCGTTGATCGGGATCACCGGCTTGCCCAGCTCCGCCTCCATCTCCGTGGCCAAGCGCACCATCGACAGGTTCGTGCCCACCTGCACCCAGGCATCGATATCATCCCGGTCGAGGGCACGCAGATGATCGCGCAACTCGTCCTCCTGCACATGGGCGATATTGACCGGCGACGTGCAGCGCAGCCCCTTGAACTCCACCACCTCGAAACCGCACTCGGTGAAGAACCGCGTCACCTCGCGATCCGACACGGGCTGGTAGGGCGAAATTACGGCGATCCGCTTGGCCCCGGTCAGGTTCAGCGCAGCCTCGCAGGCGAAGGAGCCGCAGGAAACGCCGACGCCCGCGTATTCCGCCAAATCCTGCATGCGCCGCGCGCTCGCGGCACGGCCATCCCAGAACATCAGCGCGGACATGCCCATGATCAGGTAGTCCGGCTTGCAGGTCATGCAGCGGTCGACGCACTCGTCGAGCGTCGATCCGATGGCTTCCACCAACGCCACGAAATCGGCGTCATTGTGCACGGGCATGTCCGGCACGTAAATCCGCCCGAAGTGATTGGTCACGCCGGGAACGCGCAGGCTGTCCATGTCCGGCTGCACGATCGTATTGGTCGAGGGGGCGACGACCGCGAACTTGCACCGCCATCCAAGCGCGTCAGGCATTGCACTCTCCCTCGGTCTCGCGCCCACCCTTCTTTGGGTCGGAAAATACCTCGGGGGAGGCGCGGCCTGCCGCGGCGGGGGCAGCGCCCCCATGAGATCCCGACATCATCCCATCTCCTTGCGTCCGCGGATGAGTTGCGAAATCGCCACAGCAACGACCAGCCCACCGCCGTAGAACAGGTTCTGGACAAAGCTGTCGACGCCCAGGAAGTTGAGACCCATGATCCCGGTCGAAAGGAAATAGACCGCGACGAAGGATCCGATCGCGTTGAAGCGCCCCGGGTAGATAGCCGTGGACCCCAGGAACGCCGCGGCGAAGGCGGGCAGCAGGAACGCCAGTGCCGAGGACGGGTCGGCCGCCCCCCGCATCCCGGTGTAGAGCACGCCCGCGAAGGCCGCCATAGTCGAGGATGCGACGAGCGCACCCGCGCGGACCCGCGTGACGTTCACGCCCGACAACCGCGCCACCTCCCGCCCGCGGCCCACGAACAGCATCCGACGGCCGAGCGCCGTGTGCTGGAAGAGGTACCAGACGACCCCCGACAGGATCAGCGCATAGTAGAAACCGATCGGAATGCCCAGGAACCGCGTCAGGATCACCGCCTTCACCAAGTCCATGGAGACACCGGCGACCGTGCCGCTGTCCGAGACCCACAGGACCAGCCCGGCGACGAAATACCCCGTCCCGAGTGTCACGATCAGCGAGAAGACCCGGAAATAGAGGATGAAGAACGCGTTCACCGCCCCGACCGCAGCACCCGCGGCAAGCGCCACGATGACCGCGCTGCCGATCGGCAGGCCCTGCTGGACATTGAGCACCGCGATCAGCATCGACGACAATCCCATCGTGGCCGCCACGCTCAGGTCGAAATCCCCGGTCGTCAGCGGGATCACCAGCGCGAGCGTCAGCACCACGACCATCGCATTCGATCCCAGCATGGAGGCATAGGAGTTCCAGGCGAACATCTGCGCGGGCTTGAAAGCGCCGAGGATCAGGATGATCGCGATCCAGGCCACGATCAGCCCGTAGCGCTCGGCCCAGCCGGTCCAGCTGAAAACCGGTTCGGCCGCGTGATGCTCGGCCGCGTTCTCCAGCGCCGCGATCTTGGCCTCCAGCGCGGCGATGCGGGCCTCGTATGCGTCCGTCCCGGCCATCTCAGGCCACCTGCGTCATGGAGCGGTAGCAGTGCTCGGCGATGGTGTCCTTCGTGAGCTGCGCCCCCTCGAGTTCCGCGACCACCTGCCCGTGCGCGAAGACGAGCACGCGGTGACAGATCGCGGCCAGTTGATCGTAATCGGTCGAAGCGACCAGCAGGCCGGCACCTTCGCCGGCCGCACGGTCCAGCGCGTCCCAGATCTGCTGGCGCGCACCCACATCCACGCCCTGCGTGGGTTCGTCCAGCAACAACAGTAGCGGTTTCGTCTGCAGCCATTTGGCCAGAACTGCCTTCTGCGCATTGCCTCCGGACAAAGCCGCCAGAGGAAACTCCGGAGCATTCGGCTTTATCCCGGCCTTCTCGCCGATGCCGGACCGCGTGCGCGTTCACGGCGCGGTTGGTGAGCCCGAAGGACGTCCGAAGCGTCTCGTAGACCGGCATGGCGATGTTGTCGCCGACCGGCAGGCTACCGACGCCGGCCTCTCCCATTCGGTCGGCAGGCAGATACGCGATACCGCGCGCCATCGCCTCCACCGGGTCCATCCGCGCCAGCGACATTCCCCGGTCCCGCAGGTCCAGTCGACCCGACGCCGCGCGCCTCGCGCCATAGAGGTAAGCCGGAATGGTATCGCAACCCGATCCGATCAGCCCGGTCAGCCCCAGGATCTCGCCCCGTCGCACCTCGAAATCGACTGGCCCGACATCAGGCGCTTCCAGCCCCGTCACGACCGCCAACGCGTCGCGGTCGGAAAGGGTCTTGGCATGACCGCCATAGGTCTCGAGGTTTCGCCCGATGATCCGCTCGATGAACGCTTCATGAGTCGTGTCGCGGGTGACGACGGTGTCGATCAGATGCCCGTCGCGCAGGATCGTGGCGCGGTCGGTGATCTCCCGCACCTCGTCCACGTCATGGGAGACGAAGATGACGCTCGCGCCCTTTTCTGTGCAGCGCCGGATCAGAGCGAAAAGCTGCTCCACTCCCGCGCGCGGCAGGAACGGTGTCGGCTCGTCGAGCACCAGAACGCCGGGCCGGTCGGCGTGGTCCTCCGCCGCGTGCCGGATGTCCTCGTAGGCCCGCACGATCGCGAGAAGCGCCTGTTGGACCGCGGAGAGCGTGCCGACCTCTGCCCGCGGATCGAGCGCGAGGCCGAAGCGGGCGAACGTGTCGTGCGCCTGCGCGTGGATCGCCCGCCAGTCCAGCGCCCAATCGGCGCCGGTCGCGAACCGTCCCATGTAGAGGTTCTCTGCGACCGAAAGTGACGGGATGAGCCCGAGGTTCTGATGCACGAAGGCCAACCCGCGGGCGCGTGCCTCCGCCCCCCGGACCGGCAGTGTCAGGCGCGCGTCATAGAGCCGGATCTCCGCGCCGGGCTCCGGGTCATGAAATCCGGCCAGGATCTTGATCAGCGTGGATTTCCCGGAGCCGTTGGAGCCGAGCAGACCGTGCACCTCGCCCCGCGCGACCGACAGGGAAACGTCGTCCAACGCGGCGGCGCCACCAAAGCGTTTGGTCAGATTCCGGATTGAGAGGGCTTCGGTCATCGGGATCTTGTCACGCGCCTCCTGTGCCGACCGTCCCAGCCAGCGAACGGCGGCCCCGGATCGAGTCCGGGGCACGCCGATGGCGGAATGGAGGTCACTCAAGCATCCAGAGCTTGCGGAAGCCTTCGGTATGCGTGTCGCCATATCCGTCGTTGAAGGTCGCCGGGACGCCCGCGCTCTCCACGTTCTCGTCGGTGAAGATGTAGGCGGGCGTGTTGAGCTTCGTCACCGGATCGAGGCCGCAGAGAAGGCGCATGTTGGCATCCGTTCCCGCCATGCCGACCCAGCCCAGGCTCTCGCCCACGTTCATCTCCACGATGTCGCCCTCGCGCATCATGTCGAGCACGAAGGGCGTGCCGTTGTAGCTCGCGATCTTGGCCTGGGACCCGGCGATCTGGATCGCCGGGGCGGCGAACTGGCTCATGGAATCGTAGACCGGCAGGACGTAGTTGATCGATGGATCTGCCAGAAGAGCGTTCTGCACCGCTGGTTGTCCTTGCGTCGCCCAGTCGTTCACCGGCACGTTGATGTAGCGGGTCTTGCAATTGTCGGGGCAATGTTCCTCGAAATAGCCGAGGATCGCGTCGCGGATCGGCGCGGTCGGCGTGATCTCGTCCGGTCCCAGCACCAGCGCGTTCACGTCGCCGTCGGTCTGCGCGATGGCCCAGGCGGCGATGATCTCGCCGATGGTCACGTAGTCGGTGTTGGTGGCGCCATCCATGAACTCGGGCACCTCCTGCGTGCTCGCGTCCCAGTTGTGCGTGGCGGTGACCTTCACGCCGGCGGCCTGCGCCTCGATGATCTGGGGCTGGACGAATTCCGGCGGCAGACCACCCTGCAGGTCGATCAGGTCGAACTCCTCGGCGATGGCCGTGTTGATGCCCTGGATCCAGCCGGAAGGATCCATCTGGGTCTCCCAATCCCGCAGTTCGAACCCGACCATTTCGGCGGCATCGACGAAGCCCTGGCTGATCGCGGCGTTGAAGGGATTGGCGTTGGTGAGCGGAATCACGAACATCTTCCTGTCGGCCATGCAGGCCTTCGCGTCGAATTCGGGTCCGGGCGCATCGAAGGTCGGAAGCTGGCTGTACTCCGCGACCAGCGCCTTGGCCTCTTCGACGCCGGCAAAGGCGGGGGCGGCGAGTGCCGCGAGGCTTGCTGCGGCAAGAAACGTCTTCATCAGATCATCCTCCAGGTTGTTCGTTTTTCTGCAGATTTTTCAGGTAATCGATCGCATCCGTCGTGGTGATGAGGTCGGCGTACTTGGCGCTCATGTCGAAGAGGTTGGCGCGGTGCGGTTCTTCGGCGCGGTCGCCCACCGCGTCCTCCACCACCAGCGTGACGAAGCCGTGGGAGATCGCATCGATGCAGGTGGCCCGAACGCACCCCGACGTGGTGACACCGGTCAGGAGCACCGTGTCGATCTTGAGCCAGTGCAATGTGGCGGCGAGCGACGTGCCGAAAAACGCGCTGGGATACTGCTTGATCACGACGATGTCGCGATCGGTGTACTCGAGCGGCGGCGCGAGTTTCTGCGTCTCGCGACCGGCATCGAAACACGAGAGCGCGGGCACCTTCGCGTAGAAGGCACCGCCATCGGCTCCGCCGGGTTGATATTTCACTTCGGTGAACACGGTAGGGATCCCGTGCGTCCGGGCCACCGGTGCGATCCGTGCCGCGTTCTCCAGCGCGGTCCTGCACCCCTCGCCACCATAAAGCGGCGCGTCGGGATCGAAATAGGCCTGCGCGAAATCGACGAAGAGCACCGCAGGGCGTGAACCGCGCACCTGGGCAGCATGATAGCCGGCGCGCGCGTAGTTCTGATCCAGAGTGTCTGTCACGGCGAAGCCTTCCGCAGGAGGGCCGGCCCCCGGAGTTTGGCGGGCGAAGTCAAGGTCATTCGGCGGCCTTTGCGTATTGAGCGCGGAATATCGGAGCGGCGGGCGGTTCGAACCCGGTTTCCCTCAGGCAGCGTTTCTTGAGTTCCTCGATCGAGGTGAAGCCGCGATCGAAGAGCTGGGTTTCGCCACGCCTCGCCGCCATGTCCCGCCGCAGCTTTTCCGTCGCCTTGGCGTCGACCCGGCCCTTCTCGATCACCACGCCGTAGCGGCGCGCGCCCTCGGCGGTGACCAGCCTGCGCTTCACGTCCGTGAGCACCAGCGCCGGATCGCGCTTCAGCGGGTCGCCCCAGCCGCCGCCGCCCCAGGTGTTGAAGTGCAGGATGTCGCCGGGCTGCACCTCGATGCGGTCGCATTTGGACGGGATGTTTTCCTCTGTGCCGTCCTTGCGCACCAGCAGCTTGGTGGAGCGCATGCCCGGCTCGCCGCCGTTGACGCCCCAGGGGTAGGTCAGCCAGCGGTCGTCGTGGATGGAGATCTCGCCAGCCTCGAGGAATTCGTAGGCGATGGTGATGCCGTTGCCGCCCCGATGAAGCCCCGCCCCGCCGCTGTCGGGAATGGTCGCATAGGTGCGGATCCGCAGCGGGAAGTAGGCCTCGAGGAATTCGTTGGGCACGTTGGTGAAGGCCGGCCAGAGCGAATGGCCGTCCGGGCCGTCGCCCGCCGGCCGGCCGGGTACGCCGCCGAAGCCGATCTGGAAGAGCTGGTACCACTCGCCGTCCTTGCCGAAGCCGGAATACATGAAGTGCGGACTGTCGGAGAATCCGGCCGCGTTGAGCGCATCCGGCGCGCCTTGGCCCAGCAGCCCGCCCATCAGGTCGAAGATGCGACCCAGCATGTGCGTGCGGCACTGACAGCGCAGCAGGCTTTTTCGGCTTCAGGATGCAACCTTCGGGGATGTGCACCTCGACGAGGTCGTAGAAGCCGTCGTTGAACAGGATCTGCGGGTCGAAGAGCTTGATGGTGAAGGCGCCGAAGAACATCTTGAACATCTCCTCGTTGAGCAGGAAGTTGATCGAGGAGAACGACTGCGGATCGGTACCCGGAGAAGTCGAAGATAGGCGACGTCGCCCTCGCGCTGCACATGGCAGGCGATCTTGTAGGGGCCGTTGCCCATGCCGTCGTCGTCGATCTAGTCCTCGAAATACGCCTTCTTGCCGTCGACCGCCTCGGGAATGATCATCTGGATGATCGCGCCCATCGCCGCCTTGTTGCGGTCGAGCATGTCCTGCATCGCGGAGATGTAGATGTCGTCGCCGAAGCGCTCGATGTTCTCGCGCACCCGGCGTTCGGCGAGGCGCAAGCGCCGCGATGATCGCGATGAAATCGGACTTGTTCCATTCCGGCATGCGGGTGTTGTGCAGAAGCAGGTTCAGCAGGTCCTCCTGCAACGCGCCCCTCCGGAAGATCTTCATCGGCGGCACGATCGATGCCTTCCTCGAAGATCATCTTGGCGTCCGTCGGCAGGGAGCCCGGCACCTTGCCGCCGACGTCGGTCATGTGCCCGAACATCGCCGCCCAGCTGACCAGCCGCCGTCGTGGAAGATCGGCATCATCATCAGCCAGTCGTTGAGATGGCTGACCGCGCCGTTGCAGGAATAGGGATCGTTGGTGAGGAAGATGTCGCCATCCTCGATCGTGCCCTCGTAGCCCTTCATGAAGCCGTAGAGGAAGGAGCCGAACTGGCCGACGACCATCTTGCCTTCCTCGTTGGCGATCAGCGGGAAGGCGTCGTGCTGTTCGCGGATGCCGGGCGACATGGCGGTGCGGAACAGCACCGCGTCCATCTCGTTGCGGGCGTTGCGCAGCGCGTTCTCGATGATGTCGAGCGTGATCGGGTCGACGTCGACGCGGTCGAACGGGGTGGTGTTGGTCTCGATGATCTTGGCGGGCATGGGTTACCCCTTCGCTTTCTCGTGGCCCTCGGGCCAGATCAGGATGTTGCCGACGGCGTCGATCACGCCGACATGGCCGGGCAGGATCAGGGACGTCGAATCCATCTCCGTCACGATGGCCGGCCCGTCGATCCGGTTGCCGGTCTGCAGCTTCGATCGGTCGTAGATCCAGCCGTCGCGCCACTGCCCGCCTTCGAAGAGCCGTGTTTCGTGCACGCGTGCCGCGCTCGGGTCCGCACCGCCGGAGCTCGAGTCGGGGTTGATGAAGCTCTTCTCCGCCCCCTGCACCACGGCGCGCAGGCCGACGATCTCGTGCTCGGCATCGAGCGCGAAGGTGAAAAGCTGCTCGTGCTCGGCATCGAACATCGACGTGACCTTCGGCCGATCGCTGAAATCGCGCGGCGCCACGTCGACCGTCAGCTTCATGCCCTGCCCGTGGTAGCGGATGTCGATCTGGTAGAGCACTTCCTGCTCCGCCTCCGGCACGCCCTCCGCGGTCGATCTCCGCCGCGGCCTGCTTGTGCAGATCCTCGAGCATCCGGGTGATCGTCCGCATCCGTGGTGTCGGCGACGCGGGTCACGTAGGTCTGGCTCGCCTCGTTGCGCAGCCGCGTCGTCGCGTCGCCATAGGCGCACAGCACGCCCGGCCCCGGCGGCACGATCGCGGGCCAGGAATTGACCAGCCGCGCCAGCGCGTTGGCATGAAGCGGCCCGGCGCCGCCGAAGCCGATCAGCGCGAAATCCCGCGGATCGTAGCCCTGCTCGACCGACACCAGCCGCAGCGCGCCCACCATGTTCTCGTTGACGATGCGGATGATGCCTTCGGCGGCCTCTTCGACCGTCAGGCCCAGAGGCTCCGCGATCTTCGCCACCGCCTCCGCCGCAAGATCGCGGGAAATGTCCATGTCCCCGCCCAGCTTGGCATCGGACGGCAGGTAGCCCAGCACGACGTTGGCATCGGTCACCGTCGGCTCCTCGCCGCCCTTCTTGTAGGCCGCCGGTCCCGGATCGGCGCCGGCGGATTGCGGTCCGACGCGCAGCGCCTTCGTGAGTTCGGGCACATAGGCGATCGAGCCGCCGCCCGCGCCCACGGTGCGCACGTCGATGGACGGTGCGCGGACCGTCACGTCGCCGACCCGCGTCTCGCGCCGGGTTCGCGCCACGCCGCCTTCGATCAGCGCCACGTCCGTGGAAGTCCCGCCCATGTCGAGCGTCAGCAGGTTCTGGAAGCCCGACTGCTTGGCGATCCAGAGCGCGCCGGACACGCCGCCCGCCGGGCCCGACATCAGCAGGTTCACCGGCTGGTCCATCGCCGCCTGGGCCGAGGACAGCCCGCCGTCCGACCGCAGGATCTGCAGCATCGTGCCCTGCCCCATGCGCTTCTGCAGCTCCGCCTGCAGGTTCTTGACGTATTTCGACACGACCGGCCGGACGTAGGAATTGACCACCGTCGTCTCCGTCCGTTCGTACTCGTACATCTCCGGCATGACGGAGGCGGAGGTCGAAACGGGGATGTCCGGCGCGATCTGCTGCGCGATCTCCGCGATCCGGCGCTCGTGCGCGTCGTTGGCATAGCCGTTGAAGAGCGCTGACGGTCAGCGCCTCGATCCCGGATTTCAGCAGCTTCTCCAGATCCTTGCGCAGCGCCTTTTCATCCAGAGGGTCCAGCACGTTGCCCTGCGCGTCCATCCGCTCGTCCGCCTCGATCGTGTATTCGAGCGGCGCGAGCGGTGCGGACTTGTTCCAGATCACCCAGCCGCCCAATCCGCCCGGCACGTAGGAGCGCGCGATCTGTAGTACGTCGCGGTAGCCTTTCGTCGTCACCAGCCCCACCAGCGCGCCGGAGGAGGTCAGTACCGTGTTGGTGGCCACCGTCGTGCCGTGCATGACCTCCGTGATGTCGGTGGGGTCGATCCCGGCGGTGCGGCAGATCTTTTCGATCCCCGCCAGCACGCCGCGCGAACTGTCGTCCGGCGTCGACGGCACCTTGGCCGTGATGGTCCGACCGTTGCGCTCGTCGAGCAGCAGCAGGTCGGTGAAGGTCCCGCCCACGTCGACCCCGAGCCGAAGCCCGGTCCCGGCGCGGCCGGCCTGCAGCGCCGCCGGCGCAGCACCGGATTCGATACGCCGCAACCGGTCCTCGAACGCGGCAAGCCGTTCCTCGTATTTCCTGATCAGATCGTCCGTCACCGACATCGCCTCGTTCCCGTCAAATCCCCAGCATCCGCCGCAGAAACCCCTTCCTGCGCGGTCTGTCCCGCATTTCGGCCAGCGCCGCGGCGCGTTCACTCAGATCCAGTGTCGCCTCGAGCGCCTTTTCCCGTGCGGCGAGCATGTCTTCACGCGCCTCCAGCCGGGTGCGCGTGGCCGCTTCTGCCGCCGTGGCGCGCGTGGCTTCCGCTTGCGCCGCCTCGGCACGGTCCAGCGCCTGTCCGAGCAGCGACAGCGCCCGGTCTGCCGCATCCTGCGTGCCGCGACCCTGATCGGCCACGGCCAGCGCCCGGTCGAGAAGGTCCGCCATGCGCGCGACCTGATGCTCTCCGGTCTCGGCTTGCCCCAACGCTGCGTCCAGAGCCGCCAGCGCGCGATCGGAGACCGAAGCCAGCCGATCCTCGCGCGCCACACCCTTCTCCAGGTGGGACATCACGCGGTCGAGCAGATCGGCGAGGCGTGCCTTCTGATCCTCCGCCCCCGCCAGCACCAAGTCGGCACGCCCTAGCGCTGCATCCTGACGGTCCAGCAGCATGGACAGTCGGGCGATCTGCGCGTCGCGGTCCGCGACCGCCGCCTCCAACTCCTCGATATCGTCGAAGAGGAAGGACAGAATGGCATCCGGCTCCAGCTCTCCAGGCCCACTCGACGAAAGGCGCATCGTGTCCGGCAGGTCCACCCGCAACCGCCCCTCGTTGTCGCGACGGCTGGCCAAAAGGCCGCGGGCGACCGCCTCGCGCACCCGCAGGCGGGACATGCCGAGCTGATCCGCGGCCTCTCGCACCGTCAAAAACGTGTTGGTTTTCTGTCCCCCGGTCCCCATTCTGACGTCAGATCACCCCCGCCTCTCGAAGTTCCGCCTGTCGATCCGCGGAGATCTTCAGCACCTCGCCGAAGACGTAGTCGTTGTGCTCCCCCAGCGCGGGGCCGACATGCCGAACGGCGCCCGGTGTGTCGGACAGCCGCGGCGCCACGTTCTGCATCGTGATCGGTCCGAAATCGGGGTGCTCGACCTTCACCAGCGCGTCGCGCGCCTTGAAGTGTTCGTCCGCCATCATGTCCTCCGCCTTGTAGATCAGACCGCAGGGCACGCCGTGTTCGTTCATCAGCGCCTCGAGGTCCGCCAGCGGGATTGTCTTCGTCCAGTCATGGATCAGTGTGTCCAACTCGGCCTGGTGGGCCCCGCGCGCAGAGTGCGTGGCGTATCGCTCGTCCTCGGCCAGGTCCGGCCGGCCCATCGCCTGCGCGAGCCGCTTGAAGACCGTGTCCTGATTGGCCGCGATCAGCAACAGCTTTCCATCCGCGGTGTCGAACACGTTCGACGGCGAGACGTTGGGCAGGATTGCTCCCGTACGCTCCCGCACGTATCCCGCGACATCGTATTCGGTGACGAGGCTCTCCATCATGTTCAGCACCGCCTCGTAGATCGCGCTGTCCACGATCTGCCCCCGCCCCGTGCGCTCCCGCGCGTGCACCGCCATCACCGCCCCCATGCAGGCGTGCACGGCGGCCAGTTCGTCGCCGATGGAGATACCCATTCGCGACGGCGGGCTGGACGGATCGCCGACGACGTAGCGCAACCCTCCCATCGCTTCGCCTATGGCGCCGTACCCTGCGCGCGCCGCATACGGACCCGTCTGGCCAAAGCCCGTGACCCGCACCATCACCAGCCGCGGGTTGATCTCCGACAGCTGCTCGTAGCCGAGGTTCCAGCGCTCCATCGTGCCGGGGCGGAAATTCTCGATCAGGATGTCTGCGTCGCGGACAAGGTCGCGCACGATCTGCTGACCGTCCGGATCGCGCAGGTTCAGCGTCACGGATTTCTTGTTGCGCGCCACGACCGGCCACCAGAGCGATTTTCCGTGCGGCTTCTCCCGCCCCCATTGGCGCATCGGATCCCCCGCGCCCGGCGCCTCGATCTTGATCACCTCGGCCCCGAAATCCGCAAGAAGCTGGCCGCAGAACGGCCCGGCCAGAAGCTGTCCCATCTCGATCACGCGCAGGTCGGTGAGCGGCCCCTGCCGTTCGGAGCTGTCCCCCATGTTCAATACTCCCAGTCGGTTGACGCTGAACGCCACGTGCTATTTGGTATACAAAAGTAGCGAGGTGCGACAGAATGGCCAGAGATTTTTGCCAGATTATCGAAGTTTCGCCGAGAGACGGGATACAAAACGAAGAAACCCTCCTGTCCACCGCCCAGAAACTGGAGCTGATCGGACGTGCGCTCGACGCCGGGGCGCGTCGGATGGAGGTCACGAGCTTCGTCAATCCCAGCCGTGTTCCGCAAATGGCCGATGCCGATGCCGTCGTGGCCGGGCTGCCGCGCGGTCGCGGACGGTACATCGGTCTGACGCTAAACGCACGTGGATTCGAGCGTGCCGTGGCGGCCGGGCTGGACGAAGCCAACTTCGTGGTTGTCGCGAGCGAAACCTTCAACCGGCGCAACCAGGGCGCAGGAACCTTCGACAGCATCGCCGCCTTCGCCGACATGATGTCGTCCGCTCCCAAGGAAATCGTCGTCGGCGTGACGATCGGTGCTGCGTTCGGTTGCCCGTTCGAGGGCGAGGTGCCGATGTCCCGCCTGATGCAGGTCGTGGAGGCGGTGATGGCGCATGGCCCCGCGGAACTGGCGCTCGCCGACACGATCGGGGTCGCCACGCCACACGACATTGCAGAACGCGTGAATGCGGTGATCGCGGCCTTCCCGGACGTCTGTCTGCGCCTGCACCTGCACAACACCCGAAACACCGGCATCGCGAACGCCTGGGCCGGGATGGAGGCTGGCGTCCGGCGTTTCGACGCCTCGCTCGGCGGGACCGGCGGCTGTCCCTTTGCGCCGCGGGCCACGGGCAACATCGCGACAGAGGATCTGGTCTACATGCTCGACCGCTCGGGGGTCGACACCGGCATCGACCTCGATGCAGCAATCCGAACCGCCGAGTGGCTGGAGGCGCAACTGGGTCATCCGGTGCCCGGGCAGGTCATGAAGGCAGGCGGTTTCCCTGCGCCTCAGGCCGCGTGATGGACGACGCGGTGCGCCTGCCCGCCGCGGAACAGGCCTATCTCGCGATCCGCGCCCGCATCATGTCCGGCGATCTCGCCGATGGAGCGCGCCTGACGGAGCAGTCGCTGGCCGAGGAACTGGGCCTGTCGCGAACTCCGGTGCGGGCTGCGATCACGCGGCTGATCCACGAGGGCTTCGTCGAACGCGGCGAAGGCTACTCCACGCGTGTCGCGCATTTCCCCGAGGACGAACTCGACCAGATCTTCGAGATCCGGCGGCGGCTCGAATGCTATGCGGCGGGACGTGCGGCAGAGCGCGCGAGCAATCAGCAGATCGCCGATCTCGACGACCTGACGACGCGGATGGAGGCATTGACCCCGCCGCGCACGCCCAACGATTACGAGGAAATCTCCGGCATCAACACCGACTTTCACCGCATCATCAGCGAGGCCGCGGCGTCGCCCCGCCTGATGGCCGTGCTGCAAATGGCCGTGGATGTGGGCGTCGTGGTGCGTACCTACCACAGCTATTCCGAGGCCGACCTGCTCAGATCGGCCAAGCACCACCGTGAATTGGTCGATGCGATCCGCGCACGATCCCGCGACTGGGCCGAAAGCGTGATGTCGAGCCATGTGCTCGCCGCCGCCCATTCCGCATCCGGACCGAGCGTAGCCGATGTTCCAAAGACGGAAACGCCGTCGGATCGCAAGCGGCGGGGATGAGGCCAGCCCAAACCGGTGGCATGCTCAACGGATCGAATTGATCGAGCTGTCCAGTAGATGACGGGTGTAGGGCTCGCGCGCCTCGAGGCGGCGCATGGCCGCGACCGTCAGCACCTCGACGAAGCGGCCCTCCTGCATCACGCCGATCCGTTCGCAGAGATGCCCCACCACGCCCAGATCGTGCGACACCATGATGTAGGTGAGCTTGTGTTCGCGCCTGAGGTCGGTGAGCAGGTTCAGGATTTCCGCCTGCACGGAGACGTCCAGCGCCGAGGTCGGCTCGTCCAGCAGCAGGATCGCCGGATCGCAGGCGAGCGCACGCGCGATGGCGACGCGTTGCCGCTGTCCGCCGGAGAGCTGGTGCGGATAGCGGAACCGGAAGCCGGGGCCGAGGCCGACGTCGTCCAGCAGCCGCCCGATGCGGCGTGTCGATGTCCTTGAGACCGTGCAGGCCCATCGCCTCCGACAGCACCCGGTCGACCGTCTGGCGCGGGTGCAGCGAGGCATAGGGGTCCTGGAACACCATCTGGACCTTGCGATAGAACGCCTTGCTGCGCCCGGTGCCCAGAGTCTCGCCGGCGACGGTCATTTCGCCGGACCAGGTCGGCACCAGTCCGGCGATGGCGCGCAGGATGGTGGACTTGCCCGAACCGCTCTCGCCGACGAGGCCGAAGCTTTCGCCGTCGGCCACCTCGAAACTCACGTCGCGAACGGCATCCGAGCGGTCAGCGCCGGACCCGAACCAGACGTTCAGGTCGCGAATGTCGATGGCGCTCATGCGCCAGGGCTCAAGGGCGCGCCCGCTCGCGCACTCACGGAGGGAGCCTCGCGCCAGGCGGGGTCGCGTTTCAACACCTCCAGCCGGTCGCGGGGGTGCTCCAGGTCCGGCACCGAATTCAGCAGGCCCAGGGTGTAGGGGTGCGGCGCGCTGCGCAACTCGTCGGCCTTGCAGGTCTCGACGATGCGGCCGGCATACATGATGGCGATCCGGTCGCAGAACTTGGCCACCAGATTCAGGTCGTGGCTGATGAACATCAGACCCATGCCGCGGTCGCGCACCAGCTTGTCCATGATGTCGAGCACCTGCAACTGGACCGAGACGTCCAGCGCAGAAGTCGGCTCGTCCGCGATCAGGATCTCGGGGCCCGGCAGCAGCATCATCGCGATCATGATGCGCTGGCCCATGCCGCCCGACACCTCGTGCGGATAGAGCTTCAGGACCCGCTCGGGGTCGCGGATCGCGACCTCGTCCAGCATGGCCAGGGCGCGTTTTCGGGCCTCGCTGCGGGACACGCGTTCATGCGCCCGCAGAGCCTCGACCAATTGCTGTCCGACCGTCATCACCGGGTTCAGCGAGAACTTGGGGTCCTGCATGATCATCGAGACGCGCCCGCCGCGCAGCTTGCGCATGCGCTTTTCCGAGGCGCCCAGCACGTCCTCGCCATGCACGTCCAGCCGGTCGGCCTCGATCATGCCGGGGGGCCGGATCAGCCGCAGGACGGCGCGGCCCGTCATCGACTTGCCCGAGCCGCTTTCGCCGACGATGCCCAGCCGCTCGCGCCCCAGCGTGAAAGAGATCCCGCGCACCGCGTCGAACATGCCGCTGCGGGTCTGGAACCGGACCCAGAGGTTCTCCACGTCCAGAAGGGGTGCGTCGCTCATGGCTGGCCGTCCTTGGGGTCCAGCATGTCGCGCAGCCCGTCGCCCAGCAGGTTGAACGCCAGGCTGATGGCGAAGATCGCGATGCCGGGGATCGTGGCGACCCACCAGTAATCGAGGATGTACTGCCGCCCGTCCGAGATCATCGCGCCCCATTCCGGGCTGGGCGGCTGCGCGCCGAGGCCGAGGAAACCCAGACCCGCCGCCGTCAGGATGATGCCCGCCATGTCCAGCGTGACCCGGATCACGAGGCTCGAGATGCAGAGCGGCCAGATATGCCGCGTGACGATGCGCAGCGGGCCCGCGCCCTGCAGGCGGATCGCGTGGATGTAGTCGGAATTGCGGATGGTCAGCGTCTCCGCCCGGGCGATCCGGGCATAGGGCGGCCAGGCGGTCAGCGAAATCGCCAGCACCGCATTCTCGATCCCCGCGCCCGAGTGCGGCGACGAACGCCAGCGCCAGGATCAGCCGCGGGAAGGCCAGGAAGATGTCGGTGACCCGCATCAGGACGACGTCGAGCCAGCCACCGGCATACCCCGCGACCGTGCCCACGATCAGCCCCACGACGGGCGCCACCATGACCACCAGCGCCACGATGTAGATCGAGATGCGCGCGCCGTAGAGCAGCCGGGAATAGATATCGCGCCCCAGGCTGTCGGTGCCGAAGATGTGGCCGTTCTCGCCCGGCGCCAGCAGCCGCTGGCCCAGATCCTGCGCGAAGGGGCCATGCGTGGCCAGCAGCGGCGCAAAAATCGCGGCGAGGATCAGGAAGGCCAGCACGAACAGCCCCAGCATCGCCAGCGTGTTCGAGCGCAGCGTCAGCCAGCCCATTGTACCACGCGGCGAACCGCGCCTGCCTGCGGGAGGTCGGCTCCTCGGCCAGGAGCCAGGCGCGCAATCCGTGCGATGTACTCATTTGGCCCTCGGATCGAAGAAGCGGTAGAGGAGGTCGGAGAAGATGTTGATCCCCACGAAGATCGTCCCGATCACGATGGTGCCGCCGAGGACGGAGTTCATGTCGTTGGCCAGCAGCGAGGTGGTGATGTACTGCCCCAGCCCCGGCCAGGCGAAGATGATCTCCGTCAGGACCGAGCCTTCGAGCAGGTTGGCGTAAGCGAGTGCGATCACCGTCACCAGCTGGATGCGGATGTTGCGGAAGGCGTGGCCCCAGATCACCTCGCGTTCGCTCAGGCCCTTGACCCGGGCCGTGGTGACGTATTCGGAATTCAGCTGCTCCAGCATGAAGGACCGGGTCATCCGGCTGATATAGGCCAGGCTGTAGTAGCCCAGCAGCGAGGCCGGCAGGATGATGTGCGAGAATGCGTTGCGGAACACGGCCCATTCCCCGCGCAACGCGCTGTCGACCAGCAGCATGCCGGTGATCGGCTCCACGATCCCCTGGTAGAAGATGCTCAGGCGACCGGGCCCCGCGACCCAGCCGAGGATGCCGTAGAAGAGCAGCAGCCCGACAAGGCCGAGCCAGAAGATCGGCATGGAATACCCGATCAGCCCCACGAAGCGCGCCAGCTGGTCGATCCAGCTGCCCCGCCGGACCGCGGCCAGCACGCCCAACGGCACGCCGAGGACGACGCCGAAGAGCGTGCCCAGCGTCGCCAGTTCCAGCGTTGCGGGGAACACGCGGGCGATGTCGGTCGTGACCTCCTGCCCGGTGCGGATCGACCGGCCGAAATCGCCGTGCAGCACGTCGTTCACGTATATCCCGAACTGCACCAGCAGCGGCTGGTCGAGCCCCAGCTCGCGGAAGGTCTGGTCGTACTGCGCCTGCGTCGCCCGTTCGCCGATGACGGCCAGCACCGGGTCGATCGGCATCACGCGGCCGATCATGAACGTCACGAAGAGGAGTCCGAGAAGCGTCGCGGCCACGGTCGCGACCGTGGCCAGCGTCTTTTTCAGCCATGGCGGGAAGGCCGGCGATTGCCGCCCTTCCGCACGTGCATGGGTGTCGGTCATCTACTTGGTGATGACCCAGTAGGACACCGCCGTCGTGGCACCGCCTGCGACGAAGTTCTCGACGGTTTCGCCCATTCCGTTCTGTTCGATCTGCTGGAACATGATGCCGAAGGGGCTGACCTGCTGATGCTCGCGCTGGAGTTCGCGATACATCTCGCGGCGCGCATCGGTGTCGTTTTCGACCACCGCGGCGAGGGTCTTTTCGCTCATCTCCGGAATGCCCCAGGCGTTGCGCCAGGCCAGCAGACCGGTCGCGCCCGCCTCGTCCGAGTTGTCGGGGTTGTAGGCGAAGGTGCCCGCGTTGGTGTTCGGGTCCGGATAATCCGGGCCCCACGCGCCGAGATAGATGTCATGCTCGCGCGCACGGTAGCGGTCCAGCGTCTGCGCGCCGGTGCCGACGACCAACTCGATATCGCAGCCGAGCTGACCCCAGGTGTTCTGCAGCGACTGGCCGATGTCCATCCGCTCCTGCGCATCCCGGACCGAGATCTTGATCGGCCCGCACTCGGGGAAGCCCGATTCCGCCAGGGCTGCCTTCGCGGCGTCCATGTCGTAGGTGAACGGCGTCTCGTCCAGCGCGCCGAGGAAGGTGCGCGGCAGGAAGGCCTGGTGGACGGTGTACTGCCCCTTGAGGAAGGAGTCCGACATGCCCTTGTAATCGGTGGCGAGCTTCAGCGCCTCGATCACCTTGGGATCGGCCAGCATCTCGTTCTTCTGGTTGGCGGAGAAGTACATCAGCCGGCCGCGCAGCTCGTCCACGATCTTGACGCCCTCGACGCCTTCGAGGCCCGCGACATCCTCGGGCGAGAGGTTGCGCGCCACGTCGATGTCGCCGCGTTCCAGCTGCAGGCGCTGCGTGGCGCTTTCCTGGATGTGCTGGACAATCACCCGCTCCATCGCCGGCGTCTCGCCGCCGTAGTTCGGGTTCAGGTCCATCAGCACGCTTTCGTTGGGCTTCCAGTCGACGACCTTGTAAGGGCCGGAGCCTGCGGTATTGGTGCGCAGCCAGTCGTTGCCCATGTCGCCGTCGGCCGCGTTGGCCATGACGGTCTCCATGTCGACCACGCCGCCGATCGTGGCGGTCAGGCAGTTCAGAACGAAGGAGAGCGCGTAGGGCTTGTCGAGCGTCAGCACCAGCGTCTTGTCGTCGGGCGCGACGATGGTTTCCTCGACGTTCTCTGGGGTGAAGCCGAACTGCGTCAGGATGAAGGCGGGCGTCTTGTTCAACTGCACCGCGCGGCGCAGCGAGAATTCCGCGTCCTTCGCGGTGACCGGGTTGCCGGATGCGAACACATTACCGTCGGCCATGGTGAAGGTGATGGTCTTGCCGTCCTCGGAAATCTGCCAGCTCTCGGCGAGCTGCGGCTGGTAGCCCGCGTCGAGGTCCAGCGGGTCGAAATTGACCAGCTTCTGATAGACGTTGCGGCTGACATCGGCACCGGCGAACTCGAAGCTTTCTGCGGGATCGAAGGTCTTGATGTCGTCGATCCGGTTGGCGATGACCAGCATGTTCGGCGGCGTCTCGGCAAAACCGGGGGATGTGGCTCCCATTGCCAGAATGCTTGCGACCGCAGCCGCGACAAATGTCTTCTTCATTGTCGTACTCCCTGTACTTGCTTTCATTCGCCCCACGTCAGGCGCAGGACCCGCAACCAGTTTCCATGGGTGATCTTGGCCATCAGACCATCGTCCACTCCATGCAACCTCAGCGCTTCGATCAGATTGGGCAGGCCGGCGCAGTCCGTGATCGGAGCGGGAACCAGCGCCCCGTCGAAATCTGATCCGAAGCCGACACGATCCTCACCCAGTCTTTCAACAAGATGGTCAAAATGTCGGACCATGATGTCAAGGCCAAACTCCGCATCCATGCGACCGTCGGGCCGCAGGAAGGCGCTGGCGAAATTGATGCCCACCATTCCGTCGCTGTCGCGGATCATGTCGAGCTGCCGGTCGGTCAGGTTGCGCGCGTGCGGGCAGACGGACCAGGCGTTCGAATGCGTGGCGACGAGTGGTGCGTCGCTGATCCGGGCGACGTCGTCGATGCCTTTCGCGTTCAGATGCGAGAGATCGACCATGATCCGCAGGCGATTGCATTCGCGGATCAGGGCCTCGCCCGCCTCCGTCAGCCCGGCCCCGATATCGGGGTCGGAGGGGTAGCGAAACGGCACGCCGTGGCCCCAGATCGTATCCCGGCTCCAGACCGGACCCAAAGACCGCAGCCCGCGCCCGTGATACTGATGCAGCCGCGCGAAGTCGCGGTCGATGGCCTCCGCCCCCTCGATATGCGCGACGGCCGCCATTTCTGCGGACGGCAGATGCCTCTCGACCTCGGCGGCGCTGCGGCAGAGGCGGATGGCGCCCGCCGCTTGCAGATCCTCCAGCACGTCGAACCCGCGGTCGCACCAGGCGACGGCCTCCGCTTCCGGCACCGGGTCGGGCAGCGGCAGGTCGTAGGACGCCTTCTGCATCTCCTCATACCGGACATCCTTGTCGCCGGGGCTCGGCACGAAGATCGCGAACATGCCGCCGCCGAACCCGCCCCGGATCGCCCGCGGCTTGTCGATATGCCCGTCCTGCAGCCCTTCGGCCACGCCTTGGGCGGTGACCTGCCCGCGCAGCAGCCGGAGCGTGAGGTCGTTATGTCCGTCGAAAACACGAAGTTCGGTCATGTCGCGCCCAGATCGAGTTTGAAACCAATATGCGAGGGGTTGAACCCGGCGCGTTCGTAGAACCGGTGCGCGTCCGGACGGCGCCGGTCGGATGTGAGCTGCACCAGCGCGCAGCCCCTGCCCCGCGCCGTCTCGACGGCCCAGTCCAGCAACTCCCGGCCCCGCCCCTGCCCGCGCAACGCTTGCGCCACGCGCATCGATTCGATCTGCGCGCGCCAGGCGCCATGCCGGGACAGCGCGGGGAGAAAGGACAGCAGCAATGTCGCGACGATCTCGCCATCTACTTTTCCGACCACCAGCAGGTGGTTCGGATCCGCGGAAATGGTATCGAATGCGGTCATGTATCGCGCATCCGGCGTGGCTGCCTCGCGCGCCTTGCCCAGATCGTCATCGGCATAAAGCGCGATCAGCGCGGGCAGGTCTTCGCGCCGCGCGGGACGTATGGACATCGGATCACCACTCATGCGGCGAGCTTCGGTCAGTCGGCGCCGATCCGCAATGCGAATTCTCCGTATGGTCGGACGGAGCGAAGGGACGTGTCGGTGCTTGCCAAGTCAGGACGTGCTTGGCCTTTTGCCAACAACTCCCCTCTGCCTTTCGGCTAAGCTGCATCCAGCCTGCCGCGCGCCGTACTCTGTTCCGGTCCGGATTCGGGCTGCCTGATCAGGAGCGCGCATCATTCCCGACCTCATTCGCCTCATCTACTCTTCGCAGCCTTTCGGCTATGACGACGCCATGCTCGGCGGCATCCTGCTGGACGCCCGGCGATGCAACATGCGCGACGGCGTGACCGGAGCATTGGTGTGCCGCCAGGACATCTACCTTCAGTTTCTCGAAGGGCCCGAGACGGTGGTGCAGGCCACGTACGCACGCATCAAGCGCGACGACCGGCACCTCGACGTCAACCTGCGCCTGTCGCAGACGACCTCAAAGCGTATGTTCGCGGAGTGGGCGATGCTGCACGATCCGGCGACTTCCTGGATCTGGTCGCCCGAGGAGATTTCCCGCGACGTTTTGGACCGAACCGGCGAGGCGGAATTCACGCACCTGTTCGAAGCCATTGCCGCCAGGGCGAAGATCGAAAAGGCGGAGTGACGGCCCCTGCCACGCCGCGCTCTGGGCGGAAAACTCACCTCTGAACCGCTGACCGACACGACCCGCATCGTGGTGCCGATCTCCTGTCCGCCAGTGGCAGCACCCTAAAAATCTCCCGGTCCCGTCGACCTCCGAAGTCGGCACGCAATCGTCACACAGCGCCATTAACCATTCTTCAATCATCGCGTGCAGGCGGCTCCTCCTTGCGCGCGCCGAACGCTGTTGCGCATGGACACGCGCTACCATCGGGGAAAATCCATGAGCCTTCACATCACCGCTATGTTCGACGGACCTTTGCCGGGCGGCCCGCCCAAGGACGTGGAGTCTATGCCACCGCAGACATCGCCGATCTCTTTTCGTACGGCATCGGTTCCGCCAACAACGGCGGCGGCACGGACGGCGAGGAGTTGACGCTGAGCGGAAGCGTGCTCGCGGGAGAGTTCCTCCATGTCCATCGACAACGCGGACGACTTCGCGGCTTTCTTCTGCTTCGCACCGGATATCGGGACCGGCGCGATGGCGATCAACGGTGATGACGCGATCGAGCTTTTCAGAATTGCGCGGTGATCGACCTGTTCGGCGACATCGACATGGACCGCCGTGGCTAGCCGTGGGACTACCCAGACGGGTGGGCCTACAGCGCGCCGCGTCGACCGTCTTGGACCCGGCGGATTGGGTATTCTCGGGCATCGATGCGCTCGACACCGAGACGAGCAATGCTGCGGCGGCTACGCGGCCGAAGCGGTCAAGAACAGCTTGGTCGCGGCCGCAGTCAGCACTCCGAATGTGGACAGTTCCATCTTCGGCCGGACGGTGACGGAAGAAAGGCGGGTTATGTCGTGCTGATCGACGCCGACGCGTGTCGTGGTGATCGGCAGCGCGGAGGGTGCGACGCAGTCCCGCACCGTCTGGGGCGACACCATCGACCTCTCCAGTTTAAAGCTGGGCTACACCGACGGCGCGGGCCTGGGCGCGGCGGCGACGGCGTCAACTTCTACGCGGACATCGACGGCACGTTGACCGCCGACGATCTCGTGGACGGCTAAGCTTGGCCGGACACGGCCGGCAACACCGGCCGATCATGGGACGCGGGAAACGCGCAGTTCTCCGACGTGGACACGTTCACCAACGTGGTCGCGACGACCACGACCGGGGGCGAGGACAAATCCTAACCCGCCGTGGGCTTACCAATCTTCGATATCCAGGGCACGAGCGACGCCTCCCCACTCGTGGATCAGGAAGTCACGACGCGCGGGATCGTCACCGCGTCCTTCCTCGGGGCGAACGAAATCGGCGGCTTCTTACTGCAGGACGACACCGGCGACGGCGAAACCGGGACATCCGATGACATCTTCGTCTTCGACCCCGATGCCTCCGTATCGGTCGGCGACTTTGTTGAATGGAGCGGAGTGGCCGAGTTCTTCGAGAAGACGCAGATTTCCAACGTGACCAGCATTGCGACGCTCGGAACCGGCTCTGCCCTGCCCGAAGCGGTGCAATTCGCCGTTGACGGATCGGAAGTCATGGAAAGCCTCGAAGGGATGCAAGTCGAACTGGTGGCACCCGTCGGCGGCACCGATGGCAACCTGCCGGTGACCGAGGCCTTCGTTCTCGGCCGCTTCGGCTCGATCAAGGTCGCACCCGATCGGCGGTCAGGATTCGCGCGGAGCGGACAACGCCGCGGAATTCGATCGGCAACTTGACAAGCTGGTGACCGGAATCGTCGGTCTCGAGACGGAGATCGTCACGCTGCAGGAGCTGGAGAATGGCGGGTTCCGGCCGGGTTCGGCCATCGCCACGCTGGTGGCTGCGCTCAACACAGCGGCCGATTCGGATGTCTGGAGCTTCGTCGACTACACTTCGGAGTCGGGCAATCCGGATGGTCCGATCGGGACAACTCGATCACCGCCGGCATCATCTACCGCAATGACGCGGTCAATGAGGTCCAACGGGCAGTGCGCGTCTTCGACGAGGCCTCCGCAGCGGATACGTTCGCGCTTGCGGATGTGCTGAACCAGGTCGCTTCCTCCGACGACCAGGTAGACGATTTCCCGCGCAACCGCCCGGCCACCGCGGCCACGTTGGAAACCGGGGATGGCAACCTCGCGACGGTCGTGTCCAACCACTTCAAGTCCGAGGGCGACAGCAAACTCAATGACGTGGAGGCGGATGCAGAGGCCCATGTCAGAATGTTCTGATCACCGACGATCTGAATGCCCATGCGCTCGAGGATCCGGTCGATGCGGTGCTCGAGGGCAGCTTCGCGAACCTCGTCGGCGGCGCACCGGGCGATTACGGTTTCACGTTGTTTGGCCGGCATGGGGCGCTCGATCATGCCCTTGCCTCGACGGGGCTGCAGGACGACATCACCGGGGCGGCCGAATGGCATATCAATTCCGACGAGCTGGTCTTCCTTGATTAAGACCTCGACTACAACCAGCCCCAGTTCTTCGCGGCCGAAAATCCGTTTTGCGCCTCCGATCACGACCCGCTCCTGGTCGGTCTGACCTTCGAGCCGGACGAGATGGCCTCGACGCCGTTTCCGGACGTCAAGAACCGCCAACCGGTCGACCGCGACGATGTGAACGGCATCATGCCGGGCCGAATTCCTCAGCGGCGCCTGGTCGAGCAGCTGCGAGGTGCAGCTTCTGAAACCGCCGGGCGCCAGCGCCGGCTTCAAGAGCGCCTTGGATGTCATCGACGACACCGGCAGGATCGTCGACGTGTCCCTGCTCTTCGACAACGTCAAGTCCGGCGCCCGGAAAAGCGCCACCGCAAGGGTCGACGACGTGGAGGAATGACTACGACCTCGGCTTTCTTAAGAGGTCGACGGGACCGGCAGGATCGTCGACGTGTCCCTGCTCTTCGACAACGTCAAGTCCGGCACCACGGGCGAGATGGCCAACGTGCCGGGCGACTCCGACATCTTCCTCGCTGTGGATGGTGTCGACAGCGGACGGGTCGTGCTCCACGGCTATGCTCCGTCGCTGAGCGTTGATCAGTTCCAGCATGTTCGGTCGGGCTTCGACGCTGAAGCCGGGAAGATGACGATCGGCTTCGAGGACCTTCTGGGCGGTGGCGACCGGGATCACGAGGACGTGATATTCTCGGTGACGGGCACCGACCTCGACATCGTCTGATCGGACCATGGCGCCTCTTCGCGCGCATCGGGAATATGGGTTGCAATGCCACAAGCCTTGCGGCCCGATGCTCTTTGTCGGCCGGCCGTTCGTGAAACCAGCTGGCATTCCAAGGGCAGGCACCCCCAGCCGCCACGCATGATTCGGTCGATTGGCAGCGCACATATTCCCTTTCTTGGCGGAGTTGCTCGAGCGCCGCGCCTCTGCGTCGGGCGTCGTGCCTTCAGACCGAGCAATCGTCCGAGTCGGTGCTGCATCAACAGGCAAGGAAAAAACCTAAGGTTGTTTAAGTCTTAGCCTGTTTCAGATCAAGCCCTTTACATATTCCAGCAACAAAAGTTTAACGATTTACAAAATAATATTGTTAAGTCAAAAGGTTAGCGAAAGAATTACTGCAAATGTGCTCTCTTTACTGTGAAGCTGCTGCACTGCGGCATCCCGCACAGGATCTGGAGGAGAGACATGAACCACCTGCGCCGTCTTATACAGCAACTCCGGAAGACACGTCCGGGAGAAGGTCCGCTCGCGATCAAGGACAGTCGGCCCTGGCACATCCGCACCGTCTGCGACGACTACGCTTTGCGCGGCATGGCGGGGTTTGATCCCGATCAAGGTTGAAGGCGAGATTGACGCTATCACGCAAGCCACAATGGATGTCTCTGCCCACAGAATGCGGCGCTATGTGGCGGCGAGACGCACGGCCAGGAGTTTCCCCGCACGGATCGGGGTGACTGCACGACGCGGGCGGCAGACCGTTCGCGACAGGACGACAAGGACTAGGGAGAAACACATGTCCACCCAAGACAACAACGCCTATTGGAAGGCCAACGTCCGCTTGATCCAGATCAGTCTGGTCATCTGGGCGGTGGTCTCGTTCGGGTTCGGCATCCTGCTGCGCCCGCTTCTTGCCGGCATCAAGGTCGGAGGAACCGATCTCGGCTTCTGGTTCGCCCAGCAAGGCTCGATCCTCGTCTTCCTCGCCCTGATCTTCTTCTACGCCTGGCGCATGAACAAGCTCGACCGCGAATACGGCGTCGACGAGCAGTAAGGGACCGAAAACCATGGATCAATTCACCATCAACCTGCTGTTCGTGGGCGCGTCCTTCGCGATCTACATCGGCATCGCGATCTGGGCCCGCGCCGGGTCCACGTCGGAATTCTACGCCGCCGGCCGCGGCGTGCACCCGGTCACCAACGGCATGGCCACGGCGGCCGACTGGATGTCGGCGGCCTCGTTCATCTCGATGGCCGGTCTCATCGCCTTCGTGGGCTACGACAACTCGACCTACCTGATGGGCTGGACGGGTGGCTACGTCCTGCTGGCCCTGCTGCTCGCGCCCTATCTGCGCAAGTTCGGCAAGTTCACCGTCTCCGAGTTCATCGGCGACCGGTTCTATTCGCCGACTGCGCGCATGGTGGCCGTTGATCTGCCTGATCGTCGCCTCGGTGACCTACGTGATCGGGCAGATGACCGGCGTCGGCGTGGCCTTCGGTCGCTTCCTCGAGGTGTCGAACACCACCGGGCTGCTGATTGGCGCCGCGGTCGTCTTCGCCTACGCAGTCTTCGGCGGCATGAAGGGCGTGACCTACACCCAGGTGGCGCAGTACGTCGTGCTGATCCTCGCCTACACGATCCCGGCGATCTTCATCTCGCTGCAACTGACCGGCAACCCGATCCCGGCACTGGGCCTTTTCGGCACGAATGAAGCGTCCGGCGCGCCGCTGCTGACCACGCTCGACCAGATCGTCACCGACCTGGGCTTTCGGGAATACACCGCCCATCACGGCGACACGTTCAACATGGTGCTGTTCACCCTGTCGCTGATGATTGGCACCGCCGGTCTGCCGCACGTCATCATGCGGTTCTTCACCGTGCCGAAGGTCTCCGACGCACGCTGGTCCGCCGGCTGGGCGCTGGTCTTCATCGCGCTGCTCTACCTCACGGCACCGGCCGTGGGTGCCATGGCACGCCTCAACATCACCGACCAGTTCTGGCCGAATGGTAGCGATGGCGAAGCGGTGTCGGTCGAGCAGATCCAGAACGATCCCGCCTATGACTGGATGGAAACCTGGCAGAAGACGGGACTGCTCGGCTGGGAAGACAAGAACAACGACGGCCGGATCCAGTACTATAACGACGAGAGCGAAGCGATGCAGGAACGCGCGGCGGCGAATGGTTGGGAAGGCAACGAGCTCACCAACTTCAACCGCGACATCCTCGTTCTGGCCAACCCGGAAATCGCCAACCTTCCGTCCTGGGTAATCGGACTGGTCGCGGCGGGCGGTCTGGCGGCGGCGCTGTCGACGGCGGCGGGCCTTCTGCTCGCGATCTCCTCGGCGGTGTCCCATGACCTGATCAAGGGCGCGATCAACCCGCGGATCAGCGAGAAGGGCGAGCTTCTGTCGGCCCGGGTCGCCATGGCCGTGGCGATCGCGGTCGCGACCTACCTGGGCCTCAATCCTCCGGGCTTCGCGGCCCAGACGGTTGCGCTCGCCTTCGGTCTGGCGGCCGCCTCGATCTTCCCGGCGCTTATGATGGGGATCTTCTCCACGAAGATCAACAATCACGGGGCGGTCGCGGGAATGCTCGCAGGTCTCCTCACGACGCTGCTCTACATCTTCCTGCACAAGGGCTGGTTCTTCATTCCCGACACGAACAGCTTCACCGATGCGGATCCGCTGCTCTTCACCATCCAGTCGACCTCGTTCGGCGTGATCGGAGCGGCGATCAACTTCGCGGTGGCCTACCTCGTGGCGAGCATGACCCGGGAAACCCCGCAGGAAATCAAGGACCTGGTCTACAGCGTCCGCGTGCCCCGCGGTGCTGGTACGGCCCAGGCTCACTGAACCGATGGCGAGGGGGCGCTGCGGCGTCCCCTCGCACCTTTTCCCGAAATGGACGACGCCCGTGGAAACATCCTGTTGAGTACGTCCGGCCATGGCAGCAGCGAGAGCAAGATGCCCAAGGATCAACCAGACAGCCTGAACGATCTGAAGCGTCACGCCCCATTCGACAGGCTGCCGCAATCGGTTCTGGAACACCTGCTCCCAAGCGTGACCATCGCCGAACGGAAGGCAGGCGAGACGCTCTTCACCCAGGGCGAAGAGCTTCGGTGCGTCTATGTGATCGACAGCGGAGAGGTCGACACGCTCGGCTCTGGCGGTCAGGTCGTGTTCCGCCGCAGTGCCGGCGAGATCCTCGGCGAACGCGGTGTCCTTGGCTCGGGCCAGGCCCGAATGACGACCCGCGTCGCCGCCGATGCCAAACTCTTTCTCGTGCCCGCGGAGGCCTTTCGCAACCTGGTCGATACCGATCCGGGTTTCGCCGAATGGTTCGCGCGCACGCCCACCGAACCGGATGACGGCCCCTATGCCACCGGTCTCACCGCCCTGCGCGTGGCCGACCTGATGGCGCGCGAGCCGATTACCTGCCCACCCTCCGCGACCGTGACCGAGGCGGCGCGTCTGATGCGCGCACACACGATCAGCTCGATCATCGTGATGCAGGGAGAGGAGATCGCCGGGATCGTGACCGTCCGCGACCTGACCGACAAGGTGCTGGCGGAGGGCCGTCCGGCCTTCACCCCTGTGTCCGACATCATGACGGCAAATCCGGTGACGATCGACACGCAGGCGCTGGGTCTCGACGCCCTCGTGACGCTGGCGGAACATCGCGTCAGCCACCTTCCCGTGGTGGAGCGGGGCCGCATCGCCGGAATGATCGGCAAGACCGACCTCTTCCGCCGGCAGGCCGAGACGGCCAGCCACATGATCGCCGAGATCGTCGATGCCGACAGCGCGGAGGCGATGGCCACAATCGTCGCGCGGACCCCGAGGCTGCTTGCGCAACTGGTGGCGGCGGGGGTACGGCCCGACGCGATCAGCCGTCGTATCACCGATATCACCGATGCCGTGACGCGGCGCCTGTTGTCGCTGGCCGAAGCCGTGCTCGGCGCGCCGCCAGTGCCCTATCTCTGGCTGGCCTGCGGGTCCCAGGGGCGGCGCGAGCAGACGGGCATGTCGGATCAGGACAACTGCCTCATCCTTCGACGACGACGCTACGGCGGAGGACGACGCCTACTTCGCGGCGCTTGCCCGGCGCGTGTCGGAGGGGCTGAATGCGTGCGGGTTCGTCTTCTGCCCCGGCGACATGATGGCCACCAACCCGCGCTGGCGGCAGCCGCGCCGCGTCTGGCGGGAGTACTTCAGGCGCTGGATCGCGCAGCCCGACACCGAGGCCCAGATGCTGGCCTCCGTGATGTTCGACCTGCGCCCGATCAGCGGCACGCAGGAGCTCTTCGGCGATCTGCACCGGCAGACCTTGCGCGCGGCACGGGCAAACTCGATCTTCACCGCGCACATGATCTCCAATTCGCTGAAACACACACCACCGCTCGGGCTCTTCCGCGGCCTCGCCCTGATCCGCTCGGGCGAGCACAAGAACACGCTCGACCTCAAGCATTCCGGCGTGGTTCCGGTGACGGACCTGGCGCGGGTCTACGCGCTCAAGGGAGCGCTCGAACCCGTCGGTACACGCGCCAGGCTAGAGGCCGCCGGAAAGGCCGGGGTGATCTCCGCCTCTGGTGCGTCGGAGCTGCTCGATGCCTACGACCTGATCGCGGAGACACGGTTGCGCCACCAGGCGGCCCAAATCCGCAAGGGCAAGGCGCCGGACAATTTCATGGCGCCGGGCGATCTTTCGGATCTTGAACGCAACCACCTGCGCGACGCCTTCATGGTCATCAAGACGATGCAGTCGGCGGTAGGGCACGGCACCGCGACGCTGGGGTAAGGCGCATGTTCTTCGAACTCATGGCCACATTTGCCGCCGGATTGTCCGCCGCCGGCCTGATGCTGATCCTGTCGCAGCTTTTCCGGGGGCGCCTGCCGCGCTGGCTGATCCCCGTCGCGGCCGGTGCCGCCATGCTCGGATACGCGATCTGGTCTGAGTACAGCTGGGCCGATCGGACAGTTGGGTCGTTTCCGGACGGCTTCGAAGTGATCAGCCGCGTGGAGGAGACCTACGCCTGGAAACCCTGGACCTACATCGTGCCGCAAACGACGCGCCTGATGGCGCTCGATACCGCGACCGCGCGCGCGAATGACGCGGTCCCCGGCGTGCGGCTGGTCGATCTTTATCTCCATGCCCGCTGGCAGCCCACGGCGCGCGTGCAGCAGCTGGTGAATTGCGACACGGGCTCGCGGGCCGACGTGACGGAGGCGAGCCTGGAAGATCCGGCACAGGCGACGTGGCACGAAATCGAACCGGGTAGCGCGCTTCTCGACGTGGCGTGTCAAGCGCAAGGAGACGGCGATGGAACCTAAGCACATCCTGCTGATCGAGGACGAGGACAATATCGCCTTCGCGCTGGAATTCCTGATCCGTGCGATGGGCCACAAGCCCGCGCGGGTCGCCGATGGGGACGCCGCGTTGGAGGCGCTCGCGGCATCGGTTCCGGACGCGGTCGTGCTCGACGTGATGCTCCCCAAACGCTCCGGCTACGAAGTCTGCCAGATGATCCGCGAGGAACCGCGGCTCAAGGACACCAAGATCCTGATGATGACGGCCGGCGGCGGCAAGATGGAGCGGCGCAAGGGTATGGCACTGGGGGCAGACGCGTTCCTGACCAAACCTTTTGCCAACGAGGAACTGAAGGCCACGCTCACCGGGCTCCTTGCCGGGTCCGATGCGTGAGCGGTTAGGCCTCCGGCTGCGCTTCGCGCTCTTCTTCGTCGGGCTGGCTTGTGGCGGGATCGCCGTGCTCATCTCGGGCCTCTGGCTCGGCTGGTCTCGCGCGGGTGGGCCGCCCGATGGCTATGTCACCGCGGGCCTTGTCGGTACGCTGGGTCTGCTGGGGCTGACCGCCTGGGTCGCGCTGCTTTTCGACGAGAATGTCGCCCGCCCGATCCTCGGCCTCGCCGCCGACCTGCAGACGCGCGCCGCGGCGGATATCGGCGGCAAGCCGATCGAGGAGCGGCCCGCCCGCTACCTCGGTGCGTTGGCACCTTCGGCAAATGCGATCAACGCGGCGCTCGAAGGCGCGCGCCGGGCGCGCGTACAGGCGGTGGAGGCCGAAACGCGCCTGATCGCGCGAGAAAAGGCGATGTTCGCGGCCCTGCTGCGGGATCTTGCCGAAGGCGTCGTTGTCATCAATCCGAAACGCCGGATCATGCTCTACAACCGGGCCGCGCAGGAGCTGCTGGATGGCCTCGGTCTCGACCGGCCGCTCGATGCCGCGATCCGGTCGGAGCCGTTGGACCAGGCGATCGAACGGCTGGCGGCGCGAGGGGACAGCGGCGACACGAAGGCGGAGCCGTTCCTCGTCGCCGACGCATCCGGCACGCGCTTCCTGCTGGGCCAGGTGACGCCGGTGTCGAACGAGGACGAACCCCTGGGTCACGTCCTGATCCTGCGCGACGCGACCGAGGATCTCGAAGCCCATGCCGAGCGCGACCACCTCTTCAACACGCTGATGGAGCAGGTGCGGCGGCCGGCCTCCGCCATGGGGTCGATCCTCGAGCTGCTTCTGAGCGGCGAGGAGGTGGATCCGCAAACGCGCGCCACCTTCGATGCGGGGCTCCGCCAGGAGTTGGGCAAGCTCTACCGGACGCTGCGCGAGCTCGAGGAGCGGCACGAGGCCGCCACCACCCGGCACTGGCCGATGGCGCGCGTGACCGACGGGGACATCCTCGACGCGCTGCAAGCGCGGGGCGTCATTCCAATCCGGACGGAACCCTCCGGGCTCTTTGCCGACTGCGATGGCTACGCGATCTTCATGCTGCTCGCCAATGTCCTCGACGGGCTGACGTCCTCCGGGTCGCGCTCGGGCTTTCGGCTGCGGAGCGAGGCGCGGGAGGGCGAGACCTGGTTCATCCTCTCCTGGCAGGGCGACATGGTACCCGATGGCCTTCTGCAGGACTGGCTGGCGCAACCGCTCTCCGATGGCTACGGCCGCTATTCAGGGCGTGACGCGCTCACCGGCCACCGGACCGACATCTGGGCCGAACGCAGCGCCGAAGGCCCGCGCATCGTTCTGCCGCTGCCGGCGGCCGACACGCGCGCGCTCAGCCCGGTGCAGGCGCGCCCGGAGTTCTACGACTTCAACCTGTCGAGCACGTCCGGAGATCTGGGCGACCGCCCGCTTTCGGCGCTGACCTTCGTCGTCTTCGATACCGAAACCACCGGACTTGCCCCGCGCGGCGGCGACGAGATCATCCAGATCGCCGCTGTCCGGATCGTGAACGGACGCATCCTGACCGGCGAGGTCTTCGACACCCTGATCGATCCCGCGCGCCCGATCCCGGCAGCTTCGACGGCTGTCCACAGGATCACCGATGCGATGGTCGACGGCGCCCCGACTGCGCGCGACGCCATTCCGGCCTTCCACGACTTCTGCACCGATGCCGTCCTCGTCGCGCATAACGCGCCGTTCGACCTGGCGTTTCTTCAGGAAAAGGAAGCGGAGACGGGCCGGCGGTTCGACATGCCCGCGCTCTGTACCGTCCTGCTGTCCGCTGCCCTCTTCGATCACACCGGGAACCATACGCTCGACGCGTTGTCCGACCGGCTCGGAGTTGTCATCGCGCCCGAGGACAGGCACACCGCGCTTGGGGACGCGAAGGCTACAGCCGAGGTCTTCCTGAAGCTGATGAGGCTGCTCGAAGATACCGGCGTCCGCACGCTTGACGAGGCGGTCGCCGCCAGCCTCCGGCAGGTCCGGATCCGCAAGGCGCAAAGCTACTGAATGCCTTCGGGCCGGTCACGCGAGCGGGTGATCGCTGACCAGCGGCCTCAAAGGCGGCTCGTCCTCCTCGATCCCGGTAAAACGTGCGACCGGTTCGGCAAAGAAGTTGTCCGTCCTGTCGTCGTTCACGGTGGAGACTTCACCCACCACGATATCCCCACCCCTGCCCCAGAACGCGTGAAACACACCCGGATATAGAGTGATGCTTTGCCCAGGTTCGAGCTCGATGATCGTGCCAGGCTCCACGTCGCGTTCACGGCCATCCAGCCACACGGTCACGGGGTGCGTTTCTGACAGGTTGCCGTCCCCGTCCGACCCGAAGAGCTTGATCGCGAGCGTGGCGCCGTCGGACAGAGACGACCGATTGATGATGTCCTCGGTCTTCTGTGCGTGCCGGTGCATCGGCGTCAGCTGATCCTGCCGCGAGATCATGATCTTTTCCGCATAGGGCCTGCTTGTCGGACCACCTGCCGCGAGACCGTTTCGCAACGTGAAAAGAACCAGCCCCCTGCTCTCGAACATGCCCGCACCGAAATCGGTGACATCCCACCCGTGCCCGGCCGCGATCAGATCCCGCACGTCGTCACCCCGCGCGATCCAGTCGTCGCGGGTCCAACCGGCGAAATCCGGCAAGGTGAAGCCGAACTCGGCGAAAGTCACGTTCCGCCTCCACAATGGCCGTGTTGATCTGCGACCGCTTCATCTCGGGACCTCCTGACATGGCATGCGCCGACTATCCGTGCGCGCGAAACCGAACGTTAAGTCCAGTTCCACGGAGTACACGACCGCACGTATCGGAGCGGCGCGCAACATGTTCAAAGGCACAATGCGACCGAAGGCTTTACCCGCGGCTTGCGAACGTTGGCGATTTCGGAGCCCGACATGCGCATGCGCCCCGAAGTGGGCGGAGACGTCGCCGATGGAGGCGCAGTCGATCGCACAGCGGAACTGCCCTGCGCGCTCTGCCCCGCTCGCATGACGGCGCTCGGACCACCGTCAATCCTTCCTCACTGGCTCCCACGCAGCCACCCGCAAGAGCAGCGGCGAGATTGCCACGATAAGCAAGGCGGCGACCAGGAACGGCGCTCCGGGCAGGTAGATCCCGTCTCCGCCCACAAATCGCTCGAACACGCCCGTCATGAGCAGCGGAGCCGCCACGGCGGCGACGGAGGACAATGACGCGATCACGCCTTGCACCAGGCCCTGCTGATCTTCGCGCGCGCTGTTGGCGGCGAAGGCGGTCATCAGGGGCGGCGCCATGTCCGACAGTGCGGCGATCGGCAAAAAGAACGCCACGGCCCAAACTGTCGTGGCGGTGCCGAACCCGACAAACCCGATCATCCCGGCGACGGTCGCGATAATCAATGTGCGATAATCGCCAAGCCGTCTGGTGAGCTGCGGCAAGACGCCTGCCTGCACGGCCGCGATCAGAATGCCGTAGGCCGACAGGGTCAGCCCGATCATCACCCCGTCCCAGCCGAAGACTTCGCGCCCCCAGAACGCCCAGAGCGTCGGGTAGACCATGTTGGCGAATTCGAAGACGAAGATGCAGATCAGCGGAATCGCGAGGCCCGGCACCACGAAGGCCCGCGCGATCGCGCCGAACGGGTTCAGGTCGCGTCTGCCGAAGGGCCGGCGGTTCTCCCTCTTCAGCGATTCCGGCAGCACGAAGATGCCGAACGCCACGTTGATCGCCGCCAGTCCGGCCGCGATCCAGAACGGCGCGGTGATATGCCAGCCCGAAGCGAGACCACCCAGCGCAGGACCGAGGACGAAACCGATGCCGAAGGCCGCCCCGATCATGCCGAAGCCCGCGGAGCGCTCCTCCGGCTTGGCGATGTCCGCGATGTAAGCCGTCGCCGTGATGTACGTGGCCCCGGCCATCCCCGCGAGAATGCGGCCGAACAGCAGCCACCAGTAAGTCTGCGCCATGGCCATGATGACGTAGTCGATCGTGAGCGTGACCAGTGCCGCGATCAGCACCGGCTTGCGCCCGTAGGCGTCCGACAGGCTTCCGATGATGGGGCCGAAGAGAAACATCGCCGCCGCGTAGGCCGACATCATGATCCCGCCCCACAGAGCGCCTTCCGCCGTGCTGGTGGCGCCGACGCGGTCCATGAGGTCGGGCAGGATCGGGAACACGATCCCCACGCCGATGGCGTCGATCATCAGCGTGGCCAGGATGAAGAGGAACGCACCGTTGAGCTTCATGCCGTCACCCGACACCGCAGGGCCGGTCGTGACAAGCCGCAATGCGCGGTGGCCATGCGCTGGAATTCAATTCCGGGCGCGATCTGGCGCTGTGTCGCTCGCGACCGGCCGCTCGGCGCTGAGCGATGTCAGATCGCGAGGTCCAGTCGCGGCTTCCAGAACGGGCGGAAAAGTTCGATCTTGGGGCAGCGGTTCATGACCACCTTGAGCCCGGCCTCTTCGGCCAGCTTCGCCGCGCGGTCGTCATAGACGCCGATCTGACCCCAGAGCACCTTGGCGCCGATGGCGATGGCCTGCTCGGCGATGCCGTAGAGTTCTTCCTTGGGTCGGAACACCTCCACCATGTCGACGGGCCGGTCGATCTCCTGCAGGGAATGATAGACCTTGATGCCACGGATCTCGGTGACGGCCGGATTGGGATTGACCGGGATCATGTCGTAGCCGGTCTCGTGCAGCACCCGCAGCACGCCGTAGCTGAACTTGGTCTTGTCCGCGCTGGCGCCGACCATGGCGATGGTCTTCACCGATTTCAGGATGTCGGCGAGGTACTTGGAGTCGTAGTCGTAGATGTGGTCGATGTCCGCTTCGGGCATGTCAGCGCTCCTTCGGCGTGGCGATATCCGCCTTGAGTTCATGGGGTTCCAGCGGGTCGAGAAACGGGTTGCGGTAGAGCTTGTCGTGGCTTTCCACCCCGATCTCCAGCGTGCAATCCGTCACCGGCCGGGCGACGCAGAGGATGACGTAGCCATTGGCGATCTGACGGTTGTTCAGCGCTACCTGCCGACGCTGGTCGATCTCGCCCGCCGTCAGCTTGGCCGCGCAAGAGATGCAGCCGCCGTACTTGCAGCCATAGGGCAGATCGACGCCCTGCGCGCGCAGCGTGTCGAGCAGGGGGCGGCGCGCCTCGACGGTGTAGGTCGCGCCGCCGCGATTGGCGATGGTGATGGTCCGCGTCCCGGTCACAGCCAGATATCGCTCGTGCAGTCGCCGCCGGGATAGCGGGTTTCGTGGCAACGGCTGGGGCCGTTGGGTTCCTTGCCGAAATCGACGATGAAATCCGGGTTGATCTTCATGCCGCCGTTTTCGGGGTCGCAATCGATCATGACCATCACGCCGCCCTGCTGGCGGATCTCGGGGTAGAACTGGTTGTCCCAGGTCGAGAACAGCGAGGTCGTGACATAAAGCCGCCGGCCGTCGAGCGAGAGCTGGAACATCTGCGGGCCGCCCGCCATCTTCACGCCGTTCACCTCCGGCGCCTTGCCCAGCAGCCCGCCCATCCAGACCTGTCCGGTCAGCCTCGGGTTGTGCGGATCCGTGATGTCGTATTGCCGCATGTCGCCATGCAACCAGTTGTTGAGGTAGAGAAACCGGTCGTCCATCGACACCAGGATCGCCGACATCACGCCCGGCACGGGGATCGGCCATTCCGGATGCGGTTCGTTGCCGACATCGATGATCTTCTCCCACTTCCACCGGCCGTCGCCGTTCTTCCAGAAATGGATCACGTTGGCCGACAGCGCGGCACCGCAGAAGCCATGGGTGCTGTCGGGGTCATGGTGGAACTTGACCTCGAGCGGGATCAGGCCGTCCTCGCCCTAAGTACATCGTCTCCACCGGCACGCGCTTCTCGAAGTCCCAGATATGCAGGCGGCGGCCATACTTCAGATGCCCCACCTCCTCGAGGTCGAATCCGGGCATGAACGTGTTCGGCGCCGCCCATTCGGAGCTGACCATCACGTTGTGGCGCGGCTGATACCAGAAATCGTATCCGAACGGGATGTCGCCCATCGAGTTTTCCCAGCGCCCGATGATCTCGAACTCCTTGTTCATGTGCAGGTAACCGCCCGGCGCCTCCCCCTTGGCGTCGCCGAGGAAGGAGATGATGATTTCCGAACCCAGGCAATGCACCGTGTGCGGGCCGCTCAGGTTGGCCTTGCGCTTGATCTCGGCGCCTTCGATGATCTTGTGCAGGCGCGGCGCGCGCGGATCGGTCGCGGTGTCGACGACGTGGATGTTGTTCGACCGCACGCCCGGCACGAGCAGGTACTTGCGCGACATCGAACTGTCGTCGTGGCAGGACGAACAGGCGTTCCAGCCCATGTGGTGCAATTCGTCACCGATCCCCGGCATCTCCAGCCGGTGGATGACCTGCGAATAGGTCGGGCTGTCGGGATCCGCGTCCACCGTCGCGAGGTAATCGGGCTTCTGAATACCGGTCCCCGTATAGATCGCGATCGTGTAGAGCAGCTTTTCCCGCGGTGCCTTGATCGCCTCCGCGGGGCTCGCGTAGCCGGGTCCGCAACATGCTCCGTCCATGGCCGAAGCTCCTCCCTTGATTCTGCGTGCAATTCCCGCATATCGAAAAAACGTGTATCAGGATATGAGAAAAGCATGCATCTGGAACGTTTGACGCTGATCCTCGAGATCGTCGGCCAGAAAGGCGAGGCGACGGTCGCCGAAATTTGCGACCATTCCGACCTGCCGAAGCCCTCGGCTTATCGCCTGGTGCAGGATCTGGTCGCCGCTGGGTTGCTGGAGCCCGTGGCCAAGGGGCGTTTCATGCTCGGCAGCCGCCTCAAGCGGATCGTGCGGGACGATCAGTCGGACGGCGCGCTTCTTGACCTCATCGCACCTGCCCTCGCCCGGGCGGCGACCGAACATGGCGCGGCCTTCTTCCTGTCACGGTTGCGCGGACGGGCGGTGGAGATCATCCATGTCGAAACCCCGGAGACCGGCGTGTCTTTCCTCCATCCCGGCCTCGGACGGCGCCCGCTGCATGCCTGCTCCTGCTCCAAGGCCGTCGCTGCATTCTCGCCGGAGCTTCGTCTGACCGGAGATTTGGATGGACAGCTGAAGGCCTATACCGAGTTCACACTGACTCGGCTCGGAGATCTGGAGGCGGAGTTCGAAATCATTCGCCGACGCGGATATGCGGAGTGCGTCGAGGAGATCGAACGCGGCATGTGTTCTGTCGCGGCACCCCTTGCGCAAACCGGTGCGGGTGCGACCTTGTCAATCGGCGCGACCGGCTCGGCGCGGGTGTTCACGACCGAGTTCCGGCAGGACATCGGGGAAGAGCTGATCCGCCTTGCCGGTGATCTCTCTGCCAGGTTGGGATGGTTAGACAGCAATGCGTGTGCAGAAACCGCGTAGCTCGTGCACTTCGTCTGCTGTCCTTTCACGCCACCTTGGCGGAGGCCATGGCGCGGGTCTTCTCGGGATCGAAGAACGGGCGGTCCACGATCTCTGCCCGCACCGGCTCAGCATCGACCATGACTTCGACCTCATCGCCCAGCACCGCATGCTCCGCCGAGATCAAGGCCAGGGCGATGTTCTGCTCCAGCCGCGGGGAGTAGACGGCCGAGGTGACCTTGCCGATGCGCGTGCCGTCTTTTGTCACGGCCCAGAAAACGGTGTTCGGCCCCGCCAGCGGCGCGCCCCCGATCACCAGCCCGACCTGTTTCCGGCTGATCCCCTCGTCCCGGATCCGCGCTAGGGCCGCCTTGCCGACGAACTCCGCGTCGGTGTCGAGGTTCACGAGCCGGCCGAGCCCGAGCTCATAGGGGTTGGTTTCGGCATCCATGTCGGCATGGTAAGAGAGCATGCCCGCCTCGATGCGTCGGATCGTGGAGGTATGGCCGGGCTGTAGCCCATAGGGCGCGCCGGCCGTCATGATCCTTTCCCACAACTCGTCGCCGCGCGACCCGTCACGGAGGTAGAGTTCGTAGCCCAACTCGCTCGACCATCCGGTTCGCGACACGACCAGCGGAATACCGTCCAGATCGAGCTCGCGCAGCCAGAAGTATTTCAGATCGAGAATGCCTTCCCCGAACAGCGCCCGCATCACCTCGCCAGAGCGCGGGCCTTGCAGTTGCAGCGGTGACACGTCGGGTTCGCGGATCGTCACGTCCAGGCCGGAGTGGATCGCGAGTCCCTGCGCCCAGAGCAGGATGTCGCTGTCCGCCAGCGACAGCCAGAAACGATCCTCGGCCAGCCGAAGGGCGACCGGGTCGTTGAGGATGCCGCCATCGCGGTTTGTGATCAGCACGTATTTGCATTGTCCGACGGCCATCTTGGACAGGTCGCGCGGCGTCAGCATCTGCGTGAAGCGCGCGGCGTCCGGTCCGGTGATCTCCACCTGGCGTTCGACCGCCACGTCGCAGAGGATCGCAGAATTCACCAGGTTCCAGAAATTCTGGACCGGGTCGCCGAAATCGCGCGGGATGTACATGTGGTTGTAGACCGAAAAGCCCTTGGCGCCCCATCGGACCGTCGCATCGAAGAACGGTGATTTCCGGATCTGCGTTCCGAACCCGAAATTCTGCGCCATCACCATGCCGATTGCCCTCCCAAGGCCGCTGCCGACGCGTTTTCGCCCGGTCGGGTCGTCTCCTCCTCGAAACGATCACGACCTGCCGAAAAACGAGTTTTCTGCGCGAAAGTTCCGCAGCTCGATTTTTCAGGAACTTAATCGCGGCTTCGCACTTCTGCTTCGGTGAAAGCGACAGAGCGAAAGATGGAACCGGCGGCGCACCATGCCTGCAGCGATGAGATCGGTTCGGCACAGCCCGGCGCACTGCGTGAGCCTGCCGTCGTGCAGGTCACTCCCAGTCCGCGGGAGTGCCTAAAGTTCGCGAAGCCCCAAGCGGCGGCATTCCGCCGGTCGATCCGTAGCACTTCAGGACGCGGGAACAGCGACACAACGATCTGGTTTCAGCCACTCGCTCTCGCGCCATGCGGCGGGGCGAGCCCGACAGAGGAGAGACCCATGACGCTTTTTTGCAAAGAATTCAGCCTGCGCGACTTGCCCGCAGAACCTCCGACGGACCGGCACACCGCCTGATCATCGGCGTCGCCTGCATCGGGCAGCGCATTCACACGATCACGCCACAAAGAAGGATCTCACATGTTCCACCACTCATCCAAGCTGCAATACCAAGTCCGCTGCGACACGCCCGATCCGCAATTCGCCAAGTACCTGCAGCAGGCGATCGGCGGGATCGAAGGCGAAATCCGCGTGGCGATGCAGTATTTCTTCCAGGCCATGGGCGCACGCGGCAATCCCAAGTACCGCGACATGCTGATGATGACCGCCACCGAGGAGTTGAGCCATATCGAGTTCCTCGGCCATGCCGTCGCGCTGAACCTCGAAGGCGCGCCGGTGACGGTGCAGGAAGAGGCGGCCAAGGACCCCGTGGTCAACGCCATCATGGGCGGCGCGAACCCGCGGCACATCCTCTCCTCGGGCCTGTCGGCGATGCCGGTCAACGCAAACGGCGTCCCGTTCGACATGAGCCATGTCTACGCCACCGGCAACCTCGGCGCGGACATGATGGCGAACGTCACCGCCGAAAGCGGCGGCAGGGTGCTGGCCTCACGGCTCTACAACATGACCGACGACCCGGGATGAAGGACATGCTGTCCTTCCTGATCGCGCGCGACACCATGCACCAGCAGCAGTGGATGGCCGTGATCGAGGAACTGGGCGGCATGGAGGCGCAGCTGCCGATCCCCAACAGTACGCCCGAGGCGCACGAAGCGACGGAGCATTCCTACTACTTCCTGAACACGTCGCTCGACGAACCCACGCCGGAAGGGCGATGGACCTCTGGCCCGTCGCTCGACGGGCGGAGCGAATTCACGGTGATGGAGAAGCCCGAGCCGCTGGGGCAGACGCCCGACCTCGGCAAGGCGCGGAAGCATTCCGGCGCGCAGAAGGAACAGATGGACTGAAACGTCAGGGCGGGAGGCCAAGAATGAGATACGCAAGTCACTCCGAAGACCAAAGCGGCATGAATACCGGCCTGCTGGTCGCGGCTGCCGTCACCACGGCGGGGCTGGCGCTGCTCTACCAGCAGCAGTCGCGCAACCGCATCCTGGAGCGGCCGGCCGACAGCGCGCCGGGCCGGACCGCGCGGGCCAACCGGTTCGGTCGGTACGCGGTGGCGGGGCGCACGGTGACCATCGCCAAGCCGCGCAGCGAGGTCTATGCCTTCTGGCGCGACAGGTCGAACCTCGCGGGGTTCATGCAGAACGTGCGATCCGTCGAGGAAACCGACGGCCTGAACCGTTGGACCATCATTGGTCCCGCGGGCTACGACGTGCATCTTGAAACGTGTATGGTGGAGGATCGGCCCGACGAGCTGATCTCCTGGCAGTCGACCGAGGCGTCGGAGATCGAAACCCGCGGCAAGGTCTTCTTCCGCGATGCGCCCGGCAATCGCGGCACCGAGATGGAGGCGATCATCGCCTATGTCCCGCCGATGGGCACGCTCGGCCGTTGGGTCGCGAAGACCTTTCAGGCCGAACCGCACCTTCAGGGCCGTCGCGAGCTGAAACGGCTCAAGATGCTGCTGGAGACGGGCGAGATCGCCACCTCCGCCCTCCGAAATCCCCATAGCTGAGGAGATACAGACAATGCGCGCCCTGACCTGGCACGGCAAGCACGACGTCCGCGTCGACACCGTCCCCGATCCCGAGATCATCAATCCCCGCGACGCCATCCTCGAGGTGACGTCGACCGCCATCTGCGGCTCGGACCTGCACCTCTATGACGGGGTCATACCGGGCATGATGTCCGGCGACATCCTCGGCCACGAGTTCATGGGCCGGGTGGTGGAGACCGGCCCGAAAAGCACGCTGCAAAAGGGCCAGCGGGTGGTCGTTCCCTTCACCATTTCCTGCGGCGCCTGCTTCTTCTGCCAGAAGAAGCTCTACTCCGCCTGCGACAACTCCAATCCGGTGGAAAACCAGGACATCACGGAAAATCTCTATGGCCACGCGATCTCCGCCCTCTTCGGCTATTCGCACCTGACCGGCGGATATCCCGGCGGCCAGGCGGAATATGTCCGCGTGCCGTTCTCCGACATCGGTCCCATCGTGATTCCCGACGGGTTGGAGGACGACAAGGTGCTGTTCCTGTCCGACATCCTGCCCACCGGATGGATGGCCGCCGAAAACGCGGAGATCGAGGAAGGCGACACCGTCGCGGTCTGGGGCTGCGGGCCCGTGGGACTCTTCGCGATCCAGTCGGCCCTCGTCATGGGTGCGGCGCGGGTCATCGCCATCGACGAATATCCCAACCGGCTGGATCTGGCGCGACAGCTCGGCGCCGAGGTCATCGACTTCAAGCAGACGCGCGTTCTGGACGCGCTGATGGACATGTCGGGCGGCTTCGGCCCGGATGCCGTGATCGACGCCGTGGGCATGGAGGCGCATGGCCTTGCCCCCGACACCATCCTCGACAACGCCAAACAGGCCATCGGGATGGGCGCCGACAGTGCCCATGCGCTGCGCGAGGCGATCATGGCGGTGCGCAAGGGCGGCCGCATCTCCATACCCGGCGTCTATGGCGGGTTCCTCGACAAGTTTCCGCTGGGTGCGCTGATGGAGAAGGGCGTGCAGGTGAAGACCGGCCAGACCCATGTGCAGCGCTATCTCGAGGATCTGCTGCGCCGGATCGGCGAGGGCGAACTGGACACGACCTTCCTGATTTCCCACCGCCTGCCGCTCGAGGAAGCGCCGAAGGGTTACGACAATTTCCGCTACAACCAGAACGACTGGACCAAGGTCGTGCTGAAGCCCGGAACGGCGGTGAATTGATGGCGGGAGACAGGAAACTCGCCGTCGTCACGGGCGCCTCCTCCGGCATCGGACTGGAACTGGCGCGCTGTGCCGCCGAGGACGGGTGCGACCTCGTGCTCGCCGCCGACGAGCCCGAAATCCTTGCGGTGGGCGGCATGCTGCAGAGAGACGGTGCGCGGATCGAGGTGATCGAGGCCGATCTGGGCACGCATTCCGGGCTCGACACGCTATGGGAGGCGATCGAGGATCGGCAGATCGATTACCTGATGGCCAATGCGGGGCGCGGGCTGGGCCATGCCTTCCTGGAGCAGGACTGGCCGGATATCGAAAACCTCGTGCATGTCAACGTCACCGGCACCACGGCGCTGCTGCACCGCGCCGTCCCCGAGATGCGCCTTGCGGGGCAGCGGGCGGATCCTGATCACGGGCTCGCTCGCCGGAGTGATCCCGGGCAGTCATCAGGCGGTCTACAACGCGACCAAGGCCTATCTCGATACTCTGTCCTGGGGTATCCGCGAAGAGCTCAAGGACAGCGGCGTGACCGTCACCTGCCTGATGCCCGGCCCGACCGACACCGAGTTTTTCGATCGTGCCGGCATGCAGGACACGCCGGTCGGGCAGGACGACGGCAAGGACGACCCCGCCATGGTGGCGCGTCAAGGCTACAAGGCGATGCTGCGCGGGTCGTCGGGCGTGACCACCGGTTTCATGAACAAGGTGCAGACCACCTTTGCCGGCGTGATCCCCGATAGCGTACTGGCCAAGATGCACCGCGACATGGCAGAACCGAAGGATCAATCGCATGACTGACAAGCTTGCCGTCGTCACCGGCGCGTCGTCCGGCCTTGGCTACCAGCTCGCACGGCTGGCGGCACAGGACGGCTTCGACCTCATCATCGCCGCGGACGAAGAAAGCATCCACGACGCCGCCGAAAAACTCCGCAGCCTCGGCGCAAAGGTCGAGGCCGCGGTCATCGACCTGTCGAACCGGTCGGGCGTCACGGAGTTCTGGAACCAGTTGGAAGGCCGTGAGATCGACTTCTTCGCCGCCAATGCGGGCCGCGCGCTGGGGCACGCCTTTCACGACCAGGACTGGGCGGACGTGAAGCGCCTGATCGACCTCAACATCCTGCAGACGACGTCCCTGCTGCACAAGATCGGTCGCAAGATGCAGGCGCGCGGTCAGGGGCGGATCCTCGTGACGGGGTCCATCGGCGGGTTCGTCCCCGGGCCCTACGACGCCGTCTATGACGCGACCAAGGCCTATCTCAACAGCCTCAGCTACGCGCTGCAGGAGGAATGGAAGGACTCCGACGTCACACTGACATGCCTGATGCCGGGTCCGACCGAAACGCCGATCTTCCATCGTCCCGAAAACGATCTGGAGGACGCCCCCATTGCCGATTCCGACAAGGACGATCCGACCGAGGTCGCCGAGCAGGGCTATACCGCGGCGATGCGCGGCGACAGGCGCGCAATCCCCGGGTTTTCAAGCAAGGTGATGACGATGCTGTCGGGGGTCGTTCCGGACAGCGTGCTGGCCAAGATCCATCGGCAAGGGGCCGAGCCTGCGGGGGAGTGAGCGTCTCTCGGGCGCCGTACGCCGGCGCACCGATCATTGCGGGGAATCGCTGCCCAGACGCTCCATCAGCCGCACGTAGGCGGTCTGCCCGAGCCGGAAGGTCGGCAGGCGGAAGAACTCGTCCGGCGCATGCTGGTTCTCGTCGTTGTGACCGAAGGCATAGACCACGGCATGCAGGCCCAGCCGGTCGAGCAACGTCGACATCACCGGGATCGATCCCCCGATCCGCGTCTTGTAGGGCGTCTTGCCATAGACCTCCTCCAGAACCTGTCCCGCGATGGCGCTCGCGTTGTGGCCCGCCGGCACGAGAAAGGGATCGGCCCGGCCAGGGTTCTTCATGACCTCGGCGGTGACACCCGCCGGGCAATGCTCGGCGACATGGGCGGCGATCAGCTCGAAGATCCGCTCGGGGTTCTGGTTCGCGACCAGCCGGCAGGTGATCTTGGCCGACGCCACGGAGGGCAACACGGTCTTGGTGCCTGCGCCCTGCCAGCCGCTGGTCAGCCCGTTTATTTCAAGGGTCGGCCGCGCCCAGAGGTTTTCGCGGACGGAATACCCCGGCTCGCCATGCGTCGCCGGGATGCCGATCTGCTGGAGGTATTCTGCCTCGTCCCAGGGAACCCGCGCGATCGCCTCACGGTCCGCGTCCGTCAGGTCGACGACGTCGTCGTAGAACCCCGCAACGCTGATCCGTCCGTCCGGTGCCTTCATGCTGGCGAGCAGCTGCGCGAGCGCCTGGGCCGGGTTCGCCACCCCGCCGCCATGCATGCCGGAATGCAGGTCGGAGCGCGGCCCCGTCACCTTGACCTCGAGCGAGGTGAGCCCCTTCAGCCCGAGGATCAGCTGCGGTGTCTCCGGATCCCACTGCCCGCCATCGGCCGAAAAGATCATGTCGGCCTGGAGCCGGTCGAGGTTCGCGTCGATGAAGGGCGGCAGGTCGGGCGAGCCGATCTCCTCCTGCCCTTCGAAGAAGAACCGCACGTTCACGGGCAGCCGCCCGGTTTCCTTCAGCAAGGCCTCGGCCGCGAGGATCGGGATGAGCATCGCGCCCTTGTCGTCGGTCGCGCCTCGCCCATAGATCCGGTCGTCGCGGATCGTGGGCTCGAAGGGCGGCGAGGTCCAGAGATCGAAGGGCTCCGCCGGCTGGACGTCGAAATGGCCGTAGATCAGGATGGTGGGCTTTTCGGGCCCTGCGTGCAGCCAGTCGGCACAGACGACCGGATGCCCGGCGGTGTCGTACATGGCCGCGTTCTCGATCCCGGCGGCAGTCAAGCGGTCGACCACCCATTGCCCCGCGGTCCGCACGTCGCCTGCATTCTCGGGCTTCGCCGAAACGGACGGAATGCGGATGAAATCGCACAATTCGTCGACAAATCGCGCCTGATGCGCATCCAGATATTCTGCCCAAGCCATGAGTGCCCTCGTCTTCATCCTTTCTTGATCCTGTCGCAATCTGGCGCAGCCACGGTGCCCCTGCAAGGCTGCAAGTACCGATTGCCACGCGGCGCTGTCACGCCGCGCGGCTTCTCGCTTGCCCGCTCACTGCTTCAGGCGGGTCCAGATCTTGTTGTAGAGATCGACCGTTTCCTGCGGGCAGGGCTGCACGAAATCGGGCGTCGGCGCGTCGGCCGGCATCACGATCTCGGGCGCGGTCAGCATCTCCTCGTCCATGAACTCCTCGCTGCCCTGGATGCCGTTGGCATAGCGCGCGAAGTTGGAGGTCATCGCCGCGTTCTCCGGATCCATCATGAAGTTGATGAAGAGCTTGGCGTTCTCCATGTTGGGCGCATCGGCCAGCACGGCCACGTTGTCCATCCAGCCGGTGAAGCCCTCCTTCGGATAGGCGTATGCCAGCGTCGGCCGCTGCAGGCGGGCCCGAAGCGCGGCACCGTTCCAGGTCTGCGACAGATCCACGTCGCCGGAGGTCAGCTTCTCGATCGTGGAATAGTCCATCGTGCGCCAGTACTGCTTGGAATTCACCAGCAGTTCCGTCACCTCGCGCAATTCCTCCGTGTTGCCGTTGCAGCGCCCGTAGCCGAGGTAGCGCAGGCCGGCGTTGATCACGTCGTTCATGTCGTTGAGCATGTTGATCCGGTTGTGCAGGACCTCCGGCGGATTGAAGAGCAGCGCCAGGGTGTTGATATCCCCGTCGTACACCTCCGTGTCGACGGTGAAGGAGGTGGTGCCCCACTGGTAGGGAATCGAGTAGTTGCGGCCGGGATCCCACCAGACATCGACCCATTTCGGGTCGACGTTCTCGAAGTTCTCCATCTCGTTGGGCTTCACCTCGGCCAGCAGTCCCTCGCCGATCATGACCTTGATCATGTAGTCGCCGGGAACCACGATGTCGTAGCCGGTATTGCCCTCCTGGACCTTGGCGAGCATCGTCTCGTTGCTGTCATAGCCGTCGAGCGTCACGTCGACGTCGTATTCGGCCTCGAACTTCTCGATCATCTCCGGGCTGGTGTAATTGCCCCAGTTGTAGATGTTGAGCGTGCCCTCGGCCCAGGCCGGCACGGCGCCGGCCAAGCCGACGGCCGTGGCGAGCAGGGTTGTCTTCAGTTTCATGGGTCTACTCCTTGCTGGTTGCGGAGCGGGCGTGACCTTGCGCCCGCTCTCATTTGCGCTTTCTCCCCAGGAGGAAGAAGAGCGTGACGAAAATGATGCTGAGCCCCAGAAGCAGCGTCGAGACCGCGTTGATCTCCGGGGTGATCCCGCGCCGGATCTGGCCCAGGATGTAGATGGGCAGCGTCGTCTCTCCGGGCCCCGCGACCAGCAGCGTGATGATCACGTCGTCGAGCGAGACGACGAAGGCCAGCATCGCCCCGGCCACGATGCCGGGCACCAAGAGCGGAAAGGTGACCCGGCGGAACACCAGCAGGGGCGTCGCATAGAGGTCGGCGGCGGCCTGTTCCAGGGTCAGGTTCATGTCCTCCAGCCGCGCGCGGATCGGCATGTAGGCGAAGGGGATGCAGAACACCGTATGCGCGAGCATCAGGTAGCCGATGCCGCTCACGCCCGTCGCCCGCTTGATGATCGCGAAGAATGACAGCGTCGCCACGGCGGTCACGATCTCGGGCACCATCAGCGGCTGGTTGATGATCGCGTAGGCCGCGGTCTGTCCCTTGAAGGGCGGCGTCCGTGTCGTGGCCAGGGCCGCCATGGTGGCGCAAATCGTTGAAAAGAAGGTCGCAACCGCGGCCACTTGAAAGGACACGATGGTGGCGTCCCGTATTCCGTCGTTGCCGAAGGCCGCCACGTACCAGCGAAAGCTGAATTCGGTCCAGAGCACCACGGAGCGGTTGTCGTTGAACGAAAAGACGACGAGGACCACGATGGGCGCATAGAGAACGAAGATGCACGCCCAGGCGATCTCGTTGAAGAAGGGCTGCCTGCGCAGATCCATCCTCCGGGGTTTGCGGCGGGGCTCAGCCATGCTGCGCGCTCCGGCTTGCATTGCGCACGTAGACGAGCAGCGCCATCATCACGACGACCATGAGGATCAGTGCTGCCGCCGAGCCGAACGGCCAGTTGCGCGAGGAGCCGAATTGCAGCGCGATCAGGTTGCCGATCATCAGCTTCTTGCCGCCGCCGAGCAGTTCCGGCGTGATATAGGCGCCGAGCCCGGGGATGAACACCAGGATGCAGCCCGCGACGATTCCCGGTTTGGCTGCGGGAACGATGATCCGGCGCAACACCTGGAAGCGGTTGGCGTAGAGGTCATAGGCCGCCTCCACCATTCGGAAGTCGAGCTTTTCCAGCGACGCGTAGAGCGGCAGCACCATGAACGGCAGGTAGCTGTAGATCAGGCCGATGAAGACCGCGCCATCGGTGTAGAGAATGTTGAGCGGGTCATCGATGATCCCGACCTTCATGAGCCCGATATTGATGATCCCCTCGTCGCGGATGATGAGCAGGATCGCATAGGTCCGGATCAGAAGGTTGGTCCAGAACGGCAGCGTGATGAGAAAGAGCCAGAAATTGCGCTGCTCCCGCGGTTTCGAGGCGATGAAGTAGGCGGTCGGAAAGCCGAGGATCAGCGCGCCGAGCGTCGCCACGAGGGCCAGCCCGATGGAGCGGGCATAGATCTGCAGGTAGGTCGTCGAGAAGCTCAGCGTTTCGTCGAAGATGTCCCGCTCGAACAGGAATTGCACGTAGGCCTCACCCGACAGTTCCCAGGTCACGCCGCCATAGGTGCCCGGGGTGAGCATCGAGTAGATCGCGCTGATCGAGAGTGGAAAGAGGCCGAAGATCCCGATGATGACCAGCGCGGGTGCGAGCAGGATGCGCCGCGTGCGGCGTTCGTCCGCGGCCCGCGCCGTCTTGGCGCGCGTCAGCTGCGGGTCGTCTGGCAGAGCCTGGTCGGTGACCGCCATCAGTCCACCAGAACCTGGACATGCGCATCGGGAATGGAGACCCCCGCCGCATCTCCCGGGCTCCCGCGGAAGTCCGATGTCCGCACGATCAGGTCCTCGCCATGGTCCAGCCGCAGGTGCACGTTATGTCCCGAGCCGAAGTACACCGCGTTCTCGATATGGCCCGTGACCGTCGCCGCCGGATCGTCCGGCGCCACGAGGGCGATGTTCTCTGGCCGGAAGGCGACGCTCACCCTGCCCGCCTGAATGCCGCCGGCGGCGACATGCGCATTCACCTTGGCGCCCCCGGGCAACGTGACCATCCCGCGCCCGTCCGACACGCCGGCAAGATCCGCCTCCAATATGTTGATATCGCCGATGAAATCGGCCACGAACCGGCGGGCCGGGTGGTTGTAGATCTCCTTCGGGGCGCCGATCTGCAGGATGTTGCCGGTTTCCATGACCGCGATACGGTCGGACATTGTCAGCGCCTCTTCCTGGTCATGCGTGACGAAGACGAAGGTGATCCCCGTCTCGCTCTGCAGCCGCTTGAGCTCGATCTGCATCTCCTTGCGGAGCTTGAGATCCAGCGCCGACAGCGGCTCGTCCAGCAGCAGCACCTTGGGTTGCGGCGCCAGCGCGCGGGCCAGTGCGACGCGTTGCTGCTGCCCACCGGAGAGCTGGTCGGTCCGGCGGTTGGCCATCGCCTCCATGCGCACCAGCGACAGCATGTGCGACGTGGTCCGCCTGATCTCCTCCGCGGGCTTGCCCAGCATCTCCAGACCGAAGCTGATGTTCTGTGCCACCGTCATGTGCGGGAAAAGCGCGTAGCTCTGGAAGACGGTGTTGACCGGCCGCTTGTAGGGCGGCAGGTGTCCGATCTCCTCGCCATCGAGCAGGATGTGGCCCCGCGTGGGCAGTTCGAACCCCGCGATCAGCCGGAGCAGCGTAGTCTTGCCGCAGCCCGATGGCCCCAGCAGGGTGAAGAACTCGTTCTCGCGGATCGCGACCGACACATCGTCGAGTGCCGTGACCGCGCTCTCGCCCTGACCGAAGGCCTTGGTGACGTTCTCGGCCAGAACCATGTCGCGCTGCGACGCCATCTTTCGGCCTGCCGACGTCACAGGCTGCGCATCCGCCATGTCCATGTCCCCTGTTGTTGCGCCGAGAGTAGACTTGGCGCAGGACGGCGGTAAAGACCTTCGTATGGATAATTGCGCAACGCCGGAGGATGGCACAAACAACAGGCATGGTCCGCCCGCTGGGCTTTCATGTCATGACATCTGCGATCGGGCCGGGATCGAGCCGCCAGATGTGATCCGCGACGCCTTGCGCGAACACCTGAGTTACCTTGGGGTCATGTCCGGGCACGATCAGGTCCGGCCGCGAGGCCAGCCGCTCCAGCGTCTTGAAACCCTCCAGCATGTCCTCGAGGTCGACCACGATCGGGAAAGGTTTGCGCAGGTGGAGGTTCTCGTAGAAATGTGCCGCGTCCGAGGCCAGCACCAGCCAGCCTGACGATGTCCGCACCCGCACCGCCTGCAAGCCCCGACTGTGGCCACCGATGCGGTGCACCGTCACTCCGTCGGCCACCTGCGCGTCGCCGTCGTGAAAAACGACCTGCCCCGCATAGAGCCGGCGGACCGCCTCGCAGACATGCCCCGCCGTGAACGGCATCCGCAACGTGTCGTGGCACATGCAGGGTCCGGTGGCAAAGGCCATTTCGGCCGCCTGCATGTGCAGGATCGCGTCGGGAAAAAGATGCAGCCCGCCCGCGTGGTCGTAATGCAGGTGCGTGACGATGACCTGCCGGATCTCCTCCGGCCGCAGTCCCAGCGGGGCGAGGCTGGCCACCGGATCCTGCCGGATCGGCCGCCCGCGCGCTGTCGCTTCGGCCGTGTCGTAGCCGGTATCGACCAGGATCACCTCTTCACCGCGTCGCAGGATCCAGACGAAGTAATCAATGGGATGAGGCGCGTCGTGATTGTCGTCGAAGATGAAACTGTCGCCCCGGACCCGCGCGGTCCGGTCGCCATATTTTACGGCGTGCACTTCCCAATCGCTCATTGCCGGACCTCCGCACAGGTCGTAGTTGGTTTTCCAGCGACCACATGCGCGATCCGCAATTTCCACGCCTTCACATGCACGGAGTCCCGATGCGGCTGGAAAGCGGCGTTGCCGGCATGAACCATCGCTTGATCCTTTCTCGACGGGTGACCTGGGATTAAAATGTACGTCACGGGCAGCCGCTGAGACAATGGCGTGATACTGCGCAGTGATACTACGCCGTGATACTGCGCGCGGTGTCGCCGTCGGCGATCTTGCATTTCAGTGCGCCGACGTTACCCAATCCGGCTTCAACGTGACAATCCACGATCCGACACACAGGTTCGGGGATAGGATGGGAGAACGTCGAAATGACCCTATGCGCCGCTGACCGCAACAGGTGCGGCATCTTCCAGGCAGTGCCGGCATGACCGTTGAATTCCCATTGCAGGTCGCATGCCTTGGCGCCGGGTATTTCAGCCAGTTCCACTTCGACGCCTGGGCGCGCATTCCCGAAGTCACGGTGGTGGGTGCTGCGGACCGCAGCCTGACCGCGGCGGAGGCGACGGGGCAACCGGCCTTCGACGATCTCAACCGGATGATCGACGCAACACGTCCGGACCTCCTCGACATCATCCTGCCGCCCGATGGCCACGCCGACGCGATCCGCTCCGCGATCGAGGCTGGAGTACGCACCGTGATCTGCCAGAAACCGTTCTGCCGCGACCTGGCGGAGGCCACGCAGGTCACCGCCGAGGCCGAGGACGCGGGCATGACGCTGGTCGTGCACGAGAATTTCCGCTTCATGCCGTGGTATCGGGCCATCAAGACCGCGCTCGAGGCCGGCGACATCGGCGATGTCCTTCAGGCCACCTTCCGGCTGCGCCCCGGGGATGGCCAGGGTCCGCGCGCCTATCTGGACCGGCAGCCCTATTTCCAGACCATGCCGCACTTCCTGATCCACGAAACCGGCGTCCACTGGATCGACGTGTTCCGCTATCTCTTCGGCGATCCACTGGCCGTCTATGCAGATCTGCGTCGTCTCAACCCCGTCATCGCCGGCGAGGATGCGGGTTTCGTGCTCTTCGACCATCCCGGCGGGGTGCGCACGCTCTTCGACGGCAACCGCCTGCTGGATCATGCCGCCGACAATCGGCGCCGCACCATGGGAGAAGCGCTGATCGAGGGGACAAAAGGCACGCTGACCCTTTTCGGCGATGGCAGGGTCACGTTGCGGGACTTCGGCACGGTGACCGAACGCGTGGTGCTGCCGCCGGACACGTGGCCCGGTTTCGGCGGCGATTGCGTGCATGGATTGCAGGCGCATGTGGTGTCTGCGCTTCTGCACGGGACCGAATTGGCCAACACGGCGCGCGATTACCTGACCGTGATCAAGGTTCGCGACGCGATCTACCGGTCCGCCGAAGCAGGTACGAAGATACCGGTCTGACGCCGGTGCCTGTTCGCCGGTCGAGGCTTGCCCGCATCTGCCGGCGACCGCGGCGGTGCCGTCAGGTGGCCGGCACCTCGGCCGCGACCAGGTCAAGCAACGCGTCGGTCATCGCGCGCGTGCCCATGTCGCCGCCGAACTCCATCGGCCGCAACCGATTGGCGGCGAACCCGGCGTCGACGGCGCCTTCGATCACGGCGGCAGCACGGGCATAGGCCGCGTCGCCCGATCGTTCCGACAGGTACTCCAGCATCAACGCCCCCGAGAGCACGGCAGCCAGCGGGTTGGCCTTGTCCTGGCCCATGATGTCGGGCGCGGAACCGTGGGCGGGCTGAAAGAGGCCGTTCAGGTCCCCGATCTCGGCGCATGCGGCCATGCCCATGCCACCGACCAGCCCGCCGGCGAGGTCCGACAGGATATCGCCGAACATGTTCTCCATCACCAGCACGTCGGCCTCCCACGGAGCGCGGACGAGGTTCAGCGCCTGAGCATCGACATATTGGTGATGGGCGTCGATATCGGGAAACTCCGCCGCGATCTCGTCGAAGATCTTTCGAAAGAAGGCCATCGAGGCGAAGACATTGGCCTTGTCGACGCAGGTGACGTGACCGGCCTTGCCACGGTTCTTGCGCTTTTCCGCAAGGCGGAAGGCGAAGCGGTGCAGTTTTTCGGTCGTGGCGCGCGTGATCCGCAGGGTGTCGCGCACTTCGTCGTCACCGCGAATGTCGCTGCGGCCGTGGGCGGAGGCAGAATAGAACAGCCCTTCGGTGGATTCCCGCAGGATCACGAGGTCGATACCGGCGGCCCGAGGATCGGCAAGGCGCTGCGGCGCATTGGGATACGCCTTGACCGGCCGCACCCCGGCGTAAAGGCCGAAGCGGTCGCGCAGCCGCAGGTGCGGGCTGATCTCCGTCCCGTCGGCATGCCGGACCGATGGCAAGCCGATGGCACCGAGAAAGATCGCGTCGGCCGCGCCCGCCCGCTCCTCGCCGTCCGGCTCGATGTCGTTGCCGGTTTCGGCAAAGTAAGCGGCACCAGCGCGGATCTCGTCGTAGTCCAGCGCCGGCGCGTTTGCTTTCTCCAAGGCGCCGCCAACCACTTCGAAGGCGGCTTCGGACACATCGACACCGATGCCGTCGCCCTTGATCAGAGCAATTTTCAACTGCGTTCCCATCTGCGTCGCTCCCGTGTCGTCAGCCGCTTCCGCTCACGTGTCAAGAGCCGGCGGCCAGCGCGGCGCCCATCCTTATGTATCTCGGTGACTGGCGGCGCCGAAATCGTGCGGCACAGGATCCGGCGCCGAAATGGGAGCGCCACCCAAGAGCGGCGCGGCCCTCTGACAGATCAAAGAAGTGCCGGTGTCAGCAGTCATACCGGATCGATGTCGCCCTGCGCCCGATGGGCATCGAACGCCGCCCGCCATGCCGAAAACCGACCCTCGGCGATTGCGGTGCGCATCCCTGCCATGAGCTCCTGGTAATAGTGCAGGTTGTGCCAGGTGAGCAGCATCGAGGAGATGATCTCCTGCGCTCGGAACACGTGGTGCAGATAGGCGCGGGAATAGCTCCGGCAGGCCGGACAGGTGCAGTCCTCGTCCAGCGGGCGCGGATCGTCCTGGTGACGGGCGTTCTTGATGTTGAGCACGCCGCGCCGGGTGAAGACCTGCCCCGTCCGTCCGGATCGCGACGGCAGCACGCAATCCATCATGTCCACGCCACGCGCGACGGCACCGACGATGTCGTCGGGCTTGCCGACCCCCATCAGGTAGCGCGGCTTGTCCTCGGGCAGTTGACCGGGCGCGTAGTCGAGGCAAGCGAACATGGCCTCCTGCCCCTCGCCCACGGCCAGACCGCCGATGGCGTAGCCGTCGAAACCGATCGCGCGCAGGGCGTCCGCGCTTTCGGCGCGCATGTCCTGCTCGAGCCCGCCCTGCTGGATCCCGAAGAGGGCATGACCCGGCCGGTCGCCGAATGCGTCGCGCGACCGTTGTGCCCAGCGCATCGACAAGTGCATCGATGCCGCGATCCGGTTTCTGTCGGCGGGCAGCGCCGGGCATTCGTCGAAACACATCACGATGTCGGACCCGAGCAGACGCTGGATCTCCATCGAGCGTTCCGGCGTGAGTTCATGGCGCGACCCGTCGATATGCGATTTGAAGGTCACGCCTTCTTCGGTCAACTTGCGGAGCCCGGCGAGGCTCATCACCTGGAACCCGCCGCTGTCGGTCAGGATCGGCCGGTCCCAGTTCATGAACGCGTGCAGACCGCCCAACCGCGCGATCCGTTCCGCCGTGGGCCGCAGCATCAGGTGATAGGTATTGCCGAGCAGGACGTCGGCTCCCGTCGCCGCCACGCTTTCGGGCAGCATCGCCTTCACGGTCGCCGCCGTACCGACCGGCATGAAGGCCGGCGTGCGAATCCGGCCGCGCGGCGTGGTGATCACGCCCGTGCGCGCCGCGCCGTCGGTCGCTGCAAGGGAGAAGGAGAACGCACTCATTGCGCCCAGATGCACCGCCGCGCAGCGAATGCCAAGAGCCTTGACCGCTCGGCAACCGCCCCCGCATACTCGCGGAAATTGAGAAAAGCCGCATTTCCATGGCCGATTTGCCGTCCGACATCGACCGCATCAACGCGCTCACCAGCAATGCCCGCAACACCTGGTTCGTGCTTCTGGGTGCGCTCGTCTTCGTCGGCATCACGCTGCTCGATGTGGAGCATATCGACTTCTACGGTGTCGACCGCGCGACCGACCTGCCGCTGGTCAGCGTCTCCGTGCCGACCCGCTACTTCTTCTACGCGGCCCCGCTGCTCATCGCCGCGATCTTCGGCTATTTCCACCTCTACCTGATCCGGCTCTGGGACGCGATCAGCGTGGCCGAGCCGCAGCACGGGGGCCGTCCGCTGGGGGATGTCATCGCGCCGTGGCTGGTGACCGATGCCGCGCTCTACCTGCGGACGCGTCTGCGCGGCGACGGATCCGCGACGCACCGCATTCTCGAAGGCAGCGCCATGCTGCTGAATTTCCTGCTGGCTTGGGCCTTCGGGCTCGGCGTGCTGGGATGGCTCTGGTGGGCGTCGATGCCTGCGCGCGATGTTTGGATGACCGGGCTTGGCGCCGTGGCCCTGTCAGTGTCGCTCTTCGCCGGGGCGGCAAGCTTTGCCATGATGGTGATCCGCATGCGAGAGCGGACCGACGGGGCGCAGGTCAACATCTTCGGCTCCACCCCGGCCATGGGCGCCGTTCTCGTCGCCATTCCGGTGATCTTCATCCTGACCGAGCAGCGCACGATGGGCGACACCCCGGGTATGCTCGCCCCGATCGAGTTGCTCAACGAGAATATCGTCGAACGCCCGGCAGGCTGGCTGCCCCATGTCACGGCGCGTGAGGAGTATCGCGACGCCTGGTGTGCCCGCAAAGACAAGACATGCGCTGATCTGTCGGAAAACGAGGAGACCGCCTTAGACCGGGACTGGACTACCCGCCGCGCCATCGCCCTGCGCGACCTGCGCCGACCGGATTGGTTGCGAGAGAACAGTTCCCACCGCCCGGCCGACTTGCGCGGTGCCAATCTGCGCAACGCATTCATGTCCGCAGCCTACCTTCGCGGGGCGCAGATGCAGGGGGCGAACCTCATCGAGGCGCAGATGGAGCGGGCGAACCTCAGTGGAGCGCAGATGGAGGGGGCGGACCTCAGCGCGGCGCAGATGGAGGGGGCGGACCTTCGAGGGGCGCAGATGGAGGGGGCAGTCCTTATCCAGGCGCACATGAAGGGGGCGCTCCTGATCCAGGCGAAGATGGAGGCGGCGGACCTGTTTGGGGCGCAGATGGAGGGGACCGACCTCTTCCAGGCGCGGATGGATGGGGCGGACCTCCGCAGGGCGCAGATGGCGGGGGCGGTCCTCAAACAGGCGCAGATGGAGGGGGCGGACCTCGGTCAATCACGGCTCTTTGGCTCGACCGATCGTCCCTCCTCACTCACTTACACCAACCTCAGCGCAAGCTTGAACGATGGCGGCGCGCTAAGGTTTGTCGACATGACCGGGGCGATTTGGGACGAAGACACGGATTTCCGCAACGCCTTTTTGGATGGCAGCGTGGCGCTGCCGCCGGGCTTTGCGGCGCGCATGGGCGGGGACCGGCCGCGCCCGTGTCAATGGGTCGAGAATCCGCTGTCAGACGAAGATTTCTTTGCCGTCTGGCGCTGGTGGTTCGAATCCAACGGACAGCGTTACTGGTTTGGCGACCCGCCCGAGGATCTGAACGTCCCCCTGCCTACGTCCGAACGGCTGGCGGAGCTTGGCCTGACCGACTGCACCTGGCACGACACGTGGGGCCCGATGCCGGACCCCGACTAGCGACCGAACATCAAGGGCGTGCCGCTCGCCCGAAGTGGCGACTTGACAGCCTGGCGTTTCGGAATGAGGAACGCGAAACCGCTCGGAGGGCTCATCACAATGTCGGCCGAAGAAACGCTGCTCAACCTGCTGCAAGGTAATGTCGTCTATCTGATCGGGGCGATCCTGCTCGTGCTCCTGGTCTTCAGGGCGGTCAAGATCGTCCCGCAGTCCGAGAAATACGTGGTGGAACGCTTTGGTCGGCTGCGCTCCGTCCTGGGGCCCGGCATCAACCTGATCGTGCCGTTTCTGGACCGCGTGGCGCACCAGGTCTCCATCCTGGAGCGGCAGTTGCCCACCGCCTCGCAGGACGCGATCACCCGCGACAACGTGCTGGTGCAGGTGGATACATCCGTCTTCTACCGCATTCTGGCACCGGAAAAGACCGTCTACAGGATCCGCGACATCGACGGGGCGATCGCCACGACCGTTGCCGGCATCGTGCGGGCGGAGATCGGCAAGATGGACCTCGACGAGGTACAGTCGAACCGCGGACAGCTGATCGGCACGATCAAGGAGAGCGTGGAGGACGCGGTCGAGAACTGGGGGATCGAGGTGACGCGCGCCGAGATCCTCGACGTCAATCTCGACCAGGCCACGCGCGACGCGATGCTGCAGCAGCTCAACGCCGAACGCGCACGACGCGCGCATGTGATGGAAGCGGAGGGCAAGAAGCGCGCCGTGGAACTTGCCGCGGACGCGGAGCTCTATGCCTCCGAACAGACCGCCAAGGCGCGGCGCATCCTCGCCGATGCCGAAGCCTATGCGACGCAGGTCGTGGCCCACGCGATCAACGAGAACGGGCTGGAGGCCGCGCAGTACCAGATCGCGCTGAAGCAGGTCGAGGCGCTGAGCGTGTTGGGCGGTGGCGCCGGCAACCAGACAGTCGTCCTGCCTTCGAACGCGGTCGACGCCTTCGTCGATGCCTTCAAGCTGCTCAAGGGTCGCGCTCCCTCATGATCTGGCTGGCGACATGGTGGGTCTGGATCGCGCTGGCGATGCTGTTCGGGATCGTCGAGGTCCTGGTGCCGTCGTTCTTCTTTCTCGGCTTCTCCATCGGCGCCATCCTGATGGGCCTGGCGCTCCTCGTCTTTCCTGCGCTGGTGACCGGGCTCTCCGTCAGCGCGATGATCGCGATCTTCGCCGGGCTTTCACTGGCAGCCTGGCTGGCGCTTCGGCTTGCTTTCAAGCGCCAGTCGAGCGGGTCGAAGATCTTCACCAAGGACGTCAACGACTGAGCGCATTCGATCGACCCAACGGAACCACAGAGGGTCGGTTGAGGCGCCAATTCCGCCTTGCTACTGTTCGTCCAACTCAAGTCACGGGAGATCACCATGCCGGACACGATACAGGACAAGCTCGAATTCGGCTGGGAGGAATGGGTGGCGCTGCCCGACCTCGGCCTGCCCGCGATCAAGGCAAAGGTCGACACCGGCGCACGTACCTCGGCACTGCATGCATCCGATATCGAGGTGTTCGGATCCAACACGCGTCCGAAGGTCCGCTTCGTCGTGCATCCGGTGGCCAATGACTACAACGTGGCGATCACGTGCTCGGCCAACATCCTGGACCGGCGCGAGGTGACGTCCTCGAACGGCGAATCGGAGCTGCGCTACGTGATAAAATCCAGCATCGCCGTCGCCGGACATAGCTGGCCGGTTGAAATCACGCTCACCAATCGCGCAAGCATGGCCAGCCGGATGTTGCTGGGACGACAGGCGCTGGGGGAGAACATCACGATCACCGCCTCGGACCGGCGGCTTCAGCCGGATCTGAGCTATGATGTCTACCGCTCGGCCGGCTTGCGCAAGGTCACGCCGCAGCGCGCCCTCAGAATCGCGGTTCTGAGCCGGGAGGACAACTATTCGACCCGTCGCCTGGTTCAGGAAGGCGAGGATCGCGGTCATTCGATCGAGGTCATCGACACGACGCGCTGTTACATCGCGATGAACGCGATGTCGCCAGAAGTGCACTACGACGGGACGCGATTGCCGCGTTTCGACGCCGTAATTCCCCGGATCGGCGCGTCGATCACGCCCTATGGAACCGCCGTGATCCGTCAGTTCGAGTCGATCGGCACCTACTGCGTCAACGGCTCCGAGGGGATCCGGGCGAGCCGCGACAAGCTGCACGCCCACCAGATCCTTGCCTCGAAAGGGATCGGCATGCCGGTCACGGCTTTTGCCGCCTCTCCCAAGGACACCAAGAACCTGATCGATTTGGTCGGCAACGCACCGCTGATCGTGAAGCTGCTGGAATCCACTCAAGGCAAGGGCGTGGTGCTGGCGGAGACGAAGAAGGCAGCCGAATCGGTGATCGACGCCTTCCGCGGCCTGCGCGCCAATTTCCTCGTCCAGCACTTCGTGAAGGAAGCCGCGGGCGAGGATATCCGCTGCCTCGTGGTGGGCGGCAAGGTGGTGGCCTCGATGAAGCGCACCGGCGCGGAGGGTGATTTCCGGTCGAACCTGCATCGCGGCGGATCTGCGAAGCCCGTGCGGATCACGAAGGAAGAGCGCGCCACCGCCATCAAGGCCGCGAAGGCCTTCGGACTGGGCGTCGCGGGCGTGGACCTGCTGCGTTCTGAATCCGGGCCGAAGGTGCTGGAGGTGAACTCCTCGCCCGGGTTCGAGGGCATCGAAACCGCCACCGGCAAGAACATCGTGGGCTTCCTCTATGACGAGATCGAGGCCCATGCCGCCCCGAAACCCACGCGCCGCAAGGTGCGCTCCGCCTGAAATTCACCGGATGTTAGGAGATTTGGCGCAAGCTGCGAGGGTGCGCAGTCCGTCGGTCGCCTGATGCGGCGCGTTGCGCGTTAGGCATTCCGTTGCGGGTTCTCGAGTTGGGTTCGACATGACATTCTCCCCCATCGTGCTGGGATCCGGGCTCTCCGGCTACAACTTCCTCACCCGGACACGGGAGACGCAGCAGGCCACCTTCGACAAGAGCCCTGTCGTCAATCGCGACGTACAGGCGTTCAAGGATCGCATCGGGACGGTGACGAGCGCGAAGGACCTCGTGAACGACCGGCAGATGCTGCAGGTCGCCCTCGGCGCGTTCGGCCTCGAAGCCGACATCAACAACAAGGCCTTCATCGAAAAGGTGCTGGATTCCGACCTCGCCGACCCCCGCTCTATCGCCAACCGCCTGGGCGACAAGCGGTACCTGGCCATGGCGCGCACCTTCGGGTTCAACAGCCCCAACGGAGCGCAACTGCCCGCAGATGCGTCGAAACTGAAGCTGGACGGGATCGCGTCGGCCGACGATCTGCTGTCGCCGCTGAACCGGTCGGTCCTGAAAGGCGCGTTGTCGCAGTTCGGTCTGGCGGGGAACGAACGCAACACGTTCTTCCTGCGGCAAGTGCTGGAATCCGATCGCGCCGACCCCACAAGTTTCGTCAACCGTCTGAACCAGCCGGCCTGGTCGAAATTCGCGGAGGCGATCGCCTTCGACACGTCCAGCGCCGAGAGCACGCCCGTGGAACGGTTCGTGACGACCTTCGAGGACGCATTCGACGGCACGCTCACGGCCGAAAAGCTCGTGAACAACAAGAAGATGCTGTCGGCGGCGACCGAGCTCTTCGGGATCAAGAACACGAATCCGGATTACCTGCGCAAGATCCTCGAATCCGATCCGACGGATCCGAAGTCGCTGGTCAACATCGTCGACGACGACCGTCTGACACTGTTTTCGCAGGCCTTCCGCTTCGGTTGGCCGGAGCTCAACGACCTCACGAATGCGGACGAACTGATCGGGAACGACCAGTTGCTCGCGGCCACGCTCAAGGCCTTCGACGTCAGCAATCCCGGCAACGATCGGCTGCGCAACATCCTGAATTCCGATCTGAGCGACCCGGCTTCGGTGGCGAACGAGGCCGCGAATGCGCCGTGGCGCGCGATGGCGGAGGCGTTCCAGACTGCCGATTGGCCCGAGATCAAAAGCCCCGCGCATGTCTTTGTCGACAAGCTGGCCGGGGACGTTCGCAACGGCGAGTTGAAGAGCGGCCTCGACGTCGCGTTCGACCTCGGTATCTACCGCGCGAGCATGGAGCTCTTCGGCCGCGAGCCGAAGCTCAGCAACACGACCCGGGTCCTCAAGCTTCTCGATGCCGACCTGAGCGCGGACGTCTCCGCTCTGACCTTCGAATACGATCAGGGGCTGAAGGCGATGGCGCAGGCCTTTGCCTTCAACACCGGACAGAGCGGCCCCGGCTATCCCGAGGGCTTCGCCGACGCGATCACGCGCAACTATCTCGACCGCCAGTTCGAGGTGCGGGTCGGCGAGACCGATTCGAACATGCGCCTGGCGCTGTCGCTCGAACGCGAATTGAACACGGTCGTGTCGAACAGCGGCGGCACCGACGCCCGCATTTACGGGTTGCTGGGGTCCGGGCCGCTCAGACAGGTGTTCGAGACCGCCTTCCAGCTGCCGTCGAGCTTTGCCAACATCGACATCGACCAGCAGCACAAGGTCTTCAAGGACCGCATGGAATCGCAATTCGGGGTCAAGGACGTCGGGGATTTCCTGAAGCCCGAGAAACTAGAAGAGCTGCGCAGCCGGTTCCTGACGTTTGGCGGACTGGCGGGGTCGAACGGCGGCGTTTCGAACCCGGTGGTGCAGTTGTTGGGCGGGTTCTGATCCTCCGACCCGTTTGATGTGCTCACGCCTCTGGACGGTGATGCCCGCATTTCCTATATGTTCAGTCAGGAAATGAAGCGAGTCCCGCATGAATGACCAAACTGCACCGATGGAAGGCGCGCCGCTGATCGCGCCGTCGTCGACGGATCATCCGCTCTACGATCAGGTGGCCGATGCGTGCCGCTCCGTGTACGACCCCGAGATTCCGGTCAACATCTTCGAACTCGGGCTGATCTACACGATCGATATCAGTGACGAGAATGAGGTGAAGGTCGTGATGTCGCTGACGGCGCCGGGTTGCCCGGTCGCAGGCGAGATGCCGGGCTGGGTCGCCGACGCAGTGGAGCCGATACCGGGCGTCAAGCAGGTCGACGTGGAACTGACGTGGGAGCCGCCCTGGGGCATGGACATGATGTCCGACGAGGCCCGGCTCGAACTGGGCTTCATGTAACTGCCGGCAGCTGCGGTCGCGCGATCACGCGCGCAGGCCAAATACAAACATGTCATGCACGTGTCGCGTGCCTGTTACGCTCTTCGTCATAACGTTCGCACATTCGAGTCCGAACCTGGAGAGCCTCATGCGGACCATCTCCCTTTTGCTCGCGATGTGTTCGACGGGCTTGCCCGCCTTGGCCGATGGTCCGCCGATCGATTACGGCCCGCGCCCCGCCTACCTGATCGACAAGCTGCCGGAGAGTGATCTCAAGTCCAAGCTGCTCTCCTGCCGAGGGCAGACGCCGCAGAGCACGGAATTCTCGATCGGGCATCGGGGCGCACCGCTGATGTTTCCCGAACACACCGTCGAATCGAACGTGGCGGCCGCGCGGATGGGTGCCGGAATACTCGAATGCGACGTCACCTTCACCAAGGATCTGGAACTGGTCTGTCGCCACGCGCAAAACGACCTGCACACCACGACGAACATCCTGCTGACCGATCTGGCCGAGACCTGCGTGGTGCCCTTCTCGCCCGCAGCAGGCGAATGACGAGGCAACGGCCGAATGCCGCACATCCGAACTGACGCTGGCGGAGTTCCGGTCATTGTCCCCCAAGATGGACAGTGCCGATGCGACCGCGTTGACGCCCGAAGCGTACCAGCGCGGCATCGCGCGGTTTCCGTACCGACCTCTATACCGGCGGCGCGCATCTGATGACGCATGTCGAATTCGATCGAACTCTTCAAATCGCTCGGCGCGAAATTCACGCCGGAGCTGAAGAACGCAGCGGTTGAGATGCCATTCAACGGTTTTTCGCAAGCGGACTACGCCCAGAAGCTGGTGGACGAGTACAAGGCGGCCGGCATCCCGGCCACCGATGTCTGGCTGCAGAGCTTCGATCTCGACGACATCAAGTACTGGATCGAGAACGAACCCGCGTTCGGCGCCCAGGCCGTGTATCTCGACGACCGCTACGAGGCCTCGGACGAGGATGAGGGTCCGATCGACCCGATGGATCCGGCCACGTTCAAGCCCACGATGCAGGAGCTGGCGGACATGGGCGTGAACTACCTCGCACCCCCGCTCTGGATGCTGGTCACGGTCGAGAACGGAAAGATCGTCCCTTCGCGCTATGCCATCGAAGCCAAGGCGGCCAGGCTGAACCTGATCACCTGGACGCTGGAACGGTCCGGTCCGCTCGATACCGGTGGCGGTTGGTACTTCCAGTCGATCAGCGGACGTGACCGACCATGACGGTGTCTATTTCGAAGCTGCTGCATGTGCTGGCTCAGGATGTGGGCGTGGTCGGCGTCTTCTCCGACTGGCCCGCGACCGTGACCTACTATGCCAACTGCTATGGACTGTGATGCGATTATAACGGGAATTTGACCGCCCGCCCGCGTTCCCCGAGGTAGCTGTCGAACCCCGCATCGCATGTCCAGTGGAGGCCGTCCCGATCCCCGCGGGACGGCCTCTTTTTCGACTGCCCCTTGAGCCGCGGTGCAGACCGGCTTAACTTTGCAGTGAAACAGCACAGGTGCTCCATGTTCGCAATTCCCGGCAAGCAGGCCGTCTCCATGACCGACCGCGCGGCGGCCCAGATCTCCAAGCTGATGGCCAAGGATGGTCATCAGGGCCTGAAGATCGGCGTCAAGAAGGGTGGGTGCGCCGGCATGGAATACACGATGGAGTACGTCGACGAAGTCGGCGACCACGACGAGGTCGTCGAACAGGACGGCGCCCGCGTGCTGATCGCACCCATGGCGCAGATGTTCCTCTTTGGAACCGAAATCGACTACGAAGTGTCGTTGCTGGAATCCGGCTTCCGGTTCAAGAACCCCAATGTGACCGACGAATGCGGTTGCGGCGAGTTGATCAAGTTTGCCGATATGGATGAGATGTCGGCCGCCGTGAACAAGACCTGATGGCCGTCTCGGACGCGCAGATCGCGTTCGTCCACGACCTCTTTTCCGACCTCGGTCCGATCACCACCCGCAAGATGTTCGGCGGGCTTGGGATCTACATCCATGGAACGATCTTCGCCATCCTGATGAGCGATCGGCATCCTGAAGCTGAAAGGCGCGGGGCCGATGGTCGCCACGCTCGAGGCCGAAGGCTGGGAGCGCTGGACCTACAGCCGCGACAACGGCGTCTCCGCGTCCATGCCCTACTGGACAATTCCCGAGGGTCTGCTGGATGATGCGGACGCCGCTTGCGACTGGGCGCGCCGGGCGCTCGCAGCGCTCTGAGCTGAACGTGCGGCACAAATCGGCGGAACACATCGCGCGACAGCAGCGCGGTATGGCAATCCTGACGCGATGCGCAACTGCGGCCAAACGATTTTCAGTCGGACACGCAAGTCGCTTGGCGCCATTCAACCGGTCTTGAGGTGGACATACGTCTCCGCAAACCGTCGCGCCATGTGATCCCCGGCCAGGATCGTCTTCCCCGATCCCGGTGGTGCCACGTTGGTGTCGTGGCTCGGATTCACGAAGAGCGGCACCGAAATGCGGTCGGCCTGCCCGCCCTGGACCCGATGCGGCGTCGCCACGACCGCTCCTGCGGTCCAGAACTGCAGCATCTCCCCGAAATTGATGATGAAATCACCCGGCGGTGCGCTGAGCGGGGTCCAGCCACCGCCGCGCTGCCGCACCTCCAGCCCCGGCGAGCCATCCGTCGCCAGCAGCGTGATGCAGCCGTAGTCCGTGTGCGTCGCGATCCCGAAATCCCGCTCCCCCGCGGTGTCCGGGCGCGGCGGATAGTAGTTACCGCGCAAGAGCGCCATCGGTGCCTCGAAAGCCTCGTCGAACGCCTCCGCAGGCTGCCCCAACGCGAGCGAGACTGAGCGCAGGAGAGTGCGCGCGACGTCCAGCGCATCGTCGTAATAGGCCTTGATCACGGCCTCGAACGTCGCGGGCCGGCGTGGCCAGAGGTTCGGCGCATAGACCGGCATTTGCGACAGCGGATGGTCATCCGGCAACGTGAACCCGCAGTCGAAATACTGCTTGAAATCCGGGTTGGCTTCGGGGTCCACCTGCTCCGACGCCGCAGCACCCCAGCCCCGGTTGGCGCCGGTCCGCGCCATGTCGATCCGCGCCTTCTCGTGCGTCGGCAGGTGAAAGAACGTGCGATAGGTCCCGATCACCTTGCGCACCCGGTCGGCGTCGAGCGACGTGCCATGCACCGTCGCAAATCCGACATCCGTCGCGGCCCGATGCATCTCGGCGATCGCACCGGGGTCGCGCGCCGCCAGCAAGGCGGCATCGATACGGGGAATGGACATTGCACATCACCCTTTGTTGTCGGAACCTGCCCAAGGTGTTAGCACCCAAAATACCCCCAGGAAAGAGGATCGTCATGCGCCGCAAGCTCGCCGCCGGAAACTGGAAAATGAACGGAACCGGCGAAAGCCTCGCCGAACTGTCTGCGCTGGCGGAGCGCGTGCCAGCCGACGCTCAGACCGAAATTCTCATCTGCCCCCCGGCCTCGCTGCTCTTCCGGGCCGTCGAGGCCGTGGCCGGCACGAGCGTTCTGATCGGGGCCCAGGACTGCCATCATGAGTCCCAGGGCGCCCATACCGGCGACATCTCGGCCCAGATGGTGGCGGATACCGGGGCGACATTCGTCATCGTCGGTCATTCGGAACGCCGGGACGCGCATCACGAGGATGATGCAACGGTCCGAGCAAAGGCGCGCGCAGTTCTTTCCGCCGGACTGACCCCGATCATCTGCATCGGGGAGACCGAAGACGAACGTGCCGCCGGCAAGACGCTGGACATCCTCACCGGCCAGCTCGCCGGCTCCTGTCCCGACGAGGCGAGCGGCGCTTCGACCGTCATCGCCTACGAACCGATCTGGGCCATCGGGACGGGAAAAGTCCCGACGCTCGAGCAGATCGTCGAGGTTCACGATCATCTCCGCGCGCAACTCGTGGAACGATTTGGCGAGGATGCAGAGACCTTTCGCCTGCTCTACGGCGGTTCGGTCAAGGCATCGAACGCCGCCTCCATCTTCAGCGCAGAGAATGTCGACGGCGCACTCGTCGGCGGCGCATCGCTCAAGGCCGAGGATTTCGCGCCCATCGCCAACGCCCTGCAGGCATCCTGACTCCTCTCCCTTCTTTGGGTCCGCAAATACCTTGGGGGGCGTCGCGCGCCCAGCGCGACGGGGGGCAACGCCCCCCGCCCACAGAACGGCGCGCGCGCGGAACGCGCGCTCCGCTGGATCGTGCCCTACCTCGTGATGATCTCCGGCCCCATCATCAGCGTCGGCAGCCAGGTCGAGATGATCGGCACGTAGGTGATCAGGATCAGGAACACGAAAAGCACCGCGGTGAACGGCAGCGCCGCCTTCACGACACGCATCATCGGCATCCCCGCCACGCCCGAGGTCACGAAGAGGTTGAGACCCACCGGAGGCGTGATCATCCCGATCTCCATGTTCACGACCATGATGATGCCGAGGTGGATCGGGTCGATCCCCAATTCGATCGCGATCGGAAACACCAGCGGTGCGACGATCACCAGCAGGCCCGACGGCTCCATGAACTGCCCGCCGATCAGCAGGATCACGTTCACGATCACGAGGAACATGATCGGCCCGAAACCGGCATCCAGCATCGCGCGCGCGATCTGCTGTGGAATCTGCTCGTCGGTCAGCACGTGCTTCAGGATCAGCGCGTTGGCGATGATGAACATCAGCGTCACGGTCAGCTTGCCCGCCTCGAAGAGCGTCTGGCGCGTGTCCCGATGAAAGATGCAGGTGACGAGCGCCAGAGGACGCTCCAGCAGCGTCAGGTTGCGCTGCCCCTCGGGCGTCGCCAGCGGTCCCATGTCGCGATAGAAGAAGGTCGCCACCACGAAAGCATAGACCGCCGCGACGGCCGCCGCCTCGGTCGGGGTGAAGATCCCGCCATAGATCCCGCCGAGGATGATCACGATCAGGAACAACCCGCCCGCCGCGTCGACGCCGCTCGCCCAGACTTCCGACCAGCCGTTCCAATCGCCCTTCGGCAGCTGTCGCACGACCGCCATGACGTAGATGGTCACCATCAGCATGAGCCCGGCCAGGAGCCCCGGGATCACGCCGGCGAGGAACATGCGTCCCACCGACACGTCCGTGGCGGAGGCGTAGACCACCATCACGATCGACGGCGGGATCAGGATGCCGAGCGTGCCGGCATTCGCGATCACGCCGGCTGCGAAATCCTTGGTGTAGCCCACCTGCCGCATGCCGGCGATCACGATGGAGCCGATGGCGACCACCGTTGCGGGCGAGGAGCCGGAAAGTGCCGCGAACATCATGCAGGCAAAAACGCCCGCGATGGCGAGCCCGCCCGGAAAATGCCCGACGCAGGCGATGGAGAACCGGATGATCCGCTTTGCCACGCCTCCGGTCGACATGAAGGTCGAGGCCAGCACGAAGAACGGAATCGCGAGCAGGGTATAGTGCCCGGCCATCGCCTGGAACAGCGACTGCGCCACCGAGGCCATCGAGGTGTCGGAGAGCACCAACAGGAACACGATGGAGCTGAGGCCAAGGGACACGGCGATCGGCACGCCGATCAGCATGAGCCCGATGATCAGCGCGAAGAGGATTGCGACTTCCATGCGCTCAATCCCCCACGTTCATGTGGCGGACGTCCTCGATGGCATCCTCGGCCTCGTGGCTGACGATCAGGCTGTCGTTGGTGCCGTTCCAGACGCGGATCGTGGCCTGGATGAACCGGAAGAGCAGCAGCGCCATGCCGATGGGCAGGATCGCGTAGGGAATGAAACGCGGCAATTTTTCATATGTCTCGCCCTCGTTGATCAGCGGCTCGATCCAGCGCAAGACCTCTGGCATCGGCACTTCAAGCACCTCGTACCAGGAGCGGTAGGATGTGCGCGACATCTCCTCGAACCCGGTCGGGAACCAGCGCCCGGTCGTCTGCGGCAGGTTCGCGAAATTGGCCCAGTAATCCCAGGCACCCTTGGTCAGCAACGCCGCGTAGACGACGCAGAGCACACCCGCGATCAGCGCCAGGATGCGGCGGCTGGCCGGCGAGAAGAGGTTGGTGATGGCGTCGACGCCGAGGTTCGCCGTCACCTTCACGGCATAGGACACGCCGAAGAGCACGAGCCAGGCGAAGAGGAACGAAACCGCCTCCAGCCCCCATGTCAGACCGGTCTGAAACCCATACCGCAACACGACGTTGATGAATGTGAGGATCGTCATCAGGCCGAGGATGACGGCAATCGCGTTTTCCTCGAATTCATGCACGACCCGACCAAGCGCCGTTTTCGGCTCGTATTGGGCTGACATGGAAAAATCCTTGATCTGTTGTGAAATTCGAATGCAACGCGGGCCCGACCGCACTTATCGCGACCGGGCCCTGCAGCTTTGCGTACCGATCAGAAGTTCAGGTTGATTTCCTGTGCCGCGTCGATGTTTTCCTGGCCCACGTCCTCCTTGAACTCGTCCCAGACGGGTAGCATCACATCGATCCATTGCTGGCGCTGGTCGGCATCCAGTTCGCGGATCGTGGAGCCGGCCTCCAGCACGGCCGCGCGCGCTTCTTCGTCGACCTGGCCGACGGCTTCGTTACGTTCGATCGTGACTTCCTCCATGATCGTGGCCAGCTGGGTGCGCACGTCCTCGGGCAGGCCTTCCCACCAATCCACGTTGGTCACCACCATGTAGTCGATGATGCCGTGGTTGGTCTCGGTGATGCCATCCTGCACCTCGAAGAACTTCTGGCCGTAGATGTTGGACCAGGTGTTCTCCTGCCCGTCGACGACGCCGGTCTGCAGCGCGCCGTAGACTTCGGAGAAGGCCATGGGCTGCGGGCTGACGCCGATCGCTTCCATCTGCGCCTTGATCACCTCGGACGGCTGCACGCGGAACTTGAGTCCCTCGGCATCCGACGGCAGGACCAGCGGCTTGTTGGCCGACATCTGCTTCATGCCGTTATGCCAGAACTGCAGGCCCAGGAGGCCGCGGCGCACCATCGATTCCTTCATCGCCTGGCCGGCATCCGATTGCTGGAACGCGTCCACGGCCTCGACGTTCTTGAACATGAAGGGCAGGTCGAAGATCCGGAACACCTTGGTGAACTGCTCGAACTTCGACAGGCTGGGGGCGGCCATCTGCACGTCGCCCTGCAGCATCGCCTCGAGCACCTGGTCGTCATTGTAGAGCGTGGAGTTCGGGAAGACCTCGACACAGGCCTTGCCGTCCATCTCCTCGTTGACCCGCTCCTGGAACAGCGAGGCGGCGATCCCCTTGGGGTGCTTGTCGGTATTGGTCACGTGGCTGAACTTGATGACGATTTCGCCATCGTCGCAGGCCGCGGACACGGCCGAGGCACTTGCAGTCATTACCAGGGCCGCCACGGCGGCTTTCATCAGTCTCATCAGGTATCCTCCCATTGTGCACATCAGACGCTCTTGCGCCCACGACCGCTCCGCGCGGCCTTGTCACGAGGAAAACCCGAATGAGTGCAACTATTCAACTGTCTTGAACAACAACCGCCTTGGCGAGTTTTTATTGTTGCTCTTCATAGGCTTGCAGCGCAGTTCGGTCTCACCTGCGAGTTTTTCCTGCAACCACGAGTGCGAGACTTCGCACAATTTCAGCCGGTTCTGTGCGAGAATCCGCACAAGTCATTCCGCGCGAAAGGCTTCGGCCCGCATCCCGTGCCGTGTCAACTTGTCGTAAAATGTCTTTCGTGGAAGTTTCAGCGCCTCGGCCGCATCCACCGCGCGGCCTCCGGCGCGGCGAAGCGCCTTTTCCAGAATCGATTTCTCGACCTGCGCCATCTGCTCGGACAGCCCGAGGTCCGAGGTCGCGCTCGGCTCCTCGCTCAGCCCCAGCGCGAAGCGCATCGCTTCCGACATCAGCGCCCGCGCGTTGCCCGGCCAGTCGCGCCGCATGAGGTCCGAGACGAGCTCCGGCGGCACCTGCGGCTCTTCCAGCCCCGCCTGTTCCGCGGCCTGCGTGACGTAGTGTCGGAACAGCACGGGGATGTCCTCGCGCCGTTCGGAGAGCGCCGGGATGCGGATCACGACTCCGGAAAGCCGGAAATGGAGATCGGAACTGAGCGCGCCGCCGGCGACCGCGGCCTCGAGCCCATCGGCCGAGCCCAGCAGGACCCGTGCCCGGGTGCCGTGATCCATGGCTTCCGACAAGGTCAGCTGTGTCTCCACCGGCAGAAAGGCCGCCCCATCCAGAAAGAGGCTGCCGCCACGGGCGCTTTCCAGAACCTCCGTGAGGTCCTCCGGCGACAGATCGCGGCTGGCGCGCTTCACGAATGGCGACTTCGATCGCGGCGAGCAGAGATGCACCACTTCCGCCACCTTGGAGATGCCGGACCCGTGCGGCCCCTCGATCAGCGCATCGGTCCCCGCCTGCGCAATCTTGCGAACACGGGAGCGGAGCGCCTCGGCGGCCTGCGAGTTGCCGAAGAGCATGCGCGCCGCGGGATCGCCACGCTGCACCTGCTCGCGCAGCGCCCGGTTTTCCTGCACAAGGCTCCGTGTCCGCAGGGCCCGTTCGAGGATGGGCAACAGATCCTTCGGGGCGCAGGGTTTTTCGAGGAAATCAAACGCCCCCTGCCCCATCGCCCGCACCGCCATCGGAATGTCTCCCTCGCCGGTCAACAGGACGACCGGCAACTCGGCATCCTGTTCCTGGGCATAGGTCAGCAGGTGAAATCCGTCGCGTCCCGGCATCCGGATGTCCGACAGGATCACCCCGTCGAAATCGGGCGTGATGTGATCCTTGGCGGCGATGAATGACCCGGCCAGGACCGGCTCCAGATCCGCGAGTTCAAGGGTCTGGCCCAAAGCGTCACGCACCGCCTTGTCGTCGTCCACCACCAGCACCCTGCGCGTCATGCCGCCTGCTCCGCCTGAGTTCGGCGTGCGAGCTCGACCGTGAGAATGGCGCCACCGTCGGAGCCGTTCGTCCCGCGGATGTCGACGCCAAAGCTCTGCACGATGTCGTAGGGAAATGACTGGCCCGGGCCCACGCCATCCAGCGCCTGCACGCAATCGTAGCGCCACACGCTCGCGCCCAATGTGGCGACAGCGCCCAGGAACAACGCCACGATCCGCGCGCGCGATCTCGTTTTTCGCATCATGCGAATGTTTTATCCCGCGCCCGCTTGCCTTGGCCAGAGCGCTTGCGGCATCTGGTGGGCATGACCCATGTCCGGCAAGACCTGACCGAGGACGAGTTCGTGCAGAACCCCTACCCGTTCTACCATCGCGCCCGCGAGGCCGGGCCGGTTCTGTTCTGGGAGGAGTTGGGAATGTGGGCGGCCTTCGATCACGCCACCGTCTCCGCGCTCTTGCGCGATCGGCGGCTGGGGCGCGCGCCGCTGACCCCGCGCCCTCGGCCGGCGCATCTGGAGCCCTTCCGCGCACTGGAGGACGACAGCCTGCTGGAGCTGGAACCACCAAGGCACACGCGCCTGCGGGGTCTCGTGCTGCGCGCCTTCACCTCGCGCCGGGTCGCCAGTTTGCGCCAAGATATCGAGACGGTGACTGCTGAACTGCTGGCGGAAATGCCGCGGGATGCGCCGTTCGACCTGATCCCGGCCTTTTGCCAGCCCTTGCCGGTCCGCATCATCGCGCGGCTTCTCGGCGTGCCTGAGAGCGCTTGCGCCCGATCTGCTAAGCCTGGTCGCGCGACATGGTGGCGATGTATCAATCCGGCGTGACCCGCACGGTCGAGCAGCGCGCCGGTCAGGCCGCGGCCGAGTTCGCAGGCTTCATGCGCGGTTACATCGAGGAGCGCCGCGCGCGCCCGGGGGATGACCTCATCACGCATCTCATCGCGGCGGAGGAAGATGGTGACAAGCTCTCGACGGACGAGATGATCTCCACCTGCATCCTGTTGCTGAACGCAGGGCACGAGGCGACGGTGCACACGCTGGGCAACGCGACGCGCGTTCTGATCGAACACCGGCAACCGGCTCGGGCGGAGATGACAGAGGAATTGCTGCGCTTCGATGCGCCGCTGCATGTGTTCACCAGGTTCGCCTACGATGGGATCGAACTGCCGGGCGGTCACCGGCTGGAGCATGGCGCGGAGATTGCCGCTGGTGCTCGGCGCCGCCAACCGCGACCCGCAGGTCTTCCCCGATCCCGACAGGTTCGATCCCGGTCGGCCGGCGCCGGCGCATACGAGCTTTGGCGGAGGACTGCATTTCTGCGTCGGCGCGCCGCTGGCCCGGGCCGAGCTGCAGATCGCCCTGCCCGCACTCGTCGCGGCATTCCCCGGCCTGCGACTTGCGGAACCACCCCGCTTTGCCAACAGCTATCACTTTCGCAAGCATGACCGGCTGATGGTCGCTGCGTGACAGGTCACTCGATTTCCAGCGGCAGCGCGGTCGTGGTCTTGATCTCCTCCATCGACAGGAGGGCGGTCACGTTGTGCACCCGCACCTCCGAGATCAGCGCCTGGTAGAAGGCGTCGTAGGCGCGCGCGTTCTTCACCCGCACCTTCAGGATGTAGTCGATGTCGCCCGCGAGTTGGTGCGCTTCCTGCACCTCGGGGCGGTCGCGCAGGGCCTTCAGGAACCGCGCCTGCCAGTCCGCTTCGTGCTCCGACGTGCGGATCAGGACGAAGAAACAGGCCTCGAACCCGAGCGCCTCGGCATCGAGTTGGACCGTCTGCGCGCCGATCACGCCAGCGTCGCGCAGCTTGCGAATCCGGTTCCAGACCGGCGTCTTGGACGACCCCACGGCCTTGGCGATTTCGTCGAGCGACTGGCCAGCATCGCGCTGCAGTTCGGCAAGGATTTTCCGGTCGGTCGCATCAATTCGGACTGCCATTCTCAAATCTCCCGGTATCGCGGTCATGTGTCCATTTCAGCTTACGCTCTGGAACAAACGTTCTTATCTGCCACGCTATCTAGCGTCCTATCGGAATATTTTCCTATATGTAAGCCATGAAACGCGGGGTGACCTGATGCAACATTTCCCGATCTTCCTGGCCACTGACACGCGGCGCATCGTGCTGAGCGGTGGTGGCGATGCCGCCGAAGCCAAGCTGCGCCTGCTGATGAAGACCGAGGCCGAAATTGTCGTCTTCGCCGAAGACCCGTCTGAAGTCTTGGCGGGCTGGGCGGATGAAGGAAAGATCATCCTGATCCGCCACCAGATGCAACCCGGCGATGCGCTCGGTGCCGCACTCTTCTACGCCGCGGACGAGGATGCGGAGACGGACGCGCGGACCGCGAAGCTCGCCCGCGCGGACGGTGCCCTGGTCAACATCGTCGACAATCTGCACGACAGCGACTTCATCACGCCCGCGATCGTGGACCGCGATCCGGTGACCGTCGCGATCGGCACCGAAGGTGCGGCCCCCGTTCTGGCGCGCGCGATAAAGGCGGATCTCGAGGCGCGGCTGCCGGTCACGCTCGGTACCCTGGCGCGCATCGGCAAGGCATTCCGCAAGACCGCCGAGGCGTTGCCCTTCGGCCGTGCTCGGCGCGATTTCTGGCGCGAATACTACTTCAAGGCCGGACCCCGCGCGATTGCCGAGGGTGAAGAGGCCGTTCAACCCGCCCTCGACACGCTGCTTGACGCGCATCTGTCGCGGAAATCCCGGCGCGGCCACGTGGCCTTTGTCGGCGCCGGTCCCGGCGATCCGGAACTGCTGACGCTCAAGGCGCGCCGGACGCTCGACGAGGCCGACGTGGTGATCCACGACCGCCTGGTGTCGCCCGAAATCCTGGAACTCGCGCGGCGCGAGGCGATGCTGATCGACGTCGGCAAGGAAGGTTTCGGCCGCTTCGACATCGCAGGAGCAGATCAACGCCCTGATCGTCGAACATGCGCAAGAAGGCGCACAGGTCGTTCGCCTGAAGGGCGGCGATGCCACGATCTTCGGGCGCCTCGACGAGGAAATCGATGCGGTCACGGAGGCCGGCATCGACTGGCACATCGTCCCGGGCATCACCGCGGCCTCCGCTGCCGTGGCCGCCATCGGACAGTCTCTGACGCGCCGGGGCCGCAACGCGTCCGTGCGCCTGCTGACCGGGCATGACATGAAGGGGTTCGCCGACCATGACTGGGCCGCCCTGGCGCGCCCGGGCGAGGTCGCCGCGATCTACATGGGCAAGAAATCGGCTCGGTTCATCCAGGGCCGCCTACTGATGCACGGCGCCGACCGCGCGACGCCGATCACGCTGGTCGAGAATGCCTCCCGTCCGGAGCAACGGATCGTGGAAACGACGCTCGACTCCCTGCCCGCCGACCTGTCCGTCGCCGACATGCAGGGGCCGGTCCTGACATTCTACGGCCTCGCCCCCCGTGCGGTCCGCAGCATCCATTTCTCAAATCCCAGCGCAGGAGTTCGCCTGATGTCCAGACAATTCTCTCCCAAGGTGGTGACCGCGAATGCGCTCATCGAAGGCGATGTCATTTACCAGACCGCGACCGGCTGGACCCGCGTTCTGGCCGAGGCCGAAGTGCTGACCGACGAGGCCGACGCGGACCTGCGCCTCATCGAGGCGAGCCAGCAGACCGACACGGTCGTGGGTGCCTATCTTGCCGATGTCACGCCGACCGCGGCCGGGCCCAAGCCCGCGCATTTCCGCGAGGAGTTCCGTGCGCGCGGTCCTTCCAACCACTTCCATGGCAAGCAAGCCTTGCGGTCGCCGCACGCCTGAACGCGCCGCATCTTCCCGAAACCAGACGTCCCGGTGCAGACCCGGGACGTGAAGGAACGGACACATGTATATCTACAACGAATTCGACGAAGCCTTCCTGGCCGAGCGCAACGCCCAGTTCCGCGACCAGGTGGAGCGACGCATCGACGGCAGCCTGACCGAGGACGAGTTCAAGCCGCTTCGGCTGATGAACGGGCTCTACCTCCAGCTCCACGCCTACATGCTGCGGGTGGCGATCCCTTACGGCACGCTGAATTCCGCGCAGATGCAACAGCTGGCCTACCTCGCGGAGCGCTGGGACAAGGGGTATGGCCACTTCACCACGCGCCAGAACATCCAGTACAACTGGCCGCAACTGCGCGACGTGCCGGACATGCTGGACGCGCTGGCCGAAGTTGGGCTGCACGCGATCCAGACTTCCGGCAACACGATCCGCAACGTGACCGCGGACCATTTCGCCGGTGCCGCGGCGGACGAGATCTCTGACCCGCGCCCCTATGCCGAGTTGATCCGGCAGTGGTCGACCGACCATCCCGAATTCCAGTTCATGCCCCGCAAGTTCAAGATCGCGGTGACCGGCAGCCCAAACGACCGCGCGGTGACGAAGGCGCATGACATCGGGCTGCGTATGGTCGAGCGCGACGGCGAGACCGGTTTCGAGGTGATCGTCGGCGGCGGCCTGGGCCGGACCCCGATGATCGGCAAGGTCATAACCGACTTCCTGCCCGAGGCCGATCTGCTCCCCTATCTCGAGGCCATCGTGTCGGTCTGGAACCAGATCGGGCGGCGCGACAACAAGTACAAGGCGCGCATCAAGATCACGGTTCACGAGCACGGAATTGACGAGATCCGTGCGCTGGTCGAGGAACGGTTCGCGCTGATCCGCCCGGAGTTCTCCGGCGTGGACCAGCAACTGCTGGCCGGGATCAAGGCGCAATTCGCGGCGCCGCGGTTCCGCACCGCGTCCGTGGCTCCGTTCAACGCGGCATACCACGCCGATCCGGTATTCCGGTCCTGGGCCGACACGAACCTGACCCCGCACCGGGCCGAGGGCTACGGGATCCTGACTGTGTCGATGAAGGCGCATGGCGCGACCCCTGGCGATGCCACGGCCGAACAGATGCGCGTGCTGGCGGACCTGGCCGAGCGCTACGGCCACGACGAGTTGCGCATCAGCCACGAGCAGAACGTGATCCTGCCGCATGTGCACATGTCAGACCTGCCGGAAATCCACGCCACGCTGAAGGAGCACGGGCTGGCGACGGCGAATATCGGGCTGATCTCCGACATCATCGCCTGCCCCGGCATGGATTACTGCGCGCTGGCGACAGCCCGGTCGATCCCGATCGCGCAGGAGATCGCGACCCGCTTCGACGAGTTGAAGCTGGAGCACGATATCGGCCAGCTGAAGATCAAGATTTCGGGCTGCATCAATGCCTGCGGTCACCACCATGTGGGCCATATCGGGATCCTCGGCCTCGACCGCGCGGGGGTCGAGAACTACCAGATCACGCTGGGCGGCGATCACACCGAAACGGCGGCGCTTGGCGAACGCGCAGGTCCGGGCTTCTCTGCCGATGAGATCATCCCGGCGATCGAACGGCTGGTCTACGCCTATCTCGAAGTGCGCCAGGATGCGGGCGAGACGTTCCTGCAGACCTACCGCCGGGTCGGAGTGGGGCCGTTCAAAGCGGCGCTCTACCCCGCGCAAGCCGTCGCGGCGGAGTGATCCGGCATGACCTACAACCCACCGACTGCCGAGTTCCAGCGCGCCGAGACAGAGAAGACGCTGGCCGAACAGGTCGCGTCGCTCAACGAGGCCTACCGGCACCACTCGGCGACGGAGGTGATGCACCGCGCGCTGACGAATCTGGGCCGCATCGCTCTGGTCTCCTCCTTCGGGGCGGAATTGGTCGTGCTGCTGCACATGGCGGCGATGATCCGGCGAGACGCACCCGTGCTCTTCATCGACACGGCCATGCTCTTTCCCGAGACGCTGGTCTACCAGCAGGAGTTGAGCGAACGGTTGGGCCTGCGGGGCGTTCGCATAATCCGCGCCAGTGACACGGCCGAGAAGGATCCGGACAACATGCTGCATCTGCGCAGTACGGATGCCTGCTGCGACCTGCGCAAGACCGCGCCGATGGTGAAGGCGCTCGCCGGGTTCGACGGCTGGATCACCGGCCGCAAGCGGTTCCAGACCCGGACCCGCGCCGCGCTCGACTTCTTCGAGGTCGAGGACGGCACCGGCCGGATCAAGGTCAACCCGCTGGCGCATTGGGCGCCGGAGGATGTGCGCGCCTACATGGAGGAGAACCGCCTGCCCCGCCATCCGATGGTGGCGCGCGGCTATCCCTCGATCGGGTGCGTGCCGTGCACGTCTCCGGTGGCACCCGGCGAGGATCCGCGCGCGGGACGCTGGCGGGACGAGACCAAGGACGAATGCGGCATCCATTTCGTGAATGGCAAGGCCGTGCGGATCGGAGCATCGACATGACGCAACTCATCAACGACAGCGGCTTCGTGGCCGAGGACTGGACGCACGGCTTCGCGCCGCTGGGCGAAGCTGCGAACGATGCCTGCGCGCTGGACGTGCCGTCGGATGCCGATCCTGCCGCGGTTCCGCTCTGCGCTCAGATCATCCGGGTGGACTTCCCCTCCTCCGGCGACGGGCGCGGGTTCACCATCGCGCGGATGCTGCGGCTCCGGGGCTACGGCGGCCGGCTGCGGGCGCATGGCCATGTGCTGGCCGACCAGTACGCGATGGCCCGGCGCGCCGGTTTCGACGAGGTCGAAATCCCCGATGACCTTGCCGCGCGGCAGCCCGAGGAGCAGTGGCTCTACCGTGCGAATTGGCGCGATCACGACTACCAGGCGCGCCTGCGTGGCGCCCGGCGGCCCGTCACCGCGTGAACCCGCGCGGCCGAATGCCGCTTCGCACGACCAGAAAAGCCTTTCTAAACCAGGAGCGCGGAGATAGATCTCTGCGTTGACATCTAAATGACCGAGCAAAGACCCGTGAACCAAGCTTCCGCAGTCAAGGCGACGCCCGACCCTGCCCGATGCGCAGACGATCACCGACGTGCGCCATTACACCGACCGGCTCTTTTCCTTCCGCTGCACGCGTCCGGCGTCGTTGCGGTTCCGGTCGGGCGAATTCGTGATGATCGGGCTGATGGGCGATCCGGACCCGAAGACCGGCAAGCAAAAGCCGCTGCTGCGTGCCTATTCGATCGCCTCGCCGTCCTGGGACGACGAGTTGGAATTCTATTCGATCAAGGTTCAGGATGGGCCGTTGACCTCGCGGCTCCAGCACATCGAGGCCGGAGACGAGATCATCCTGCGTCCGAAACCCGTGGGCACGCTGGTGCACGATGCGCTGCTGCCGGGCAAGCGGCTCTGGTTCTTCGCCACCGGCACCGGCATCGCGCCCTTTGCCTCGCTGCTGCGCGACCCGCAGACCTACGAGGATTACGACGAGATCATCCTTACCCATACCTGCCGCGAGGTTGGGGAACTGAGCTACGGCGCGGACTTGATCGAGAGCATTCGCAGCGACGAGATGCTGGAGGAACTGATCGGCGAAGGTTTCCACGAGAAGCTCCGCTACTATCCCACGACCACGCGGGAAGAGAGCCCGAAGATGGGTCGGATCACCGACCTGATGCGCTCGGGCGAAGTCTATGCCGATCTGGGGGTGGAGCCGCTGAACCCGGAGACGGATCGTGCGATGGTTTGCGGAAACCTGGCGTTCAACCTTGAGATCAAGGAACTGCTGGAAGGTTACGGCCTCGCGGAAGGCGCCAATTCCAAGCCCGCGCAATACGTCGTCGAAAAGGCGTTCCTGGACTGACGCGACCCTCCGACTTCGGAACTGGGGCGCGCATCCGTCCGATGCGCGCCTTTGATCGCGACCGGCGGCCTGTTCTGTCAGGCCAGCCGCATTCTCGGCTTCATTGCGCGTCCATACCCAGCGCGTCGCGAATCCTGTCCAGCGTTTCCCGAAGCAATCCCTCATCACCCTGAGCGCGTTCCAGAGCGGATTGAAGACTCAATTTCTGCTCCGCGTCGATCTCGGCGTTTTCTATCAGCTCCGATACCTGCTCCTCATCGAAGCCTTCGACGGTCAGCAACTCCTCGGGCGGCGTCGCTTCCGTGACGTCCGTAGTTGTGTCGGTGGAGGTTTCGGCAGTGGCTGCATCGGTTGCGGTCCACTCTTCTTTGACCTCGTCCGCCGCATCGTCGGCCGTCTCGGCGATTGCATCAGCCGTGTCGGAGGCCGTTTCGGCCGCGACATCCGCCGCGTCTCCAGCCGCTTCGGTCGTCGCATCGACGGCGTCACCGGCTTCTTCCGCGGCATCCTCCGCAAGGGATTCCGCGCCATCTGCCGCGTTGTCCAGGCCCGCTTCCGCGTCTTCCGCGGTTTCCTCGATGGTGGCCTCCGTCGTGGCGGCCGCATCTTCGGCCACGTCGGCGGTTTCGTCTGCCGCTTCTTCGGTGGCCACCGCCGCCTCTTCCGCCGTCGTTTCGACCGGTTCATCGCCGATAGCATCGTCTGCCATTTCCACGATCTCCTGCGGTGTCCGGCCCGAATAGAGCAGGTACGCCCCCCCGGCGATCACGACGGCCACCACAATCCAGACAAAGTTTCGCATGACTTCGCGTCCTTTCATGCAGTTGCAGGGAAAATCCCTCGTTTACACCTTTGCTCTCACATGACGCGGCCAAGCACCAGCGACAAGGGAGAATTTTCCCCGATTTGGCACAGGATGGCCTATTAGCTGCTTGAAAGCGATTAACGGCAAGAGTACTTTGCGACCTCAACCAACTCCCACCACACAAGGAAAACCACCATAGCCCGCAGACCACACAACGCGCCGCCGACCCGTGATACCGGACCGCGCGTGAACGACAAGATCCGCGCCAACGAGCTTCGATTGATCGGCGCGGATGGTGAAAACATCGGTGTCGTGACCCCAAGCAAAGCGCTCGATCTGGCCGAACAGGCGGGTCTCGATCTGGTTGAAATATCGCCGAACGCAAATCCGCCCGTCTGCAAGATCATGGATTTCGGCAAGTTCAAGTACGAGACCCAGAAGCGCGAGGCCGAAGCGCGCAAGAAACAGAAGATCATCGAGGTCAAGGAAGTCAAGTTCCGGCCCAACACCGACACCCACGACTACGAAGTGAAGATGCGGAACGTCGTCAAGTTCCTGGAGAACGGCGACAAGGTGAAGATAACCCTGCGCTTCCGCGGCCGCGAGATGGCTCACCAGAACCTGGGCCGCGACCTGCTGGAACGGGTGGCCGAAGATGTGAAGGAAATCGGCAAGATCGAGAACATGCCCAAGATGGAAGGTCGCCAGATGGTCATGATGATCGGTCCGCTGCCCACCAAGTAACACCCGTCAGTCTGCTGCAATCGACGCCTGCGCCCATCGGGCGGAGGCGTTTTCGTTTGCGCCGGACCTGTCACTCTGCAACCGTTGCACCGACGATCATGGGAGAGCGGGAGATGGATGCGGATTTCTGGCGCGAGAAATGGGTGGAGCAGGACATCAACTTCCACCAGGCCGATTTCAATCCCCTGCTCATGTCCGAATTCGCGCGGCTGGGCATTCCGGCACCCGCGCATGTCTTCGTGCCGCTCTGCGGGAAGAGCCGCGACATGGTTTGGCTGCTGCAACAGGGATATCGCGTCAGCGGGGCCGAGCTGTCCGAAATAGCGATTTAGCAATTTTTCGACGAAAGCGGACTGACGCCGGACGTTGCCCGGCACGGGCAGCTTGACCGATACGCGGCGCCGGGGCTGACGCTTTATGTCGGGGACATCTTCGACCTGACGGCCGCGGAGTTGGGCCCGGTGGATGCCGTGTTCGATCGCGCCGCTCTCGTGGCGTTGCCGGACACCTTGCGCCTGCGCTACGCCGAACATCTGCACGCGATCACGCGGGCCGCTCCGCAATTCCTTCTGACCTTCGAGTACGATCAGACGCAGATGAACGGCCCGCCCTTCTCCCTGCCCCCGGATCTCGTCGCGGCGGCGCACGGGGCGCGTTTCAAGCAGACCGAACTCTCCCGCCGCGACGTGCCGGGCAAACTCAAGGGTCAGGTGGAAGCGCAAGAGGTCGCGTGGTGGCTGACGGCGGCCTCCGAGGCCTGACACCGACCCAAAGTAATGCTTGACCGGACGCCGGCGCGTTAAGCACTGTCGAGCTCAAGTGGGCCGCGTCGTCGTCAGAAAAACAATCGACTGACGTATCGGGATTCCGGTGCGGCCAACGCACAGAGGAGGAGACCACCATGAACCTGAGACCCGATCCGACATTCTACCCGTCGCCCAAGAACGCGATGGAGGCGCCTGTCGAGACCTGCGCTTTCACGCTGATGCTCAGCCCCGACGGCTCGCAGCCAGACGGTGTGGCGGTCGTGGACGTGAACCCGAAATCCGACAGCTTTGGCCAGATCGTCCACCAGCTCCTGATGCCCAACAAGGGGGACGAGTTCCACCATTTCGGCTGGAACGCATGCTCCTCGGCACTGTCGCCGCTTACCGGCCACGCCTTTCTTGAACGGCGTTACCTTATCGTTCCGGGCATCCGGTCCTCGCGCATCTATGTCATCGACGCCAAGGATCCGATGGATCTGAAGATCCACAAGACCATCGAACCCGAGGAGGTCTTCAGGAAGACAGGCTATTCGCGCCCCCATACCATCCACTGCGGGCCTGAAGGCATATATGTCAGCACGCTTGGCGGTGGCGGCAAGGACGGCACCGACGGGCCTCCGGGCATCTTCATCATGGATTGCGAGAGCTTCGAGATCCTCGGGCGCTACGAGATGGACCGGGGCGTGCAGGACAAGCACTACGACTTCTGGTGGAACCTGCCGCGCGACTACATGGTCAGTTCCGAGTGGGGCCTGCCGCCGCAGTACGAGAACGGCATCGTCCCCGAGGACCTTCTGTCCAACAAGTACGGGCACTCGATCCATTTCTGGGACCTGCGCGGGCGGCGGAACAAGCAGACAATCGACCTGGGCGAGAACCAGCAGATGGCGCTGGAGATCCGCCCGGCCCACGATCCGGTGAAACAGCACGGCTTCTGCGGCGTGGTGGTGGACACGACCAACCTGCAAGGTGCGATCTGGACCTGGTGGCAGAAGGACGACGGCACCTTCGACGCCAAGAAGACAATCACGATCGACCCGGTTCCGGCCTCCGCCGATGATCTGCCCGACCTTCTCAAGGGGTTCGAGGCCGTGCCGCCGCTGGTGACCGACATCGACCTCAGCCTCGACGACAAGTACCTCTATGTCGCCTGCTGGGGCCTCGGCGAGATGCATCAGTACGATGTCTCCGACCCGATGAACCCGACACTCACCGGGAAGGTGGAGCTTGGCGGCATCGTCGCGAAACACAAGCATCCGAACGGGAAGGATTTCGGATACGCGCCGCAAATGGTGGAGATCAGCCGCGACGGAAAGCGCGTCTACTGGACCAATTCGCTCTATTCGACCTGGGACGACCAGTTCTATCCCGGGGACCGGGGCGGCGCGATGGTGATGGCGCATGTGGGCGAGAACGGCGGGTTGACCCTCGACGAGGATTTCTTCGTGGAGTTCCCCAAGGGCTATCGGGCGCATCAGATACGGCTGGAAGGCGGCGACTGCTCCACCGACAGTTTCTGCTACCCGTCGGTCTAATCAATGCCACTGACGGACGGAACGGCGGGCCTCTGGCTCGCCGTTTTGCTCAGCGGGATCTACCACGGTCTCAATCCGGGCATGGGCTGGCCGCTCGCGGTGTCCTCCGCATTGATGGAGCTGGATCCGCGCCGACGGGACAGCGCGCTGTTCCGCGCGCTGGCGTCGCTGTCTTTGGGTCACTTTCTCGCCATGCTGGGCATCCTGCTGCCGTTCACGCTGATGCTCGTGCTGGCGGAGTACGAGCGCGTCATCCGCATGGGCGCCGGGGCGCTGGTGATCGCGCTCGGGCTATGGATCCTCGTCACGAACCGCCACCCGAGGTTCCTTGCGCGCGTCCCCCCGTCCCGTCTGGGGCTCTGGTCGTTTCTGGTGGCGCTGGCGCATGGCGCGGCGCTGATGCTGGTCCCGATCTACCTCGGGCTTTGCGCGACCGAGACGCTCGACGCCGGTCACCAGGCCGCGGAAAGCCTGATGCGCAATGCCGGCATCGGTCTGGCGGTGGCCACGGCCCACACCATCGCGATGATGCTCTCCGGCGGGGCACTGGCCTGGGGCGTCTACCGCTGGCTCGGTCTCGGCGCCATCCGGCGGAGCTGGCTGGATCTCGAACGTGTCTGGGCAATGAGCCTTCTTCTCGTCGGCATCCTGGGGATCTGGTCGGCAGTTTAGCGACCGCGTCGAAAACCAGCGGAGAGGACAACCGAATCTCAACCGTTCCGGTTTACATGTTCGCCCTATGTTCAGTTCGACCAGAATGGTTTCGATGCCAACCAAGGCAATTTCGCGCGTGTTGTTCCTCGCAATCGCGATACAGGTTGCGGCCGCCCCGTGCCTCGCGGGTCCGCAGTCGCTGTTCGGCAATCACGTCTTTGCAAAGGCCGACACCGCACTGATCGACGCGGCCCGGCCGTCGGCATCGCTGCTCCCGGCCCCGGAACCGGCAAGTCTCGACATGTCCGGCGGAAGTCTCTTCGCGGGCCGCAACGAAGGCAGCTTCTTCGCCTTCCGACCGCGCCCCACGCCGTCGCCTTCGATGAGCCCCCTGACCGATTTCGGCGTGAAGGGCCTGCGCCAGTTGATCGCCTCGGCCGAAGCCGGCCGGGCCGACTACGACGCGGTCCAATATGGCGCCGTCATCAAGCCGCCCAAGCCGCCCACCCGCATGACGATCCGCGAGATACTGCAATGGATCGAGGCAACGCCCGGTCAGCCGCACGCCATCGGACGCTATCAGATGATTCCGTCGACCTTGCGCCGGGTCGTTCGCGAACTGGGTCTGAGCATCGACGAACGCTTCACCCCGCAGATCCAGGACCTGTGCGCAGACGTCCTGCTCGAGGATGCCGGGCTCAGCGGTTTTCTCCGCGGGGAGCTTGGCCAGAAGTCGTTCATGAACAACCTCGCCAAGATCTGGGCCGGGCTGCCCAATTCCACCGGGCGATCGCATTACCACGGCTATGCCGGCAACAGCGCCGTTCTGTCCTGGGCCCAGTTCGAGAACAGCATGAGCCGGATCTTCCAACGCGGATGATGTTGCCGGGCGCGACGAGGGCTCCGGCGCAAATCTATCAGCAGCAGCCCGCCACAGCCCAGAAGCAGCGGAAGTTCGGCCGCATTGCCAGGCATTGCATAGCGTCCTCGGTCTGCCGCGGCATCACTGGCCGCACCGGACCGATCCCCCGCGCCGATCCGGATCGCGCTGAATCGGCACAGTGTTGACCGCGGCGGTCGCGAAGAATGTCCGCAAACCGAATTTCAGCCACCGGCCGGGCGCGTGCGCGCAACCGCGGCGGCAGCGCCTCCCGGATCAGGATGATATCGACGTTAGCGGTTTGGTTGGCGAAACAACACTCGGTGTGCGCCGGTCACTCCGACGACCTGCCCCGCGCCAGCACTGATCTCCTGCCCTATCCGTCAGGCTGCGGCGGTGACGGCGCGTTTGGTCAGGACGCCGATGAGGTGCGCGCGGTAGGCCGGCGTGCCGTGCAGGTCTCCGATCATGCCGTCGGCGGAGTGCGACAGTCCGTCGAGCGCGCCGGCGGAGAAGTCCGCGGACAGCGTCTCCTCGGCCTCGTTCCAGCGGAACACGCCGTCGTTGGAGGCGCCGGTCACCGCCACGCGCACGCCGTCCGCGAACTTCGCCACGAACACGCCCACCAGCGGGAAGCGCGAGGCGGGTTGCTCGAACTTCTGGTAGTTCGACTTGTCCGGCACCGGAAACCGCACCTCGGTGATGATCTCGCCCTCGTCCAGCGCGGTGGTGAACATGCCCTGGAAATAGTCGTCCGCCGCGATCTCGCGGGCGTTGGTCACGATGGTCGCCCCGGAGGCCAGCGCCGCCGCCGGATAGCAGGCCGAGGGGTCGTTGTTGGCGAGGCTGCCGCCGATCGTGCCGCGGTTGCGCACCGCCGGGTCGCCGATGCGCGAGGCGAGATAGGCCAGCGCCGGATAGTCGCCCGCCTCCCGGGCGACGGTCCCGTGCGTCGTCGCCCCGCCGATGCAGAGCGCGCCGTCATCGCCGCGGCAGACCCCCTGCATCTCGGCGATGCCCAGCAGGCTCACCAGCTTCGACGGGCTCGCCAGCCGCTGCTTCAGCGTCGGGATCAGCGTCTGACCGCCCCCCAGCGCCTGCGCCTCCTCGCTCCCGAGGGCCGCCACCGCATCCGCCACCGTCGTGGGCTTCACGAATTCGAAATCATACATCGTCTCTTGTCCTTCCTCTGTCCCCGCCCGATGCCGATCCCCGGCTTCTTCGGGTCCTGAAATACCTCGGGGAGCGCGAGGGGGTCCCTGTACTTGGGGCCCCTCGCTCCCGACCCCGCAACCTACACCTGCATCGCCGCCCAGACCCGGGCCGGCGTCAGCGGCATGTCGATATGGGTGACGCCCGTGTGCCCGCCCCACTGCAGCGCGTCGACCACCGCGTTGACCACCGCCGGCGGCGAGCCGATCGCCCCGGCCTCGCCGCAGCCCTTCACCCCCAGCGGGTTGTGCGTGCAGGGCGTCTGACAGGAATGATCCACCGAATAGAACGGCAGATCGTCGGCCCGCGGCATCGCGTAATCCATGTAGGACGCACTCAGCAGCTGGCCGTTCTCGTCATAGACGCAGTCTTCCAGCAGCGCCTGGCCGATCCCTTGCGCGATGCCGCCATGCACCTGGCCGTCGACGATCATCGGGTTGATGACGTTGCCGAAATCATCCGCCGCGGCGAACCGCTCGATGGTGACGTGCCCGGTCTCGGGATCCACCTCCACCTCGCAGGCATAGGCGCCCGCGGGATAGGTGAAGTTGCTGGGATCGTAGAACGCCGTCTCCTCCAGCCCCGGCTCGATCTCCTCCAGCGGATAGTTGTGCGGCACGTAGGCCGCCAGGGTCACGTCGCCCCAGGCCACCGACTTGTCGGTGCCCGCGACGCTGAACGCGCCGTCCTTGAGCTCGATATCCGCCTCGGACGCCTCCAGCAGGTGGGCCGCGATCTTCTTGGCCTTGTTGATGATCTTCTCGGTCGCCCGCACCATCGCCGAGCCGCCCACCGCGAGCGAGCGCGAGCCGTAGGTGCCCATGCCCATCGGCGTGTTGGCGGTGTCGCCATGCACGATCTCGATCATGCTCTCGTCGATGCCGATCATCTCCGCGATCACCTGCGGGAAGGCCGTCTCGTGCCCCTGCCCGTGGCTGTGGGTGCCGGTCATCACCACGAGGCCGCCGGTGGCGTTGACCCGCACCGTGGCGGATTTCGTACAAGCCCGCCCGCGCGCCGAGCTGGCCCACCAGGTTCGACGGCGCGATGCCGCAGGCCTCGATATAGCAGTTGACGCCGAGACCCGCGCAGCTTGCCGCGCCGCCTCGCTCTCCGCGCGCCGCGCCTCGAAGCCCGCGAGATCGGCGATCTCGCTCCAGCTTGTCCATCGTGCCGTGATAGTCGCCGGTGTCGTATTCCACCGCCACCGGCGTGGCATAGGGAAACTCGGTGATGAAGTTCTGCCGCCGCAGCGCGATCGGATCGACGCCCAGCTCGCGCGCCGCCTTGTCGATCACGCGCTCGAGCTGGTAGGTCGCCTCGGGCCGGCCCGCGCCGCGATAGGCGTCGACCGGCACGGTGTTGGTGAAGACCGCCTTCACGTTCACGTAGATCAGCGGCGTCTTGTAGTTGCCCGCCATCAGCGTGCCGTGCAGCCAGGTCGGCACCGAGGGCGCGAAGGTCGACAGATACGCGCCCATGTTGGCCAGCGTGTCGGTGCGCATCGCGGTGAAGTTGTTGTCCGCGTCCAGCGCCAGCTCGATCTTGGTCACGTGGTCGCGGCCATGCGCGTCCGACATGAACGCCTCCGACCGGGTCGAGGTCCACTTCACCGGCCGGTTGCATGGCCTTCGCGGCAAAGGTGCAGAACGCCTCCTCGGCATAGTGGAAGATCTTGGTGCCGAAGCCGCCGCCCACGTCCGGGGCCACCACCCGCAGCTTGTGCTCGGGGATGCCCAGCACGAAGGCGCCCATCAGCAGCCGGATCACATGCGGGTTCTGCGAGGTGGTGTAGAGCGTCGACTCGCCCGAATGCCGCGCGAAATCGCCCACCGCCACGCGCGGCTCCATCGGGTTCGCGACGAGCCGGTTGTTGACCAGCTCCAGCGTGGTGACATGCGCGGCCGCTCGAAACGCCTCGTCCACCGCGTCCTTGTTCTCCTCGACGAAGCCCCAGTCGTAGCAGAGGTTCGAGGTCAGATCGTCATGCACCTTCGTCGCGCCGTCCTCCAGCGCCGCCTTCATGTCGACGACCGCCGGCAGCTCCTCGATGTCGAGCTCGATCGCCTCGGCCGCGTCGCGCGCCTGCTCGAGGCTCTCGGCCACCACCGCCGCACGATCTCGCCCACATGCCGCACCTTGCCGGTGGCCAGGATCGGGTGCCCGGGCTCCTGCATCGGCTCGCCATGCTTGTCCGTCACCTGCCAGCCGCAGGGCAGACCGCCCACGCCCTCGAAATCGGCGCCGGTGAAGACCTGCACCACGCCCGGCATCGCCGCCGCGGCGGCCGTGTCGAGCGTCGTGATCGTGCCGTGCGCCACGTCCGAGCGCAGGAAATGCACGTAGGCCTGGCCGTGGATGTTGATGTCGTCGGTGTAGTTCCCGGCCCCGGTCAGGAACCGCACGTCCTCGCGCCGCTTCGTGCTGGCCCCGATCCCATGATCCTTGGGCATGTCTTCAACCTCCCTGAATCCTCGCGTGGGCCTGCGCCCACCTGCATGTCCCTGCGTCCGCGTCCCGGACATCCTCGCCCGCTCTCCGACCCGGAGCCGCCCCGGTCCCCGCTTCTTCGGGTCTCCAAATACCTCGGGGGGAGTCCCGCATCCCATGCGGGACGGGGGGCAGCGCCCCCTGGCCTTCTTCTCCTGCGCGCCTATTCCGCCGCGATCGCCTCCACGTCCTGACCGGACGCCGCCATGATCGCCTTGACGATGTTGTGATAGCCCGTGCAGCGGCAGATATTGCCCTCGAGATACTCCCGCACCTCCCCCTCGCTGGGCTTCGGGTTCTCCTTCAGCAGCGCCGCCGCCGACATCACCATGCCCGGCGTGCAGAACCCGCATTGCAGCCCGTGATGATCCTGGAACGCCTGCTGGATCACGTTCAGCGACCCGTCCGCATTCGCCATCCCCTCGATCGTGTCACCTCGCAGCCCTCGGCCTCCGCCGCCAACATCGTGCAGGCCTTCACCGCAGCCCCGTCCACATGCACCACGCAGGCCCCGCATTGCGACGTGTCGCACCCCACATGCGTGCCGGTCAGATGCAACCGGTCCCGCAGGAACCCCGACAGCAACGTCCGCCCCTCCACAGACCCGGACACAGAACGACCGTTCACGACCATCGTCACTTCAAGCATGAAATCCTCCCGACTTGTTCCGTTCTTCCTTGAGCGCGAGTTAATCACGCGCCTCGGCGCTTGGGAACCCAAAATTCCTGCGCGTCGCAAAAACCGCGGGACTGAACGGCAAACGGGGGATCAGTCAGTCCTGATCGACGGCGCGGCGTGGCGAAGGGCGCGTCGGGATCTCCTTGAGCAGCCCGCCAACGCCCATGCCCGCGATGTCCGCTCCGGTCACGTCGATCCCGCAGATGATCCGCTCCATAACCCAGTCGGCGCCATTGAGCGCGGGAGAGCGCGCGCAGCCCGGCAGACCGATCACCGGCCGCTGGCCGATCCGCCCCAGGAACAGCAGGTTTCCGGGATCGACGGGCATGCCGTAATGCGAGCACCTTGCCCCCGGCCTCGCGTAGCGGCCTCGGGCGCGGTGTCGCGGATGTCCGACGTCGCGGATCCCGTCATGATCATCAGCAACGCGCCCGGAGCCTCCTCCAGCGCAGTCCGGATTGCATCGATTTCATGCGGAACGATGACCCGTTCGGAGAGCGCCACGCCGAAATGGTCGAGCCGTCCCGCCATCGCGCGCCGGCCCTTGTCCGACATCTTGCCGCGTCCGACCCGCGTTTCGATCAGCGTGGCCGTCGCCAGTTTCGGCCCATGTAACCGCAGCGCGCCGCGCGCCAGGTCACACGCGTCGTCCAGCTTTGCCCGATTCACGGCATAGGGGATAATCTTGATCGTGGCCGCCAGGCCCCGCTCTCCCAGCTTGCGCCATTCCGGCACCGTGGCGACCGTTATGCCGGGATCCACGCGGTTCACGGCGTGGATGGCGGCGCTGTCGACCTCCACCACTCCGGGCCCCTCCGCGCGCAGGTTCACACGGCCGGTCGCGGCCTCGCTGAGGCTCAAGCCGGCATCAGCGGCCAGCAGCGCGAGGGCAAGCCGATCCGCCGCTTCGTCTTCGTGCACGTCGTCCGGCGCCAGCTGCGCAACCACAACCTCCGCGAGGCCGGCAGAGGCCAGGTCGGCGATGTGAACCGCCGAAAGCGTCGTTCCCTTGGAGATCTTGTATTGCCGGCCATTGCTCCTGTCCTCAGCCTCCTCCGAATGGGCCAGGATCGCGCCCTCGGCCTCGGCGATCGGGACAGGGCCGAACTTCATGCCCCGCGCCTCAGCACCCGCATCATCTCGGCCAGGATCGACACGGCGATCTCCGCCGGACCCGCGGCGCCGATATCCAGGCCGATCGGACCGTGGATGCGGGCGATGTCATCTGGTCCGAACCCCGCCTCTTCCAACCGCGAAATCCGCTTGGCGTGGGTGCGGGTGGAGCCCAGCGCGCCGACATAGAAACAGTCGGCCTTCAACGCGAGATGCAGCGCGGGATCATCGAGCTTGGGATCGTGCGTCAGCAGAACCAGCGCGGTGCGGCTGTCCAACCCGTACGCCGCCAGCGCCTCGTCCGGCCAGTCGTCGAGGATCCTCTCTCCGGGAAAGCGCGCCTCGGACCCGAAAGCGCCGCGCGGGTCGATCACCACCGGATCGAAGCCGGCGATGCGCGCCATCGGCACGAGCGCCTGCGCGATGTGCACGGCCCCCACGACCGCCAGCCGCAGTGGCGCATTGTGGATCGCGACGAAGGTGTCGCCGTCTTCCTCCACCCCCGACCGGTCCATCCGGAAACGCTGGGGAAAGGCCTCGTGACCCAGCAGCCGCCCGGACCCTCCCGACAGTTTCGTGACATAGGCCGCCGGTTGCCGCGCGGCGCGCTTCTCCACCAGCGCCTGCAATACCTCGGGCGGCATCGCCGTGTCGGCCACCGGCTCCACCAGAACGCGGATGGTGCCGCCGCAGGCGAGGCCGACGGCGAAGGCGTCGCCGTCGCTGACACCGTATTCCAGAAGCCGCGCGGTGCCATCCTCGACCGCGTCGAGCGCTTCGGCCATCACCGCGCCCTCCACGCAGCCGCCCGACACGGAGCCCTGCATCTCGCCGTCCGACGAGATCACGAGTTGCGCACCCACACGGCGCGGCGCGCTGCCCCAGGTCTCCACCACGGTGGCGAGCGCGACGCCGCGCCCGGCGCGGTGCCAGTCCAGCGCCTGCTCCGGGGCACGATCGACGACATTCTGTTTCATGGATCCGAGATTGGCCCCGCGCGCGGGTCGGTGCAAGGGGCTGCTTGCGCGCCGCGGCCCGGAGCCCTACATCTCGGGATACGAAAGAAGGACGGAATGCCCATGCCGATGGCCGCGCAGGAAATCGAGGACCTCATACGCGAAGCGTTCCCCGAGGCGCAGATCACGATCACGGATCTGGCCGGGGACGGAAATCACTATGCCGCCGAGGTGGTCGACGCCTCCTTCAAGGGAAAGAACCGGGTGCAGCAACAACGCGCCGTCTACTCGGCCCTGCAGGGCAAGATGGACGGGGCGCAGGGCGAGTTGCATGCGTTGGCACTTTCGACGCGGGCGCCTGCCTGATGAGCTGGGGTCCTGTAGTCCTGCTCAGCGCGCTCGTGCTGCTGGTCGCAGTCCTGCGCGCAGCGCAGTCGCTGCGGCACGCGCGCGGGACGGAACGGGGTATCACGCCGGGCTCCGGCGATCAGATCCTGCATGCGGATTACAGTTCGGGTGCGGGCGGCGGTGGACACTCCGGGACCTATCGCGTACCGCGCGACCCGCAGGAATATGCAAGGAAATTCGTGCCCCGGGGCCGCTCCCGCCCGGCACGCAAGCCAGGGAACTGACAGATGAGCGATGCACAGACAAAGATCAGCGAAACCGTTTCCGCCAATGACGTGGTGCTCTTCATGAAGGGCACGAAGTCGATGCCGCAATGCGGCTTCTCCTCTCGCGTGGCCGGAGTGCTGAACTACATGGGCGTGGAATTCCAGGACGTGAACGTCCTCGAAGACGAAGGCGTGCGGCAGGGAATCAAGGAGTATTCCGATTGGCCGACGATCCCGCAGCTTTACGTGAAGGGCGAATTCGTGGGCGGCTGCGACATCATCACGGAGATGACGCTGTCCGGCGAACTCGACACGCTCTTCGAGCAGAGCGGCGTGACCTATGACAAGGACGCCGCCGACAAGATCCGCGAAGCGAACGGCTGAGCTGCACCAAAGGTCGCCAGGGTCATTCGCTGACGGGCGTCTTGCGCCTTTATGTGCGCCTGGCGACGGGAGCAAGCTGGATCATGGAGCCCTCCGCATTGGGACAATTCAGGTTGCGCGGGCTGCAGCCTCAGCCCGCCTTCTCCTCCACTGCCGCAGCGAGCGCCTCGGCACGTGCCGCGATCTCCGCCAACGTATCGGTGACGCTGTCGGGGATCACTGGAACCTCGATCCGCTCGGGCTCGGGCGCGGCCATGTTGCGCAAACCCTCTAGCTCGGCTTCCCGCTCATCCAGTTTGGCCTGAACCTCGGCGACGCGGTCCTCGACGCTGGCGGCCTTGTCGGCCAGCATCAGACCCGCCATCAGCAGCATCCGGGACTCGGGCATCCTGCCCACCTGTTCGGCCAGGACCCGCGCCTCTTCGTCCAGCATCTTCGCGGCCGACTGAAGATACCGCTCCTCGCCCTCCTGACAGGCCACCTCGAACCTGCGCCCGCCGATCTCGATCGTCACTTCAGGCATTCGCTGCCTCCTCCTCGTCCTGCGGAGCGCCAGCATCCTCGAGCAGCGGTGCCAGCGCAGACAGGATCGCGCTCGCCTCCGCCACATCCGCCGAACGGGCGGCGCGCATCGCTTCCAGCTCGGCCAGCATGGATTTGTTGATCAGGCCCGGGTCGGCGACCCCCGCCTCGTTGGCCTCGCGCAATGCCGCGTTGGCCTCGCGCAGCGCCGTGTTCGACTTGCGCAATCGCTGCAACTCCACGTCCAGCGCATCGATCCTGGCACGGGTCTCCTGTGTCTGCGCCTCGGCAGCCTTCAGTTCCGCCGCCTGCTTTTCCTTGAGCGCGCGAAGCCGTTCCTGGAGCTGCGCAGACGCAACCCTTTCTTCCTCCAGCTGTGCCTCCAACGCGGCCACATCGCCGCCGGACCCGGGGTCCAGTCTGTCCACGCCCTTGGCCAGCCGCTCCAGCGCCGCCGTGATGCGCGCCTGCAAGTCCTCGATGTTGCTCATCCCCTGTCTCTCATGCTTTTTCCATCGTTTCGCGGCGGCGGCCGTTCCCTCGAACGAATCGCCAAACCGCGCATGTGCCTCGCAGTCTAGCCAATGCTTTCGGAAAATGCGCCCCTTCACGATCAAGGACTTGCGTGGAGGAGTTCAAGTGTCGGCGTAACGCCGCCGGTGCGTTCGTCTTGACCTTGCCCCGACGGCTGCTATGCACGCGGCTCAAGCCCTGCGGAACCGCGCGAAGGAGACCCGTCCCGTGAACCAGCTCATGACCGATCCCGTGGACATTGCAACCCTGCGCGCGGCGCATTCCGACCACTGGACCAAGGCCACCGCCATCCGCGCCCTGGCTCTCGATGCGGTGGCCGCGGCGAATTCCGGTCATTCCGGCATGCCGATCGGCATGGCCGACGTGGCCACGGTGCTCTTTCGCAACCACCTGAAATTCGATGCCGCCGCACCGGATTGGCCCGACCGCGACCGGTTCATCCTGTCGGCCGGACATGGCTCTATGCTGCTCTATGCCCTGCTCTACCTGACAGGCTACGCCGCATATCACCCTGGAAGAAATAAAGAATTTCCGCCAGTGGGGATCGAAGACCGCGGGGCACCCGGAGAATTTTCTGGCCCCCGGAATCGAAACCACCACCGGTCCGCTGGGCCAGGGGCTCGCGCAATTCCGTCGGCTTCGCCATTGCCGAAGAAATCCTGCGCGCGCAGTTCGGCAAGAAGATCGTGGACCACCACACCTATGTCATCGCGGGCGACGGCTGCCTGATGGAGGGCGTGAGCCACGAGGCCATCGGGATCGCCGGCCGGCAGCGTCTGTCACGGCTGATCGTGCTGTGGGACAACAACAACATCACCATCGACGGCAAGCTGGAGCTGTCGGACCGTACCGACCAGGTCGGCCGCTTCCAGGCCGCGGGCTGGGAGGTGATGGAGATCGACGGCCATGATCCGACCGCGATCGACGCGGCGCTCACGCGCGCCAGGACCTCGAGCCTGCCCACGATGATCGCCTGCAAGACGCATATCGCGCTGGGCCACGCGGCGCAGGACACGGCCAAGGGTCACGGCGCACTGACAGACGATGCGCAGAACACCGCGGCGCAGGACGGCTAGGGCTGGACCACATGCGCCCTTCGACATTCCCGCGGAGATCAAGTCGGCGTGGGAGCAGATCGGCAGCCGCGGGGCGGAGGCGCGCGCGGAATGGGCCGGGCGCCTCGACGGCCTGTCGAAATCCAAGCGTGCGGAGTTCGATCGCGTGATGGCGGGCGAGCCCCCGAAGAAGCTTTGCGCTCGACGATCAAGGCGCTGAAGAAACAGATGTCGGAGGCCGCACCGAAGCTCGCCACGCGGGCGAGTTCCGAACGCGTTCTGGAGGTGGTGAACCCGATCATGCCGGAAACGGTCGGCGGCTCCGCGGACCTCACCGGGTCCAACAACACGCGGACGGCCGACCTGGGCATCTTCGACGTCGAACAACCGCGGCGGGCGCTACATCCATTGGGGCATCCGCGAGCACGGCATGGCGGCGGCGATGAACGGCATGGCGCTGCATGGCGGCATCCGGCCCTATGGCGGCACGTTCATGTGCTTCACCGACTACGCCCGCCCGGCGATGCGGCTTGCCGCGCTGATGAAGGATCCCGACCGTCTTCGTGATGACCCATGACAGCATCGGGCTGGGCGAGGACGGGCCGACGCACCAGCCGGTCGAGCATCTCGCCATCAGCCGGGCGACGCCCAACACCCGCGTCTTCCGGCCCTGCGACACGATCGAGACGGCAGAAGCGTGGGAGCTGGCGCTGACCTCGACCGGGACGCCGTCGGTGCTGTCGCTGACGCGCCAGGGTCTCCCGACGCTGCGGACGCAGCACCGCAACAGGAACATGACCTCGCAGGGCGCCTACGTACTGGCCGATGCCGAGGGCAAGCGGAGGTGATCCTGATCGCCACCGGCTCCGAGGTCTCGGTCGCCCTGGACGCACGCGACCTGCTGCAGGAAGACGGTATCGGGACGCGGGTCGTGTCGATGCCCTGCATGGAGCTTTTCGCCGCGCAGGACGACGCCTACCGCAAGCGCGTGCTGCCCGGCGGCCCGGTCCGCGTCGGCGTCGAAGCCGCGGTGCGCCAAGGCTGGGACCGCTGGCTTTTGGGCGAGCGCGGGCGCGAGGCGAAGGCGGATTTCGTAGGCATGTCGACGCTTCGGCTCTTCCGCCCCGGCGGAGACGCTGTTCGAGAAGTTCGGGATCACAGCCGCGGTGGTCGCAGAGCGGGCGAAGGCTCTGCTCTGACCCCTCTCGCATCGGAACCTCGCTTCAGATCGCGAGATCCGGCGTCATGCCCGTGCTTTCAAGGTACCAGCGCGCGGACCAGCCGCCGTCCTTACGCTCGAGCATGAGGTAATTCCGGTCCGCCACGTAACGCGTCGATTGCCCCGGCAGCGGCTCGATGCGGATCGGATGATCGGGCAATGGATCCTCCCCCAGCGTCGCCAGCAGGCCCAGCGTGCGCGCCCAGGCCTGTGGCGGTGCACGGTGCGAAATCCCGGACGCCACGAGTTGATGCAGCTTGCGCCCCTCCGTCAGGTCCATCGTCGCCCGCGTGGCCAGATGGATCTCGCCCGAGACGCAGGCAACGGTCTGTCCGCCAGCCTCCGTCATCTTCATCACAAGCTTCAGCATCCGCTGCCATAAGTCGCGGTGCGCGCGGCTCTGCCACTGGTCACGCAGGTCGTCCTCGTATTCCTGCATCTTCGGAACGATCCCCATCATCGATTCGAGAAGCGACAGGCGTGGTCCGAGCAGCGGAACGCTCGACATCAGGAGCGTCTGACCGCGAAACGGTTCGGCGGCCACGTCCTCCATCATGCGCCAGCCCGCATCGTCCATGACCTGTCGCCGCGTCCGCTGAGATCGCAGGTCGGGGGCAACGATGCGGAAGTCCGGCCCTGTGACGGACCACCCGATATGGTGCCCGTCCGCCCGCCGGAACCGCGCCGGAAGGTCGCCATCCGTCGCGCCGTGCTGGAACACCAGGCAAACCTCGCGGGCCACGGCAAAGAGCACCTTTCCGACTTTGGACTCCGTGGCTTCAGGCATCTGGGAGCCCCAGCCGTCGCAGATGTCGTGATCGTCCCATTGCATCAGCGACGGAACCCGCGCGGCGATCCACGCAAACTCCGGCATACTATATATGTCGACATAGCGTCGCCAGAATCGCGCCCGCAGATGTGTGCGCAGATCATCGAGATCCGATTGCGACGGCGACTGCGGCACGTCATCCGGCCAGCCATCGCTCAGCGGATGACCCTGCGTCGCCTCGTCTGCATAGATCTGGTCTCCCCCGTGAAGGAGCAGCCCGAACGGCGCCGCGCGGTGTTCGGCGCAGAGTTGCGCCCAGACGGCGTTGCGTTCGTCTGCCTGCCGGTCGAGATCGCCGCTTTCCTCACCGTTGCAGGAGACATAGGCGATGCGCAGATCGCCGGTGAGATCGCTCGCCAGGTCGAAGACCGTGCCGTCCCACGAGTACCGCGACGCGCGATCCGCAGGCACGTCGAACCGCGCGCGGAAGGCGGTCATGCCGGCGGCGGTTGCGAACCGCTGCGGCAGCGCCTCGCGACCATCGAACTCGATCGGACCCGGCATCCGGTCATCTGACGCAATGAACAGGGCCGCAAGATGGATGCGCCCGTCCGCGATCTGATCCAACAGGAGGATCGGCCCGATCATGCCATTGTCTTCGGTCATCGGATGATGGATATCCTGCCAAGCCGGGAGTACAAGATGTCATCACCGGATCTTGCGCGACTTGCCGCCACGACAGCCCTAGCTGCGCACGAAGACAGCCCGCCAGACCGGCGTGACGACGCGTTCGCCAAGCGGGATCAGCACCATCCCCAACGCCAGTCCGAAGACACCGTCCATCACCGCCTTGGCCAGCCATTCGCCGGTGCTCACCAGTCCGTCAGGCAGCACGTGCCCCACCGCAGAAGCCCAGTCGTGGATATGATGGCCGAGCCAACCCCAGCCCAACTCCTCGAGCCCGTGGATGATGATGGAGCCGCCAACCCACAGCATGGCGGCGGTTCCGACCACCGTCAGCATCCACATGAAATACGGCATGAACTTCACGATCCCCTTCCCCAGCCACCGGGTGAGGCCGAGCCGTCCGTGCTTCACCATCGCCAGCCCGAGGTCGTCGGCCTTCACGATCAACGCCACGGCGCCATAGACCGCGACCGTGATCATGATCGCGACGGCAGCCAGCGTCGCGGCTTCCATCCAGAAACTGCTCTCCGGGATTGCAGCGAGGGAAATCGTCATGATCTCGGCCGACAGGATGAAGTCGGTCTTTATCGCGCCCTTTGCCTTTTCCTCCTCGAGGTGGGCAGGATCCTTGACCACCTTTTCCTTGTGCGGAAAATCCTCGTGCCCGTGCCCCCAGCCCAACGCGTGCGCCACCTTTTCGGCGCCTTCGAAGCAAAGGTAGGTCCCGCCCAGCATCAGGAGCGGAGAAATCGCCCACGGCGCGAAGTTCGAGAGCGCGAGACCCGCCGGAAGCAGGAACACCAGCTTGTTGATCATGGACCCGCGCGTGATGCGCCAGATGATCGGCAATTCGCGATCGGCAGAGAAGCCCTGCACGTATTTCGGCGCCACGGCGGCATCATCTATGACCGCACCCGCCGCTTTCGCACCGGCCTTGGTAGCCTGTCCGATCACGTCGTCGACGGAGGAGGCCGCGATCTTGGCGATTCCCGCCACGTCGTCCAGAAGCGCCAGCAAACCGCTCATATTCAGCCTTCCTGCCTGCCTGTGGTCACAATCCCGCGCCAACTAGGGCTGAGGCGCAATCTTGCAATTGATCCCGCGTATACTGTCAGCGTGGCTGCCGGCGCAACCCGGCAATTCACGTGCCGAGGTCATCTATAACAGACTGATTTATAAGCGTTCAGGGCATTTCCAGGACGCTGATTCCGGTTAATGGAGCATAGTGCGGGGACTGATCATCGAATGCGACGTCGAGTGACGATCCGAGTTGGTATCGCCGGACACATCCACTCGTCGATGTTGCGGGACATACTCCGCGCCGCTTGCGGTTCCGGAGGATGCCACGCGCCGACTTCGGGTTGACATTGGGCAAAGAGAAAGGTTCTTGGCGCTGACCACTTGTTGCCAGAACGACTTGTGCCAGAAATGAAATCGGAAGCGTGTTACAGGGGGGCGCCATGACGCTGAAAATCGCGATAAACGGGTTCGGACGGATCGGACGCAACGTGTTGCGCGCGCTGATCGAAACGGGGCGCACCGATCTGCAGGTGATCGCCATAAACGATCTGGCTGCGCCGGCCACGAACGCGCATCTGCTCGAATTCGATTCCGTGCACGGCCGGCTGGGTCGCCGGGTCACGGTCGACGGCGACACGATGGATGCCGGTACCGGACCCATACGGATCACGGCAGAGCGCAATCCGGCCGATCTGCCCTGGTCCGACATCGATATCGTGCTGGAATGCACTGGGATTTTCACGAGCATCGAAAAGGTCCAGCCGCATCTCGACGCGGGCGCGGGCGCCGTGCTGATCTCCGCGCCGGCCAAGGGCTCGCCCAAGCCCAAGACGATCGTCTACGGCGTCAACCACGAGACGCTGACCGCGGAAGACAAGGTCGTCTCGAATGCGAGCTGCACGACCAACTGCCTCGCGCCGGTTGCCAAGGTCTTGAACGACACCTTCGGCATCCGCCGCGCGATGATGACGACCATTCACGCCTATACCGGCGATCAGCCGACGCATGACACGGCGCATTCGGACCTGCACCGCGCGCGCGCCGCGGCCCTGTCGATGATCCCGACATCCACGGGCGCCGCCGAGGCCGTTGGGCTGGTCCTGCCCGAACTCGAGGGGCGGTTCACCGGCCAGGCGATCCGGGTGCCGACACCCAATGTGTCCTGCGTGGACATGGTGGCGGAACTCGAGCGTGACGCGAGCCCGGACGAGGTGAACGCAGCCCTTCAGGCAGCGTCGGAAGCGGGCCCTCTCAAGGGCATATTGGGGGTCGAGGACCGGCCGACCGTTTCGGTCGATTTCAACCATGATTCGCATTCGAGTGTCGTGGCACTCGACCAGACCAAGATGCTCGGGGGCAACATGGTGCGGGTGATGTCTTGGTACGACAATGAGTGGGGGTTCTCGAACCGCATGCTCGACACGGCGACGGCGATGGGCAAGCTTCGCTGAAACCGCGAGCCGGCGCCCTTCAGCCGAACTTCACCTTCAGCGCTTCATAGACAGGGGGTGTCACGAATTTCGAGACATCCCCGTTCAGTCGCGCGATCTCCTTCACGAGCTTCGAGGCGATCGCCTGGTGCCGCGCCTCGGCCATCAGGAACACGGTCTCGATCTTGTCGTTGAGCGTCCTGTTCATGCCGACCATCTGATATTCGTACTCGAAATCCGCGACCGCGCGCAGCCCGCGCACGATGATCTGCGCGCCGACATCCTGAGCACAGTCGATCAGCAGGTTCTCGAAGGGATGGGCGACGATGTTGGTCCCGGTCTGCTCGCTGAGCTTGCAGCACTCCGCCTCGATCATCTCCACCCGCTCCTCGAGCGAGAAGAGAGGACCCTTGTCGCGGTTGATCGCCACGCCGATCACGAGTTTGTCCACCAGCATGGATGCACGGCGGATGATGTCGAGATGGCCCAGTGTGATCGGGTCGAATGTCCCCGGGTAAAGTCCCACGCGCACGGCACATCCTCCCTGTCTCCGCCTGCGTGCAACCCAGCAGAAGCCGCGCGCGATTGCAACCGTGGATCAGTAACCCATGATCATGCCTTCGAGGGCGTCCTTCTCCATCTTCAACTCGGAGAGCCGCGCCTTGACCACATCGCCCAGCGTGATGATGCCGACCATCTCACCGTTCTCGATGACCGGCATGTGACGGAACCGTTTCTCCGTCATCGTGGAGAGGACCGCGTCCGCGCTCGCGTGCAGCGAACAGGTCACCAGTTTGGAGGTCATGAAGCCGTCCACCGGCTCCGTCAGGATCGCGCCGCCGCGATCGGCCAGTTCGCGTACGATGTCGCGTTCGGACAGGATGCCCATCGGCTGTTTACCGTCCTCCGAAATCACCACCGTGCCGATCCTGTGCTTGGCCAGAAGATCGGCTGCCTCCCGCATCGTCGTGCCGGGTTTCACGGTCACGACCGCATCGTCGGCCTTCGATTTCAGGATTTGATGGACGAGCATGAACAGCCTCCGTTTCTGAATTGATGCTCGTGGCCGACTTTCGTTCAACGCGTCATTCGACCCTGCACCGTAACATGGCCTCTTGGATCTCGGTCTCCGATTCCCGGATTTGAATGGCCATGAGACAACTTAGCGTCCCCCATGAGCCGGGAGCGTGTCAAGCAAAGCCTTGAACGTCGGCAAACTCCCCGCACTTCGGGACAGCGGCATTTCGTGATGATGAAGGTCGATTTTCGCACGAGGCTTCTTTCCGTTGCCCGGCCGCACGGGTAGTCTGCAGCGGAATTGAAAATCAGGGAGGTCGGGATGCAGGAACTCACCCATTATCTGAACGGCGCACACGTCAACGGCACATCGGGCCGGTTTGCCGATGTCTTCAACCCCGCCACGGGCGAAGTGCAGGCCAAGGTACCGCTGGCCTCGACCGAAGAGGTCGCGAAGGCAGTGGAGATCGCGGCGAAGGCGCAGCCCGAATGGGGTGCGACGAACCCGCAGCGCCGGGCACGGGTGATGATGAAGTTCGTCGCATTGCTCAACCGCGACATGGACAAGCTCGCCGAGGCGCTGTCGCGCGAGCATGGCAAGACGATCCCGGATGCAAAGGGCGACGTCCAGCGTGGGCTCGAGGTTGCGGAATACTGCATCGGCGCGCCGCAGCTGCTGAAGGGCGAGTTCACCGACAGCGCAGGGCCCGGCATCGACATGTATTCCATGCGCCAACCCCTTGGGGTTTCAGCCGGAATCACGCCCTTCAACTTCCCTGCCATGATCCCGATGTGGATGTTCGCGCCAGCCCTCGCTTGCGGCAACGCGTTCATCCTGAAGCCGTCGGAACGCGATCCTTCGGTGCCGCTGATGCTCGCTGAACTGATGGAGGAAGCGGGCCTGCCCAAGGCAGTCCTGCAGGTCGTGAACGGCGACAAGGAGGCGGTGGACGCAATGCTGCACCACCCTGTCGTGCAGTCGATCGGCTTTGTCGGCTCGACGCCGATCGCCGAGTACATCTATGCCACGCGGCCGTTCGAACGGCAAGCGCGTGCAGTGTTTCGGCGGCGCCAAGAACCACATGATCATCATGCCCGACGCGGATATGGACCAGGCGGCGGATGCGCTGATCGGCGCCGGCTACGGCGCGGCGGGGAACGCTGCATGGCGATCTCCGTGGCCGTTCCGGTGGGCGACGACACCGCCGACCGCCTGATCGAGAAGCTGGTGCCGCGGATCGAGAAGCTGAAGGTCGGCCCCTACACTGCGGGCGACGATGTGGATTACGGCCCCGTCGTGACCGCGGCGGCCAAGGCCAATATCGAGCGGCTGGTGCAATCGGGCGTCGACCAGGGCGCGGAGCTGGTCGTGGACGGCCGCGGGTTCAAGCTGCAGGGCTACGAGGACGGATTCTTCGTCGGCCCGCACCTGTTCGACCGGGTGACGAAGGACATGGACATCTACAAGAACGAGATCTTCGGCCCGGTCCTCTCCACCGTGCGGGCGCAAAGCTACGAGGAGGCGCTGGGGCTGGCGATGGACCACGATATGGCAATGGCACCGCGATCTTCACCCGCGACGGCGATGCCGCGCGCGACTTCGCCAACCGCATCAACATCGGGATGGTCGGGATCAACGTGCCGATCCCGGTGCCGCTGGCCTACCATACCTTCGGCGGCTGGAAGAAATCGGTTTTCGGCGACCTCAACCAGCACGGGCCGGACGCGTTCAAGTTCTACACCCGGACCAAAACGGTGACGGCGCGCTGGCCGAGCGGGATCAAGGAGGGTGGCGAATTCTCCATTCCTGTCATGCAGTGACACGGCGATCTTGATGTTGTGCATGAGCCGAATGCATCGGCGATTGGCCGGCCCGGGCACGTGTCCGGGCCTGGCAGTCAAGGTCCGTCGCTCCTGACAGCGCCCGTCAGACTGGTTCCGTCAAAGCATGCTGCGCTATCTCAACCTCTCGCTCCTGATCCTCTACCCCGTCGCGTGGTTCGCGCCGCTGATGCGCGCCGGTTTGCTGCCGCTCTTCGGCCTGAGCGAGATTTCCGTCATCACCGGTCTGCAGTCGCTGTGGCGAAGCGACGTGTTCCTGGCACTGGTGGTGACGGCCTTCGCGATCTTTGCGCCCTATCTCAAGACCATCGGGATCGCGCTGTTGCACTTCGACCTGCTCAGCCCGCGGGTCGGTCCCGCACTTGGTCTGCTGGGCAAGCTCGCGATGGCCGACATATTCCTGATCGCGCTCTACGTGGTGATCTTCAAGGGCGTCGGCGTGGGCCGGATCGAGATCGCCTGGGGGCTCTATCTCTTCACAGCGCTGATCCTCGCGTCGATCCTGATCGGCTGGCTGAGCGAGCGACCCGAGAAGCACTGAAACGGCTTGTTCCTCCCCGCGGCGCGAGGCATTGAGCAGGCATGGCCAAGCTCTCCTTTTCCTGCTCCGAATGCGGCGCCACGTTCTCGAAATGGTCCGGCCGCTGTGACGCCTGCGGGGCGTGGAACACTATATCCGAGGATACCGGTCTGGGCGCCAGCACAGGGACCAAATCGCTGGGCAAGAAGCGCGGCAAGCCAGTTCGGCTGACCGATCTGTCGACCCGGGAAGCCCCGCCCCCCCGCACGCATTGCGGGATTTCGGAGTTGGACCGGGTGCTGGGCGGCGGCCTTGTCGGGTCCTCCGCCACCCTGGTCGGCGGCGATCCGGGCATCGGCAAGTCCACGCTGCTCCTGCAGGCGGCGGCCGCCTTTGCCAATGCGGGGCTGCCTACGATCTACGTCTCGGGAGAGGAAGCCGCAGCGCAAATCCGCATGCGCGCCGAACGCCTCGGCTTGGCCAATGCGCCGGTGCAGATCGCCGCGGAGACCAACCTGCGCGACATCCTCACGACGCTCGAGGCCGAACGGCCGCAGCTCGCGATCATCGATTCGATCCAGACGATGTGGTCCGACACGGTCGACAGCGCGCCGGGATCTGTCTCCCAGGTTCGGGCCGCGGCGCATGAACTCACCACCTTCGCCAAGCGGCGCGGGATCAGCGTCGTGCTGGTGGGCCATGTCACCAAGGAGGGGCAGATCGCGGGCCCCGGGTGATCGAGCACATGGTCGACACCGTGCTCTATTTCGAGGGCGAGCGCGGCCATCCGTTCCGCATCCTGCGCTCGGTCAAGAACCGCTTCGGCCCCGCGGACGAGATCGGCGTCTTCGAGATGACAGGCCGCGGGCTGGAAGAGGTCGCCAACCCGTCGGCGCTGTTCCTGAGCGAGCGCGGCGTGCCACAACCCGGCAGCGCCGTCTTTGCCGGCATCGAGGGCACGCGGCCGGTTCTGGTCGAATTCCAGGCCCTCGTCGCGCCTGCTCCCGCCGGGCAGGCGCGGCGCAGCGTCGTGGGCTGGGACGGCGGACGGCTCGCGATGATCCTGGCGGTGCTGGAGGCGCGCTGCGGGATCCCCTTCGCCGGGCTCGACGTCTATCTCAACGTGGCCGGCGGCCTGAAAATCTCCGAGCCCGCGGCCGATCTCGCCGCCGCGGCTGCGCTGGTCTCCGCACGCGAAGACGCGGCACTTCCCGAAGGCGCGGTGGTTTTCGGCGAAATCAGCCTCTCGGGTGCGCTAAGACCCGCTCCGCAGACGGAAAACAGGTTGAAAGAGGCGCAAAAACTTGGTTTCACCTCAGCCATCGCGCCACAAGGTGGGAAATCGGTTGCTGTGTCCGGTCTGACCCTGATGCAGATGAAGGATCTTACCGGCTTCGTGGGCGACATCTTCGGCGCGGGATAAGCGCCGTTCGACTCAGGCGACTCCGGGGCAGAGAAGGCAGACAAGACCATGGAAGGTTTCACCCTCATCGACGGCGTCGTGGCGGCGGTGATCGTGCTGTCGGCCCTGCTGGCCTATGGTCGCGGGCTGGTGCGCGAAGCCATGGCGATCGTCGGCTGGATCGTGGCGGCGATCGTGGCATTCCTTTTTGCGCCGCAGGTTCAGCCTCTGGTGAAGGAAATCCCGATGGTCGGCGAATTCGTGGCCGACAGCTGCATCTTCAGCCTGGGCGGCGCCTTCGCGATTGTATTCGTCGCGGCGCTCATCGTCATGTCGCTCTTCACCCCGCTCTTTTCGTCGCTGGTGCAAAGAACCGCTCTGGGTGGAGTTGACCAGGGCCTGGGGTTCCTCTTCGGTGTCGTGCGGGGCGTCCTGCTGGTTGCGATCGCCTTCTTCGTCTACAGACACGATGGGCCAGGAGGCGCAGATGGTGGACACGAGCCGGTCCGCCGCCGTCTTCACGCGGTTCAACGACAGGATCGCCGAACAGAACCCGGAGGCGGTCGTCGGCTGGTTCGAAACGCCAGTACGACCAACTCGTGTCCGTCTGCAACTGACCGGTTTCGGACCGGAAAATTCCTCAATTTCGACATGGTTTCCCGCGACGTGTCGCGGGATGGGCCGAGTGATTTGTTCGCGTTTCGCTGCGAATCTCCGTTCTGGGACTCGCAACGCGATTCCGCGCTCGGGCTTTCTGTCGCCGTGCCAAGGTTAAGGCGCGGTTAATTCCGTTTCGCGCAGCGGCCACAGTTGCGACTTAGCGCCTCCACTTTTGTGTAGTTGCAAACAAAGCCTTAATGAAAACCAGATTGTGACGAAATTACGGCAAATATTGGCCGCCACAACTGGTCTCCAGACAACGAAACCCGCCGCAGGGCGACACAGAACGGAGACCAGAGGATGTTCACTCGTCACACAGCAGAATTCGCAGAAGTCAATAGCGCGCTGGCAGTTAAAGGCGCGATGGTTGAACCTCGCCCTCGACACCATGCTGGAGACACCCGAAGGCTGGACCGCGGTCGCCACGCTGACCCCGGGCGACCAGGTCGCGACGCTGGACGGAGGCTTCGCACCCATCTCCTGGATCGGACGCCCGCAACCTCTCGATGCCGCTCTCTTCGTCCCGGCGGGCGCCCTGGACAACTGTTCGGACCTCGTTCTCCCCGCCGATACGCTGATCGGCATTGAGGCACCGCTGCATTTCGACGCCGACAGCGACCATGTCAGCCTTCCGCTTCGCGCCTTTGAAGGTCTGCGCGGAATTCGGCGCCCCGACGGTGATGCCGGCCAATACCGCACCCTTGGTTTTGACAGCGAAGAGATGCTGTGGGCCCAGACCGGAATGCTGGTGCACGCCCGCCCCATGGCCGATGCCTTCTTCCAGACCCTGCGCTTTGCCGACGCGCGCGGCCTGATCACGCTCATCGATGCCGGTCACTTCGATATGCGGCAGGCCGCCGATGACCTGCCGCGCCCCGTTTCCGGGATCGTATGCGCATGTTCTGAACACAAGCGCGCGATCCGGCAACCGGGGGCAGGTCCCGAATGTGATAGTCGGATGACAGTCTGCACCAGACTTGATACACGGGCCGCACATGCTCACCGGATTTGGAGCTGCCCGCCCGTGACAGACGTTGCCAAGCACGCTCAATTCCCCCCCGCCCATCCATTCGATTTCGATGCCGTAAGCGGCGGAGACGATGACAAGCTGCACGAGGAATGCGGCATCTTCGGCGTGATCGGCGCCCAGGACGCGGCCAATTTCGTCGCCCTCGGCCTGCACGCGCTGCAGCATCGCGGACAGGAGGCCGGCGGCATCGTCACCCACCACCCGGAGACCGGGTTCAACTCCGCCCGCCGCTTCGGCTATGTCCGCGACAACTTCACCAGCCAGGACGTGATGGACACGCTGCCGGGCCCGCTTGCCATCGGGCATGTGCGCTATTCCACCACCGGGTCCAAGGGCAACACGGCGATCCGCGACGTGCAGCCGTTCTTCGGCGAATTCGCGATGGGCGGCGCCGCGATCGCGCATAACGGCAACATCACCAATGCCGACGCGCTGCGACGCGAGCTGATCGAGCGCGGCTCGATCTTCCAGTCCTCGTCGGACAGCGAATGCATCATCCACCTGATGGCCCGGTCCCTGCAGAAGCGACATCCCCGAACGGATGGAAGACGCGCTGCGCCGGGTCGAGGGCGCGTTTTCCGTCGTCGCCATGACCCGCACCAAGCTGATCGGCGTGCGCGACCCGCTGGGCGTGCGCCCGCTGGTGCTCGGCCGGATCAGCGACGACGGCTGGGCGCTGAGTTCGGAAACCTGCGCGCTCGACATCATCGGCGCCGAGTTCGTCCGCGAGATCGAGCCGGGCGAGATGGTCGTCATCACCTCCGACGGCGCGATCGAGAGCCGCAAGCCGTTCCGCCCGAAAAGCCCGCGCTTCTGCATCTTCGAGCATGTCTATTTCTCGCGCCCCGATTCGATCCTCGGCGGGCGGTCGGTCTATGAGACGCGCGCGGCGATCGGTCGCGGAACTGGCCAAGGAAAGCCCGGTCGACGCCGATCTCGTCTGCCCGGTGCCGGATTGCGGCACCCCGGCGGCGATCGGCTTTTCGCTGGAATCGGGCATCCCCTATGCCATGGGGATCATCCGCAACCAGTACATGGGCCGGACCTTCATCGAGCCGACCGAGCAGATCCGCAACATGGGCGTGCGGCTGAAGCTGAACGTCAACCGGGCGCTGATCCGGGGCAAGCGGGTGATCCTGGTCGACGATTGCGTGGTGCGCGGCACCACCAGCCGCAAGATCAAGGAGATGATCCTCGACGCCGGTGCGGCAGAGGTACATTTCCGCATCGCCTCGCCGCCCACGGCCTGGCCCTGTTTTTATGGCGTCGACACGCCGCAGCGCGAGAAGCTGCTGGCCGCAACCATGTCCGAGGACGAGATGTGCGCGCATCTGGCCGTCAACAGCCTCAAGTTCATCTCGCTCGACGGGCTTTACCGCGCCGTCGGCGAGGCCGTCGGGCCGCAATGCGCAATGCCCGCAATATTGCGACGCCTGCTTCTCGGGCGAATATCCGGTCGAACCGGCCGACATGATCGAGAAGGGCTTCCAGCTGAAGACCGCGGCCGAATAGATCTCCCGCGGATCGGCGGGTTTCCGCTGCGCCGCAGCATATCGTCGGCGCCTTTCTGCATCTGCATCATAAGCCCCATTTTGCCGGGTTCGGCGCCGCTGATAGTCGGCGATCTCGACACTGCGGACCATGAGCCATGAACACGAACGAGACCACACCGATTTCGGCGGAGACCGAGGCCGCTGCCACGCTGCGCGCCGACCTGCCCCGCGGCATGGCGCTGATCGGGACGATGACGGGCGGTGATCAACCCCGCGCGCTGTTGCGCGCGCCGAACGGCAGGATCCTGAAGCTCGGTGTCGGTGAACAGGCCGGCCGCGACAGGATCCTCGGCATCGACGACGGCAAGGTGATGATGGCGCGAGGCGGCAAGACGTACAGCTTGACGATGCCCGATGGGTAACGCTTCTGCGGCGATCGCTGGCGGTTACGCTTGCAGTTCGGCATCCCAGTAGAGGAAGTCCATCCAGCTGTCGTGCAGGTAGTTGGGCGGAAACTTCCGGCCCATGTTGCGCAATTCCTCCGGCCCCGGGCTGGCGCGGCGGACGGCGCAGGCTCAGCCCGGACCTGGCGCAGCGCTCTTCGAGCCCTTGCGCAGGTTGCAGGGCGAGCAGGCCGCGACGACGTTCTCCCAGCTCGTCACCCCGCCGCGAGGCGCGCGGCACGACGTGGTCGAAGGTCAGATCGCCCCGCGCGCCGCAATACTGGCAGCGGAACTCGTCCCGCAGGAACAGATTGAAGCGCGTGAAGGCCACGCGCTTTTGCGGTTTGACGTAATCCTTGAGCACCACGACGGACGGGATCCGGATCTCCGTGCTCGGGCTGCGCACCACCTCCTCGTATTCGGCGACGATATCGACCCGCTCGAGCCACGCGGCCTTCACCGCTTCCTGCCAGGGCCAGAGCGAAAGCGGATAGTAGGACAGCGGCCGGTAATCCGCGTTCAGAACCAGCGCCGGATGATGCTTCAGCGCGCCCGGACTTCGCGTGAATTCCGTTCTGAAGTCTTCCCGACTTCGATCCACTACCGCGCCTTCAATCATGACTCGTATCCCGCCCTGTCTGCCCTGCTTCGGACCCGGGATTTGGGAGCGCCGCAAGGGATCCCCACCCCGGCTCTTGAAGCGACTATATATCGTGGCGAACGGCTGACAAGCCCTTGATGCACCACTACATGTCGCCTGCTGGTTAGCGCGCTTGCGTGACAGGCATGTGACGTTTGTCCACAGGTGCCGGAGCCCCCGATGATCGAGCGTCACAGAGGCTCGATCTTGCCCGCCTCGATGGCGACCACGTCGCGCTTTATGGGCCCGACATCGGCCAGCGACTTGCGGAATTCCGCCATGTGCGCAGAGGCGAAATGCGCATCCAGCGCCGCGCGCCCCTCCCATTCCTCGTAGACCCGCAAGCGATTCGGCCGGTCCGGATCCTGCCGAGAAGCCGTACGTGATGCAGCCCGTCTCGGCCAACGTCGCCTCGACCATCTTGCGAATGGCGGGGCGGGCCTTCTCGAACGCGCCGTCCGGCACCTCGATTGTTCCTGTGACGATCAGCATCCAGAATCTCCCTCTCAAAGCCCCAGCTTGTCGGCGCATGAAGGCCAGCGCCACGCTCAGCCCGTCGGGCGCGATGCCGTGGCCGGTGCCCTTCATGACATGGGCATAAGACGTCCTTCCAGCCCGCCTCCTGCAGCGCCTCGGCGGCCTGCGGCAGAGACTGCGGCGGCACCACCTCGTCGGCGTCGCCATGCACCAGCAGCACCGGCGGGCGGTCTGCACCGCCTCGTCGACCAGCAGTTCGGGGCGCAGCAGCCGCCCGGAAAAGGCCACGATGCCCGCCATTCATCCTCGCGCCGCGGCGCGACATGCAGGGCCATCATCGTGCCCTGGGAAAAGCCGAAAAGCACGACCTGCTCGGGCAGCACGTCCTCGTCCACCATCAGCGCATCGAGAAAGGCGTTGAGGTCATCGGCGGCGGCCAGAAGCCCGCGCTCGGCCTCCTCCTCGGATGGATCCGTCGATCCACGGGATCGGGAACCACTGGAAGCCGAAGGGCATGCCCGGGCACGCTCTCGGGCGCGTCGGGCGCGACGAAGAGCGTGTCGGGCAGATGCTCGCCTCAGCGGGTCGGCCAGCCCCAGCAGGTCCGCGCCGTTGGCGCCGTAGCCGTGCAGGAACACCACGACCGATCGCGTCGTTCCCGAGATGCGGCCCTGCCCGGCCTGCCTGCAATACGCGCGTCATCTGATCCCTTCCCTGTTCTTCTCCAGCTGGTAGTAGGCCCAAAGCCACGGCGCCGCAACCGACCGCCAGGGCGACCAGTCCTCCGCCATCGCGCGCAGCGCCTTTTCGCGCGGCCGTGCGGGCAGATCGAACAGAAGCCGGGCGGCCTCCTGCAGCGCCAGATCGCCGGGCGCAAAGACATCGGCATGGCCCAGCGTGAACATCGCGTAGATTTCCGCCGTCCAGATGCCGATCCCGGGAACGGCTGTCAATTGCTCCACGACCGCGCGCGTCTCGGCCTGCCGCAGCGCTTCGTAGTCGATTCCCGCCTCGGCCAATGCGCGGGCATAGCGCATCTTCTGCCGCGAGAACCCCACGGACCTGAGCAGATCGTCGTCGGCGCGCGCTACCGCGGCCTCGGTCGTCAGGCCGGCATCTTCGATCCGGCGCCAAGTTGCCGCGGCGGAGGCGACGGAAATTTGCTGAGCGACGATCGCGTTCAGAAGCTGCGCGAATCCGTCCGGTCGCCGCCTGAGCGGCAGCGGGCAGCACAACCGCATCACGCCCTGCCAGCGCGGATCCTGCCGGGCCAGCCAGTCCGCGCCCTCGGCGACGTCCGCGTCGCAGGTGATGATCCGTCCGGCGCTGTGCATGTCGCGCGGTCTCCTTGTGCAGTTCGGCCCGAACCTACCCGCTGGACGCGCCGGGACAAGGGCGGTAGAGCACAGCGCATGGCGACAGAGTTCGACGATAGCCGCGCGCGGCGCAACGTGGCCGTTCTGGTGGCGGCGCAGGCGTTCCTGGGCAGCCAGATGCCGATGATCTTCGTCATCGCCGGGCTCGCCGGGCAGAAGATGACCCCGCTGGCCTGCCTCGCGACGCTGCCGATCTCGCTCATCGTCTTCGGGTCGATGACGACGGCGCCGTGGCTCTCCACGCTGATGCAACGCCATGGGCGGCGCGCAGGATTCTTCGTGGGAACGCTGGGAGGCCTGATCGGCGCTGCGGTTTGCGCCTTCGCGCTGACGCTGTCCAACTTCTGGATCTTCCTCGTGGGCAGCTACCTCACCGGCATCTACATGTCGAGCCAGGGCTTTTTCCGCTTCGCCGCCACCGACACGGCCTCTGCCGAGTACCGCCCAAAGGCGATTTCCTACGTCATGGCGGGCGGCCTGGTCTCCGCCCTGATCGGGCCGCAGGTCGTCGCCTGGCTGACGACCGGCAATGCGGACGCGACCGTGATGCGGTACTTTCCGATCTACGTGGCGGTGATGGTCGTGAACCTTGTCGGCATGAGCCTGTTCTTCGCGCTCGACATCCCCAAGCCGCCCCGCGCCGTCCACACCGGAACGGATGCGCGGACCCGCGGCGAACTGCTGCGCAGCCCGCGGGTCGCCGTGGCCATCATCTGCGGCGCGGTCAGCTACGCGTTGATGAACCTCGTGATGACCTCGACGCCGCTCGCCGTGGTGGGCTGCGGCTATGCCGAGCCGGATGCGGCGAACGTGGTCATGGGACACGTGCTCGCGATGTTCGCCCCGTCCTTCTTCACCGGGCACCTGATCGCGCGCTTCGGGGTGGAGCGGATCATCGGGCTGGGCCTGCTGATCCTGGCGGCGGCGGGCGGCGTGGCCTTGTCGGGAGTGGAGCTTTCGCAGTTCTACATCGCGCTGATCCTGCTGGGGCTCGGCTGGAACTTCGGCTTCATCGGCGCCACGACCATGCTCTCGATGGCGCACAAGCCGGAGGAACAGGGGCGGATCCAGGGCCTGAACGATACGATCGTCTTCGGCTCCGTCACTGTGGCGTCGCTGGCCTCGGGCGGGCTGATGAACTGCATCGGCAGCGATCCGGTGACCGGCTGGACGGCCGTGAACCTCGCGATGGCGCCGTTCCTGACGCTGGCGGGCGGAGCACTCATCTGGTTCGCGCTGCGCGGCCGGTACCTGTCGCCGCCGGCCATCAGCCGCCGCGGCCATGCGCCGCGCGACACGCCGGGCGTCTATTCGGAGAAGTGACGGCCGGATGGTGTCCGGCCCGTCACGGCTTCCCCAGCAACGCCTTCAGCGCAAAAATCGTCCGGCCCGGCGTCGGCAAGGTCCCCCGCGCGACGCGATGCGGCTGCCGCATCGCCGCCTTCAGGATCTTCTCCGCACCGGAAGCGGGCCAGAACGCCGGTAGGACCGAACCCGCGAACGGGATCCGCGCCTGCTGGATCGCCGTTAGTCCCTTGCGCGCCAGGATCCGGATGCCGTCATGCGAGCCATCGACCAGCGGCACGCGTTTCTGTGCCTCAAGCTCCGGGCAGGCCACCAGCCAGTTCGCAACGCCGAGGCCATACCCGGCCCTCAACCCCGGCGCCTTCGGATTGCCCAGCAGGTGACAGGCGACCTGCATCAAATTGCCCGAGGTCGCGGTCAGGTAACGGTCGAGATCCGCGGCATCCTCGAACGGATCCCGGTAGCAATCCCAACGCCTTGCCGCGACAAGCTCATCCAGAAGCCCCACTGTCTCCTCGTCGAGCAGCGTGGAAAGCGGCGTCACCACCTCGTGCCGCCGCACGACCTCGCCCGCCTTGATCTCCTCCAGGGCGTCGCGCCACCATTGCAGGCGCATCTCCGCGATCATCGGCTCCTCGGTCATCCAGGGCGCGCGGCTGACCTCCACGTTGAAGGCGTAAAGCGGGAAAAGCTTCGCGCGCGCCGAAACTGGTGCGGCCATCGCCGTCCGGAAACGCGGCGGGTCGCCCTTCTCGACGATGGCGGCGCAGGCGTTCAGATCGTCGTCGAATTCCATCGCCACCTCTCTCGGTCAGTCCGGGCGCGCCAGGACCAGCGCATATCGGATCTGTTCGGGCGCCCGGCGCCAAAGCGCCACTTCGCGCGCCGCCGCCGCCAGGACCGTTGCCAGTTGCGAGACTGGATCGGCATCGGTCGTCAGCATGGCAATTCTTGCGGCCTGCGCCTCCTGATACTCCGCCCAACCCTCACCGACAATGTTGCGCGACGCCAGAACGTGGTAGCCTGCGTCGCGGACACGCGCCTCCAGACCCGACCAGTCCGTGATCGCGGGATAGTCGGCCCAGAACTCTTCCGCCACGTCGCGCGGTCCTTCGGGCAGGACGGGTTCGGAAAACGCCACCGCGCCGCCCGCCGCCAGAGCGTCGCGCCATCCCGTCAGCCCCTCGGTCACGCCGAGAAAATAGAGCGCACCGGCGCACCAGATCAGGTCCACCTGGCCCTCGAGCCGGGTCATGTCGCCGGTCTTCACTGTCACGTTCGGAAACGACCGCAGTCGCTGGCGCGCCTCTTCGGCGAGATGGGGGAACATGTCGATGCCGGTGATCCGCGCCTCAGGCAAGGCCTGCGCCAGCGTCTCGAGATCCGCGCCGGGTCCACATCCTGCGTCCACGATCCGCACCGTGCCTTCAAGCCCGAGCGTCTCGAGCGCCCAGAGAACATCCTCCGCCGTGCCCGGCCCCTGCCGCGGCATTTCCGCGTGCAGGATCGCCAGCGCCTCCATCTCCGTCATGCCGTCGCCCCATCCATTGCCCCGTCGCGGATCAGCTTCCAGCGGATCGCGTCCAGCAGCGCCTCGAAGCTCGCGTCCACGATGTTGGCGCTCACGCCCACGGTGGACCAGCGCCGCCCCTGCCCGTCCTCGCTGTCGATGATGACGCGGGTCACGGCCTCGGTCCCGCCTTGCGTGATGCGCACCTTGAAATCGACCAGCCGCATGTCGTCGATCGCCGCCTGGTAGCGGCCCAGATCCTTCGCCAGCGCCTTCGACAGCGCGTTGACCGGGCCGCGATCCGATCCGGTCTCGTCCATGCGATTCGGAGACCGACAGCTTCTTCTCGCCGTCGACCTTCACGACCACCACGGCCTCCGACAGCGACACCATCTGGTTGTACTTGTTCTTCCGCCGCTCCACCGTCACGCGGTAGCGCTTGACCTCGAAGAAGTCCGGCAGCAGCCCGAGTTCGGCTCGCGCCAGCAGCTCGAAGCTCGCCTGCGCGGTGTCGTAGGAATAGCCCTCCGCCTCGCGCGCCTTCACCTGCTCGAGGATGCGGGCCAGCGCCGGATCGCCGGGCGCCACCTCCAGCCCCGCCTCGGCCAGCCGCCGGCGCAGGTTCGACTGCCCCGCCTGGTTCGACATCGGAATGATGCGCGCGTTGCCGACCACGGCCGGATCGACATGCTCGTAGGTCGTGGGATCCTTCAGGATCGCGCTCGGCATGCAGCCCCGCCTTGTGCGCAAAGGCGCGAGGCGCCGACATAGGCCGCCTGCTTCATCGGCACGCGGTTCAGGATGTCGTCGAGCATGCCGGCGATCCGCGTCAGACCCGCCAGCGCCTCGAGGCTCACGCCGGTCTCGTAGCGGCTGGCATAGGGCTCCTTCAGCAGCAGCGTCGGGATCAGCGCGGTGAGGTTGGCATTGCCGCAGCGCTCGCCGAGCCCGTTCAGCGTGCCCTGGATCTGCCGCGCGCCCGCGTCGACGGCGGCCAGCGAGCCGGCCACGGCGTGTCTCGGTGTCGTTGTGGGTGTGGATGCCGAGCCGGTCGCCGGGCATGCCCGCCGCGATCACCTCCGCCGACGATCTCGCCGATCCGGCGCGGCAGCGTGCCGCCATTGGTGTCGCAGAGCACGATCCAGCGCGCGCCCGCGTCCAGTGCGGCGTCGAGCAGTCGCAGCGCATAGGCGGGATCGGCGCGGTAGCCGTCGAAGAAATGCTCGGCATCGAACAGCGCCTCGCGCCCCTGCGCCACGACATGGGCGACGGAGGCGCGGATGTTCTCGAGGTTCTCGTCGAGCGTGATGCCGAGCGCGCTGTTCGACGTGGAAGATCGTGGGTCTTGCCGACGAGGCAGACCGTGCCGGTGCCCGCGTTCATGCACCGCCGCCAGCACGTCGTCATTCTCCGCCGACCGCCCGGCCCGCTTGGTCATGCCGAAGGCGGTCATCCTCGCGCGGGTCTCGGGGGCTGCGTCGAAGAACGCGCTGTCGGTCGGGTTCGCCCCGGGCCAGCCGCCCTCGATGTAATCCACGCCCGAGCGCGTCCAGCGCGCGCGGCGATCGCTGCTTCTCGTGCGGTCGAGAACTGCACGCCCTGCGTCTGCTGCCCGTCGCGCAGGGTGGTGTCGTAGAGGTAGAGGCGTTCGCGTGTCATCGACGCCTCCACGCTCAGCGCAGGTTCCGCGTCAACTCCAGCCGGGACGCTTGCGGCCCGGCCAGCGCCCGACCGCCCTCCCGGGCGGGCGCTTCGCGTCCACCCGCGGTCGGGCGCTGGCCTGTATTGCGCGAGTGCGTCATTTCAGCGCCTCCAGCTTGGCGGGGTCGAAGTCGGCTTGCAGTTCGACTCGATGCCATCCTTGCGCATCTGCACTTCGACGCCAGCAGCCGACAACCTCGCCTTCGAAGCGATCTGCCGTCGTGCCAATCCTTTCTGCACGTGCCTCAGCGCGCAGCTCACTGATGCATTCCGATGAATCTCGTCAATCGCACTGATCGTGTAGACGCCGCTCCAGCGGCCGATCTCGGTCGAGTCCTAAGCCAAGTAGCCAGATGCCCAGCAGAATCTGCAGTGCGCCTTCAGCTCTCCGCGAACGTTGCCTCTTCGCAAGCTGATGCAGCTCGAGCGTAGCGCCTCAGGCGTGTTCAAATCGTCTGCAAGCGCCTGCAGCAACTCTGTTGCCAGGCACCGATCATCGTCAGGTCTCAGCGCCAGTCAATCGCTCAGCTCATGCCACTTCGCGCAAGTGTCGCCGCCGCCTCTTCGCGCTTCTTCTCCGTCCAGTCCATCGGCTTGCGGTAATGCGTCGACAGCATCACGAAGCGGATCACCTCGCCCGGCACGCCCTGGTCCAGCAGATCGCGCACGGTGAAGAAATTGCCCAGCGATTTGGACATCTTCTTGCCCTCGACCTGCAGCATCTCGTTGTGCATCCAGACCTTGCGCAAAGCCCGTGGTCGGCGCAGCAGCTCGACTGGGCGATCTCGTTCTCGTGGTGCGGGAACATCAGGTCGTTGCCGCCGCCGTGGATGTCGAAGCTGCTCGCCCAGCAGCTCGTACGCCATGGCCGAGCATTCGATGTGCCAGCCCGGGCCGGCCCCGGCCCCAGGGCTAGTCCCAGCCCGGCAGGTCGTCCGATCGACGGCTTCCACAGCACGAAATCCATCGGGTCTTCGCTTGTAGGGCGCGACCTCGACCCGGGCGCCGGCGATCATGTCGTCGACCGACCGGCCCGACAGCTTGCCGTAGTCGGCGTAGCTTGCGCACCGCGGAACAGCACGTGGCCCTCGGCCTCATAGGCGTGGCCGTCCTGCCGATCAGCCGCTCGATCATCGCGATCATCTGGGGGATGTACTCGGTCGCGCGCGGCTCGATGCGTTGGCTGCAGCGCGCCGCAGCGCGGCCATGTCCTCGTGATACCAGCGGATCGTCTCGTCGGCGCGTTCGGCGATCAGCTCCTCGAGCGTGCCCGGCGATCCGGCGGTCTTACGCCGCTGCGCCTCCGCGTTGATCTTGTCATCGACGTCGGTGATGTTGCGCACATAGGTCACGTGATCGGGCCCGTAGACATGCCGCAGCAGCCGGTAGAGCACGTCGAACACGATGACGGGCCGCGCATTGCCGAGATGCGCGCGGTCATAGACCGTCGGTCCGCAGACATACATCCGCACGTTGTCGGGATCGATCGGGGTGAACACCTCCTTCGATCGCGTGGCGGTGTTCTGAGCTTGATCTCGGTCATCGGGCGTCCTCACGCACAAGGTTCGGGCGGGGTTCGGGCGGGCCCGAGCCAAGTCTTGTCGATAAGGAAAAGATGACCCGGCCCGCTGGTGGTTCAGCAGGGAATGATGCAGCAGATGATGCAGGTCAGGGCGGTCATGGGCGTCAGATAACCGCCGCTGATGGCCGGGGTCAAGGCAATTGATTTGACAGTCCTGCGCGTCTGAGGTCCACGTGCCCGGAAATCGGCAGAGGGACAGGCATGCAGCTTTCGGACAGGATCACGGGGATCACGGGCGGCGGGTCGGACGGCTGGGACCTGTTCCTGAAGTCGCGGCGCATGATCGCGGAGGGTGTCGATGTGACGGAGCTCAATATCGGCGAGCATGACATCCGCACCGCCGCCCCGATCCTGCAGGAGATGCACCGCGCGGCGGCTGCAGGTCACACAGGCTATGCCGCGATTCCGGGCACGGAGGGGCTGCGCGATGCGGTGGCGGCGCGGCTCACGGCGCAGACTGGGGTGGAGACCACGCGGGACAACGTGCTGATCACGCCCGGCGGGCAGGCAGCACTTTTCGCGGCACACCTGGCCGCCTGCGATCCGAGCGATATCGCAGTTTACATCGACCCCTACTATGCGACCTACCCGGGCACGATCCGCGGCGCCTCGGCGGTTCCGCGCAGCGTCTCGACCCGCGCGGAGGATGCATTCCAGCCGCGGCGCGCCGATCTCGACGTGGCGGCCAAGGGCGCGCGGTCGCTATTGATCAACACGCCGAACAATCCGACCGGAGTGATCTATTCGCAAAGCACGATGGAGGGGATTGCGCAGGTCTGCGCCGATCACGATCTGTGGCTGATCTCGGACGAGGTCTATGACAGCCAGGTCTGGGAGGGTCGCCACCTGTCCCCGCGCGCCCTGCCCGGGATGGCCGAACGCACGCTTGTCGTGGGGTCGATGTCCAAGAGCCACGCGATGACGGGATCGCGCATCGGCTGGCTGGTAGGGCCGGAAGAGGTCATCGCGCATCTGATCACGCTGGCGACGCACACGACTTACGGTGTTGCCGGCTACATTCAGGATGCCGCCGAGTTCGCGCTGAGGCTGGGGCCGGCGTTCGAGGCCGAGATCGCGGAGCCGTTCCGCCGTCGCCGCGAGATCGCGCGCGAGATCCTCGCCGGCCGGAACGCGATCGGCCTGATCCCGTCCGGTGGCGCCATGTACCTGATGCTGGACATCCGCAGCAGCGGGCTTTCGGGCGAGGCATTCGGGGACCGGCTGCTGGAGGAGGAACGGATCGCGATCATGCCCGGAGAAAGCTTCGGTCAGGCCGCGGCAGGCCACATCCGGGTCGCGATGACCATCGAGGACGAGCGATTCGCGGCCGCACTCGACACGCTGTGCGATTTCGCGGAGCGGTTGGCGGCCTGACGGCAAGCCGGCGACAGATCCAGCGACACCGGAGGCGGCGCCGGGTAGACACAAAGCGATTGATCAGAACCGAACGCCGCCCCGGACGCTGAGGCTGGTTGCGTCGGCATCGACACCGGACCCGCCGATGTTCTCGAACCTGTGGCCCAGCAACTCGCCCCCGACATAGAACCGGTCGTTGACCTGGTATGTCAGCCCGACACCGCCAAAGCGGCCGGTTTCCGACCCGATCGAGCTGTCCACCTCCGCCACGCCGCCGGTCACGTAGAGCATCGTGCGGCCGGCGTCGTAGCCGCCGCGCAGTTTCAGGCGCGCGACGCTGTCGACCGTGGCGGCACCGCCGAGATCGAGGTCGGTCGCGTCGTATTCGATTTCGCCGCCAAGAACGAATTGCCCGAAATCATGGTCGTAGCCCGCATGCACGCCATAGGAGACGTCGTCTCCGTCCGCGGCACCGGTGGCATCGACGTTCAGATTCCCGAAGCCGAGACCGGCATAACCTCCCGTCCAGTCGCCACCATAGGACGCGATTGGCCCAGCGGACTCGACGATGGGCTCGACCGGCGCCGTCTGCAGCCCGCCCGCAAAACCCGGACCCGATAGTCCGACGACCGTCACAGCGGTCGCCATGAGTTGGGTGAAACGCGTCAACCGTTTTTCCTTCGCTTCGCTGCCCAAGTCCGTCAAGCCGCCGTCACAACTACAAAATGCAGTGATTCAACACGTTCGTGCAACCCAAGAACTAATCATTCGTCCGCCGGGTTCCAGAGCTACGGGCTGCGTCGCCGGAATTCAGCACACATGGCGCATTCATCTTGCGTTGACCGGCCCGCCCGGCCCTTTGGCCAAGGCAAGAAGATGCCGCCGGCGCCGGTGCCGGACCATGAGCATGCCTGTTTGCGACAGCATGTCGGAATTCGGCAACTTGTTTTCCTCCGATGTGATTTGCTCATACCTGAGGGAGGACGCGGATGGTCCAAGCGGAGCTTTGCATGATCACGCTGGTCAACCGCACCATCGGCGCGGCGCGCGGGCTTGCGGCGCGGGGCAGACCGACCGCGGGTTGAGGTACTCCGAACTTCCCCCCTTTTTCCCACAGGTGCCAAGATGACAGTTCAATCCCCAACCCGCTCCGGTGGCCGTGCGGCCCGCCGCGCTGCGCGCTCCAGCGCCCTGCCCGAAAACATGCGCCCGATCCGTCCCGGCATGTCCAGCAGCGCACTGAAGCCGCTGTCGCAAGCCGATATCGAGAAGATCCACCAATCCGCGCTCCAGGCTCTCGAGGAGATCGGCCTGGCCGACGCGCCACCGAGCGGTGTCGCCTACCTGACCGCTGCCGGCGCAGTTCAGGGCGCGGACGGCCGGATCCGCTTCCCGCGCGCATTGGTGGAGGACGCGCTGACCAAGGCCCCGCGCGAGATCACGCTCTGTGGTCGCGACCCAGTCCGTGACCTGCACCTGGGCGGGACGCGCGTGCATTACGGCACCGCAGGGGCTGCCGTGCACATGGTCGACGTGGATGGGCGAAACTACCGCGACAGCACCGTGCAGGACCTGCACGATGCCGCGCGGATCACGGACTGCCTCGACAACGTCCACTTCCTGCAGCGCCCGATGGTCGCGCGGGACATCGTCGACAATCGCGAGATGGATCTCAACACCATCTATGCCTGCTGCTCGGGCACGACCAAGCATGTCGGCGCGTCTTTTACCGAACCGGCCTTTGTCGACGACGCGTTCGACCTGCTGCATCTGATCGCCGGCGGCGAGGAAGCCTGGCGCGAACGGCCGTTCCTCAGCAACTCGAATTGCTTCGTCGTACCGCCGATGAAATTCGCCACCGAAGCCTGCCTGGTGATGGAAGCCTGCATCCGCGGCGGCATGCCGGTGCTCCTGCTGTCGGCCGGCATGGCCGGAGCGACGGCGCCGTCGACAATCGCGGGCGCCATAGTGCAGGCCGTGGCGGAGTGTCTGGCGGGCCTCGTCTACGTCGAACGCCATCAAACCGGGCCATCCGGCCATCTTCGGCACCTGGCCCTTCGGCCTCGACCTGCGCACCGGAGCGATGACCGGCGGATCGGGCGAGCAGGCGCTGCTGACCGCGGGCTGCGCGCAGATGCACCATTTCTACGGTCTGCCCGGCGGAGCTGCGGCCGGGATCTCGGACGCGAAACTGCCCGACATGCAGGCCGGGTGGGAGCAGATGTGCTCCAACCTGATGGCCGGGCTTTCGGGCTTGAACATGGTCTACGAGGCGGCGGGCATGCATGCTTCGCTTCTGGGCTTCTGTCACGAATTGCTGATCCTCGGCGACGATCTGATCGGTCAGGCCCTGCGCTGCGTGCGCGGGATCGACGTCAACGAAGAGACGATGGCGCTCGACCAGATGCGCCAGGTCTGCATGGGCGGGCCCGGGCACTACCTCGGCACCGCGCAGACGCTGGCGCGGATGCAGACCGATTACGTCTATCCCTCACTGGGGGACCGGACGAGCCCCAAGGAGTGGGACGAGATCGGCAAGCCGGATCTGGTCGCGAAGGCCACGGCACGGAAGGAAGAGATCCTGTCGCATCCGTCACGCGCACGCTTTGCGCCGGATGTGGATCAGAAGATCCGCAAACGCTTCCGGATCCACCTGCCCAACTGAGAGGCGCCGAGCTATTGCAGCCAAGATGCGCGGCCCGAACTCCGGGGGAGTTGGGCCGCGCGCCCCACCGGCGCGAGGATCGAGGGGTCGCAATCCGGATCCTGCGCGCGGCAGCCGTAGCGAGTGGTCAACTTTCCTGATCTGTCTCCGGCATCATTCCAGCCTCCTCGGCCGCGCGGACCTCCCGGGCATCGAGCGATCCGTCGGCGTTGAGGTCCATCGCCATGTAATCGTTGAGGGTCACGTCGGGGAAGCTCGCTTGCACCTCGTCCAACGTGAGGACCCCGTTGCCATTTGCGTCCACCTCGAGCCCATCGCTCATCGACGCGACAGGGGCGATCGACAGCAACACCAGAACAGTACGAGATATGACCTTGTCCATCGCTCCCAACCCCACGCGTTCAGATCCTACAGGTAGCACTGTCTCCGCCTCCGCGCGCAAACGAAAGACCCATGGACACAGGTGGCAGCTGGCAGGCGGCACGTTGCCAATCCGCTGACAGCATACTGGCGAACCCCCGCCCAAAAATCCCTTCTAACGAGAATCGGCGGAAATCCCCCAGCGTCCGGCGACTTCCAGCATGCGGCAGCCACCCGGCGCCATTGTGTGTCCGCGAAGGCTCGCACGGCACCCGACGCACATCCCGGCCTCATTTTTTTCTTGTTTCAGACCGACCCAGCCGGCGATTAAATGAGACACGACACGCAACAAGAACGCCAAAAACGGCGAGGCAGGCAGGGCATGACAGAGGCAGACGCGCCGTTGGTGCGGTATTTGCGGGAGTCCGATCGCGAAGAGTGGGCAGCGCTCTGGACCGGATATCTCGAGTTCTACGAAACCGCTGTCGCACCCGAGGTCTATGACACGCTGTTCGCGCGACTGCTGGGCGACGATCCGCATCAGTTCAATTGCCTCGTCGCCGAACAGGACGGCCGGCTCGTCGGGCTGACCCACTTTCTCTTTCATGCCCATGCCTGGAGGATCGAAAGGGTCTGTTACCTGCAGGATCTCTTCGCCGTTCCGTCCGTGCGCGGAACGGGTGTCGGCAGGGCCCTGATCGAGGCCGTCTACCGCGAAGCGGACGCTGAAGGCGCACCCTTCGTCTACTGGATGACGCAGGACTTCAACCACACCGCGCGCCATCTCTATGATCGGATCGGCAAACTCACACCGTTCATCCGCTACATGCGGGACATGGGGTGATGCGCCGTTTCATTCTGCCGCTCGCGCTGTGTCTCGCCGCCTGCACGCCGGCGCCGCTGGTCTCTCCCGCCGAGACGGCCACGCGCGCCATTGCCGATCCTTCCGACGGCGCGGACCTGCCCCCGATGAAGACCTTCGGCGCCTCGCGCGTCCCGACTGCGCGCGTGTCCAACCGGGATCTGGCGGTCGATTTTCTCGATCTGAGCTTCGAGCTCGAAAGCGGACGTGCGTTGCCGGTCTTCACCCGGTTCGAAGGCCCGATCACGGTGCGCGTGACCGGACGTCCACCCGCCTCCATGGGGCCGGATCTGACGAAACTGCTCCACCGCTTGCGGACCGAGGCCGGGATTTCCATCGAACGCACGAACGCGTCCGACGCGAGCATCACGATCGAGGCGGTGAGCCGCGCGCGGATCCGCCGTGCCCTGCCCCACGCCGCCTGTTTCGTCGTCCCGAACATCACGTCGCTTCGGGAGTACGGCCGCGCCCGGCGCAGCGCGCGCACGAACTGGACGGAACTCACCCGACGAGAGACACTGGCGATATTCGTGCCCAACGACGCCAGTCCGCAGGAATTGCGCGATTGCCTGCACGAGGAGCTGGCCCAGGCGATCGGCCCGCTGAACGATCTCTACCGGCTGCCGGATTCGGTCTTCAACGACGACAATGTGCACACCGTGCTGACCGGCTTCGACATGCTGGTCCTGCGCGTCTACTACGATCCGGCGCTGAGGTCCGGCATGACCCGGGCGCAGGTGGCCGAACGGCTGCCGGCGATCCTCGCGCGCATCAATCCGGGCGGGCAAGGACGGCCGGCACGGTTCGCCGGCCGGACCACGCCCGCCTGGTCGCAAGCGGTTCAGGACGCGCTCGGCCCCGGTGCGACCACGGCAGAACGCCGCGTGGCCGCGTCCCGCGCGGTGCGGATTTCGGAGGACCTGTCGTGGAACGATAACCGAAGTGCCTTCGCGCATTACGCCGCCGGCCGACTGGAGCAGAGCAGCGACCCCGCCCGGGCCAAGGCACACTTTCTGCGCGCCGACGAGATCTATGCGCGCTCGCCCGATACGGACCTGCACCGCGCCTACGTCGCGACGCAACTCGCCGCCCATGCGATCAGCGACGGAGACGGTGCCCTTGCATTGTCGCTTCTGGCCCCGCACCTCGATGCAGCGGCGCGCAGCGAAAACGCCGCCCTTCTGGCCACCATGATGATGCTGCGGGCCGAGGCGCTGGACATGACCGGCCGCGTCAGCGAGGCGCAGAGCGTCAGGCTGGACAGTCTGGGATGGGCGCGTTACGGATTCGGACCGGATTGGGCGGTGCGGGCCAAGGTTCGCGAGGTCGCCGCACTCAATCCGATCACCGGGCGCGGCTGATCCACGCCCCGCGCGGACCCAGGGCTGAACGAGACCTTCATGATCGTGATCGGACTGGCAGTACTGGGGGCCATCATCGGCGCGGTGACGGCCAAGCGGCGCAAGGGCAACCGCCTCGACATGCTGCAGTACGGCGCGGGCTACGGGCTCGCCTTCGCGGCGTTAGGCATGGTGCTGACGGTGATCGCGTCGCAGGATGGTGTAGCGCATGTTCCTGCCGTTCTTCGAAGAACTTCGCGCAAGCACGGTGTTCCGGTCTCCCTGCGCGAATTCCTCGGCTTTCTCGAAGGCCTCAAGACCGGGCTCGCGACCTACGATGTCGAAGCCTTCTACTATCTCGCCCGCGATCACGATGGTGAAGGACGAACGCAACATCGACAAGTTCGACCGCGCCTTCGCCGCCGCCTTCGAGGGGCTCGAGGCGATCAGCCTCGACGAGGTGCTGGAGGCGGTGGACATCCCCGCCGACTGGCTGGAGAAGATGGCCGAGAAGCATCTGAGCGAGGAAGAGCAAGCCGAGATCGAGGCGCTCGGCGGCTTCGACAAGCTGATGGAGACGCTGCGCGAACGGCTGAAGGAACAGCAGGGCCGGCACCAGGGCGGCTCAAATGGATCGGCACCGCCGGCACCTCGCCCTTCGGCGCCTATGGCTACAACCCCGAAGGCGTGCGGATCGGCCAGAAGGAAAGCCGCCACCAGCGCGCGGTCAAGGTCTGGGACAAGCGCGAGTTCCGCAACTTCGACGACACGGTGGAGCTGGGCACGCGCAACATCAAGGTGGCGCTGAAACGCCTGCGCCGCTGGGCCCGCGAAGGCGCGCAGGAAGAGCTGGACCTCGACGGCACCATCCGCGCCACGGCGGAGCACGGCTATCTGGACGTCAAGACGCGGCCGGAGCGGCGCAACGCCGTCAAGGTCGCTGCTGTTTCTCGACGTCGGCGGGTCGATGGACCGCCACGTGAAGGTGGTCGAGGAACTGTTCTCCGCCGCCCGCGCCGAATTCAAGCACCTGGAATACTACTACTTCCACAACTGCCTCTACGAAGGCGTCTGGCGCGACAACCGCCGCCGCTGGGACGCGCAGATCCCGACGCACGAGGTGCTGCGCACCTACGGCGCCGACTACAAGTGCATCTTCGTCGGCGACGCGTCGATGTCGCCCTACGAGATCGCCTATCCCGGCGGGGCCAACGAGCACTGGAACCAGGAGGCGGGCTCGACCTGGCTGGCGCCGCGCCCGCGACCAGTGGCCGTCAGCCTCTGGATCAACCCGGTGCCGGAAAAATACTGGCGCTACACCCAGTCCATCGCGATGATCCAGGAGATCTTCGGCGCCGAGCGCATGGTGCCGATGACGCTGGAGGGGCTGGGGCGCGGGATGCGGGAGATGAGCCGGTGACATGTGCCACATTCCGGTGACGGGAGACGTCGAGGGTCCAAGGCCGGTGGCCGTGCCCGGCTAATCCCTGCGCCGATAACAAGATGCGGACAGCGTCAGATTTTCCCTTCGCAATGTTCCGAAGATCGGATCTAGGTGCAGAAAGCAGGTATCCTCGCTGTCGGCAAGCAGAGTGTCGCCGTAGCAGTCCCACTTTTCGAAGCAGCTTTGGAAACAGGATTGCTTGGATTGAGAAAACACCGACCGCGTGGATCCGACGTAACCACTCTCCGAAGCACATACGTCTTCGCCAACCCGATTCCATTGAGTTGCCGGAAGGCGGATCAAGAATTGCTGGCGTTTCCATAAGAAACCAGACGATGACTCCGCCGAGGCTCGCAATGACGAGTGCGCCGGCCCAAAAGATGCGCCTCCCGAATCTGGCTGCGAAATCTGCCTGGACTGCCGGGTTTCCTGTTCCTTTTCGGGCCGATCGAAGGATTTGCCTGTCTGATTGGGTGATTTCTGCGCTCCGTCTGGTCCGCTTCCCGCAACGCTGATTTGACGCGGTTTTGCATGCGTTGCGCCCCTGCGTCGCTGCCGTCCGCAGCGGGTTGTCCTGCCGAATCCTCTCGGGGCGCGCTGCTGTCTTCGTGCACGGGAGTGTGCCTCAGCAGGTCCTGAAGGGTCTGGGTCAGCCGCGCGTCCACAGTCTGTGCGAAATTTGCGTGGCTCACGGCAATCGCATTGCGGCGCACCAGGGCGTGCAGGCTCTGGGGCAGATCTTCGCACCGAGGCATCTCGGCCCCTTCGAACAAAACGGGGATTACCGGGATATCCGGGCGGGTCAGAGCCGCCTCGATCTCGATCCGCACCAAGTCGTCGGGGTCGCAGCAGCCGCTCGATCTCCTCCAGCCAACCGGGACCGATCACCACCAGTTGCACGTCGCATTTGGCCACCTCGCCGTCGATATGCTCGCGCGAAATCCACACCCAGCGGGATCGAGTCGATATCGAAGAACAACCGCGTGCGGTCGAACTGCGCTCCAGCCGGTCATAGAGGCGGCCCGCCGCGTTGCTGTCCGGCCCACGGCGATAACTGATGAAAATGTTCCCGTCCGCCACGCCTTCCGTCCTCGTCCTAAACCGTCCGGTTGCATCGTGAAAAGTCGTAGGCGAGTGCGCCGTTAGCCGCGAGCAAGCTCTTGTTCAACCAGTGCGTTCCGAGTTCAGCCATGGTCACGTCATCCTTGGACACCACTCGCTCATCACTCTTTCCGGCGCGCAAAATTGTCCATAACCTGCTCACATGACCACCCCGCCCGTCACCCATATCGACCCCGCACGGTTTGCAGAGGACCCCTACCCCGACCTCGCGCGGATGCGGGCGGAGGCGCCGGTGACATACGTCCCGGAACTCGATGCCGTCCTGCTGACACGGCGCGACGACATCCATCATTGGGAGAAGCGGATCGACATCCTGTCGTCGGACCAGCCGGGCGGGCTGATGACGGTCCTCATGGGGCAGAACATGATGCGCCGCGACGGGGCCGACCACCTGCGCGAGCGCCAGATCCTCTTTCCGGCGCTGAGCCCGCGCACGGTGGCGCAGCACTGGAAACCGACGTTCGAAGCCGCCACGCGGGAGGTGTTGGAGACGCTGAGGCCGCGGGGGCGGTGCGATCTGGCACGGGATTTCGCGATGCCCGTCTCGGCCGAGGCGCTGAAGGCGATCACCGGTCTCAGCACGATGACGGCCGAGGAGATGGATGGCGCCTCGCAGGGCATGATCGACGGGTGCGCGAACTATGCCGGCGACGCCGAGGTCGAAGCGGGATGCCGTGCGGCCACGGCCCTGATCGACGCGCATATCGACCGGCAACGCGCGGACCCGCCCGCACGATCCGCGCTGGCCGTGCAGCTGGAGGCGGACCTGCCGATGGAGAACACGCGGGCCAACGTGAAGCTGATCATCTCGGGCGGCCAGAACGAGCCGCGCGATGCCATCGCGGGCACGGTCTGGGCCCTGCTCGCCAACCCTGGGCAGCTGGACATGGTCCGCAGCGGTGCGGCGACCTGGCAGCAAGCCTTTGCGGAATACGTGCGGCTGCAGAGCCCGATCGGGATGTCGCCGCGCCGGACCGCGCGGGAGTTCGAGATCAACGGGCTTGCTGTCGAGCCGGACAGCCGCGTCTTTCTGATGTTTTCCTCGGCCGGCCGGGACGAGGCGTATTTCGACGACGCAGACCGGTACGATCTGACCCGCGACACATCGTCCTCGATCCCGTTCGGCGCGGGACCGCATTTCTGCGCCGGTGCGGCCGCGTCGCGCTGCCTGATCAGCGAAGTGGCGCTGCCCATGCTCTTCGATGCGCTGCCGGCTCTGGAACTCGATGGCGAGGTCTCCTTCCACGGCTGGGCCTTTCGCGGTCCGGTCGCCGTTCCGGTTCGCTGGAAAACCTGAATGCGCGGACCCATATTCACATCATGTTGAAATTCACCCCAATCCTGATCGCTGTGCTCTACGGGCTGATCATGTACCGGTTTTCTGTCTGGCGGACGGAGAAGAACCTCGATGCGCAATCGACCGAACTGGCCGACGCGCGGCTGAAAGGTTTATGCGATCGGATGGCCGCTGCGCTCGACCTGCAGCGGATCCGGGTCCATATCTACGAGATCGAGCCCGTCAACGGGTTGGCGGCGCCGGACGGGCGGATCTTCATCACCCGCGGGTTCTACAACAAGTATCGTTCCGGCGACGTGTCGGCCGAGGAACTGGCGAGTGTCATCGCGCATGAGTTGGGCCACGTGGCGCTGGGCCATTCGCGGCGCCGGATGATCGATTTCTCCGGTCAGAACGCGCTGCGCACCGCGCTCGGGATGATCCTCGGGCGCTTGATACCGGGCATCGGTATCTGGATCGCGAGCATGCTCACGTCCCTGCTGGCGGCGCGACTGTCGCGGTCGGACGAGTACGAGGCCGATGCCTATGCCGCCGCCCTTCTGACCAAGGCCGGGATCGGGGTGGAGCCGCAGAAATCGCTTTTCTCCAAGCTCGAGGCGCTGACGAAATCGAACATGGGCGCGATGCCCGCCTGGCTTCTCAGCCACCCCAAGACCGAGGAACGCGTGGCCGCGCTCGATAAGCTCGAAGCGCGCTGGCAGGGCGAGACGACGAGCGTCGAGTAACCGCCTCAGTCGCTGGCCAGTGCCTTGCCCAGCCGCGGCAGACGCGCCTTCTTCAGAAGCGGCCGGATTTCCCAGCCTTCGTTCGAGAGCGCGCGCGCCCTCGCCAGCACCTCCGTACCCACCTGTTCCATACGCGGAGCATCGTCCTGCCAGAACTGCATCAGCAGCGTATCGGGATCGACGCGGTCCAGACCTTCTTCGGCGAGGATGCCGCGCGGGAAATCCTTGCGGTTCAGCGTCACGATCCGGTCGGCCGACCCGGCGATGGCGGCCGCAAGAACGTGGATGTCGGCCGGATCCGGCAACCAGAGCCGTTGCTCGAGCCCACCCGGCAGCTCCACTTCGGCCTCGGGAAAGGCCGCGCGGGTCAATGCGATCTCCCCTCGGGCCTGCGTCTCCTGTGCGGGACCCTGGCGCGCGGCGGCGCGGGCCCATTCCTCGAGGATCCGCGCCGACCAGAGCGCAGTGTAGAATCCAGCGCTCGCAGTGCCCAGCAGCATCTCGCGCATCACCGTCGGATAGAGGACGCAAGCGTCGAGCAGCAGTTTCATAGCGCGAAGAACAGCGCCTTGAGATAGCCGCTTTCGGCCAGCTGCGGCATTTGCGGATGGTCCGGGCCGGCGAACCCGGTGTGGATCAGCCGTGCCTGACGGCCGGCCCGACCGATCCCGCGGGTACAGGCGGCGCGGAACTTCTCCAGCGTCGCGGCGTGGGAGCAGGAACAGAGGACCAGGAAACCGCCCTCCCGCACCAGCGGCGCGGCGCGGTGGGCGAGCTTCTCATAGGCGCGCAGCCCCGGTTCCAACGCGGATTTCGACGGGGCGAAGGCCGGCGGGTCGCAGATCACGACGTCGAACTTGGCCCCGGTCTTTTGCAGGTCGTCGAGCACGTCGAACGCGTCGCCCTGTCGCGTCGTGAACCGCTCCTCTCCGAAACCGCTTGCCGTGGCGCCGGCCTTGGCGAGTTCCAGCGCGGGTACCGATCCGTCCACCGCCAGCGCGTGCTCCGCCCCGTCGGCCAGCGCAGCCAGCGCGAAGCCGCCGACATGGGAAAAGACGTCCAACACGCGTGCGCCGTTCGCGAGACGGGCCGCGAAGGCGTGGTTGGGACGCTGATCGAAGTAGAGGCCGGTCTTCTGCCCGCCCGTCAGATCCGCCATGTAGGTGGCGCCGTTCATCGGCACCTGTACCGGACCCTCCGGCGGATCCCCCTCAGCACGCCCGACACATCGTCGAGCCCCTCGAGACCTCTCGCCCGGCCAGTAGCATTCTTGACGATCGTCGTGACGCCCGTGACCTCGGCCAGCGCATTGGCGATCGGGTCGAGCAGCAGGTCCGCCCAGGCTGCGTTCGGCTGCATCACGGCGATATCGCCGAACCGGTCGATCACGACGCCGGGCAACCCGTCGGCTTCCGCGTGGACAAGCCGGTAGAACGGCGAATCGTGCAGGCGTTCGCGCAGGTCCAGTGCGCGCGACAGTCTGGCCGCGAACCAGGCTTCATCCAGTTGCGCTCCGGGATCGGGATCCAGCATGCGCGCGATGATCCGCGAGGCGGGATTGACCGCACAGAGCCCGAGCGGCTGCCGCTCCGTATCCTCGAGCACGGCCAAAGTCCCGGACGGCAGCGCCCGCGTCCGGCGGTCGGTCACGAGGTCGTTGTCGAACACCCAAGGCGCGCCATGGCGCACCGCCCGCGCGTTCGCCTTGGGTTTCAACCGGACGACCGGCCGGCCCTCGATCGTTTGCAATGTCATAGCGCCTCCCTACCCCCGCGCTTGGGTCAGGGAAAGCGCATAACCGCGCCCGCGCCCCGAGATCAGTCGCGCGGCCGGCTCCGCCAGCCCCCGCGCCGGCGCGGCCTGTCGGCGGCGGTGAGGCCTTCGGTCATCACCTCGGTCATGGGGTGATCGGGGTTCGCGCCGCCGTAGCGGATCAGCAACGCCTCCAGTCCGGCCCGAGAGTCGCCCTCGCCCGGCAGGCTGAGCGCCCAGTCCAGAAAGATCGAGCGGCATTCGGATTTGGTGATCCCGTCGATGCGGTAGGCCTCGAAGATCAGACCCTTGGGGTCGAGTGCATCGCGCTTATCAACCATCTCTTTTCCGGTCCCCGACCCGCTTCAGCGCCGTCGTGATAGCTGCGTCCGCGTTCGCCCGACCGTCTTCCAGCGTCTTTTGCAGTTCCGCCAGCGACCCATGCTCCGTCACGCGCAGCAGGAAATCGCGCGCCCCCTCGCCCAGGTCGTCGGGATCGGCCAAGGCCGGAGCCAGAAGGCGCCCGCCCACCTGCACCCGCCAGTAGAGATCATGCAGCGCCGCGAGGTCAGCAGGTGCCTCCAGCGCACCCAGTGCCTGCAGGGCTTCGAGCCCCGGCAGCAGACCCCGCGCCGCCGTGCCCGACAGCAGCAGGCCGGTCTGGGCCAGAAGCTCGATATCCTGCATCCGCCCCGCTCCGGTCTTGATGTCGAGCCAACCGGCGGCGGGTTTGGCCGCGGTGATCCGATCGCGCATCTCCTGCACATCGGCGGAGATCGCGGCCGGATCCCGGTTCCGCTGCATCAACTCCCGGCGAAATGATTCGACATCGCTGGCGAGATCCTCCGGGCCCGCGATCACCCGCGCGCGGGTCAGCGCCAGATGCTCCCAGGTCCAGGCCTCGGTCGCGCTGGTAGTCGCGGAAGCGCGCGCCAGCGAGGTCGCCACCGGCCCCTGGTTGCCCGAGGGGCGCAGCCGCATGTCCACCTCGTAAAGCCGCCCCTCGGCCATCGGCGCCGTCAGCGCGGTGACCAGCGCCTGCGTCAGCCGCGCGTAATAGGGCCGCGGCGGCAAGCGGCCGGCGCCCTTCGGAGGCCTTCGACGCCGTCCGGGTCGTAGATCACGATCAGGTCGAGATCCGACGCCGCGTCAGCCGCCCCGCCCCGAGCGAGCCCATGCCCAGCACCACGGCGCCCGCGCCCCGGCGGCGGCCCGTGCTTGACGCGCGAACTCCGCCACGACACGGGCCAGAGCGCGCGACAGCACCGCCTCGGCCAGATCGGCATATTCGGCGCCGGCGTCGGCGGCCGTCGATCAGCCCGCGCAGCATGATGCACGCCGATGCGGAAATGCCATTCCTTGCGTCCAGCGCCGCGCGGCGTCGAGCTCGCGCTTCGTAATCCTCGGCTCGCGCTCCAGCCGCGCGGCCAGCTCGGCGCGCAGCGCCGCCTGCCCCGGCCAGTCGCGCGAAGAAATCCGCCGCCGATCACCGCGTCGAGGACGCGCCGCATTGCGCGACAGGTAGCCGCGCCAGCGCGGGCGAGGTGCGCGACGATATCGACGCAGCAGGTCGATCAGCTGCGGATTGGCCTCGAACAGCGAGAAAGCTGCACCCCCGCCGGCAGCCCGGCGAGAAAGCCGTCGAAGGCCAGCAGCGCCTCTTCCGGGCCGCGCGGCCCGTGCCAGCCGCGTCCAGCATCTCGGCCTCAGCCGGTCGAAGATCGCGCCCGCGCGGGTCCGAGCGCAGCGCCGGATAGCGGGCCAGCGGGCAGATCACTCTCGGCCTCGAGCGATCGCGCTCGGCGTCATCCGACACGTCCGCAGCCGCGCGACGGGGCAAAGAACCCTTCGGTCAGCGTCGATGCACCGCATTCAGCCGGTCGCTCAGATCCTTGCAGCAGCGCGTCGGTATCGCGCCCCATGAGGCGGCCAGCCGCTCGAATCTCTTCGGCCGTCTGCCGGCAGCTCGTGGGTCTGCGCGTCGCGCACCATCTGCAAGCCGGTGCTCGACCTCGCGGTGAAAGCGGTAATGATCGCTGAGCGTCTCGGCCACGTCCGGCGGGATCCAGCCCTTCTCGGCCAGCCCGCGCCAGCCCCTCGACCGTGCCGCGCATGCGCAGGATCGGATCGCGCCCGCCGGCGATCAGCTGGCGGGTCTGGGTAAAGAACTCGATCTCGCGGATGCCGCCGCGCCCCAGCTTCATGTTGTGGCCCGGCAAGCGCTGCTCGGCCCGCCCAGCCCCTTGTGCTCGCGGATGCGCAGCCGCATGTCGTGCGCGTCCTGGATCGCCGCGAAATCCAGGTGCCTGCGCCAGACGAAGGGCGCAACGCCTCCAGGAACCGCTCGCCGGCGGCGATGTCGCCGGCGCACGGGCCGCGCCTTGATATAGGCCGCGCGTTCCCAGGTGCGGCCGAGGCTCTCGTAGTAGCTCTCGGCCGCCTCCATCGCCATGCAGACCGGCGTGACGGCCGGATCGGGCCGCAGCCGCAGATCGGTGCGGAAGACGTAGCCTTCGGCGGTGCACGTCGCGACAGGAGCGCCGCCATGCGCCGCGTCGCGCGCACGAAGGCGGCGCGCGCCTCGTGGTAGTCGTCCGCGTCGAACCGGTTTCGTCGAAGAGGCAGATCAGGTCGATGTCCGAGGAGTAGTTCAGCTCGCCCGCGCCCATCTTGCCCATCGCCAGCACGAACATGCCGGCCGCATCCTCGGGCACCTCCTCGCCCTGCCCCGGCACCTTGCCCCGCGCAAGCTGCGGCGCCAGTCCGGCCTTGAGCGCGAGGTTGCATGCGATGCCCGCGAATTCGGTCAAGGCACCGGTCACGACTTCGAGCGTCCAGACGCCGCCAAGGTCCATGAGCCCGGTCAGCAGCGCCATGCGTCGCTTCGCCTGCCGCAGCGCGCCAGCCAACTCGCGGAGCGGTGTCTCCTTCAGGTGCGCGGCGTCGCGGACCAGCGCTTCGTCCACGTCCTCGAACGCGGCCTGCATCCACGCCCGCTCCGCCTTCATCAATCCCAGCAGATATGGCGCCGACCCACCGGCCCCCGCAACAAGATCGGCAAGGTCCTGCGGCAGGCCGGGGTAGAGCGCACGCGCCTCTTCTCCGCATTCGGGGTCATAGGAGCGCGGCATGCGCGTCAATCTCGAGGCAAGCTCCATGACGCGACATTGATCCTCTGTCCGGGCCGGGGTCAATGGGCCGCGCGAAGGTCGCACGGGGTGAGGCCGTTTCCAAGTTATGTCACTGTTGTCGGATTGTCGCGCAAACGGTACAAGACCTCTTGAAAAAGGACCAATTTATCGAAGAAAAATGTAATTCTTCCATGCCCTTGCGCAGATAATGTAAAAAACATTCACATACCCTCTTGCGTGGTTTAAGATCATGCCCCATCTAGAGTGATGTGAAAGGCATTCACATGGAGCCGATCACCACAGAGAAACCAATTTCGAAAGGAACGCAAAAGATGACCGCCATCGCCTCGACCGCCTCCGCTTCCCGTTCGCCGGGGTGGTTTTCCAAGACCGAAACCTGGATGGACGAACGCGGCAAAGGTGCCTGGATCGCCGCCATGGTCCTGGGCTTCATCTTCTTCTGGCCCGTCGGCCTCGCCCTTCTTGCCTATCATGATCTGGAGCAAACGCATGTTCGAAATCCTGCAGCCGGACGCCGCGTTCGGGTCACGTCGCATGACCGCACTTGCGTCCGACCGGCAACACCGCCTTCGACGCCTACAAGGCCGACACGCTGCGCCGGCTCGAAGACGAGCAGGAAAGCTTCGAAGAGTTCCTGGAGCGCCTGCGTGAAGCCAAGGACAAGGCCGAGTTCGACCAGTTCATGGACGATCGCGCCCGCGCCGCCCGCCGGGACGGTGACGACGCCACGGCGTAAGCCAGAAGCCATCCGCGCCCCGGGAACGTCTCCGGGGCGCGGGCGTTTTAACGACAGACTTGCCGATGAGGACTCTCCCGATGACCTTCCAGACCTATGAGATCCGGTCTCGCATCTGCCCGATCCGCTCCGCCAGCCGGAGTTCTACGAATCGGTCACCGCCAAGCGGCTCGTGGCCTGGCTGGTCGACACGGTGATCATCCTGCTGCTGGCGCTTGTGGCTCTGCCCTTCACCGCCTTCCTCGGCTTTTTCTTCTCTGCCGGTCATGTACGCTGGTTGTCGGCTTCGGCTACCGCGTGGTCGACGATCGCGAATGGGTCGGCGACGTTGGGGCATGCGGCTGATGGCGATGGAACTGCGCCAATGGGACGGCCGGCGCTTGGATCTGCCGGCGGCCTTCCTGCATACGCTTGGCTACACGGTTTCCGTGTCGGTTCCGATGCTTCAGGCTGATCTCGATCGTGCTGATGCTGGCGACTGCGCGGGGACAGGGACTGACCGATCACATGTCTGGGCACGGCCGCCCTCAACCGGCGCCGCTGACGTCGGATGCGGCGCTGTGTCCGATTTGAAACCATCAACCAAATGCACTTGTAACGGCTTGTAACCCGGGGACAGCTTTTGCTACGCTCAAGTTGAGGTTAGCCGGAACGACATGCGCCACTCGCTCCCACTTGCACCGCAGTTCTATGTGACTGCTCCGCAGCCCTGCCCGTATCTTGAGGGCCGGATGGAACGAAAGCTGTTCACTGCCCTGCAGGGGCAGAACGCGCAACGCCTGAATGACAGCCTGTGCCAGCAGGGATTCCGCCGGTCGCAGAACGTGCTCTACCGCCCCTCCTGCGCGGATTGTTCGGCCTGCCTCTCCGCACGCATCAATGTGGCGCGGTTCAAGCCGCGCAAGAGCCAGAAGCGCGCGATGAATCGCAACGCGGGGCTCGAGCGCAAGGCGACGTCGCCCTGGGCGACAGAAGAACAATACGAACTCTTTCGGTCCTACCTCGACAGCCGCCACGCCAACGGCGGAATGGCCGACATGGACGTGTTCGAATTCGCCGCGATGATCGAGGAAACGCCGATCCGGTCGCGGGTCGATCGAATACAACGACATCGAGACCGGCGATCTGGTTGCCGTCAGCCTGACGGACGTGCTCGGCGACGGCCTGTCGATGGTCTATTCCTTCTACGATCCCGACCGGCATTCCGCCAGCCTCGGGCACCTATCATGATCCTCGATCACATCGATATCGCGCGCGAAGCCAAGCTTCCTTACGTCTATCTCGGGTATTGGGTGCCGGGCAGCAAGAAGATGAGCTACAAATCCCGTTTTTCGGGGCTGGAGATCTATCTTGGCGGGCGCTGGCAGTCTCTGGAGGATCCGGACGGTTTCCGCATCGACAAGCATCCGCTGGCGAACGACCCGATCGCGGAGCAGGTAGCGAATATCCAGCTGCCGGACACGATCCCCGTTTCGCGCTGAAACCGGCCAGGCGGTTAATCTCGGCCTCCCGCATCCGATCGGACGGACATCACCCTGCGGGGGCGAAACGGATCACGCTCAATTCGCTCTGATCATATCCGGCACGATCGTGACGAGGCGCGGTAAGAACCACAAGATTGCGAGGCCGTCGATCTGCATCAGCACGAAGGGCACTCCACCGCCCGGCTGATCCGCTACGCGATGGAGCATGGCGTGCTGCAGGGAACCAGCGTGTCGTTCTGAACCAGCGTCAGGCGCGTGCTTCCGTCTCCGACATTATGTCGCCGCTGCCGCCGGCCCGCTCGGGCATATCACGGAGTTTCGGCAGTCCGTCGGGGATATCGACGATGCGTTCCGCGTAGTTGATATGAGCCGTCGGCGCGAAAGCGAATTCCGATATTACCCCTGCAAAAAGATCGTATTGCCGGGTGCGCGCGATGAACGTGCCAACTGCCCCGCCACAGGTCCGGCATGAAATCCTGCAGTCCTCAGGATCGGCGCCACACTGATAGCGAAGCAGATTTGCCTCCCCTTCAAGGAACGACACTGCATTTTCGGCAAAGAGAACACAGGCCGTCACCGGCTGGCCTGACCAGTGACGGCACGTCGTGCAATGACAATAGACCTGCAGAACTGGTGGGGCCGACAATCCCAGCTTCACGGCACCGCAAAAGCATCGGGCGGTAGCTACATCGGGGTCCTTCAAGGAATTGCGTTCGATTACGTATGCTCCGCCAACTTTACGTCATGTTACCCTTTGAGACACCATGCCGAAAGAAAATTTCAAGATGACGGACTCCTGCGACATCTTTTCTCCGATTTCTGATATTGACGCGTCCTGCCCCCGCTCGTAATGTCCGCCTCGCAAATTGGAGCCTCCAGTGATGAAATCGCTAATCGTAGTCGTAGGAAGCACGCGCATGGGCCGGTAACGGTTGACCATAACCAGACCCATGCGCCCCCGAACTTCAACGGGGGCTTTTTTATGCTTGCAATGACAGTGATCCTGACGGATCGGAGAACAGACATGACACGCCAAATGACCGGAGCGAAAATGGTGGTTCAGGCCCTGATCGATCAGGGCGTGGACACGGTATTTGGCTACCCCGGCGGCGCGGTGCTGCCGATCTATGACGAGATCTTTCAGCAGAACAGCATCCAGCACATCCTGGTGCGCCACGAACAGGGCGCCGTGCATGCCGCCGAAGGCTATGCGCGCTCGACCGGCAAGCCCGGCGTGTGTGCCTCGTCACCTCCGGCCCCGGCGCCACCAATGCCGTGACGGGACTGACCGACGCGCTGATGGACTCCATCCCGATCGTCGTTCTGACCGGCCAGGTGCCGACCTTCATGATCGGCTCCGACGCCTTTCAGGAGGCCGACACCGTCGGCATCACCCGGCCCTGCACCAAGCACAACTGGCTGGTGAAGGACACCGACAGGCTGTCGGCGACGATTCACGAGGCGTTCCACGTCGCCACGTCCGGCCGCCCCGGCCCGGTTCTGGTCGACATCCCGAAGGACGTGCAGTTCGCCAACGGCGTCTACCAGCGGCCCAAGCCGTCCGCGTCGCATTACCAGCCGCAGGTCAAAGGCGACATGGAGGAGATCACCGAACTGGTCGCCGCGATGGAAAAGGCCAAGCGCCCGGTGTTCTACACCGGCGGCGGCGTGATCAATTCCGGCCCCGCAGCGAGCCAGCTTCTGCGCGAACTGGTCGAGGCGACCGGCTTTCCGATCACCTCGACGCTGATGGGGCTCGGCGCCTATCCGGCTTCGGGCAAGAACTGGCTGGGGATGCTGGGGATGCACGGGCTTTACGAGGCCAACATGGCGATGCACGACTGCGACCTGATGATCAACATCGGCGCGCGCTTCGACGACCGGATCACCGGCCGCATCGACGCGTTCAGCCCGAAATCGAAGAAGGCGCATATCGACATCGACCCGTCCTCGATCAACAAGGTCATCAAGGCCGACATCCCGATCGTCGGCGACGTGGCCCATGTGCTGGAGGATATCCTGAAGGTCTGGAAATCGCGCGGCCGCAAGACGCAACGCCGAGGCGCTTGAAGACTGGTGGAGCCAGATCGAGCAATGGCGGAAGGTCGATTGCCTGAAGTTCAACGCCGGGCGCGAACACCATCAAACCGCAATACGCCGCTGGCAGCGGCTGGAGGCGCTGACCAAGGACCGCAAGGACCGCTTCATCTGCACCGAGGTGGGCCAGCACCAGATGTGGGCCGCGCAGTACCTCGGCTTCGAGGATCCGAACCGCTGGATGACCTCCGGCGGGCTGGGCACGATGGGCTATGGCTTCCCCGCATCCATCGGCGTGCAGATGGCGCACCCCGATGCGCTGGTCATCAACGTCGCGGGCGAGGCATCGTGGCTGATGAACATGCAGGAGATGGGAACCGCGGTGCAGTATCGCCTGCCGGTCAAGCAGTTCATCCTCAACAACGAACGCCTTGGCATGGTCCGCCAATGGCAGGAGCTGCTGCACGGCGAGCGCTATTCGCACTCCTGGTCCGAAGCCCTGCCCGATTTCGTGAAGCTGGCCGAAGCGTTCGGCGCCAAGGGCATCCTCTGCAAGGATCCCGCCGACCTCGACGACGCGATCAAGGAAATGCTGGACTACGACGGCCCGGTGATCTTCGACTGCCTGGTGGAAAACACGAAAACTGCTTCCCGATGATCCCGTCCGGCAAGGCGCATAACGAGATGCTGCTGGGCGAAGCGGAGACGCAGGGCGTGATCGACGCCAAGGGGTCGGTGCTGGTCTGATGCAATCGTTGCTTGCGATCACAGTTTTCACCTGCGCGGCCCTGTCTGCGGCCGCGCAGGACTTTGCCGGCCTCAAGGTGGGAGCGCCTGCCACTGCCGTCGCCGGCCTGCCCGGGCCGGTGACGCTTGGTCAGACCGGACCCGACCGCCATGCCAAGTTCTTTCGTCCGGATGGCAGCGAATTGTCGGTGACCACGCGGAATCAGGGACCGCTGATCTACCTGGAGAACAGCCGCAACCCGGCCGCGGCAGCGGTACCGGGGCCTGGCCTGCGGTTCGGCATCACCACGCGCGGAGACGTGCGCGCGATGCTCGGCAATGACGGCTTCATCTATGCCAGCCGGTCGCGACGCCAGTTCGGCGGGGCAGACGGTCATCTTCCACAGCTACGAGCTCCACAATCAGCCGGGTGTGATCGCGACCTTCGCGTTCCTCTTGACGGCTGATCGTGCCGGCCTTGGCGACGACGCGGCGCTGCTCGACAGCATTGTCGTGGCGCAGCAATGGTATCTCGACGACATCTGGGGGCCGGTCAAGACCGCGTCGCCGTCCAACGCGCCCATCACGTTGAATTACTGAAACAAAAAGCATCTCGAAGCGACCGATACCAGGATCAAGACAGGAAACGGCTGACAATGTCCCCCCTCAAGATCAAGAAAGGCTCCACGAGCCACTCCGCCTACAACCTGCGGCCGACGTTTTCAGACGTCGAGGAACGCCACACGATCGCCTTGCTGGTTGAAAACGAACCGGGTGTGCTGGCGCGTGTGATCGGGCTCTTTGCCGGACGCGGGTACAACATCGACAGCCTGACCGTGGCGGAGGTCGATCATACCGGGCATCTCAGCCGCATCACGATCGTGACCACCGGCACGCCGCAGGTGATCGAACAGATCAAGGCACAGCTTGGCCGGATCGTGCCCGTTCACGACGTCCACGACCTCACGGTCGAGGGGCGGTCGGTGGAACGGGAACTGGCCATGCTGAAAGTCGGGGGCACCGGCGACAAGCGGGTCGAGGCCTTGCGGATCGCCGAGATCTTCCGCGCCAATGTTGTCGACAGTACGCTCGAAAGCTTCGTGTTCGAAATCACCGGTACGCCGGAAAAGATCGACGCGTTTGCGGAACTGATGCGTCCGCTCGGTTTAAGGGAGGTTGCCCGAACCGGTGTGGCGGCTCTCAGCCGTGGTGACTGATTATGCTGTCCGAAGCGATCTGGCCGGCGGCATTGTCTGACGCCGCGATAACCGGTCTGATCGGCCTGACGCGCCTTTGCTCGTTTTCGAACTCGGGTCCGCGTCGCAACACCTCCTGAACGCGGCAGGTCGGTTCCGCCTGAACCTTTTGTGCGTTGCTGGCACGGCGCAATCTGTCATCCTGCGTCACCTCGAATTCGACATAGTCACCAGCGTCGAAGAAGTCGCACTGGCTGTGTCGGAGCCGGCCCGGCGCCTGGTAATACGCCAGGTTGCCGGAGTCTTCGCACCAGATCACGGCCTGACCGGCGGCCGCATCGCTCCACAGGATCACGCCAAACATATGACCTCAGCCCCTCGCCGCTTTCAGGTTAAACTTTACTTAACTTACTTAAACACTTCACAGATACGCTGTGTATGATCAAGAGAGCAGCGTGCGTCGCGCATTTGTGTCAAGACGTCTCAATACTGACGCGAATGCGCATCATGCCTGACGCCAAGAAGTTTGAAACTTTACCGAATGCCGTCACGATCTGGTATAATTTTGGGATATTCGACCACTTTAGCGCGAACATGTGCACCATGAAGAAATCTCCTGCAGAGCTTCGCAGCATGTTCGGCGCGAACCTCCGAATCCTGTCGCGTCCCTATCCGTCCGTTTCTGAATTGGCGCGGCAACTGCGGATCAACCGGACGCAGTTCAACCGGTACCTGGCAGGGGACAGCTTTCCGCGTCCGGATGTACTGGCGCGGATTTGCGACTTCTTCGGGGTCGACGCACGTATCCTGCTGGAACCCGTGGAAACGCTCGTCGCGAAGTCGGCCATGCTGGAAGGGCCGGAATTGAACGAGTTTCTGGGCCCGGCCTCGACTCCGTCGGAGCTTTCATTTCCAACCGGGTTCTACCGCTTTTCGCGCCGCAGCTTCGTGGCGCCGAACAGATACGTGATCGGGCTGGTCCGGGTCTGGCGAAATTCGGAAGACACCTGTTTCGTCCGGGGTTTCGAAGCACGAGAAGCGCTGCGCCAACAGGGCCTGTCCATGAAACGCGATGTCCGCGAATTCCGCGGTGTCGTGCTGCGGCTCGAAAACGGCATCGGCCTTGTCATCTCGCGGCGACAGGCTCTGACCGCCACCTTCAATTTCCTCCATCCCGTTGCCTCGTTCGAAAACAATTTCTGGAGCGGTTACGTTGCGCGCACCGTTCCGGAGAGCCACGAAGCCGAGCGGGTCGCCCGTGTCGTCTACGAGCATCTGGGAACCGGTATCGCGCAGGCATTGAACGCCGGCAGATCCGCCGGACTCGTGGAGGCGTCGCGCATACCGGAATTCCACATGCGCCACCTGCAGGGCCAGGCAGCCTTCAGATAGGATGGCAACCGGCTGCGGGAGGTGTCGCTGCAGGGAAATTCAGGTCGCGCCGGTGACAGCCTTGCTCGATGGGACGCGGCTACATGTCTTCGGGACAGGAAGAGGAAGAGGAAGATGCCGATGACGGATATGCGCAAGACATTCGACCGTCCGCACGCGCCCCTGGATCTGTCCCGCGTCCGCCGTCCTGTCGCCCTGGCTCATGGGCTGCCCAATGAACACTACGTAGATGCCGGCGTCCACGCCGAGGAAAATCGCGTCATCCTCATGAACGAATGGGCCGGGCTCGCCGTCGCCTCGGATGTGCCCGAGCCCGGCGACGCCGTGCCGATGACATTTCTCGGCATGCCCCTGCTGCTGTTGCGCGACCGAGCGGGGCAGATCCGCGTCTTTCAGAACACCTGCCGGCACCGGGGCATGATCCTGGTCGACCAACCGCGCCGGATCGAGGGTGCGATCCGCTGCCCCTATCACAGTTGGTGCTACTCCACCGAAGGATTGCTGGTCTCGACGCCGCATGTGGGCGGGCCCGGGCAGAACCAGGCCGAGGGGATCGACCGCGCGACCCTGGGACTGCTGGAGATCCGCAGCCATGTCTGGTTCGACGTGGTCTGGATCAACGTCTCCGGAACGGCCGCCCCGTTCGAACAGGTCCACGCGGATCTGATGTCTCGTTGGTCCGAGTTCGAGAAACCTCTCTTTCATGGCGGGCATGACAGCCGGTTTCAGCTCGACGTGGCCTGCAACTGGAAGCTGGCCGTCGAGAATTACTGCGAGAGCTATCACCTGCCCTGGGTTCATCCCGGATTGAACAGCTACTCCCGGCTTGAAGATCACTACCATATCGAGGCGCCGGGTCGGTTTTCCGGTCAGGGCACGCGGGTCTACCGGCAGGTCACGAACGAAAGCGGCGAGCCGTTCCCGGACTTCGACGGCATTTCGGACAGATGGAACACCGCCGCGGAGTACATCGCCGTCTATCCCAACGTGCTTCTGGGCGTGCACCGGGATCATGCATTCGCCATCGTTCTGGTGCCGCAGGGACCCGGGAGAACGGTGGAGAACATCCATCTCTACTATGCGCGGCCCGACACCGACAGCGGTTTGCGGCAGCGCAACACGCAACTCTGGAAGACGGTCTTCGAAGAAGATGTCTTCGTGATCGAAGGTATGCAACGCGGACGCCACGGGTTGCTGTTCGACGGCGGACGGTTCTCACCGGCGATGGACGGGCCGACGCATCTGTTCCACGACTGGGTGGCTTCGCGGATGCAAGCGTGGCGCGAACCGGCGCGGGCTGCGGAATGACCGATCTGGACACCAGGCTTCTGGCCGCTCACGAGGCCTACGACCGCCCGGCGCTGATCGGCCTCTATGCGGAGGCGGCAGAACAAGCCACATCCGACATCGCGCACGCCTTTTACATGACGCAGGCTTATGTCTGCGCGTTGGAAACCGGATCTGCTCTGGCCTCGCCGCTGCGCGAAAGATTGGTTGCGATGGGCAGCGAAACGGCGCTGCAGCCCACGCCGGCGGAGTGAGTCGTCTGGGACTGAGACCTCTGCTGCGGCATATACATTCCGGTTGTAAGGGCTGGAGGTTCGCAAGGCAACGAACCGGCCCGTGAAGCCGCTTGACGAGTTGCTGAAGACAGGAAACGCGGATGGCGC
>CAVRIG010000003.1:0-35911 GCA_963721175.1 uncultured Alphaproteobacteria bacterium | reverse complement strand
GCATACCGATTTTCGGACGGAACTCTCTTCGAGATTTCGCTGCAGATAGTTACCAATTCTCAAAATTTTGGCCTTAGACGCGGCACAAGACCCACGGCCTTCGCCTCGAAGTGTCCGGCGTGTCACGACATCAGATGCCTGCTCAGTGCAACGACTGCCGATGCACTGCGCCCGTCCGGCCTGGAGATTTGAGATGAGTGAGATCAGACCACACCAATCCGCTTTCGATGGCGATCAGGCGACCTTGGCTTGCGATGGGCCGAGCCCTGTACTACCCGGTGAAGGCGGCGCTGGCCTTGCGGCAAGAGGAACGGGAATGGCTCACATCATCGTCGTCGGAAACGAGAAGGGCGGCGCGGGTAAATCCACCGTCTCCATGCACGTCTCCACGGCACTGTCGCGCATGGGTCACAAGGTCAGCTGCCTTGATCTGGACCTGCGTCAGAAGAGCTTCACCCGCTATTTCGAGAACCGCCTGAAATACAACAAGGACGCGGGCTTCACGCTTGCCACGCCCGAGATGCACGCCCTGCCCGAGATCCCGCAGGAAGAGCTGCAACCCGGCAAAACGTCTATGATCATCGCCTGTCGGCCGCCGTGGCGACGCCAGAACCCGACAGCGACTTCATCGTCATCGACTGCCCCGGCTCGCATACGCGGCTCAGCCAGGTGGCGCATTCGCTGGGGGACACGCTGATCACGCCGCTCAATGACAGCTTCGCTTCGATTTCGACCTGCTGGCCCACACCGACCAGACCGGGATGGAAGTGATCGGACCTTCCGTCTACTCCGAAATGGTCTGGAGCGCGCGGCAGCTCAGGGCCCAGGCGGGGCTGGCCTCCATCGACTGGATCGTCCTGCGCAACCGCGTCGGAACCCAGCGCATGGTGAACAAGGAAAAGATGGAGCATGTTCTTAAGCTTCTCTCCAAGCGCATCGGCTTCCGCATCGCCCCGGGCTTCTCCGAACAAGTCATCTTCCGCGAGCTCTTCCCGCGCGGACTCACGCTCCTCGACCTCAAGGAGGTTGGCGTCAAGCAGCTCAACATCTCCAACATCGCCGCACGGCAGGAGTTGCGCGACCTGATGAAGGCGCTGAAGCTGCCCAGCAGCACCATCGACCTTTCTGAGGCGACCGGCAAGGCACTGGCCGAACGCGGCAGCGCAACTACAATAACGCCATGTACGAATTCGGTCCCACCCCATCCGACCTGCGCTTTCGCCTCGCCTTTTCCATCGCGGGGCTCTTCATGCTGATCGCTGCGCTGGCGTTTCGGGGCCTGCCAACAAGCGCCGGCGGTTGGGGAGGCGATCGGGCTCACCACGGTGTTCTTCGCGGGCACGCTGGTTTGGACACTCACAAGCTCCTGCGCAAGGAATATGGTGACGCGCCCTGACACGGGGGGCGCGGGGGGTTTGGGGCGCAGCCCCGAGGGCCTCTTGGCCCGAACGCAGAATGAGGGAATGCGGCCATTTAGCCGCCCCGCAGGATCACACAGTGGCCCAGACCCCGATTTCCACGACGAGCTCGGGCCGGGTAAAGCCCGACACGACCATCAGTGTGGAGCTTGGCAGCACCGCCACATCCGCGAGCCAGGCATCCCGCGCGGCCATGTAGCCTGCCATTGTGTGCCCGCCCTGTGACGCAGGCCTGGACATGCACCGCGTTTGACCCGCGTCATTCCCGCCTCCGCCAGGATCGCAGCGATGTTGTCGAAGCAGATCGCCGTCTGCGCCTCCGCGCCCTCCGGCACCGTCCCATCGGCCCCCAGTCCCAACTGGCCCTGACGTGCGCACCCGGCGCGCTCCGGCCGGCACCGGCACCCGGTGGAAATAACGTGCAAATGGCGGCGCGATGCGCTTCGGCTGCAGCGATTTCACGGCTCTTGCCCTCCATCGAAGTTCCTGCCAGAAACCATGCCAGATCTCTCGCACGGAACAACCAAGGGCCGCGTTTCGCTGAAACCTCTGAGGGGGAGTGATGTGACATGCACGTGCTCTGCATTCGCCACAGGGATGGTTCGGAAGACGACCGCGCGACAAACTGGTGCCGCGTGCATGGCGTCAGCACGGAGATCAGTCGCCGCTTTCGCGGTGAAGTTTCCGGCGAGATGACCGGCGACCTTGACGCTGTCGTGATCTATGACGGAATGGACAATGCCTGCGACGCGGGCCGGCACCCGTTCCTGAACGAGGTGTATCGACGGATCGATGCCGTCCAATTCCATGCCGAACAAACGATTTGCGGGTTGCGGCGCTGGCAGACGATCTCGGACAGCCATGGCAGACCCGGGGCGAGGACGCCGGAGGAGCAGGAGGCAACATGATGCGGCATGACCGCGCGCAGGCGGACTGGCTCTATGGTTTTCTGGACCGCTTCCTTGGGCATGCCCTCACGTGACCGGGATGGCGGTGGCAGACGTGCTGGTCCCGCGCGACCTGCTGCGCGCGCCGGAGAGCTTCGGCGGCAGGCCGGACGGCGAATGCCTCGCGGAAGACCCGTCTGGCGCGCTGATCGGCTTGTCGGACTTGAACCGCCCGAGGAGCAAGGCCGCGCGACCATCATGCTGCCGCGCCGGGTCGAGGCACATTGCCACCTCGACAAGTGCCACACCCTGCACCGGCTCGGCGATGTCGGCGGCGACCTGCGGACGGCAATCGCAGCCCAGATCGAGGACAAGGAGAACTGGACCGAAGCCGACATCCTCAGCCGCGCCGAACGCGGTCTTGCCGAGCTTGTGCAGGCCGGCGTCGGCGCGGTCCGGTCGCATGTGGACTGGGGCGACAGCGCGGATCCGCCCCGCGCCTGGCATGTCCTGACCGGCATGGGCGCGACACACGTGCAATGGGCCGCGTTGACGTCGGTCGAGCAGATGGGCAAACCTGTCTTCGCCCGCAGCGTGGCCCGGCACGTGGCACAGGCGGGCGGTGTTCTTGGCGTTTTCCTGCTCGACCATCCGACGCGCATGATCCAGGCGGCCCTGGCGGCCACCTTCGCAGAGGCGGATCGGCACGGCTTGATGCTCGATTTCCATGTGGACGAAGGGCTCGGCGGCCATAACGGGCTGGAGGCGATCGCCGACATGGCGCTGCAAACCCGCTTTTCCCGGCCGATCCTCTGCGGTCATGCGGTCAGCCTGATGGACCGCAGCGCGGTCGACCTCGCCCGCATCGCCGACAAGCTTGCGCAGGCCGACATCACCGTCTGCGCGCTGCCCACGACGAACCTCTACCTTCAGGACCGCGGCGGCGGCACCCCCGACCGACGCGGCATCACCCGTCTGCGCGAACTTGCGGCGGCCGGTGTCAGGATCATCGTCGGCTCGGACAATGTGGCCGATGCCTTCTGTCCGGTGGGGCAGCACGACCCGATGGCCGCCTTGCATCTCGCCGTGCTGACGGCACATCTCGACCCTCCGCTGGGCCGGTGGTTGCCGATGGTCACCACGGATGCGGCGCGTGCGCTGGGCCTCGATCCGGTCTTCATCGACGGCGCGCATCGCCGCGACCTGCTGACCTGCGACGCCGACACCCTCGCCGATCTGGTCTCCGGGCGCGCCACACTCCAGGACGCCGACAATGAGGTCACTTTCCGGCAAGACCGACCATCTCGACTGGCCCGCCATCGCCGATGCGCTGGCTCCGGTGGACACCATCGCGGAACCCGTGCTGGAAGAAGCGCAGCCGCGATTTCTTCTGGTATTCTCCGATCCTGAACGCGGAACTGAAGACGTGCTTCGGCGACCTCGTTGCGGTGCCGAAGACGCAAGGCGAGATGGCGCATGTGCTCTCCGTCGCGTGGACCCACGACCTGCCCGTCGTCCTCCGTGGCGGCGGGACGGGCAATTACGGCCAGTCCGTCCCCGTCGATGGCGGTCTCATCATAGAGACCACCGCGATGAATCGCGTCCTCGAGATCGGCGACGGCTTCGTCCGGGCCGAGGCGGGCGCTTTCATTGCCGACATCAACGCGGCCCTCGCCAAAGGCGGACAGGAAATGGCCATGTTCCCCTCGACCCAGGACATCGCCACCATCGGCGGGTTCGTCGCCGGCGGCAGCGCCGGCATCGGCTCGATCGCACATGGCGCGCTGCGGGATCCCGGCAACATCATCCGGTTGACCGCGATGAGTGTCGAGGAAACGCCCACATCCCATGTCTTCGAGGGCGCCGAAACGCTGCAGATCCACCACGCCTGGGGACTGAACGGTGTCATAACCGACGTAACTCTGCGCGCGGTGCCACGCCGGGAGTGGGTGGGCTGCATGGCGACATTTGACAGCTACCCGGCCGCCTATGCCGCCGGTCATGCCGTCGCCGCCGCGCCCGATATCGCGGCCAAATTGCTGAGTACCGTCGACGCCCGGATCACCGCCTACTTCCCGCGGCTCGAGGGACATATCCGCAAAGGCCACGACCTGATGGTGGCGTTGGTTCCGGCGGAAGACGTGGACGCGTTCCAGTCTCTGATCGCGAAGACCGGCGGCCAGACCGACCTGACGTTGACCGAGGACCGGCGCCAGGATCTCGTGCTGCCGCATGTCTTCGACTTCTCGTACAACCACACGACGCTGCAGGTGCTGAAGGCCGACCGGCATGCGACCTACCAGCAGGTGGGCTGCCCGGTTCCGCCCGATCCCGAACGAATTGCGGATGTCCGCATTAAGCTGGGCGACGATGTCTGGATGCATCACGAGTTCAGCCTGCTCGGCGGTCGGATCGTGACCTTCGACCTGCCGATCATCTGGTTCTCCACCCCCGCGCGGCTGGCCGAGATCAACGGCATCTACGAGGAGAATGGCTTCCCCGTCTGGGATGCACATGTCTGGCGCGTCGAAGGCGGTGGCATGAAAGCGGACTACAGCCATCTGGCCTGGAAGAAACGGATGGACTCCAAGGGTCTGCTCAACTCCGCGAAATCGCGGTTCTGGGCGGAGGTGAAGGACCTCTCCCCCGAGGAGATCGAAGCGCGGGCTTGACCGAGACTTCCGGAGAGCGCGTGGCTACACCGAAAGGTGATCCCCGGGGAACATCGGCAGGTGCGTGTCTCGAAAGCGCCGCAAAAGGCCGGTTTTGCGCCGTTCGATGCCGTGGAATCGCAAACCAGTTGCTCGGTCGTCCGGTATGCCGGTGTTGCGGACACGACCAAGAGGCTTGACGCCATTCGCCCGATGGTCCGATGGTTCCGTGCATTACGGACCAGACTGCAGACCAACTGCAGCGGTTACCGCACAACCTGATAGGCGGGACACAAAACACCGCCAGCCAACAGAGAGGAAGACCATGGATTTTCTGACACGAACCGGAAAACCGCTGCCCGAGGCAGTAGTCGCTTCGGCGAAAAAAATCGGCACGGACGCGGTGTCGCGGCGGGAGTTCCTGGCAACCGCAAGCTCCTTCGGCGCCACTGCGGCGACAGCCTACGCGATGCTGGGCCTGACCGCTCCGACATCCGCCAGCGCGCAGACCCCGACGATGGGCGGCACCGTCCGGATCCAGCAATCCGTGCGCGCGATGAAGGACCCGCGCACCGCGGACTGGAACGAGATTTCCAATTTCTACCGCGGCTGGCTGGAGTACCTCGTCACCTACGAAAACGACGGGACGTTCACGCCGACCCTGCTGGAAAGCTGGGAGATCAACGACGACGCCACGCAATACACGCTCAACGTCCGCAAGGGCGTGAAGTGGAACAACGGCGATGACCTCACCGCCGAGCAAATCGCCGCCAATCTCGCGCTCTGGTGCGAAAAGGAGGTGGAAGGCAACTCCATGGCCGCCCGCTTCACCACCATCGTCGACGAGAACACCGGAAAGGCGCTCGACGGTGCCATCGAAGTCGTCGATGCGCATACCGTCCGGATCAACCTCCCGGCCTCGGATATCTCCCTGATCGCGGGCATGTCGGACTACCCGGCCGCCATCGTGCATCCCGATCATTACGATCCCGAAGACATCATGGCCAATCCCGTGGGAACCGGCCCCTACCTGCCGGAAAGCCTCGAGGTCGGCGTGAAGGGTGTGCTCGTCCGCAACGAGAATCACACCTGGTGGGGCGCAGACAACGGCGCCTGGATCGACCGCATCGAGTATATCGACTACGGCACCGATCCCGCGGCCTGGGTGGCCGGCGCGGAGGCCGAAGAGGTCGATATGCTCTATGAAGTCGATGGCGATTTCATTGACATCATGGGCACGCTCGACGGCTGGGTTCAGAACCAGATCACGACCGCCGCGACCATCGTGATACGCCCCAACCAGCTGGCCGAAGTGGACGGGACGCAGCCTTATGCCGACAAGCGCGTGCGTCAGGCCCTGTCCATGGCGGTCGACAACACAATCGTGCTGGAGCTCGGCTATGGTGGCCGCGGCGACGTCGCGGAGAACCACCATGTGGCGCCCGTGCATCCCGAATATGCGGAGCTTCCGCCGATGACCGTCGATCCCGCCGCCGCGAAGGCCCTCATGGAAGAGGCCGGGATGCTTGATTTCGAGCACGAGATCATCTCGATCGACGATGGCTACCGCAAGGACACGACGGACGCCGTGGCGGCACAGCTGCGTGACGCGGGGTTCAAGGTCAAGCGAACCGTTCTGCCGGGCTCGACCTTCTGGAACGACTGGACGAAGTACCCCTACAGTTCGACCAACTGGAACCACCGTCCGCTCGGCGTGTCGATCTGGGCGCTGGCCTACAAGTCGGGAGAAGCCTGGAACGAGTTCGGCTGGTCCAATCCGGAGTTCGACGCGATCCTTGAAAAAGCCCTGGCCACAGCGGATGTCGACAAGCGTCGCGAGTTGATGGCCCAGGGTGAAAAGCTGATCCAGGAAGAGGGCGTCACGGTCCAGCCCTACTGGCGGAACCTCTACAATCACACCAGCGAAGGTTTGGTGGGCGGCGAGATCCACATAGCCCTGGTCATCTTCCCGGAACGCCTCGCCTGGAGCTAATCCTGTCCGAGGTTCGACACACGAGGGGCCGCGCATCGCCGCGGCCCTTTTTCGTGTCGAGGCCGGTACCGTCTCCAGATCTGGACCTTGACCCGGATTCATGTCCAATGGCGCCATGCTGGAGACCGCCATACTTCTTGCGCAGACCGTCGCCACCGGGTCCATCGCCGCATGGATGTTCACCGGCGTCCGCGACAACATCCTCTACCCGTCGCAGAACGAAAGCTACACGGCGGAGGTCCTGGAAATGCGGCGCCTTCGTGAGGCTTATCCGGAGGCGTTCGAACCGGTTGCCCATCGCGCGGTGACCGACCGCAAGAAACAATTGCTCGCCTTTCGGGCCGTGGTGGTTATGGAGGCGTTGGCCCTCGTCCTGCTCTCGGTCGCGACCCTGATGCTCGTGCTCGCGCTCTTCGGCCTCGTCGCGGCAGACACGGCGCGAGCGCTCGCCATCCTTGGCGCCACGGCATTCATGACCATCTGGGCTGGCATGCTGATCGTCGGCAACCATTTCAGCTACTGGTTCGGCCACGAAGCCGCGCAACTCACGCATTACCACATGACACTTTGGGGTTTGGGAACGATCCTGCTGCTTTCGGTCTAGTGCGCCCGGACCGGCGGGCGGGCGTCTTTCGCGCTCCGCGCGAAACAGAGACGCCTCGCCGGACCCGTGTCAGCCGGCATCGATCTCGTGAAGACGCCGCCGCCAGCCCGCAGGATCGAGTCCCAGCGGGCACGCACCCTCCGGCACCGCATCCAGCAGGTCGCGCACCATGCCGCAAAGTCGCGCGGCGGCCTTGGGTCGATCCATCCGCAGCTTGAGCCGCGCATTGGCAAGCTGGATCACGGCCTGCACCATGTCACGCTCCGGAGACGGATCTGGCGTCTCCATCCAGACCGCCTCCAATACCTCGTGACACTCCCAGAAATACCCGCGCTCGAAATACGAAAGTCCTGCCCGCAGCGCGGTATTCCGATCCGCCTTCAGCGGGTCGAACCATCCCTCCGGGTGACGCGGCGTTCGGCCGGGATGTACGGCTCTAAGGGAAACGGGACCTCTACCATACCAGCTTGATGGAAGAATTCGATCCGACTGCCTGCGCGATGACTTTATCCACTGGAGCATGCGCCGCGGTCGCCCACGCGGTCGATCGCCCGATGTCAGACATGGATCACGGCCGGGTCCGCGTCGTCGTAGAGCCGGTCGACCAGCGCCTCGCGCCGCTGCAGAAGCTTGGCAAAGTTCAGATTGCCCTTCGCGGTCACTTCGCCGTCGCCCATCGACGGCGGTTCCGCCAAGATCAGCGCGCGCACGATGCGGGTCGCGCTGCCGGTGGATCGTGCGGCCTTCTCGGCCATCCGCCGCGACAGGTCGGACTGCAACGCCTCGCAGATCAGCGCTCCGCGATCCTCCGTCGGTTCGTGGCCCGCGGCCTCGATCGCTGCGCGGTTGGGCACGATCAGCACGCCCACTTCGCTGCGGCCCGCTCCGGTCACCACGACATCCTGCGCACATGCGCCCAGAACCGGGAGCATCTCCAAGCGCAGGTTGGCCGCCTGCACCCAGGTGCCGGTCATCAGCTTGAAATCCTCCGACAGCCGGCCGTCGAATCTCAGGCCCTGGCTCATGTCCTCGGGATCCACGAACTTCATCGCGTCGCCGGTGATGAAGAAACCTTCGTCGTCAAATGCCTCCGCCGTCTTTTCGGGATTGCGCAGGTACGCGCGGAAGATGCTGTCGCCCCTGATCCGGACATCCATCCGCTGATCCGCATCAGGGATCAGCTTCACCGTCACGCCGGTCAGCGGCACGCCGACGATGCCCGCCCCGCGTCCCGGCACGTGCTGAAGAAGCGCTGCGGGCGCCGTCTCTGTCAGGCCCCAGCTCGACGTAATGAGCGGGACGCGCCCGATCGTGTCCATCGCCAGCGCTTCCAGCGCGGTCCATGTCTCCTGCGGCAGGGATGCCCCGGCGTAGAAGATCATGTCGAGGTCGCGGAAATAGCTCCGCGCCAGCGAGTCGTCCTTTCGCAGCGCGTCGACCAGTTGCGCGAACCCCACGGGCACGTTGAAGCTGATCGTGCCGGGCACCATTGCGAGATTTTCCAGCGTCCGCGGAAAGAGCGCGGGCAAGGGCTTGCCGTCGTCGATGTGGAAGGAGCCGCCATTCGCCAGCACCAGGTTGAAATTGTGCGACCCGCCAAAGACGTGGTTCCACGGCAGCCAGTCCACCAGCACAGGCGGCTTGGCCGCGACGAAGGGCAGCCCGTCGCGAAGCATCGCCTGGTTCGTGGTCATCATCCGCTGTGTCGTGACGACGGCCTTCGGCTCGGAGGTGGAGCCGGAGGTCAGCAGGTACTTCGCCACGGTGTCCGGCCCGACGCCCGCAATGAACCTCCGCCGCATCGGCGGACCCATCCAGTTCAGCCAAGAGTATCGCGCTGTCGGGCGCATTGCGGGAACATATGACTTGTCGTCCCGCCACCTCCGGCAGGTCCAGGGCACCGGCATAGGCGGCGCCATCCTCCGCGAAGACCGCGGCTGGGTCGATGAGACCCAGCACATGCTTCAACCGCCCATGCGCCGCCTCGATCAGCGAATACTGCTCCGCCACGGGCGAATACGGCACGCCGACATACTGCGCGGCCAGCGCCAGCAAAGCATGGTCGACCGAATTGCCCGACAGGATCAGCAGCGGGCGGTCCTGCCCCAGTCCGAGGTCCAGAAGCCCACGCGCCAGGCGCAGGACTTCACCCCTCACCTCGGCATAGCTGAGGCTGCGCCAGCCTTCGCCCGACCGTTCGGCCAGGAACGTCCGGTCCGGCTCCGTGTCGGCCCAATGATCCAGCCAGGCGCCCGTCGACGGCGCGACATCGGAGAGCGGATAGCCGGAGCGCAGCAGGATCGACCCGTCGTCGCGATCCTCCCGGATCACGTTGTGCGGCCGCAGGTTGAGATGTTCGGTCACGCCATATCCTCCCTAGAATGCCCGGGCGCCTAATCCGGCAACAAAATCAGCGGGAAGAGCGTGATGAGCGGGAACAGCACCAAAAGGATGACCCGCACGATGTCGGAGCCGACAAAGAAGATCACCGCCTTGTAGGTCTCGATCATCGGGGTTTCGCGATCCATCGCGTTGATGATGAAGAGATTGAGCCCCACCGGCGGCGTGATCAGCCCGACCTCCACCACGATCAGCACGAGGATCCCGAACCAGATCGCCAGGTGTTCCGGCGACAGGCCGAACCCGCTCTGGGCCGCGTCGATGTATTCGCCGCCGTTGATCTCGATCACCATCGGGAAGAAGATCGGGACCGTCAGGAGGACCATGCTGAGGCTGTCCATCACGCAGCCGAAAACGAGGTAGAAGAACAGGATCACGGCGAGCACGAACCAGGGCGAAAAACCCTGCGTGGCCACCCATTCGGCCATGGATTGCGGTACGCCGGAGAGCGCGAGGAATGAGTTGTAGATCCCCGCACCCAGCACGATGAAGAAGATCATCGCGGTGGTCCGCGCCGTGCCGAAGAGGCTTTCCTTGAGCACCGACAAATTGAGCGCACCCGAAAAGAGCGCTGCCACTCCGGTGCCCAGTGCACCGATGGCAGCACCTTCGGTGGGCGTGAACCAACCGAGGTAGATCCCGCCCACGACCAGCGCGAAGATCACGAGCACGGGCCATGTATCGGCCAACGCGACCCAGCGTTCCGACCATGGCTGGCGGTCGCGCGTCCCCGCCCTTTCAGGATGGAGGTACACGTAGAACCGGATGGTCAGCATGTATCCGATCGCCGCCAGCAGCCCGGGCACGAAGGCCGCGAGGAAGAGTTTGGCGATGTTCTGTTCGGTGATGATCGCGTAGATCACGAGGATGACGGAGGGTGGGATCAGGATGCCCAGCGTGCCCCCTGCGGCGAGGGTCGCCGTCGAGAATCCGCCGGAATAGCCGTAGCGCCGCAACTCCGGCAGGGCCGTGCGCCCCATCGTTGCGGCGGTCGCCAGAGAAGACCCGCAGATCGCACCGAACCCGGCGCAGGCCCCGACGGAGGCCATGGCGACGCCGCCCTTGCGGTGGCCCAGGAAACTCTCCGCTGCGCCGAACAGCGCCTTCGACATGCCCGAGAGCGTCGCGAACTGCCCCATCAGCAGGAACATCGGCACGATCGACAGAGAGTAGCTGGAGAATGTCGTGTAGGTTTCCGATTTCAGCTTGTTGAGCAGCGGCACGGGATTGCCGTTCATCGCGTAATACCAGCCGCCAAAGCCCACCAGCAGCATGGCAAGCCCGATCGGCGCGCGCAGGAAGATGAGCAGGAGAAGGATGATGAAGGACGCGTATCCCAACTGCGCCCTGCTCATGTCGGCAAAGGGCAGAAGGTCGAGAAATGCACCCATCTAGTGGGCCTCGTCCGGCATCAGCGACCGACCCGTCGCGGCGGTCACGACCCGCGCATAGGCGCAGTAGATCGCCACAAGGCAAGCCACCAACGAGGCCACGAAGCTCGCCGCATAGGACCACCAGACCGGGAACTGCAGGAACAGTGTTGTCTCCCCGTTGCTTATATAGCGCTCCATCCCGCCGTAGAGGCGCCAGACAGAGAAAGAGAATGACCGCCGACAGGATCACCTCCCAAAACGCGCGCAACCACGCCAGCGCGCGCGGGCCGAGCCCGGAGGTGAAGACATCCACCGTGGCGTGCCCCCCGTAGAGCTGGCAGATCGGGAAGAAGCTGAAGATCGCGAAGGCCACGCCGGCCTCGAGGATCTCGTAGGTTCCGTTGATCTCGCCGACGCCGATGAAGCGCCCGGCGATGGAGGTGCTGGTGAGCAGGACGATCGCGATCAGAACGAGGCCGCCGATGATGGCGGCCCCATGCGCGATCCAGGTCACTCCGCGTTGCATGAACCCAACTCCCCCGGCTGCCGGCCAGGCCGCCACGATGCGCCCCGGCCGAAAGCCGCCAAACCTACTCGTATTGTGGCGTGTACTTCTCCATCAGCGCGCGCGCCTCGTCGATCAGGGCCTGACCGTCGTTGCCCTTGGCATCCATGTCTGCGACCCATTCGTCATAGATCGGCTGCGCCGCCGCCTTCCACGCCTCGAGATCCTCTCCCGAAACAGTGATGATGGTGTTGCCGCGATCGACGGCGATCTGGCGCGCGGGTCCATCCGCATCGGCCTGCGTACCACCGGCGAAGATCGGAAAACTCCAGGCCGGAATTGTCGTCGATCACCTTCTTGAGGTCATCCGGCAGGCTGTCGTAGCGGTCCTTGTTCATCGCCAGCACGAAGGTCAGCGTGTAGAGCGCCGCACCGTCGAACTCGGTGTGGTAGCTCACCAGCTCCGGCACCTTGAGCGCGGACGTGACTTCCCACGGGATGGTCGTCCCGTCGATCACGCCTTTCGACAGCCCCTCGGTCACGGCCGGAACGGGCATGCCCACGGGCTCGGCACCCAGTTCCTCGAGCAGCGAGTTGATCGAGCGCGACCCGCCGCGGATCTTCAGCCCGGCCATGTCCTCGGGCAGGCGGACTTCCTTGTTGACGTGGATCATGCCCGGGCCATGCACCCACGTGCCAAGGATGTGCACATCCTTGAACTCGGTATCCTTCATGTGCTCCTCGAACATCTCCCAATAGGCTTGGCTCACCGCGCGCGCATTGGTCATCATGAAGGGCAGTTCGAAGACTTCGGTCGACGGATAGCGGCCGGGCGTGTAGCCGACGACCGTCCAGACGATATCGGCCACGCCTTCGATGGCCTGGTCCATCAGCTCCGGCGGGGTGCCGCCAAGCTGCATCGACGGATATTGCTCGATCTCGATGCGACCGTCGGACGCCTCCTCCACATTCTGCGCCCAGACATCCAGCACCAGCCGCGGCACGTTGGCCTGCGCCGGCAGGAACTGGTGCAGCGTCAGCGTCACCTCCTGCGCCCGGGCCTGCGTTGCCGGCAGGCCAAGCACCATCGCCGCGGCTCCCATAAGCCCCAGCAGCGTTCTGCGTGTCGTCATCGGTATCCTCCCTGGATCTCGTTGCAGCGCATCGGCAGGGTGCAGCCCTGCGCAACGCCTCAATTCGTGCTTTCGTATTCCTGCATCAGTGCCTCGGCCTGATCAATCAGCGCCTGCCCGTCGATGCCCTTTTCTTCGAGATCGGCGATCCACTCGTCGTAGACCGGGCGGGCGAGTTCCTCCCACGCCTTCGCCTCCTCCGCCGACACCGTCACGATGTTGTTGCCCCGCTCCACTGCAGCGGCGCGTGCAGGACCGTCGGCGGCGGCCATCGTTCCGCCGGCGAAGATGCTGAAATCGAGGCCGGAGTTAGCGTCGATGACGGCCCGCAGGTCTTCAGGAAGGCTCTCGTAGCGGTCCTTGTTCATGGCCAGTACGAAGGTGAGGTTGTAGATTGCCGGGCCTTCGAATTCCGTGTGGTTCTCGACCAGCTCCGGCACCTTCAGCGCGGTGGTGACCTCCCAGGGAATGGTCGCCCCGTCGATCACCCCCTTGGAGAGCGCCTCCGGAATCTGGGTGACCGGCATGCCCACGGGTGTCGCGCCGATCTTCTCCATCAGGCTCGACACCATCCGAGAGCCGCCGCGAATCTTCAGGCCCTCAAGATCCTCAGGGGTCGCCACCGGAACGTCGGTGTGCAGCATGCCCGGCCCGTGCACCCACGTGCCCAGGATCTTGACGTCCGCGAAATCCGTATCGGCCATGTGCTCCTGGAACATCTTCCAATAGGCATAGGACGCCGCGCGCGCATCGCTGACCATGAAGGGCAGCTCGAAAACCTCTGTCCGGGGGAAGCGGCCCGGCGTGAACCCGTTCACCGCCCACACGATATCGGCCACGCCCTCGATCGCCTGGTCGATCAGCTCCGGAGGCGTCCCGCCGAGCTGCATCGCCGGATAGCGCTCGATCTTGATCCGGCCCTCCGAATCCGCCTCGACCTCGTCGGCCCAGACATCCAGGATCAGCTTCGGCACGTTGGCCTGCGCCGGCAGGAACTGGTGCAGGGTCAGCGTCACTTCCTGCGCCTGCGCGCCCACGGTCATCGCAAGTGCTGCGACTGCGGCTCCGGCAAGCCCGAGGAAACCCTTCCGGGACATGTGCATCGTCTTCCTCCCATTTCTCGCGGTTCGTTCGCCGCGTGTACGCTTCGCAAAGTCGCGCGACGTGAGGCTAGTGTGGAACCTGCGCGATGTCACTGCAAGATTAACGGGAAGTAACAGAAGTCGAATGCGCTTGCCGCATCGGTAACGCATGTCCACTTCCCATGTCCGCGCCGCATGCGTAGCCTGCAAAAGCGTTTGACAGCCCCTGTCGGCGGGTCTATTGGCTCACGCCGTATCGGCGACACGTGGCGTGATAGCTCAGTTGGTTAGAGCACAGCACTCATAATGCTGGGGTCGGCGGTTCAAGTCCGCCTCACGCTACCACCGCTGCCGGGTTTCCGCAGAGATCTTCCCCGTCAGGCGCCCCGCACCGCCTCCATCATGCGGGCGACGTTGTCGGGGTCCGCGTCAGGCGTGATTCCGTGGCCCAGATTGAAGATGTGCGGGCCGTTCCGGAATGCCTCCACGATTGCGCGCGCCTCGTCCACCAGCGCCTGACCGCCCGTCACCATGTGCCGCGGGTCGAGGTTGCCCTGAACGCACCCATCGACCTGCACGTGACGCGCCGCCCATTCCGCGTCGACCGAATTGTCGATCGCGACGCAGTCGACGCCGGTCGCCTTGGCAAAGCCGATATAGGCTTCGCCCGCCTCGCGCGGGAATCCGATGACGGGCACATGCGGGTGCCGTGCCTTCAAGGCTTGTGTGATCTCGCGGCACGGGGCGACGGAGAAATCCTCGAAATCCTGGCCCTTCAGCGATCCGGCCCAACTGTCGAAGATCTTCACGACTTCCGCCCCGGCCTCGATCTGATGCGACAGATATTCGATCGTCGCCGTCGTGATCCGGTCCATCAGCGCCGCGAAAACCGCACGGTTTCCGTCCTTCAACGCGTGGGCCGGTCCCTGGTCCGGAGTGCCCCGCCCCGCGATCATGTAGGTGGCGACCGTCCACGGTGCGCCGGCAAATCCGATCAGCGTCGTCTCCTCGGGCAATTCCTGCCGCACGATCCGAACGGTTTCGTAGATCGGACCAAGCGTGTCGTGGATCGCGTCCACGGGCTTCAGCGCGTCGACACCGGATTGCCCCTCGATCGTCGACAGCCGCGGGCCTTCGCCGGTGACGAACCACAGATCCGCGCCGAGCGCCTGCGGCACCAGCAGGATGTCGGCAAAGAGAATCGCCGCGTCGAAGCCATAGCGCCGGATCGGCTGCAACGTGACCTCGGCCGCCAGCTCCGGATTGTAGCACAGCGACAGGAAATCGCCCGCTTTTTCCCGTGTGGCACGATATTCCGGCAGGTACCGCCCGGCCTGCCGCATCATCCAGACCGGAGGCGTCGGCTGCGCCTCCCCGGCCAGTGCCCGCAGGATCGTTTTGCTCTGGCTCATCGTCTCGGTTCCGTCCATCATGCCTCGCTTGCTTCACGTCTAGACCGGGATCCGGCATCATTCCAGTTGTCAGTCTAGGTTGACACATCTAGAAGATAAACCCATGACTTCACGCCTCCCCTCCCCCGCTTCTCCGCTCAAGATCGGCACCCGTGGCTCGCCGCTCGCGCTCGCCCAGGCTCACGAAACACGTGACCGTCTCGCGGCGGCCTTCGACCTCGAGGAAGCCTGTTTCGCGATCGTCGTCATCAAGGTCACTGGCGACGCGATCCAGGACCGCCCGCTGAAGGAGATCGGCGGCAAGGGTCTCTTCACCCGCGAGATCGAGGAGGCGCTGCTGTCGGGCGAGATCGACGTCGCTGTGCATTCGATGAAGGACATGCCGACCGTGCAGCCCGATGGGTTGGTTCTCGACACCTATCTGCAACGGGAGGACGTGCGCGATGCGTTCGTCTCGCCCAGGCTTTCGAGTATCGCGGAACTTGCGGAGGGCGCGACGGTCGGCACATCCTCGTTGCGGCGTCGTGCGCAGCTTCTGAACCGCCGCCCGGACCTCAAGGTCGTGGAATTCCGCGGCAACGTGCAGACCCGCCTGCGCAAGCTGGACGACGGCGTCGCCGAAGCGACATTCCTCGCATGCGCGGGGCTCAACCGGCTCGACATGGACGGCGTGCCTGCGACGCCGATCACACCGGACGACATGCTGCCCGCCGTGGCGCAGGGCGCAATCGGCATCGAACGGCGGAGCGACGACATGAACACGGCCGAAATGCTGACGGCAATTCACGACGCGGATACCGGCCTCCGACTCGCGGCGGAACGGGCGTTTCTCTTAACGCTGGATGGCTCCTGCGAAACGCCCATTGCCGGGCTAGCGCAGCTCCATGGCGGCACTCTGCGGTTGCGGGGGGAGGTTCTGCGCCCCGACGGATCCGAAGCCATCGCCGACGAATTGAGCGGACCTGTGGACGACGGCGCCGCAATGGGTCACGCCCTGGCGCGCGACCTGCTGGACAGGGCGGGAGAGGGATTTTTCGACTGGCATTGACGACGATATCAATGTTTGGCTTTATCGCCATGCGCGACGCCCTAAACCTGCGGCAAATGCGCACCTGTGCCCGTTTGAACACACATTACAATCACCCGTAAGAGTATTAACCCATACACTTGAACGCGCGGTTGGAGTGTATGATGTTATCGGCATGAATTGGCTGGTCGGCTATACAGCGGTTGCATCCGATGGTACGGTCTGATTTGGCGCTTCTAAGGATCCATGAAAGGAGCAAAGTAATGTACAAGACGTTCTCTGTTGCCGCTCTGATAGCGACAACGTTTACTGCGGCGCATGCCGCAGGGCCCGCGGAGCCGATCGACCCGATCGTCGTGGCGCCCGCACCTCCGGTTAGCCCGTTCTGGGCTGGCGGCTATGTCGGTGCCCAACTCGGCTATGCCTACGGCAATTTTGACTTTGGCAGCTTGAACATTGACGATTTCGACGACGATTCCGTCATCGGTGGTCTGACGGCGGGATATCTCTGGGAAGTTTCGCCAGGGTGGTATCTCGGCCCCGAGTTCCAGTACGATTGGGCGGACATCTCCGTACAAGGTCCCGACTGGCGGCTCTGCGTCCTTTGACGAGCTCGCCCGGCTGAAGCTGATCCTGGGCTACGAAGTCGGTAACGGGCTCATTTTCGGTAGCGCCGGTGTCGCGTATGCAGATGTGTCCGGCGTCGGCACCCTTTTCGAAGGTTTTGACGGTAGCGAAACCAACTACACGCTTGGCGTCGGCTACGATCACCGTGTTGGCGACAACTGGACGGTCGGTGGTGAATATCAGTACATGCACTTCAACAACGTCGGCGATGATGGTCAGGATGTGGACGTGAACGGCGTTTACTTGCGGGCCGCCTACCGCTTCTGATGAAACGGTCCTCCGACAGGACCTGAAAACAAAGCCCCGCAGATCTCTGCGGGGCTTTTTCTTGTCCGGGCCGCCCTTGGCCGGGCATGCGCGATCAGAAGTGCACTCTCATCGATCATCGCCGGCTTGCGAATCGTACATGTCCTCCGGATCGAAGGTTCCTTCTGCAGCGGCCATGACGGCATTTTTCTGGTCCGGGCTCAGGGATTGCGCCGCAGGGCCATCGGCGAGGCGTACGGTGACTTCGCGATGGGCGAACTTGATTCCCTCCTGCTCGAAGATGTCGCGGATCTCCTGAAAGACGCGTTTGCGGATCAACCACTGGTCACCCGGCTTGGTCATGAACTTCACGCGCAGGATCATCGCGCTGTCCTGCATCTCGATCACGCCCTGGCTCTTCAGCGGCTGGATGAACTGGGGACCAAGCTCCGGATCTTCCAGCAGGCGCTCGCCCAGCTTCTTGATCAGCTGGCGAACCTTATCGACGTCCGTGTCGTAAGTGACGCGCAAGGGCAGCTTCATCATCACCCAATCGCGGGAATAGTTGGTCAGGACCTGGATTTCGCCGAAGGGGATCGTGTGCAGCTTGCCGAGATGGTGGCGCAGCTGGAAGGACCGAACGGAGATCTTCTCCACCGTGCCCTTGACGTCGCCGGTCTCGATGTACTCACCCTTGCGAAAGGCGTCATCGAACAGAAAGAACGCGCCGGAAAAGATGTCACGCACCAGCGACTGCGAGCCGAAGCCTATGGCGACGCCGACGATGCCGGCCCCGGCAAAGAGCGGTCCGACATTCACCCCGACCTCCATCAACGCGATCAGCAGAACGGTGACGACGATGATGATCAGAACGATGTTGCGAAAGAGCGGCAGCAGGGTCGCCAGCCGCGAGGCGCTGGACCCGCCGCCCTCGTCACCGAGTTCGCCGGGTTCCTCGTCTCCCACCTCCTCGCGGATCTTGCCATCGACCCAGATCCGAAAGACGTTGAAGGCGATGTAGCCGAGGAAAAGGATCACCACCACGTCCATCGTCCGGGCCGGCAGACTGTCCTGCATCATGCCCATGCCGGGCTGCCAGATGTTGAGAAAGAGCCAGAACCCGGCAACGAAGGCCAGGATGCCGGCGATGCGCCGCGCCAACTGCTCGTAGGTGTTGATATGGCCGTGCGGATGCGCCACCGCTGCCTCCGCGCCCGCGTGCGGCGAGGCTTCGGCTTCCGACCACTCGGACTCGTCGATGTCGCGCAACGCATTCATCTCGCGTATGGCACGGGCCCGGGCAAAGCTCCGTTCGATGGCGTAGTTGATGACGCCGTAGACAACCAGCACGACGGTCAGGATCAAGTACGCGCCGGCCGCCAGCGGCATGCCCGGCTGCTGGCCCAACACGAGATCGACCGCATTCTCGCCCCAGGCAAAGATGGAAAACACGATTGCGACGGGCGCCCAGCCGCGCGCCAGGACACGAACCGGAAAACTCGCCGTGATGACCGGCTCCCGATCCAGGATCGCATCCGTGATGGCTCGTCGGTTCACGAGGATCATCAGGACGTTCAGACACATGAAGAGGAAGCTGCCGAGGGCGGCGAAAAAGATGAAGACATCCTGGTTGAGTCCGAGCTCCCGAATCCAGAACCCGAAGAGCACCATGAAGAAACCATAGATCACCAGCGCGCTGAGCCACAGGTGCAGCCGTCGTGCCTCCTTGTCGGTGAAACGCGGAATTCGGTACTGCGCCAGATATGGAGACAGGATCATGCGCCACAGCCCGGTCGCGAATCGTGCGGCGAAGTACCCGGCATTGATCAGCGTTGCCGTGAACTGCACGGCGCTGTCCTCGATCGGACCGAAGACGACGAACCCGATCGCGTAGGCCACGGCCATCGAGAAGAGCGTCCCGATCACGCCGGCGACGAAGCGCACCACAAGGAACGGCACCTTCTCCGTGTAACCCTGGGGATTCTCGCGGATCAGCGGAACGATGAAATGCTTCGCGATCCGTTTGCCATAGATTTCACGCTCGGCCAGCATCCCGATGCCGAACAGCATCAGGCTGAAGAGCAGCACCTTGGCGAAGGCAAAGATCGTGCCGTCCGGAGAACTGGCGCGCAGGACAAAGAGAACTTCCTGAATTGCGGCAGGCAGGTCCATCAGGCGCTGGAACAGTGCACTGCGCAAGGCATTCACCTGTTCCTGCCGGTTCAGCAAGCCTGCGGTCTCCGCACCCGCATCGCTATCGGTGCCGTCGGATGACGCGTTCGGTGTCGATGCCGCCCCGGCAGGATCGGGGGAAATCAGATTGCCCGCGCTGTCGATCACGATCACGCCGACACCGTTCTCCCGCGCACGCTCGATGATGGCTTCGACGTTGGCCGTCGACGGATCCTGAGCGGTGCTGCCGGACTCTTGCAGCGGAACGAGGCTTTGCGCGGAAGCCTGCAACCCCATGACAGCGCAAAATGCAATGGCTGCGAACAAACATATCAACCGAAGCGGGAATTGGTTCACGCAAAACCTCCGGAATTGGCTGGTGTTCACGCTATGAAATGCTTTTGGTCAATGCAAATGCCACAAAAACCCTGTCCGAGGTTTTACATCACCCCGGCAGATGTGTCATAGCCTATTCAAAGTAGCTGCGGAGCGACGCGCGGTGCTGGGTATTGGAATTCGCATGATGGCGGCAACCGGCGCTCTTGGCTTTCGCCGATACCCCGAGGTTCGGGGGCAGACCGAATGACCCGGGTCAGGCCGCGTGGAACCCGCATCATCCTTTACAGCCACGATACGTTCGGCCTCGGGCACTTGCGCCGTTCGAGCGCGATCGCGGCCGCGCTGACCGCCGATGATCCGACGTCTTCCGCCCTGATCCTCACCGGCAGTCCGGTCGCCGGTCGGTTTGCCTTTCCCGAGCGGGTCGACCATGTGCGCCTGCCCGGCGTCATCAAGCTTTCCGATGGATCCTACGCTGCCGAGGCTCTGGGCCTCGACATTGACGAGATCACCGCTCTGCGCGGAAGTCTGATCAAGTCCGCGGTCGCCGCGTACGATCCCGACCTTCTGATCGTGGACAAGGAACCGAATGGCTTCCGTGGCGAACTGCTGCCGACGCTCGAAGACCTGCGTCCACGGCAAAGCACCCGTTGCGTCCTTGGCCTGCGCGACGTGCTGGACGATCGCGAGATCCTCGCAATCGAATGGGAGCGCAAGAATGCGGTCGAAGCGACCGAGCTCTATTACGACGAGATCTGGGTTTACGGTCCGCAGAGTTTTCACGATCCGACCGAGGGGCTGCCGCTGTCGTCCGAGACCCGCGCGCGTATGCATTGGACCGGATTCCTGCGTCGCGGCATCCTGCCCGATGGCCCGGTTCGGGAGGAGCCCTGTATCCTCGTCACGCCCGGTGGTGGCGGCGACGGAGCGACGCTGGTCGATCTCGTCCTTTCCGCCTACGAGGCGGACCCGGGGCTCGGCCCGCACGCGATGCTGGTCTACGGGCCCTTCCTTGCCGGTGACACCCGCGCGGACTTCGAAAAACGTGTCGCGGCCCTCGATGGGCGCGTCACGGCCGTCGGCTTCGAATCCCGGATCGAACACCTCTACATGGCGGCGCAGGGCGTGGTCTGCATGGGCGGATACAACACCTTCTGCGAGGTGCTGTCCTTCGACAAGCGCGCGGTGATCGTGCCCCGGACGCGCCCGCGCAAGGAACAGTTCATCCGCGCCTCGCGGGCGCAGGACCTGGGCCTGATCTCGATGCTCAACGAGGATCTGGGCGAACTCACACCCGCGGCCATGGCCCGGGCGATCCGGAACCTGCCCGCGCAGAAGAAGCCGTCCGAAGCCGGCGCCGACGCGTTGATGGGCGGGCTGACCTACGTCAAGGGACGCGTGCGCCAACTGCTCGGTCGCCCAGCCGCTCAGCAATCCGCCGCGGAATGACGAAACCGGACAGACCCGCGTTGGCGGTCGTGCTCAAGGGATGGCCGCGGCTGTCCGAAACCTTCATCGCACAGGAACTAGCCGCGCTCGAGGCTTCCGGGCTGGCCTTCGAAATCTGGTCCTTGCGCCACCCGACCGACCGCAAGACGCACCCGCTGCACGATCAGGTGACGGTTCCGGTCCACTACCTGCCCGAATATCTCCGGAATGAACCGGCGCGTGTGCGGCAAGCCTGGCGCACGGCGCGACGGCTGCGGGGCTACTCCGAAGCCCGCGCCATGTTCCTGCGAGACTTGCGCCGCGATTTCACCCGCAATCGCATTCGTCGATTTGGGCAGGCCTGCGTCCTTGCCGCTGAATTGCCGTCCGGCACGCGCGGGCTTTACGCCCATTTCCTGCACACGCCGTCATCGGCGACCCGCTATGCCGCTGTCATGCGCGGCCTGCCGTGGGCCTACTCCGCCCATGCCAAGGACATCTGGACCACGCCCGAGTGGGATCTGGCCGAGAAGCTGCGGCCCGGACCCTCTGCGGCGGAGTGGGGCGTGACGTGCACCGCACTCGGGGCCAAACACCTGCGCGATATCGCCGGTGATCCGTCGCGTGTGGATCTCGTCTACCATGGGCTCGATCTCGACCGGTTCCCAGATGCGCCCGCCGGGACGCGTCGCGAGCCACACGATCACCTTCGAATGCTCTCCGTCGGGCGTCTGGTCGAGAAGAAGGGTTTTGACAGGTTGGTCGACGCCTTTGCGCTCTTGCCGACGCACCTTGCCTGGCACTGGACGCATATCGGCGGCGGTCCACTTTTCGACGCGCTGCAAGCGCAGGCAGCGGCTGCCGGTGTCGCCGACCGGATCACGTGGCGCGGGGCCTGCGACCAGCCGGAGGTGATCGATGCGATGCGCAGTGCGGATCTCTTCGTGCTGCCGTCCCGGGTGGCCAGCGACGGGGATCGCGACGGACTCCCGAACGTGCTGATGGAAGCCGCGTCGCAACGCCTGCCGATCCTCAGCACGCCTGTCTCCTCGATACCGGAATTCGTCCAAAGCGGCAGGCACGGGCTGCTGAGCGAAGACACTCCGGAGGCGCTGGCAGACGCCATCACGCGGATTGCCTCCGACCCCGAGGAGGCCGAAGCCTGGGCATGCGCGGCGGAGACTCGGCTGCATTCCGAATTCCTGATGGCGCCCGGCATCGAACGCCTCACCGCCCGGTTGCGGGACCTGCTCGGATGATACCGGCCGCCTTCTACGCGCCGCTGAAGGCGCCCGACCATCCGACGCCATCCGGCGACCGGACCATCGCGCAGGGGCTCATGATGGCGTTGAGCCGGGCCGGCTACGCGCCGGAACTCGCGAGCGACCTGCGGCTTCTGGACATACACGGCGACACCGAAGCTCAGGTGCGGTTGGAACGCGAGGCAGCGGCTCTGGTGCCGGAACTGGTGGAGAAGGGCCGCGCGGCGCACTGGCGACTCTGGGTGACCTATCACAACTACTACAAGGCGCCGGATCTCCTGGGGCCGACGGTGGCACGCGGGCTCGGAATTCCATACGTCCAGATCGAGTCCACGCGGGCCCGCAAGCGGTTGTACGGCCCCTGGGCCCGGTTCGCGCAAGCCGCCGAAGACGCTGCCGATGCGGCCCGGATCGTGTTCTTTCTGACGACGCGGGATGCCGAGGCCCTTCGATCCTATGCCCTGCCCGGTCGAACTCTTGTCCATCTCCGGCCCTTTCTTCTGCGCGATGACCTGCCGCCGGTCAGCACGCGACAGGGTCCGATGCTGACGGCCGCGATGATGCGGCCCGGTGACAAGCTCGAAAGCTACAAGGTGATTGCGCGCATGCTGGAGCATGTGGATGGCCATTGGCGGCTGGACATCGCCGGTGACGGGGCCGCACGGGACAAGGTCCGACGGCTGATGGAGCCGTTCGGGGCGCGGGTCCGGTTTCTGGGCCGTCTCGACGCCGAAGGTATGGCAGATGCCTATTGCCATGCCAGCCTGCTCGTGTGGCCGGGGGTGAACGAAGCGATTGGCCTCGTCTATCTGGAGGCGCAGGCCGCGGGCATACCGGTCCTGGCACAGGATCGTCCGGGACTGTGTGACGTTCTTGCCCCCGGAACGCCGGCACCCGACCCGGATGGTGGTGCTGGCGAAATGGCTCATGCATTGCAGCAGGCACTCCACCACCCGCCGACGGCCGACGCTCTGCGTGTCGCACATTTCGCGTCACCATCTGTTGCCTGCGGCGGCCGAGACGTTGCGACACGCGCTGGCGGAGCTGACGGCATGACCGCACGCCTCGCCCTCATGCGTCACGGAAAGACCGCGTGGAACCGGGCGCGTCGCATACAGGGCCGTACGGACGTCTCGCTTGATGATGCCGCGCGTCAGGAGTTGCGTGGCATATCCCTCGTTCCTCCCTGGGATCGCGCGACACTCTGGGCCAGCCCTCTGTCCCGCGCGCGGGAAACCGCCCGGATCATTGCCGGAAGGGAGCCCTCGGTCACGCATGCGCTGACCGAAATGAATTGGGGCGACTGGGAAGGGCTGCGTGGCGCCGATCTGATCGAACAGCGCGACTCCGGCTATCGTCATATCGAAGACTGGGGCTGGGAGTTCACGCCACCGGGCGGAGAACGTCCCTTGGACATACGCAGGCGTCTGGAAGAGTGGATGAAAACACTGACGGGCGACAACCTCGCCATCTGCCATATCGGCGTGATGCGTGTGGCACTGGCGATGGCCTGGGGCTGGGATTTCCGCGGCCCGTGCCCATTCTCGGTGAAGCGCAACAGGCTTTACATCCTTGAGCGCGCCGGCGACGGCTGGCGTCCGCAGGCCGTGCCCCTCCGCCTCGTCGAGTTGCAGAAATGACGGCACGAGTAATGATCGTCGTCACGCATCTTCTCGGCGCCGGGCACCTGTCGCGGATGCTGACGCTCGGACGTGCCTTCCACGCGGCGGGACATTCCGTCGATCTCCTGTCCGGCGGTTTTCCGGCCCAGCACCTCGATACATCCGGTATCAGATTTCATCAATTGCCACCCCTGCGGTCCGACGGAACCAACTTCGCGCGGATTCTCATGCTGGACGGAACACCAGTGACACCACAGCATATTGCCAGACGCCAGCGTATGTTGTCGGATCTGCTGCGTGCGAGCCAGCCGGACATCCTGATCACCGAACTTTTTCCCTTCGGACGCCGCAACCTCACGCAGGAATTCCATGCAGTGCTGCATGCAGCGCAAGATCTTTCCAGCCGGCCGCGTATTTTCGCGTCGATCCGCGACATCCTTGCGCCGCCATCGAAGCCTTCCAAACAGGCCTTTGCAGAGGACTTGATCGCGCGCCACTACGACGCCGTGCTGGTTCACTCCGACAAGACCGTGATCCCGCTCGAGACGAGCTGGCCGGTATCACCCGCCATATCGCACAAGCTTCGCTATACCGGCTTCGTCGCTCCTTCTCTGCCCCTGACCGCCGCCGCGGACGGTGCGGGCGAGATCCTCGTCAGTGCCGGTGGGGGGAATGTCGGAGACCCTGTTTTCCGTGCCGCGCTTCAGGCGGCAGCGCGCAGCGATCGCCGCTGGCGTCTTTTGGTCGGAGGCCGAGAAGCAGACATGCGTATCGGATCGCTCGCCGATGGCGCACCAGCAAACGTCACGGTCGAAGGTGCGCGGGCGGATTTCCGGGCGATGCTGCGCAACGCGGCAGCATCCGTGAGCCTTTGCGGTTACAATACGGCCATGGATGTTCTGCAAATCGGCCTTCCGGCAGTCATGGTCCCGTTCGATGATGGAGGAGAAGTCGAGCAGCGGTTGCGCGCGACGGCCTTGACCGGTCAAAGGGGCATCGAAGTGACCCCGATGGGTACACTGAATGGCACCATGTTGATCGAGGCGCTGGAACGTGCCTGCGCCGCGCCGCCGCGTGACCCCAAGGAATTCCTCTTCGATGGCGCGGAACAGACTGTACGGATATGTATGGAATATCTAAATTGATCGAAGAGGTTTGGTCAACACTGCGCCGCGAGCTCGACGACTACCACGAAAAGGGTCTGCGTCTGCCCATCTGGTGGCGCGATGACGATGCCATCAGAAACACGCCCCAACTCGATCGCCTGGCACGATTGGCAGCCGAAATCTCAGATCCCGGTACATCTGGCCATCATACCGGCGCACGCGGAAGAGAGCCTCGGACCGATTCTGGCCGGCGGGCGGTTCCGGGGTGTGGTTCATGGCTGGTCTCATGACAATCATGCGCCGCCGGAGCAGAAGTCTTCCGAATTCGGCACTTTTCGGGCCGACGCAAAGGCGGACGCCGAGAGAGGGTTGGAACGACTGCGTGAACTTTTCGGCGACATGATCCATCCGATGTTCGTTCCGCCCTGGAACCGGATAGATCCAGGTATTGTGCCGACCCTTCCTGGCGCTGGATTCAAGGCACTGTCGACCTATGGCCCGCGCCGAACGGCGCTACCGGCGCCGGGACTGACCGCGATCAACACGCATATAGACCCCGTCGATTGGCGTGGAAGCCGTGGACTTGTCGATCCGCGGTCCATATTGGAGGGCCTCACCATCCATCTGCGCGCGCGTCGCAACAAGGAAGCCGATCCGGCGGAACCGCTGGGCCTCCTGACCCATCACCTCATGATGGACGACAGCACCTGGGATTTCTGCCGCGCGTTGATGATCGAATTGCGCGCCGGACCGGTGGACATTTTCGACATCGCCACGACAGGGAGCATCGCATGAGCCGGCTCGAAAGCATGAGACGCCGCCTGACTGCACAGATCGACGGGCTGAACTGGGCCGCGGCGGATATCGCCCCACGCAGCGGCGACGTGGTGGAACTGGGGCTCGGCAACGGCCGCACCTACGACCATCTGCGCGAGACGATGCCGGGTCGCCGCATCTGGGTCATCGACCGGCAGATGCGGGCCCATCCGTCCTGTGTGCCACCGGCCGAGGATTACCTCGAAGGCGAGGCGACGGAGATGCTGCGGCGCATCAGGGACGGCGGCCATGCGGTGATCCTGGCGCATTACGACTTGTCCAAGGGGGTGGCGGAGGCCGATGCCGTGCAGGCTGCCGGGGTCGCGCCACTTCTGGAAGAGGTCGTGACGCCGGGGGGCTGATAGTTTCCGGTCAGGTGCTGCCCGGACTTCGACGCATTTCGGCGCCCGCGTCGATCGAACCGCACCGCTACCATTTCTACCGCGTTTGAGGGGCTTCGCGTCGGCCAACCGAGACGCGCTCGTTGCGGTCCGTTAACGAAAGATGACCGGAGCGCGCGCAGTGGTCACGTTTGGTTCGGCATCGCACTCTACTCTCCTGAATCGTACAGAACTCCGGCTGTTCGCGCAGAATCCGGAGGGGCGCACCGGGCGCACGATGTCCGGTGCCTGGCAGCCTGGCCAACACGCCGGAGTTTTGTACGCTTGCCGTTCGATCAGGCAGCAGCAGCGCAAGTCTTGCAGAACGGCGTCGCCGGTACGATCTCGAGCCGCTCGGCATCGATCTCGGCACCGCAGGTCACGCAGTATCCGTATTCGCCCTCGTCGACCCGCTTGAGGGCGGCATCGATCTGGCGGAGTTCGTGCAGGTCATGCTCGCCCAACGCCTCCAGCACCTCGTCGCCCTGCCGCTCCGACGCGCGATCCTCCCAATCCTTCGTGGCGGGAACGTCGAGATCCTGCTCGATATGATCGAGATCGGAGAGGAGTTCCTTGCGACGGGCAAGGAGGATGTCACGCGGATTGGTCATTTTTGCCTCGCTATCTAGCTTTCTCACATGCTAACGCAGGTTTGGCGGGGAGTCTTGATCTGAATCAACCGTGGCCGTGGGTGTCGAGTTCAGCCACCGGTGCGTCCGGGGGTCTCTGCTGCACGGCGGTCTCGGCGTTGGACGTCGCGCGCAACTCACTCCCGGTCGAGGCGAAACCCGAGCTTCACACCGACCTGGAAATGCGCGACTTCGCCCTCCTCGATATGACCGCGGATCTGGGTGACCTCGAACCATTCGAGGTTGCGCAGGCTCTTGCCGGCATCCTTGACGGCGCCGCGGATGGCATCGTCGATGGAGGTGGGGGACGAACCGTAGATCTCGGTGACGGGGTAGGTGTGGGACATGGGATCCTCCTTTCGGGCCTCGGGTCGGGTTTTGTCGGCTGAGTAGGGTGTCGAGTAACCTCCTTCGCCTGACGAGATATTCAAGCCGTACCAGGTCCGGTTCAGCGACGCGATTCCGCGATCCTCGGGCCATCCGGGATCATCCCGGCGCAGCTTGCGGGCGTTCCAGACGCCGGCCGGCACGCCTGCGACCAGCCCGATCACGGCGGCCAGAGCGAACGCCTTCCATGTGTACCAGCCCGCCGCCAAGCAGACGATCAAGACCGCACCGGCAATGCAGACCCCCCACAGAGGGCCGAGCATCAGTCTCCATCCATGTTTCATGACGCGCCTCCTCTCAAGCGATTAACGCGGGAGACGGGGTCGGGTTCCGGGTCGGGGTGCGACGCGGGATCCGGCGGTGAAGGCGCGACTGCGGGGATGGATGCGTCTTGCATGCGAGCTTTGGCCTCTGAGATTGTTGATGGTAGCGTCGCATGTTCAGGTTTGTGCGATGTGCAATACGACGATCACCGTTCAAAGCGCCGCCGAACTTGTTCCAGTCCTCAAAAGGGAATTTCGTCTCCCAATCCTTACTCACAGTAGACATATGTTCGCCAGCTTTCGGATACTTCAAAAGAACGTTTGCACTTCTTGGGATATTTCCTCCGCCCTTCTGTTTCGCCTGGGCAAGGCTTGTGGCTTGCCAAGAGATCCTAATGGAATTTCACCCATTTGCAGGGAAACGATCTTTGATTCGACGGGCAACTGCGAAACCCACATGAGTTCTTGAAGTCTGGGCCGCGACCGACCACAGGTGGGGCATGCCGGGCCCGGCGACTTTATTGACAGCGGCGATGGACGTGAGATGACTGTGCTCCGTCCCGACGTGCAAGGGGCTCCCTCCCCAGGGGAAGTCCGCCTCGCATAGGGCCGCTGGCGCGCCTGTTTCTGGGCAATGGACGGTCAGCCGTCCATCTTCAGCGCCGAAATGAACGCCTCCTGCGGGATGTCCACTTTCCCGAATTGGCGCATCTTCTTCTTGCCAGCCTTCTGCTTGTCCAGCAGCTTGCGTTTCCGCGTGGCGTCGCCGCCGTAGCATTTCGCCGTCACATCCTTGCGCAGCGCCGACAGCGTCTCGCGGGCTATGACCTTGCCGCCGATCGCCGCCTGAATCGGGATCTTGAACATGTGGCGGGGGATAAGGTCCTTGAGTTTCTCGACCATGGCGCGGCCCCGCATCTCCGCCCGGTCGCGATGGACCATGGTGGAGAGCGCGTCGACGGGTTCGTCGTTCACCAGGATCTGCATCTTCACGAGGTGATCCTCGCGGTATCCGATCATCTGGTAGTCGAAGCTGGCATAGCCCTTGGTCACCGATTTCAACCGGTCGTAGAAATCGAACACCACCTCGTTCAGCGGCAGATCGTAGACCACGAGCGGGCGGGAGCCGGCATAGGTCAGCTCCATCTGGATCCCGCGGCGGTCCTGGCAGAGTTTGAGCACATCGCCGAGGTAGTCGTCGGGGACCAGGATCGTGGCCTTGATCCGCGGCTCCTCCAGATGGTCGACATGGGTCATGTCGGGCATGTCGGCGGGGTTGTGCAGGTCGCGCCGCTCCCCGTCCTTCATGAAGACGTGGTAGATGACCGAGGGCGCGGTGGTGATAAGCTCGATATCGTATTCGCGTTCGATCCGGTCGCGCACGACTTCGAGGTGCAGGAGCCCGAGGAAGCCGCAGCGGAAGCCGAAGCCCAACGCGGCCGAGGTCTCCATCTCGTAAGTGAAGGAGGCATCATTGAGCGCGAGCTTCTCGATGCTGTCACGCAGATCCTCGAAATCGTTGGCGTCGACCGGAAAGAGGCCGCAGAACACCACTGGCTGCGACGGACGGAAGCCCGGCAGCGGTTCGGCGCAGGGCTTCTTCTCAAGCGTGATGGTGTCGCCGACGCGGGTGTCGCGGACCTGCTTGATCGAGGCATTGAGATAGCCGATCTCGCCGGGCCCCAGTTCGTCCACGGCGGTCATGACGGGGCGGTAGACGCCGACATCGTCCACGTCGTAGGTGCCGCCCGTCTTCATCATGCGGATGCGATCACCCTTCTTCAGGACCCCGTCGATGATGCGGACGATACAGATCACGCCGAGGTACTGGTCGTACTTGGAGTCCACCAGCATCGCCTTCAGCGGCGCGTCGCGGGTTCCCTTGGGCGGGGGCAGGTGGTGGACGATGGCCTCCAGCACCTCACGGATGCCCTGCCCGGTCTTGGCGGAAACGGGGATGGCACCCGAGGCATCGATGCCGATCACGTCTTCCACCTGCTCGGCCACGCGGGAGATGTCGGAGGCGGGCAGGTCGATCTTGTTGAAGACGGGCACGATCTCGTGGTCGGCGTCGATGGCCTGGTAGACGTTGGCGAGCGTCTGCGCCTCCACCCCTTGGGTCGAATCGACCACCAGCAGAGACCCTTCGACGGCGCGCATGGAGCGGCTGACCTCGTAGGAAAAGTCGACATGGCCGGGCGTGTCGATGAGGTTCAGCAGGTACTTCTCGCCGTTGAGCGCTGTGTAGTCGAGCCGGACCGTGTTGGCCTTGATGGTGATGCCCCGCTCCCGCTCGATATCCATGGCGTCGAGCAACTGCTCCTTCATGTCGCGGGCGCTGACGGTGTCGGTGGCCTGGATCAGGCGATCGGCCAGCGTGGACTTGCCGTGGTCGATATGCGCCACGATGGAGAAGTTGCGGATATGGCTGAGAGGAGTCATGGGCGTGGATATGCGGCGGAACGCGGGCCTGGTCAATGGGCCGGAGTGGCGGGCCGGATTGTATTTTTGGGTATTGGAGGGTATGCTCCGATGTGCACTGTCGCCCGAGGAACTTCCATGATCCGCCTTCTGAGCAACCACATCGCCGCGATGACCGAAATGCCCGAGCCGCAGAAGGTGCTGGACCGCGCGGGCGGCAATCCGGAGGCGGCTATGAAAATGGACGAGGGCGCACTGTCGGAGATGCTGCACGGATAGGTCGATCGCTTTGGAAGCCTGCGCAGGATCATCGGTTCACATGGCAAGCTCGGCCGCAAGACACCCGATTCCGGCGATTTTTCCCGCCGAATCCACCAATCCCCGCGTCGGCCATTCTGCACTTGGGCTCACAATGCATCACATACCGATCACGGCCTCCCTCACCTCCCCATAAATCGCGAATACACGGCGTGCTGTTAATGCTCCATTAACCGAGCTTAACGCCTTTCTGCGAAAGGGCGGGTATTCCAGACTTATGCGGGATGTGTGACCCGGCGTAAGCATGGGGTGCCACTCAATGCTGCCAGAGACAAAACAATGAACCACGAATTCCTCGCGGCGTCCGCCCAGGCGTCCGAAGCCGATACGGACAACAACATCATCACGCTCGGTTCGGGCTGCGCAGACCGGGTCGAGATGACGCGCGCCAATCACACGCAGTTGCAGCGTGAGATGGCACGAACGTTCGACGACCCGTTCGCCGCACTGATGGAACAGGTGGCGGTCGAGTTGACCGAGATGACAAAAACTCCGGCGCGTCGGAATCTGCAGCCCGCCTGATCAGCCGGCACAATTGCGAGGCGCCCCGAAATCCGTCATATTCCGCTTCATGAGGGAATATGTCCGCCGAAGAACGGCGGCGACAGACGGAGAGCGGTACATGATCCGAAACATCGGAATTGGCGTCACCATAGCCCTGCTTGCCGGGTGCAGCGGCGACGGGCGTGGGTCGCAATACTCGAGCGCCCGGGCAAAGACATCACCGGTAACGTACGTGCCGATCACACCGGGAGCGGTGCCGATCCAAGGAGGCAGTACCGGCGCCCGCGTCGTGACCACGGCGGCCTTGCAACCGACCCCAGCGCCGGTCGTCAGGTTTTCCACCGGTCCGATCTACTCCGCGTGCCTGAACGCGGGGAGAAACGGCGCCACGCAATCTCGGTGCGGTTGCGTTCAGTGGGTGGCCGACAGGCAGTTGAACGCGACCCAGCAGCGGCGCGGTGCAGAGTACTTCACGAAGCAGGACGACCTCCAGGAGGTTCGGCAATCCGACCGCGATTCGAACGAGGAATTCTGGGAAGCGTGGACCGCGTTCGGCAATACGGCCGGTAAAACCTGCAGCAGCGCGTGACGCCGGCTACCTCAGACGAAAGACCGCCGACTGCCCGCTTCCGCGATCGGAGGTGAACCGCATGCGGCCGCCTCCAACCTGCACCTCCTGGCAGTTGTAGCCCAGGGCATCTCCACCCCAGAACAGATCCCGGCAGAAGTAGCCATCGCGCCAGGACCAGGTTCCCTCAACGTCCCAAAGCGATCCACGCCCCTCGATGCGTCCGTCCTGCGTGACGCGGATCTCGACCAGCGGCCGCGTCAAGGTCTTGCCCGACACGTAGCTGAGGAAATCCTGTTGGCTGTCGACCGTGTCGAATTCGGCGTGCGCCGCGGTTGCTACCGCCGCAAATGCCAAGGCAAACCAAGCTGAGCGCGAATACATGATTTTCCCCGTTTCGTTACTTACGGGACAGATACGGCGGTGGCAGCCTTCCGGATCACTCTCGCTGGGGTTGGCGAAGTCCCAGGACGTCCAGCATGTCGTACTGGCCTGGACCCTTATCCAGACCCCAGAGAGCCGCCTTGAGCGCGCCGCGGGCAAAGATGCCGCGATCGGTAGCGACATGGCGCAGCACGATCCGCTCTCCCGGTGCGGCGAACATGACGTCATGCTCACCCACGATGTCGCCCCCGCGAATCGCCGAAAATCCGATATGGCCGCGTTCGCGGGCACCGGTCATGCCGTCGCGACCGCGGTCCGCCACGTCCTCCAGCGCCCTGCCGCGTCCCGCAGCGGCTGCATCGCCCAGCATGAGCGCGGTGCCCGAGGGCGCATCGACCTTACGGTTGTGATGCAACTCGATCACCTCGATGTCGAAATCCTCGTCGAGCGCGGCCGCGACCTGGCGCGTGAGTTGCACCAGCAGATTGACGCCGAGGCTCATGTTCCCTGCCCGGATCTGGGTACAGTGGCGGCTGGCGGGTCCCAGTTGAGCAATGTCGCTGTCGCTCATGCCAGTGGTGCCGATCACGTGCACCGCCCGCGTCTCTGCCGCGACCTCCGCGAACGCCAACGTCGCGGCCGGTGCCGTGAAGTCGATCAACGCCTGCGCGCCGGCCATTGCCTCCAGGGGATCATCCGTCACGTCGAGACCAATGGACGCGCCCCCCAACGCCTCGCCGAGGTCGGTGCGGACCCAGGCATGCCCCTCCCGCTCGACGGCGCCCGCCAAACGGGCCAAATCGGAACTCCATGATTGTCCGGATCAGCATCTGCCCCATCCGTCCGGAGGCCCCCGTCACCACGATCCCAGGTAAGTCAGCCATCTTCCGTCCTCTCTCGTCCAAATCCCCGCTTAGCCTGCAACGCAGCGCTTGGCAAAGCTTCGGCACAGGCTTAAGTGATCCGGTATGGGTAAAAACAGAAACCGTGATGGTGACGGTCCGTCCCAGCGCCAGTTGCGCGTCGGTGAACTCATCCGTCGAACGCTGGCACAAGTGCTCGCGCAGGGCGACGTGCACGATCCGGAATTGAACCGGCTGTCGATCACCGTGGGCGAGGTCCGCACATCGCCGGATCTGAAGGTTGCCACGGCCTATGTCCTGCCACTCGGCGGAGAGGGTCAAGAGGAGGCGATCGAGCTCCTCGCGCGCAACAAGGCGGAATTGCGACGCGTCATCGGCAAGAAGCTCGGGTTGAAGTACACGCCCGACCTCCGGTTCCGCACCGACGAAACATTCGATCGCATGGACGAAACGCGCGCCTTGTTCGCGCAAGAAGCCGTGCGGCGCGATCTGGGCGAATGATCTTGGCGCGTGTCATGGCGCTGATGCTCTGCGCCGGCGCGGCTCAGGCACTGCCGCAGTGCGAGGATATGACGCATGCCGGCAACAGCTACACGGTGTGCCGCGTCGACGTCACGCAGGACAGGCTGAGATTGTTTCTGGAGCGTCCGGGCGGCGGTCCCTACGGCCAGTTCGGAAGTGTGGATGACGACCTTGCGAAACGCGGAGAGACGCTGAGCTTTGCGATGAATGCGGGCATGTACCATGCCGATCGCTCGCCCGTCGGACTCTACATCGAGAACGGCACGACGGTGCAGGATCTGATTACCTCGCCCGGGCCCGGCAATTTCGGCCTGCTCCCGAACGGGGTGCTCTGCCTGCGCGAAAACCGTGCGGACGTCATCGAAACCCTCCGTTTCGAAAGAGAAGCGCCCGAGTGCCGCTTTGCCACGCAGTCGGGGCCGATGCTGGTGATCGACGGCGAACTGCACCCGCGGTTCCTGCCGGACAGCACCTCGCGCTATGTCCGCAACGGCGTCGGGACCAGCGCCGACGGGACCGAAGCCCTGTTCGCGATCTCGAACAACCGGGTCACGTTCCACGAATTCGGAAGCTTCTTCCGCGACGTTCTGAACGCGCCCAACGCACTCTACCTCGATGGCAACATATCGCGCCTTTACGCCCCGGCCCTCGGACGATCCGATGGCGGCTTCCTTCTGGGCCCCATCGTCGGAACGGTCGCACCGCTGGACTGAACGGCGTCGAAAGGGTGGCCAAGCGCCAGTCCTCCGACCTGTCCTTCTTTGGGTCCCGAAATACCTCGGGGTCCGGGGCAGCGCCCCGGGGCCTGCGTGGCCCGAACGCATTGGAAACGATTTGCGGGCGGCAGGCCCGCGCCGGGCGGGTCATGCCACGGGTTGCAGCGACACGCATCGGTCGCTAATCCGCCAACCGGATACGCGAAGGAGAACACGCAACGTGGCACGCAAGCGCAAGGGGCGGGACATCTCCGGCTGGCTGGTGGTGGACAAGCCCGCCGGGCTCACATCGAACGCCGTCGTCAACAAGGTCCGCTGGGCCTTCGACGCGAAAAAGGCCGGCCATGCGGGCACGCTCGATCCGGAAGCGACGGGCGTCCTTGCCGTGGCGCTGGGCGAGGCCACGAAGACCGTGCCCTTTGTGACTGATGCGCTCAAGGCCTACGTGTTCACCCTAGGCTCGGAGCGGCAACGAATACCGATGATGCCGAAGGCGAGGTCATCGCCACCTCCGACACGCGCCCGACGGATGAGGAGATCCAGATGCCCTCGGCGCCTTCATCGGCGACATCCTGCAGATCCAGCCGCAATTCTTCGCCGTCAAGATCGACGGGGAGCGCGCCTACAAACGGGCGCGCGACGGCGAGACCATGGAGATCGAGCCGCGCCCGCTTTGGGTCGAGGAACTTTTGCTGGTCGACCGGCCGGATGCCGACCACGCCGTGCTGGAGATGGTCTGCGGCAAGGGGGGATATGTCCGCGCCGTCGCGCGCGACCTGGGCCAGGCGCTGGGCTGTTCGGCCACGTGGCCGAGCTCCGACGAACCTGGTCGGGGCCGTTCAGCCGAAGACGGGCTGACGATGGACCGGGTCGAGGCCCTGGCGCGGACCCCTGCGCTCGATGCGCATCTCCTGCCGCTGGAGATTGGACTCGAGGACGTCCCGGAACTGCGCCCACCGCCGAGGGTGCCGCGAAGATGCGCAACGGCAATCCCGGCATGGTCCTGACGGCAGACGCGGAATATGGCGATACGTGCTGGGCCTGGCTCGACGGGGAGCCGATTGCCGTCGGGACCTACAGGGCCGGGGAGTTAGTCCGCGCGCGTGTTTCTGGCCCGGAGCCCGTGACTCCGCGTCACGGATGGGCGGGTCAGGTTAGGGGATCAATCAAGAGTGTCAAATTCACGTCACATGAATGCGCCGATCCCCAAAATGTTGCACGATCCCGGTGGCCGGACGCGCCTGCGTCTGCCCGAGGGTGTCGCCGGTTCCGCCCAGATTTCGGAGTGCGGCCGATACCGCCAGAGCCTCTCGCGCAACTGGACCCCGAGCGGCTCGGAACCCCGCGCGATCCTGTTCATCGGTCTCAATCCGTCCGTCGCGGATGCCGAAGTGTGGGATCCCACATGCCACCGTGAGCTGACTTTCGCGCGCACCTGGGGCTATACCCGCTACCTCAAGGGAAACATTCTCGACTGGCGCGCCACCTCGCCGCGCGACCTGCCGCACGACCCTTTCGTGGCGCGGTCGCCGCGGAACATCCAGGTTCTTCTGGGAATGGCCTTCCACGCTGAGTTGATCGTGATGGCGACCGGCAACGTGCCGGCCCAATTCGCCGCGATCGAGGAGGAAACACGCCGAGATCCTGCGCGCGCCCAACCGCCCATTCATGTGCCTTGGACGGAACAAGACCGGCTATGCGCGGCACCCGCTCTACCTGCGCAAGGACACCATGCTGGGATCCTACCGAGGTCGGGGCCGCCCGGTTGACCGCGACAAATGATGCGCGGCCACGACAAGTAGTCCTCCCGCGATGGCCCAATTCTTGACCATGATCGTGACCTGCCAGGGATC
>CAVRIG010000002.1:0-21534 GCA_963721175.1 uncultured Alphaproteobacteria bacterium | reverse complement strand
GACGGTCAGCCGTCCATTTTCAGCGCGGAAATAAACGCCTCCTGCGGGATGTCCACTTTCCCGAACTGGCGCATCTTCTTCTTGCCGGCCTTCTGCTTGTCCAGAAGCTTGCGTTTCCGCGTGGCGTCGCCGCCGTAGCATTTCGCCGTCACATCCTTGCGCAGCGCCGACAGCGTCTCGCGGGCGATGACCTTGCCGCCGATCGCGGCCTGAATCGGGATCTTGAACATGTGGCGGGGGATAAGGTCCTTGAGTTTCTCGACCATGGCGCGGCCCCGCATCTCCGCCCGGTCGCGATGGACCATTGTGGAGAGCGCGTCGACAGGTTCGTCGTTCACCAGGATCTGCATCTTCACCAGGTGGTCCTCGCGGTAGCCGATCATCTGGTAGTCGAAGCTGGCATAGCCCTTGGTCACCGATTTCAGGCGGTCGTAGAAGTCGAACACCACCTCGTTCAGTGGCAGATCGTAAACAACGATCGGGCGGGAGCCGGCATAGGTCAGGTCCATCTGGATCCCGCGCCGATCCTGGCAGAGCTTCAGCACGTCGCCGAGGTAATCGTCAGGCACCAGGATCGTGGCCTTGATCCGCGGCTCCTCGATATGGTCGACATGGGTCATGTCGGGCATGTCGGCGGGGTTGTGCAGGTCGCGCCGCTCCCCGTCCTTCATGAAGATGTGATAGATCACGGAGGGCGCCGTCGTGATCAGCTCGATATCGTATTCGCGCTCGATCCGGTCTCGCATGACCTCGAGGTGCAGCAGCCCGAGGAAGCCGCAGCGGAAGCCGAAGCCCAGCGCGGCCGAGGTCTCCATCTCGTAGGTGAAGGAGGCGTCGTTGAGTGCCAGCTTCTCGATGGATGTCGCGCAGGTCCTCGAATTCGTCGGCATCGACCGGGAAGAGGCCGCAGAACACCACCGGCTGCGACGGACGGAAGCCCGGCAGCGGTTCGGCGCAGGGCTTCTTCTCGAGCGTGATGGTGTCGCCGACGCGGGTGTCGCGGACCTGCTTGATCGAGGCATTGAGATAGCCGATCTCGCCGGGCCCCAGTTCGTCCACGGCGGTCATGACGGGGCGGTAGACGCCGACATCGTCCACGTCGTAGGTGCCGCCCGTCTTCATCATGCGGATGCGATCACCCTTCTTCAGGACCCCGTCGATGATGCGGACGATACAGATCACGCCGAGGTACTGGTCGTACTTGGAGTCCACCAGCATCGCCTTCAGCGGCGCGTCGCGGGTTCCCTTGGGCGGGGGCAGGTGGTGGACGATGGCCTCCAGCACCTCACGGATGCCCTGCCCGGTCTTGGCGGAAACGGGGATGGCACCCGAGGCATCGATGCCGATCACGTCTTCCACCTGCTCGGCCACGCGGGAGATGTCGGAGGCGGGCAGGTCGATCTTGTTGAAGACCGGCACGATCTCGTGGTCGGCGTCGATGGCCTGGTAGACGTTGGCGAGCGTCTGCGCCTCCACCCCTTGCGTCGAATCGACCACCAGCAGAGACCCTTCGACGGCGCGCATGGAGCGGCTGACCTCGTAGGAAAAGTCGACATGGCCGGGCGTGTCGATGAGGTTCAGCAGGTACTTCTCGCCGTTGAGCGCGGTGTAGTCGAGCCGGACCGTGTTGGCCTTGATGGTGATGCCCCGCTCCCGCTCGATATCCATGGCGTCGAGCAACTGCTCCTTCATGTCGCGGGCGCTGACGGTGTCGGTGGCCTGGATCAGGCGATCGGCCAGCGTGGACTTGCCGTGGTCGATATGCGCCACGATGGAGAAGTTGCGGATATGGCTGAGAGGAGTCATGGGCGTGGATATGCGGCGGAACGCGGGCCTGGTCAATGGGCCGGAGTGGCGGGCCGGATTGTATTTTTGGGTATTGGAGGGTATGCTCCGATGTGCACTGTCGCCCGAGGAACTTCCATGATCCGCCTTCTGAGCAACCACATCGCCGCGATGACCGAAATGCCCGAGCCGCAGAAGGTGCTGGACCGCGCGGGCGGCAATCCGGAGGCGGCTATGAAAGTGGACGAGGGCGCACTGTCGGAGATGCTGCACGGATAGGTCGATCGCTTTGGAAGCCTGCGCAGGATCATCGGTTCACATGGCAAGCTCGGCCGCAAGACACCCGCTTCCGGCGATTTTTAGCCGAATCCACCAATCTCCGCGTCAGCCATTCTCCACTTGGGCTCACAATGCATCACATACCGATCACGGCCTCCCTCACCTCCCCATAAATCGCGAATACACGGCGGGCTGTTAATGCTCCATTAACCGAGCTTAACGCCTTTCTGCAAAAGGGCGGGTATTCCAGACTTATGCGGGATGTGTGACCCGGCGTAAGCATGGGGTGCCACTCAATGCTGCCAGAGACAAAACAATGAACCACGAATTCCTCGCGGCGTCCGCCCAGGCGGCCGAAGCCGATACGGACAACAACATCATCACGCTCGGTTCGGGCTGCGCAGACCGGGTCGAGATGACGCGCGCCAATCACACGCAGTTGCAGCGTGAGATGGCACGAACGTTCGACGACCCGTTCGCCGCACTGATGGAACAGGTGGCGGTCGAGTTGACCGAGATGACAAAAACTCCGGCGCGTCGGAATCTGCAGCCCGCCTGATCAGCCGGCACAATTGCGAGGCGCCCCGAAATCCGTCATATTCCGCTTCATGAGGGAATATGTCCGCCGAAGAACGGCGGCGACAGACGGAGAGCGGTACATGATCCGAAACATCGGAATTGGCGTCACCATAGCCCTGCTTGCCGGGTGCAGCGGCGACGGGCGTGGGTCGCAATACTCGAGCGCCCGGGCAAAGACATCACCGGTAACGTACGTGCCGATCACACCGGGAGCGGTGCCGATCCAAGGAGGCAGTACCGGCGCCCGCGTCGTGACCACGGCGGCCTTGCAACCGGCCCCAGCGCCGGTCGTCAGGTTTTCCACCGGTCCGATCTACTCCGCGTGCCTGAACGCGGGAAGAAACGGCGCCACGCAATCTCGGTGCGGTTGCGTTCAGTGGGTGGCCGACAGGCAGTTGAACGCGACCCAGCAGCGGCGCGGTGCAGAGTACTTCACGAAGCAGGACGACCTCCAGGAGGTTCGGCAATCCGACCGCGATTCGAACGAGGAATTCTGGGAAGCGTGGACCGCGTTCGGCAATACGGCCGGTAAAACCTGCAGCAGCGCGTGACGCCGGCTACCTCAGACGAAAGACCGCCGACTGCCCGCTTCCGCGATCGGAGGTGAACCGCATGCGGCCGCCTCCAACCTGCACCTCCTGGCAGTTGTAGCCCAGGGCATCTCCACCCCAGAACAGATCCCGGCAGAAGTAGCCATCGCGCCAGGACCAGGTTCCCTCAACGTCCCAAAGCGATCCACGCCCCTCGATGCGTCCGTCCTGCGTGACGCGGATCTCGACCAGCGGCCGCGTCAAGGTCTTGCCCGACACGTAGCTGAGGAAATCCTGTTGGCTGTCGACCGTGTCGAATTCGGCGTGCGCCGCGGTTGCTACCGCCGCAAATGCCAAGGCAAACCAAGCTGAGCGCGAATACATGATTTTCCCCGTTTCGTTACTTACGGGACAGATACGGCGGTGGCAGCCTTCCGGATCACTCTCGCTGGGGTTGGCGAAGTCCCAGGACGTCCAGCATGTCGTACTGGCCTGGACCCTTATCCAGACCCCAGAGAGCCGCCTTGAGCGCGCCGCGGGCAAAGATGCCGCGATCGGTGGCGACATGGCGCAGCACGATCCGCTCTCCCGGTGCGGCGAACATGACGTCATGCTCACCCACGATGTCGCCCCCGCGAATCGCCGAAAATCCGATATGGCCGCGTTCGCGGGCACCGGTCATGCCGTCGCGACCGCGGTCCGCCACGTCCTCCAGCGCCCTGCCGCGTCCCGCAGCGGCTGCATCGCCCAGCATGAGCGCGGTGCCCGAGGGCGCATCGACCTTACGGTTGTGATGCGACTCGATCACCTCGATGTCGAAATCCTCGTCGAGCGCGGCCGCGACCTGGCGCGTGAGTTGCACCAGCAGATTGACGCCGAGGCTCATGTTCCCTGCCCGGATCTGGGTACAGTGGCGGCTGGCGGGTCCCAGTTGAGCAATGTCGCTGTCGCTCATGCCAGTGGTGCCGATCACGTGCACCGCCCGCGTCTCTGCCGCGACCTCCGCGAACGCCAACGTCGCGGCCGGTGCCGTGAAGTCGATCAACGCCTGCGCGCCGGCCATTGCCTCCAGGGGATCATCCGTCACGTCGAGACCAATGGACGCGCCCCCCAACGCCTCGCCGAGGTCGGTGCGGACCCAGGCATGCCCCTCCCGCTCGACGGCGCCCGCCAAACGGGCCAAATCGGACTCCATGATTGTCCGGATCAGCATCTGCCCCATCCGTCCGGAGGCCCCCGTCACCACGATCCCAGGTAAGTCAGCCATCTTCCGTCCTCTCTCGTCCAAATCCCCGCTTAGCCTGCAACGCAGCGCTTGGCAAAGCTTCGGCACAGGCTTAAGTGATCCGGTATGGGTAAAAACAGAAACCGTGATGGTGACGGTCCGTCCCAGCGCCAGTTGCGCGTCGGTGAACTCATCCGTCGAACGCTGGCACAAGTGCTCGCGCAGGGCGACGTGCACGATCCGGAATTGAACCGGCTGTCGATCACCGTGGGCGAGGTCCGCACATCGCCGGATCTGAAGGTTGCCACGGCCTATGTCCTGCCACTCGGCGGAGAGGGTCAAGAGGAGGCGATCGAGCTCCTCGCGCGCAACAAGGCGGAATTGCGACGCGTCATCGGCAAGAAGCTCGGGTTGAAGTACACGCCCGACCTCCGGTTCCGCACCGACGAAACATTCGATCGCATGGACGAAACGCGCGCCTTGTTCGCGCAAGAAGCCGTGCGGCGCGATCTGGGCGAATGATCTTGGCGCGTGTCATGGCGCTGATGCTCTGCGCCGGCGCGGCTCAGGCACTGCCGCAGTGCGAGGACATGACGCATGCCGGCAACAGCTACACGGTGTGCCGCGTCGACGTCACGCAGGACAGGCTGAGATTGTTTCTGGAGCGCCCGGGCGGCGGTCCCTACGGCCAGTTCGGAAGTGTGGATGACGACCTTGCGAAACGCGGAGAGACGCTGAGCTTTGCGATGAATGCGGGCATGTACCATGCCGATCGCTCGCCCGTCGGACTCTACATCGAGAACGGCACGACGGTGCAGGATCTGATTACCTCGCCCGGGCCCGGCAATTTCGGCCTGCTCCCGAACGGGGTGCTCTGCCTGCGCGAAAACCGTGCGGACGTCATCGAAACCCTCCGTTTCGAAAGAGAAGCGCCCGAGTGCCGCTTTGCCACGCAGTCGGGGCCGATGCTGGTGATCGACGGCGAACTGCACCCGCGGTTCCTGCCGGACAGCACCTCGCGCTATGTCCGCAACGGCGTCGGGACCAGCGCCGACGGGACCGAAGCCCTGTTCGCGATCTCGAACAACCGGGTCACGTTCCACGAATTCGGAAGCTTCTTCCGCGACGTTCTGAACACGCCCAACGCACTCTACCTCGATGGCAACATATCGCGCCTTTACGCCCCGGCCCTCGGACGATCCGATGGCGGCTTCCTTCTGGGCCCCATCGTCGGAACGGTCGCACCGCTGGACTGAACGGCGTCGAAAGGGTGGCCAAGCGCCAGTCCTCCGGCCTGTCCTTCTTTGGGTCCCGAAATACCTCGGGGTCCGGGGCAGCGCCCCGGGGCCTGCGTGGCCCGAACGCATTCGAAACGATTTGCGGGCGGCAGGCCCGCGCCGGGCGGGTCATGCCACGGGTTGCAGCGACACGCATCGGTCGCTAATCCGCCAACCGGATACGCGAAGGAGAACACGCAACGTGGCACGCAAGCGCAAGGGGCGGGACATCTCCGGCTGGCTGGTGGTGGACAAGCCCGCCGGGCTCACATCGAACGCCGTCGTCAACAAGGTCCGCTGGGCCTTCGACGCGAAAAAGGCCGGCCATGCGGGCACGCTCGATCCGGAAGCGACGGGCGTCCTTGCCGTGGCGCTGGGCGAGGCCACGAAGACAGTGCCCTTCGTGACTGATGCGCTCAAGGCCTACGTCTTCACCGTCAGGCTCGGAGCGGCAACGAATACCGATGATGCCGAAGGCGAGGTCATCGCCACATCCGACACGCGCCCGACGGATGAGGAGATCAAGAATGCCCTCGGCGCCTTCGTCGGCGACATCCTGCAGGTCCCGCCGCAATTCTCCGCCGTCAAGATCGACGGGGAGCGCGCCTACAAACGGGCGCGCGACGGCGAGACCATGGAGATCGAGCCGCGCCCGCTCTGGGTCGAGGAACTGTTGCTGGTCGACCGGCCGGATGCCGACCACGCCGTGCTGGAGATGATCTGCGGCAAGGGGGGATATGTCCGCGCCGTCGCGCGGGATCTGGGCCAGGCGCTGGGCTGTTATGGTCACGTGACGGAATTGCGGCGAACCTGGTCGGGGCCCTTCGCGGCCGAGGATGGCCTGACGATGGATCGGATCCAATCCATGGAGCGGACACCTGCGCTCGATGCGCATCTCCTGCCGCTGGAGATTGGACTTGAGGACGTCCCGGAACTCCGCACCACCCCTGAGGGTGCCGCGAAGATGCGCAACGGCAATCCGGGCATGGTCCTGACGGCAGACGCGGAATATGGCGATACGTGCTGGGCCTCGCTCGACGGGGAGCCGATTGCCGTCGGGACCTACAGGGCCGGGGAGTTGCATCCCGCGCGCGTGTTTCTGACCCGGAGCCCGTGACTCCGCGTCACGGATGGGCGGGTCAGGTTGCGGGATCAATCAAGACGTGTCAGATTCATGTGACATGAATGCGCCGATCCCCAACATGATGCACGATCCAGGTGGCCGGACGCGCCTGCGTCTGCCCGAGGGTGTCGCCGGTTCCGCCCAGATTTCGGAGTGCGGCCGATACCGCCAGAGCCTCTCGCGCAACTGGACCCCGAGCGGCTCGGAACCCCGCGCGATCCTGTTCATCGGTCTCAATCCGTCCGTCGCGGATGCCGAAGTGTCGGATCCCACATGCCACCGTGAGCTGACTTTCGCGCGCACCTGGGGCTATACCCGCTACCTCAAGGGAAACATTCTCGACTGGCGCGCCACCTCGCCGCGCGACCTGCCGCACGACCCTTTCGTGGCGCGGTCGCCGCGGAACATCCAGGTTCTTCTGGGAATGGCCTTCCACGCTGAGTTGATCGTGATGGCGACCGGCAACGTGCCGGCCCAATTCGCCGCGATCGAGGAGGAAACACGCGAGATCCTGCGCGCGCCCAACCGCCCATTCATGTGCCTTGGACGGAACAAGACCGGCTATGCGCGGCACCCGCTCTACCTGCGCAAGGACACCATGCTGGAATCCTACTGAGGTCGGGGCCGCCCGGTTGACCGCGACAAATGATGCGCGGCCACGACAAGTAGTCCTCCCGCGATGGCCCAATTCTTGACCATGATCGTGACCTGCCAGGGATCCGCGCGGAGTTGCCAGTGAAAGAAGCTGGTGAGCAGGCAGTAGGCCGCCAGCACGAGCGCCCAGATCGCGACGCGCGGGCCAGTCATCAGGAACGTGCCGGCGGCAAGGTCGAAGGCCGCGACCGGCCAGATCATCCAGTCGGGCAGACCGACCGTGGCGAGCATCTGCTGCACCGGTCCGGGATCCATGACCTTCTGCACCGCGCCGCCCAAGAAGAGGAGCGCGATCAGCATTCGGCCCAGCAGGTCGAGAACCCTGGATAGCATTGGATCAGGCCGGCTTCGCCGCGTGGAGCGCCTGCTTCAGCACCTCCGCATCGCCGATCTGGTTTGCCAGGATCAGGATCAAGCGCGCATTCAGCGCCGCGCTGGCATCGGACGAAAGGCCCTCATGCGCCCGGATCAGCGCTTCGTAGAAGCCATCGGGATCGGAGATGTTGGGTTCCAGCTTGAGCATCATGCCTCCACCGAATTCGTGACGGCGTCCAGCACGGCGGCGGCGTCGTGGGACGGCCAGCGCGCCACGACATGCTGGTCCGGCCGGAGCAGGTACACGGCCTGTGCAGCCTGCCCCAGATACCGATCCGCCAAAGCTTCTTCCGCATCGATACGAACTCCCCTGACCGGAATTCCATGCGCGTCGGTGGTTTCGGGCACATCCGCATTCAGACCCAGCAGGATGAAATCACCGTCCAGATGATCCAGAAGGAACCCGTTTCCGACCGGCGCATCCGGACAGGGGGCACCGGGCCGGGTTCTGGCCGGTCCGCCCTCCAGCGCATCCGGACCGAAACCGGGCAAGCCGCTGTAAATGCAGGGCACGCTGAGGCGTCCCGAGTTTACCAGTGGCCGTGCAAATGCGTGATCCGCCGCCAGCGTCAGGACCGCATCCCGGAAGATCTTGCTGATCTCGGTCTTGGGCGTCAGGAAATCGGTGGAGCGGGTGGAATTGCGGATGTTCTCGTCGGCGGCCATCACCCGTTCGGAGTTGTAGCCTTCGATCAGGCTCTCCCGCGCCACGCCCTTCAGGATCAGGTCCAGCCGCCAGGCGAGGTTCTCGGCGTCCTGCACGCCGGAATTGGCGCCGCGCGCGCCGAAGGGCGAGACCTGGTGTGCCGCATCGCCGGCGAAGATCACGCGACCATGCGCGAACCGCTCCATCCGGCGACACTGGAAGGTGTAGATCGAGCACCAGTCGAGTTCGTAATCCACCTCCGGGCCCAGCATCTGGTCGACCCGGGCGCGGATGTTTTCCTTCTTCAGTTCCGTCTCGCGGTCGATGTCCCAGCCGAGTTGGAAGTCGATGCGCCAGATGTCGTCGGGTTGCTTGTGCAGGAGCGCCGAAGATCCGGACTTGAACCACGGCTCGAACCAGAACCAGCGTTCGGTCGGGAAGTCGGCGGTCATCTTCACGTCGGCGATGAGGAAGTTGTCCTCGAACACGCGCCCCTCGAACCCGAGCCCCAACATGTCGCGGACGGGAGAGCGGGCACCGTCGCAGGCGACCAGCCAGTCGGCCAAGATCCGGTACGGCCCGTCCGGCGTCATCAGGTCGAGCGTCACGCCATCGTCCGCAGGGGCGACCGCATCGACTCGGTTCTTGCCGCGGATGTCGATCTGCGCGCCCTGCTGGTTCGCGCGGGCAATCGCGTCGACGAGGAATTTCTCGAACCAGGGCTGTTGGAGGTTGATGAATGCCGGGAAGCGGTGCCCCTGTTCGGGCAGCAGGTCGAAGTCGAAGATCTCGGCACGGTCGTGAAAGACGCGTCCCTTCTGCCAGACGACGCCCTTCGCCAGCATCTCCTGCCCGGCGCCCAGGCGGTGGCAGATCTCCAGCGTCCGCTTGGCGAAGCAGATCGCGCGGGAGCCCTGCCCCACGCCTTCGTGGTCGTCGAGCACGACGACCGGCTGGCCGCGCAGCCCGAGGTCGAGGGCGGTGGCGAGACCGATGGGACCGCCGCCCACGATGACGACCGGGTGGCGCACGGGGTGCGCCGCGTCCTGATCGGTGGAGCGCGCATAGGGGTAGAGCGTGAAGGCCAGCGGGTAGCGGTCGCGGAGCGGAGCGTTCATGACCGCGCCTCCGTGCGGGACCTGGCCTCAGTTGCTGCCGTCTTCATCCACACCGAGATCGAGGGTCTGATCCACATCGGTGCCATCGCTGTCCTCGTCCACCCGCTGCGTTGTGGTACGGTCATCGAAGGAAATGGTGCCGGCGAAGAACCCGCAGGCCGCGAGGGTCGGCACGACCCAGACCATCTGCCCGGTGAAGTACGCCATCGAATAGGTCGGGACGAGCACGATGAGCGCCTTGATCGTGGCTTCCTTCCATTTCGTAACGGTGATGGTTCGGACCCTCCATTCTTCGCTGCGTGTGCGGCGGACTTCAGGGAGACATGATAGGGACGGCCGCGCAACTTACCAGTGGCCTGCGTGAGGCCGCGCGCGTCTCGCATTGTCGATCCGCCCATCACCCCTGCAGCTCCTCCCACATCTTGACGTCGCGCTCCGCGGTCCAGATGCGGGGCGTGTCGATGTCCTGTGCCTCGTCGTACGCGCGGGCGACGTTGAAGGGCAGGCAATGCTCGTAGATCGCGTAGTCGGAGAACTTCGGGTCGCATTCGGCGCGCACCGCATCCCAGGCCTCCTTGAGCGTGCCGCCGCGTACCGCCACCTGGGCCGCCGGGCGGTAGGTGGAGCGGACGAAATCGGCGGTCGAATCCAGTGCCTTGTTCACCATCCCGGATCCTTGCAGCGCGTCGCCGCGGCCGGGTGCGATGGCATCCAGATCGAAGCCGCGGATGCGTTCGAGCGTCACCGGCCAGTCGTGGAAATGCCCGTCACCGCAATAGCAGGCGGAGTGGTATTCGACGATGTCGCCGGTGAACATGACGTTGGCGTCGGGCACGTGGATCACCGCGTCACCAGCGGTATGGGCACGGCCAATCTGCATGATGTCCACGCGGCGATTGCCGAGGTAGACGGACATCCGGCCGTTGAAGGTTGTGGTGGGCCAGGTCAGGCCGGGAATGCTTTCATGCCCCTCGAAGAGACGCGGGAAGCGCTGGAATTCGCTGTCCCAGTCCTCCTGCCCGCGTTCGGCGACCATTGCGCGGGCCTTTTCCGACATGATGACCTGCGGCGCGTCGAAGGCCGAGGCTCCGAGCACGCGCACGGCGTGGTAGTGGGTCATCACCACATGGCTGATCGGCTTGTCGGTGATCTCTCGCACCTTTTCGATCACCTTGTTCGCGAGGCGCGGCGTCGCCTGAGCCTCCACGATCATGACGCTGTCATCGCCGATAATGACGCCGCTGTTGGGATCGCCCTCGGCGGTGAAGGCCCAGAGGCCGGGGCCGACCTCTTCGAAGGTGATCTTTTTCTCGGTCATGTCGCCTTGGGAGGCGAAGGCTTTGGCCATGGGTCGATGTCCTTCGTGCTGGTGCCGGTGGCGGATGCCTCCGGCGGGAGTTTACAGGGCCAAGTGAAGACGGGTCATTTCGCGTAAGGATCGGGCCCGGCAGGCAGCAGCTTGCCGGCGCAGGTGCCGAAGCCGATGCGGTAGCCGTCGCCGGTGGCATGGCCGTGCAGGGTGAGTGTATCGCCGTCCTCGATGAAGGAGCGGGTCGCGCCGTTGCCGAGTTCAATCGGTTCCTTGCCGCCCCAGGACAGTTCGAGGAGCGAGCCGCGGGTTTCGCGTTCGGGACCGGAGATGGTGCCGGAACCGAGGAGGTCGCCCACCCGCATCGGGCAGCCGGAGGTGGAGTGATGCGCAAGTTGCTGGGCCGCGGAGTAGTAGAGTTCGCGGTAATTGGTGCGCGCGATAGTTTCCGGATCCTCACCCTCGGGCGCGAGGCTGACGGAGAGGTCGATGTCGTAGAGCATCGGGCCGGTATCCTTCAGGTGCGGCAGGAGTTCACGTTCCCGCTCGGGCGTGGAGACACGGAACGGCTCCAATGCGGCCTTCGTCACGATCCAGGGAGAGATGGACGTCGCCGTGGCCTTGGCCTGGAAGGGGCCCAGCGGCTGGTATTCCCAGGCCTGGATGTCGCGCGCGGACCAGTCGTTCAGGAGCACGTAGCCGAAGATGTTGGCGTCCGCCTGATCCACGGTGATTGGCCCGTTGGAGGGCTGGCCGACGATCGCACCCATCTCGAGTTCGATGTCGAAGCGGACCGAGGGCGCCCAGCGCGGCAGATCGTCGTCCGGGCTCTTCAGCTGACCCCACGGGCGGCGGATATCGGTGCCGGAAACGACGACCGACGACGCACGGCCGTTGTAGCCGATGGGGATCGAAAGCCAGTTCGGCGGCAGAGCATTTTCGGCGCCGCGGAACATCGTGCCCACATTGGTGGCGTGGTGCTTGCCGGCGTAGAAATCCGTGTATTCGGCGACGGTGAAGGGCATGTGCAGCTTCACGTCGGAAAGCGGCACGAGGTGCACGGCGACCTCCCCCTCGGCGGCATTGCCTTCGGCCAGAAGCTTCTGCAGCCCGGCGCGCAGTTCGCGCCAGAGGTCCGGCCCGGCTTCCATCACCCCGTTCCAGCCACGCGTGTCGGTGAGAATGTCGGTGGAAACCGGCAGATGCTCCGCCACCTCGGCCACGTCGAGAACGAAGTCCCCGATCGCCACGCCGAGTTGCCGGAGGTCTTTGCCCCGCGAAAAGACGCCGTAGGGCAGGTTGTTGAGGGGGAAAGGCGTTTCCGCGGAATTCGCACTGTCCACCCAGGATCTCATCAGGGCCATGTCCGTCGCCATGTCAGTCCTTGTCGTTCTTGCGTTTCTGCAGATAGCGGAAGAAGAAGAAGAGCGCGACGAAGATCGCGATCCAGAAGAGCAGATCCGTAAAGGCGTCCGGCATGAGCGATATCCTTACCAATGGTGCAGCCGGACGTTCACGCAGGTCCGGCTGCCCTTTGTTGCGACGTTACTTGCGTCCCGGCGTGCCGTCGAACTTCTTCTCGAGGTCCTTCCAGCAGTCGATGTAGTTGTCCTGCAACGGCGCTTCCCTGGCGGCGAACTCGGTGAGGTGCTGCGGGAAGCGCGTCTCGAACATGAAGCTCATCGTGTTGTCGAGCTTGTCGGCACCGAGGTTGGAATAGGATGCCTTCTCGAAGGCGTCGCGGTCGGGCCCGTGCGGCAGCATCATGTTGTGCAGGCTGGTCCCGCCGGGCACGAAGCCTTCGGGCTTGGCGTCGTACTGGCCGTAGATGTTGCCCATCATCTCCGACATGACGTTCTTGTGGTACCACGGCGGGCGGAACGTGTCCTCGGCCACCAGCCAGCGCTCGCGGAAGAGCACGAAGTCGATATTTGCGGTTCCCGGCACGCCGGACGGCGCAGTGAGCACGGTGAAGATCGACGGGTCCGGGTGGTCAAAGAGGATCGCGCCGACCGGACAGTAGGTTTTCAGGTCGTACTTGCAGGGCGCGTAATTGCCGTGCCACGCAACGATGTCGAGCGGCGAATGGTCGATGCGCGTGATGTGGAACTGACCGCACCATTTGATGGTCACGGTGCTCTCGGCGTCCCGATCCTCGAAGGCGGCAACCGGTGTCTTGAAGTCGCGCGGGTTGGCGAGGCAGTTGGCGCCGATCGGGCCACGGCCCGGAAGCTCGAACTTCTGGCCGTAGTTTTCGCAGACGAAGCCGCGGCACGGTCCCTCGAGCACCTCCACGCGATAAACGAGCCCGCGCGGGATGATCGCGATTTCCTGCGGCTCGAGGTCGATGATGCCCAACTCGGTGGAAAATCGCAGGCGACCCTCCTGGGGCACCACCAGCAATTCGGAATCGGCGGAGTAGAAATAGTCGTCCAGCATCGAGTCGGTCACGAGGTAGATATGCGCAGCCATGCCCACCTGCGTGTTGACGTCACCGGCGGTCGTCATCGTGCGCATGCCGGTGAGCCAGGTCAGAGGCTCGTCGGAATGCGGGACCGGATCCCAGCGATACTGGCCCAGCGAAATCACGTCTTGGTTCACGTAGGGCGCGCTCTTCCAGTAGGGCAGATCGATCTTATCGAAGCGGTGCGTGTGCTGCACCGACGGCCGAATGCGGTAGCACCAGGTGCGCTCCGGTCCGGGCTGCGTGAAGGCGCTGCCCGACAACTGCTCGGCATAAAGCCCGTATTCGACGCGCTGCGGAGAATTCATGCCCTGGGGCAATGCGCCGGGTAGAGCTTCGGTCTCGAAATCGTTCGCCCAGCCGGGCATGTAGCCGGGGGTCGTTCCGACGGGGGTCTCGGCCATGGTGAGAGGGGCCGCTTGCGTCACGTCTTTCATGGTCTTGTCTCCTCTGTCATCGTCGAGGTATTAGTTGAAAATGTAACTAACAAGCCCCGGATCGTCAAAAGTGGAAGATTTCGACAGCTTCGAGTTGCGCCAGTTTCTGCCGTATCTCCTGAACCAGGCTGCGGATGCGGCCAGTCTCGAGTTCCAGCGCACCTACAAAGGCAAGTACGGAATGCTGCGGACGGAATGGCGCGTTCTGTTCCACCTGGGGCAGTATGGAGACATGACCGCGCGGCAGATCTGCGACATGGCGCGGATGCACAAGACCAAGGTCAGCCGCGCCGTTTCTGCCTTGGAGGAGAAGCGCTTTCTGACGCGGCGGGAACTGCCCGGTGACCGCCGGCATTCCCTGTTGACGCTCACGCGGCAGGGGCGAGCGGTGTTCGACGACCTGCACAGTGAAGCCCGCGCATTCGATGCCCGCTTGCGGTCGGACATGACCGAAGACGAGGCCAAAACCTTTCAGCGCTGCCTGTTGCGGATCGCGCGGTTCGACGATTCGCCCTGACGCGGCCGCGCGGTGCGTGGCACACACGAACCGGATCAAAGTGGCAAGCTGGCTTCGTCAGACTTGGCCGTCTCCACCACAGGATTCAGAACCAGTCGGAAATGCACGTTTCAGAGCCCATGGATTAAGACGCTTCTAACCTAGTTTTCCATTTCCCGTTGATCTTGCGCACGCTTCGTGGCGCTGTGTAGTCTGGAGACGTAGGCAAGAGAACGGGTTCATTGCATGCTGTGGCTTTCTGGTTTGATGGGGTTGCTGGCCGTCTGTGCGTTCACGACGCTTTGGTTTCTGCCCTTCAGGAAAAACGCCAAGGACGACACTCCCGAGGACGGGTCCGTCGCCCTGGCAGACGCGTTGATGGGCCCGAATGACGAAGCCGCAGGTGGGGATGACCCGGTCCTGCAGAGCACCGGTTCCGACGACGAAGCGGCTCTCGAAACCACGGCCGAGCTGCCCTCCGTCGTCGCGAGGGCAACATGCGAAGCGCCCGACGAAACCATCCTCGCCGAAGCCGATGCTGTCGGCGGGTGCGAGACGACCGCGTTCGATCCGTCGGACAGCGATGCTTTCGGCGACGCCGGCGACGACGCACTTCATGTGACCGCCGTTGACACGGACGTCAACATCGCGGACTGGTTCTCGAACGATGCCGGCACGCCAGATTTTGACGGGTTCGACCCGCAGGAGGACGATCTGATCGTTGTCTGGGACGACACCGACGGAGACGTCCCCCAAGTGGCAGTGGTTCACAACGACGCGGATCCGTCGCTTGCGCGGGTCGTCCTCGGCGACACGCTTCTGGCGCAGTTCCGGACCAAGTCCGACGCGGTCTACGACCAGGTGCCGCTCGTCCCGCTCAGCAAGGCGCGTGCACTCGGCTGGGCGTGAAGCCCCGGCACGCGTCAGCCCGACAAACGAATTGCATCGCGCGGGAGAACCTCCTATACGCCGCCATCTCCGACTCGCCCAGCGGTTCGGAGATTTCTCTACGCCTTGTGCTGGACGACATCCCGGCCTGCGGCGGCGCGATCACATGCAATTCAAAGGAGACCCCGATGTCGATCACTCAAGACGAAAAAGCGCGGATCATGAAGGATTTCGCCACCAAGGAAAACGACACCGGTTCGCCGGAAATCCAGGTGGCCATCCTGACCTCTCGCATCACCACGCTCACCGAACATTTCAAGACCCACAAGAAGGATAACCACGGACGCCGTGGCCTTCTGAAGATGGTCGCGCAGCGCCGCAAGCTGCTGGACTACCTCAAGAACAAGGATGAGGGCCGGTATCGCGACCTGATCAAGCGTCTCGGCATCCGCCGCTAGAATCGTTTTCCGGCGAAGAACTCGGAATGATGCGCCGCTGGCAAAGTGTCAGCGGCGCGTTTTCCATATTTGCCAATAGCTTCGGAACGGCCGTGTTACGACAAATTAGCGAGTTGTTGCGACATATGCCGCGCGGAACAAATTGTGCATGCGCCTTGGGACCAGTACGCCAGTATTAACGCGGTGGGGTCAGAATGAAGCCTGATTTGGCAGATTTCCTGGAGAGATACTCCGTTTCAGGTGCCCGCGCCTATCTCATCACCACCCTTGTCATCCTGATGGCCACCGGTCTGAGAATTCTCGTGACCCCCATTCTTGGCGACAACGTCGCTCCGGTCTTTCATGCCGTCGCACTCGTCATAGTCGCCAGCCTGGCTGGCTTTGGTCCGAGCCTGTTCGGTCTTGTCCTAGCGATCGCCCTCTTCTGGTTTCTGCACATCCATGAGATGCCCCTTCCGGAGAAAATTGCGAACAGAGTCGCTATGTTCATATCCGGCCTTTTCGTCTGCTTCATAACCGCGACGATGCGCACGGCGCTGATCAATGCGGCGAAGTTCCGACGGGAGGCGGATTTCATCACCCGGGAAATGCATCACAGGGTCAAGAACCTCTTTGCCGTCATCGCGTCGATGGTGACGGTGTCCGCCCGCGACCGACCGGATGCAAAGACCTTGTTGACCGACCTGCGCGCGCGGATTCAGGCACTGTCCGATGCGCATGACGTGGCACTCAGCCATACCGAATGCGTCTCCTTCCTGAATCTGCTGCAGCGGTTGGTCGAGCCGTATCGCTGTGCCGGATCGAATGACCTTCGCGTTCGTCTGGAAGGCCGCGACCTGCAGCTGTCCTACGGCTTCACGACGCCCCTGGCCCTGATCGTCCACGAACTGGCGACCAATGCGGTGAAACATGGCGCCTTGTCCACGCCTGACGGATGGGTGCGGCTGACCTGGGTGCAGAAGGACGGCGCCCTCGAAATGCATTGGCAGGAACACGGCGCGACCGCCGACGGGGCGTCATCGGAAAGCGCGGAGCCTGGCTTCGGCACGCTTATGGTGAACGCGTCCGTTGCCCAGTTGCACGGCAGGATCGACCGAAAGCTGACGGATCAGGGGCTCCACATCCGGCTCACATTTCCGATCCCGAAGCCGACGGAAAACAAGTTCCCTTCCGGCAGCACCAGGGATAGGCATCCGTCATGGTTGCCATCCCGATCTTCCTTGCCTGCGCTCCGGGACTCGAACAAGTTCTCGAGCAAGAAGCCCAGGATCACGGATTCACGATCCTAGCCTCCGTTCCGGGCGGGGTTGGCCTCGACGGAGGCTGGTCGGAAGCCTGGCGCGCCAACCTCGTGCTGCGTGGCGCCACGCGGGTCCTTGTTCGACTGGCGGAGTTCCGCGCGATGCACCTTGCGCAACTCGACAAGCGCGCGCGCAAGCTGCCCTGGGCGGACTGGCTGCGTCCGGATGTCGCCGTTCGGGTGGAGGCCACCTGCCGCAAGTCCCGCATCTACCATGATCGCGCCGCGGCACAGCGCATCGAACGGGCGGTGACCGAGACCTTGGGTGCGCCGGTATCTCCGGACGCGCCGGTCGTGTTGAAGGTCCGGATCGAAGACGATCTCTGCACGATCTCGGTCGACAGCTCTGGCGCATCCCTGCACAAGCGCGGGTTGAAGCAGCAGGTCGGCAAGGCGCCGATGCGCGAGACGCTCGCCGCGCTCTTTCTGCGGGCCTGCGGCTTTGACGGGTCGGAGCCGGTCTACGACCCGATGTGCGGTTCGGGCACGTTCCCGATCGAAGCGGCGGAGATGGCAATGGGTCTCGACCCGGGCCGCGCGCGCAGCTTCGCCTTCGAACACCTCGCCACATACGACCCCGCGTCGCGTCCCGCCCCCGCGACGCCACGGCCGGCGCTGGCAAGGTTCCACGGGTCGGACCGCGACGCGGGCGCGATCGCCATGTCGCGAGCAAATGCTATGCGCGCCGGCGTCGGCGATCAGGTCGATTTCGCACAAGGCCCGATCAGCGAGATCAAGCCGCCGGACGGGCCGCCCGGGCTCGTCATCGTCAATCCGCCCTATGGCGGCCGCATCGGAAACAAGAAACCGCTCTACGGCCTTTACGGAGCTTTGGGCGCGCGCCTGATGCAGGAATTCGCCGGCTGGCGCGTCGGGCTCGTCACGTCCGAGGCGGCGCTGGCGAAGACGACGGGACTGCCGTTCCTGGCGCCCGGTTCGATCGTGGATCATGGCGGCATCCGCATCCGCTTGTGGCAGACGGAACCGCTTGGCCGATCGTGACCTGCCTGGAACTGTCGTCCCGGCAGGCGCGCGCAGAACCGCATAGTCACCACGTCATCGTGACGCGGCCGAAACTCCTGTTTCCCTTTGGCATGAAATGATGTACGCGCGCCCTATCTGAGACGTGACGCCCCGAAGCCCCCGGGCGCGTGCAAGAGGATAAGGGGGCGGCGGCAATGGGGCCGCCAATGCAAAAGCCAGACCCGGGAACGCCCGGGAGTGCTGGACTTCGAGGAACGAAGATGTTCAATACAACGACGAAAACGATGCAGTGGGGCGAAGAAACGCTCACACTGGAAACCGGAAAAGTGGCCCGTCAGGCGGACGGGTCCGTCATCGCCACGCTGGGCGAAACCACCGTCATGGCCAACGTGACGTTCGCCAAGGAACCCAAGCCGGGACAGGATTTCTTCCCGCTGACCGTTCACTACCAGGAAAAATACTACGCCGCCGGCAAGGTGCCCGGAGGTTTCTTCAAGCGCGAGGCGCGGCCGACCGAGAAAGAGACGCTGACCGCGCGCCTGATCGACCGTCCGATCCGCCCGCTCTTCGTGCCGGGCTTCAAGAACGAAGTTCTGGTGATGTGTACCGTGCTGAGCCACGACCTCGTCAACGACCCCGACATGGTGGCGATGATCGCGGCCTCCGCCGCGCTGACGATTTCCGGCGCGCCCTTCATGGGCCCGATCGCCGGGTGCCGCGTCGGCTTCGAGGATGGCGAATATGTCCTGAACCCGACCGTCGACGACATGCAGGACCTGCGCCTCAACCCCGATCAACGGCTCGATCTGATCGTCGCGGGCACCAAGGACGCCGTGATGATGGTGGAATCGGAAGCCTACGAGCTGACCGAAGCCGAGATGCTGGGCGCCGTGAACTTCGCGCACGAGCAGATCCAGCCGGTGATCGACCTGATCATCGATCTGGCCGAAGATTGCGCGAAGGAGCCCTTCGACTTCACGCCGCCGGACTACTCCGCGCTCTACGACAAGGTGAAGGCCGCCGGCGAAGACCAGATGCGCGCCGCCTATGCGATCACCGACAAGCAGGAACGCACCGCCGCCGTCTCCGCCGCCAAGGACGCGATCGTCGCGACCCTCAGCGAAGAGCAGCAGGCGGATGCGAACCTCGGCTCCGCGCTGAAAAAGCTCGAATCGGTCGTTCTGCGCGGTTCGGTCGTCAAGAACGGCAAGCGGATCGACGGGCGCGCGCTGGACCAGGTCCGGCCGATCGTCTGCGAAACCGGTCTTCTGCCCCGGACCCACGGTTCCGCTCTCTTCACCCGTGGGGAGACGCAGGGGCTGGTCGTGACCACGCTGGGCACCGGCGATGACGAACAGTTCATCGACGCGCTGCACGGCAACTTCAAATCGAACTTCCTGCTGCATTACAACTTCCCTCCCTACTCGGTGGGCGAAGCCGGGCGCGTCGGCCCTCCGGGACGGCGGGAGATCGGCCACGGCAAGCTCGCGTGGCGTGCGTTGCAGGCGGTTCTGCCGGCGGCGACCGACTTCCCCTACACGATCCGTCTGGTCAGCGAGATCACCGAATCCAACGGCTCGTCCTCGATGGCGTCGGTTTGCGGCGGGTCGCTCAGCATGATGGATGCGGGCGTGCCGCTGAAAGGCGCCGTTGCCGGTGTCGCCATGGGCCTGGTCCTGGAAGAAGACGGATCCTACGCGATCCTGACCGACATCCTCGGTGACGAGGATCACCTGGGCGACATGGACTTCAAGGTCGCCGGAACCGAGAACGGCATCACCTCGCTGCAGATGGACATCAAGGTCGCCGGCATCACGCCCGAGATCATGGAAAAGGCGCTGGCACAGGCCAAGTGACGGCCGCATGCACATCCTGGGCGAGATGAACAAAGCGCTGTCCGGAGCGGGCGAATTCTCGGTCCACGCGCCGCGGATCGAGACGATGCAGATCCCCACCGACAAGATCCGTGAAGTCATCGGGTCGGGCGGCAAGGTCATCCGCGAGATCGTCGAAGTCTCCGGCGCCAAGGTCGACATCAACGACGAAGGCGTGATCAAGATCGCGAGTCCCAACGGCGAGGCGATCCAGAAGGCCTACGACATGATCCACTCGATCGTGGCCGAGCCGGAAGAAGGCCACGTCTACAAGGGCACGGTCGTCAAGATCGTCGATTTCGGCGCCTTCGTGAACTTCTTCGGCAAGCGCGACGGCCTGGTGCATGTCAGCCAGATCGAGAACCGCCGCCTGAACCATCCGTCCGATGTACTGAAGGAAGGCCAGGATGTGTGGGTCAAGCTTCTGGGCTTCGACGACCGCGGCAAGGTCCGCCTGTCGATGAAGGTCGTGGATCAGGAATCAGGCCAGGAGATGGCGCCGGAGCCGAAGGGCAAGAAGGAAAAGGTGGCAGAAGAGGACGAGTGATCGTTTCCTCGCACGTCGCTGCTTGAACTATCAGGGCCCCGGTCTTCAGGATCGGGGCCCTTGGCTTTTTTGCGAACCCCGGCTGACACTGGGACCGGGTGGGTGGCTCTCGCCCTCCGGCTGAAAACAGGGTCACGAGAAAGGACGCCAAAAATGAAGTTTTCCGAACCGGAAACGCGGCTCCTGCGCGAAATTCAACGTGATTCGAGTCTGTCGCTGGCGGAGCTCGCCGCCCGCTGCGGCATGGCTCAAAGCACGGTCTGGCGGAAACTGCAGGAGTTCGAGAACGCGGGCCTGATCCGCGGCCGAGTGGCCCTGCTCGATCCGGCCAAGGCCGGATGCAAGCTGACCGTCATGGCCTCCATCAGCCTTCAGGATCACGCCGAGGAGACGGTGACGGCGGAATGGCGGGCGCGCGGCGATGTGGACCTGGATCGGTTGGTCACACATGTGCTCGTCCACGAACTGGCGCATCATTTCGGCTGGTCCGACGAGGACATCGCTGCAATCGACCGCTGGTGGGAGTGAAACCACCCGCTATTCCGTGTCGCCGGTGAAATCGGTCTCGTAGATCATCGCGCGATACCTTTCGACGATGGCGTGGCGCGTGGGCTCCGGCTGCTGCGAGATCGCGTGCGAGAGGTGTCGCAGCCGGCGGCGCGACTGGTGCAGGCGGTCGAGCAGGGTCAGAACCACGGGCATTGCGTCCGTCGGCAGGGACATGTCGATGCAGAGATCGCAGAGCAGCCGCAGACGCGCGATGTCGAGGTCGTCGAACACCGGGCCCGTCTCCCCCAGCGCCGGGCGGACCCAGCCCTCCTCAATCCAAGTGTGAAGGTCGTCTTCGGTCAGACGCCGCACGTGGGAGAGCACAGTCTTTTCATCGTAACTCATGTCTGGCTCCACAGTGTCTTTCGTGGATCATGGGTGACTTTCGCGCGCCAGGATTTCGCGATCTCCTCCATCTCTGCCCCGGCGTCGGTCGGCAGCACGATCTTCAGCGTCACGATCTGGTCACCCGCCTTGCCCTTCGCAGGCGCTATGCCCTTGCCCTTGAGCCGAAGCTTGCGCCCCGACGAGGCGAGATTGGGCACCGACATCGAGACCGGCCCGCCGATGGTCGGCACCTCGATCTTGCCGCCCAGCACCGCCTCGTCGAAGGTGATCGGCACATCGATCAGGATAT
>CAVRIG010000001.1:0-144796 GCA_963721175.1 uncultured Alphaproteobacteria bacterium | reverse complement strand
AGCTTAGCATGGCAAGCCCGAAATGCGGCGTTTCCTGCAGGTCTTGCTGTCGAACGCCTATGACCTGATCCTCGACGAAATCCCGGACGGCCCGCTGGTCGGCCTTCTCGCCGCGGATGCCGTGCGTGGCACCGCGTGGGGCCGCGGTCTCCGGGCACGGTGTCGACGCTGATCTACCGGATAGGCCATGGCGGCGAAGTCGCACTGCCCCAGGGCGGCATGGCCGCGGTGATGGAGAAGCTGGCTGCTGCCGCGCGCAAGGCCGGGTGCCGATCGAGACGAGTTGCCCAGTGGCACGGATCCGGATCGACGGCGACCGCGTAGCCGGGGTGGAGACGACCGACGGCCGCGTGATCGACGCGGCGCTGGTGCTCAGCTCCGCAGCGCCGCAGGTGACCGCAAACCTGACCGGGCAGGCGCATTTCGACATCGAGGCGACGCGGCGCCTCCGCAACATCCGCGCGCGCGGCACCGTCGCGAAGATCAACCTGCGCCTGGCCCGAGTGCCGAAGATCGAGGGGCTCCCCGACGATCTGAACGGCGCGCGGATGGTCTATGCCCCGTCGGCGGACCATGTCGAACGCGCCTTCAACCCCGCGAATACCGTGACCTGTCCCAGGCACCCGTGATCGAGGCCGTGATGCCCAAACCGGAAGCCGCACGTCCCTGGCTGTCGCTGAACGTGCAATACGCCCTTCCGACCTCGAGGGCGGCTGGACCGATGCCGCGCGGGAGCGGCTTCTGAAAACCGTGCTCGACGTACTGGGCAACGTGGCGCCCGGATTGTCCGATCTCGTGGAAGACACCCAGATCATCACGCCCGACCGGATCGCCGACGCGACTGGCGCGCCCGGTGGTCACTGGCACCATGCGGAGATGAGCCTGGACCAGCTTCTGTCGATCCGCCCCGGCAACGGGATAGGGCAGTACGGCTTCGGGCCCGCGGGCCTCTACCTCTGCGGCGCGGCCACGCATCCCGGCGGCGACGTGATGGGGCTTTCGGGACGCAACGCGGCACTCAGGGCGCTGGAGGACACGGCATGAGCATCTTTGCCGACCCCAAGCTCGGGTTGATCCCGGGCCCGGTCCACGACCGGCTCGCGGCGCAGTCACGGAGCCATGCGTGGTACGATTGGGCGGGTTATGTCGCGCCGTCGTCACTCGACAGCATGGAATTCGAGTATTTCGCTTTGCGGAATCAGTCGATCGCTCTTCGACATCTCGCCCATGCACAAGTATCGCGTGACCGGCCCGCGGGCGACGGCGATGCTCAACCGCATGGTGACGCGCGATCTGAGCCGCCTGCGCCCGGGGCGGGTGGGCTACGTCATCTGGTGCGACGAGCAGGGCATGGTCATCGACGACGGCACCCTCTTCCGGCTGGGAGAGGAGGACTTGCGGCTCTGCTGCCAGGAGCCGATGCTCGATTGGCTGATGGAGGCCGCCTGGGACTTTGATGCGACCGTGCGGGACGAGAGCCACGACCTTGCGGGTCTTGCGCTTCAGGGGCCGACATCCTTTGCCGTGCTGGCCGATGCGGGGCTCGACGTTGCGGAGATGAAACCCTTCGACTACCGCGGGGTGGGCGACGACCTCGCCATCTCCCGCACCGGCTTCACCGGCGATCTGGGCTACGAGCTGTGGATGCCGTGGGATCGGGCGGTTGCGGTCTGGGACCGGCTCTGGGAGGGCGGAGCCAATCAGGGGTTGCGTGCGATCGGGTATGACGCTCTGAACATCGCGCGGATGGAGGCCGGCTTCCTGGCCGCAGGAGTGGATTTCCAACCCGTCCACGCGGTCGAGCGGCTGCATCGCGGGCAGACGCCCTTCGAATTGGGCCTCGGGAGGTTGGTCGATTTCGAGAAAGGCCATTTCAACGGACGCCGCGCGTTGCTGGCGGCCCGCAAGACCCCGCGCAGCCTGCTGCTGCGGCTCGATGTCGAAGGCTTCAAGCCCGCGCAAGGCGCGCTGATCTACCACAAGCAAGCCGGCGCGAGGTGGGCCATGTCACCTCGGGCATCTGGTCCCCCACGGCGAAGCGCAACATCGCGCTGGCCATGCTGGCCCTGCCCTATGCACGGCGAGTATCCCTCGGGCTCCGGGCCGAGATCTACACGATGGAAGAAGGCCCATGGGACACGCGGATGGCACGCCTGACGCCGGTCAAGGGCGCGTTTTTCGCCCCGCCGCGCGCCCGCGCCACGCCGCCGGCCCGCAGATGATGGAGAACCCGATGAACGATCTTGGAAATTCGCCGAGCCCGGCAGAAATGACCGAATGGGACCGCGATCACCACCTGCACCCCTGGGCGGGGCATGGAGGGCTTCGGCAGCGACGAGTACATGCGCGTCAACACCGCGAGCGGCATCCATGTCTTCGACGGCGAGGGCAAGCGCTACATCGACGGACCCGGCGGCATGTGGTGCGTCCAGATCGGCTATGGCCGCGAGGAGATGGCCGCAGGCCATCGCCGAACAGGTGATGCAGCTGCCCTATACCTCGCCCTGGTCCATCACCTCCGAACCCGTCGGCGGTGCTGGCGCGAGAAGATCGCCGAACTTGCGCCGGGGGATCTCAACAACGTGCATCTTCACGACGGGCGGCTCGACCGCCGTCGACACCGCGCTGCGCACGGCGCTGTTCCTGAACGAACGGCTGGGCCGCCCGGACAAGAAGATCGTGATCGCCCGCGAGAAGGGCTATCACGGCTCGACCTTCCTCGCCGCGACCGGTCACCGGCAAGGAACGGATCAAGACCCGGTTCGACGTAGGCCGACGACCTGGTGCGCTTCCTGCCCGACGTGAACCCCTATCACCGCCCGGCGGGCACGACGCTGGAGGCGTGGTGCGATGCCAAGGTGGCCGATCTGGAACACCTGATCGCGGAGGTCGGCGCGGACAACATCGCCGCCTTCATCGCGGAGCCGATCCTGTGCTCGGGCGGCGTCATCGTCCCGCCGCCGGGCTACCACCAGCGCACGCTTCGAGATCTGCCGCAAGCACGACATCCTCTACATCTCGGACGAGGTCGTCACGGGTTTCGGTCGACTTGGGCCACTGGTTCGCGTCCGAGGACGTGTTCGGGATCAAGCCCGACATGATCACCTGCGCCAAGGGGCTGACCTCGGGCTATCTGCCGCTGGGGGCGTGCATCATCTCGGATGAGGTGATGGGCGGATGGCGGATGCCAAGGGCGACGACGTCTTTCTCCAACGGCTACACCTATTCCGGCCATCCGGTCAGCTGTGTCGCCGCGCTCAACAATATCGAGATCATCGAGCGGGAGGATATCCTGGGCCATGTGCGCGCGTCTCCCCGCATTTCCAGGACCGGCTGCGCGCATCTCTGAGACGTTCGACATCGTCGGCGACGTGCGCGGCATGGGCCTGCTGGGCTGCATCGAGGGCCGGCCCGGACCTGGAGGAAAAACGCTACGAGGCCTACGCGCATTTCGGCCAGAAGCTCGACGACGCCTGCGAGAAGCGCGGCCTGCTGCTGCGCCCGTTGATCAACATGGCCGTCTTCTCGCCGCCGCTGATCATCACGAAGGCGCAGATCGACGAGATGTTCGACATCATGGAGGCCGGTCTCGAGGAGATCAGCGCCGAATATGATGTCTGAGCTGCGGAGACTGGCCGCCGAGCCAGCGCCCGTCGCGGAGGCGCTTCTCGCCGATGGCGCCGTGATCGTGGAAGATGCAGTGCCCGCGGCGCTGCTCGATCAGGTGCTGAGCGATCTGCGTGGACCCTTCGACGAGCAGGGGCTGAAATTCGCAAACGATTTCAACGGGTACAAGACACGGCGGCTGGGCGGGATCCTGGCGCTCAGCCGTGCGGCGGCCGACATCCTCGCGCATCCCCTGGTCATGGACGTGGCCGACCGGGTGCTCAAGCGGCATTGCACGGTCTACCGCATCGGCTCGTCCACCGCGATCGAGATCATGCCGGGCGAAGGCAACCAGGTGCTGCACCGCGACGACGACTTCTATCCGTTCCGGATTCCGGGGGTGGAATGGCAGATTTCGGCGATGGTGGCGCTCACCGATTTCACCGAAGCGAACGGCGCGACGCGGGTCGTTCCGGGCTCGCAGGACCTGCGGAAGATCGCCGAGATCCGCGAGGAGGAGATCGTGCAGGCCGTGATGCCGCGCGGATCGATCCTCTTCTATCTCGGCGGTGCGGCGCATGCCGGCGGCCAGAACGATACCGACATTCCTCGCACCGGGCTCATCACCACCTACTCGCTGGGCTGGCTGCGGCAGGAGGAAAACCAGTATCTGACGGTTCCGCGCGACGTGGCCGAAAGCTATCCGGATCCCATCCGCCGGCTGATGGGCTACCAGAGCCACGGGCGTTCGCTGGGCGTCTGGCCAGGCGATCCCGACGGCAACTGGTGGAATGCGTGACGGCGCCTCAAGCGGGCTTCCGGGCGCGGATGTGATGCGGGCAGTGTTCGCCCGATTGCAGCACGCCCACCAGTTTCGTCCATGTCTCCACCTGAGAGGCGATGAACTCCGCGCCGTAGCGCTCTTCCAGCCGCGGACGCTCGGCGCCGGTGAGCCAGGCCAGTTCGCGCGCCGCCTCCTCGCGGTACCAGGGGTTGCGGTCGATCAGTTCCACGTCGACGAACCCCGCCGCCTCCATGGCTCTCGCATAGTCCGCGGGCCACGACATGGCGAAATCCAGATCCTCGGCCTTGATGTACGCCTTCATCTGCTCCGACGGCTCTCCCTCGTGCGAGATCAGCCAATCGGAGGCCGCGAATTGCCCGCCCGGCCGCAAGACCCGGAACGCCTCCGCCGCCATCGCCGTCTTGTCGGGAATGTGGATGATCGAATCCTTGGAAAAGACCACGTCGAAGCTCTCGTCCGGGAACGGAAACGGGCCCGGCGAGACCTTCCTGATTGTCACCTTCTCGGCTACACCCGCACGATCCACGCGCTCCCGCGCCGCGTCGCAGACCGGGTCTTCCACATCGATACCCGTCACATGCGCGGCGCCGTACTCCTTGGCGATCAGGATGGCGCAGGCGCCGGAGCCCGATCCGATATCCATGACATGCCGGTCCTGCACCTCGACCCCTTCGAGCACACGGCGCACCTCGTCCGCACCCCCGGGCGACAGGAACCCCTCGCCCCAGATATCCTCCAGAAAATCGATGTGCTTCTGGTCGTATAGAATGTCGTCGCTCACCTTGACCTCCCGCTATGGATACCCGGGCAATGAACCGCGAACTGGACCGCCCCTCAAGCCCCTTTGGCCCTGCTCAACCATTCCCTGACGGTGCTCATCGCCAGCGCATTGATCCGCGCGAAGACGGCGTGATCCGAAAATTCGACCATCGAATGTCGATCGCTGCGGCCAAGGCTTGAAACCCGACCGAATTGCGCCTCAGATGATATCGTGCCGCCCAGATGACAGGAGGATCGCCGGATGCAATTTCTCTCACCCACGAGCGTCGAGGACGCGGTCCAGATGCTGGCCGCGCAATCGGGCGGATGCAGCATCCTGGCTGGCGGCACCGATCTGCTGGTCCGGATGCGGTCGGGCTTCTCCGAACCGGACGCCGTGATGGACATCAAGCGGATCGACGACCTGCGCCGGATCACCGTCGGAGGACGGCGGCTTGCGCATCGGCGCGGCCGTTTCCGGCGCCGAAATGGCGGAGCATGCCGACCTGGTCGCCGCCTGGCCCGGCGTCGTCGAGGCTGCCGGACCTGATCGGCTCGACCCAGATCCAGGGCCGGGCCACCATGGCGGGCAATCTCTGCAACGGCTCGCCGGCGGCGGACAGCGTTCCGGCGATGATCGCCGCCGACGCCGTGGCGCGGATCGCCGGCCGAACGGCGCGCGCGACGTGGCCGTGGCCGACGTCCCGACCGGCCCCGGCAAGACCGTGCTGGCAGCGGGCGAATTCGTCACGTCCATCTTCCTGCCCGCCCGGCCGGAGCGGTCGGCGGACGCCTATCTGCGCTTCATCCCGCGCACCGAAATGGATATCGCCGTCGTCGGCTGCGCGCGTGTCGCTGACGCTCGACGACAGGCGGGATCGTGCACCGATGCGCGCGTGTCGCTCGGCGCGGTGGCGCCCACCGTCATGCTGGTCCCGGACGCGGCGGAGGCGCTGATCGGCACGCCGCTCGATGATGCGGCGATGGACGACGCTGGCGGCGCGCTGCTCGGCGGCGTGCAACCCCATCGACGACAAGCGCGGCACCGTCGAATTCCGCACGCCATGTCGCCGGCGTGCTGGCCCGGCGCGCCGCCACAATCGCCGAAGACCCGCGCAGGAGGTGCGGCATGAGCAAGATCCACGTGACCACCACGATCAACGGCGATCCGGTCGAATTCTCTGCGACCCGGAGGAAACGCTGCTCGACGTGCTGCGCGACCGGCTTGGCCTCACCGGCGCCAAGGAAGGCTGCGGCACCGGCGATTGCGGCGCCTGCACCGTCACCCTGGACGGCCGCCTGGTCTGCTCCTGCCTCGTGCTGGGCGCCGAGGCCGAGGGCCGCGAGATCAGCACGATCGAGGGCATGGCCGAAGGGCGAGACCCTGCACCCGCTGCAGCGCAAGTTCATCGAACATGCCGCGCTGCAATGCGGGATCTGCACGCCGGGCATCCTCGTCGCGGCGAAGTCGCTGCTGGAGACGCAACCCCGACCCGACCGAGGACAGAGATCCGCTACTGGCTGGCCGGCAATCTCTGCCGCTGCACCGGCTATGACAAGATCATCCGCGCCGTGCATGGATGCGGCGGCCGACATGCGGGAGGCATCGTGATGGCACTCGACAGAAGACGGAACTCCGCCAGTTCAAGGTCGTCGGCACCCGGCCGCTGCGCCCCGACGGCATCGACAAGGTCACCGGCCGCGCGCGCTTCGGCGCCGACATGACGGCGCCGGGGATGCTGGTGGGCCTGGTCCTGCGCAGCCCCATGCCCATGCCCGGATCGAAGCATCGACACCTCGAAGGCGGAGGCGCTGCCGGGCGTCAAGCCATCGTCACCCGCGCCGATTTCGCCGACGATCGCCGACGGCGAGGCCACTGGCGACGTGCTGGACAACTGCATGGCGCGGCGACAAGGCGCTCTATGACGGGCACGCGGTCGCGGCGGTCGCCGCGACCTCGGCGCTGATCGCGCAGGCAGGCGCTGAAGCTGATCGAGGTCGACTACGAGGTCCTGCCCCATGTCACCGACGTCGACGAGGCGATGAAGCCGGACGCGCCGGTGCTGCACGAGGGCGCGGCCGACGACAGCGTGCCGGAGGGCATGTCGCCCAACGTCATGGCCCGCTACGAGTTCGGCCATGGCGATATCGAGGCGGGCTTTGCCAAGGCCGACATGGTGCTCGAGCGGCACTTACAAGACCGAGGCCACGCACCAGGGCTATATCGAGCCGCATGCCTGCCTCGCGTCAGATGGGCCCGGACGGCAAGGCCGACCTGTGGTGCTGCACCCAAGGCCATTACTTCGTGCGCGACACCTGCGCCGGCGATCCTGGGCATGGAGCACGGCCAGCTGCGCGTGACCGCGTCGGAGATCGGCGGCGGCTTCGGCGGCAAGACCACCGTGTTCATGGAGCCGGTCGCGCTGGCGCTGGCCGCAAATCCGGCCGCCCGGTCAAGATGGTGATGAGCCGCGCCGAGGTGTTCCGCGCCACCGGGCCCACCGCGTCGAGCTCGATCGACGTCCGGATCGGCATGACCAAGGACGGCCGCATCACCGCCGGCGAGGCCGAGCTGCGCTACCAGGGCGGCGCCTTTCCCGGCGTCGCCGGTCGACTATGGGCGCGATGTCGGCCTTCGCGCCCTATGACCTGGAGCACGTGCAAGCACGATCGGCTGGGACGTGGTGACCAACCGCCCCAAAGCAGGCCGCCTACCGCGCGCCCGGCGCGCCGATGGCGGTCTATGCGGTGGAAAGCGTCGTCGACGAGCTGTGCCAGCGAGCTTGGCCTCGACCCGCTGGAGGTGCGCCTGAAGAACGCCGCGCGGCGAGGGCACGCAATCCTCCTACGGCCCGACCTTCGACCCGATCGGCTGAGGCGACGCTGGAAGCCGCGAAGGCGCATCCGCACTGACCGCGCCCGCTGGGCAAGAACCAGGGCCGCGGCGTGGCCTGCGGCTTCTGGTTCAACTTCGGCGGCAATACCTGCGTGTCGCTGAACATCAACGCCGACGGCACGGTGAGCGTGACCGAGGGCAACCCGGATATCGGCGGCTCGCCGCGCGTCGATGTCGATGATGGCGGCCGAGGAGCTGGGCATCCCCTACGAGCAGGTGCGCACGGTCATCGCCGACACGGCCTCGCTCGGCCACAACGACGTGACCGACGGCAGCCGCGTCACCTTCGCCGTGGGCCTCGCCACCATCGAGGCCGCGCGCGCCGCGATCGCGCGAGATGTGCAAGCGCGCGGCGCCAGGTCTGGGGCATCGACGAGGACGCGGTCGATCTGGGAGGACGGCGCCGCCCAGCCCGCCGGCCCGAACGCGGGCAATTTCCAGCCGATGACGCTTGCCGAGATCGCCGCGATCGCGTCGAACACCGGCGGCCCGATCGCGGGCCATTCACGAGGTCAACGCCGAGGGCGCGGGCGTCAGCTTCGCCACCCATATGGTCGATGTCGGAGGTCGATCCCGAGACCGGCGCGACCAAGATCCTGCGCTACACTGTGTTCCAGGACGCCGGCAAGGCGGTGCATCCCGCCTATGTCGAGGGCCAGATCCAGGGCGGCGCGGTGCAGGGCATCGGCTGGGCGCTGAACGAGGAATACATCTATGGCGAGGACGGCCGGCTGCAGAACGCGGGCTTCCTCGACTACCGCATCCCTGTCGCCTCGGACCTGCCGATGATCGACACGGTGATCCTCGAGATCCCCAACCCCGGCCATCCCTACGGCGTGCGCGGCGTCGGCGAGACCTCGATCGTGCCGCCGCTGGCGGCGATCGCGAACGCGGTGTCGGCCGCGGCCGGCGTGCGGATGGCCGAGCTGCCGATGTCGCCGCCCAAGCTGTTGGCCGCGATCCAGACCCGCTGATGGTCCAGGTGCGGATCTGGGGCTCGCTCGCCGCGGCGACGGACGACCGGACCGTGGTGGAGGTCGAGGCGGGCACGCTGCGGCAACTGCTCGATGCGCTGGCGGAGACATACCCCGGGCTGAAACCGCAGCTGGACCGGGGCGTATCGGTGGCCATAGACGGCAGGATCTACAATGACAGCTGGTCCACGCCGATCCGCGAAGACAGCGAAGTCGTGCTCCTCGCCCGCCTGAAGGGCGGCTGAACCGAGGGAGGGATCAGCAAGTCAACTCAATCCGACCGATGCGCGCGCTCTACGGTCGCTGCGCACCGTTCACGCCGACATAGACGGCGCAGAGCATGTTGGTGCAGGTGATGAACAGCCGGTTCCGCTTCGGGCCGCCGAAGGTCAGGTTGGACACCATCTTCGGCAGCTTGATCCGCCCCAACGGTTCGCCCGCGGCGTCGAAGACGCGGACCCCGTCCTGCGCCGACGACCACAGGTTGCCCTGATCGTCGAACCGGAATCCGTCCGGCACACCGGGAGAGACCTCCACGAAAACCTCACCGCCCGACGGGACGTTGGCCTCCGAAACGTCGAAGACGCGGATGTGATGCGGCCCCTCGGGGTCGTGGGACAACCCGCTGTCGGCGATGAAGAGGCGGCGTTCGTCCGGCGAGAAGGCCAGCCCGTTGGGCTTCACGAAATCGTCCGCGACCACCCGGATCTCTCCCGTCGCAGGGTCCACGCAATAGACGAAGCAGCCGTCCTGCTCCGGGTCGGCCTTGTGGCCCTCGTAATCCGACATGATCCCGTAGGTCGGATCGGTGAACCAGATCGTGCCGTCCGATTTCACCACGACGTCGTTGGGCGAGTTCAACCGCTTGCCGTCGTGCCGGTCCGCGATCACGGTGAGGCTGCCGTCGGGTTCGGTCCGCGTGACGCGCCGCCCGCCATGTTCGCAGGTCACCAGCCGACCCTCGCGATCGCGCGTATTGCCGTTCGCGAAGTTCGCGTCCGCCCGGAAAAGGCCGACGCCCTGATCCGGCGTCCAGCGCAGCATCCGGTTGTTGGGGATGTCCGACCAGACGAGGTAACCGCCGTCCGCGAACCAGACCGGCCCTTCGGCCCAGCGGCAGCCGTCGAAAAGCACCTCGAGTTCCGCCGTCGGAACGGTCATCGCGCGGAACCGGTTGTCGAGGTATTCGAACGCGTCGCCGACGAGTGCCATGGTGTCTCTCCCCTTCAGGTCCTTTGCTTGCCGCCGCTTGCCGCCACGATGACGCCGATGATGATGATCCCTGTCAGGACCAGCCTGACACCCGCGCCTGCGCCGAACGGTGTTCAGCATCGTCACCAGCAGGAACAGGAACAGCGCCGCACCCCAGAGCCCCGGCACGTTGGCGAAGCCGCCCGCGACCGAGGTGCCGCCGATGACGACGACGGCGATGGAGCTGAGCAGATATTCCTCGCCCATGTTCAGCGCCGCGCCGCCGGAGAAGGCCGAGAGCAGATAGCCGCAGAGCCCCGCCAGGGTGGCGCACATGATGTAAGTGGCGGCGCGGATCCGCTCGACCCGCACGCCGGCCAGATGTGCTGCGCGCATGTTCTGGCCGATGGCGACGACACCGCGGCCATAGATCGTCCGCGTCAGCACGACATGGCCCGCAGCCGCGAGCAGGATCACGACGAGGGCGATCACCGGGATGCCGGCGATCTTGGCGGTGGTGAACTCCGCCAGCGCCTCGGGCGGCTTGACCCGCAAGCCGCGGTTCCACCAGATCGCGGCGGACTGGAAGATGAAGCTCGACGACAGCGTCGCGATGATCGGCGGTATCCGGAGCAGCCGGATCAGCGCGTAGTTGAGGGTGCCGACGCCGGCACCGATGGCGAGCGCGATGAGAAGACCAGCCGGGATCATCGCGCCCGCGCCGCCCATCGTCTTCATCGACACGGTCCCGGCGAGGGTCATGCAGGCCGGGATCGAGAGGTCCACGTTGCCCGGCCCCAGCGTGACGACGAACATCTGGCCCAGGGCGACTATCACGAAGAAGGATCCGAAGGTCATCGCCGCCGACAGGACCTCGGTAGCGCCTCTTCCCTGCGTGAAAGCCGTCGTCGCCAGCCAGACCGCCAGCGCGCCGAGCCAGGCCCAGAGCCAGGGCTGGCGGAGGAGCCTCGCCGCTGAACTCATCGCCGCGTCTCCGCCCGGCTGATCAGCACGCGCAGCGCCAGCACGATGATCAGGATCGCGCCCTGCGCGCCGATCTGCCAGTCCGGGTTGAGCCGCAGGAACGACAGGAACGAGCCCGCCAGCGCCAACGTCATCGCGCCGATCACCGCGCCGATGGGCGAGACGCGGCCGCCGACGAACTCGCCGCCGCCGAGGATCACCCCGGCGATGGAGAGAAGCGTGTAGCGCAGCGCGATGTTGGCGTCGGCCGACGTCGTCAGCCCGACCAGCGCCATGCCGGACAGGACGCCGAAGAAACCCGCCAGCGCGAACATGGTCATCTTGATCCGCAGAAGCGACCAACCCGCCCGCTCCAGCGACCGCGGATTGCCGCCGGCCCCGCGCAGCACCGTGCCCCAGGCCGAGCGCATCAGGACGATGTGGACCACCAGCGCCAGCACGAGCGAGGCGATGATCGGGAACGGAACCACGGGCGGCTTCAGCGTCATCAGCGGCGCGGATCTAGCCCGGCGCCGCACCGCCTGGGGTCGGCAGGACCAGCACGGCAAGGCCCAGCCAGACGAAGGACATGCCCAGCGTCACCACGATCGACGGCAAGTTCCGAAGATGGATCAGCGCGCCGAGGGCGGCATAGGCCACGATCAGCCCGACCAGCGCTGCGACGCCCAGGAGCGGCGCGTCGTGCAGCCATGTCGCGGTGATGCAGGCGACGAGGCTCACGAAGGCGCCTATCGAGAGATCGAGTTCGTTGACGCAGAGGATGAACATCTGCGCGATGGTGGCGAGCGCGATCGGCACCGCGAGGTTCAGCAGCAGGTTCAGCCCGAAATAGCTCATCGTGCGGGGCTGCAGGTAGAATATCGCGATCAGCAATGCGGCCAGCGACAGGGGCGGCAGCAGGCTGCGCAGCGTGCGGGGAGACAACAGCCGGCTCATGCGTCGGCCCGGAACGAGGCGTGCAGCACCCGTTCTTCGGTCACTTCGGCGCGCGTCAGGTCGGCGACGATCGCGCCCTCGCGGAAGACATAGACATGGTCGCAGTTGCGCAACTCGTCCATCTCGCTCGTGTACCAGAGGAAGGTGCGGCCCTTGGCGGCCTCCGCGCGGATCATGCCGTAGACCTCCTGCTTGGTACCCACATCGACGCCGCGCATGGGGTCGTCCATCGCGATGATGTCGGCGTCCGAGCCGAGCGCGCGGGCGAAGAGCGCCTTTTGCTGATTGCCGCCCGACAGCGACAGGATCGGCTGATCGACGTCAGGGGTGCGGATGCCGATCCGCTTGCGCCACTCCTCGGCGAAGGCATGCGCCTGCCCGTGGTCGATCAGCAGACCCCGCAGGAACCGGCGGAGCGAGCCCACGGAGATGTTCTCGGCGATGGACCAGAGCGGGAAGATACCGTCGGTCTGCCGGTCGCCCGCGACCAGGGCCACGTCGCCCGCGACGGTCGCGCCCGCGCCGTGATCGAAGACATGCACCAGAAGCTCGGTCTGGCCCTGTCCGCTGAGGCCGGCGAGCCCGACAACCTCGCCCTTGTGAGCAGCGAGCGACAGGGTTTCGGGCGCTTTCGGACGCAACTCGACCACGACGGGCACGGATTCGCGGATCGCGGGGGCGTCGGATCTGCCCAGAACCTTTTCGGCCACGCTTCCCATGGCAGCGACGAGCGAGTTGCGGCTAAAGCTCCCCGCGGCGTCCAGCGCGACGACGCCCCCATCGCGCATCACCGCGATCCGGTCCGACGTCTCGAGAATCTCGCCCAGAAGATGCGAGATCAGAACACAGGTCCCACCTGCCCCGACATAGCGGCGCACATACGCCAGCAGTTTCTCGGCAGCGACGGAATCGAGCGACGAGGTCGGTTCATCGAGGATCACCACCTTCGCTCCGACCGTGGTCACCGCGAAGGCGCGCGCGATCTCCACCATCTGGCGCCGCGCGATGGAGAGATCCCCCACCACGTCGTCGGTGGAGATGCCATGGCCGGGAAAGACGTCGTCCAGCATCTTCCCGATCAGCTTGCGTGCCTCGGCCCGCCATCCGGGCCCGGCGATCGAGGGATGCGAGATGCGCGCATTCTCTGCCACCGTCAGGTTGGGGCAGAGCGACAGCTCCTGGAAGACGCAGCGCACCCCGTGTTTCATCGCGTTCTGCGGCGTGAGACGCCCGGTGATGTCGCTGCCGTCCACTTCAATCCGCCCGGTATCGGGCGCCAGATTTCCCGAGAGCACGTTCATCAGCGTCGACTTGCCCGCGCCGTTGTGGCCGACCAACCCGAGGCATTCGCCGGGCCGAAGCTCCAGCGTGACACCGGTCAAGGCACGAACGGCGCCGAAACTCTTTTCGACGCCGTCCAGAAGGACGATCGGTGCCGTCATGATCGACACTGCGCCTTCGCGCGACTTACTGCGCGTCCGCGATCACCTCTTTCGCGTCTTCGAGCGCGTATTCCACATTGGCGACGCCGCCCTCCTCGGTACTTTCGAGGTTCGTCTCGAGGTTGTCCTGGTCGATCCGCAGGAACGGAACCGTCAGATCCTTCGGCACCTCAGCCCCGTCGAGAACCTGCTGCGCGACCCAGAACGCCAAGGTCGACACGCCCGGCGCGATCGACACCGACATGGTCTCGTAGCCGCTGGCGTCCTTCTGCTCCTTCCACCAGGTCAATTCGTCGTGCCGATTGCCCATGACGATGATCGGCATCCCGCGGTCGGTGGCCTTGAATGCCTGCGCCGCGCCATAGCCGTCGCCGCCCTGCGTCACGACGCCGACGATGTCATCCGGCAGCGACGGCAGGATGCCGGCTACCGCCTTCTGCGCCACGTCCTGCGCCCAGTTGCCGTGAACCGAGCCGACGATCTCGAACGTGCCGGTCTCCTCCACGCCCTCGTGGATCCCCGCGCTGATCTCGTCATCGACGAAGACGCCGGCGAGGCCGCGGATCTCCAGAAGGTTGCCGCCCTCGGGCAGCTGCTCGGCGAGGTAGAGGACCTCGTCCTTGCCCATCTGCTTGAAGTCGACCGCGATCCGCCAGGCACAGGGCTCGGTCACGATGCCGTCGAAACTGACGACGACCACGCCTGCATCGCAAGCCTCCTTCACCGCGCCGTTCAGACCTTCCGGCGAGGCGGCGTTGATGACGATGGCGTCATATCCCTGCAGGATCAGGTTCTGGATTTGCGCCGCCTGCTCGGTCACCTGGTTCTCGGCGGTGGTGAAGGCATCCGCGGCTGCGACGGTGCCGCTCTCGACCGCTTCGCTGGTCACCTTCTCCCAGCTGTTGAGCATCGCCTGGCGCCACGAGTTGCCGGCGTAGTTGTTCGACAGCGCGATCCTCTTGTCCGATGTATCCGCCAAAGTCGCTGCGGTCATCCCGCCAAGCGCGATTGCCGTGGCCATCCAAAGTTGCGTGATCGTCTTCATTCCAATTCCTCCCTTTGCGACGTTGCGACGTCCCGCTGTTTCGCGAGTTTCCGTCCCGTGTTTGCAGCCTCATTCTTTGACGCGTCCTGTCAACATGTTCCGTTCGCCGCGGTTGCCGGTCGAGGACATCCCGCAAGATTGATCTTGTCCCAACACGTCAATGCCACAGGTCGTGCGCGGAAACGGAGTATCCTGGAGACAACCGAAATGGCACGCGGCCAAGACACGACCACCGCCCGTCCGGGGGCCGATCGCGAAGCGTCGCAGAGGGGCGGCGGCGTTGACCCCTTGATCGTCTACTACGATGGCTCCTGCCCGCTTTGCACGGCCGAAATACGGCATTACGCGGGTCAGCCTGGCGCGGACAATCTGGACTTCGTGGATATCTCGCGCGACGGGGCCAATCCGGGTGCCGACTTGACGCCACGCGACGCGATGCGGCGATTTCACGTGCGCAGAGCCGACGGAAGGCTCCTGTCCGGCGCGCGTGCCTTCGTCGCGATCTGGGAGTTGCTGCCGCGATGGCGATGGGCGGCGCGTATCGCCGGGTTGCCGGGAATGCCGACCCTGATGGAACTGGGGTATCGAACCTTCCTGCCGGTCCGGCCGCTTCTGTCGAGGCTTGCGTCACGTCTGGGCGCGAAGCCGGCGAACACCTGCCGGGACAGGACGTGACCTTGCCTGACGGCGCGACCGGAAGCTGAAGCCGCTCTTATCGCGATCCTGACTTCAGCAGATGTGCGATCATCGCGCGGGTGGAGGACAATCCCTGCTCCGGTGTCATCCTGTTGGGATGCAGGTGGATGTTTTGCCAGAACCCGTCGGTCAGGGTGTCGATCCATTCGGCGAAGTGATCCACCTCATCCGGGGACGCATCCGGCAGCAATTCCGCGCACACCTCGCGGATCGCGCCACCGCGTTCTTCGTCGAATTCTTTGGAAATCTCCGCGTATCGCGGCGTGAAATTCTGCTCTCCCCAGAAGGCGAACCAAAGCGACAGCGCTTCGGGCGAGCAGACGGCCGGCGAGAAATCCGCTTCGATCAGCGCATCCAGCCGATCCGCCGGATCGTCCCCTGCCTTCTCCAGCGCGTCCTGCCAGGCGCCGGAATACGCCTGGTACTGGGCCCGCAGGGTCTCGGCAAGCAGACCGTTCTTGGATTGGAAATAGAAGACCGCGACGCCTTGCGACAGGCCCGCTTCGGCGGACACGGTGGCCAGCGTGGTCTTGGCCAGGCCATGCTGGACCACCGACCGGCGCGCCGCTTCGAGCAACTGGCGGCGGCGCATGTCCGCGTTGTCCTTGCGTTCCTTGCGCGGTTTCGTCGTGGTCTTGCTCGCGTCCTGCGTCAAACTTCGTCCTCCGTGGGGTCGCATTTTTCTCGTTCCAGTTGCCACCGAATGCCATGCGACTCGCTTTTGCAAGCGACAGGTTCGCCGCCGCCATGAGCAACCGATAATTGTCTTACATTATTTGAGCGCTCAAATAAACCTTGTAAGAATTCCGGTTCCTGCCTAGCCTTCGCGCAGGAGCCTTGCCGACACATCGCCAGCAAGGCCGACACCGAAACGACAGGGAGCACAGCATGACCAACCTGACATCGAAGGCTGCGGCATTGGCCGGGGCCGCTGCATTGTTTTCAAGTACGGCCCTTGCGCAGGACGCCGAGCTGACCGTCTTCGACTGGGCCGGCTATGAAGACCCGGCCTTCTACACGGCCTATACCGAGCAGCACGGCGCGCCGCCCACCTTCGCCTTCTTCGGTGACGAGGAAGAAGCGTTCCAGAAGCTGCGCTCGGGCTTTCGGGCGGACGCGGCACATCCGTGCTCGCAATCGGTCCCCAAATGGATGGAAGCGGGTCTGCTCGAACCGCTCGATACCTCGAAGATCGAACGCTGGGACGACCTCAACGAGGAATTCCGCGAAATCGAAGCCTACAAGAAGGACGGCGAATATTACTTCGTACCCATGGATTGGGGCAACACGGCGCTGACCTACAACACCGAGAAGCTGACCGAGGATCAGGTGAACTCCTTGCAGATCTTTGCCGACCCGTCGATGGCGGGCAAGGTGTCGATCGGCGACAGCGTCGATGACGCCTATGCGCTGGGTTTCCTCGCGACCGGCGTTCAGGACTGGACCAAGGCCACCGACGAGGAGTTCCAGGAGGCCTCCGATTTCCTGCGCAAGGTGCATCAGAACGTGCTGTCCTACTGGGATTCCTCCTCGTCGCTGGCGCAGCTGATGCAGTCGGGCCAGGTCGAACTTGCATGGGCGTGGAACGAAACCTCCGCCACGATGGGTGCAGAAGGGCTGCCGATCGCGATGAAGCGCGACACCGAAGAAGGCGCGTCGAGCTGGGTCTGCGGCTATGTCAAGCTGAAGGACGGCGAAGGGTCGGACGACAAGTTCTACGATTTCATCAACGCCTGGCTCGCGCCGGAGACGGCCGATTACATCGTGAGCGCCTGGGGCTATGGCCATTCCAACGCGGAACAGATGGCGCAAATGGACCAGGAGATGCTCGAGTCCATCGGCCTGGACAGCAACGAGTCGCTGCGCGAAAACACCCTGTGGCAGGCGCCACCGCAGCCGGAAATGCGGGAGAAGATGATCGCCGAATTCGAGAATATCAAAGCCGGGTTCTGAACCCTGCTGCGTTTGTGAAAGGCATTGTCGCTGCGGCCCCGCCTGTGGCGGCAATGCGTTTACGGAGTCAGCGCGTGGCCTGAAAGTCCGCAAGGGCAGCCTGATAGGCCGAGATGAAGCGCGCCACATATCGTTCCATCGGCACCAGCGGGCCGGGAACGTAGTGCCGCGATCCCACGCCGCGGCGTTGTCCTCCACGATGCGCTTGTCGGCGCGGGTCGTCACGTCCCAGAGCCAGATCAGACGGTCCAGGTCGTAATCCCGACCCTCCTCCGCGTCGTCATGGACCAGCCAGATGATTTCCTGCACGCATGTGTCCGCTTCGATCGGAAAGAACCGGTAGAGCACTGCGTGATCGCAATAGAGCAGCATCGGGTTCAGGAGCCCGACATAGGCATCCGACGCGCCGCCGTCATGCCCGGTGATCGTGCCCCAGCAGCGGAGCAAGCGGCGCGCCGTCCTCGCTGCCTGTCCGGAAGCCGTCCAGCAGGGCGTAGCGATTGTAGGCGTAATCGGTGAGCCGCATCATCGGGCCTGCCGATCTCCGGTCGATCAGCTCGGAGGCGCATGCCACAGTCTCGACGACCGCGCCTGCATCGCCGACGTTGAGCGGCGCGCACGCGGCTGTCGGGCATGATGGATCGCATGGCTGCGCGAAAATTCGGGATGCGCCGGCGCGCAGTGATAGCATTCGTTGTAATTCTCCAGCAGCAGCTTCCAGTTCGCCTTTACCGGGTAGATCGCGCGATGGGCGATCCGCGTGTGCGGCAGGCCGAAGGGCGCAAGACACGGCTCCATGACGCGCGCGCAGCTCGCGAAAAGTCCGGCGGATCCTCGGCTGAGCGAGACGTAGATCAGCCCTTCCAGCACCTCCACCCGCAACGGGTAAAGCGACAGCGCGTCCCGGTCGTGGCCTCCGTCCAGCATCCGCGCGCTGAACAGCGAGCCGTCGAGGTTGTACGCCCAGGCGTGGTAGGGGCAGGTGAACCGCCGCAGCGTTGCCGCGGGGTGCGATGCAGAGGCGCGAGCCGCGGTGGCGGCAGACATTGGCGAAGGCGCGGATGCCGCCCTTCGCATCGCGGCAGATGATGACGCTGTCGTCGAGGATGTCGAAGAGCACGTAGTCGCCCGCGCTCCGGCAGCTCGCTGACATGGCCGGCCAGCATCCACTCGCGCGCGAATATCGACGCGGCGGTCGGCTTCGAAAACGTCCGGGCAGGTGTAGAACGCCTGCGCCATCGCATGCCCGGGTTCCGTTGCGCCGCGATCAGGCCGGCAGATCCGCCATGCCGTCACTCCCCGAAGACGACGATCGACTCCGCGCCCCAGCCGACCGTGACCGTGCTGCCCGGCGGCACGACGGAGCGTCCGGCCGTGTTGCGCATCGAGATCGTCACCGGCGTGTCATGTCCGTCGCAGGCGGACGGCGTAATAGGTCATGTCGCCGTAATACTCGGTGTCGACGACTTCGCCCGTCACCCGTGTTCTGCGCCGTACCGTCCGCGTCGAAGAGCAGCGTCAGCATTTCGGGCCGGACGCCGACAGTATCGATGCGCGGCGGTGTCCACGTCCGGGCCGATATCGTCGCCGCGGCACCTGATCACGTACCAAGTGCGGGGATTTCCAGTGTCAGATGCGTGTCGCGTCGCGTCCGGCGATTCGCGCGGGCAGGAAGTTCATCACCCCGATGAACGAGGCCACCCGCTTGTTGACGGGGCGCCGATAGAGCCCTTCGGGCGTGTCCAGCTGTTCGATCCGTCCGTCGAACATCACCGCGATGCGGTCGGACATGATCAGCGCCTCCTCCTGATCGTGGGTGACGAGGATGAAGGTGATGCCGATGCGAGCGTTGCAGGCTGCGCAGCTCCACCTGCATCTGGTCGCGCAGCTTCTTGTCGAGCGCCGAGAGCGGCTCGTCCAGCAGGATGACCTTGGGCTTCATCACCAGCGCGCGGGCCAGCGCGACGCGCTGCCGCTGGCCGCCGGACAGTTCATGCGCCTTGCGCTTGCCGTAGCCTTCCATGTCCACCAGCGCCAGCACCTCGTCGACTTCGCGGGCGATCTCCTGCCTTCGGCATCTTGCGGGTCTTGAGGCCGTAGCCGACATTCTCCTCCACGTTCAGGTGCGGAAAGATCGCGTAGCTCTGGAACACCATGTTGGTGGGGCGGCCGTTGGCGGGAATGCCTTCCATGTCCTTGCCGGCGATGGCCATCGTGCCGCCGGTTGGCGGCTCGAACCCGGCGATGCACGCGCAACAGCGTCGTCTTGCCGCAGCCCGAGGGGCCGAGGAGCGAAAAGAATTCGCCTTCTCGGATGTCGGCGGTGATCCCGTGCAGGGCCGTGAAGTCGCCGAATTTCTTGACCACGTCGCTGATCGCGATCATCGGCGGCGCGCTTTCGTCCATGTTCATCCCTTCGTCCATGCCTCAGACACCTGCCAGCGTCGTGTCGATGCCCTGCCGCGCGGCGCTGCGGCGGCGCAACGACCTCCGCCGCGATCAGCAGCAGGACCGAGACCGCCAGCAGGATCGTTCCCAGCGCCATGACCGACGGCAGCTTGGCGGGAAAGCGCAGCTGGCTCCAGATGTAGACGGGCAGGGTGACGTCGGTGCCGGTCAGGAAGAAGGCGATGATGAATTCGTCCAGCGAGATCGTGAAGGTGATCAGCAGGCTGGAGATCACGCCCGGCAGGACCAGCGGCAGCGTCACGCGCCGGAACGTGCCCCAGCGCGATTCGCCGAGATCGAAGGACGCCTCCTCCAGCTCGCGGTCCAGCCCGCGATAGGCGGAACTGAGGATGGCGATGGCGAAGGGCGTGCAGATCAGCACGTGCCCGCCCACCACGGTCCAGAGCGACAGCGGCATGCCGAGCTGGTTCAGCATCACCAGAAGCGCGACGGCGATGATGATCTCCGGCAGCACCAGCGGCAGCATGATGAGCCCGACGATGCCGGTCTTGCCCGGAAACGCGAACCGAGCCGAGGCGCGGGCGGCGAAGGCGCCCGAGCAGCGTGCTGAGCAGCGCCGTCGTCAGCCCGACGATCAGCGAGTTGCCAAGCGCCGTGTGCAGCGTGTCGGTGTACCACAGCCCCACGAACCATTCGGTCGTGAAGCCCGACAGCGGAAAGGCGATGATGGTCGAGGTGTTGAACGCGAAGAGCGGCAGCAGGATCACCGGCGCGTAGAGGAAGATCATGTAGACGACGGCATAGATGGTCAGCCATCTGGCCGGAAAGCCACCTCATCGCACCCGCCCTCCGAGCTTCTTGCCCACCAGGAATATGCCCACGCTGATCAGCCCGATTACCACCATCGACGAAACCGCGAGCGCGGCGCCCAGCGGCGCGTTGTTGGCCTTGCCGAACTGGATCTGGATCATGTTGGAGATCATCAGCCCGTCGGTCCCGCCCACCAGCCGCGGCGTGATGAAATCGCCGACGGTCGGGATCAGGACGATCAGCGTCGAGGCGACGATGCCCGGCATCGCCAGCGGCAGGGTGATGCGAAAGAAGCGCCGCATCGGGCTGTCGCCGAGGTCCGTCGCGGCCTCGAGCAGCGACCGGTCGATCTTTTCCAGCGCCACGAAGATGGGCAGGATCGCGAAGGGCGCCCAGGCGTGGGCCAGCGTGATCACCACGGCGTTGAGATTGTAGAGGATGAAGGTCAGCGGCTCGTCGATGAACCCCAGCCCGATCAAGCGCGGTGTTGAGCACGCCGTTATAGCCGAGGATCACCTTCCACAGGAACACGCGCAGCAGGTAGCTGGTCCAGAACGGCACGGTGATCAGGAACAGCCACAGCGCCTTGCGCCGGGTGACATGGAACGACAGGTAATAGGCGATCGGGAAAGGCCAGCAGGACGGTCACGACCGTCACGATCACCGAGATCTTGAGCGAGCGCCACATCAGCACCTGATAGAGCGGCGTGCCCCATGCCTCGCGGTAGTTGGCCAGCGTCGGCGTGGTGTCGATGTCCAGGTAATCCTGCGTCCAGAAGCTGAAGGTGATGACCATCAGCAGGGGCGCGGCCAGCATCACCAGCACATAGACCAGGGTCGGGCTGATCAGCCGCAGCCCCTGGCCCGCCTCGCGATCCAGGCGCCAAGCCACTAGTGCGTGCCCATGCGGAGCGGCCGGCCGACGACTCATTCGGCCGCGGCCTCTGGCCGCCAGCAGTTCGGCGTTGCGGGTCGCGACCTCGCCGCGGGGCGGTTCGTCTTCGTTCAGCACCGGGAAATGTTCGCGCAGGCAGTCATGATAGCTGCGCACGCGTGTTCTCGAGGTCCGACAGGATGACGCCGTCGTAACCGCTTGAAAACGCGGCCTCCCAGGACCAGCGCACCAGTTCCTCGTCCTCTTCGGAGGTCAGCCGGTCGATCCGGCTGCTGAGATAGCGCGAGAGCCGCATCCTGCGGTCCTCGTCGCCCAGCCTGTAGGTCGTGCCGCGCTGCATGGTCCTGCCGTACTCCACCGGGAACTCCTGGTAGAACTTGACGCAATCGGGGTAGATGCCAAGCACGCAATTGGGAAACAGCCCGATATAGAGCCAGGCCTTGGCATGGCTGTCGTCCAGCCCTCGGTGGCGCCTGCAGGATCGATGTATAGGCGCGCACGCTCCAGAGCCGATGGTTCGACTCGCGGAATTCGGAGTAGGATCGCGAGGCGCCGTCCTTGAAGTCCTCGTCGTAATAGTTGCTGCCGAATAGGTCCTGCAGACCGGGATGCGCCATCGGCACGTGATAGCCTTCGTTGTCGACATCGCGGATGCACTTCCAGTTCACGTCCGCCACTTCGGCATAGAACCCCTCGCCGGAGGGCATGAGCCCTTCGAGGTCGTACTGGTCGATCTCGGCGTCGAAGCGCGCCAGCACCTCGGACATGGCGGGTTGCGGACCGGGACGGAACCGCACGAAGACGAAGCCGCGCCAGATGTCGGTCTCGATCGGTTTGAGGCCGAAGGCGACCGGAATCCAGCTCCGGGCAGCTTTTCCGGCTGCGCCGCGCCGCGCAAGGTGCCGTCGAGGTTGTAGACCCAGCCGTGGAAAGGGCAGACGATGGCGTTCCTGCAATTGCCCTGCTCCGCGGCCACGACGCGCGATCCGCGGTGACGGCAGAGGTTGTGAAAGCCGCGCAGCACCCCGTCCTTGCCGCGAATGACCAGCGCCCGTTCGCCGACGCAATCCAGCGTGACGAAATCGCCCGGCTCCGGCAGGTCGTTGACGTGGCAGACAAGCTGCCAATGGGAGCGGAACAGCAGATCCTTTTCCATCTCGAGCATTTCGGTGTTGAAGTAGCTCCAGGCCGGCAGATCCCTTGCGGTCATGGTCGATCGGCAGGTCTTGCACTTGGGACGCTGCGGGCATGATTTGTACTCCGTCGGTTCGAGGTTCGAAGCAATGTAACAACTTTTTTTGAGCGCTCAAACAAATAAATCGGAATACGGCGTCAGCGCCGTTGCGCGAGGAGGTTTTCGGGGTCGGCAGCGGCGTACCGGCCGTCATTCCACCACGTGGAAATCGCGCCGGTACTTGCGTTTCTCGTCCGTCGTGCGGGCAGTGAGGGGCTCAAAGACCCGTGAAATTCGCGCCCGTCGCCACCGCCTGCTACGGTGTCTGTTGTGCCGGAAACGCGCGCGGGATATCAGTTGTGCGTTCCATCCCAGTTGGAGGCCGCCGATGACACACCGCTCCAATGTCAACTACGCGGTCCTCGAGGACCGGGCGAAGTTCATCCGCACAGAGACCGTCCGGCTGACGCGCATCGCGGGTGCCGGGCATTACGCCTCCACCTTTTCCTGCGCCGAGATCCTCGCCGCGCTCTACTACGCGCAAATGCGGATCGAGCCGTCCGATCCCGACTGGGCCGACCGCGACAGGTTCGTCATGTCAAAGGGGCATGCCGCCATCGGCCTCTACCCCGTGCTGGCGGATCTGGGCTATTTCGATGCGTCCGAGCTCGACACCTATACGCGGCTCGGCTCGAACTATGGCGATCACCCGGACATGAAGAAGGTGCGGGGTCTCGATTTCTCCTCCGGTTCGCTGGGCCATGGCCTCTCGGTCGGGCTGGGCATGGCGCTGGCAGGACGGATGCAGGGCCGCGACTACCGCACCTTCGTGATGCTGGGCGACGGTGAGATGTCGGAGGGCCAGATCTGGGAGGCGGTCATCGCCGCCGGGCATTTCCAGCTGGGTCACCTGGTCATCCTGCTCGACCGCAACGGGCTCTGCATCGACGGCCATACCGAGGACATCATGTCGATCGAGCCGGTGCACCAGCGCCTCGCCGCCTTCGGCTGGGACGTGCAGCGGGTGGACGGGCACGACCTGCCCGCCGTCGTCGGCGCCTTCGACGCCTTGGGGAACGGCACCACCGGCAAGCCGCAGGCCATCGTCTTCGACACCGTGAAGGGGCGCGGCGTGAAGCGGATGGAAATGTCGCTCGACTGGCATGTCGGAAACCTCGCCGGCGACGATTACGACGACGTCATGCAGGAACTCGAAGCCGGGCTGCGGCCCTATGAACCGGAGCCCGCGGAATGAGCACCGACATGCAGAACGAGGCGGAGATCTTCCGGGGCACGACCGAGGGCGTGACCTCCTTCAAGGACCATCGATCCGTGCGCGGCACGCCGAGGAAGGGCATGCCCGCCTTCGTGCTGGGCGAGGAGCTGGCGGAGATCGCCCGCACCGATCCCCGGATCGTCGTCGCGACGGCCGACCTCGCCTCGGCCAACCGCACCAATGATTTCAGGGACGCGCATCCGGACCGCTTCTTCGATTTCGGCATCGCGGAGAAGAACATGATCACCGCCGCCGCCGGCATGGCCGCCTGCGGACTCGTGCCCTATGTCGCCACGTTCGCGAGTTTCGCCGCCATCCTGGGAGCCGAGCAGATCCGAACCGATTGCGCCTACCCGCGGATGCCGGTCCGCGTGATCGGTACGCATTCCGGAATGTCCATGGGCTTTTACGGAACCTCGCACCATGCGCTCGAGGATCTGGGCATGCTACGCGTCATGGCCGACCTCACCGTGATCTGCGCGACCGACGCCAACCATCTGCGCGCGGTGCTGCGCAAGTCCGTGGATCATCCGGGCGCGATGTACATCCGGCTGGGCCGCGGCCGCGACCCGGAGGTCTATGCCGAGGTGCCGGAGCTGGAGATCGGCAAGGCGATCCGCCTGCGCGACGGCCGCGACCTCACCATCATCGCCACCGGCAGCATGGTCCGCGCCGCGCTCGACGCCGCCGAAACCCTGTCGGGCGACGGCATCTCCGTCCGGGTGGTGGACATGCACACGATCAGCCCGCTCGATACGCGGGAGATCGAAGCGGCCGCGACGGAGACGGGCGCGATCATGACGGTGGAGGAGCACAACCTCACCGGCGGGCTGGGCAGTGCCGTGGCCGATACCCTCGTCGCCCTGCCCCGAATTCCGTTCCTGAAACACGGCGTGCCGGACCGCTACGTCGAGGTTGGCCCGCCCGCGGCGCTCTACGACACGTATCGGCTCGATGCGCCGGGCGTGACAGCGGTCGCACGGGCGTTTCTGAAAGCGCGGGCCTGAGGCGGTTTCCGGCTGCATCAGGTGCCTGTTATACCTGAAGAAATTCGGAATGATTCCAGGCACGGCATCCCGTCGATGAGCTTGACCAATCTGCATTGCAAGACGACATCAATCGTCCACCACCTCGGCAATCGGCGCTCGTTCTGCCGCATTCGGGGCAGCATGTGCCCGCGCGCACGTAGTGCCCGAGATTTCAGTTGCAGGATGAAATTTCCGGTCCTACGCTCGACTTAACTGAAGTTTTTTCAGGGAAATGGGGAAGCCATGTGGAGCAACGCCAAGGATCGCGCCCTGCGTGATCGTGCCGCCCAGGTCATCCCCGGTGGAATGTACGGGCACCAGTCGACGATCCTGATGCCAGACGGTTTCCCGCAGTTCTTCACCAAGGCCGAAGGGACGCGCCTCACCGACGTGGACGGCAACGTCTATATCGACTTCATGTGCGCCTACGGCCCCAACCTGCTGGGCTACGGCCACCCCGACGTGATGCGCGCCGTCGAGAAGCAGCAGGCCCGCATCGACACGGCGACGGGACCCTCCCCGCTGATCGTCGATCTGGCCGAAGCGCTGGTCGGCATGATCTCGCATGCCGACTGGGCGATGTTCTGCAAGAACGGCTCGGACGCCACCACGATGGCGCTGATGATCGCGCGTGCGCACCGCAATCGGCGCAAGGTGCTGGTCGCGAAAAATGCCTACCATGGCTCCCTGCCCTGGAGCACGCCGCGGCCGGGTGGCGTCGTGGCCGAGGATCGCGCGCACCTGATCTACTTCGACTACAACGACCCGCAGGCGCTGACGGACGCGGCGCGGCAGGCGGGCGACGACCTCGCGGGGATCTTCGCGGCGCCGTTTCGGCACGACACCTTCGCCGACCAATCCCTGCCGAACGCGGAATACGCCCGCACGGCGCGCGCGCTGGCCGACGAACACGACGCACTGCTCGTGGTCGACGATGTCCGCGCGGGCTTCCGCCTGGCCCGAGACTGCTCGTGGGAGACGGTGGGCGTGCGCCCGGACCTCTCGGCCTGGGGAAAGGTGTTGGGCAATGGGCAGCCGATCTCGGCGCTGATGGGCAACGACCGGGCACGCAAGGCCGCCTCGGCCGTCTTCGTCACCGGCTCCTTCTGGTACTCGGCGGCACCGATGGCGGCGGCGCTGGAAACCCTGCGGATCGTGCGCGAGTCGGACTATCTCGAGCGGATGCAGAAGATCGGCGCGCTCTTCCGCCGCGGCCTCGTGGACCAGGCGCTCGGGTTCGGCTTCGAACTGCGCCACACCGGTCCCGAGACGATGCCGATGGTGCTTTTCGAGGACGATCCCGACTTCCGCCTCGGCTATGCCTTCTGCGCGGCGGCACTGAGGCGTGGCGTGTACCTGTCCCCCTACCACAACATGTTCATCAACGCGGCCATGACCGAAGCGGACATCGCCCAGACGCTCGAGGCGACAGGCGCCGCCTTCGAGGACATCATGCGAAACCGCGACTCCCTCGAGCCATCGCCGGTGCTGGTGGCCCTGATGGAGGCATGAGCGGTCGCAACCAAGCGCCAACAGGGAAACCCGTTATGACATACTTCCTACCAAGGCAGGGCCTCGCCGCCCTCATCATCGCCGGAAGCGCGCTCGTCGCGCCGCCGGCCACAGCACAGGACAGCGACACGCTGGTGATCGCGCGGTCGATGGACGTCAACTCGCTCGATCCGTCGCGTGCCTTCTGCGACACCTGCCAATTCTACCTCACGGCGGTCTACGAGACGCTGGTCACGCTCGGCCCCGACAACCAATCGCTCGTGCCGAACCTCGCGGAGAGCTGGGAGGTCAACGACGATTTCACCGAATTCACCTTCAACCTGACCGACGCCACCTTCGCGGACGGCTCGCCGGTCGAGGCCTCGGACGTGATCTGGACCTTCAACCGGCTCAAGAACCTGAAGGCGTCGCCGTCGTTCCTGATGGACGGGCTCTCCAGCGCCGAGGCGGTGGACGAGAAAACGGTCAAGTTCACCGTCGACGCGCCCAATTCGGAATTCCTCAACAAGGTTTCCGCGCCCTATACCGGCATCATCAACGCCGAGGTGGCCGAGGCCAATGGCGCGGTCGCGGACGAAAGCGCGGCGGAGGCCGACCAGGCGGAGCCGTGGTTCCTCTCCAACTCCGCGGGCTCCGGTCCGTTCATGCTGTCCTCCTACTCGCCGGAGGCCGAACTGCGCCTCACCCGCAACGAGGAGTATTGGGGCGAAGCGCCGGGCTTCTCCGAGGTCGTGGTGACGCAGATCCAGGACGCGGTGAGCCAGGCGCAGGCGCTCGAGACCGGCCAGGTCGACATCGCGATGCAGATCGATCCCGACACCGCGCAATCCATCCGCTCCGCCGACGTGACGACGGAGGTGATCCCCTCCTACAACTTCGTCTATATCGGCTTCATCCCCGGTGCCAAGGGTATGGCCGACGTGCTGACTCCAGAAGTGCGCGAGGCGCTGGCTCTGGCCATCGACTATGACGGCATGCTCGACTTCACCGTGGGTGGCAACGGCACGAAACAGGCCGCACCGATCCCGAATGGCTTCCCCGGAACATCCGGGCTCACGCCGCGCGAACAGGATGTGGAGAAGGCCAAGCAGATGCTGGCGGACGCGGGTCACTCGGACCTGAAGCTGGTCGCAGGCTATCCCAACGACAACGTGTATGGCGTCGATTTCAACACCATGATGCAGAAGGTGCAGCAGGATTTCGCGGCCGTCGGGGTGGAGCTCGAGCTGAAGCCGCTGACCTGGGCGGTCTGGCGGGACGAACTGGGCGCGGGCGAATGGCCGGTGACGGCGGTCTACTACGCGCCCGACTACTACGGGTCCGGCCAGTACATCGCCTATTTCGGCATGATCGAAGGCTACCCCTGGACGGCGCGTGCCGGTGTCGGCAATGACGACCTCGTGGTCAATGCGGCGCAGGCGGACCTCTATGCGGAGGCTCTCGCCTCCGCCGGCGACCAGGCCGATGCGATCTATCAGCAGCTGGGCGAGGAGATGATGAAGGATGCGATCATCATACCGCTCGTCTCGCCGAACCTCGTGTTGGCCTACCGCAACGACGTCGAGGGCGTGAGATATTCCGCGTGCTGCAACCTGCCCCTGGCAGAGATCACGCGGAACTGAGGACGGATGCTCGCCTATGTCGTCAGACGGCTGATCGCGATTCCGTTTCTGCTGCTGGGCGTGGCGAGCGTCTCTTTCGTTCTCGCACAAATGACCAAGGGCGACCCGCTGGCCGCCCTGGTTCCCGAACGGATGATGTCGAACCCCGAGATCGTCGCCAGCGTCAAGGCGCAGTGGGGCCTCGATCAGCCGCTGCCGGTCCGCTACGTGACCTATATCGGCAACCTGCTGCAGGGTGATCTCGGCACCTCCTTCACGACGCGCCGGCCGGTCGCGGCCGACATTGCCGAACGTCTGCCCGCGACGCTGGAACTGGTGATCGCCGCGATGATCGTGGGCACGGCGCTCGGCCTGACGCTTGGTCTGCTCTCGGCGCGGTTTCGGGGGACCGCAATCGACGGGGTCGCGCGGATCTTCGCGCTGGTCGGCTCGTCGCTGCCGATCTTCTGGTCGGGTCTCATCCTGCTCTACCTCTTTTCGGTGCGGGTCCAGATCGTTCCGGGCACCGGCCGCCTGCCCCCGCGGGTCACCCCGCCGCCGACGCAGACCGGGTTCTTCACCATCGACGCGCTTCTCGCCGGCGACATGTCGCTCTTCTGGCAGGCGCTGGCGCATCTCGCCCTCCCGGCCTTCGTGCTGGGCTGGGCCGTGACCGGCATCATCACCCGCATCGTGCGCGCTTCCCTGATCGAGGGGTTGAGCCAGGACTACGCCCGCACCGCCCGCGCCAAGGGCGCGCCGGAGCGCATCGTGCTGATCGGACATGCGCTGCCGAACGCGCTCATCCCGCTGCTGACCATCCTCGGCTTCACCTTCGCCTACCTGATCACCGGCGCCGTCCTGACGGAGGCGATCTTCGCCTGGCCCGGCATCGGATCCTATGCCGTGCGCGCCGCGGCCTCGCTCGACTACCCGGCGATCGGGGGCGTGACCATCGTCGGCTCCGTCGCCTTCCTGCTGGCCAACCTTCTGACCGATATCGCCTATGCCTGGGCCAATCCGCGGATCAAGGTGCACTGACATGGCGATGATATCCCCCAGTTCGGCGGGGACTGCGCCGCGCGGCCGCTTCCGGGGGGCGCGCGACCTCTGGCGCCGCCTGCCCGTCACGGCACGGATCGGTGCGGCGATGCTGCTTTTCTGGCTCGTCACGGTGGTGACTGTCAGCTTGTGGCCATTGGACGATCCGCTTTCCATGGTGGGCCGCCGCCTGCAGCCGCCCTCCGCGGAATTCTGGCTGGGCACCGACGCGCTCGGCCGCGACGTCTTCGCGCGCACCATGCATGGCGCCATCTGGTCGATCCCCATCGCCATCCTCGTCGTCGCCTGCGCGGTCGTCATCGGCTCCACCCTCGGCGCACTCGCAGGCTTCTTCGGCGGCTGGTGGGACAGCATCATCATGCGGCTGGTGGACGTCACGGTGTCCTTCCCGCCGATCCTTCTCGCCATGGCGGTTGCGGCGGTGCTGGGTCCGGGGCTCGCCAATGCTTCCATCGCCATGGTGATCGTCTGGTGGCCGATCTATGCCCGGCTGATGCGGGCGCAGGTGCTGGAGAAACGAGAGAACGAGCATGTCGAGGCCGCCGTCGCGGGCGGCGCAGGGCGGCTCCGTGTTCTGGGCGTGCACATCCTCCCGCTCTGCTGGGCGCCGACGCTGATCAACGCCACCATGGATTTCGGGCAGGTCGTCCTGCTTGCCGCCTCGCTCAGCTTCATCGGCCTCGGCGCGACGCCGCCCGCCCCGGAATGGGGCTCGATGATCTCGGAGGGTGCGACGCGCTTCTACAGCTGGTGGATCGCCTTCGGGCCGGGCATGGCAATCCTGTCGGTGGTGCTGGCGACATCCTTCCTCGGCGACGGGTTGCGGGACGTCTTCGACCGGAGGAGCGCGTGAGCGAGCCGCTCCTCGATATCCGCGACCTGCGGATCGCGTTCCGTGGCCCGGACGGCGACTGGGCGGAGGCGCTCTGCGGGATCGACCTCACGCTGGAACCGGGCCAGGTGCTGGGCATCGTGGGGGAGAGCGGGTCCGGCAAATCCATCGCGATGATGGCCTTTCTCCAGCTCCTGCCGCGGGGCACGCGAGTGTCGGGCAGCGCGAAGTTCCGGGGCGAGGAGCTGATCGGGATGCCGCCCGCCCGCATCCGCCGGATCCGGGGCAAGGCGATCGGCTGCATCTTCCAGGATCCGCTTTCGGCCTTCAACCCGGTCAAGACACTGGGCAACCAGGTGGTCGAGGCGATCCGCCTGCACGACCGACGCATCTCGAGGCGGGAGGCCCTGAAGGAGGTCGAGCGTCTCTTCGAGCTGGTCGCGATTCCGCAGCCCGCCCGCCGCGTGAACCAGTATCCGCACGAATTCTCCGGCGGCATGCGGCAGCGGGCGATGATCGCGATGGCGCTCGCCAACCGGCCGGACCTGCTGATCGCGGACGAACCGACCACGGCGCTCGACGTGACCGTGCAGGCCCAGATCCTCGAACTGCTGGGAGAGTTGCGGCGCGACCTCAGGATCGGCATGGTGCTGATCACCCACGACCTCGGTGTGGTGGCGGGGATCGCCGACGAGATAGCGGTGATGTATGGCGGCCGCGTCGTCGAACGCGGGGCCACCGATCCGATTTTCTACGAGACGGCGCACCCCTACACCTCGGGACTGATCGGCGCGGTGCCGACGCTCGATGGCAACGAGTGCGCTGCAGCAGATCGAGGGCACGCCACCGTCCATCTTCTCGCGCCCCGAGGGCTGTGCCTTCCACCCCCGCTGCGGCCGGGCCAGTGACATCTGCCGCACCGAGACACCGCAGCTCACCCCGCGCGGCGCGACCGCCTGCGCCTGCCATTTCCCGCTCTCCGCGGTCAGTGCATGAGGCCCGCCGGACCGTTCGATGCTCGTACGGCCGCCCCGCAGCCGCCAACCGACGAACCGGTCCTGTCCCTCCGCAACCTCACCAAGGAGTTCCCGCTCCGCAGCGGCATCCTCGGGCGCACGAGTGGCACGGTGCAGGCGGTCTCGGGCATCAGCTTCGACATCCGCCCGGGCGAGACTTTCGGGCTCGTCGGCGAATCCGGCTGCGGCAAGTCCACGCTCGGGCGCAGCATCCTGCGCCTGATCGAGCCGACATCGGGCCAGGTGATGCTGGCGGGTCAGGACGTGACCGCCGCGGATGCCGATGGCCTGCGACAGATGCGCCGCGACATGCAGATCGTGTTCCAGGATCCGATGGCCTCGCTGCACCCGAAGATGACGGTCCGCCATATCCTCGCCGAGGGTCTGCGCCTCGCCGCACTGCCACGCGACGCGCTCGACGCCCGCATCCGCGAGCTGATCGAGATGGTCCGGCTGCCCGGCGATACCGCCGACCGCTATCCCTTCGAACTCTCCGGCGGCCAGCGCCAGCGGATCGGCATCGCCCGGGCCCTGTCCCTCCGGCCGAAATTGGTGGTGCTGGACGAGCCGGTCTCGGCCCTCGACGTCTCGATCCAGGCGGGCGTTCTCAACCTGCTCGAGGAACTCCAGCGCGAGCTTGGCTGCGCCTACCTCTTCATCGCGCATGATCTGGGCGTGGTGCGCCATATCTCGCACCGCGTGGCGGTCATGTACCTCGGCAAGATCGTGGAGCAGGCCCCGGTCGAAACCCTGTTCGCCCAGCCGCAGCATCCCTATACGCGCTCGCTGCTGTCGGCCATTCCACGGCCCGACCCACGGGTCGAACGGGTCCGCAAGCGCATCGTCCTGACCGGCGATCTGCCGTCGCCGATGGACCCGCCACCCGGGTGCAGGTTCCACACGCGCTGCCCCGTCGCGACGGAGATCTGCAGCAGGATCGAGCCACCGCTCTCCCGCCTAGGGTCCGAAGGCACTGTCGTGGCCTGCCACCACCCCGGATCGGAAATCTGAGCACGCGATCAGAGCCGGACGGTTTGACCGATTCTCCGCGCCTGCGCCGCCGCAAGAACCGCATGGGCCGCGGCGAGATCCTGTGCCGCGACGCCGAGGGATCGGTAGACGGTCTGCTCCTCTGGCGACGTGCGGCCCTCGATGTCGCCGCTCAGCACCTGGCCGATCTCGCCCTTCAGCCGCGCCGCGTCGAACCGGCCCGCCGCGATGAGGTCCACGATCTCGCCCGCTTGCGCCAGGGTCGAGGGCAGGTAATCCACCCAGATCGCGGTGTTCAGGACGAGCGCGTCGTCCACTTCGCGCATCGACGGAATGGAGGAGCCGACGACGTTGACGTGGCAGCCCTCCGGCAGCCAGGCGTGTTCCAGGATCGGAACCGGAGAAGCAGTGACCGTGCAGACGATATCGGCCTTCCGCACGGCAGCTTGAACATCGGTCGTGGCATTCAGGGTGAGGTCGGGATGGCGTTTTTGCGCGGCCGAACAGAAGGCCTCTGCCTTGGTCCGGTCGCGCCCGGCGACGTGCACGCCGTCGACAGGGCGCACGGCGCAGATCGCGTCGAGGTGATGCGTGGCCTGCTCGCCATAGCCGATGATCGCCAGCCTTTGCGCGTCCGGGCGCGCCAGCGCGCGGGTCGCCACGGCACTGGCGGCGGCGGTGCGCAGCGCGGTCAGCAGGCTCGCGTCCATCATCGCCGCAGCCTGCCCGGTATCGGCGTCGAAGAGGAGGTAGGCGCCAAGGTGCGAGGAGAGGCCGCGCGCCGGATTGCCGGGAAAGAGGCTGATCAGCTTGACACCGAAGCACGCCGGATCGGACAGCGCGCCGGGCATCACGCCCATCCTGTTGTCCCCGCCCACCGGCACCATGTGGCGCAAGGGCAGTTCCGCCCCGCCGGCGGAGACGGTTTTCATCGCCGCTTCGACCACTTCGATCGCATCGCCGATCGGCAGCAATTCCGCCACGTCTTCGGAGGTCAGAACGATCACAGCGCCCGCTCCGCCCCGTCGCCCCAATCCGGGCCGGTGGCGTCGAGCCCCATGACCTGCTCCAAGAGCGCGGTATAGGCGGCGGGCCGCGCGACATAGGGGAAATGGCCACCCTCCAGAAACCGGTATGCGACGCGGGGCTGCAGTCGCTGGCGCACGGCGGCGCGCATCTCCGGCGGGATCAGCGGGTCGTCGTCCGCTTCTACTGTATAGACCTCATCCCGTGTGACGGCGGGCTCGGGCAGGTCCGGCGCGTGTTTCAGCGCGGAGAGGCGCGCGCGCAGTTCTGGTTCCGTGATGCGGCCGCCGACCTCCATGAGCAGCAGGTCGACAAGGTCGCCCTGATCGGGATGGGCGGCACGCCACGCTTCGAGCCCCTTGCCGAATCCGGCACGCAATTCGTCGATGGGACCGTGTTGCAGATCCAGGGAATAGGGCGGACGCTGGTCCAGCCCGCGTCCGGCATGCAGCGTGTTCGCCGCCACGAGCCGCGACATCCGGTCCGGGGCAACGCCGGCCAGGTACTGTGCCAGGTAACCCCCCAGCGAGGATCCGAGCACGGTGGCCTGAGGCACCTGCAGCCGGTCCAGCAGGACGGGGATGTCGCTGGCCCAGTCGGCCACGCCGCCGCTGTCTGGATAGCTGGTCGCGATGATCCGCAGCCGATCCGACAGCGCTTCGATCTGCTGCCAGAAGATATCGCAGCGCCCGAGAGTACCGGGGATCAGCATCAGCACCGGGCCGCTGCCGACATCGAGATAGCCCCAGTCGCGGCCGTTCAGGTCGATCCGTTTCTCGGGATGGGCTACGGCAAAACGGTCGCGGTCGATGATCAGGGGGTTGGTCACGGATACGGATCCTCCACGGCAGGGTAATAATCGCGGGCGCGGCGCGTGTAGGGGATGTTGGCGAAATCCGGAGTGATGGCGCCCGGCGTCGCCACCGGGATCACCTTCGCCGCGATCGGGTTGAACCCGGCCTGGTAGTGATTGGAGGATTTCACGCAGACATAGCGCCGCTGCGCGAGGTCGATGCCGAGCTGGGTGAAGGCTTCGGGGTGGAAGGTCTGCGTGCGCTGGTCGTTGATCACGATGTCGATTCCGCTCTCGGTGGTGATCCAGACCGCCTCGCCCATCGGCGCGGGCAGGTCGCCGAAGCGCTGCGTCAGGCCGGAGGCGCATTTGCGCACCGTCACGGTCAGGTCCAGCGGATCGCCGGACATCGGCCCGTACTTGCCGCCCAGGCGCAGGGCAAGCGTCGCGCCCTCCCCCGCCTCGCGGCAGATGCGCACCGCGCCGGGATCGTGGAAGAGGCCCGTTGCAACGGAAGTCATGCCCCGGTCGATCATCGCGCGCAGCAGGAAGGTCGCATCCGACGGCGCGCCGCCACCCGCGTTGTCGGACATGTCCGCCAGCACCACGGGGCCTGCGGGCTGCGCCTCGGCCAGGTCCAGCGCCGCCTCGATGTCGGGAATGTCGGTGTCCAACACATGCCGCAGGGCGTAAAGGTCGCGGCCCAGTTGCTGCGCCACCGATCGCCGCCTGGTTGGCGTTCCCGTCGCAGATCGCCAGCGCGCGGGTGCCGACGCGGGGATGATCGCCCCAGGGAAACCCGTGCGCGATACTCAGCGACAGGATGCCGTCCTGCCCCTCGCGCGCGGTCATCGCGTCGACGAACTCCCGCATCGGCCCCGAGGGTGTCGGCATGGCGAGGATCATCCGGCAATCCCAGTCGCGCATCACCGGCTGCGTGTGCCCTGCGGCGGCGTCGGCGGCGAGGGTGAAGAGGTCCTCCGCCCGCGCCCGGATGTCGATGTGGGGATATTCCTTGAAGGCGACGAGCAGCGTGGCGTTCTCCAGCATCAGTTCGGTCAGGTGACAATGCGGGTCGAGCAGCCCGCCGATCACCGCATCAGGCGCGATCCGGCGGCACCCCGCGATCAGGTCGCCTTCGCAATCGTCATAGCCGTCGGCGATCATCGCGCCATGCAGCGCCAGCAGGATCATATCCGCACCACCCGCCGCCTCCAGGTCGTGCAGGATTTCATCGCGAAAGCCTTCGTAAACCGACTTCACCGTCGGACCGGCGGGCTGGGCATGGGCGGAGAGCGATTCGACCACCTCCCATTCCGCCGCCTCCGCCCGGTCGCGCCAGATGTGCAGCGGCCCGGTCCAGTACTGCACGGCGTCGCGTGTCGCATCGCCGTGATGGATCGACCCTTCCTGGAACGAGATAAGGCCGGTGGGCAACGGGGAGAAGGAGTTGGTTTCCGTGCTCAGACCGGCGATGAAGACTTTCATGTGTCAGACCTTGGTGACGGGAGTGGCCGACGGGCGCGGCTGCACTCCAGTGGACAGATGCATCAAAGTGCCCGCGACGACGTGCAGAACGATGAGGACGAAGGCCAGCGGAACGGCGGCGGTGAACCAGATCATCGACACGTCGATCATCTCGGCAGAGCGATTCACGCTGCGGCCCAGGAACCCGCGTGCCGGGTTCATGCGGGCGTCGAAGATGGAGAACCAGATGACCGGCCCGGCGAAGAGCAGCACGCCGGCACCACGGATCAGCGCCAGCATCGAGCCGGTGCGACCCACAAGGTCCCGCATCGCGGGGAAGAGGGTGGGATCGGCGGAGGCACGGAAGGCGCAGGATGCGCCCAGCATCCCGGCCCAGACCATGGCGCGGCGGGCCAACTCCTCGGTCCAGATCGGCGGCGCGTCCAGAATGTAACGCGCGATGACCTGCCAGCCGGCGGCACCGACCATCACCACAACGGCCAGCACCGCCCCCCAGAGGGCGATGCCGTTGACCCGGGCGGACACCCGATCGAGAAAAAGGGCCAGGCTGCGCACCGGCTTACTCGCTCTTCGCCGCCTCCCATTCGGAGATCTGCTCCTGCGACAGCAAACCGCTGTCATAGGCCGGGGCGGAGGCGTCGCGGAATTCCTGCCGCGCGGCCTCGTCCAGGATCACGATCTCCACACCGGCCGCCTCGAGCTTCTCGTTCACCGCATCCTGCGTGCCCAGCCATGCGCGATTGGCCGCGTTGGCGGCCGCCACGGCATCGTCGACCGTCTGGCGTTCCTCGTCGCTCAGCCCCTGGTACCAATCCTCCGATGCGATCGCGATCCGCAGCGACGGCGAGACCGCTGCGTCGGTGTAGTGCTTGATGAAATCGGTATGCCCGAACAGCAGCGGCACGAAGTTCGGGTTCAGGTAGCCGTCCGCCACGCCGGTCTGCAGCGCGTTGGGCACCTCGGCCCAGCTGACGATGGTGCCGTCGGCGCCCCATGCCTTGTAAAGCTCGATCTGGCTTTCATCCAGCGCGCGCATCCGCAGGCCTTCCATGTCCGCGACCGACCGCACCGGCTTCTTGGTATTGAAGATCCCCGCCGCCGTCCCGACCGTATCGACTGCCAGCACGCGCACGCCTTCGGCCGTGGTCGCGGCGTTGATCTTCTCCAGCATCCCGCCGTCGTAGAGCGCCCGGTCGACTTCCTCCATGTCCTTGAAGAAGTAGGGCAGACGCAGGCCATAGATGGTGTTGTCGATGGAGCCGACGATGTTGAGCGGCGACATCGAAACTTCCAGCAAGGCCCTGGCTGACCTGGTCGAAGAGTTCGTCGTCCCCGCCAAGCGCGCCGCGCTGGAATTCCTCGGCCTCCATGCCATTTGCCTTGAGATGTTCGGCAAAGGTGTGCGCCCAGACATAGCTGCCCGAGCCTTCAAGGTCGGGCGGGCTGTCGAGCGCGATCTTGACCTGCGCCACGGCCGCATGCGCCGCCAGGGCGAAGGCCGCGGCGATCAGGCTCGATGTCAGGAATGTGCGTGTCTTCATGTCAGTGTCCTCCCAAGTGTTTATCTTATGGTTCCGGCCGGTTCATCCGCCCGCCAGCCCGAACGCCTGCGGCAGGGCAAGGCTGATCTGCGGATAGGCGATCAGCACGGCCAGCACGGCGATTTCCAGCAGCACGAAGGGTACGATGGCCCGCGCCAATGTCCAGTAATTCACGCCCGTCACCGCCGACACCACCAGAAGGCAGCCGCCCATCGGCGGAGAGATCAGCCCGATGCAGAGGTTGAAGCTCAGCACGATGCCGAGATGCACCGGGTCGGCCCCCTGCGCCAGCGCCACGGGCGCCAGCAACGGCACCAGAAGGGCGAGCGCCACGGGGATGTCCAGCACCATGCCCGCCACGATGAAGATGACGTTGAGCACGATCATGTAGCCGACCGGACCCAGACCCAGCGAGGTCACGAGTTCCGAGATCGCCTCCGGTATCCGCTCCAGCGCGCCGAGATGACCGAGCGCGGAGACGGCGCAGATGATGATGAAGATCGAGCCCGACAGCATGGCCGTGCGCTGCAACCCGGCCAGCACGCCGGCGGGCGTGAGGCCTTCGTAGAACCAGCCGGCCAGCAGCGCCACCACCACCGCGACGGCGGCGGCCTCGGTCGGGGTCATCCAGCCCAGCACGATGCCGCCGAGGATGATCACCGGCAGCGACAGGGCCGGCAGCGAGCGGACGAGCGTCGGCAGCAGCGGCGGCATGTCGGCTTTCGCGACGCTCGGATGATCCTCGCGCCAGGCGTAGACGGCGTTCAGCCCGATCAGCGCCACCGCCAGCAGCAGCCCCGGCACGATGCCGGCCAGGAACAGCGCCGTCACCGAGGTCTGCATCAGCGCGCCGTAGAAGATCAGGATGATCGACGGCGGCACGATCGGCCCGATGATCGAGGACGCCGCGGTGATGGCGCTGGCATAGGTCAGGCTGTAGCCGCGCCGCGTCATCTCGGGCACCAGCGTGTTGGAGAGCGCGGCGGCATCGGCCACCGCCGATCCGGAGATGCCGGCGAAGAACACGCTGGTCAGCACGTTGACATGCCCGAGCCCGCCGCGCAGGCGCCCGACCAGCGCCATCGACAGGTTGATCAGCGCCGAGGTGATGCCGCCGCGGTTCATCAACTCACCGGCAAGGATGAAGAGCGGCATCGCCATCAGCGCGAAGACGTCGATCTTGGAGAAGATCTGCTGCGGCAGGATCGCGAGGTAGCGCGTGTTGTCGGTGGCGATGAAGGCCAGCACCGCCGCGCCGCCGATCACGTAGGCCAGCGCCAGACCCGAGGCGAGCAGCAGCGCCGCCACCACCGGGACCAGTGCGATCATGCCGACACCGCCAGCTGTCCCGCGCCCAGGCTCTCCGGTGTGACGCCCTGCGTCCGCGATGTCATCCGGGATCGGTCTGCCCTGCACCAGCGCGGCCGCGGCGCGGGCCAGGGACGGCGCGGTCTGGATGCCGTAGCCCCCCTGCCCCGCCAGCCAGAAGAACCCCGGCGCGTCGGGATCGTAGGCCGCCAGCGGATCGCCGCCCGGCAGGAAGCTGCGCAAGCCGGCCCATTTGCTGTCGATGCGCGCGACGGAGAGGTCGAAAGCCCGTTCGATCCGGTCGACGCAGAGCGCCACCTGGTACTCGTCCGGCTGCGCGTCGCAGGGCGGTGACGGTTCGGCATCGGCGGGCGAAATCAGCAGCTTCCCCGCGTCGGGCTTGAGGTAGAACTCCTCGTCCATGTCGACGACCATCGGCCAGCCGTCGGGGACCATGCCGGCCGGCGACGCCACGATCAGCGCCGTGCGCCGCTTGGGCACCAGTCCCCGGCGCCGCACCCCGGCCAAGGCAGCGATCTCGTCGGCCCAGGCTCCGGCTGCATTGATGACGATGGGCGCCGAAACGTCTCCGGCGGTTGTCCGGACCGTCCAGTCGGGCCCGGAATCCATCGCGATCACCTCCGCGCCGGTCATCAAGATGCCACCGGCGGCCTTGAGTGACCGCAGGTAATGCTGGTGCAGCGCATGCACGTCGATGTCGCTGGCCAATGGATCGAAGAGCCCGCCGGCCGCATAACCCTGGCGCAGCAAGGGCATGGCCCCCGCCGCTTCGGCCGCATCGAGCGCTATCACCGCATCGCCCAGTTCGTTCCGCATCTCCTCCATCGCGTCCCTCTGATCCGCGCGCGCGACGAAGACGACGCCGCGGTCGCGCAGCAGCGGTCCGGTCAGGTGCGCATTGTCGGCAGCGCGGAAGAACGGCCCCGCGGCGCGGGTCAGTGCGCGGATGACGGGCGGGCCGTAGGCCGCCGTGTAAAGCGCGGCGGACCGGCCCGTGGTGTGGTATCCGGGCTGGCTTTCCCGCTCCACCAGGACGACGCGCATGCGTGGGGCAAGCTCCGCCGCGACCGACGCCCCCGCGATTCCGGCCCCGATGACGATGCAATCGCAATACTGATGTTTCGCGTTGTCCGAGTCGCCGTGAATCATGCCAATCCGTCCCTCCCTTGAAAACGCTAACACAATTTTCCGATCGGAAAAGGAGATTTTTCCCATCGGAAAATTCAAGTTTGCACGAACCCGGCGCGGACCTATGCTCCACTCATGGACATGGAGCCCCCCCAAAGCAACGATCGCGCCCTTTTCGGGCAGCGCGTGCGCCGCCTGCGCTGCGAGCGCAACTGGACGCTTGCGGATCTCTCCGCGCGCTCCGGGCTGGCGATTTCGACCATTTCCAAGGCGGAGCGTGGACTGATCGCCCTGACCTACGACCGGCTCTCGCAACTCGCCGGTGGCCTCGGCTGCGACATGTCCGCGTTTTTCTCGGACGATGGCCAAGGCTTCGCCCCCGGCAGTTTCGCGATCGCGCGCAACGGCGAATTCGAGCGGCAGGAGACGCGGAACTACGTCTACGAGATGCTGTTCGCCGATCTGTGGAACAAGTCGATGCGACCGATGATGGGCACCCTCAAGGCGCGCGAACTGCACCAGTTCGATGAATTCGTCCGCCATGGCGGGCAGGAATTCCTGATCGTGCTGGACGGCGTGGTCACGGTCCACCTCGAAGGCCGCGAGGCTGTGCGGTTGGCGCAAGGCGACAGCATCTATTTCGACAGCAGTATCGGGCATCTCTATGCATCCGACGGCGACCGGGATGCGCGGATTCTGGTGGTGTGCGACGGCGGCGGCCGGCCTGCCGCGCAGGGCGAAGCTGGACACGACTGATTCCGATCCCGCGCTAAATGCGCTGGCGCGAGGTCCCTCACAACGACCTTTCCTGCAACACACCCCTTCGCGGCGTGACCCGCGGCGCCGCAATTTTGTGCAGGCGGCCTTGACGGAACGTCTCGGCGAAAACCTGCTCGCCTGTCTCTAGATCAGACGTGGTGCAGGGCCGTCTGCCGCCTGCCATGCACCGTCTTGCGGCGGATTGCGCGGATCCGACGCCGCGGGCCTCGGATGCTGAATTAATCGGAATTCCTCTGATTGGTTGGGAAAAAACTCTGCGGCGTCGATTGCCTCGCAACGACGAAACTGCAACTTTGACGTTAATGTCTCGACGATCGACATTCCGAAGGGACCCGATCCGCACGCCCTTCGGAGCGAAAACGGCACGACACGATGATGCCGAATGACAGGGAGACCAGCATGAACGCCCTCGCCCAACGCCTCGGACTACGCACCGACGCCACGATCTTTTTCTGGTCCGCCGGCCTGATGGTCGTCTTTCTGGTGGCCCTCATCGCCGCGCCGGAAACGATCGGCGCTTTCTTTGCCGCCGCGCGGACATGGGTCGTCACGAACCTGGGGTGGTTCTTCATATCCGGAGTCAACATCTGGCTGATCTTCCTGATCTGGGTCGCGCTCAGCCGGTTCGGCAACATCCGGCTCGGGTCCCCCGACAGCCGCCCCGAATATACCAACCTCTCGTGGTTCACGATGCTGTTCGCGGGGGGCATCGGCACCGTGCTGATGTTCTGGGGTGTGGCCGAACCGATCCTGCATTTCTCCTCGCCGCCCTATGCGGAGACCGAGGCGCATTCGGTGCAGGCCGCCCGCCAGGCGATGGGGTTCTCGCTCTATCACCTCGGGCTGCACACCTGGACGATCTTCACCCTGCCGGGATTGGCGTTTGCATATTTCATCTATCGCTACGACCTGCCGATCCGGGTGAGCTCCGTGTTCTACCCGCTGCTGAAGGAGGGCATCTACGGACCCGTCGGCAAGGCGATCGACATCGCCGCGATCCTCGGCACGCTCTTCGGCGTCGCGGTCTCCATCGGGCTGGGCACCAGCCAGATCAATGCCGGACTGACCGAACTGACCGGGATGGCCGACAATGTTCTCACCAAGGTGATCATCATCATAGTGCTGACGGCGGTGGCCACCACGTCGATCGTGGTCGGTCTCGACAAGGGCGTGAAGCTGCTCTCCAACATCAACATCGGCATGGCGACCGCACTCATGGTCTTCGTTCTGCTGACCGGTTCTACGATCTTCCTGCTGCGCGGCATCATCGAGACCGCCGGAATCTACGTTACCAACATCCTGCCGATGGCGTTCTGGAACGACATGCTTGCGAGCTATACCGCCGAAGGCGAATGGGGATGGCAGGGCAGCTGGACGGTGTTCTACTGGGCCTGGACCGTGACGTGGTCACCGTTCATCGGCATCTTCGTGGCGCGGATCTCCAAGGGCCGCACGATCCGCGAGTTCGTATTGGGTGTGTTGCTGGCGCCGTCGCTCTTCACGCTCGTGTGGTTCGCGATCTTCGGTTGGTCGGCGATGGAGATCGACGGGATCGGCACCGTCGCGCGCGAAGCGCTTGGTGAAAATGCCGGACAGATCGCCGAGGCGGTCGGGCGCGGACCGGAATTCGCCATGTTCACCTTCTTCGAGAACTTTCCGGCCACGACGCTGATCCAGGGTCTCGCGGTGGTGATCGTGGCGATCTTCTTCGCCACCTCGTCGGACAGCGCGTCGCTGGTGGTGGACATGCTCTGCACCGGCGAGACCGACCCCGGCCCGGCCCGGCAACGGGTGTTCTGGGGCGTTTCCGAAGGTGCGGTCGCGGCGATGCTGATCGTGCTGGCGGGCGACGCCGGGCTGACCGCGCTGCAACAGGTCATCACCGTCGTCGGGCTGCCGATCTTCGTGATGATCTTCGCGATGCTCTTCGCGCTGCTGAAGGCCCTTATGGCGGAGAAGATTTCCTGGGTCGAGGTCGGCACACCGCCAAAGCTCAACGAGCTCTAGCGGAACGCCACTGGCGCGGGCGAGCCAACGGCCCGCCTGCCGGTCACTCCACAGGTTCCAGGACGCTGACCGCGAAGAGATCGTCGCGGTCGGTCAGGAACTCCGCCACGCGCCATCCGGCACCCGCAGCCATGTCTTCCACGGCGTCGCGCGTGTACTTGTGGCTGTTCTCCGTGTGGATGCTCTCGCCTTCGGCAAACGCGATGGACCTGCCGTCGAGGTGGACGGTCTGCGCCCTCCTGCTCACCAGGTGCATCTCGATACGGGCGGCATCGGCGTTCCACCGTGCCTCGTGGTCGAAGCCCGCGACGTCGAAATCGGCCCCCGCCTCCGCATTGAGGCGATGGAGCAGGTTGCGGTTGAAATCCGCCGTCACGCCCGCGCTGTCGTCATAGGCGCGGATCAGCGTGTGGGGATCCTTGACGAGGTCCACGCCGAGGATGAAGGCGGTGATGTCCGGCCACGCCCTGACACGCCCAAGCAGCTCCCGAGCCTCGTCCGGCTCCAGATTGCCGATGGTGGAGCCGGGGAAGAAGGCCACCTTCGGCCGTCCGGCCGCGATGGGCGGAAGCGCGAGCTCCCCCAGGAAATCGCCCACCAGCGGCGAGACCTCGAGGTCGGGATAACGGCGATCCAGCTCATCGGCGATGCGATGCAGGAAGTCGCCCGAGACATCGACCGGCACATAGACGCCGAGGCGATCCAGAGCGTCGAGCAGGATGCAGGTCTTCGTGCTCGCGCCGCTGCCAAGCTCGATCAGTGCCGCGCCGTCGGGGACGTGGCGCGCCAGCGTGCCGATCTCGGCGCGCAGGATCGAGACCTCCGTGCGGGTCGGATAATATTCCGGCAGCTCGGTGATCTGCTCGAAGATCTCGCTCCCGGTCTGGTCATAGAACCATTTCGGGTGCATCCGCTTGGGAAGCGCGCGCAGGCCGTCGAGCGCGTCCCGGAGGAGCGCCCGGTTCGAAACGACAGGCTTGTCCAAATCAGCGGTCCTCCGCCAGACGCAGGCCGAGCATCTGCCACCGCTGATGCGGGTAGAAGAAATTGCGATAGGTCGGGCGCATCTGGGCCGCGGGCGTGGCACAGGAGCCGCCGCGCAGGACAAACTGGTTGGCCATGAACTTGCCGTTGTACTCCCCCAGCGCGCCTTCGGGCGGGCGGAAGCCCGGATAGGGCGTGAACGGGCTCTGCGTCCATTCCCACACGTCCCCCCACGGCCCCCCGTTCGGCAGCGGTCTCAACTGACCGTCATCGAGGAAATTGCCGTGGATCGGGCGGTCGCGGAACGCCACCTCCCACTCGGCTTCCGTCGGCAGGCGGCAGCTGGACCACCGGGCGAAGGCGTCGGCCTCGTAGTAGCTGACATGGCAGACCGGCGCGTCGAGATTTACCGGCTGCGGGCCGCGCAGCGTGTAGGTCCACCATTCGTCATCCTGCCGCCACCAGTAGAGCGGCGCGTCCCAGTCTTCCTTCTGGCAGCAGGCCCACCCGTCCATGAGCCACAGCGTGGGGATCGAATACCCGCCATCGTCCATGAAGTTGATCCAGTCGCGGTTGGTCACCGGCCGGTCCGCGATCCGGAACGGGTCGAGCCAGATCCGGTGGCGTGGGCCTTCGCAATCATAGGCGAAACCGGGACCGTCATGCCCGATCTCGAGAAGTCCGCCCTCATGGCACGTGAAGGTCAGCGCCACCTCCTCGCTCACCGGCATCGGCTCGGGATCGCGGTAGGCCGGCAGCAGCGGGTTGTGGGAGAAGCCGTGCAGCAGGTCGGTCACCAGCAACTCCTGATGCTGCATCTCGTGATGGCAGCCCAGTTCCACGAGGTCGGCGATCAGGTCCGCATCGTTCCGCCCAGAATCCAGCAGATCCTGGAGCGCGTCGTCGACGTGGGACCGGTAGGCGAAGACCGCGGCACCGTCCGGGCGCGAAATCATCGCCCGCTTGTCGCGCGCGTGGCGCGGACCGGCTTGCACGTAGTAGGAGTTGAAGAGGAAGGCGAAACGGTCGTCCAAGGACTGGTAGTCTGGACAGTGCGGCTTGAGGATGAACTCCTCGAAGAACCATGTCGTGTGCGCCAGGTGCCACTTCACCGGGCTCGCATCCTCCATCGACTGGAGCATCATGTCCTCGGGCACGAGCGGTTCGGCGAGAGTTTCCGACCGTTTCCTGACGTTGCTGAACAGGGAGTGCGCTTCGTTTGGAGCGAGTGCCGCCGCAGTGTTCGTCATAGAAATCCTCCAATCAGGGACAAAAAAACACGCGGGAGGCGAAATCGTTCCCTACAGGAACGAACATTTTCGCCCCTGTCGCACACTGCCCAAAAGGTGCGCACTCTGCGGGTGTATGTCCGCCGGCCGATGCGACGACGGACCTTCGGCGATTGCGGTGCGAGCGAATTGATGATGTAGATCCAGACACCGCCGGGCCGGTCGCTCACCGCCGCCGCGCCCTGGCGCAGGACCGACCACGGGAAGGCGACGCAAGTCTTGCCGACGCCAGCGGGACTTCGACGGCCAACTCAAGTCAGGAGATCCGATGCGCCTCTTTCCGAATCCCACGGGCACCGGAATCCTCTACTTCGACAATCTCACGTCGCAGGACGGCATGGCCGTGGCCTACGATCCGAACAGGAAAGCATTCCTGACCGAGGCGACTTTCTGTGCCAATCGTGACCGCATCAGCTGCAACTGGGTGGCCACGCCAGCCGGCAGCCTGTGCGAGGCCTGCGCGATGACCTCGCTCTCGCCCGACCTCTCGATGCCGGGCGCCATCGGGAACTGGGCAAATGCGGAGGCGGCCAAACGGTGGGTTCTCGACAATCTCAGGAACTGGAACTGGTTCGCGCCGGCCGATACCGGTCCGGTCCCGGTGTTTCACATGCTGGCCGAGGGCGTGAACCCGGTCGTCATGGGACATGCCAACGGTGTCCTGACGATCAGCATCGAGGAATCCGATCCCGTGGTCCGGATCGCCCGACGCGCAGCACTCGCCGAACGCTATCGCACGATGATCGGGCACATGCGCCACGAGATCGCGCATTTCCTGTGGTGGCGGCTCGGCATCGTTCCGGGATTTACGGACGCGTTTCGCGCCCTCTTCGGCGACGAACGGTCGGACTACACCACCGCGCTGGAGACATACTACGGGAATGGACCTCCACCGGACTGGCAGAACCATTTCCTGACTCCCTATGCCGCGGCACACCCGCATGAGGATTGGGCGGAAACCACCGCGCATCTGCTGCACCTCATCGACATCACGGACAGCTTTCTCGCGACCGGTTTCTCCACGCCGGAGATCCCCGGTGCCGGCTGGGATCCCTATCACGAGCCGGACCTCGCCACCCTCCTGAACGTCGCCACCGCAATTGCCGTCGGGAGCAATCTCGTCAACAGGTCGATGGGCCTGCCGGACCTCTACCCCTTCGTGCTCTGCGAGGCGTACCGTCAGAAACTGGAATTCGTGCTCCGCTGGCTGCGCGGCGGCGGATCGCAACGGCCCGGTTGAGCGGGACGCCTCAGGGCGGATCGACCGGAATCCAGCCGTCCTCGTCACGCTGGAAATCTACCCGAACGACCATGCTGTAACAGTTTTCGGGATCCTCGCAGGCGAAGCGCTCCACGCTCACGCGATCCTGGTCGAAGGTCAGCAGGTTGTAGTCGTTCTCCTCGCCGCGCAGGCGGTGCGAGAGCCCGGTTCCGGCATGGACCTGCAACAGCGACGGGTGATCGACGCGACTGGCGAAGAGATCCGCGCGCCAACTGTGCAGATGCCCGGAGAGGACGACATCGGTCTGCAGGTCCGCCAGTTCGCCGATCGCCTTGCCCGCCCCGCGCATCAGCTTCTTCTGCTCGCCCGGGAGGTGTTCCATGGGATGATGCACGACGATGATCCGGAAACTGCCGGGTTCCGTGGCCTCGAACGCCTTCCGCACCGTGGCGATGTCATGCCTGTCGAACCAGCCACTTTGCCAGCCCAGGGGATTGACCGTGTTGATGCCGACCACGGTCCATTCACCGTCCTTCACCTGCGGCTCCAGATCGCGGGAGATCCATTTCTTGTAGCGGCGGAACGGCGTCATCACCCTCTCGAACACGTTGTCGAGCGGCGTGTCGTGGTTTCCCGGAACCACGAGGACCTCGCTTTCCAGTCGGTCGATCAGCTCACGCGCGCGCCGGAACTGGCTGTGCCTCGCCCGCTGCGTGAGATCGCCGGAAATCGCGACGAGATCGGGCGCGAGGTCGTTGATCTGCTCGATCAGGGGATCGAGCAATTCCGGACGCTCGCGACCGAAATGCAGGTCGGAGAGATGCACGAGCCGTCTCATCGGGCCTCGTCATCGCTGCCTTCGGGCACGTAGGTGTCTAGTGTCTGGTCCTTCAGGCGGATGCGAAGCGGGCACATCATCGTTTCGCGCTCGCCGTCCCGGGCGACCTTGAGGAATTTCTGCTTCGCCTCGATCTCGAAGGCGCGCGAGCAGACGAGGTGGAAATCCCTTTCCTTCCGCGCGATTCCGAGCACCATGGCGAGGGTGCTCAGAAACAGGCCGCCCCGGCCGCGGTCCGGCGCATAAAGAAGCGCCAGCCGCCCGTTCTCGAGGCAGTCCGCCCCCTCCAGCTCCATACGGCGCAACTGAAACGCGTTGTTGAACACGAACGCCATTGGCGTGCGCACCTGCAGCTCTTCGTCGTCCGTGCGTATGCGCAGCGACAGCAGGCGCGGGCCCCTGAAGAGCGTCTTGAGGACCGACCAGTAGGCGGCAAGCTTGCCGCGCCCCCAGAACGCATAGGTTTGTTCGCGGGTCTTGAGGATCTGGGGGTAGAGGCCGAAATTGGCGTTGTTGAGGAAAACCTCGTCGTTCGCCGTCGCGATGGAGAGTGGGCGGGTATGGCCGTCGGCGATGACCCGGACCGCGTCGCTCAGATCGAGGGGGATGTCGAGCGAGCGTGCGAAGTAGTTGAACGTGCCCATGGGAAGCACACCCAGCTTGCACCCAGTGCCTTCGAGCGCGCCGACGACGCCGGCAATCGTGCCGTCGCCACCCGCGGCCACGATCGTCTTGTGGCCCGCTTCGACCATGTCCCTGGTCAACGCGACCGCGTCGGTCCCCGGCTCGAAATCCTCGATCCTGACCTCGAGACCGTATCTGCCGAATTCCTCGCGCAGCCTCGAGACCTCGCTTTCGCCCCGCTGCTTACCTGACTTGAGGTTCACGATCACGCAGATCCGAGAGTCCGCGTCGGTCTCGGACGGCGCGGTTGCCGTCGCATCCTCCTGCATATTGCCGATGTCCGGCCCCGGCCCGGGATTTGATTTCACTTCGCGCTTCCTCGTGCCACGCTGTTCCAGATTCGGGATGGATCTGGCGTCCGCAGACGAAACGACAACCCGCGACCGTTCTGCAGGTTCCAGTGGAACCCTCTCGCGGAAGAGGAACCAAACGGGCCCAGTGCCGTTTGTTCAACATGATGGCGGCACCGGGTGTCGCCCGGCGGCGCTGGCAAAGGAGATTTCAGGTGGCGAACGACAACGGCAGGACTTCAGACGGAAAACTCATCTTGGTCGGTGCCATCGCAGTGATCGGCTGGCTGTTCGCGATCTATTTCGGCGTGAATGCGTCCCGGACCGAGGAGAGATTGAACACCTCGATCAGCTCGCTCGAAGTGTCACTGGCGTCACAGGAGGACGCGGCCGGCACGCTCGAGGAACTGCAAATTCAGATCGACGGTCTGCGTCCCGAACTCGAAAACCTGGAAGGCCAGCGCACCGCGGCGCAATCCGAGGTCGACACGTTGCAATCGCAGATCGAAGAGATGGAAAGCCGTAACGAGGAGCTCACCACCGAGGTCGCACGTCAGGAGGAAAGCCTGGCCCAGATGCAGGAGCAAGTCGCGCCCCTGCGCGAGGAGATGGAGAGCTTCGAGACGCGCAGGTCCGAGATCGAAGAGCAGATCACCACGCAGCAGGCGGAACTCGACGATGCAAACTCCCGCCTGGAAGAGGCGCGGAATGCCGAAGCGAACATGCGGGAAAACCTGGCATCGCTGGCAGAGGACAGTTCGCGCTTGTCCGAGGAAGTGGCGACCTCCGAAACCGCATTGCAGGAAAACACCCAGAAGAACAAAAAGCTGGAGGAAGACATCTCCGCCATGGAACAGCAGATGGCGGACATGACCTCGCGCCGCGACACGCTCGACCAGCAGGTGGCCTCGCTGTCGCAACGGAGCGACACCTTGCAGAGCGATATCGACAGCGCGCTCGAGCAACGGAACGAATTGCGCGGGTTCATCGCCGAACTTGCCGAAAACATCGACCAGCGCGCATCGCGTCTGGCTGAAATCGAGGAGCGGATCAGCTCGTTGCAGACAAGCGAAGATGCAATGACCTCTTCGTCCACGGATAGTGGCTCTTCAACTTTGGACAACGGATGGACGGTCGTGACCGGCGGGTCGGGTCAAACCGACGGTCAGTCGGACGAATCCTGGACGCGTGGTCAGGAAGGTTCGCAATCCGGTGAGAATTCGGGATCCAGCCAGAACCAAGAGGCTTCGCAATCGTCGAACCAGAGTGGCAATAGCGGATCTTCTACGGACGACAGCGCCAGCGAAAGCGACTGACGCCAAAGCAATCTCATTAATGAGCCCTTCCGCACATATTTGCGGCGGGGCTTTTTCATTGGGCAAGATTTTGTCCCAGGGCTTTCTGAACCGGCGGGTGAAGCGCGACCTAGACGAGATCCGACATCGCGATGGGCAGCCGGCGGACACGCGTTCCCGTCGCGTGATGCACGGCGTTTGCGATCGCGGCGGCGGTTCCGACGATGCCCAGCTCGCCGATGCCCTTCACGCCCAGCGGGTTGACGTAGTCGTCCTGCTCCTCGAGCATCTCGACGCGCACCTCGCGGATGTCCGGCGTTCACCGGGATCAGGTATTCCGCGATGTTGGCGTTGAGGAAGCGCGCGCGCGGCTCGTCGGTCTCGGTCACCTCGTGGAGCGCCGAGCCGATGCCCCAGACCATCCCGCCCATCAGCTGCGAATGCGCCGTCTTGCGGTTGAGCCACGTGCCGGCCGCAAAGGCGCCGTGCAGGCGCGGCACGCGGATCTCGTGCGTCCAGCGGTGCACGCGCACCTCCGCCATCTCGGCGCCGAAGGCGAACATCGCCATTTCCGGCGTGACCGGTCCGGCAGCGCCATAGCCGCCTTGATAGGTCGCGCGGATCAGTCCTTGTCGGTCAGCGCCGGGTGCCGGAAGTCGCCCTCCGCCGTCGACCTCGCCACGCGGGGTCGACGCCAGCGCGTCGACCAGCGACTGGCTCTGCCCGTCCGGGCCCGCGCAGCACGCCCTCGTCGAGCGTGATCGCGGTCGGGATCGACGCCCGCAAAGCGGACCGTCCTGCACTGCGCCGAACTTGCCGCGCGACCTCGGCCGCGACGTTGCATGCAGGCGTCGATGCACGGCCGATCCCGCCGACGCCGCCGTGGTGGAGCCGCCCGAAATCGGCGCCAGCGGCAGGCTCGGCCTCACCCATCACCACGTCGCAGGCGCCGACCGGCAGGCCGAGCCGCGCCGCCGCGATCTGCGCGAAGATCGTGTAGCTGCCGGTGCCGACGTCATGTGCGGCAAGTTCGATGATAGGCATGGCCGTCGCCCTGCATCCGCACCCGCGCGTTGGAGGGCGAGGATGTTCGTGGGATAGGTCGCGGTGGCGCAGCCGTAGCCGACCAGCCAGTCGCCATCGGTCATGCCGCCGACCGTCGGCATCGCGCCCGGCCCAGCCGAAGCTTTCCGACACCGCGTCGTAGCACTCCATCAGCGAGCGCGAGGAGAACGGCACGTCCTCGACCGGGTGCCGGTCGCGTGTCGTTGACGCGGCGCAGCTCCACCGGGTCCATGCTCCAGCTTGTGCGCCAGCTCGTCCATCGCGCTGTTCGAGGCCAAAGAAGGTCTGCATCTCGTTCGGCGCGCGCATGAAGCCCGCCGGTATTGGTGTCCGACCGCGCCAGCCGCTGTTCGGTGTGGATGTTCGGGCAGGCATACATCGCCCGGGTCATGTGCGTGCCCGGATTGACCACCGCGTCGAACTGCGAGGTCTGCGCGATCTCGATATGCTCGAACGCCGTCAGCCTGCCCGTCCGCATCGGCGCCCAGCCGGAAGCGTCTGCACGCTCTCGGGCCGGAACGTGGCGACGGTGTACATCTGCGGCCGCGTCACGATCAGGCGCACCGGCGCGCCGCACCGCCTTCGCCGCGGCGATGGTCAGCATCGTATAGGGCGTGATCCCGGCCTTCGAGCCGAAGGCGCCGCCGACGAAGGGCGAGATCACCCGCACCGCCGTTTCCGGCAGCCCGTAGGCCGCAGCGATGCCGCGCGCGCAGGGTGCGCACCGATTGCGACGGCATCCAGACGGTCAGCCGGTCGCCGCCGCCATTCGGCGGTGGCGGCGAACATCTCCATCGGATTGTGGTGCTGGAACGGCGTGGTGTATTCCACCTCGACCGTCTGCGCGGCGTCGGCGAGGCCCTTGGCTGACGTCGCCCTTGGTGGTGACCATGCCCTTGGCGTCCCCTTGCGCGCCGACGACGAAGCTTTCGCCGGGGTCCATGTGGATGCGCTGCCGCGCGCCTCCTCGTAGGTCGCCTCGATCAGTTGCGCGCCGCGCCGGGCGGCGGCGGCGGTTTCGGCCACGACATAGGCGATGGGCTGGCCCGCATATTTGATCTCGGTGCCTTCCATCGGCCAGAAGCTCGCCGATGCCGGGCCCGCCGGCATAGAACCCCTTGACGGTCTTGTAGTCGGGCAGGTTCTCGTGGGTGAAGACCGCCACGACGCCCGGCTCGGCCTCGGCGCTGCTGGTGTCGATGGCCGGTCAACGTGCCCACGGCGATCGCCGAGGTGGCGAGCGCGCCGTGCAGCATGCCCGGCGGGCATCACGTCGGCGGCATAGGTCGCGGTGCCGGTCACCTTGCGCGGCGCATCGGTGCGGGTGACTGCGGTGTTGATCGTCTGGGCCATCATTCGCCTCCTTTCGCGCGCGCACTTGCGCCGTCATCAGCGCACCGGCGACAACGTCGGCGCCGAGCTTGATCTTGTACTCCGACCCTTCGAGCGGCTGCGCGTCCTCGAAGGCGATGCGGCCGGCCTCGCGGGCCGTCTCCTCGGTCAGCGGCCCGCCCTTCAGCGCTCTCTTCGGCCGCGCTGCGCGCGCCAGGGCACCGAGGCGACGCCGCCCAGCGCGATGCGCACGTCCCGGACGGTATCGCCGTCCATTTCCAGACGCCGACCGCCGCCGAGGCGCTGGCGAACGCATAGCTTTCGCGGTCGCGGGCCTTGAGGTAGTGGCTGGCCTTCAGCGCGGGGATGACCGGCACCGTCGATCCGCGTGACGATCTCGCCGGGCTCCAGCATCGTTTCGATCTCGGGCGTGTCGCCGGGCAGGACGTGCAGGTCGGCGAAGGGGATGGTGCGGGTGCCGCCCGGGCCCTCGGTCGCCACCTCGGCGTCGAAGGCGATCAGCGCCTGCGCGAAATCGCCGGGATACATCGCGACGCAAGCCTCGGACCCGCCGAGGATGGCGTGCATGTCGGTCTCGCCGCCCTCGAGCGCGGCGCAGCCCGATCCGGGCGCGCGCTTGTTGCACTGCGCATAGGCGGTGTCGCGGAAATAGGGGCACCGCGTGCGCTGCAGGATGTTGCCGCCCAGGCGCGCGGCGTTGCGCAATTGCGGGCTCGCCGCCTTCCAGAGCGATTCCGATCAGCACCGGCGCCGCGGTCGTCGATGGCGTCGTCACCGGCCACGTCCGCCATCCGCGCCAGCGCGCCGAAGCGTGATCCGGTCCGCTGCCGACCTCGATACCCTTCGAGTTCGGCGCAGGCCGGTGATGTCGACGAGCGCGTCGGGCTCGCGCACGCCGATCTTCATCAGATCGACCATGGTGGTGCCGCCGGCGAGGATTCGGCGTCCTCGGCGCCGCGGCCGCCTCGATCGCGTCCGACAGGCTGGCGGGGCGGTGATATGCGAAATTCCGCATGGCTCAGCCCTCCTGCGCGTCGCGCACGGCTTCGACCGCGGCGACGATGTTGGGATAGGCGCCGCAGCGGCAAAGGTTGCCGCTCATGTATTCGCGGATCTCGGCCGCGTCTGCCGGCATGGCCCTCGTCGATGCAGGCGATGGCCGACAGGATCTGCCCCGGCGTGCAATAGCCGCACTGGAACGCGTCCTGTTCGGCGAACGCGGCCTGCATCGGGTGCAGGTCGCCGCCGGGGTCGGCCAGCCCCTCGACGTGACGATCTCGGCGCCCGTCCGCGGCGACGGCGAGCGTGAGGCAGGAATTGACCCGCCGCCCGTCGAGAAGGACGGTGCAGGCGCCGCACTGGCCCTGGTTGCAGCCGATCTTGGTGCCGGTCAGGCCGAGCATGTCGCGCAGCGCCTCGACCAGCGTCGTGCGCGGCTCCACGCTCATCGTCCGGGCTTGTCCATTCACAGTCAGGGTCACGGTCATCAGGTTGCCCGTGCCCGCCTCGACCTCCCGGCTCTGCGCCTCGGCCCTGGCGCCCGACAGTCCTATGGTCGCGGACACCGCTCCCGACGATCCGAGAAAATCGCGACGCGACAAACCGCGTCGGGTGAAAGGTTTCCGGTCGGGCATGGGCATCTCCAATGATCAAGGCTTCCAATGAATTTCCGCCACGCCCGATCGAGCACGACGTTCCGGATCAACCGACGCGGCGTTCAGAAGTTCCAACGGCATCCGGGCCAATCCTGAACCTGCTCGCCCGTCGGCAGCCTCCGCGGCCGCAAATGAAAAAAGGAGGCCGGATTGTTCCGGCCTCCAGTCGGGGAAAGTCTCGGGGTCAGTCTTCCCAGGACTGCATGTTTTCCAGCTCTTCCTCGCTGTAGTCCACGTCGACCCGCAGTTCGTTCATCATGCCGCCGTCTCCGCGGGACAGCTTCAGTTCATCAAAGGGCACGGAGACCCTTTTCTCGCCGATGCCGAGGAAACCGCCGACGTCGATCACGACGTTGTTGATCTTGCCGCTGTCGGCGATCAGCAATTCGGAAATCTCGCCGATGTCTTCACCACCCGTGCCGTAGACGGACAGCCCTTCCATGTCTTCGGCCGTCAGCGCGTCACGGTCGGTCTGAGCGAGATAGGTGGTCCCATCTTCCGTCGCGGTCGCGTCCATCTCTTCGGTCTCCGCCATCTGGGATTCTTCCGACTGCATCTGCTCTTCGCTGTCCGCCTGAGCCTGTTCGGTGGCTTCGCCTTGGGTGATCAGCGTGCCGGTCTCGGTATCGCCGGTCTGCGCGGTCTCCGTCTGGTCGTCGCTCATCTCCGATTCGGCCTGCTGCGTATCTTCGCCTTCGTTCAGCACGACACCTTCTTCGGAGTCTGCCGTCTCCATCTCGGTGTCACCGGTGTCCGACTGAGCCTGCTCTGTGCCCTCTTCGTCGGTCTGCATTGAGCCGCTGTCGCTCTGCGCGGTCTCGGTCGGTCGTCGTATGTCGGACTGCGCCTGCTGACCGGACTCCTCGTCGCTCTGCATCGAACTGTCGTTCTGTGCAGTCTCGGTGGAGTTGTCGCTTTGCGACTGAGTGGCTGCAGCACCAGCGGCTGCACCGCCGGCGGCCTGGGCCGTGTCCATGCTGCCGCTCTGCTCGTTGTAGGACATGTCGCCACGCTCTTCGCGTGCCGCCGTGTCGTAATCCTCGGACTGCTCCAGCTTGCTTCGGTCGCCGGTGTAGACGATGAAGAATTCGCCTTCGTCATCGCTGTCGCGCACCAACCGGAGGTCTTCGAAGGAGGTTTCGATCTGCTTGTCGGACATCCCGAGGAATTCACCGGCGTTCAGCACGACAGATTTCGGCTGACCGTCGCGGGTCATGATGATGTCTTCGATCTCACCCGCGTCTTCCCAACTGTCGGGTGCGTCAGCCATCTCTTCGGGCAGTTGTTCCTGCGCGCCCGAGCCTTCGCTCCTGACGTGCACGGAGTGCTGGATCAGGTCGGATGCATTGATCGTCATGCCGCGGTTCTGCAGTTGCGGATCGTTCGACGCCTGCTGCTGACCGGACTGCGAATTGCTTGCCGTCTGGTCGGTCTGGGTCGAATCCGACGATTGTTGCGCTGCGGCAGGCAGCGACATCATCGCGGCGATCGCAGTTGTTGCGAGTAGGTTTCTCATGTCGTCCTCTCAAGTTTCATGCGGCACATCTCGTTGCCGCGTCTGGGTTTGAAACATTCGAGTCCGACAAAAGGTTGCATTCACGGCCCAAATATTTGTCGCAAAATGGTTAACGCGTGTCGCCGCCAACCCGGTCGAACGCGGGGGTTACGTCCGCCGTCAGCGTGGTCCGGCGAGGTGGCGGAGATGTCGCGCAAGGGGTCGGAAGGTCCGCGTCTCCTCCACCCTTCTGCGGAGAACCGGCAAGACGGCAACAGCCCCGCCCGCGACTGCGTCCGTCCGCATGGACCGTCAGCGCATGATGCTCTAACAGTCGCGGACGGATGCTGAGGGCGCGACACCATGAACAAGATCTTCACCACGCAGCGCGAGTTGCGATTTGGCGACTGCGACATCTCGGGAACCGCTTACTTCCCCTCGTATCTCGATATCCTGAACGGCGTGAACGAGGAATTCTGGGCGCATATCGGCTTTCCCTGGCACAGCATCATCTGGAACGAACGCTGGGGCACGCCGACGGTTCACCTGAGCTGCGATTTCTCGAAACCGTCCTTTTTCGGCGAGGTGCTGTCGTTCGAGCTGGGTGTCACGAAGATCGGCAAGTCCTCGGTTACGCTGCGCCACCGCATCAGCTGCGGCGACGAGATCCGGTGGACCAGCACGCAGATCTTGGCCGCCAGCGATCTCGACAAGCACATTTCGATCAGATGGCCCGAAGCGGTCAGCGCCACGCTTGCGAAATGGCTTTCGACTCCCGACGAACTGGGCTTCTGATCCCGCTTGGGTCAGGTCATTTCAGCAACGCCGTGCCCTCGATCTCGATCAGGAAATCCGGCAGCGCCAGTGCCGGAATGCCGATCCAGGTATTCGGCGCGGGCGTGGCATCCCCGTAGAAGGCCATCAGTTCCGCGCTGACCGGGCCGAGCTTGTCGGGCGTATGGTCGACGACGTAGGTACGAATGCGAACAAGGTCAGCCGGGGTCGCACCTTGCGAGGCGAGCACCTCGGCCAGGTTGGCGAGACACTGCCGCGCCTGCGCGGCCAGGTCGCCCGCACCGACCAGGTTGCCATCCTTGTCCCAGGCCACCTGCCCGGCAAGGTGCAGCAACCGGCCACCGTCGGAGACGGCCGCGTGCGAAAAGCCGGAGGCGAGACTGTCATACATCGTGTCTGGGTTGATACGCTCTACGCTCATCTGGTTCTCCTTGGAATTTTCGGTGGCAATGTTCGTTGACCATGGCCTTCCATGTGGCCACAAACCGACATCAGACGTCGTGCACGCGGCCGCTGGAATTCACTCACGCGCCCAGCTCCTTGGCCAGATTGAACCCCGATCCACCGCCCAGCCCCGGACCGGGATGCGTCGACGCCCCGATATGGTGCAGGTTCCGTATCGGCGTGGCGTTGTTGGATTGCCCCGCGTAGGGCCGCCAGACGAACGACTGATCGAGCGTGCAGGCGCCGCCATAGGGATCGCCGCCCACCAGGTTGACGTTCATCCGCGCCAGATCGGCCGGCGAGTACGCGCGGCGGCGCAACCTGATCTGCGCCCAGTTCCGGATATGCTTCGCGACAATGGCCTCGATCCGATCGGCGAACGCCTCGCGCACCGTTTCCGTCCATTCTGCGGACGTTTCGATCTCACCCGCGGCATCCCCCTTGATCACCGACGGCGCGTCCGGGATCTGCAACCACAGCAACGCCTTGCCCTCGGGACAGCGCGACGGATCCAGGCGGTGCGGTTGACCCACGCAGATCGTCGGCACCTCCGGCAGCATCCCCCGCTCGGCCTCGTTGCTGGATTTGGAAACCGAATCGATGCTATCGTCCAGATGGATGAGCGCCACGTCCTCCAACCCCTCGGCGGCCCAGTCGATCGGACCGTCCAGCGCGAAATGCAGCTGGAAGTTTCCCCGCCCGTGTCGGAACTTCTTCCGCGGCGTGGGCAGGTCCTCGCCCGCCAGCAGGTCGTCGTAAAGCTGACCCGGCGCCGTGCTGGCAATCACGTTCTTGGCGGTGATGCGCTCCTGATCCGACGTGAGGACGCCCACCGCCCGGCCATTCTCCACCAGGATCCGGGCCGCGGCGCAGCTCGTGCGGACCTGGCCGCCATTGGCCTCGATCAGCGACCGGAATGCCGCCGCCGCCTGCCCTGCCCCGCCCTTGACCACCGGCGCGCCCGCCGCCTCCAGCGCAAAGGCGATCACCCGGGCCATCTGCCCGCCATAGCTTGCCTCGGGCGTCAGCCCGGTGTGCAAAACCCACGGCGCCCAAAGCGCCTGAACCTCCGGACTGGCATAGCGCGTTTCCAGCCATCCCCGCGCAGGCTCCATCGCCTCCCCGAACCAGGCCTTGAGCGGGCCGAGACCCACCTTCCACGCCCGCTTGCTCAACAACGCCACCGTCTTTCGCGACCAGAGCGGCTGCCCCAGCAGCGCAAACAGGAACTCCGCATCCTGCTCGATCGCGCCCACATCGGCGGCGTGCTGATCCCCGTCGCCGGCGGCCCGCGCATTGAACGCCGCGACATTCGCCGCGCGGTCCATCGTCAGAATCAGCGACGACCCGTCCGGACGCAGCACTGCCGTGGGATGCGCGGAATGGCAGAATTCGAGCCCATGCTGCGCCAGGTCCCCCGCCAGCGCCTCATGAGCCGGCCCGGTCAGGAAGAGCACGAAAGTCGCGGCCATCACATCGTGATGGTAACCGGGCAGAGTAACTTCGTCGGAGGTGACCATGCACCCGCCCACATGCGCCTCGCGTTCGATCACCAGGACCCTGTCGCCCTTTTTCGACAGCATCGCCGCGGCCACCAGCGCGTTGATGCCCGACCCGATGATCAGGTGATCGACCTCCGCCACGGAGTTAACCCTTGGGCACCAGCGCCAGCGCGCGGATCGGGCTGCCGGTGCCGTTCCGGATCTTCAGCGGCGCCGCAATCAGGATCGCGCCCTTCGGCGGCAGCTTGTCGAGATTGGCGAGCGACGCGAGGCCAAAGCAATTGTCCCGGTGCAGCAGGTTGTGCGCCGGGAACGGCGGCTCCATCCCCCCGGCCTGACCCGCGTCGGTGCCGATGCATTGCGTGCCCCAGCCGACGATCTTGCGGCCCAGCAGATATTCGATGCAGTCAGGCGTAGGCCCCGGCGAATGCGGGCCGGTGTCGTCGGCGTTGAGGAACTTCGCCTCGTCATCGGCGCGCTTGTCCCAATCGGTCCGCATCACGACCCATTCGCCCGCACCGATCTCGCCATGCTCGGCTTCCCACGCCTTCACGCCGTCGGCGGTCAGCAGGAAATCCTCGTCCTCCGCGGCCTGCTTGGAGCAGTCGATGACGTTGACCGGCGCCACCAGCCGCTGCACGTCCAAGCTGTCGGTATAGCCGTCCGGATAATCCTTTCCGGTGACCCAGTGATGCGGCGCGTCGAAATGGGTGCCCGAATGCTCGCCCAGCACCATCCAGTTCCAGGCGAAGAACGGGCCGTCCTCATCGTATTCGGAGATCTTGTGGATCTCCACCTTGGGCGTGTTCTTGGCGAAATCCGGCGGCAGTTGCAGAATCGGCGTGTCGGGCCCCAGCACGCCCGAGCAGTCCACCACCTCGATACCGCCGGAGGCCAGCATGGCCCCCAGGTTGCTGACCAATTCCTGTGCGCTCATCGCCTTGTCTCCCTCTTTTCCCCGTTTCTGACTTCGTGCAGCGCGGCCGCGTACGGAACAAACGCTAGACATGATTATATGCATTTGCAATTATCTTGTGCAGGGGAGTGCACGTCGGCAATGAATGACACACCGGACGCCGTGATCATCGGAGCGGGCCACAATTCGCTGGCCTGCGCGTGCATCCTCGGCTCCCGGGGCTGGAAGGTCGCGATCTTCGAGCAGGCGGCCGAACCGGGCGGGGCCGTGAAGACCGGCGAATACACCCTCCCCGGCTTCCGCCACGACTGGGGTGCGATGAACCTGTCGCTCTTTGCAGGCTCTGCCTTCCACACCGAACATGGCGCCGAACTCGCCAGACACGGGCTGGCCTTCGCGCCCACGGGCAATCCCTTCGCCTCGGTCTTTCCCGATGGCCGCTGGCTCGGGATCTCCAACGACCGCGCGCTGACCACCGCCCGGGTGCGCGGCTTCTCCGAGGCCGATGCGTCGACGTGGGCCGAGCTGTCGGACGGCTTCCCCGGCGAAGCCGAAGCGATCCTGTCGGTCCTCGGCACCCAGATGACCTTGCGCGCGGCGTCCGGCATGGGGTGGAAGATGTGGCGCAAACGGGGCGGCGGCGGCACGCTCGACCTCGCGCGCTTCCTGATGATGTCCTCGCGTGCCTGGCTGGACCAGACCTTCGACAGCGACCATGTGAAGGCCACCCTTGGCGCCTGGGGCATGCATCTCGATTTCGCGCCCGACATCGCCGGTGGGGCGGTTTTTCCGTACCTCGAAGCGATGGCCGGCCAGGCCTTCGGCATGGTCCTGGGCCAGGGCGGCGCGGATACCATGATCCGGGCCATGACCGGCATGATCGAGGCGCAGGGCGGCGTGATCCATTGCAATTCCAACGTCACCACAATCCGGCACGACTCCGGCCGCGCCACCGGCATCACGCTGGCCGACGGCACCCAAGTCGATGCGGGCAAGGCGGTGATCGCGAACGTCTCGCCTTCGGCGCTTGCCCGGCTGACCGGCGCCACCGGGGACCGCGCCCACGACCGCGCCATGCGGAGCTTCACCCACGCGCCCGGCACCATGATGATCCACCTCGCGCTGGACGGACTGCCCGACTGGACCGCGCCGGAGCTGAAGCGCTTCGCCTATGTCCACCTCGCCCCGTCGCTCGACCAGATGGCGCGCACCTATGCCCAGGCGCAGGCCGGGCTGCTGCCCGACGAGCCGGTGGTCGTCTGCGGCCAACCCACCGTCGTCGATCCAACCCGCGCGCCCGAAGGCAAGCACGTGCTCTGGCTGCAGGTCCGCATGGTGCCCGGCACGATCCGGGGCGACGCCGGTGGCACGATCACCGCCGAGACCTGGCCCGAGGCGGCCGAGCCCTTCGCGGCCCGCGTCCTCGACATGCTCGAACGCTATGCCCCGGGCACCCGCGGGCGCATCCTCGGCCGCCACATCGTGACGCCGGAGATGCTGGAGGTCGACAATCCGAACCTGGTGGGCGGCGACCAGATCTGTGGGTCCCACCACCTGCACCAGCATTTCATGAACCGTCCGGCCCGCGGATACGCGGACGGCACCACGCCGATCAAGAACCTCTACCACACCGGCGCCGCCGTCTGGCCGGGCGCCGGCGCAGGTGCGGGTTCCGGCACGTTTCTGGCCAGAAAACTGGCCGGCATCAGATAACCAAAAGCAAAACCAGGGAGAACATCATGAAACTGTCCAGGAGACACCTGCTCAAATCGACGACCGCGGTCGTGGCGATGACGACGCTCGGCACACCCGTCCTTGCGCAGGAGATCGACGAACTGATCATCGCCTACAACGTCAACCTGCCCAGCTGGGACCCGACGGTGGGCCCCTCCGCGGTCAACCCGACGATCCAGGGCTTCTACCAGTCGGTTTTCGACCTCTACATCCCGCAGAACCCGGATCTCAGCTTCGGCTCCGGGATCATCACCGATTACGGGTGGAGCGACGACAATTCCTCGATCTGGATGGACGTGCGCGAGGGCGTGACATGGCACAATGGCGATCCGCTGACCGCCGAGGACGTCGCCTGGTCGCTGGAGCGGGCCGGCAATCCGGAGACCGGCAACCCGATCCAGTTCATCTGGGGCAAGGTCACCAACATTCAGGCCGACGGCAACCGCGTGACCGCCGACATGCCGGAATTCGAACCCACCTTCTTCAAGTGGATGTCGTTCCTGACCGGATATGTCCTGCCCAAGAAGTACTACGAGGAGGTCGGCCCCGAAGGCTTCGAGGAGGCGCCCATCGGCTCCGGCCCCTACATGGTCGACAGGTTCGAGCGCAACGCCTTCGTGCGGCTGAAGGCGAACGAGAATTACTGGGGCGGCGCGCCCGAGTTCAAGACCGTGACCCTCAAGTTCGTGACCGATGCCGCAAGCCGCGTGGCGGAGATTGAATCCGGCAATTCCCACGTCACGCTGGAGGTGCCTTACGAGGAGTTCGACCGCCTCAAGGCCAAGGACGGGATCGAGGGCACGTCGGCGCCCATCTCGGATATCGGGATGATCTTCCTCAACGACATCGACGTGATGACAGATCCCAACGTGCGGAAGGCAGCGGCACATGCCATCGACAAGCAACAGATCATCGACCGCCTGCTCTCCGGCTACGGCGTGCCGATCGACACGTTGCAGACACCGGATTACGTGGCCTACGACGCCAGCATCGCGGTTCCATACGACCCCGAACTGTCGAAGAAGCTGCTGGCGGACTCCGGCTATGGCCCCGACAACCCGGTGAGCTTCAAGATCCAGACCACCCGCGGCTTCAAGCCCAAGGATTACGAGATGGTGCAGGCCATCGTCGGGCTCTGGCGCCGCGTCGGCATCGAGGCGGAGATCGAGGTCTACGAGATCGCCAAGCATTACGAACTGCGCGCCGCCGACCAGCTCGCGCCCGCCGCCTTCTACAACTGGGGCAATTCGGTGGGCGATCCCACGACCTCCACCGGCTTTGCGATGTTCGGCCCGTCGCCCCACTCGGTGTGGGACGGCGAGGACACCTTCAACATGATCCTGCCGCTCTGGGGCGAATCCGACGAGGCCAAGCGCATCGCGGGCTGGAAGGAGGTGGACCGCCACGTCGCCGAGAACGCCGAGGTGATCCCGCTTTTGCAATATGTGCAGCCGATCCTGCATGTCTCGGGCGTGAAGGTGACGCCGCACCGCTCCGGCGCGCTGCTGCCGCACCTGATGACCCGCGCCTAAGGGCCTGACGCCGGGGCCGGCCTTGGCTGGCCCCGCCCTCGCCCGCCGGACATGCGATGACCCTCCTGCGCACCATACTCATCCGTATACTGACCACCGCCGTCACGCTTTTCGGCGTGGCGGTGATCGTCTTCGTCGTGATCCGCGTGGTGCCCGGAAACCCCATCGCGATGATGCTGCCGCCCGGCGCCACCGAAGACGACATCGCGCGCCTGCAGGCGCAATACGGCCTCGACAAGTCGATCTTCGAGCAGTTCGTGATCTGGGCCGGCGGCGTGCTGCAGGGCGATTTCGGCCAGTCGATCTCGCTGCGCCAGCCCGTGGCGAAACTGGTTCTCGACCGCCTGCCCGCCACGCTGGAACTCTCGATCGTCGCACTCGTGATGGCCGTGCTGCTGGGCGGGACCCTGGCTCTGCTCGGCACGCGGTTCCGCGAGACCCGGACCGAAGGCGCGCTTGACGTGACCTCCGGCGTGGCCCTGTCGGTCCCCGATTTCCTCTGGGGGCTGGTGCTGATTCTGGTCTTCGGTGTCCTCTGGCCGGTGTTCCACATCTCGGGGCGCATCTCGCCGTCGCTGGATATCGACTTCACCACGAATTTCCTGCTCTTCGAGGCGTTCCTGCGCCTGCGCTTCGATGTCATCGCCGACCTGATCGGCCACATGTTCATGCCCGCCCTGGCGCTGGCGATCCCGCTCGCCGCGATCATCGCGCAACTCCTGAAGCAGTCGCTGAAGGAAACCATGCATCTCGACTACGTCACCCTCGCCCGCACCAAGGGCTACGGCGAGACGCACGTGATCCTGCGCGAGGCCCTGCCCAACGCCGTCCTGCCGACCCTGACACTGGTCGGCGTGCAATTCACCTTCCTGATCGGCGGCACCGTAATCATCGAACGGCTCTTCTCCTACGAGGGCCTCGGCAACATGGCCATCGACGCCGTGATCAACCGCGACCTGCCGCTGATCCAGGGGATCGTGATCCTCTTCGCGGCGCTCTTCACCTTCGTCAATCTCGCCGTGGACATGCTCTATGTCGTCCTCAACCCGCGGCTTCGGCATGCGTGACGCGCGCGGCGAGGTGCGGCGGCCCCTGGGCCTGCGCCTGTGGCTCTCGGGCGGATGGCTGACCCTGCTCTTCGCTGGCCGCCCTCCTCGCGCCGGTGATCGCGCCGAAGGATCCGCTGGCGCAGGACCTCTTCCTCGGCCGGATGCCGCCCTTCTGGATGGCGGGAGCCGAGCCCGGCTACCTGCTGGGCACCGACTCCCTCGGCCGCGACGTGCTCAGCCGCATCCTGCACGGCGCGCGCCTGGCGCTGATCGTGGCGCTGACCGCCGGTACGCTCACGTGCCTCATCGGCGCGACGCTGGGCCTGGTCGCCGGCTACTACCGCGGCTGGTGGGACCTCGTCATCAGCCGGCTCGTCGACATCTGGATGGCCTTCCCGCCGGTGCTCTTCGCCATCCTCCTGATTGCAGTGCTGGGCCCCGGCCTCACGTCGATCATCATCGCCATCGTGATCATCGACTGGACCCGCTTCGCGCGCGTGATCCGGGCCGAGGCGATGACCCAATCCGCGATGGATTTCGTGGCCTCCGCCCAGGTCGCCGGGCACAGCCGGCTCGGCACCATGCTGCGGGAGATCCTGCCCAACGTCCTGCCCACGATCGTGGCGCTCCTGACGCTGGAATTCGGCATCGCGGTGATCGTGGAGGCGATCCTCTCCTTCGTGAACCTCTCGATCTCCACCGACAGCCCGACCTGGGGCGGCATGATCGCCGAGGGCCGCACTTCCGTGCACCAGGCCTGGTGGGTGCTGGTCTTCCCGCTCGTCACGCTCTTCCTCACCGTCCTCAGCTTCAGCCAGCTCGGCGAGGGGCTGAAGGAACGCTTCGACCCGGTGCTGCGATGACCGACTATCTCAGGATCCGGAACCTCGATGTCCGGCTCGCTTCCGGCACGCCGATCCTGCGCTCTGTGTCGCTGACCGTGGCGGCAGGTCAAGTCCATGCCCTCGTCGGCGAATCCGGGGCGGGCAAGTCGATGATCGGCAAGGCGGTTCTGGGCACCCTGCCCCGCGCGCTCCGGATCACGCGCGGCGGGATCTGGCTGGGTGGCGTCGACCTGCTGACCCTGCCGCCCGCGGAACGGCGCAGGCGCATCGGGGCCGAGGCCGCGCTGATCCCGCAGGACCCGCTGACCGCCCTCAACCCGTCGCGGCGCATCGGGCAGCAGATCACCCGCCGTCTCGTGGACATCCTGGGCTGGAGCCGCGCCGCCGCGCGCACCCGCGCGCTGGAGCTGCTGGACGAGGTGCGAATCCCCGACCCGGCCCGCGTCATGCGCAGCTATCCGCACGAACTTTCGGGCGGCATGCGCCAGCGCGTCCTGATCGCCTCCGCCTTCGCGGCCGAGCCCAAGCTGATCATCGCCGACGAACCCACGACCGCGCTCGACGTGACGGTCCAGAAGCAGGTGCTGCGCCTCATCGCCGAGATGCAGGCCCGCCACGACACCGCGCTCCTGTTCGTCACCCACGATCTCGGCGTCGTCTCCAAGGTCTGCAGCACGCTCTCGGTCCTCTACGCCGGCAAGGTGGTGGAGGACGCGGCGATGCACCGGTTCTTCGTCCATCCAATCCACCCCTATTCCGCCGCCCTCCTGGCCGCGACACCGAAATACACCGATCCCGCCGGCAGCCTTATGCCCGTGCCGGCGCAGGTGATCGCGGCGGTCGAAGAGGAGATCCGGCAGCATGACGCAAGGCGGGCCGGAGGATGATGTACCGGATCCAGGACCTGGACCTCTCCCTGCCCGACATGACGCGCAAGCCGCTGGTGGGACGCGCGCCGCGGATCGAAATCCTCAAGGGTCTGACCTTCGACGTGCCCGAAGGCGCCGTCCTCGGCATCGTCGGCGGCTCGGGATCGGGCAAATCCACCCTGGGGCGCGCCATGCTGCGGCTGCTGGAGCCCACCCGCGGCAGCATCACCTTCGACGGCACCGACATCACGCATCTGACCGAAGACGCGTTGCGCCCGATGCGCCGGCGGTTCCAGATGATCTTCCAGGATCCGATGTCCTCGCTCAACCCGCGCCGGCGTGTCGGCGGGATCATCGCCGGGCCCCTGCACCTGCACGGCATCGAAGCAGCCGGACGCGCGCATGGCGCGAGGCGCTGGACATGGTCGGCTTGCCGCGCGGCTTCGCGACACGTTACCCGCACGAACTCTCAGGGGACAGCGCCAGCGCGTGGGCATCGCCCGGGCGATCGCGCTGCGGCCCGACTTCATCCTGGCCGACGAGATCGTCTCGGGCCTCGATGTCTCTTCGCAGGCGCAGGTGCTGAACCTCCTCGGCGACCTCGTCCGGGAGCTGGGACTGACGCTGGCCTTCATCAGCCATGACCTGTCGGTGATCCGGCGGCTCTGCAACCGGGTCCTCGTGCTGCATGACGGCGAAATCGTGGAGGATCGCGAGACGGCCGCGCTGTTCGACAGTCCGGCAACCGACTACACGCGGGAGCTTCTGCAGGCGATTCCCCTGCCCGACCCGTACCAGGTGTGGACCTGATCCGGACATCGTCGGACTCCACTACCGGGGATGGGTGATCCGCACGTCGCGGATGGACCGGTCCTCCGCCGCCAGCGCCGCCAGCAGGCGGCCGCGGTAATGGGTGGTGACATAGTCCGAGATGAAGCGCGACGGTGCCAGAAGGATTTGCGTCCCCGCCTCGACATCCACGGGAACCAGCGGGGCGAACCAGGCCGTGTAGACACCCGGATCCTGCTCCCGAAGGCGCGCCGCCGCGGCGGCCCAGACCGTGTCCTCCGCAACAGGCAAAGGGGCGGAACTACGGCGCAGGGGAATGACATTGCTGGCCTCCGTGTCGGGGTCCGCGGGCGCACCGACCATGCGCGCCGCGAAGTCCGGCCCCACGGCAGCCCAGTGCGGCATGGTTGCGCGCAGCACCTCCGGCAACTCGATCCGGTAGGACGCCACCCTACCCCGCGCCGCCGGCACGTCGACGACGATCCACCCGCGCGTGCGCATCTGCGCCATCTCGCGCTTGGCCGTGCGATCCGTGACGCCCCACATCCGGGCGATTTCTTTCTGCCCCACTGCGAACGTGCCGCGCCGCCAGTTGAACCGTGCTGTGATCAGCAGGGACAACCGCAGACACAGCCGCGCGTCGACAGGGTCGCCACAAGTGGCCGTGACCAGCAGGGCGGTCAGAATGTCGTATTTGAGTGCGGCCGTACCGGGACCCGCCAGCTTGCCCCGCTGCCATGCCTGGACGGTTCGTCCGTCGTTCATGCCTGCTCCTCGCCCGGACCGTGGCCGGTGATCGCCTGTGTCGCCTCAAGGTGCGCTCGGCCCTCACTCTGTGGTGAGGTGGGGTTTCAAACGCTTTTCCCGTACTTGGACCGATTAGCGTTGGAACATCGGCAATTGTCAAGGATTCGCGGTGCGACCGCTTTTTGTCTTCCTTCGATCCAAAGGATTTTTGGTATGAAATAGGTATTGAGGGACATACTGAGTGTCCCCTTATTTGCGTTATGTGTCCCCTCTACATGTCGCGGGTGGTGTGTGCGTGTCCCCCAAAATCCGCCGAAATGGGTCGTGTGGACCTCCGGCTTGCTCGACGGCGCCGAATCGGCTCGCATCGGGTCCGTGTACCTGCTTGGCTCTTTTGGTTCCTGTTCTCTGCCCAGTTTGGTTTGCAGAATACCCACCTCGACAAGTTTGGCAAATTCGGCGTAAATGACGGAGAGGCAGAAATCTACGTCCGAGGCAAACATGCTCACACATACAGATCTGCGGGAACTGCAGACCCGCTCGCTCAAGATGCAGGGCTGGATCCGGCAACAGACCTTCTCGCCCGAGAACGTCAAGACCCTGCGCCGCTTCTCGTCGTGGGAGGTGGCGGAACTGATCCTGGGGCTGAACCAGTCGACCTTCCGGGGCAAGATGGCCGCCGATGCCACCTTACCCGCGGGTAAGGTCGAGCCCGATGGCCGTCAGCGGTGGTTCACGCTGGAGGAAGTCAACACGCTCCGCCGCAAGCTCCGTCCGCGAGGCAAGTCGCTCGTGCCCGCCCGCCCCAAGGGTCGCGCGCTCCGCACCGCCATCGCCAACTTCAAGGGTGGGGCAGGCAAGTCGACGGTCGCGCTCCACTTCGCGCATGCGGCGGCCCTCGACGGTTACCGGGTGCTCTGCGTCGACTTCGATCCGCAGGCCACGCTCAGTCATTCCATGGGCCTCACGGACGTGAGCGAGGAGAACACCGTCTGGGGCATCATGGCCCGCGACCTCGTGCGGGAGACGGAGGCGCAGAACAATGCGCCCCGCGGCGCGGCGAGCGGGACCGCCCTGCCCCGCCGCACGATTCCCTCCAGCATCACCGATTTGGGCCTGCAGGAGCTGCGGATGGCCGACTTCATCCAGCCGACCAACTGGCCCACGATCGACCTGATTCCCTCCTGCGCCAATGCGGCCTTCGTGGAGTTCGCCTCCGCCCAGTACCGGCACCTCAACCCCGAATGGTCGTTTTTCGCGGCTGTCAGCCGGTTCCTTGATCAGCTCCCCGACGATCAGTGGGACCTGATCTTCTTCGACTGCCCGCCGGCCATTGGTTACCAGTCGATGAACGCCGTCTTTGCCGCCGACATCCTCTATATTCCCTCCGGTCCCGGCTACTGGGAGTATGACAGCACCACCAGCTTCATCGGCCAGCTCTCGGAGGCGCTGGAGGATCTGTCGCATGGCTTCGAGGGCACCTTACCCGCGGATAAGGTCACGTTGCCGAAGGTGTTCCATGACGTCAGGTTCCTGCTGACGCGCTACGAGCCCGGCAACGACCTGCACCGCGCGATGTACGAAGCCTTCGGCAAGGTGTTCGGGGAGAGACTGGCGGAGCACCCGATCGAGATGACCCGCGCGGTCGAGCAGTCCGGACGGTTCCTCAACTCGATCTACGAGATGGACTACCGCGACATGACCCGGGAAACCTGGCGTCGGGCGCGGACCAGCTTCGACCGGGCGTATGGCGAGTTCAAGGCCGGCATGCTGCCGCACTGGAAGGCGCTGGAGGCGGAGACCTTACCCGCGGATAAGGTCGTGCATGAAGGAGAGCAGGCATGACCCGAAAGCGACGCATGTTCGACATCGAGATGCCGGAGGAGGTCGAACATCCGACGGCGCCCGACGCGCCTGAGCCCACGTCTCGCCGCCGCGGCCCGATGGCGAGCGCGATCACCGAGAACGCCGAGGCGGTCCGGGCTCGCAAGGCGTCGGCCGACGCGATCCGCGAGGAGAACGACGCGCTGGCCCATGAATACGTAGCGCTCAAGGCGGCGGGTCACGTGGTGCAGGCCGTGCCGCTGGATGAGGTTCACAGCTACATGCTGGTGCGCGACCGGATGCCGGGCGAGGACGCGGAACTCGAAGGCTTGATGACATCCATCCGCGAACTGGGCCTGTCGAACCCGATCCGGGTCCTGCCGCGACCGGACGGCACCGGATATGAGCTGGTTCAGGGCTACCGGCGGCTCGCGGCCTACAAGCGGCTGCGGGACGAAGCGGAGGAGGGCGGCTGGGACCGGATCCCGGCGCTCGTTCTCGAAGGGGAAGGCGACGTGGCCGGTCTCTACCGCCGGATGGTGGACGAGAACGTGATCCGCAAGGACCTGTCCTTCGCCGAGATGGCTCATGCCGCCAAGAACTTCGTCGCGGATCCGGCCACCGAAGCCACGGACCTGTCGGCGGCGGTGGCGGCGCTGTTCCAGTCGGCACCCTACTCGAAGCGCAGCTATATCCGGTCGTTCGCGTTCCTTCTGGACCGGATAGGCGAGTGCCTGGCCTACCCGACGGAGATCCCGCGGGCCCTGGGCGTGGCGCTGGCACGGCAGGTCAAGGACCGTCCGGAGGTTGTCGGGCGGATCAAGGCGGAACTCGACGGCTGGGAGAACCGGTCGATTTCCGACGAACTGGACGTGCTTCGCCGCTTTGCCGTGATGGAGGAGGCCGGGGATCAGGCCGAACCCGAGGCCATGCCGAAACGGACACGGACAGGGCAGGGGGGCAAGACCAAGACGACCTTCCACATCCACAGCCGGGCCGGGCAGGTGAAATGCACGGCGGGGCAGGGGCGGCTGGAGATCAAGGTCGACCGCGACTTCTCCTCCATCGACCGCAGCCGACTGGAGCGCGCCATCGCGGCCCTGATCGATGGGCTCGGCTGACCTTATCCGCGGGTAAGGTCCTCCACCGGTTGCCTTCGATGCCACCAATCACAGCGGCGGGCAGGGCGCTTGACCGGCCCGCGAATACCAACTAGTCTGCCAACCAGTTGAAAGGGGACGAGCATGCGCGAAATTGGCGCCTTTGAGGCCAAGACACATCTTTCCGAACTGCTGGCCGCTGTCGAGGCTGGGGAGACGGTCACGATCACGCGGCGCGGCAAACCTGTGGCGCAGTTGGCGCCGGTTCCCGGTCGGGCACGGGACCGCGAGGCCGCGGCGAAGCGCATCCTGGCATTGCGATCGGATGTCGAAATGCGTCTGACGCGGCAGGACATTCTGGATGCGCGCGACCAAGGCCGCCGGTAATGCTGGTGGTCGATGCGTCGGCTGTTGCCGGCTGGCTGCTGCCCGACGAAACCGGCCTCGACCTTCCGGGCCTTGTCGCGCTGCATGACGTCTTTGTCGCGCCGTGGCTCCTGTGGGCGGAGTTGCGCAACATCCTCATCGTCAGTGAGCGCCGTGGCCGCCTGCCACAGGGGATGGCCGACCGGATGATCGAGGCGGTCGACGGCCTTGGCATCGAGCTGGACACGACACCCTCCAACGCAGCCGTGCTGGCCCTGTCACGGGAGCATGGGCTGACAGTCTACGACGCGCTGTACCTCGAGCTTGCGCATCGCCGGGCTGCGTCTCTGGCAACCTTGGATGGGGCGCTGGCACGTGCCGCGCGCGCAGGCTCGGTAGATGTCATCGGGCAGTGAGCCCGGAGGCGTGACGCCCCGTCTGCCGGCGCGGGGATCAGACGGATGGGCCGGGTTCAAAAAGAAGCAAGACATCAGCACAATCCGAGAGGGCAGGGCGGCGGGATTTCCGTCGAGGTTCATTCACGCCTCGTCGGCGTCCTGCGGTTCCGAAGATCGCATCGACGCGTTTTCGCGCGCCATATGAGGCTGTTTCACAGAACACTGTCCCGCAAAACCATCCCCGCGTGCCAACATGTACTCCAAGGCCAGCAAATCATTATTGGACATAGAAAAGATCGACGGATCGGGGCGGTTGGAGCAGCGAAGCTGCGTAGAAAGCGCCGTGTCGGTTTGGTGTCGGGGCATGACTTGCGCCGAAGAGAATTCGTAGACGCGATTAACACCAGCATACCCTTGGTATCCGCCTGGGTCACCCTCGTGCGCAGATTGCCTTGAAGATGTGGCGTTTTTATCGGGAGCAGTGCGCGCGCATCTGCATCTTGTGTTGATACGCGACGGACAGAACTCCTGCGGATGGCAACGAAGAACCTTAGCGGCCGAGCAGGTCGAGCGCGTCTACAAGGCCGTGAAGATCTGCTTTCGTATCAATGCCTCGAATTATTAGGTCGTGGGAAGGGGAAGGGTTCACTTGTACGAGCCATGCACCGTGGTCGTCGCGTCCCGCAACCGGCCGCAGCATTTGCGGATGTGCCTGGAATGCCTCTCCGCCCTGAAGTACCCGAGCGTCCGCGTGATCGTCGTCGACGACGGCAGCGACACCCCGCTGGCCCCGATGGCCGCGCCCTTCGGGGATTTTGTGCAGGTGATCCGGCAGGACAACCGCGGGCCCGCAGCCGCGCGTAACCTGGGTGTCGAGGCCGCGCAGACGGATTTCATCGCGTTCACCGACGATGATTGCAGGCCGGCGCCGGATTGGCTGACCCGACTGCAGGAGGCGCAGGTCCGACCCGGAGGCGCATATCGGCGGTCGGACGGTCAACGACCTTTCCGACAATGCCTGCGCCGCAGCGAGCCAATCCATCGTCGAGTTCCTTTACCGCTGGTATGACGAGACGGACGACCGGCTGCAGTTCTTCACGACGAACAACATGGGCTTCTCGCGCCAGGCCTTTCGCGCCCTCGGCGGGCTCGACCCGCACTTCGTGTTCGCCTCGGAGGATCGTGACCTGGGGCTGCGCTGGCGGGCGAGCGGTCGTCGGCTCATCTACGCGCAAGACGCCATCGTCGGCCATCGGCACGATCTGGGCCTGGCGGGGTTCTGGCACCAGCACGCCAGCTACGGCCGCGGTGCGCGGCGCCTGCGCGTGAAGCTTGGCGCCGAGGACGCGCGTTTGCGGCTGGAGCCTTGGGCATTCTACCTCGGATTGCTGACCTGTCCGATCGCGCGCCCCGATCGCGTGAGCCTGGGTTCGGCATTGAAGCAGACGGTTCTCGTCTTTCTGTCGCAGATCGCCATGACTCAAGGGTATCTGGCGCAGCGACAGGCAGAGCGGGGAGCTAAGGCGTTCGCCGTGCCTGCGGCATCCGGACTGTCGGCGGCACAGGGGAATGTCGCGAAGGGGCCGTCGGCGGCGAGAAAACCGAGATGAGCGACCACCGGCTCAGCGCGATCCTTGTCACCGACGAGCCTGGCCAGAGTCTCGACCGGATCCTGTCGCGATATGCGTCCCAGACCGTCGCGCGCGAGATGGAGGTGATCGTCGCCAGCAGCGTCGCCGACAGTCTCGTCATCCGACCGGACCATCGCCGGACCTTCGGCGACCTGCGGGTCATCCGGGCCGACACGACGACGTCCGCAACGGCGCGGGTCGCAGCGGTGAAGGCCGCATCCGCACCTTTCGTCATCCTCGGCGAAGATCATTGCTTTCCGATCGCGGATGGCTGGGCCGCGAAGTTCCTCGAGGATTTCGCGCAAGGGTATGCTGCCGTGGGGCCGGTGATGCGCAACGCCAATCCCAATTCGGCGGCCAGTCGCGAAAATCTCGCCGTGGAGTATGCGCCGTGGATGCACGCCGACGCCCCGCGCGAGGCTGACTACCTGCCGGGACAAAATTCCGGCTATCGCCGCGATCTGCTGCTGGGCTATGGGGACGCGCTCTGCGACATGCTGGAGGCCGAGTGGGTGATGCATGCCGACATGCGGCGGCAGGGGCATCGCCTCCTGCTCGATCCGCGGATCGAGGTGGCGCATCTGAACTACTCGCGGGTGACACGGTCGCTGCGGTTGCATTTTCTGGCAGGGCGCATGTTCGCCGCAAGCCGAGCGCGCAACTGGACCCGTGCCCGGCAGTTCGCCTATGCCGCCGCCGCGCCCGCAATTCCGGTCAAGCGCTTCGTCGCCATATTGCGCGATCTGATGCCGGCTGCGGAGACCCGCCGGCAGACCGTCGGCGCGCTGCCCTTGCTGGCCCTGTTCCTGGCGGCGAGCGCGGCCGGAGAGTGTCTCGGCTATCTCCTGGGTGACGGCGGCCGGCGCGAGGCGCTTGCGAAGATGGAGTACAGGCGCTGGCGGAACCTTCTGCCGGACGAAACGCACCTTGCACACTGACGCGCTGGCCGCCCGGCATCGCAAACTTCCCGCGGGCGGCATGGTCCGCGGCGCCCTCGTCGGGTTCGTCGGAGAGGGGCTAGGACTTCCCGCGGCCATTCTGTCGGCGGCGCTTCTCGCGCGGCACCTCGGGCCTGTGGGTTTTGGGATCTTCGGTCTCGCTGCGGCGTCGGCGGCGCTTTTCGGATGGACGTTGGCCTCGGTGTTCAGCCGCGCCACGCTGGTTCTTCTGCCCGCTGCGCGCGACCCGTTGCGGGCGGCCGGCGCGTTGCTGCGGTGGGGCATCATCTCGGGGATTGCCGCTTGGGCGGCGTTCGCGTCGGCTGCGTTCGCCGCCGCCGAAGTCTCCGGCCACCGCGCCATCGGTCTGGCCGGGGCCATCGCCGGAGCGGAGATCCTGCTGCTGATCGTCTCGCGTATCTATCGCGGGGTCCACACGGCGATGGGCGCCTACCAGGTTCCGGGCCTCGGCGCCGGCCTCTTCAATGCGGCAAGGCTTGCGGGCGTGATTGCCGTCATCGGTCTGGGCGGCGGACCCTTTGCGGCGCTCCTTGCGCTGTCCGTTGCGCGCAGTGTCGAGATCGCCTGGTTGCACCGTCGTCGGCCCATCCGGCCGATGCGCGGCGCGAATGCACTGCCACCCGGCGGCTTCCGCAGGCTGACGGGGCCCACCTTGCTTCAGGCCGTCTGCCTGCAGATTTTCTACCGCGTCGACATCGTGCTGCTGGGCCTTCTTGGCGCATCCGGCGGAGTGCTGGGATGGTACGCGGCAGCGCAACAGGTCGCGATCATTCCGGCACTGGTGGCCGGGGTGGTCACTCCGATGGCGGTCGTCGCCCTTGCCGATCGCGAGGCCGGGCCGGATCGCGCGGTGATCGAGCGGCGGTTGGATCTGGTGTCCGCCGGCGGGTTGTTCCTCTTCGTCTGGGCGGCCGGAGTGGCGCCACCGTTGGCGCCGGTCCTGTTCGGAGCGCCGTTCGCCGCGGCCGCGCCGCTCTTCGGCTTGCTCGCGCTCGGCGGTGCGGGCGTCTGGCTCGTCACGATCGGTTCGGGACGCGCGGCGGCGGTGGGCCAGGTCGCCCGTCCGGCCATCATCACGGCGGCGATGCTTGTCGTCGCGGTGCTGGGCCATACCGGCGTCATTCCGCGGTTCGGCGCTCCGGGTGCTGCGGCGGTGACGGCCGGCTGCACCCTCCTCGCCGGGCTCGTCATCCATCTGACGGCGCCGGGCCGATCCTTCAGGCGCGGTATCGAGACTGTTGCGGCGCTTGTGGTCGGAGCGGGGCTGGCGGTGGTCTCCAACCACACCCTGAACGCGGCGCTCGGGATCGTGGTTTTCCCGCAATGAGCCGGTGGCCGCCCCGAAACCCGTTCGGCGTCGCGCCATGATCGTCGAGGCTCCGGACTGGTCGGACGGAGAGACTGTGGCGGCGGACCTCGTCATCGTGGGCGCCGGTCTCGTCGGGCTCGCGATGGCGCATGCGTTTCTCGACACCGGGCTCAAGGTGCTCGTGCTGGAAGGCGGCGGCTGGCGTCCCACGACCCGCGGGCAGGACGCGCTCTGGGCCGAGGTCGAGGGCGCGCCCAATCATTCCTTCGCCTTCTCGCGGTTCCGTGCCTACGGCGGGTCGGGCGCGCAGTGGGCCGGTCTCTGTCCGTCCCCGACCTGGCTCGGGCGAACCGCTCGATTGTCGAGGGGCTGCGCAGCGGTGCCGGCCGGCTCCCGCATCGGGCCCGTCGGCGTGACGTCGGCGCGGCGTACCGGGCGGAATTCCAGGCCTCGACGAATGTCTGCGTCGCGCTCAATTCCGATGTTCTCGAGATCGAGACGGATCCGGGTGGTACGCGCGTGCAGGCCGTGCGTGTGGCGCTGCGTGGCGGGCGTCGCGTGCGGTGCCGGGGATCCCACGTGGTTCTCGCCGCTGGCGGTGTCGAAAATGCGCGACTGCTTCTTTTGTCCGACAAGGCGGGCCGGGGAGGCCTCGGGAACGGCGCAGGCCAGGTCGGGCGCGGTTTCATGGATCACGTCTATTGCTATGCCGGGCATTTCGAGCCTGCTCGGCCTGACGCTGCGACCGGCCCGCACATCGTCGAGCGTATCGGCGACCTGAGCCAGCGCGGGGGCGGAATTGTCGCTTTCACGCTGGACCCGGCGATACGGAGGCGGAAGGGGTTGAACGGGGCGGCCGCGTTCCTGATGCGTCGCGCGTCTTTCCAGCTCCATGCCGATTACGAGAGCCCCGGCGGGCGCGCGGTGACCTATTTTGCCGAGATGGCGCGGGGAGAGCGCTTCGCCGACCGGTCCGCGATGTCGCGCGCCGCCGATCTCCTGCGCCACGGGCCTCGCCGCGCGTCTCTGCCTGCGCCACGCGGTCGAGTCGGCCCGGCCAAGACCGCTTCTGGCCCTGCGCATGCAGGTGGAAGCGTCGCCATCGGAGGACAGCCGGGTGACCTTGACGGAGGCGCGCGACCGGCTGGGGCGGCGGCGCGCTTGCGTGGATTGGCGCGTCGGTGACGCCGATGGCCGGGGCGCGCACCGGCTCTGGATCGCGCTTGCCGATGCGGTGGCGCAGCGCGGGCTGGGCCGGCTCGTGGGTGTGCCGCCGGGAGCAGACGGGCAATGGCCGCCGTCGACCACTGGCGGGAAGCATCACATGGGCACGACCCGGATGTCGGACACCGCGGCCGGGGGCGTGGTCGATCCGGATTGCCGCATCCACGGGCTGGCGAATGTGCATGTCGCCGGAAGCTCCGTCTTCCCGACCGGGGGCTGGGCCAATCCAACGCTCACCGCCGTCGCGCTCGGGCCTCGGCTGGCCGCACGTCTGCAAGGATGATCCGTCGCGGCTGGACCTGCCGCTCCCGCGGAGCAGCTCCGGAGAGTTTGGGCGGAATCAACCGATCCGTGGCATCACCATTGGTCAAATCGTGCTTGAATTGTTGGTCGAGAGCTTCCGCAGGTGAATATCGCGGAACTGCTCAATATGCGGTGCCCGCAGATGCAGCAAACATGACCCGGGGTTGCGTCCCCGTACTCAATTGAGATCTTCGTCCTGCCAATACTTCGTTCCAGACGCATTTGCGTTGACGCGCCAACCTTTCTTGCTCAGCACGAAGAATGACCGCCCCTCCGTAAATTTGACTTCAGTCGTCGTGCGTTCGTCTCCTTGCATCGTGCCTGCATCGGCAGAGGCGTCATGTCCGTGTTCCACAAAGCGCTCGAAATCCATTGGCGTCTCGAACATGACGACGAATTGAGATGCGAATCCGCCGATCCCGAATGCGGCGCCGGCCCCTCCTGTCCCCATCTGCATGTATGTCCGAGCGCCTTCGGGAAGAGACACGGCCACGCCGCGGCCATATCCGGCAGAGAGCGGAAAAATGGAAATCCGCCGCATATCGAAAGCAGCGTACCCCGCACTCACCTCCAAGGCTCGGGCGGCCTCCTGGTTCTCGGCAATCAAACGGGCCAGAACTTCATCTGCCATACGGTCGAGTTTGGCTCTGGTCGCCTCCGGCGTCTCTTCGTCTTTGACCAGCTCGCTGGTCGAATCGATCGCATCGCCAGCTGCATCGACACCTTTCCTGGCGAGGTCACCGACCTTGCCGGCGCCTTTCTTCAGGTCGTCCAGAAAGCCTTCGGCCTGCGCACTGCCAACGCTTGTCACGAGCAAAAGAAGCAGGAGGATCTTTTTCACGATATCATCACCTTCATTCTCGGATTGCGTCGGGCAGCAGAAGCGCAGCCATTGAGGTCTTGAAAAATCGGTCCATCGGTCGTCCCCAACGGCCTCGATTTCGGGACTGCCTTCCGATCTGCGTGCCTGTCGTATTTGGGCACCCCACGGAATGGAGGGTTGCCGTGTGCTATTTTACCAGTTGGATTTCGCGCAAGTCTCCAGTTTTTGTCAAATCATGCCTCGGTAGGGCTATGAGGCGCAACAGAGAAAACCTGCCCAGCCGAGGCCGCCAGACATGGATGGCGTCGATCGCGGTGCGGATCTGGCGGATCGATGAACCGGCCCTGTTTCGGCCGAACACTTGGGCATTATCATGCAGGTTTGGGCATATGCCTGCGCACGTGCGTATGTCTGAGGTTGAGATGATCACCGATGCTGGCCGCCGGCGCCGCTGGAGTTCCGCCGAAGAGTCCCAGAGACTGCGTTGCGGGAAAAGAGCCCTCCCAGAACAAAGAGTTGCAACGGTTTTGTCAGCTTGTTCTATAGCGAAGTGACGAGGGCATTTGTGACCTTCATGCGGTCATATCTTCGGCATAGTCGCTCCACAGGCTGAACGCGTCAGCCCGGGCGTGGCGGTAGGATCTTGCAGACAGGCGGTGGCGCTTCGGACGAAACAATGTTGCGGTTTGGTCATGGACGGATAGAAACCGCTGTGCTTGGCGAGGGGATTTGAAACGGCCCATGATCTTTTCTCGTTGCGGGTCGGCCGATGCGAACCCTCGATGCGGTTGTTGAGATGGGGTGGTTGCCGCCCTCCCCGGACGGCATCGCAACGTGCCAAGGTCATGGTGTTCAACGCCACGAAAAGGAGAGGACGGCAAATGAAGGATACAATGATCGGAGTGGACCTGGCAAAGAACGTCTTTCAGTTGCACGGTGCGTCGATGTCGGGTCGCGTGAAATTTCGCAAGAAGCTGTCCCGGCCACAGTTTCGGGAGTTTCTTTCTGTGCAGCCGCCGGCAGTCATCGTCATGGAAGCCTGCGGTAGCGCCAGCTACTGGGCGCGAGAGTTGGCCCGAGTGGGTCACGAGGTGAAACTGATCGCGCCGCAATACGTGAAACCATTCTTGAAACGACAGAAAAATGATGCCGCCGATGCGGAAGCGATCGTCATTGCCGCGCAACGCCCGGAAATGCGCTTCGTTGAGCCCAAATCGGAAGATCAGCAAGCGCGAGCGATCCTGTTCCGGAGTCGGGAGCGGCTGGTTTGCAAGCGCACCGAGATGGTGAACGCCCTGCGCTCGATCCTGTACGAATTCGGGTAGACGGTGCCACAGGGCATCGGCAATCTATCGCGCGCGAATGCGATCCTTGAGGACGGGAACAACGACCTGCTGGAGCTGGTTCGTGACGAATGTCGTGACCTTTTCGAACCGATCGGTGAAACAACAACGCGCATCGATGCCAAGTTGAAGCGGATCAAAGCCTTGTCCACCGGGACGGATACGACCCGTCGCCTGCAAACGATGCCCGGGGTTGGTCCGTTGAGTGCCCTCGCCATCGAGGCTTTTGCGCCACCGCTGGAGACGTTCAGCCGGGGTCGCGACTTTGCAGCGTCGTGCGGATGCACGCCTCTGGCGTGACGCTCGGTCTCGTGCCGCGGCAACATTCATCGGGTGGCAAGCCTCGGCTGGAACGCATGCTCGCATGCAAGCCGAAGATGCTGGTCGCAGTCGCGTTGGCCAACACCCCTCTCATACATGCAGGCATGTGTTGCCGGGCAGCGGATGGCCCGCGCCCTGTGGGCCATGCAAACGAAGAAGGAAACTATCGGGATCCGACGCAGACGGTCGCTGCATGACCAAGGTGCGGCAAAGGGCCGGTCGACGTCGGTGAAGGAGGTGTAAGAAGTCAATGACCCGGATGGGCAGAATGATCGAACAGATCTGGATCGGGAAAACCAGGACAAAGGGAAGAGCTTCAAAGCTCGTTGTTTAGATCTGGACCTGATCCGCAGATCACCATCCCGGCCAGCGGCTTCTGAAATGCCGCATTCCAAGGCCTGACAGAAGAACGCACTCGATCACCCGCTCACCCGGTTTGAAAAACTTCTTGCATCACGGGCGGCAACCACAGAAGTCCTTTGTGCGAGCGGTGTTCGACGCCCGGGCAAACGTCCCGGACGGCCGCGCCATAGCTGCGCAGCTTGTCGGTCACGAGGACCCGCGGCACGCCCCACCGCTTCATCAGTTTCTTCAGAAAACGCTTGGCAGCATGGGCATTCCTGTGGCTTTGCACCAGGATCTCCAGCACGTCACCGTTGGAATCGACGGCCCGCCAGAGCCAGTGTTTCTGACCCCGGATAGAGATCACGACTTCGTCGAGGTGCCATTTGTCGGCCGGTGCCGGACGGTCGCGTCGGATCCTTGCCGCAATCTGCGTTCCGAACCGTTGGCGCCACACCCGGATACTTTCGTATGAGACGATCACGCCCCGCTCGGCCAAAAGATCTTCGACATCACGCAGGCTCAGCGCAAACCGATGGTACGCCCAGACGGCATAGGAAATGATGGAGCGAGGGAACCGGAAGCTCTTCAGGCGAGACTGTGAAACTTGGCTGATCATCGCGGTTCGCTGTGCAGTCAGCCGAAACTCGTCAAGAACCTGACATTCCGCGCGCTCTTCATCGAGACGCGCAGCGCCACCAGCAATTCGTCGGAAACCCGAGCCTTCATGGACGGCGAGAAGGACATCCTCGTCTTCTCCGATGCCGGCGGGACGGGACGCTCCTATCACGCCGCGCAGACGGCGAAGAACCAAAAGCGGCGGCGGCATTACCTGCTGGAGCCCGGCTGGCGCGCCGATGCGGCGATCCAGGGGCTGGGCCGGACTCATCGCTCGGCCCAGGTCAGCGCGCCCTTCTTCCGGGTCTGCACGACGGACGTCCACGGGGAGAAGCGCTTCACTTCCACCATCGCGCGGCGGCTCGACCAGCTGGGGGCGCTCACCAAGGGCCAGCGCGAGACCGGCTCGCAAGGCATGTTCCGCCCCGAGGACAATCTGGAAAGCTCTATCGCACGGGCAGCCCTTCGCGGCTACTACGCCGACTTGGCGGCCGGGCGCGCCGAGGCGATGCGCTATGAGGCGTTCACCGACTGGACCGCCCTGCGGCTGATCGACAAGGACGGCGTGCTGCTGGAAGATCTTCCGCCGATCCAGCGCTTCCTCAACCGGGTGCTGGCGCTGCCGATCCACATGCAGAACGCGCTCTTCGCCGAGTTCATGACCCGGATCGCGGATCAGACCGAGCGCGCCCGCGCCGCCGGCACGCTCGATCTCGGGGTGGAGACGCTGCGCGGCGAGAAGATCGTGCAGACCTCGGTGGAGGATCTCTGGACCTGCCCGCGCTCCGGGGCGGTCACCCGGATCGTCGGTCTCGAGGTGACGGACCCCGTGCATGTCCTCTCGGCCGAGGACGCGCTGGAGCGGAACCCGGACAAGCTGCCGATGGTCAACCGCGCCTCGGGTCGCGCGGCGCTCGATCTCGGCGCGCCCGATGCAGATCTATGACGAGGAGATCGTCACGCTCATGCGCAAGGTGACGCGGCCGACCGGGTCCTCCTACCTGGAGGAGGAGAAGTTCGAGACCTCCGCCTGGGAGCAGATCGAGGCACCTGAGTTCACGCGCCTCTGGACCGACGAGGCCGACAGCCTGCCGAAGTTCACCACGACCAAGCTCTATCTGCTGACCGGGCTTCTGCTGCCGATCTGGAAGGACATGCCCACGGGCAACGAGCGCATCTACCGGGTCACGCCGGAGGGATGTCCGAGCATGATCGGCCGGACCGTCAGCGAGGACGGCGCCGCGGCCCTGCGCGCGCGGTTCCTGGTGGGCACGCCGAATACACCGCAGGACATGCTGACCGCCGCCCTGGGGTCGACCGCGCCGGTCGATCTCGGCCGCGGGCTCACCCTGACCCGCCGCCGGGTCGCGGGAGCCGTCCGCCTCGAGATCGACGGCGCCGACAGGGGCACGATCGACGGGCTGAAAGCCTTGGGCTGCTTCACCGAGATCATCGCCTTTCAGCTCAGGCTGTTCGTGCCGCACGGCGAAGGCGTCGATACCGCCGGCGATCCTGAGCAGGATTACCGGCGCAGGCGGCGAGGGTGCGCGAACTGTCGCCGACTGACGGGCAGCCGGCGTTGCCGGGGATGAATGGAAATGCAGCGACGATGCTGCTATATGAAAGGAGACGCAAGATGTCTGGACCCGCCATGAACAAGATGACACGCCCGGTCGGCACCGCGACCTACCAGGATGTCCTCGACGCGCCGCCGAACATGGTGGCGGAGATCATCCATGGCGCGCTGCACACACATCCGCGCCCCGCGCCGCGTCATGCCGTCGCGCATTCGAGCCTCGGCATGGAAATCGGACACCCGTTCCACAAGGGACGGGGCGGGCCCGGCGGCTGGTGGATACTCGATGAACCGGAAGTCCATCTTGGCACGGATGTTCTGGTCCCCGATCTCGGCGGGTGGCGCCGCGAGCGCATGCCGAACCTTCCCGACACGGCCTGGTTCGAAACTGTTCCGGATTGGGTGTGCGAAGTGCTGTCGCCGGCGACACGCACCCATGATGTCACCGACAAGCGCGACATCTACGGGACCTTCGGCGTGCGCCACATCTGGTTCGTCGATCCGGATGCGCGGACGTTCGAGGCCTTCGTGAACGAGGGCGGGGACTGGCATCTGATCGCCGCGCTGCGCGATGACGATCCGGTCAGCGTCGCGCCCTTCGACGCGATCACGTTCAAGCTGGACGATCTCTGGGCCTGACGCCCGGAACACCTCCCACTTCGTCGATACCGCGTGAGCCCGATCAAATGATCTGGCCTCTTCCTGACTGTGCCCGATTCCAAGTGGAGTCCAAAATGAATATCGCAGAGATCAAATACGCCGTGGAGGCCGGCAGGACCGTCCACTGGGCGAGCGAAAGCTAACTGGTTCATCGTGACGAGCTTGGCCTGTGCCTGATCACTATCTGCCGAACGGCAGCACCATCGGGTTGACGGACCGGACTGGCGCGCGGCTGAACGGAGATGAGGCCGACTTCTTCACATCCCGAGCGAGCTCAAGCAAGGCGGCGTTGCCGGTCTCGTTCCAGGCGGTGCCGATGCGCACCTTGCGGCCGGCGAACATCCTGATTGCCTTATCTCCCAACGCCTCCCTCACAGCCGCCGTGACCGCCTGCCGAGGCTAGTGGCAAATCAAGACCAGGCGGACGACGCCGTGGTTCGCTGATGGCTGTTGCCCGGCAAAGCCTCACACCCGGACGTCGCAGACGGCGCCCGCCGTTGGCAGCCGCGGGCTCCGTTCCGAGTGTCCCGAGCTTCGCGAATTGAATAGCCTGAAATCCGCGTGCTCATGATATGATTTATACATGCCGTGCCACCGGACACTTCAGGACACGCGATGCTGGAACCGACCATTGCGTGCCACTTGATGGCGCGGCTGCGGCGCGCGGCAAGATCGCCTGGGGAGCAAGCATGAGCGGGGCGGAAGAGACTTGTGGAGCCAGACAAGGTCACGTCTTTCTGTCGTACTCCCGCAGAGACGCCGCGTTCACGCGTCTCCTGCACGACGAATTGACCTCGCGCGGGCGAAAGACGTGGGCCGACTGGGAAGGCATTCCGCCATCCGACAAGTGGATGGCCCGCATCCATTCGGCCATTGACGAGGCGGAGGCGGTGCTCTTCATCATCTCACCGGAGTCGCTCGTCTCGCCGGTGTGCGGAGAGGAGCTCGACTTCTCCTTCAACCGGAACAAGCGAGTGATCCCCATTTTGCACCGCGAGCCGACAGGTGACGTGCGCAAGGACCTGGCGGAGATAAACTGGATCTTCGCGCGCCCGTCGGACGAATTGCGCGAGGCAGTCGAACGCATGATCGAGGCGCTTGACACGGACCTCTTGTGGGTGCGCGCGCATACGCGCCTGCTCGTCCGCGCGGCGGAATGGGATCGGCAAGATCGTGATGCGAGCTACTCCCTGCGCGGACGCGATCTGCGGGACTTCGAGACCCTTCAGGCGGAAGGCACGGAAAAGGAACCAAGGCTGACGCGTCTCCAGTCGGAGTATCTGCTCGCCAGCCGGCGCGCGACGACGCGCCGGCTGCAACTGACGTGGGGTGGCGCCACGCTGGCCATCATCGTCGCCTCGATCTTGGGAACGCTCGCCTGGCTCCAGAGCGAGGAGCGCGCGCGACAGGCCGAGATCGCCGGGGCGCGTCGCTTGGTGGGCCAGGCCGAGGTGCTGCGCGAGACGCCGGAAGAGGCGCAGACGGAGCGGCGGAACGGGCTGCGCGCCGCGGTGCAAGCCCTCGCGACGCTGAAGCGTGTCGGCGCCGACTGGACGGACGCGGACCGCGCGGTGCGCCAGAGCTATGCCAGCGTCGACAAGTGGCGGGATCCCTTCAGCGATCACAACGACTGGTCCGTCGACAACGCGGCCTTCTCGGCGGATCCGCGGCACGTCCTGCTCTACACCTCGCTCAACGAACTGGTCCTGCTCGACATGGCCGAAGGGGAGGTCCTGTCAGACTGCCGACGAGCGCCGGACGATCTGACGGAGAGCAGTGGTGCGGCGAACCGGCGGCTGGCACTCTCCCCGGACGCCCGGCACGCCGCCTTGCGGACCAGCGGCGGCACCAACGAGACCGGTCCGTGGAGCCGGCTAGAGGTCTGGGACCTCGACACCTGCACGCGCGTGGCCAAGCGGCAGATGGGCGACCGGGACCCCGAAGAGCCCCAGGCGCTCGGCTTTAACGCAGAAGGCACAGCCCTGCTCTATGGCACGCGAAACATCGCGCGCTCCTGGCGTTTCGCCGACGACGCAGTGGCGAGCCTGAAGCTATCGCCAGATGCGAGGAACATTGCCTTCGGACCCGATGGTCGGCAGGCCGTCGTGTCCGTTCGCGCAAATGGGGAGCGCGTGTACAGGATGCAGGTTCTCGACCTCGCCTCCGGCGCCGTGCACGCCCGGTGGTCGCCGAAAGGTCGGGTGGACCCGACGGCCTGGGGCACCGGAGGCATCCTTGTTTCGCGGCCAGATGACTACGCCGTCATGGACCCCGATGGGAAACTGAGGGGAACTTTCGCCGGCGTCCCGCTGGATCCCCCCGCATTCAGCAAGGATGGCGCCCTGATCGCCCTCTGGCCTGAGACGGAGTCAGGTGTCGACAGGCGCAAGGTGGAGGTGCGGGCGGTCGCCACCGGAGAGCTGGTGGCGCGGGCGGGCCGCAACTCGGACATCCTCGCGGCTGCCTTTAACCAGGATGCCGACACGCTCGTCGTCGTCGGCGATTACGGCTTCGACGTGGAGGTGTGGAGCTTCCGGGAAAATGGGGCATACGCGCGCCTGACGCCGCGCAAGGGCGTCGACCGGATCGGCTTTGCCGTGGGCGGCACATTGCTTCATGCCGATCATGGCGGCGCGCGGACCTCGTGGCGCCTGCCGGAGGGCGCCGGCGAGCCGCCCGTGACCGTGCCGGAACGCGAAACCGACGCACCGCCGACGCCGAAGTCCGGAGCGGTGGTCCTGGGCGACCAGGACCGGGAGGTTTTGACTGCGGTCCATGGAGCGCCCGATCGCCACGCGCTGCTTGTCTGCACCGAATGGACGCGCGGCGGATGTCGAAGGATGCTGGAAGTCTGGGAGGGTGGTGAGAAGCGCGCTAACCTGCCGTTGGAGCCATTGCTGGACATGGATCAGTCCGCGTTCCTCCAGTTCGCGGGGAACGACGCGTACCTCGTCGTCGCCACCCGCGCCGGGCTCCAGATCCTCGATTGGCGAAGCCTCGAGCAGGTGGGCCGGCTCTTCGTCGGCGACGTGCGGCGCGTCGAAGTCGCGCCGGGACTCGACCGGGCGGCGACGAGCGGGCCGGACGGGGCAATTCGGGTGTGGAATCTCGCCGATAACACCGAGGTCGCACGAATAGAATCCCCGGACGGCATCAGCGACATGGCGCTGAGCAGTGACAATCGCTGGCTCGCAGTACTCACCGGCGAAGGCGACAGGATCGATCTGCATGCGCTCGCGCCCGACGATCTCTCGGCTCAGGCGTGCCGCTGGCTCGAGCCGCCGTGCCCTTGAGGAGTGGCCGCTCTTGGCTGGCAGTGAGTTCCAAGGGGTCGTTTGCGGGAGAGTTTGGAATTCCACGTTAAAGCCGACAGCGGCATTTCGGGCAGCGCGCGGCGGACGCACGCTTCGAGTACACTGCAGACTCGTCAAATAGTTGTTGCGTGCGCTCGCAGAGACATTCTCGCTGCAACACAGCAAAAACCGCCGCTACAGCGCGGCGAGATAAGCCGCGGTTCAGGCAAGGCGCGGCGCGATTTTCACTGGCAGTGACCGGGTCGCGGACCTTCCTGCCGTTCGCTACGCGTGCTCAATCTGTGCTGCACCAGCGAAGACCTTTTGAAGGAAGGGCGTATTCCGTTGAAATACTCGCGCATGACGAGCATGAACACGCCCGCCAAGTCGCCCTGGATATCTCGAAGACCGGGCATTAGAGATCTCGATGAAGCTTCGAAAGAAGGTCGAGATTCTCTTCGCGCACCTCAAGCGAATCCTCGGCCTCGGACGGCTACGACTACGCGGCCCACGTGGCGCAAACGACGAATTCCTGCGCGCCGCCACCGCCCAGAACCTCCGGAAGTTGGCCAAAATCTTTCCCGCACCGCAGAAACTGCCAACCGCATGATATCAAGAGCGTTCACGCCTTTGTCAGGTTCAGATGTCCGCGCGGGCAGCAAGGTGTTTTTCCACAGAATCGGTGGACCTCAGACATTCTCTGCAGGCGCAAACTCGACGCTCGCATTTGTTGGAAGTGGCCATTGCCGAAGACGCTCTTCTGCACTGAACCGGGTGGCCGGTGTCATCCTGCGACACCGGCCTCTTTGGACGTGTTCCTGTTTGGATGATCGTGATTGCAAGTGGCCAACTGTCGGTCTGGTTTCGGCACGGGCTCGTAGAACCTGGATCGCCAGTCGTCCGCGTCGGCGCTCGCAGATCCTAAATTCCAGTGTTCCCGGAGATCTCCATAAACCGACCCACATCATGATTCAGATACCAAGGAGATCGTCGGCGGCGCGTATATCCGGGAGCGCCGTGCCCTCGGTCAGTGCCGCGCGGGCATGGCGCAGGGCCGCGCGTGCGGAAGATGAGACAGCCCCCAGAGCTCCTTCCAGCCGGACACGATCAACCGCCGTGCGGAGCAAGAGAAAGCCCGCCCCCTGGTTCCTTGCCACACGCATGCTCGCCTCGAAACAGGACAAGGCCGGTCCGTGTTGGTCCCGGGCGGCATGGAGCAATCCCTTGAGGCGGAGGATTTCGGCGAGCTGGAAGTTCTCACCTGTCCGGCCCGCGATCTCCAGCGCCTCGTCGACACAGTGTTCGGCGATGTCGAGCCGGCCGAGGGCGAGCGCTGCCTCCGCCGTAAAGGCGCACCATGTCGGCACGTGGAGACCGGCATTGTTTGCCTTCCAGAGCGCGATGCCCTGGCAGGCGCGATCGAGTGCCGCCTCACCTTCGCCGAGATGGACGCCGGCCCAGCCGAGAATAACGGTATGCTGAGCGGCCCAGAACGGGAAGTTCTGCTCCTCCGATACGGCAAGCCCCGCGGACGCGTTGGCGTGTGCCGCCTCGGCGTCGCGGGCGAGGTCGAGGATATCGCTTTTGATTGACCGAGCGAAGGATCCGGCAATCGGCAGGGCGAGGTGCAGCGCGCCTTCGACCGCTTCGGATATCGCGACCAAGCCCGTTTCGATCCGGCCCTCGACGGCGTCAATCCACGCGAGGTATTGCCGCGCGACGCTCTCGGGGTCCTCGCCGTGTTCAAACAGCGTTGTTTCGCGCGACCAGTCCTGTCTTGCGTCCAGACAGCGCCCGAACGCCACGCGCGCCTTGCTTAGCTGACCCTGCGACATCAAGGTCGACCCCAGAGCCCGGTTCGCCAACCGCTGCCAGTCGCCGCGATCCGACCTCTCAGCGATCCCGCTGAGCTCTTCGGCCAGCTGGAGGCAGCGCGGCAGGTCGCCCTGATCGTAGATGCAATTCCAGAGAGACCGGGTAAGTGTAAAGCGCCTATGTTTGTCTGAAAGGCGGATCGCCCGCGCGAGCGCATCCCGCAGGACGATTTCCACTTCCGGCGCGGAATAGCCCTTGACGGCGATGAGCGGAACGCTGAGTTCGACCTTGGTCGCAAGCGTTCGGGCATTGCGTTGCGCTTCCGGCAACGCGCCGACCAGCCTCAGAACACTATCGTACAGGCGCAGTGCTTCCTCGTTTGCGCTCCTTCGCGACGCCTCTCGCCCGGCCGCAACGAAGGCCGCGACAGCCCGCTCGGCATCACCCGCCTCTTCGGAATGGCGACCGATCAGAGCCCAGTCGTCGCTGCCGGCGGCCTCCATGACCGCCACGATGGCAACGTGAACTTCCCGTCGGCGTGACCTGAGAAGACTGCCATAGGCCGCATCGCATACGAGTGCATGCTTGAATGTATAATGCTCCAGATCAGCGCCCCGAAAGACCAGCTCGGCGGTTACAAGGCGCTGGAGCGCCGCATCCACGGCAGCGGAGTCACGGCCGGCGATGCCAAGAAGGAGCGACCGGTCGAACTCCCGGCCGACGCACCAATCAGCAGCTCGAGGAACTCGAGCGTGCTCGGGTCGGCCCAATGCATGTCCTCGACAAGGATGAGAAGCGGACCTTGTCGTCCGCGTCCGATCATGACATCGACCAGCGCCTGCTGCACGACGCTGCGTTGTCTCGCGGCAGCGAGCCTGTGAAAGTCCGCGCGTCCAGGCATGTCCACACCAAGAAAATCGGCGAGAGCCGCCCGAGCCTCGGGCCGATCCAGTGCTCCGGCCGCTGCAAATGCGTCGAAGCGTTGGACAGGCGTATCGGTCCCGTCCGGCCAAACGCCCGCAATCTGTCGCTTCAGAGCCTGTGCAACGGGCCAGTGCGGGGTATCCGAGAAGGCCGGCGCGCACTGCAAGCGCAGGACTGCATGGTTCTGCTGCTCGACGAGATGGATCAGTTCCTCGGCGATGCGTGATTTACCGATGCCCGCCTCGCCGACCAGCATCACGGCCTGTCCCTCACCGCCCTGCGCCAGCCTCCAGCGCTCGCAAGGATGTCGCTCATCTGTTCGGGATCGTGGCGCTGAGTGAGAACGGTCGAGGCGACTAGATCAACGAACATCACCGTGACAAGGCGGCGCTCGGCTCGCGAAGGCGTGCCGGGTTCGTGCAGGGGCGGCGCGCTCTCGTGGTTATCCTCGCCCTGTGCGGCGTTCAGGCCGCTCAACGCTTTCTGGAGGCGGCGTCGCTGGCCGAGGGTCAAACCCAACTCCCGGAGATCGGTCTCGTTCAGTTCGGTAACGACATCCATATCGATGTCCTGCCGAGAGAACAGCGGTTCTAGGCCTTCGAGACCAGCAGTCGCCAGCAACATTTGGAGAGTTACGTCGTCTTTGCTCATTGCGAGCGACCTGTTTCACCCCGATCAACCGGGCGGCTCAGGCGGGTGAAGATAACATACTCTTGGCACCGATCGTGTGGCAACCCCACGAGGCCGGGACCCACCTTTGCCGGATGGTCGACCAAGCCGGACCTTCGCGCATGGCGCAGTGCAAAATCGCTTTGTCCCGCGATGAACCAGTTTGTCCGAGATTCCTTTGCGTGCTCGCAACGAATGTCCGAAGCTACGGGCCGCGCCGCGGCGGACGAGGAGCAAGTCCAATGGCCGCAGTGGGCCGTCCTCGACTATGGCGAATCTCCGTCGCGAAGGGCGGGCTGCCGTTTGCAGGCGCGACAGTCCGCTCAAATATTCTTGCGAGAGCGGAACTTCATGGAAGACTGCTTCGTCTGCTCCTCGCCTCCTCGCCGCAAGTCCGCTCGGCGCGCCTTGGGACGGTTCTTGCGACAAGTTCGAATTCAAAGTCGCCTGGTCGCCGCGCCTCCAGACGCCCGGTCACCACTCTGGGGGCGGTCACGTCTTTGTCGGCCCGACGCCGTTCTCGACAGCTGCAATCTGGAGTGCGAGATATTTCGAGTAGATCCGGCATTGGGCGAGGCTTCCCGCGATGAACCAGAGACCCGGTTGGCCGGTGCGGCAGAACATGGCGCGCAGTTCCATGCCGTCTCCGAATCCCCAGATCGGACCCACCCGTGCCGCCACTTCCTCGCCGAACAGCTTGGCGACGAGGTGCTCCTGACCCTTGTAGCCCGTCGCAAGCACGATCAGGTCGGCAGTCACCGTGGCACCTGTCCTCAGCATCGCCCCCTCGACCGTGAACCTTTCGATGTCGCCGTATTGGACAAGCGCGATGGCACGGTCAGCGATCAGTTCGGAACATCCCACGTTGAAATAATACCCGCCGCCGCGGGTCAGATACTTGAACTGCCACCCCGTTGCGTCGGGCCCGAAATCGAGCCGGAAACCAACGGCCTCAAGCCGGTCCAGAAGCGGTTTGTCCAGCGTCCGCGACCGCTCGGTGAACCGAACATGGGCCTGACGCGCGAGAGGCAGTGGCATGGAAGCGGCGAGCAGGTCGCAGTCCTCCAGCGACGGCCCCTCGTCGTAAAGTGCATAGGGCAGTTGCGCGCTCGGCTCCACATTGACAACCAGGGTCGGGCTGCGCTGGACGATCGTCACGGCCGCACCGCTGGCATATAGGTCCTGCGCGATGTCGTGACCGCTGTTTCCGGTCCCCAGAACGATCGCCCGCTTGCCGGCCCAATCCTCGCCGTCTCGATAGGCGCTCGCATGCATCACCGTGCCGTGGAACTGATCGAGCGTGGGAACATCGGGCCAGTTCGGTATGCCGCTGACCCCCGTCGCCATCACGATGTGGCGCGGGTGCAGCACCCGCTGCGCCCCGTCCGACAGCGCCACCCGCACCGTCCACAGTTGCCGCGCCACATCAAACGTGCCGCCTGCGAACTCCGCATTGGTCCAGACATTCAACTCCATCGCATCGGCGTAGGATTCGAACCAGTTCGCCAGCTTGTCCTTGGGGATGTAGGTGGGCCAGCCCGGCGGGAATGGCATGTATGGCAGGTGGTTCACCTGCACCTGGTTGTGCAGCGTTAGCGCATGGTAGCGGTGCCGCCAGTTGTCGCCGACCCGCGCGTTCCGTTCGACGACCAGCGTGTCGTGGCCAAGATGTCCAAGTCGGGCCGCGATGGCGAGGCCGGCCTGACCTGCGCCGACAATCAGAACCTCGGGGTCGCGATCGGCAAAGGCGGCGGTAGTCCGGCGCATGTCGAGCCAATTGGGCCCCCTAAAATCGCGTCTCACCACCTCGGCTTCGCGGCAATACGGCCCGACCCGCGCCTCGAACCCCTTGAGGTTGTCCAGCGCGGTGAGAAGTGTCCAGCCGAGCGTTCTGTTGGCATCGCCCGGGTCCGGACATAGCCGCACAATACCGCGCCCCAGCCCCGTCCGCGTCTCGAACCGAAAGAACGCCTCGACGGTCTCGGTTTCCACACGGATGACCCATCGGGGAGGCATGGCTCGGGAATCGACACGGATGGCAAACATGCCCAGATCGCTCGGATCGTCAGAGCCAGGCCTTGCGCAATCGCCGCGCCCCCGCAGACTGTCGCGATCGTCCCGGTGAAGGCGAGCAGGTCACGCCAATGACTGTCGTCGAGGAACAGCAGCGACAAGGCGTCTACGTCACCGGTCAGCGCCGCATCCGCCAGAGCCGCAAGCCATTCGGTCACATGGTCGCGCGCGTCGTCGCGTGCATCAGAACTCGCGGTGCCGTCGGCAGTCCGCGGTGCACTACCCGTCACAGAGGCACGCCTCTGTCGTCCGAGTATCTCGTCGTCCCGCGTGCCGTCGACCGGATTCTCCATCATCGCCCGGGCTCCAAGCTGCCCCGGATCTGAGCAACTCCTCGTCCGGACTTTATCGCTTTTCGAGGGTCGAGGTGCGCCTGTATCCGACCCCATCTGTCGAAAACATCATTCTCGGGTCGACCTAATGTTGACGCGTGGCGCGGGAGGGATGGATGGAGGAAAACTCATGTCCAAAATCCAACTTCCCACCAACAAACCGAAGCGCCGGCCCTGGAATGGACTGCCCCCAACGAATGGTCCGGGTTGATTGTCAATGCATCGTTGGTCTCTGGTCTATCGGGACGAAGGCCTCCGGTGCTGGTGGACGGTAGCCCAGCGAACTATGCGGCAGGGCGGGTTCAACGGCGCTCATTTACACGTTCCTCTAGTAGCTCGATCTGGATTTGCTGCATCTCAGCGAGCTTGTTCCATTGTTCGGCGAGTTGGTGATCCATCTTCTCGTGAAGTTGCCGGATTTCGAGTTCGGCTTTCAGGTTCACCCGATAGTCGTTCTCGGCTTGTATCCGGTCTTTTGTGTCCTGACGTCGCTGGCTCATCATGATGATGGGGGCCTGCAAAGCCGCGAGGCTGGACAGAACGAGGTTCAGAAGAATGAAGGGATAGGGGTCAAACGGCTGTGCCATTAGGCCAATCGCATTGATCGTAATCCAGACGATCAAAATGGTGGTGAACGAGATGATGAAGGTCCAGCTGCCACCGAAGGCTGCGACGTGATCAGCCATGCGTTCGCCGAAACTCGCTTGCGCACTTATCGCGTCGCTCGGGTTCTGCGACACCAGTTCACCGGACTGAAGGCTTTCGATCACCTGCCTGTCCAAATCGCTCAATTCGCCGCGCTCTTTTTCAAGCAGCGCTTCGACATAGGCACCGCGGAAGGCTGCAAGATCGGCGCGACAAATGTGCTTGCCTGCTTCCCATCCGGGATGGGCCGCATTGATCAGCTCGGAAACCCCCGGTCTGACGGAAATCCAGGGCCTGATCCGGGAGGGTGAAAAGACTTCTCCACACACATGGCAAGGGGTCTTTGCGGCAGGCTTCTTTGGTTCACTCACAAGGACAGTTTCCCGGCTGCGCGTGACATCAGGAACATGGAAATCCCGGTCGATAGGAAATTCAGACCGGTCAGAAAGCCAAGTACCCAAGTCGATGTTGTCGGCCATTGCACCAAGATAACGAGGCCAAGCGCAAAGGCGCAGACGCCGCTGACAATAACCCAGCGCCAGCTTGGCACCTGACCGCTCAACCTGAGGCCCAGAAGGATCGAAAGCGCGCCTTCAAGCAAGAACACCACGACCATGACACCTGTGATGAACGCAGCACCCCGACCGGGTAAGAGGACGAATCCGAGACCGACAACAAGGACGACAGCGAAAAATATCGCCACGATGCGCCGTTCAGAGACGCCGCGCAAGCTGCGCGCGAACACCAATCCCGCGATACCCCAAAATACCAAGAGCCATGCAACCAATTGTTCAACAACGAGGGTGGCGACTGCCGGTGCAAGGATCGCCGCCACACCCAGAGCGGCAAACACAAGTCCGACATTCCGGAAACTGGTCCCGATGTTGATGATCTCCCCGGACGTTCCGGGCTGGCTGTCGGTTTGCATGATGGCGTGATCCTCGCGGTGTTGTCGGGGCGAAGTGCCCCATGACTTGCAAGTATCAGGTCGAAGTGTTGCCCGGTTTTTCCGAACTTTACAAATTTGTCAGGTTTGGAAAAACCATGCGCCAACTCTTCAGGACATATTAAGACAGATTTCGATATGAAGATACTTCTTGCAGAAGATGACCCCAAGGTCGCCGAATTCGTCGTGGCGGGATTGGAGGAGAATGGCCACAGTGTCGATCACGTCTCGGATGGGCGGGACGCGATAAGCTATTGCCTTTGCAACGATTCTGACGTCGCCATTCTGGATAGCATGATGCCCGGTATGGATGGCCTCAGCGTGGTGAAAGCACTGCGCGCGGGTGGGTCCAAACTGCCCGCACTCATGTTGACGGCCCTTGAGGATGTCGACAATCGGGTCATCGGATTACAGGCCGGGGCCGATGACTATCTGGCCAAACCATTCCACTTCTCAGAATTTTAAGCTCGTTTCGAAGCGCTGACACGACGGCAGGACGAGGCGGCGGGTACGCAAACGTTGTCGGTTCATGGTCTGACGCTCGATCTTCTGATCCGCACGGCACGGCGCTGCACCGATCACACTTTCAGTGCGTCAAGTCACAGGGCCCTGCAGGTGGTTTTTCGCGGGGGAGGTTCTCGGGTGGAACACGCCGGTGCTCAATGAGCCAGTCGCGCAGTTCGGTCCACACATCAGCGGCGAGCGGACGGTTCCGTCCGAGGAGGACAGGTTGGAGGCGTGACCTCAGGTCAGGGGAGATCATCCGGGGCCAATCCAAGTTCTGCATTTGTTCCTTGTCGAGGATGCGCTAGAGATGGTCAAGAGACTTGCGCGCGATTGAGAGGCGCGCAGTCATCATGGCCAGAAGAGGGAGAGGCCCTTGCATCGGATACGTCCAAGCTTGGCAGGAGCTGCAGTGGTGTTGTCTGCCGTCGCGGCCATCCGCAGGTTTCAGCAGAATCTCAGTCCGTGACGATCGAGAGCCCTGCTCGAGTCCTCGACGGTGACACACTCGAGATTGGACCAATCCTGGTGCGACTCAACGGAATCGACGCGCCGGAGATCGGCCAGACCTGCGCCCAAAGGAACGGCGGAGATTGGCGATGTGGAAAATCCGCCTCGGAGCAACTGGCTGCCCTCGTGGATTTGGTAGTTCCAGACGCTGTTGCCACTGCGGAGGAAGCCGTCATTGACCCGCTTTTGGGGCATCCCCGATCCTTGGCCGGTCGCAGGCGCGCGACTCGCCATTTTCGCTTCGACAAGGTTTCCTTCACACGAAACAGGCAGCATCAACGGATGGACATGGCCGACAGCGTGGAAACGAACTTCACTCAGAATGACTGCCTCTCCATCGCCTGTCAGGTCTGGGGTGAGGGCGAGCGGAATCTGGTGCTCTCTCCTGGTATGATAACGCATCTCGAAGCTTCGCTGAGCCGTCCCGGCTGCCCCGGGAAGACATCTCAAGCCCTTCGCGCCGCCGCAAGTGCATCGATCATGTGCGGCAGGCGCTCGGCGTATCCGAGCGCCGCGCCTGCCGCACATTCGGACAGCACCGCTCGACGCAGCGAAAGGTGCCACGTGGTGCGCCTGACGAGCAACGGCTGACGGAAGACATCATCGAGCTGACGCGCACCCACGGGCGTTACGGCTACCGGATGATCACCGCGATGCTGAACAGTGCCGGCTGGCAGGTGAACCATAGGCGCCCCTCTTGTCTTATGACTTCCGCAGCTCCCGTTGCATGATGGGGGTCGCCGTGGGGATCATGCAGTTCCACGCGGCGGCGGGGGACGGATCGCACCCCTCTGGTGCGCAAGAGACCGTTGCCGCGTGAGGTCGCCCCCGCATCTTCTTCGGACCTGAACGGATACCTGGGCGAGCTCCGGGATCTGTTGGTGTTCCGGCGCGGGCTCATCCGGGATCGCGCTGCGGCTCAGACGCGGCTCAAGACGGCCAGACCGGCCCTTCTGCGCCGTCTCCTCGCTCAGCGTCTCGCGCAGATCGAGCGGCAGGTCGCGTCGGTCGACCGCGCCATGCAGACCATCATCGACGCGGACCCGGACCTGCGCGCTCGCAGAGAGAATCCTGGTGAGCATCCCGGGCATCTCGATCGTCTCCGCCACCGCGATTCTCGTGGACATGCCCGAGCTCGGCGGGATGGACGGCAAACAGACCGCAGCCTTGGCAGGCCTGGCGCCAATGTCCCGCCAGTCCGGCCGATGGCAGGGCCGGGAACGAATACAGGGCGGAAGATCCTCCGTTCGACGCTCTCTCTTCATGCCAGCCCTCAGCGCAATCCAGCACAACCGACCGGCAAAGGCGCGGTTTGAGCAGCTCGTCGCCGCGGGAAAGCCCCGCAAGGTCGCTCTCACCGCCGTCATGCGCAAACTCATCGTCACGGCGAACGCGCTCCTGCGAGATGCCCGAAAATGGTCCGAAATCCACGCTTGATCATCCCGGATACTCGGCAGATTTGCCTTGCAAATCGCCTGCCGGGCAAGGGTCGAGCGGATCTGGCAACGCGAAGGGCTGAAAGTTCCACAAAGACAGGCGAAGAACGGTCGAACTCTGGTTGGGTGACGGCTCTTGCGTCCGGCTCCGGCCGGAGCGGCCGAACCACGTCTGGTCCTACGATTTCGTCCAGGACCGGCCCCATGACGGGCGGGTGTTCCGAACGCTCGACATCATCGATGAATGAACCAGGGAGGCGCTCATGATCCGTGTGGACAGGAAGTTCAACGCAATTGATGTGCTGGAGGCCCCTCTTTCGGCGGATTGCTGCGCAATCGCCTGTCGGGCAGCGGACGGATCTCTGCATGCCTCACGCGGGCCGCCAGAACACATCAGATCCGACAACGGCCCCGAGTTCATCGCCCAGAGGGTCGGGGACTGGATCGGGGCCACTCTCGGCAGATTGCTGCGCAATCGCCTGTCGGGCAATGGTCGGTGCGAAGACCGCCTTCATCGAGCCGGGATCGCCTTGGGAGAACGGCTATGGCGAGAGCTTCAATGCCCGGTTCCGTGACGAGTTGCTGAATGCCGAGGTCTTCTACTCGCTCCGGGAGGCCCAGATCCTCATCGAAACCTGGCTGCCATCACTACAACTCAATCACAGAACACCCACGGGACCGAGGAGCGCGAGGTGCTCTACCCTTGGCACCCCTGGGCGGGGCGCGCTGTTCACGTTCACGATGTGATCGCGAAGGCAGGCTTGGCTGCGTTTCGCTGTAGCCTGAGCGGTGTCGCGTCGGACCGACGGCTGGAGGTTCCCGTCTGGATGTTTGATCGGGCAGCCTGCCAATGCTGGCAAGTCGGGGTGACGCCGGTTGCCTCAGTGGCTGCTTTGCGAGCTCTGGCGGCATTGTTGCATGATGCGGCCGGCGTTCGCGAAGGCGCATCACAAACGCCCGATTCGAGCGCAGCATCGAGTTGCCAAGAGGCGATTCCGGGAGATGCCGATGCCACGCCGACCAGCACCACAACAACTCGAGTTGTTCACCCGCCCCAGCGACGCCGATCGGGTCCCGGCGCCGCACTGGCAGACGTTGCCGCAGGAGGCGCGGGGGACGCTGACCGAGCTGATGATCCGCTTGATCCTCGACCACGCCGCCGGCGCTCATGCTAACCGATGGACCCGAGAGCGCGTCACCGCACTCAGGTCGCATCACAAGATCCCGGTGTTCCGCCCGGCCCCGGACGGCATCGAGCCCTGGCTCAACCTGACCAAATCCGCGCGCCTGCTCGGCGTCACGACCAAGACCCTCGGACTCGCCGCCGAAGCCGGCGGCATCCAGGGCGTTCAGCCGTTTGACCCCTATCCCTTCATTCTTCTGAACCTCGTTCTGTCCAGCCTCGCGGCTTTGCAGGCCCCCATCATCATGATGAGCCAGCGACGTCAGGACACAAAAGACCGGATACAAGCCGAGAACGACTATCGGGTGAACCTGAAAGCCGAACTCGAAATCCGGCAACTTCACGAGAAGATGGATCACCAACTCGCCGAACAATGGAACAAGCTCGCTGAGATGCAGCAAATCCAGATCGAGCTACTGGAGGAACGTGTAAATGAGCGCCGTTAACCCGCCCTGCCGCATACACGTGTCATGCGGGTCGTCGAACACCAGGTCTTTCGGCTGGCAATCCCGGTTCTGATCGCGGGTATCGCCTTCTATGTCATGCACCAGTTGCTGGGCAGCCCGCGCTCCGATGTAATCGCTGACCTGTCCTGCCGTTACGAAAAGGTTCAGCGGGCGTCCCTGGCTGTCGCAGATGGCGTGCAGTTTCGTGGTCATGCCGCCCTTGGTGCGCCCGATCGGGCGTCCCCGTTGGTCATTGCGCCCCCCTTTTTCACGCCCATACCGGTCGCTGTCCGATGTGCCTCGAGATACGTGGCGTCGATCATCACAGTCTTCTTTTCACCGTGCTCTGCGGCCGGACCTGCCATGATCCGTGCGAAGACGCCCGTGTCGCGCCACCGCTTCCAACGGTTGTAGAGCGTCATGTGCGGGCCGTATTCCCTCGACGCATCACGCCAACGCAACCCTTTGCGATTGATGAAGATAATCCCGCTCAGCCCCCGACGGTCATCGACGCGCGGCTTGCCCTGGGACTTCGGCAAATAGGGCTCCAGACGCGCCATCCGCACATCGCTCAACCAAAAGAGATCAGACATGTCTCCGCTCGTTTTCCAAGCGATGTATCACGACACGACACAGAGATCAATGGGTCCTGACCCTAGTGACTGTCGTGGTGCTGTACGTGCTGCCGGACCTCGCTCTCTACATTCCCTTCAAATGGTAGTGTCCCGACCCAATCCAGGCTCGCTTCGCCAGATCATCTCGAGCGAATTGGGGCTGGTGACTGAAGAGCAGGTCCCATCCCCATTTTCTGGTTCGAGGTTCATGAAACCTCCTGGGTTTATCGTCTTTGGGTCGCAAAAGCGTTCGGCGTCGGGTTTCCGAGCGCCAAATGTGACAGTCGGACCGTCCACACCCGCTGCAGACAATGGGCTTCTATCTGCGGGTCTCGCCCCTTAGGCACTCGAGCATCCTCGTGAGATCGCCGGATCGCTGCGTTTCGCCCAGCAGCCTGCCAAGCAGACGTGAGCGCTCGGGCTCGCCCACTCCGGCCGCCTCGGCCCGTTCGAGCCGGGGTACGGCGTCCCGGAGACCCCGCTCGAACCCCGCGAGGAACCGGGTGCAGGCGATCCGGGCCTCCTGGGTCCGGCCCTGCACCTGGGGTGTCGCGGGCAGGCCCGACGACAGCGCCAGGATCAGCGAGAGCGGCAGGAGGGTGTGGCGGCGGGTCATTGGCGTCTCCTTAGGGTATCAGGTGCGAGAAGATCTCAACCATGTTGTCGGCGCCGCTGCTGTCGGGACCCTGCGCATCGACCTCGGCGCGGTTCGCGAGGAAGGCGCTGCCCCCTCCGCCAGAGGAATAGGTCAGGACGATCGCCCAGAAGCGCACCTGCGCGCCTTCGTCGGCGGCAAGCTCCGGCAGTTCGACTTCGAACTCGGCTGAGAGCGGGAAGCCCGAGGCGTCGACCGGCTCGCGGCTGGCGCCGGGCGGGATCTCGAACGGCTCATCGGGCACCACGAGGATGCCGAAGGTCTGCCCGAGGACGCCGAGCGAGACACGGTCGCGGATCACGACCTCCTCAGCGGCAATCCCGGCGTTGAGGACATCGAGGGTGTAGAGCACTGCAAACATCCGGATCTGCGCCGCGCCGAATTCGCCGAGCGGAACCTCGAAGACATCGGCGCGCTTGTCGACGGACAGCTTGGTGCGCAGGTCGCGTTCGGTCACCTCCTCGACATGGATGCTGCGCACGCCGCCTTCGACGCCGGCGGTGTAGACCGCGTCGACATCGAGCCGGCGCGGCGTCTGCACCACGAGATAACCTTCGTAGAAGCCGTCGCCCGGCGAACTGCCGTCGAAGAGCCGTTCGGTCAGATCGTCGCAATCGGCCTTCAGCGCCTCGTCGGTTCCGAGGCGGTCGATTCCGATGGAGTGGATCTCACCCGCCTCCTGACGTACCGGCGGGAAGGCGAGCGCCAGCTTTTTGAAGAAGGGGATCTCGCGGCTCTGGAAATTGTGGATGTTGACGATGGTTTCGTAGAGCCCGGGGACGGCCGGCATCCCGGCCGCCCCACCGTTCCCGCAGACAAACTTCGCGGCGTATTCGAAACGCAGGCACAGCGCGCTCGAAACGGCGGTGGCGGAATTGTCCGCCTCGGAGAGGTCGTCCCAGTCTCCGTTCCGGACCGTCACCGCGTTCTCGAGCGTGACTGTGTCCCGCGTGCCGCAGGGCAGTCGCAGCGCAATGCGCCCGGGCAGGACCAGCTCCGCCGAGGCCCCCTCGGAGATCACGTCCATCTGGCAGGTCACGAGGCCGTCTTCCGCCTCACAACCCTCGGGCAGGTCGACGGGCGTCACGAGGTCGGGGAAGACGTCCTCGACGACCACCTCGCGCGCCGAGTTCGGCCCGTGGTTGGTGACCGTGATCGTGTAGGTCAGGTCCTGCCCGGCCATGACCAGTTCCGGCGCTGCCGCCTTCTCGACGGACAGATCGAGGGTCCCGAGATCCTCCTCGATCTCGCGGAATTCCCCGTCGTCGCCGATCGGGTCTTCGGGGACTGGCGTTGTGCCGTTCTCGCCCCCTTCGAACTCCTCGCTGATGCCGTCGAGCGTGATCGGCATGACGATCGCGGACCAGTCGTCATGACCGCCGAGTGCGCTGATCGCCGCCTCGTCGTCGCCGTCGCACCCGCTCTTGTCCTCGGAGAAATTGACGTTCGCCGACACCGTATCGCCAGCGTTCGGGCCGTCGTTCCAGTCCGGCAATTCGTCCATGTCGAGATCGAGCGCGTCGCCGTCCGCGTTGTAATGGACTGTGACGTTGTCGTTGTCGCCCTCGTCGAGTTCCCGCGTCTCGTCGAGTTCGGACTCGTTCAGGGGCTCGCCGTCCGCGAAGATCAGCGCGTCGCCGCGCCCGGACGTCGTTCGGGCGGGCGAGAAATCGAGGATCTGAGCCTCGAGATTGCCATCGTTGTCGGTGTCCTGGATCTGCGCGTCGCGGGACTGGCGGTTGATACCGCGCGACATCGAGTAATTCATGATGCTGACGAAATTCGGCTTGCAGTTCAGGTTCTCGTTCCCGCCGTGACGCAGGCCGAGGTTGTGGCCAAGCTCATGCATCAGGACGCCCGGTCGGCGGCTGAAGGTCACCGTGTCGTCGCCGCCGATCTCGGCCTGCCCGCCGGGATAGTCCTCGCCATCGTCGTCCCTGTCCTCGGCGAGGATGGCGTAGCGGAAGACGCCGTAGCGGATCAGGTCGAAGTTCTCGCGCTTGACCTCGTAGAAATCCCTGAGCCCGTTGCCGTCTATATCCACGGAATAGTCGTCGCCCGGCTCGATCGGCGGGATGAACTGGCTGCCCGGGTCGGGGATGTCGGCAAGAGAGATCTCGTTGCCGCCGCCGAGATCGTCGCCGACGAGCGCGCCGTTCTCCATCAGGCCGCCGGTGTCGATCCAGAGCCGTATGCCGCCGCCGGTGTCGGTGCCGCCCGCGTCGTCGGGAGCGAGCAGGAAGGCCTCCTTGATCGCGGCGATGCCGGGTGCCCCGGGTCGCGCCCCGCCTGCCAGTCAAGCTCGACGAAGAGATCCTTCTCGTCCGGATCCGCGCCGAAACCCGGCAGATCCAGCAGCACGGTGCCGTCGCAGTCGGTTACGCCGTCGGTCTCCCAGACATCCGGCAGGCCGTCGCCATCCCCGTCCTCGAAACCGGACACCGAAAGGTCGGGGCGCGTGACCACCTGCAGCGCGTTGAGGATCACCCCGTTGCCGCCGGTAAAATAGTCCGACTCGCCAGGATTGATTAGCCCGCCCCGCGCCCGCGCGACCGCGCCGATGCCGATGCCGTAGGTCCGCCCGCCCTCGAGAAGGACGAGGGTCTCGTTGTTCGGAACGTCGCCGCGCACTGGTGGGCCGAATGGCAGGTTTCCGAAGGCATCCGGCCCACCCATCGCGGGCGCGCCCTGGTTGACATGCTCCACCACGAGGTCCGACGCGACAAGGTCACCATTTCCAAGGTCCCGGATCGCCGCGAAGACCTCGATGCTGCCGAAATTCTGCGCACCGCCGCCAAAACCCGTCAGGAAGCCGGTGTAGGAGACGTCGGCCGAGACATAGACGAACATGTCTACCTGCGGCGTGATCTCGACGCCGAAAAGGCTGGCTGATGAGAATTCCGTCGTTCCGTCGCTGTCGACGGCCCGCACGCGAATTCGCCGTTCGTCAAGCACGACGTCGTGCTGCTGGCCGCTGGCCGGCCCCGCCGTGACCTCGCAGTCGTCGCCGAAGCACTCGAAGGGTTCGCCGGGCGCGATACAGACCTGCCCGAGTCCCGGGACGGGGGACAAAATGCACGCGAGAAAGGCCAAGCGGCGGAGTATCGCAATCATATCAATGCCTTCCGATCTCAATCAGGCACGACCGAACATGGTCTTGTAGAAATTTTTCGACGCGATCCGGTATTGAGAATACCAGATTTCGGCCTCTCTTGCTATGCAGCTTGGCGCAAATGTGGATCTGAAAGGGCAACGTACCGTGTTGTCACGTAAACTCGCCGTCGGTTGTCGGTGTGCCGATATCAGCGTCACCGAAATGCATGACCCAGCCATCGATCAGCTATCATCGCCACCGCTTCCCGCCCGACATCATCGCCCACGCGGTTTGGCTGTACGTCCGTTTCAATCCGAGCCTGCGCGAGGTCGAGGAAGTGCTGCTGGAACGCGGCATCGACGTTTCCTGTGAGACCGTTCGACGATGGACCCGCAAGTTCGGCCCGCAGATCGCGCGCAACTTGCGCCGACGGCAGGCCCGTCCCGGCGATGTCTGGCATCTGGATGAAGTCGTGATGAAGATCGCAGGAAAGTCGTTCTGGCTATGGCGTGCCGTCGATCAGGATGGTGTCATTCTGGAAGAGATCCTCCAATCCAGACGGGACAAGCGCGCGGCAAAGCGGCTTCTGGTCAAGCTGATCAAGCGATACGGCGTCGTTCCGAAACGGATCATCACGGATAAGCTTCGGTCCTACAGCGCGGAGAAACGTGAGGTCGTTCCGGGTCTGGATCACTGGTCGCATACAGGCCTCAACAACCGGGCCGAAAACAGCCATCTGCCATTCCGAAAGCGTGAGCGAGCGATGCAGGGCTATCGGTCTCCGGGCGAATTGCAGCGTTTCGTGCCGATCCATTCCGCGACCCGAAATTGCTTCTCTGTCCAACTTCGTTGACGTGCCGCCCTTACAATCCGCTATCATCGAATGGAGGCATTCGGCGCATGGAAAGCAGCGGCAAGTATCGCCTGAACGATGCTCTTGCCGCTTGTGCTGATGGCCAGAAGTTTACGTGACAACACCAATAATTACATAATTAGGCGACGGAGAACGTTCGGCTCGGTCTTGTCCGCTTCCCGACCACGGACAGCGCCCGCTCCACTTTATGCGAGCCCGCCCGGAGACCCGGTCGCGACGGTGGTCTTCGAAAAATGAGGGCGGGGCGCGCCGCCCTAGACTGGATCGAGGTTCTCTGGCGCGTCCGGTTCCTGACATTCCCGGCGGATCACTCGGCCGCGGCCTGGATCTGCTCGACGAGTTCGACGAATTCGGGTCCGCGATCTTCGGCAAATTCCTTCTGGACCTTCTGCGCGGCCTCGATGAGTTCGGCCTTGTCGGGGCGCGTCATTTCCATCCCACCCTCATCGGCCAGCCAGTTGCGCATTCCTCGGTTTCGTTCTGTACCTGCTTCTCCAACTCGGCCCCTGCATTGTCGGCAGCCTCCTGCACCCAGGCGCGCTGTTCGTCCGTCAACCTCTGTATCAGTCGCGTATCACGCCTGCCCGGCGAGGACGGTGCCGAAGGCTCGCCCGAAGCGTGAGCGACCACGACTGTCAAGCCGCCCTTCTGAAAAAGGATTGAAACCCGATTGGGCCAATCGGACACATGCCATAGACATGCGTGCCCGACAGTGTACGGGGCCCGACCGTCGTGTTGGGACGGCCGTGAACCGCCACTCCCCTGTGGTCGCCATGGCCATCGGCAAGGACGACCGGGTCTAAGGCTGGCTTCTGGACGGCACCTATGTCGTCGGCACGTCCTTCGATCTGCAACGGCACCAGGCGCCGCGGCCCCATGCCCCTGCAGCACAGCGGTTCGACGGGCGGTGGGGACTCCTATGTCGGCCTGTTCCACCCCAACTATGTGTCGGTGAACGGGACCGATCTGGGCGACATCCAGATCGCCGTGAACACCAATACCTCCACGGACGGAGGGGCACTGCGCGCGCTCGCACATGACATCGTTTTCGATGTGCCGGCGGCCAACATCGCATCCTGGAACAACGCCTGGAATCTTATGAATTGACGCCTGGTGGAAGGCCCCGGACGGGCCTTTCGAACCGCCGCGGGCTAACGATGTGCCCACAAGCTTTTGCACGGTCAATGCGCTTGCGATGGGGCCGCATTTCCGAAGTTTCGTAACTCTCCTGTTCCTCGTCATTGTCCGCCAGTTCGGCAGTGCCGACGAGGAAATCGGACCATGAACGATGTTGCCGAACGCTGGCGCTGATGGCGAATGAGGAAGGCTACGATCGGATCGAGGATCGGCTGCGTGCGATGGTGCGCGGGACCATCGAGGCCATGTTGGAGGAAGAACTGGCCTAAGTCCCGCGCGGCAGGAGAGGCTCTCCGGCACCAGATTTGGCATCACTCAAATGTTGCAGCTTCGCAACGTTGTTCAATAAAACGAAGTAATTTTCCCCTTTGCGCGAATTTCTGCCACCCTGTTAGCGGAATATTGCCGATAGTCATTGATAGCCGAAACTCCCCCGGTCTGGTCCGGTCGACGTCGAGATAGCGCGTTGGAGACCTGGATCAGACCGCCCATTTGACCGGTCAGGTAGTCGATTGCAGAAGTTAGGTACCTTTTGGGGTTTGATTTTTTCCTACTGGCGTTCGGAACGCTGGATCGAGGCGTGGGTTCTGACGGTCGTGATTTTCGCGATGACCACGTTGCTCAGCAAGTCCAGCGTCTGGGTGGCGACCGCAAGCGCGGATTTCCTGGCGTCGCTTGCGGAGTTTCACGACCACGCGGCAGTTGGCGATGCGTCCCGTATCCTTTTTCTCGCGGCCACGGCGTATCTCGGGCTCTACGTCGCGCGCACGCTGGGCGTTGCGCTCCGGCACGTGGTCTCGGCGACGCTGCACCGCCGCGCCCGGGCCTGGCTCGCCGGTCAGTTCGATGCCGCGATCCTGTCGGACGAGCGTGTGGCGTACGACTTGATGAGCGACAGGTCGGGGGATGGCAGCGCCGCCGGACTGCCCGATGCCATCGACCAGCGGGTCGATGAATGCACCGGCGGCCTTTATGGCGGGGTAATCGGGCTCGCGATGGGTCTCTGGGGCGCAGTCGCGTCGATCTGGTTCGTCTCCCAGGCGCTCATCGAACGGAGCCAGCCGGTGGAGACACTCGACCGCTGGGGCGCGGCAGTTCCGGACCTGCTGGCGCCGATCCTTGGACCGGAATTGGCATCGCGGTTCGATCTGGCGCCTGGAGACTACGGCACGGCGCTTCTGGCCGGACTTCTCATTCTCGTCTACGTGCCCACATTCACCGGTCTCGCCTGGCTCATCGGGCGCGTTCTCGAACGTTTGCAATGCGAGCGGCAGAAGCATGACGGCGTCTGGCGCGCGGAACTCGCGGGTATGCTCGGGCGCGTGTCGCAACTTGCCGCCTCGCGCGGTGAACGGGCGCAGCGCAAGATCAACCGCGAGCTCTACGGCGCTCTCGACCGGACCTGGCATCGCCAGAACGGGTGGAGCGCCGTGATGTTGATGTTCAAGAACCTCTACAACTTCCTGTCGAACCGGCTGCTCGCCTATCTCCCCGCGTTGCCGGGCTACATGTCGGGAGCGATGAGCTTCCGCGATTTCGCAGCCAGCTCGGAACTGACTGCGGAGCTCATCGGGGACATCTCGTGGTTCATCAACGTGATGCCGGCCATCGCGATGCTTCGGGCCAATGCCGGCCGCCTCACCCACCTCGCGCAGGCCATCGCCCGGGTTCAGGAGCGTGACCGCTTCTATGCCGAGACCGGCGTCAGCCGCTTTGAGCGCACGCGGATCTCCGCAGGACCCGCGCTGAGCCTCAAGGGGCTTGCCTTGCATCACCGCGGAAACGATTCGCCCGCTTTCCTGGCCGTGCCGACACTGACAGTCGAACCCGGGGATTGGGTGTATCTGCGCGGCCGCAATGGCTGCGGCAAGAGTTCGCTGCTCAAGGCCGTATCGGGCATCTGGCCCTATGGCGCTGGCCGGATCCAGATGCGACAGGGTGCGCGGATGTTCTTTGCCGGTCAGGAGCCCGACCTTCCCGATCGGCTGACACTGGGCGAGCTCGTCTCCTATCCGGAGCCGATTGAGGCCTTTGACGATATCTCCGTGGCCGATGCTCTGTCGCGCGTGGGGCTCGGCGACTTCATCTCCTCGATCCACGATCCTCTCTACCAGGGCAAGAACTGGCGCAACGTGTTCTCCGGCGGCCAGAAGCAGCGTCTGGTCCTCGCGCGGATCCTCCTCCAGAAACCGGACATCCTGCTCCTCGACGAGGCGACATCGGCGCTCGACACGGATGCGGCGGTGGATTTCCACCTCGCCCTGCGCGATCGTCTGCCCGATGCAGCGGTTCTCGCCGTCCTGCACGGCGAAAACGTGCCGCGCGATCCGGAGGGCGATCCATTTTACGACAAGGTCCTCGACTGTCGCGACGGCGTGGGGCAGGTAAGGGCTGTCGCGCGCGACTCCCTCGGTTTCGATCAGGTGGCCGCGGAATAGCGACGCGGCACAGGAACGGCCGGAAAGGATTGCGCCATTCGCTTCGAGGCTCAGGCAAGGTCGTATCTCGACCGCATGACCTACCCGGAAAAAATCGGCCAGCTCAACCTGCTCGCCGCAGGGGAGGGCCTGGCCACCGGCGCCGGAGGTGAAAGCCAGCTCGCGCGCCGTCTCGACAGCGGCATGGTGGGCGGGATCTTCGGGACCAAGTCACGGGCCTCGGCCCGCAGCATGCAGGAGCGCGCGATCAAAGGCTCGCGCCTCGGGATACCGCTCCTCTTTGCCGAAGACGTCATACACGGCCACCGCACCATCTTTCCGCTTCCCGTTGCGCTGGTCTGTTCGTGGAACATGGATCTCATCGAGGAGACCGCCCATTTCGCGGCCCGCGAAGCTGCCGCCGAGGGATTGAACCAGGTCTACGCCCCGATGATCGATGTCTCGCGCGATCCCCGCTGGGGACGGGTCGCAGAGAGCCCGGGCGAGGATCCGATGCTGGCCGGGCGGGTGGCCGCCGCGATGGTGCGCGGCTTCCAGGGAGAGGACCCGGCCGCACCCGACCGCGTCGCAGCCTGCCTCAAGCATTTCGTGGCCTACGGGGCGACCCAGTCCGGCCGGGATTACGACAATGCCAGCCTGGCCTGGGAGGACCTTCTGGAGATCTACCTGCCGCCCTTCGTCGACGGGCTCAAGTCGGGCGCGGCGAGCGTCATGGTGGGCTTCAACGCGGTCAACAAGGTACCGATGCACGCCCACCGGGAGCTGGTCGAAGGCTGGCTTCGTGACACGCAGGGATTCGAGGGGCTCGTGGTGTCGGACTATACCGGGGTTATGGAGCTTTCGGCGCACGGGATCGGCGACCGGGACGCGGTGGCGTTACGGGCGCTTGCCGCGGGCGTCGACATGGACATGGTGGGCGAAGACTATCTCACCGCCCTGCCGGATCTGGCCGAGCATGGTCTTTCTTCCCCCGACGCAGGTGTCGAAATCACGGCCGACGAGGTGCGCGGATTGATCGACCGCGCCTGCCTGCGGGTACTTGCGTTCAAGGTGCGGCTGGGCCTCTTCGATGATCCCTTCGCACGCCTCGACGGAGGTGCGACCGCCCCGCCGCGCGCGGAAGGTTTTGCCCTGGCCCGCCGCGCGGCATCCGAAAGCGCCGTTCTCCTGAAGAACCGCAACCTCCTGCCGCTCTCGACCGGAACCAGGATCGCACTGATCGGTCCTTTGGCGGAGGATCAGGCGAACATGATCGGGACATGGTCCGTCTCCGGCGACGCCGGCGATGTCCGCTCTATTCGGCGCGCAATCGAAGACATTCAGGGCAGCACGGTGCCCACAGTGCCGGGCGCGAATGTCGTGGACGAGCCGTGGCTGATCGACCGCCTGAACGTCCACGGCACCACGATTGCCGCCGATGACCGGAGCGGGGACGAGATGATCGCCGAAGCCGTGGCCGCCGCCCGCGCCGCGGATGTGGTCGTCGTGGCCGTTGGCGAAGCCAAGGAACACGCGGGCGAAAGTTCCTCCCGCCTGTCGCCGGACCTGCCCGCGCCACAACAGGCGCTGATCGCAGCCCTGGGTGCTGTGGGCAAACCACTTGTCGTGCTGGTCTTCGCTGGCCGTCCGCTCGCTCTTGGCGCAGCAGCAGACGTCGCCGATGCGCTGCTCTACTGTTGGCACGGCGGGGTTCGAGGCCCTGACGGCGTTGCCGATCTCCTCTTCGGCCGCGCCCAACCGTCCGGGCGGCTCGCAGTTACACTGCCGGCGCATCCAGGTCAGACGCCGCTGCATCATTCCGAGGATCCCACGGGCCGGCCCGATCCGGGTACGTTCCAGAAATTCCTCACGGGCTGGCTGGACCTCGCCGATGGCGCGCGCGGGTTTCCCTTCGGCTTCGGGCTTGGGTATGGCGAGGTGACCTATGGCCCGGTTGGCGTTTCGGCGATGCAGTTGGCCGGAGACGCGACGCTCGAAGTATCCGTGGAGATCCGCAACGACGGCGCGCATGAGCAGATCGAGACCGTGCAGCTCTACCTCTCCGACCCCGTCGCGCGGATTACGCGTCCTGCCCGCTGGCTCGCCGATTTCCGGCAGGTTCGGCTGGCGCCGGGAGCGACCGACAGGATCACGTTCGCCGTGACGCGCGACATGATGGCCTACTGGATCGCCCCGTGCCTGTCCGAGGCCAGGCGAGTTTGGGATCCGGGTGAGATCGTCGTCCATGTCGGGCCCAATTCCCGCGAAACGAAATCGGTCGTCGTCCGGTGGACCGCGTAGTCCGCGGCCTCGACGACGATGCCCTGCGCGACCGGGTGGCGCAGGCGACCGTGCTCTACTTCACCGATTGGAGCCATCCGGCAAGCGGCATGGCCCGCGAACGGAGCGGCGGCGAATTCGGTTATGACGTGGAAGACACCGTCACGACGGGCGGCACCGGTTTCGGCCTGATGGCGCAGATTGTCGCGGCGGAGCGTGGCTGGCGCCCGCGCCGGGAGATCCTCGACCGGGTTCATCGCATCGTGGGCTTTCTCGAAGCAGCCGATCGCTTCGACGGTGTGTTCCCGCATTTCCTCTCCGGCGCCACGGGCCGGGTGCTCCCCTTCATGCCGGGCGACGATGGCGGGGATATTGTCGAGACCGCGTTCCTGATGCTCGGACTTCTCGCCGCGGCTGCGTATTTCGACGAAGCACCGGAGCTCGCGGACCGGATTGACCGGCTCTCCGCGGAGGTGAACTGGGCTGCGCATGTGCGCGACTCGGACGGCGCGGTGATGTGGCACCGCCATCCGGACCGCGCATGGTCCGAGCACGCCCTGGCGCTCGGCGGCTGGAACGAGGCGTTTCCGGTCTTTGTCCTCGGCACTGGCGCGGCGCGGTATCCCCTGCCGGTCCGGAGCTATCACGAGGTCTGGGCCCGCGCAGGTGCCTTCCGGAACGGCCGGCGCTACGGCGATGTCACGCTGCCGCTCGGTCCGGACTGGGGCGGGCCGCTCTTCCTGTCGCAATACCCGTTCCTCGCGATCGACCCGCGCGGGCTCGTCGATGCCCATGCCGATTACGGTGCGCAGGCGCGGGCCCATGCCCTCGTCAACCGACTGCATTGCCTGCGCAACCCCCATGGCTGGGCGGGCTACGGTCCCGACTGCTGGGGCCTCACGGCGAGCGATGATCCGGAGGGCTACGCGGCCCACGCACCGCACAACGACACCGGTGTCATCACGCCCACCGCGGCGCTGTCCTCGCTGCCCTACGCGCCGGCAGAAGCGATGAAGGCGCTGCGGCACTTCCACGACGAACTGGGCGACCGGATCTGGGACGAGGCCGGGTTCGTCGATGCTTTCAGCCTATCCCGGGACTGGACGGCGGACAGCCGGTTGGCCATCGACCAGGCGCCGATCGTGATCGGACTTGAAAACCACCGCAGCGGGCTGATCTGGAACCTGATGATGGCGCGGCCGGAGATCCGGGCGGGACTGACCGCGCTCGGCTTTCGCTCACCCTACCTCTCCGCGACCGCCTGACGCGCAGAGGCCGCAGAGATGAAGGCGGCCGAACTCCATGTCAGACCGCGGCAGGACACGGGCGCGCCGGTCGACCGGTCGAACTGCTCCGGCAGATCCGTCCCTGGCGGCGCCACCTCCCGGATCAGCGCCATGTAGGCGTCGCCGCGGAGGGCCGCGTCCCGGTCACCTGTTTTGGCCGCAAGTCGGTAGTGATACTCCGCAAAGCCAAGCGTCACCGGATACCATGGATTGCCGCCAAAGAACGCATCCTCGGCCCACCGTCCGATTGCGGGAACGTCACGGTCGGTGTTGATGGGGTAAAGGTCGCGGAACAAGGCTTCGAGGCTCCGGACCGTCGCGCGGCTCCGAGGAGCCTGAAGTGCGAAAGCCCCGACGCGACGATCCGCATGAAGAAGCGCAAGAATCGTCAGCGCTGTCGAGCCATTCGGCCTCTACACTCTCGCGCCAGCCGGTATCCGTCCCGGCCTGCTCGAGTATCCACGCGGTCCGGCGTGCCGCGTCGTGCAGGACGGCAGAGTGATCGGGAAAGCAGTGCGCTCCGCGGTCGAGTGCGTCCCACTCGGCAATCAGGGTGAATGTCGTGCGCCGTGCGGGCTCCTCTTCCCAGGGACCGATGGACGGGCGGCCAGCCACCTGAGCGACATGCAGCAGGTCGCGCAGGACAAGTCGGTCCGATTGCTCGGACCGCAGTTCGGGACAGCGGGCCACGACCGACATGATCGCCGACGCGCGGAGCGCGGGCCCGTCGTCCTGTGGTCGGCTCCAACGCTCCAGATCCGGTCCTCCATCGGGTGCACACCGCGGCTCCTCGAGCCAGGCCGGACCGGCCAGGGCCGCGAGTTCCGCATCGGGGCGGAGGAATTCGAGATGATCCTCGCGGGTGACCGGTTTCAGCGGATTGAACGGAGGACCCGTGCGGTCCGGGTCGGAGATCGCGAGCGAAAACGCGATGTGGTGATGAAACGCCTGACGCCACCACGCCCGCTCCCCGTCCGGCACGGCGTTCAGGACGTCCGGCCAGACCCTGAGCGCCACAGCCGCATCGCGGATCCAGTGGTGGAAGTAGTCGGGCTCGGGATCCCACGCCGCCGGAACAGGGGAGGCCAGGATCGATCCCGGCGCAGGGCGGACGCGCCATCCGAAGCCCGGCCGGACATGTTCCAGGTCCACCGACGACACGGCCCGTTTGATCGCGGCGATGGCCCCGCTCCGCCGCTCCGTTATCCACAGTCCGATATCCGTGGACATCAGGTCGCCGGGGACTGGAAGAGCGGCTCTCCCGCAGCCACGCAGCGGAGGAGCGCGTCGACGGTGGCGACTTCCGTGGGCGACATGACATGCGCGCTGCGCGGGAAGAGTTCGGACCGGATCCGTGCCCCTGCACCGGCCAGCGCGTGAATCGTCTCGGCGAATTCGGGGAGGCGAATGAAGGGGTCTCTGCTGCCGTTCGACAGATAGGCCGGAAAGCCTTCCAGGTCGGCCAAGGGCCGGTCGTGGCCCGCGGCACCCACACGGCACCCGGTCAGCGCGAAGAGCGCGCCGTCCCATGGTCCGCCTGCCGCGGCGAATTCCAGCGCCATGCAGGCGCCCTGGCTGAAACCGCCGATCACCAGACGCGCCGAGGATGGCGCCCGCGCCTGCGCCGCGGATATGTCGGCCCCGATCTGGGCGAGCGCCGCAATTATCTCGGACTCTGTTTCGGCAGTCATCGGCGCGCAGGTCGGTGCGGCATACCACCCCTCCCCGGCAGCCCGCGGCAGGACGTAATGAACGCCTGACGCAGTCAGGTGCCCGACCAGATGCTCCATCATCGCTTCCGGCGCGCCATAGCGGCCGTGGATGACTGCGCAGACGACCTGTGCCTCTTCTGCCGGCACCCCGCAGTGGTGCGGCTCCGTAGCCTCGGTTCGGGCCATTCCAAGACCTCCTCGGTGTCTCGAAGCAATCCTGCCCAACTGCCATGCGACTCTCCCGGCGTCCAGCGCTTGCCGGAATTGAGCGCTGCCGGGGGCCTGGCAGCGCTGATGATGTCTGACACGCGGCTTCTCCGGGCATTTCGCGCAATGGACAGGCATCCGAGGTAAACTGACCGGCCGATTTCCGCCGAAGGTGTGGTATGGTCTCGCGACCGCCCTGCTTTCGACCTATTGAGCGTGCGGTCAATTTCAGGATGGTTGCCGCCATGGCCGTTCAGCCGGTTTCAGTCTTTCGCGCGAGTCGTCGGAGTGTCCTTCTCTCCGGCACCGCTTGCATCGCAGTGGCGTTGGGCGGTCGGGGCGCCGCACAGTCGGATGGAGAAGATCCGTCGGCGGGGGAACCGTTCGATTTCGACAGGTTGAGCGCACGTGCCGCTGAGCTTGCGAATGCGCCCTACGTGCCGCCAAAACCCGCCGGCGGTCTCACCGCAGAGCTTACCTACGACCTCTACCGACAGATTGCGTTCGATCCCGACGAGGCCCGCTGGCAGGATACCGGGTCCGATTTCCGCCTCCATACATTCCACATGGGGTGGCTATACGACGTCCCGGTACTGCTCTTCGACGTGGAAGGTGGCGTCTCGCGCCCGATGGTCTTCACCACGGACGATTTCGAGTATCGCAAGGAGGCCAAGGGCGTGCTGCCTGAACACGCAGAACTTCCGGGTGTGGCGGGATTCCGGGTGCATTGGCCTCTCAACCGGGCGGATATCCGCGACGAACTTCTGGTGTTTCAGGGCGCCAGCTACTTCCGTGCGCTCGGTCGCGGGAACGCCTACGGGCAAAGCGCGCGGGGTCTTGCGATCGCGACCGCGACCGACCGGCCCGAGGAGTTTCCGCGTTTCAGCGAATTCTACTTCCAGCGCCCGGCACCCGGTGACCGCCATGTCACGCTCTACGCACTGCTCGACAGCGAAAGTGTGACGGGCGCCTACCGGTTCGATGTGAAGCCGGGTGAGGCGACCGCGATGGATGTGACCGCGCGGCTCTATTTCCGTGACGATGTTCCGCATTTCGGCGTGGCACCGCTGACATCGATGTACCTCTACTCGGAATCGAACCGCGCGGGGTTCGACGATTACCGGCCGCAGGTGCACGACACAGACGGTCTCGCGATCGAACAACGGAGCGGTGACAGGCTTTGGCGCGCCCTCGCCAACCCGCCCGTGGTCGCGACCTCTCTTTTCGGGGAGACGTCGCCCCGCGCCTTTGGTCTCTACCAGCGCGACCGCGATTACGACTCCTACCAGGATCCGGGCGCCCGCTATCACGAGCGGCCGTCCTTGCGCGTCGAACCGCTGGATGATTGGGGGGCCGGCGACGTTCGGCTCGTGGAAATCCCGGCCGACCTCGAAGTCTACGACAATATTGTCGCCTACTGGAGCCCGCGCGGTGGTGCGTCCGCCGGGGAGATGCGCGAATACCGCTACCGGCTGCACTGGGGCATGCTGCCGCCCGACCCGCGGGAAGAACTTGCCTATGTGGATGCCACGCGGACGGGGACCGGCGGCGTCTCCGGCGTCCCGCAGGAGACACCCTCGCGGAAATTCGTGCTCGATTTCGCGGGCGGCTTGCTGGCAGCGATGGATCCGGATGCAGAGGTTTCCGCGGTGATCGCGGCGGACGGTGCCAGTGTGGTAGATCAGGGGCTCTACAAGGTTGCGGAGACCGGCGGCTGGCGGCTCAATTTCGACCTGCAACGCGAGTCCGGTGATCCGGTGGAACTGATGGCCCACATCACGGGTTATGGTGGCAGGCTGTCGGAAACCTGGCTTTACCAATGGGTCGATGAGTGATGAGCCGAATGGGGGTCCCTGCCGGCCGGGACATGCGACTGGACGTCTTTCGCGGTCTGGCACTCGTGATGATCTTCATCAACCATGTCCCCGGAACGATCTACGAGCATGTGACGAGCCGCAACTTCGGGTTTTCGGATGCCGCCGAGGCTTTCGTGATCATGTCCGGAATCGCGGCCGGACTCGCCTATGGGCGCGTCCTGGCCACAAGCGGTTTTGTCGCTGGTCTGGCCCGCTGCGCCAGACGCGCCCTCACGCTCTACTGGGTTCACATCCTCACGACCGTCCTTGCCCTTGCGATATCGGCCGGCGCCGCGCGGTTCTTCGGCGTCATCCAGATGATCGAGATCAACAACGTGCAGGTCTTCTTCGAGGATCTGACCGGTGCGCTTGTGGGTATGCCGCTCCTGACGCACCAATTGGGCTATCACAACATCCTGCCGCTCTACTGCGTCCTGCTGCTCGCCGCGCCGGCAATGATCCTGCTCGGGAGCCGCTCGCCCGCACTTCTTCTCGCGGTCTCGTTCGCGATCTGGTTCGTGTCCGGTCTCTTTCGGCTGAACCTTCCGAACTACCCGACCTCGGGAGGTTGGTTCTTCAACCCGTTCTCGTGGCAGCTTCTGTTCGTGTTCGGCCTGCTGACCGGCCTTGCGCTCAAGGAGGGCCGGCGCCTTGTGCCGGTGAACAAGTACCTGCTCTGGGCCGCCATCGGCTACCTCGTGCTCTCCATCGTCTGGATGAGGGTAGAGCCGGTGCGGACACTGGGCCGGGAGGGGCTGCACGGTCTCTACAACCTCGGCCTGCCGTTCCATTTCGTCAGTTTCGACAAGACTTACGTGGCCCTTCCGCGGCTGCTGCATGCCTTGGCGCTGCTCTACGTGATTTCCTCATTGCCGGTCATGCGCCGGTTCTCCGCGTCCTCCGCTGCGGCGCCGCTCGCGCTCATGGGGCGCAATGCACTGCCCGTCTTCGCGTTGGGCTGCGTGTTGTCCATCCTGGGGCAGGCAATCGAGCAGGGGACAGAGGCCGGCTTCTTCATCGACACGCAGATCATCCTGGTGGGTCTTGGCTTGCACTGGCTTTTGGCTTTCGCGCTCGAAGACACCGGCAGACCGTCTTCGACGATTGCATCAAAGCCAGACCAGGCGCCGCCCACCCCTCGACCGGCTCTGATACGCCGCCAACCTTAACTTTCGAACTGACCTCAGCTAAATCCGAAAGGCTGGAACCAGAAGTTCTTGGCAGCGCCTGCGCGGGATTTTTCACATCCGCCGAATGCCGGAAAAACCGTGTACCCGAAGACGATAGCGCCGCGTCAGACATCACGGCATGACGAGGCCGGAAACCCGACCTTGTAGTCTACGGCTCGCCTAGTCTGACCAGGCGCATATCCCGAGGCGCGCACCTTCGCCACGCGCCGTCACAGCCTCCTCTTCGGCAACCAGTTGCGACGTGCCGTCACGGCAGATGACGATCCGGTTACCCATCTCGGCCATGTCGACGAGGATCTGGTCCCAATGGCGATACTGCACGTCGTGCCCGCCATCCTCGTATTCGCGCCGTGCGGCAACATTGTCGTATACCTCCTCCCACCTGTCGGCATTAGCGGGGGTCACGAGCGTGTCTTGCAGGCCCTGATAGATGTAGACCGGCGCGTCGACCTCCGAGACGTCGGGCAGGGCGAGATCGCAGTAACGCCGGTATTCGGCGACCTCCGCCGCGCCGCTGCCTCTCTGCCCGGCGATTGCAAACGTCCGCGCGCCGTCGTCGGCCGCTGCGCTGCCGAAGCCGGGAATGTCATGCGTGGGGCTGTCCTCGGGGAAGGCCCACCATTTCAGCGGATGCGCTGCGTAATCGTCCATGACCTGTTCCATCGTCGCCGGATCGTCACACAAGGACGAGCGCGCAACCAGTGCTGTCGCCGCCGCGAGGTGGATCGAGCGGATGCGGTCCGGATGCGCGGCCGCGAAGGCAGCGGAATAGGGTCCACCGCCCGAGATGGCCATGACCGACACGTCCCCCTCGATGCCGAGTTCATCCAACACGGCACTCGCATCGGTCGCATAATCTTCGAAGCTCCAGCCCTCGGACGGGGAACTGCGTCCGAACCCGGCCCGACCGACCGAAATCAGGCGGAGACCCAGATCCTCGCGCATCGTCCTCAGGAAGTCGGTCAGGCGGACAACCGCGGCGCTGGTTCCGGTGCCTCCGATGAAAAGCACCGGCGTGCCGTCCGCCGGCCCGGTGTCGACAAACGCCACATCGCGTCCGCCCACGTCCAGCGTCCGGACCGTCGGGCCCATGTAGTCGAACGTTTCCGGAAGATCGCTCTGTGCCGATGCGCCGGTGGCAATCGTCGCCAGAACGGCCGCCATGGTTGTCCTTCGGAGCATGTCAGTCCTCCTTCGAGGGAAGTTCGAGGTAAAGGCACCGTCCCGGTTTCGCCTTGAAATGTCCGGTTCGCCGCAACCCGAGATTGTTTGAGCTTAACGGAAAAGGCTGCATCCGTTCAAGGTTCCTTGTCCGGGGTACCACACCCTCGCCTCGATCGTGGCCGCACCCTGCGGCGAGGCATTTCGATAAGCTTGAACCATTTCGCGGCCATTGGCGAAGATGCCGGATCCCGTCCGGCGCTCGAGGTCGTCGTGGAGCGTTTCGGTTTTGCGCGGCCGGGCCGCCGAAGGAACGCGATCCGGCCGGCGAACCGATCAGCCGGTTGGCATGATGTGGATCTCGCGCAGCTCCGCCCGCGGGTTCTGCTCCAAGGCGTAGACGACCGCGTCGGCGATGTCCTCGGGCTGGATCTTGTCGGGCTTGGGCTCGTCGAAGAACGGCGTGTCGACCATGCCCGGCGAGATCACCGTGCAGCGCCCGCCCCACTCGCGCATCTCCTCGCTCATGTTGCCGCCATAGCCATGCACAAACCACTTTGTCGCGCCGTAGATCGACCCCTTGATGTGGTTCCGCCCGGCCGCCGACCCGGTCAGGATCAGGTGCCCCTTGGTCTTGCGCAACTCAGGCAGGGTCGCCCGCGCGGTGTGGAGCAGGCCCATGATGTTGAGGTCGATCAGGCCGCGGATGTCGTCGAGATCGGCCTTCTCGGTCCCTGGCGTGGAGAGGCCGCGCCCGGCATTGGCGAATGCCGCGTCGAGTTGGCCGAACTTGCGCACCGTCTTCGCGACGGCGTCCGACAGGTCGGAGAAATCGGTGACGTCGGCCACCAGCCCCAGCGCGGTGTCGCCAAGCTCCTCTTCGAGGGCTTGCAGCTTGTCCGCCGAGCGCGCGACCAGGGAGACGTTGTACCCCGCCCCGATCGCGGCGCGCGCCGTCGCGGCGCCGATCCCGGATGAGGCCCCGGTTATCAGAAGCGTCTTGGTCATATCCATCTCCTTTGCGTTTGCGTCTGGTCGAGACGTGATCCGGCGAAGGACGAGGACAACCCCCGACGGGAGCGGAAAATGCAGGCCGGACACGTGAGCGTGGCGCCAAGGCATACGGAGTCGCGCTCCTGGCAGGCGCCGTGTTTCAGGGCGCCAGCGTCACCCGGAGATCGGAGACCGACGTGAACATCGGCGAGTGCGAGAAGCCGGTCGCATCAAGGCGCAGATCCGGAAACCGTGACGCCAGCATTGCGATGACCTCCTCGACTTCCATCGTCACCGCGTAGCGCCCGATGCAGGAGAAGATCCCGCCGCCGAAGTTGAGATGCGGCGGTTCCCCCGCGCGGTCGATGTCGAAGCGGTCGGGTTCCTTGTAGTAGCGATCGTCCCAGTGCGAGGCGCCGATATTGGCGAAGACGGGCGTTCCCTTCGGTAGTGAAGTCTCCGCGATCACCGTGTCCTCGAGCACCTCGCGCGAGGTCGAGATGCTGCGCGGGTGAAAGCGCATCACCTCGCGCACGGCGGCGGGAACGAGCGACGGATCGGCCCCCAATCGCTTCCAGATCTCCGGCCGGGAGGCCAGTTCGATGACGGCGATCCCGATCTGGTGGGCCGAATTGTCGGTGTTGGCCTCGGCGAGCTTGACCACCCAGTTGCGCAAATCGGGCGGGTTCAGCCGTCCCGCCGCTTCGGCGCGCAGCAGGTCCGACAGCAGGTCGTCGCGCGGATCGGCGCGCCGGATTTCGATGCGCCGGTCCACATAGTCGATCAGTTCGTCGAAGGCGGCGACGATGTCCTCGGCGAAGGCGCCGTCGCGCGTGTGCACCCGCTGCACCCGGTGCGACGACCGCGCGACGAACTCCGCATCCTCGAACGGCGCGCCGATCCAGTAGCAATAGACGGCGGACGGGATCGGGTCGCACAGAGTCTCGAACAGATCCACGCTGTCGCCGGTCGGTATCGCATCCACGACCCGCCGGACCACGGCGCGCACGTCGTCGCGGAACCGCTCGGTCGCGTCCGGATCCATGAGCCTCGTGACCGGCACGCGCAGATCGCGCCGCCGCGGTCCGCGATTGTGAAAGGAGATCGAACTCGCGCTTGTAGTCCAGCGGTCGACCTTCGGGCAGTCCGAGCACGTCCATCAGCTTGGGGTGGCCCGTGCCCAGCCGCCGGTCGACGATGGCGTTGCGGCAGAGGGCGTAGTCCAGGAGCTCCACCCCGCGGGCGCTGCGCGCGATCTTCCAGCGCCGCGCGGCCTCCGCGAGAATAGCGAACGGCGCTCTTGCATAGGCCTCGCTCGCGAAATCGAGTTCCGGCAGATCGGCGATTGCGGGCATGTCCTCTCCTTCGACGTTGTGGAGACTATACCGGTTCAGCTTGGGAGCGTGAAACCTCCGCCGCCCTCAAGCCGCCTCCGACTTGCGCTCGGCCGCAATTTCCTTGTCCAGCATCTGCCGGAACAGCTTCGCACCCGCATCGAGCCCGAGGTCGATATGCGGCGTCGCCGGGTTCTTCATGCCGGCATGGACCTTTTCCAGAACCGCCTTGTCCTCGAGGAACGCGGCGCGCGCGCCATCGTTCATGAATTTCGACATCTCTGCGTCATTGGGGAACGCGTTGCGATGCTGGAACCAGATGTAGCGGGTCCGGTCCTCGGTGATCGGCGTCATGAAGTTGTACGAGATGTTGACGAAGGTTTCGGCGACTTCGGCAGCACCATAGCCGCCCGTCCCCTCCGGCGTGTAGACCGACTTGTTGAGCGCGATCCCGGGCAGGCACATTTCGTAGTGCTGGAGACGGTCGCAGGCACCCTCGAAGCCGATCAGACCAGCGTAGTAGGGCGAGGGCGGCTGGCCCATGATCCAACGCGACACGATCACGCCACGGTCGGTCCTTTCGACCTTCAGCGGTTCCCCGTCGGTGCCGGCGCCGGCAAAGGAGGACACGTGCACCCAGGCGACATGGCTTGGATCGAGAAGATTGTCGCAGACCCATAGGTAGTTGCATTCGATCTCCATGGCGCCGCCATCGGTCATTCCCCAGCTTGCGTCATCGAAATTCTCGATCGGAAAGATCCTGTCGGGATCGGCTTCGGAGGGATCGCCCATCCAGATCCAGAGCAGGCGGTACCTGTCGACCACCGGGTAGGACTTCACGCCCGCGCGTTTCGGGATCGCGTCGGGCTGGGTTGGCGCCGCGACGCAGCGGCCTGTGCCGTCGAAGGTCAGTCCGTGGTAGCCGCATTCGACGGTGTCGCCCTTCAGGTTGCCCTGGGACAGCGGCAGCTTGCGATGCGGGCAGGCGTCTTCGAGCGCGACGGGGGAGCCGTCTTCGCGGCGAAAGATCACCACGTGCTCGCCCAGATAGGTCTCCGGTACGAGGGCGCGGCCGTAATCCTTGCTCCAGCCGGCCACGTACCAGCAGTTCGTCAAATACATCTGCCGCCTCCTGTCATGGTCCGGCCGCACTATGCGGCATCGACCGGTCTGCGTCCATCGCCCGACCCGTGCGTCCCGCTGTCAGTGACGCATCGGGGGCGAGCGCGGGTGGCCAGTGATCAGAAAACCGACGTGCCGCGCGGGATCGGGCAATCCTCCCGGACGGGTGTGGCCGCCGGCGAGCCTTGACACCCGAAAAGAGCCTGTCGTTTCATGGTCAGAGGGCTCCGCGTCAAAGTCGCGGAGACCACGCAGATGCCGGAGCGCTCCATGGCCTTGACCTCTGCCGAACGCGGCGCGGAAAACCTTTTGTTCGACTGCGCCCGCCTACGACCCGGCGCGCGTCTTCTGATCGCGACCGAGCCACCGGAGCTGGGTTTTTTCGACGGGGCCGTCTCGGCGTGTGTGGCGGACCCGGCCCGGCATCACGGCATCGAGGTCGAAACCGTGGATGTCGGCTTCGAACCGCGGGCGCCGCGCCTGTCACCGGAGCTGACGCGGCGGATCGAAGCCGCGGATGTTGTGATCTTCCTCGCGCGGCTCGGAGATCAGTTGCGGTTTTCGGACGTGCCGGCGGGCACGCGTCTCGTGGTCTGCTTCGCGCATCGCGAGGAACTCCTCTCGTCCGCTTTCGGTACGGCGGATTACAGCGCCTTCCTGGCGGTCAAGGCCGCCGCGGATTCCCTCCTTGCAGAGGCGGGTTCGGTCCGGGTCAGCTGTCCCGCCTGGCCCGCCATCCGTCTGCCGCCGCGCTTTTTGTGGCGCCCGATCCCGAGATCGGTGTACCGCTTCCGTGGGATGCAAGCGGATCGCGGCAAACGGCAGGCGAGGGATTGCGTCCGAGGCGTGTCGCGACTTAGCCTTGGAAAGACCGTTCTGGTGGTTGCGTACTACCCTGAAGGCATGCGACCGACCGGAAGCGACAGAGAGGACCGCGATGACCGGAATCGTGACACCGCTGACCCAGGCGCTGGCCGAGGGGAAACTGACGCGCGCAGAACTCAAGGCGTTCATGCAGCGCTCGGACGCGGAGGGGTTTCGGCACCTGGCGCTCTGGCTTTCGGTCCTTGCCGCCACGACGGGGCTGGTCCTGCTGGCGTGGCAAAGCTGGCTGATCTGGCCTGCGATGTTCCTGCACGGAGTCGTCGTCGTGCACTTCTTCGCTCTGCAGCATGAATGCGTGCACTACACCGTGTTCCGGACGCGGTGGATCAACGACGTGGTGGGGCAGATCTGCGGGCTGGTCACCATCCTGCCGCACAGGTTCTTTCGATACGAGCACTGTGACCACCACACCCACACCCAGATCGCGGGCGAGGATCCCGAGCATATCCCGATGCCGCGAAGCGTCGGTGGCTACCTGCTGTATCTCAGCGCGATTCCCTACTGGCGCTACAAGTTCGACGAGGTGTCGCGCCACGCCTTCGGCCGGCTGAACGAGGTCGAGCGGCGCTTCATTCCGGAGGTGGAACACGCCGCCGTTCGGCGCGATGCGCGCGGGATGCTGGCGATCTACGCGCTGGTCTTCGGCGGCATGGCGGTCACCGGGTGGTGGGGCCTGCTGTGGCTGTGGCTGGTCCCGCTGTTCCTGGGCGAGCCCGTGATGCGGTTCATCCGCATGACCGAGCATGTCGGACGGCCGGAGGTCGCGCAGATGAGCGAGAACACCCGCACCAACCTGGTGTCGGCGCCGTGGCGGCTTCTCGGCTGGAACATGAACTACCATGCGGAGCATCACTATGTCGCGTCGGTGCCGTTCCACGCCCTGCCGGCGCTTCACGAGAAGCTGAAGGATCACGTGCATGTGGAGCCGGGCGGCTATGTCGGGGCGCATCGCGATATCCTGCTCCGGCTTCTGAGCAGAGGCGAAGGCGCGGGACGAGACGTGGCCTGATGGCCGAGCCGAGGCCGTGGCGAGACGTGATCGCGGTCGAAGACCTGGAGACCGGCTGGGTCACACGTGTGCAGGCCGGGTCGCGGACGATCGCGGTCTACGACACGCCGACGGGTGTCTATGCGTCATCGCCGCTGTGCAATCACGGCGGAGCCGATCTCTGCGACGGGTATTTCGACCGCCACGTTATCGAATGCCCGCTTCATCAGGGCGCGTTCGACGTGCGCACGGGAGCGCCGGTCTCCGCTCCGGCGACCCGGCCGATGAAGGTGTTCGAGACCCGGGTTGTCGACGGCCGGGTGCAGGTGCGGATCTGACACGTCCGCGTGGGTCTACTGCTGACCCTCGCGCCGCTTCTCCAGCCGTGCGAAGAGCCGCGAGAGGCCGAAACACAGGATGAAGTAGAAGGCGGCGGTGGTCAGCCACGCCTCGAAGATCATGCGCGAGGAAGCGACGAGTTCCACGGTCTTGTAGGTCAGTTCCTGGATCGAGATGAGCGAGATGATCGAGCTGTCCTTGATCAGCGTGATGAACTGGTTGGCCAGCGGCGGCACGACCTTCTTGAAGGCCTGCGGCAGCACGATGTAGCGCATTTCCTGGAACCGCTTCATGCCAATGGACCGAGCCGCTTCGCGCTGGCCCTTCGGGATGGACTGGATGCCGGCGCGCACGATTTCCCCGACGAACGCAGCCTCGAATAGCGCGAGCACGATCACCCCCGAGATCAGCGCGGGAAAGCGGCGCATGTCGCCGAAAAAGAAGGTCCAGAGCGGGCTGGCGGCCTCGTCGCGGGCAATGCCGCGGGACCATCGCGCGATGTCCAGCGCGTCGATCAGTTGCTGCGACAGGAAGAAGAAGAAGATGAACACCACGACCACCGGCGGGATGTTGCGCAGGCATTCGAGATAGGTGCGGGCCAGCAGCCGCACCGTCAGGTTGGCCGAGCAGCGCGCGATGCCAAGCAGCGTGCCGAAGATCACCGCCAGGATCGCGGCATAGATGCAGATGCGGATCGTCGCCAGAAGCCCCTGCAGCAGGAGGTTGGCGAAATATTCCTCGCGCTCGGTGTGATAGCCGAGGATGTAGCCGGGGATGAGCTCCCAGCGCCAGCTGTAGTTGAGTTTGCCTTCGATCGTGTACCAGACGTACCAGGCGAACAATGCCAGCACGACCAGGATCAGGTAATCCGGCCATCGCAGTCTTTGCAGCAGTGTCCGCATCGAGGCTCCTCACCGGTGGCCCGGGCGGACCTGATGTCGCCCGGGGCCGTGCGTTCGATTACTGCGCGACCATGTCGGTCCATTCCTCGGAGGCGAACCAGTAGTCATGGCGCTGTTGCAGCCAGCCTGACCGCCATTGCTGCGCGATCCAGTTGTTGAAGAAGTTGAGCGCGTCCGGATCCCCCTTGCGCAGCGCGAAGGCTTCGGCGCGCTGCCCGAAGAGAGGCGCGTCGTACACGTAGAGGATATCGGGGTTGCGGCCGGCGTCCTGGTTCGGCCCCGGCTGCGAGGACATTGACGCATGCGCGTTTCCGTTCAGCACTTCCTGTGTCGAGGCGCCGTCCTCGTCAAAAAGCAGCAGTTCCGCCTCCGGAAAGATGTCGGCGATGACCACGGCGGGCGTGGCGCCGCGGCGCGCGGCGAAGGTCACGTCGGGAGAATTGAAATCCTCCATCGCGAAGCCGTCGGTCAGTTCGCGATTGGCCAGGATCGCCATGCCCGAAAAGGCGTAAGGGTCGGAGAAGTTGACGGTCAGGTTCCGCTGCGCGGTGACCGACATGCCGGAGATGATGACGTCGAAATTGCCCGAGACCAGCGCGGGGATGATGCCGTCCCAGGCGGTCGGCACGAATTCCACCTCGACGCCCATGTCTTCGGCCAGCTTGCGGCCGACATCGAGCTCGAACCCGATGAGGTCGCCATTCTTGTCGCGCATCGACCACGGCACGAACAGCGACAGTCCGATGCGGATCACCCCGTCCTGCTTGATGGTTTCGATGACGCTTTCGCTGCTGAGCGACTGTGTCGCACTCTGCGCCGAGACCGGCGCCGCGAGGCTCGTGGCCGTTGCGGCGGCCAGCAGGGCCCCGAACACTCTTCGCGTGATGGACATGGTCTTCCTCCTTGTTGGTGTTGCGAGCGGACGGCTTCAGGTATCGACCGCGTATCTCCGCTCCAGATACGAGGCGGCAAAGGACAGCGTGAGCGTCACCACCATGTAGACGGCGGCAACGGTGAACCAGATTTCGAAACTCATGTAGGTGTCGGATATGATGTTGCGGCCGACGGTCGTGAGTTCGGCCACGGCGATCACGCTGACGATGGCCGAGGACTTGATCAGATGCACCATCTCGCCCGTCATGGGCGGCAGCATGAAGCGTACCGATTGCGGCAGGATGATGTAGCGATAGGTCTTCAAGGGCGACATGCCGATGCTGCGCGCGGCCTCCCACTGGCCTTTCGGCACGGCGTTGATGCCGGCGCGCAGGATCTCCGAGATCAGCGCGGAATGAAAGACCGCGAGGGTCAGCACGCTGGCGGAAAACCGTTCCAGGTCGAAGATCGGCCCCAGCACGTAGTAGAACATGTAGAGCAGCACCAGCAGCGGGATGTTGCGGATGAATTCCAGGAACCCGATCGCCACCGCGGTGCCGACGACCAGGCGCGACAGCCGCAGGAGCGCCACCAGCAGACCCAGCGCCACCGCCAGGAGGAACGACACCAGCGACAGTTGCAGCGTCGCGACGAGGCCGATCGCGATCTCGCCCCATTGGAACCCGTCATCGGTGAAGCTGAAGAGGTATTGCGGAACCCGGTACCACTGCCAGTTGTAGCCCATGTTCTGCGCCCCGGCATAGGAGCCGTAGCCGATCAGGCCCGTCGCCAGCAGGTAGAGCGCCACGGCCCCGGGGGTCGAGGTCAGCGCCCGCTGGTAGGCGGGGCGTCGCCGTGGGGCCTGTGCGGCGCGCGAGGTGGGATGATCTGTGGCTGTCATGTCAATGCGTCAGGATCTGCTCCAGGAACGCGCGGCAACGTTCGGTCCGGGGCGCGCTGAACAGGGTATCGGGCGGGGCCGTCTCGACGATCTCGCCGGCATCCATGAACACGATCTTGTCGGCCACCTTTCGGGCAAAGCCCATCTCGTGGGTGACGACGACCATGGTCATGCCGCTCTGCGCGAGTTCCACCATCACCTCCAGCACCTCGTTTATCATTTCCGGATCGAGCGCGGATGTCGGTTCGTCGAAGAGCATCACCCGCGGCTCCATGCAGAGCGAGCGCGCGATTGCGACGCGCTGCTGCTGGCCGCCCGACAATTGCGAGGGGTACTTGTCCGCCTGTTCGGGAATGTGCACGCGCTCCAGGTAATGGCGGGCGGTCTTGTCGGCCTCCGCGCGCCCGACACCGCGCACCTTGACCGGCCCGATCGTCAGGTTTTCGAGGACCGTCAGGTGCGGGAAGAGGTTGAACTGCTGAAACACCATGCCGACGTGCTGCCGCAGCGCGTCGACCTCGCGGGAATCCTCGAAGAGCTCGATCCCGTCCACGATCAGGCGGCCCTCGTCATGGATCTCGAGCGCGTTGAAGCAGCGGATCAGCGTCGACTTGCCCGAGCCGGACGGCCCGCAGACGACCACGCGCTCTCCGCGCTCCACCGTCAGGGAAATGTCCGACAGCGCGCGAAAACTGCCGAAGGACTTGCCCAGGCCGACCGCCTCGATCATCGGTAGGTTGCCCGACACGCTCCCCCATCCCCCTGAACACGTACACCTGTCGAGTGAAAGTGCTCCGATCCGATAACTCAAGGGAAAAGTCGTGCGGCAGGCGGCCCGCGGGATGTTGGCCCGGGTGGTGCCCCACACGTCATCGCTCGCGGCGTCCTGCGGGGCAACCGCGTCCGTTCAGCCGCCGATGCCCACGTAGTCCGCGATCCGGTCGCCGACGATGCGGTTCTGTTCCGGCAGGCCGAGCGTGATGCGCAGGCAATCGGCGAGGGCACGGGAGGGGAATTGCCGCACGAGGATGTTGGCCCGGGCCAGCGCCTGCGCCGCGCCGGCGGCACCGTTCGCCGGGTCGGGAAATCGGCAGAGGACGAAATTGGTCTGACTGGGCACCACCTGCAGCCCCATGCCGCTCAGGCGGGCGCTCAGGGCGGTGCGTTCCGCGATCGTTTCGCGGCGCACCCTCGCTTCATGTGTCTGGTCCTCCAGCGCGGCCAGGGCCGCGGCGACCGACGGTGTGGCGAGCGTAAAGGTCGATCCCAGCTTGCGTACCGCCCCGATCACCGGCTCCGGTGCGTAGATCCAGCCGACGCGTGCGCCGGCAAGCCCGTGGATCTTGGAGAAACTGCGCGCCATCACCACGTTGCCGGCCGCTTCAATCAGGCGATAAGGCGGCGCGTGATCGACGGCATCGACATATTCCTCGTAGGCGCAATCGAGGATCAGCAGGACGTGACGGGGCAGGGCCGCATGCAGCCGCCGGATCTCCCCATCTTCCAGAAGCGTGCCCGCAGGGTTTTCGGGGTTGGAGAGGTAGACGATCCGGGTGCGTTCGGTCAGTGCCGCGATCATGCCATCGACGGACGGGACAAGATCGCGGTCGGGAACCGGGACCGGGTTCGCACCGCAGGCATGGGCGTAGTTCGGAACCTTGGGATAGCCGTTGACGCTGCGGATCAATTCCTCGCCCGGACCCAGGAAGGCGCGCACCGTTCGCGCGAGCAGGTCATCCGAACCGTGGCCGCAGAGGATGCGCGCGGGATCGAGGCCATAACGCTCTGCGATGGCCGGCACGAGCAGGCGGTCGGGCGCATCGGAGTACCGCTCGATCCCGGTGACGGCGCGGCGCGCGGCTTCGGCGGCGCGGGGACTGGGACCGTAGGGGCTTTCGTTGGAATTGAGCGCGAGGGGCGGCCCGGCTCCCGACAGCGGAAGCGGCGCGATCATGTGGGCCTCGATCAGGTCGAGGCCGGGGCGCGGGACGGGTCCTGGCATGCGCTCCTCCGGCTTTCGGGCGAGCGTATGCCGGGACGTTCGGAATGAACAGCATGCGCGGCGGGCGCGGCGTGCTAGGACAGGGCAATTGCCAGGGAGCTTGCGCCATGCCCGAAAATCAACCGAGCCGCTTGCGATCGACCATCGATCTCGATCGGGCAGGGCGGCAGGTCGGCGATCTCTGCCTGCGCCATTCCGACAACAGCGTGCCGCTGGGTTACCATCCAATCCCGATCCTCAGCCTGAAGGGGGCGGAGGGGCCGCGGGTCCTGATCACCGGCGGCGTCCACGGAGACGAATTCGAGGGACCGGCCGCGATACTGCGTCTGGCCGCGCGGCTCGACCCTGCCGACCTGACCGGTCAGGTGGTCCTGATCCCGGCGCTGAACGCGCCTGCGCTTCAGGCGGCCTCGCGGGTCTCACCGCTCGACGGTGGCAACCTGAACCGCGCGTTTCCAGGGGATCCTGCCGGCGGGCCGACGGCGATGATCGCGGATCACGTGGAGCGCGTGCTCCTGCCCGGCTGCGATGCGGTCATCGACCTGCATTCGGGCGGCAAGGCTTCGGTCTTCGCGCCCTGTGCACTGGCCACGCGCTGCGCGGATCCGGCTCTCGATGCGGCCAACATGGACCTCGCCCGCGCCTTCGGCTTGCCGCTGATCTGGGAGTTGGGGGAGCACAACGACGCCCGGTCGCTCAACAGTGCGGCGGTCCGTGCCGGTGTGCCGGCCATCGCCGCGGAGCTGGGCGGTGGCGGCGCCGTCGATCCGGCCCTCACCGATGCGGCCGAGGACGGGCTGCTGAGCTGCCTCGGTCATCTCGGCGTAACGGGCACGCGGCCAGCCTCCGGTGCCGCGCGGCACGTGACGATCTCCTCGCCGGCGCACTCCGTCCACGCTCCATTTGACGGGCTGTTCGACCGCCGGATCGCTGCGGGCCAGGACGTGCGGGCCGGCGATGTCGCGGGGCAATTGCATTTCGTCTCCGAGCCGGAGCGGCCCTCCATGCCTCTGCAGTGTCCGGCCGACGGTCTGGTTCTTGCCCACACGGCGCGCGGACTGGTCCGGCGCGGCGACCTCCTCGCGCTGATCGTGCAGGACGCGGAGGATCAGGCGGGCGCGTAGTGTCCAAGGTTCTCAGCCGCCGCTGCGGACCCGGCCGACTTGCGCCTGATGGTGCGAGTCACAGGCCAGCCCTTTGCCTTTCGTGTTGCAGATGAGCGATCCGGAGGATCAGTACGCAATGCTTCCACCGAGCTTGGCGCGGACCGGGTCAAAGCGTCACAAACTCTTGCCTTGTTCGGGTCCATTGTGATGCGAGCGTAAACTTGTGGACTAGAAGAATGTCTCAGACCTCGGAACAGCCCGCAGGTATCTATTCATCGGACCATACTCATGAAAATTCATTCGCTGGCAGTAACAATGGCAACAGGCCTGGCGCTTGCAATGCCCGTGAACGCCCACAATGCTGCTCCGACCGATGCGATCAAATCGATTGCTGAAGAAGCCTTCCTCTACGGCCTCCCCATCTCGATGGCCTACAAGATCATGTACCAGTACGCGGTCGATGAAGGCGGCAGCCAGTACAAAGCGCCGTTCAACACCATCGCCAACATCCCCAAGGTCTACACGCCCGCCGACACGGCCATCGTCACGCCCAACAGCGACACCCCCTATTCGTGGCTGTGGATGGACCTGCGGGCCGAACCGATGGTGATCTGCGTGCCCGAGATCGAAAAGGATCGCTACTACTCGGTGATGCTCACCTCGCTCTATACCTTCAACTTCGGCTATATCGGCAGCCGTGCCACCGGCAACGGCGCCGGCTGCTATGCGGTCGCGGGCCCCGAATGGTCCGGTGAGGCGTCCTCGGGCGTAGCGAAGGTCTTCACCTCCGAGACCGAATTTGCGCTGGCAACCTTCCGGACCCAGCTTTTCAATCCAGGCGACATCGACAATGTGAAGGCAATCCAAGCCAAATACGAGGCGAAACCCCTCTCGGCCTTCCTCGACACCGACGCCCCCGCCGCACCACCGGCCATCGACTGGCCCGCCATCGACAACACCACCGAGAAAACCAACGTTTTCTCCAACCTCGCGTTTCTGCTTCAATTCGCCGCGCCCATCGGGCCGGCAGAAGTCGAAGTGCCTCTGCGCGAAAAATTTGCCACCATCGGCATTGAAGCCGGCAAATCCTATCCGACCGTCGATCTCACCGATGCGGACAAGACCGCAATGGCCGCTGCCCTGAAACCGGCTGAAGAGGCGATCAAAACCAAACTGGAAACCATCGGAAAACCTGTCGAAGGCTGGACTTTCGTCACCTCCGGCATCGGCGACCGCACGGTCTATGATGGCGATTGGGCCCAACGCGCCGCGGTCGCGGTCGGCGGCATCCTTGCCAACGACCCCAAGGAGGCCGCCTATGCCATCACCCGCGAGGACGCCGACGGCAACACGCTGGACGGATCCTCCGCCATCTACACCATGACCTTCCCCAAAGACGGCCTGCCCCCGGTCAACGCCTTCTGGTCGGTCACGATGTACGACGGCAAGACCCAACTTCTGATCAAGAACCCGATCGACCGCTACCTGATCAACTCACCGATGCTGCCTGATCTCAAAACCAATGATGACGGCTCACTCACGATCTATGTCCAAAAGGATGAACCCACCGATCCTGTCGCCAAAGCCAACTGGTTGCCCGCTCCGGACGGCCCGATCTACATGGTCTTGCGTCTCTACTGGCCCAAAGAAGAAGCCCTTGACGGCAAATGGTCACCTCCGGGACTTGTCCCCACAAAATAATCGATTTGGCGGCACCTCCTCGCGCCTACTCGGAAAAATTCGGGCTTCAAGCAACCTTTGGCCGCTCTGAAGACAAAGTTGCCTTTTTGGGGCCGGAAACCCCGGATTGATAGGTCGGCGCAAAGGTCCGTTTTGTCCCGCTTTGCCATGGCTTAGAAACCACAAGAGCTTCCGCCCCGTCATGCACCACGACGTGCAATGGACTTAGGGTCACAAACCCCACTTCGCCTTGGTCTCTTCGAAGAAACCCTGGGCCTGCTTCAGCTTGACCCAGTTGTTGACGTAGTTGATCCAGACCTGATCGTCCTGCGGCATCAGCATCGCCACCAGCGACGGATCCCGCGGCGCGGCGCCGGTGACCGGCACCAGCGGGAATTTCTGGGTCAGCGTCGCGCCTTCGATATTGGACGTCACGAAGACATCGGCACGGCCCGAGAGAACCTCCTGGAAGCCGCGGGCGGGCGCCTCGACGACCACGATCTCGGCGTCGGGGAACCACGAGCGGACCCGCTGTTCCAGAACTGTGCCGAGGGTGGTGGCGACCTTCACCTCGGGTGTGTTGATCGACGCGTAGCCGTCGAACATGTCGACCTTGTCGGCATGAGTGAAGGGCGAGGTCTCGACCGCGATGTAGCTTTCGGAGAAGCCCGCCACCTTCATCCGCGCCGGAGAGATCGAGGCCGAGCCGGTGATGTGGTACTTGCCCGCCACCACGCCGTTGACCAGCGTCTTCCAGTCGGTGGGCACGAATTCGATCTCCACACCCAGATCGGTGGCCAATTCGGTCATCACGTCGATGTCGAAGCCCTTGTAGCTGTTGGTCGCCGGGTCGCGCACCGTCATCGGGTTCCAGTCGCCGGTCGTGCCCACCTTGAGCACCCCGCTGTCAAGAATGTCGTTCAGCGCCGATTGGGCTTGCGCGGCGCTGGCGAGGCCCAGGGCCACGGCTCCGGCGGCCAGCGTCTTGATGAAGCGTTTCATGCAGTCTCTCCCGTTGGTGTGCGTCGGCCCATGACCCGCACCGTTCTTGTTGTGCCTTGATCTTCGCAAGATCCCTTCGCTACGCTCAAGACAATTCTCGCCCATGAGGGGCCCGGGGAGCGACGCATGGGCGAGCCTGCCATCGAAATGATCGGCGTGAACAAGTGGTTCGGCGATTTCCAGGCCCTTCGCGACATCGACCTGACGGTGGAACAAGGCGAGCGTGTGGTGATCTGCGGTCCGTCCGGTTCCGGCAAATCGACCGTCGTCCGGTGCATCAATCGCCTTGAAAAGCATCAGAAAGGCACGATCCGGGTCGATGGGATGGAGGTGACCGACCGGCCGGAGTCGGTGGCCGCGATCCGCTCCGAAGTCGGCATGGTGTTTCAGCAGTTCAACCTCTTTCCGCACCTGACGGTGCTTCAGAACCTCATGCTCGGTCCGGTGAAGTCCCGCGGCCTCTCGCGCAAGGAGGCCGAGGCCCGCGCCCGCAAGTATCTCGAGCGGGTGCGGATCCCCGAACAGGCCGACAAGAAACCGGGGCAGTTGTCGGGCGGACAGCAACAACGCGTCGCGATTGCCCGATCCTTGTGCATGGAGCCGCGGGTGCTGCTTTTTGACGAGCCGACCTCCGCGCTCGACCCCGAGATGATCGCCGAGGTCCTCGAGGTGATGATCGGGCTCGCGCAGGAGGGCATGACCATGATCGTCGTGACGCACGAGATGGGCTTCGCCCGCAAGGTCGCGGACAAGATGGTGTTCATGGACGCGGGCGAGATCGTGGAGCACGGCCCTCCGGCCGAGCTCTTCACCGCGCCGCAATCGGACCGCTGCCGCACCTTCCTGTCGCAGATCCTGCACCATTGATGACACGGACCCTGCTGCCTCTGGCGCTCTGCGTCCTGCTGGCCGGATGCGCCTCGTCGACGTCGTGGGGCTGGTACGTGATCGACCCGACGACGCCGCAGGGCTGGACCAACGTGCGGTTCCTCATCGGCGGCATGGGCAACACGATCCTGATCTCGGTCATCGCGGCGGCGATCTCTATCCTGCTGGGATTGCTGGTGGCGATGCCGGCGCTGTCCGAGCGTTGGGGGATCCGGCTGATCAACCGGGTCTACGTGGAATTCATCCGCTCGATCCCGCTCCTGCCGATGCTGTTCTGGGTATTTTACGGGCTGCCGATCGTCTTCAAGTCCATCGGCCTCGACATTCCCATCGACCCGTTCTGGGGCGCGATCATCACGCTGGCGATTTCCGACAGCGCTTTTACCGCCGAGATCTACCGCGCCGGCATCCAGTCCATCGCGAAGGGCCAGACCGAGGCGGCGAAGACCATCGGGCTGACTCATTTCCAGACCATGCGCTACGTGATCCTGCCGCAGGCGATCCAGCGCATCCTGCCGCCGCTCGCCAACCAGTTCATCTACATCGTTAAGATGTCGGCCTTCGCGTCGGTGATCGGCATGCAGGAGCTGACGCGCCGCGCGAACGAGTTGGTGGTGACCGAGTACCGGCCGCTCGAGATCTATTCGCTGCTGATCGTGGAATACCTCGTGCTGGTACTCATCATCAGCGCCGGCGTCCGCTGGCTGGAGCGGCGCATGGGGTCCGACGCGCGGGGCTAGACGGGGTGATTTGAAGTCGAACGCGGTGCCAGAGAGGGAGGGAAACGATGAGTGCCTGGATTCGGATGCTGACCGACGAGGAAGCCGACGCGCGGCTGAAGGCGATGCTGGACAAGGCGCGCACGCCGCACGGCACGGTCGACACTGTCATGCGCGTGCATTCGCTGCGCCCGGCGACGATGGAAGGGCATGTGACGCTCTACCGGTCGGTCCTGCACAGCGACGACAACAGCCTGCCGTTCTGGTTTCTCGAGGTCGTGGCGAGCTATACCTCCATCCTCAACGACTGCACCTACTCGCTGACGCATCACTTCATGAACGTGCGCAACCTGCTGCGCGATCAGTCGCGGGCGGACCGGATCTTCGTGGCGCTGAAGGCGCGTCGGCCAGAGGAAGAGTTCGCGGGCAAGGATCTGGCTCTGCTGCGCTACGCGGCGAAACTGACGACGGATGTGGGCAAGATGGTCAAGTCGGATTTCGAAGCGCTGAAGATCGCCGGTTGCGACGATGGCGAGATCCTGGAGGTCAACCAGGTCTGTGCGTATTTCAACTATTCCAACCGGTTGTTGAACGGGTTGGGCGCAACGACGGACGGCGACGTGGTCGGGTACTACAAGGGTGATGTGTGACGGCGGAGCGGCGATTGCGCAGCATGGTCGGCGGCGTCTCATGTGGCGCGGTCGGATCAGGCGACCCAGTTGAAGACCGGGGCTTCCTCTCCTGCCGCCCCGTTGGGCGATTGCGGAGCAATTCGACCCTGTCAGGCCGGCGCGAGCTCCGATGCCGTGCTGCCAGCCTGTTCCCGCACCCGCTTGCGGTTGAAGATCCGCGCGACGAGCACGAAGAAGAGCGGCACGAAGAGGATGCCCAGCAGGGTGCCCGTGATCGTTCCGCCAAGGACCGCGTAACCCACGGCCGTGCGCGCGCCGGCGCCCGCGCCCGACGACAGCACCAGCGGCACCACGCCCAGCGAGAAGGCGAGCGAGGTCATGATGATCGGCCGGAAGCGGCGGCGTGCAGCGGTCTTGACGGCGAGGTAGAGATCCTCGCCTGCCTCGAACCGCTCGCGTGCGAATTCCACGATCAGGATCGCGTTCTTGCCGGTCAGGCCGATGACGGTCAGCAGTCCTACCTGGAAGAATACGCCGTTCTCGAAGCCGAACCAGTAAGCCGCCCCCATCGTGCCCAGCACGCCGATCGGCATGGCGAGCATGACCGAGAACGGGATCGCCCAGCTTTCGTAGAGCGCGGCGAGGCAGAGGAAGATCGCGGCCAGCGAGAGGGCGTAGAGCATCGGTGCCGAACCGCCCGACTCCAGCTCCTCCAGCGACAGGCCGGTCCAGGCGACGCTGTAGCCGGGCGGAAGCTGCGCGACGAGCCGCTCCATCTCGGCGATGGCTTCGCCGGTGGAGACGCCGGGTGCCGGGGAGCCCTGGATCTGCATCGACGGGACGCCGTTGTACCGGCTCAGACCCTGCGGACCGAACTCCCAGCTTTCGCTGGTGAAGTTGGCAAACGGGACAAGGTCGCCGCCCGCGTTGCGCACCCGCCATTTCTGGAGGTCGGACGGCGTGGCGCGGCTCTCGGGTTCGCCCTGCACGTAGACGCGCTTGATCCGGCCGTTGTCGTTGAAGTCGTTCACGTAGGCGCCGGCCCAGGCGATATTGAGCGTCGTGCCGACGTTTGCAGGCGTCACGCCCATGGCCCCCGCCGCGCGCCAGTCGATGTCGAGCTTGAACTGCGCCGCGTCCTCCAGCCCGGACGGCCGGGCCGAACCGATCAGCGGGCTCTGCGCCGCCATGCCCAGAAGCTGGTTGCGGGCGTTCAGGAGCTGCTCCTGGGTCTGCCCGCCTTGCGCCTGAAGGTAGAAGTCGAAGCCCGATACGTTGCCGAGTTCGATCACGGAGGGCGGCACGATGGGAAAGACCATGGCATCGCGCAGCCCCATGAAGGCGGGAAAGGCGCGGCCCGCCACGGCCTGCACCGATTGCGCGGGCGACGGCCGCTCGTCCCAGTCCTTCATGCGGACGAAGGCGAGGCCCATGTTCTGGCCCTGACCGGAAAAGCTGAAGCCGACCACGCCGAACATGGATTCGACGTTCTCGGCCTCGGCGGTGTTGAAATGGGTCTCGATCTGCTTGACCACTTCCAGCGTACGTTCGGCGGTGGCGCCGGTCGGCCCCTGGATCAGCGTCAGCAGGATGCCCTGATCCTCGGCAGGCAGGAACCCGGTGGGGGTGTTGTCGAAGAGGAAGACCATGCCGTAGGCCAGCGCGGCGTAGACGGCCAGCACGCGGACCGGACGCCGGACGAGATGGCCCACCGTGCCCGCGTAGCCGCCCGTCACCTTGTCGAAGCCGGCATTGAACCAGCCCAGCGGGCCGCGGCGGCTCTGATGCGCACTCTTGGCCTTCAGGATCGTGGCGCAGAGCGCGGGGGTCAGAGTCAACGCCACCAGCACCGACAGCGCCATGGCGGAGACGATGGTGATCGAGAATTGGCGGTAGATCACGCCCGTAGATCCGCCGAAGAACGCCATCGGCACGAAGACCGCCGAGAGCACGAGCGCGATGCCGACCAGCGCGCCGGTGATCTGGCCCATGGACTTGCGCGTCGCCTCGCGCGGCGAGAGGCCCTCTTCCTCCATGATCCGCTCGACGTTCTCGACGACGACGATGGCATCGTCGACCAGCAGCCCGATCGCCAGAACCATGGCGAGCATGGTGAGCGTGTTGATGGTGAAGCCGGCGAGCGACAGGATCGCGAAGGTGCCGAGGATGACGACCGGAACGGCCAGGGTCGGGATCAGCGTGGCGCGGATGTTCTGGAGGAAGAGCAGCATCACCAGGAAGACGAGCCCGATGGCCTCGAAGAGCGTCTTCTGAACCTCGTGGATCGAGATCTCGATGAAGGGGGTCGTGTCGTAGGGGATGACGTAGGTGACCCCCTCGGGGAAGAACTGGCTGTACTCTGCGATGCGCTCCTTGACCCGCTCGGCGGTGTCGAGCGCATTGGCGCCCGATGCGAGGTTCAGCGCCATGCCCGCGGCGGGCTGCCCGTTGAAGCGCGCGATGGTGGAGTAGTTCTCCGCCCCGATCTCGACCCGGGCCACGTCCTTGAGCAGCACCAGCCCGCCGTCGGTTTCGGACCGCAGCACGATGTTGCGGAAATCCTCGGGCGTGGACAGCAGCGACTGCGCCGTGATCGTGGCGTTGAGCTGCTGGCCCTCGGGCGCCGGCAGAGTGCCGAACGCCCCCGCCGAGATCTGCGCATTCTGCGCGGCGACCGCGCTCACCACGTCGGACGGCGTCATCTCGAACGCCGCCAGCTTGTTGGGATCGAGCCAGATCCGCATGGCGTATTGCGCGCCGAAGACCTGCGCCCCGCCGACGCCCTCGATCCGGCTGAACTCGTCCACCATGTTGGAGTTCAGGTAGTCGGAGAGGTCCGCCTGATCGAGCCGGCCATCCTCGGAAATGAGCGCGATCACCATGAAGAACGACGACGACGCCTTCTGCACCCGCACGCCCAGGCGCTGCACGGTCTCCGGCAGCAGCGGCGTCGCCTGCGCGAGCTTGTTCTGCACCTGCACCTGCGCCACGTCCGCATCGGTGCCCGACTCGAAGGTCAGCGTGATGTTCGCCGTCCCGGCCGATGTCGAGGTCGACGACATGTAGCGCATCCCGTCGAGGCCGGTCATCTGCTGCTCGATGATCTGCGTGACCGTGTTGGCCACCGTCTCGGCCGAGGCGCCGGGATATTGCGCGCTGACCTGGACGGAGGGCGGCGCGATCTGCGGATATTGCGAGACCGGAAGCGTGAAGATCGACAGCAGGCCGACCCCCATGATGAGGATCGAGATCACCCAGGCGAAGACGGGCCGGTCGATGAAGAAGCGGGCCATGGCAGGCTCCCCGGGCTGACGTTCAGTTTTCCGACAAGGTGGTCTCGGGAGCGTTTTCCGTGGCGGTCCCGGTGGCAGTCTCCGTGGCGGCACGCTCTTCCGGAACGACGGTCATTCCGGGGGAGACCTTCTGCAGTCCCGCCACGATGATGCGGTCGCCGGGCGCCAGCCCCTCGGTCACGACCCACTCGTTGCCCTGGTCGCGCTCGACCGTCAGTTCGCGGCTCTCGACCTGGTTGTCGGCATTCACGACCATCGCCACGGGACGGCCGCGGCGGTCGCGGGTCACTCCTTCCTGCGGCGCCAGGATGGCGTTCTCGATCACGCCCTGGGGCATGGCGACCTGCACGTACATGCCGGGCAGCAGGAACTGATCGGGGTTCGGAAACTCCAGCCGCAGCACGATCACGCCGGTCTGCTCGTTCACGTGCGGTTCGGCCGCGGCGAGCATTCCGGTATGCTCGTAATCGACGCCGTCCGCGAGGCGCAGCGTGACGGTCGCGTTCTCTTCCTCGGCCAGGCTTTGACCGGACCGGCGCCAGTGCAGGATTTCGGCGGCGGACTGCGTCACGTCCACATAGACCGGGTCCAGTTTCCGGATCACCGTCATCGTCGTCGCCTGCCCCGCCGTGACCAGCGCGCCCTGCGTGGTCTGGCTGAGACCCACGGTACCCGAGATCGGGGCCCGGATCGTGGTCCGGTCCAGATCGATCTTCGCCGCCAGCAACTGCGCTTCGGCGACCTTCACCGAGGCCGCGGCCACGTCGCGCGCTGCGACGGCATCGTCGAAGGCGCGCTCGCTGGAGACGTTGCGGTCCCGCAATTCCTCCTGCCGCTCTTCCTGGCGCTGCGCGGCGTTCAACTGCGCCTCCGCCTGGGCGAGGCTCGCCTCCGCCGCGGCCTGCGCCGCCTCGTAGCTGGCCGGGTCGATGCGGTAGAGCGGATCGCCCTGCTCGATCGGCTTGCCTTCCTCGAAGAGACGTTCGGTGACGAGGCCGCTGACCTGCGGGCGCACCTCGGCGACACCGGAGGCCGTGACACGGCCGGGCAGGGTCGCGGTGAGCAGCACGTCGCGCGCCTCCAGCGTGACCACGGTGACCGGCATCGGCGGGCGCTCGCCGCCTTGCTGCTGCGCCCGGGCGGTCGGTCCGGCCAGGACAAGCCCAGCGGCCAGGATCAGTGCCAGGACGGACTTTCGGTGGATCGGCATGGCAGGCTCCGCAAGAAAACACCGGTGGACCCGGCGGGATCGCTTGCGTATGGCAATTGCGGAACTGCACGGTTTTGTAAAGATCGGCCGTGCTGCGAAAGCCGATTTCTCGCCGCAAAGCCGACCGGAGACGCGACTATGTCCAAGAATGCGCCAGGATCCGGCGAGATCGACCCGAACACCGTGCGCAGGCGCGGACGTCCTGTGCAGATGTGCCCCGAAAGGCGCGGAGCCCTCGTGCTGGACTGCGCGATCCAGCTCATGTCGGAGAGAGGGCCCGACGAGGTGACCATGACCGACATCGCCCGGCGCGCCGGCATGTCCAAGCGCACGCTCTACGCGATCTACCGCAGCCGCGAGGAACTCCTCGGCGCCGGGCTGGCGCGGATGAGCAAGTCCCTGTTCCGTCCGCTTCGGCCCGACGAACGCGATGCCTCGCTGGAGGAACGGCTGCGCATCCTGCTGACGTTCAACCCGAAGCGCGAGCCGCCGGAGGTGGTGATCGAGATGCTGCGAACGGTCATCGCCGAAGCGCGCACCTATCCCGAACTGAGCGGCAGCCTGAGTCGGACCGGTCCCGGTCAGGTTGCCGATCTGGTATGCGACGAACTCGCACGCGCCGCCGAAACCGGAGAGGTCGCCCTGCACCCGGACGAGATCCCGGCCGCCGCGGAACTCCTCGTGGACATGGTGGTCGGCAACGCCATTCCCGGCCTGCTCGACCCCGACCGCATCCTGCGCCGCCCCGAGGAGCACGCCGCCCGCCGCGATCGGGCGCTCGACATCTTCCTCAACGGGGTGCGGCGGGGCAGGGGCTGACTAGGCGCTGCATGGGGCAGGCGTCGACTTTCGGTGGGAAGATGGCATGCGCATGCGAAACCGACCTGCCATTCGCGCGCCGTTCGGGTAGAAGGCGGGCAGGGGGCCTGGCTCTGGCTCGTCCAAAGCCGGCGGCCCTCGCACAAAATTTTCCAGACCGGAGGTTGACCAGATGGCAGGACCCTTGCACGGATTTCGGGTCATCGACCTGACCACGATGATCTCGGGCCCTCTGGCCACCATGACGCTGGCCGACCAGGGCGCCGAGGTGATCAAGATCGAACACCCCGATGGCGGCGATCACAGCCGGCAGGTCACGGGGCGGCGGGGCGGTTTCTCGGCCTCCTACCTCAACAACAATCGCGGCAAGCAGTCGGTCACGCTGAACCTCAAGGATCCGCGCGGGGTCGAGGCGACGTTGCGGCTCTGCGAGACCGCGGATGTCTTCGTCCAGAATTTCCGTCCCGGCGTGGCCGAGCGGATCGGGCTGGGAGAGGCGGCGGTGCGGGCGGTGCGGCCCGACATCATCTATGCCTCCATCGCCGGTTTCGGCTTCACCGGCGACTGGGCGCGCCGACCGGTCTACGATCCGCTGGTCCAGGCGCTGTCGGGCCTGGCGAGCGTTCAGGGCGGCGCGGACACAGCGCGGCCCCGGCTGATCCGGACGATCCTGCCCGACAAGCTGACCGCGATCCAGACCGCGCAGGCGATCACGGCCGCGCTGCTGGCGCGCACCCGGACGGGCGAGGGAAGCCACGTGCAGATTTCCATGCTCGACACGGTGCTGGCGTTTCTGTGGAGCTCCGACATGGCGGGCTATACCTTCGTCGGCGATGAGCTGGAGCCTGCCAAGGGCAATGACGCGCAGACCTTCGTCGAATTGATCTATGAGACGGCGGATGGCTGGATGGCGGTTTCCGCGCATACCGACCGCACCTGGGCGGGACTTTCCGCGGCCGTGGGCCGGCCCGACTGGCTCGAGGATCCACGCTTTGCCACCGTCGCTGCGCGGGAGGAAAACAAGCCCGCCCGGCTGGAGCTGACACAGGAGGCGTTGCGCGAGGACACCACCGGCAACTGGATGCGGCGTCTCGGGGAACACGACGTGCCCTGCGCGCCGGTGATGACGCGCGATCAGGTCTATGCGCACCCGCAGGTGCAGGCCAACGGAACGGTGATCGAACAGGACCACCCCCAGGCAGGCCGGATCCGTCAGGCCCGGTCACCGGCGCAATTCTCTGCCTCGCCGCCGGAGGCCCCGAAACCCGCGCGCCGGCTGGGGGAAGACACGCGCGCGGTGCTGGCAGAGGCCGGGTATGACGACGACACGATTGCCGACATGATCGCGCAAGGCATCGCGACGGACACGCAGGAGGGTGCCCGATGATCGATCTTTACTTCGCCCCCACGCCGAACGGCTGGAAGGCCGCCATCATGCTCGAGGAAACCGGGCTGGACTTCCGCCCCGTGCTGATGCGGCTCAGCGAGGGCGATCAGTTCTCGCCCGACTACCTCGCGATCAGCCCCAACGCCAAGATGCCGGCCATCGTGGACCATGCGCCGGATGCGGAATGGGGCGATGATCCGGTGACGGTTTTCGAATCCGGCGCGATCCTGCTCTACCTCGCCGACAAGACCGGGCGGTTCGCGCCGCCGCAAGGCGATCTGCGCGCGCGCAAGGATCTGATGGAATGGCTCTTCTGGCAGGTGGGCAACCAGGGGCCGATGGGCGGGCAACTCAGCCACTTCCGCAACTACGCGCCGGAAGGCGAGCGCGACTACGGCTTCAAGCGGTACCTCGGTGAGTACGACCGCAACCTCGGCGTTCTGGAAAACCGTCTGGAGGATCGGGACTACATTCTGGGGGAGTATTCCATCGCCGACATGCTGGCCTTTCCCTGGGCGTTCATCGCCAAGCCGCTGGGGGCTTCGCTGGCCGAATTCCCCCGTGTGGCCGACTGGCGCGCGCGGATCAAGGAGCGTCCGGCGGTGCAGCGCGCCATCGACCTCAACAAGTCGGGGCAGAACAGGGGACAGCACCGGGCCGACAACAACGCGGTCCTGTTCAACCAGTCCGCGGCGTCGCTGAGGCCGAAGCCGAAAGGCGATGCCACGTAGCCGGTTCGGTCGGCGACGGAAGCGTTCCCCCGCTCAGGCCGCCAGGGCGGTCGGCAGGTGGAGGTATTCGGTGCGGAAGTCCGCCACCTCCATGAGGCGGTCGAAGTCGTGCACGGTCAGTTGGCCCTTGTCGAGCGTGAAGAGGCCCTCGCGCCGCAGGTCCTGGAGCACGCGGCCGGCGTGGACCTTCGACATGCCGGTGGCCTCCGCGAGGTCCTCCTGGGTGACGCGGAAGGCGCAGGTTCCGTTCTGCGCGCGCCCGATGGCGTCCATGCGTGTCAGGATTTCGCACAGGACGTGCGCCATCCGGCTCTTGCCGTCGCGCAGGCCCACGTTCATCGTCCATTCGCGGTGGATCGAGGCGTCCACCAGCGTGCTGCGCCAGAGGAACCGGGCGAGCCGGGGATGGGCGTCGCAGAAACGGTTCAGGTCGCCGTGATCCGTGAAGGCGAGCGTGCAGGGAGTGATCGCCCAGGTGTCGCTGTCGAGCACCTCCAGATGAAGGCTGATGAGGTCGGGCGCGTCCTCGGGGATGTAGAAGGCGAGGATCTGGCGCCGGCCGTTGGCGCCGACCTTCGAGTTGCAGCAGAGCCCGTCGAGCAGGAGGGCGGACCGCTTCGGCCGCGCGCCTTCGCGCAGGATCGCCTGATCGGCGCTGAACTCCTCGACCCGCATGGGCAGGTCGATGACCGCCTGCCGCTCGGCGTCGGTGAGGACGAGAAATCTCTCGAATTTGGATATGAGGGTCTGGGCGGGGTCCATGATGTGCTTCCACATAGTCAGGCGAAAGCACGTTCGGGTCTCACAGTCGCCGAAGGCCTGGTGCGGAATCGGCAATGTTACCCACATAGCGTAATGCCCCCCCCCCCCCCAACAACATATGATGGAGTGGGCGGGCGCCGCATAAAGTTTGAGAGCGCAAGCGCCATTATCATGGGAATTGGAACATCCGAGGATCCCGCATGTTCACCGTTTGAGGAGGTTCGACCTTCCACCATGCCAACGGAGTGCACTGAAGTGCCTCGCTACTTCTTCCACCTCGACGGAGATGGCAATCCCGGCAGAGACGAAGACGGCGCAGTGCTCGCGGGGCCGGAACAGGCCCGTGCGGAAGCCGTCGTGTTCATCGGGGAATTGCTGCACGACGCGGGCGGCGGGTTCTGGAACGCGCCCGGGTGGCACCTGCGCGTGACCGACGCGGCGGGCGCGACCGTCTGCCTCCTCACGATCCGGGGCGAGATGTAGGACCAGCGGGGAGCCGGGCGCGGAGGCGTCCTGGCCGGCTCCGGCAACGGGATGACCGGGCCGGTAGCGGGGATCAGTGGGTCGCCTCGATCCTGTCGAAATCGAGCGTGTTCTCCTCGGGCGATGCCTTGATCGCCGCGACCTCCACACGCTTCATGAGCAAGATGTACGTGACGCAGGCCAGGTAGATGCCGACGACGACCGCGCCGATCCACTGGATCTGCAGCCACTGGCCCTGGAACGCCAGCGTCAGGCCGAAGAGCACCGCGACGTTTCCGCAGATGTAGACCCACTTGCCCAGACGCGCAGGCGTCAGCGCCAGATTGTCGGAATAGAGCCGGATCAGGCTGTCGAGCGAGTTGATCACGAAGGTCACGCCGACGACGATCATGGCGATGTTCAGGAGACCCGTCGTGTCGATGCCGTTGGAATAGTAGAAGTAGAGCACCGAGAACCAGATCGCCAGCGGGATCGACGGGATCACCAGCAGCGCCAGCAGCAGGTGCTGCGTCCGCAACCCCCCGACGAAGCGGGACGTGAACTGCCCGATCATGATCGACCAGGCAAACCACCAGAAGAGGTAGAACTCGTGGTAGGCGTTGATCGGGGTGGCGAACTTGTGCAGGTTCCCGAAATACCCCGTGGTGAGGTCGCCGAGGTTGGTCGCCATCGCCGCGACGCTCATGTCGGCATAGAAGAACATGAAGAGGATGAGCGCGAGGAACAGGTAGGTCGAACCGACGCTGAGGACGCGGACGAACTTGATGTCCGTGCTGGAATACGCCGCGGCCAGGATGACGCAGAAGACGATCACGTAGAACGTCGTGACGACCGTTTCACCGTCGCCGATCCCGGGGATGTAGAACGGGAGATAGACGAGGAAGAGGCTCGCCGTGAACGCGCAGGTGCCGACGATCACGATGTTGTTGAGCAGTTTGACGACCGGAATCTCGAAGAACTTCACGTGCGGCTCGACGACGCAGAAGTAGAAGCTGGTCAGGAAGTAGAAACTCCAGATCAGGAAGCCCCAGAACCCGAATTCGATCGAGAGCGGGTTGGCAAAGCCATAGTCGGCGGCATTGGCAGGATCGGCGTAGGTCGGGAACTCCCCGAGCGGGAACATGATCAGCCCGACGTCTAGGCCGGACGTGAACAGGATCGCGATGAACGTGAAGAGCGGGACAGGCGTCACGCCGACCGTCCTGAGGTTCCACCATTTCACGACGCAGAAGGCCACCAGAACCAGTGCCAGAACGATCCCGAAGGAGATGATGATCGAAAGAAGTGAAGCCATTGCGATCCCCGCTGCAGGCGCGCGCCTCTGCGACAGGCGCCAGCGTCGATCCGTGACGATTGTCCGGATTCCTCGTGGCACTGTAGGGAACCCGGGGCGATCGGGCTACCGTCATTCGTGGGGACTGGATTTGGGTGGCTTGGGAAAGGTTCCGCGGCCGTGACCGCAACCCGGGTGGCATCCAGCGCGGGCTGGACAACAACGGGGCTCATGGCGTGCCCGTGGTCGCCGCGTCGAAGCTGCGGCGAATTGTGCCGGGACGCGCACAGCCGAACGAAACCCGCCGATCTTACGGTGTTTGTTGACACAGGGCGAGCCCACATGGCGTCCAAACGCCGAGGCCGATCCGTTTCCACCAGCGGCCGAGTGTTCGCAAATCGATTAGATCTTTATTTGATAACGGCACCTTAAAACGGGTTGAATAAATCCTTCCTCGGCTTGGAGGGAATCGATGCGCCGAAGGGGAACATCTGACGACGTTCGCAGACATCCGCTCGTCGATGCCATGGCGTTGCCCGTGATCCTGCTGTCTGCCGAACGGGAAGTGGTTGCCATCAATCGGCCCGCGCTTTCGCTGCTGGGGCTCCCCGACGCCTGCGACGTGATCGGACAAGGACTGCATTCCATGCTTTGCCCGGAGAGTGCCGCGGCCGTGCTGGCGCATCTCACGGCGATCGAGACCGGCACGTCGCCGCTGGACATCGCGGTCGCGCGCCTGCGCGGCGCCGAAACGGCTCATCTGTTTCAAGTGACGGTCCTCGACATGGGCCGCGATCCTCTGCAAGGATACGTCCTGCAGAGCCTTGATGCGGCATTGCGTTCAGCCGATCTCGACTATGCGTCGGTGCTTCCCGAAAATCTTCCCCACAGGAGATGGGAGCTTGACCTGTTTTCGGGTGAGATCAGGTCCAAACATGGTACGATCAAGCTTGCGGCGGCGACGGCGGACCACCTGTCGCGCTTCTTTGGCGACATTCATCCGGATGACCTGACACGCGTGAAGTGCGGCCTGGCGTCAGTCATCTCGACGGTCGAGGATCATTTCAGGATGACCTATCGCCTACGAACGGGTGGCGATCAGGACAAGGTGTTCCATGCCGCCGGACACGTGAGCGACTGGTCGTGCGGCGGCCTTCCACAGAAACTGTTGGTGGATGAATATGACGTCACCGACATCGCGGAAGGACCGGACGACGGTGTCGGTGGAGGCGAACATCGCTGGAAAACCGCGGTCCTGAGCGCCAACCAGGCGGTCTGGGATCACGATTTCGAAAACAACCGACATTATCTGTCGAAGACGTGGCGCGACTTGCGTGGGCTCAGCGTCAACGACTACGTGCCGCAGAACACCGAGGAGTGGTTGACCACGGTTCACGAGCAGGACGTCGGTCATCTCATCGAGGAATGGCGCCGGATCGACGCGGGCGAGACGGATATCATCAACTACAAGTTTCGCCAGAGGCACAAGGACGGCCATTGGGTGTGGTTCCTGAGCCGCGGGCGGGTGGTTCGTCGTGATCCGGCCGGATTGCCGGTGCGGATCATCGGCACCGATACCGACATCACCGATATCAAGACCGTGGAGCTTGAAAGCCAGCGCATGGCGCAACGTCTGCATGTCGCGATGGAGGCTGCGGGCATGGCGCGATGGGAATTCAACATCACGACCAAGGAAGCCTATTGGGACGACCGCCTGCTGAAGATGTTCGCCGTCAAGGACGGGAACAACATCAGATCCGGCGATGACTGGGCGCGCTACATCCATCCCGACGATCGGGAGGACGTTGTTGCGTATACCGACGACCGCCTCGTCAGGAAGCAGGACATCGCTCATGATTACCGGGTTCTGACCGGTGACGGTGAAGTCAAGCACATCAGGGCGCGCGCGAAATACGTCGAGGATACCGAGGCCGAGCCGCGGTATTACGGGGTGAATTTCGACATCACGCGCGACAAGTTGCAGACGCAGGAACTGGAGAAGGCGCGGGCGCTGCTCGAGCACGAGAGCCGCCATGACGCCATGACCGGTCTTGCCAATCGTCGAAAGCTGGATGAAACCTATTCACAGTACGCCAGGAACAGCAGCGAGCGTGTTGCTGTCCTGCATTTCGACATCGATCACTTCAAGCACATCAATGACACGCTGGGTCATGACGCGGGCGATGCAACGCTCAAACATGCCGCGGCCGTCCTGATGCGCAACACGCCGGCCTCGGCACTGGTGTCCCGCGTCGGGGGAGACGAGTTCGTGGCGCTGCTCTTCGATGCGCCGGACGACACGGCGCTCGCATCCATTGCGGAGGCGATCATCCGGGAAATGTCGCAGCCCTTCTACTACGGCTCGCAGGAATGCAACATCGGCACCAGCATCGGTGTCGCGACCACCAACAACCCGAACGACGCGGGCAGCGATCTCTTCATCAATGCGGACCTTGCGCTCTACGAGGCGAAGAAGGCCGGTCGCGGGCGATATCGCTTCTTCTCGTCTTCGATGAAGGACGAGGCGCGCAGACGCAAGAAATCGTTCGACGCTCTGTCCGCGGGTTTCGAGAAGGGCGAGATCACGTGCCACTACCAACCGCAATTCGATGCGGTCACGCTTGAGCCCACCGGCCTGGAAGCACTGGTGAGGTGGGAGAGCGCGAAATACGGCCTGATCATGCCGCAGGATTTTCTGCAGACCGCCGAGGACATGGGGCTTGTGGCGCAATTCGACGAGCTGGTGCTGCGCCGCGCGCTTCATGACATCAAGACTTGGCAGGAGGCCGGGCTCGCCGTACCGCCGATCTCGGTCAATGTCTCGGCGCACCGCCTCAACGACCCCACTCTCGGCGATCGGCTGCGGGTTCTGGACCTGCCCCCGGGCATGTTATCCTTCGAACTGCTGGAGTCTGCATTTCTGGATTCGCGTAACGATATCATCGACAAGAACCTGCAGGTCATCGGTTCGATGGGCATCAATATCGAGATCGACGATTTCGGCAGTGGCCACGCGTCCATCGCCAGCCTGCTGGAGATCGCGCCGAAGCGCCTCAAGATCGACCGTTTTCTCATCCAGCCGATCGTACAGTCGCAACGACAAAGGGATCTGGTGAGAACGATCATCGGGATCGGGCACATGCTCGGGATCAAGGTGGTCGCCGAGGGCGTTGAGACCGACGAGCATGTCAGAATTCTGCAGGAGATGGGCTGCTGCTTCCTTCAGGGCTTCGGTCTGGCACGGCCGATGGACAACACGAACACCGGCCGGTTCCTGGAACAGGCAGCGAAAGGCAGGTTCTGGCGCGACAGCATGCGCTCGAGATCGCGGTGATAGGCACCGGATGCTTCAAAGACGACGAGCTCGTCGCCCCGCTCGCGAACCCTTCGGCAAGGAGCCGTCAGCCCGGCCGCGTCGTTGGAAAACCGTCGATGATCCTTCGGACCCGCATCGCAGGCGTCCAGATGATCCTTTGAGACGACAACGCCGATCGTGTCTTGCATGGTCATGTTCCTACACCTTGTCATGCGGGCCTCGCGCCCAGGTATCCGTTCAGGTCCGAAGAAGATGCGGGGGCGATCTCACGCGGCAACGGTCTCTTGCGACCCAGAGGGGTGCGATCCGTCCCCCGCCGCCGCGTGGAACTGCATGATCCCCACGGCGACCCCCATCATGCAACGGGAGCTGCGGAAGTCATGAGACAAGAGTGGCTCTGAATGCTTTCGCGGAAGCCGTCGGTCATGGCCAGCAGTTCCTTGCGACCATACTCATCGGCGCCCACGATCACCAGAACGCATTGTTTTTCTTCAGACATGCGCGGCTTGAAGTAGACGCCATCGGCCCAGATGTAGAGAAACCGCCGCGCGCCAAGATCGCGTTTCTGCCAGGCCTCGTAGTCTTTCCACCAGCCGGCCTTCAGCCGGGTGACGGTCTTGGCGGACAGGCCCTTGGCGTTCGGGCCCAACAAGGCCTCCAGCGCCTCGGTGAAATCGCCCGTGGACACGCCCTTCAGGTAAAGCCATGGCAGCAGTTCCTCGACCGATCTCGCCTTGCGCAGATACCGCGGCAGAATGCTGGGCGTGAAGCTGATCTTGTCTTCGCCAGCACCCCGATCCCGCACGCGCGGCACTTTCACCGGCACTGGACCAATGTCCCCCTCTCGGAAGATTTGCTTTGCAAATCGCCTGCCGGGCAATGGTACATCACCTCGCGTTCCGGGAGATGACCATGGCGCACCAGGCGTGCCCGCCCGTCCTCGAGCCTGTCCCCGGAAAAGGCGTTCATGAGCGCGGCCAGTTCCGCGTGGATCGCCTGTTCGATCAGCTTGCGCGCTCCATCGCGCAGGACGTCGGTGAATGGGTCGGAGCAAAACCCCCTTTCGGCAGTTTTCGAAAACTGCGCCGCGGCAGGTGTTTGGAGACAAGCGTCCGAAGTGGGCCAAGGTTACGGGTCGACCAAGCGCCAGAACCCTTGTTTTCGACCATGTTCTTGTTTGAGCGCCTCAAGGAACTGCGTGTGGGAGGGAAGATCGCCATAGGCCTCGATGGCGGCATCGCAGGATCGACATTCGGAACAGCGTGCCACATAGACATCGACGTCACCCTGCGCGTCCGCGACATCCACCAACATGATCGACCGCGTCACCCGCTTGTCGCGCCGCACGCTGTCTTAGGCAGAAGAGATGAGGGCGTAGTATGTCGGGTCGAGACCCATGGAGTTCACCCATTCGCGAATCAGCCGAGCTGACTGACGTGTCGAAATGTGCAAACGCTCGCGAAAGCGGCACGGCCAGAGATGTGCTGAGCCGATCATCAACGGCTCCTCCATCCATCGCAGGATCGATTTGCGCGTGCCGTCGGTGATTTCGAAACGATCCGGTCGTTGGGTCTTGCTCTGGATGATCGAGGACCGCTCCTTGGCCTGCCCGGAAGCATAGACATCCGCTACTTTCAGTTTCACCAGGTCCCACCCGCGTCGTTTGATGTCGATGGCCAGGTTGAAGAGCGCCAGATCATGATTGTTCTCCGCGATTTCGTGCC